>CAWJCX010000001.1:0-53518 GCA_963841395.1 uncultured Actinomycetota bacterium
CAGCGCCTCGATCTCGGCGTCGTCCTTGACCATCCGCAGCTGCTCGACGAGGCCGGGCGCGCGGACCAGCTCGATGCCGGCCGCCACCTCGGTGAACGTGTCCAGCTCGTCCACGGTGACCCGGTGGCTCTCGAATCCGGTACGACCGAGGCCGCGCCCGGCCGCCTCGCGCAGGAGCGCGGGCGGGCACGGCCGGTCGACCAGCCGCTCGAGGTCGGGCAACTGCTGCGCGGACTGGGTCAGGTACCGCCCGTCGGTGCAGAACCTCGTGCGTGTCTCGGCGCCGGGCTCGTCGCCCGCCGCCACCAGCAGCGCGGCGTTGGAGCCGGTGAACCCGGTCAGGTAGCGCACGTTGCGCAGGTCGACCACCAGCAGGGCATCCAGGTCGCGTTCCCGCAGCAGGGAACGCAGCGCCGCGCGGCGGCGACCGTGCGTCTCGGGCATGTGTACGAGCCTATCGGGACCCGCCTACGCTGTGGCCGTGCGAACCACCCCGCGAACCTGGCTGCTGCGCGGTGCCGTGCTGGCCGTCGTGCACGCCGCGGCGGAGACCGTGCGGGCCGACTTCGGGGTGCACCATCCGACGTCGCGCACGCTGTTCGAGGCGATCATGCTCGGCGTGCTGGTCGCCGTGGCCGCGGTGTGGGGCGCGCTGGACACGTGGCGCGACGTGCCGGACCGCGGCAAGGTCTGGCTGATCGCGTCGCTGATCGCCGGCTGGGGCGCGGCGGTGCTGGGCATCATCGGCAAGTCGATCTTCGTGGACCAGACCGGGGTGGCCGACCTGGGCGCCGCGCTGACCGGTGGCGCCGCGTTCACCGCGCTGCTCGTCCTGGTGCCCGCGTGCATCGGATTCCTTGCCGGACGGTGGATCCGGCCGGCTGGCCGCACCCGCGCGACACCGGATCCGGCATCCGACGAGGAGTCCGAGTCTCAGCGCGGCGGGCCGTCGAGGTCCGGTCCGCGCTCGTAGCCGTCCCACTCGTCGTCGGTCAGCCGGCTCACGGCCGACGCAGTTCAGCGTGGCGACCTCGGGCGGGACGAACCGCCACAGCTTGTCGTCCAGCACGAACCCGGTCCCGCGGCCGGGTGACGCGAGCACCTCGGTGCCCGGTTTCAGCCGCGCGGCGACGTCCACGTCGTCGAGTGCCGGCACCCGCTCGTCGAGGACGCGCACGGCGAGCTTCTCGGCCACCGCGCGCCGGTCGACCCGCACGAGCTCGCCGTTGACCACGAGGTCGATCGTGCGCTGCGGCGAGGGCATGGCGAACCCGTCGAGCGCGAGCAGCGCGCGGCCCTGGCTCCGCGCAGGCGTTGAACCCGCCGAGGTCGAGCCCGTAGTGGCGCAGGTCCGACGGCCCGAAGCGGCCCTGCTTGGTGGCGCGCACGAGGTCGATCGACACGGTGCCGCACGGGTCGGCGGTCGAGACGACGGCGTGCCCGTCGGGCCGGCGGACCAGCCCCGGGCCCTCGCGCCAGATGCCGGGCACGAGCACCGGCTCGTAGGGGTTGGTGCGGAAGTCGATGTCCCAGAAGGTGATCGTGGTGCCGTTGCCGGTCTCGTGGGCGATGGCGAACGCGGCGAGCGAGTCCACCCACATCCAGTCGGCGCTGAACGCGTCGACGACCGAGCGCCGCCGCGCGCCGGTGTCGGGCACGGGCTCGAAGCCGTCCGGCGCCGAGCGCCTCGACGTCCCTGCTGAACGTGGCGTCCGGTGAGCGCAGGACGAACTGGCCGGCGCCGTTGTGCCCGCTGCCGTCGCCGGTGGTGTCGGTGAACATCAGGTAGAACTTGCCGCCGAGGAAGACCACGGACGGCTGGCCGGCGCCGTAGGTGTTGCCGTTGGACACGTGCCGGGCCGAGGTGACGAGCGGCTTGCCGTCGTTGACCCGGGTCCACACCCGGCCGTCGTGGCTGGTGGCGAGGCCGATGGCGTTGCCGTGGTCGTGATCGCCGGCGGCGCCGGTGTAGTACATGTAGTACAGCCCGGCCGACGCGGATCACCGACGGGTCGCAGGTGTGCACGCCGTCGAAGCCGCCGGGCCGCGCCGGAGAAGACCGGGGTGCCCCGCTTGCCGTCGGGGCCCGTGAATGGGCCGTTCATCGAGCGTGGACTCGGCCAGCAGGATGTCGTCGCCGGGCGGCTTCGCGACGCCGAGCTGGCTGCACCACCACATCCGGTAGCGGCCGCCGTCGGACAGGACCGAGGGCGCGTAGTTGTAGGGGGCGTCCTCGCCGCCCGCCGCGATCACGCCGCCGCTCTTGCGGCCGTGGCTGGTGGTGAGGGTCAGCGGGGTCGAGGTCGCCGTGGGGAGGTCGGGCCGAGGGGGACGGGGTCTTCCGGGCACCACCGCGATCTCGGGCCGTCACCGGCCTGCGGCGAGGCCTCGCTGGTCGTGCAGGCCGCGACGAGCGCCAGTGCCAGCAGCGCGGTTGACAAGGCGGCCGGTCTTCGACGGTGCGTGATGCGCATCGTGGAAGTGCCTCCGAAAGTTGCCCCGTAGAATTCCCCGAAGAGTGTAGTGATCACACGGTGTGTTCGCTGGCTACCAGCTCGACCTCGAAGCCGTCGTCGTTCTCCAGGTAGGCCGCGACGTGGTCCGGACCGCCCGCGTGCGGGTGCCGGTCGGCGAACATCAGCCGCCAGCCGTGCTCCGGCGCGGCCGCGGTGACGCGGTCCAGCTCGGCCCGGTCTCGCGACGTGCAGCGCGAGGTGGTTGAGGCCGGGCCGGGTCCGCTCGTGCCGGTCGCCGCGCCGGTCCGGCGAGTCCTCGACGACGACGTAGGACGCGCCGAACCGCCAGCTCACGCCGCGCGGCCAGCGCTGGTACTCGCGCCAGCCGAGCTCGGTGAACAGCCAGCCGAGGGACGTCTCGGCGCTCGCGAGGTCGGCGACCCACAGCTCGACGTGGTGCACGCCCGGACGGTCGCGGCAGGCTGACGAGCACGCGGTGGACGGCGCCGTAGTGGGTGCCGGCGCCGA
The DNA here is from genome assembly GCA_963841395.1 of uncultured Actinomycetota bacterium. Classification (GTDB taxonomy): domain Bacteria; phylum Actinomycetota; class Actinomycetes; order Mycobacteriales; family Pseudonocardiaceae; genus Actinophytocola. Next base: position 2,985 of record CAWJCX010000001.1, read on the forward strand.
CGTCGACGAAGCCGAGCCGCTCGGTGAACCGGCGGCCGCGCGGGTTGTCCTCGTGCACCAACGCGAACACGGCCGGGGCGCCGAGGGTGTGGTGCGCGTGGCCGACGATCGCGCGCGCGGCCTCCTCGGCGAGGCCGCTGCCCCAGTGCGCGCGGGCGAGGTACCAGCCGCACTCCAGCACGCCGCCGGGCAGCTCCGTGCGAGGTGCGCAGGTGGCCGACGCCGACCAGCTACGCCGTCTCGCGCCAGCTCGAAGATCCAGTCGCCGGTGCCCTTCGGGCCGCGGTAGTCGAGCCGGCGCCGGACGAGGCGGCGGATCTCCTCGGGGTCGGTGAGGTCGTCGCTCGTGGTGGTGGCCCAGCTCCGGGTCGGCGAACATCGCGACGAGCGCGTCGGTGTCCTCGGGGCGGATGCGGGCGCAGCGTGAGCCGTGGCGGTGTGGAGCGTGGTCATGCGTTGTCGGCGAGCCAGCGCAGCGCGAGCGGGTACCCGTCGACGCCGAGGCCGACGATCACGCCGCTGGCGACCGCGGAGATGTAGCTGTGGTGCCGGAACTCCTCGCGCTTGTGGACGTTGGTGATGTGCACCTCGACCAGCGGCGCGGTCAGCTGCGCGCAGGCGTCCCGCACGGCGATCGAGTAGTGCGTCCAGGCCCCGGCGTTGAGCACGACGGGGATCGCGTGCTCGGCGGCCTCGTGCAGCCAGCCGAGCATCTCGCCCTCGTGGTCGGTCTGGCGGACGGTGACGTCGAGGTCGAGCTCGCGGCCGGCCTTCTCGCACAGCTCGACGAGATCGGCGTAGGTGGTGTGGCCGTAGATCTCGGGCTCGCGCGTGCCCAGCCTGCCCAGGTTGGGTCCGTTGAGCACCAGCGCCTTCATGTCCCGCTCCTGTTCGCCGATGAGCCGATCGCGCCAGCGTAGCCAGCCCGGGCGGTCCGAGTCCTGGCTCAGCCGCTGATGGCGCGCGTACGCGGTCGCCAGCAGCGCCGGGCTCGGGGTTCTCGAGGCGGCCCGGCTTGGCGAGGCCGTCGAGCACCACGAAGCGGAGCACGCCCGCGCGGGTCTTCTTGTCGCCGAGCATGGCCTCGGTCAGCTCGGCGAGCGCGCCGGCGGTCGTAGGCGGTCGGCAGGCCGATCGAGTCCAGGATCGCGCGGTGGCGGTCGGCGGTGGCGTCGTCGAGGCGGCCGGCGTGGCGGGCCAGCTCGGCGGCGAACACCAGGCCGACGCTGACCGCCGCGCCGTGCCGCCAGCGGTAGCCCTCGCGGCGCTCGATCGCGTGGCCGAGGGTGTGGCCGTAGTTGAGGATCTCGCGCAGGTTCGACTCGCGCAGGTCCGCGGCCACGACGTCGGCCTTGACCTGGATCTTGCGGCGCACCAGCTCGGCCAGCACGTCGCCGTCCGGGTCGAGCGCGGCCTTCGGGTCGGCCTCGATGAGCTCGAGGATCCGCGGGTCGGCGATGAAGCCGCCCTTGATCACCTCGGCCATGCCGGCGGCGAGGTCGTCGGCCGGCAGCGTGCGCAGCGTGTCCAGGTCGGCCAGCACCGCGGCCGGCTCGTGGAACGCGCCGACGAGGTTCTTGCCGGCGTCGATGTTGATGCCGGTCTTGCCGCCGACCGCGGCGTCGACCATGCCGAGCAGCGTGGTCGGCACGTTGACCAGGCGCACGCCGCGCATCCAGCCGGCCGCGACGAACCCGCCGAGGTCGGTGACCGCTCCCCCGCCGTAGGCGACGACCGTGCCGCCGCGGTCCATGCCGAGCGCGGCGAGCGCGTCCCAGCACGAGCCGGCGACCTGCGAGCGTCTTGCCGGCCTCGGCGTCCGGGATGCGCGATCAGGTGCGACGTCGACGCCCGCGTCGCGCAGCCGCTCGCGTGCAGCGCCGCGGCGCCGTCGGCGAGGGTCGGCGGGTGGATGACCGCGACCTTCGGCGCGCCCGTCACCTGCGTCGACCAGCTCGTCGGTGAGGCCGCGCCCGACCACGACGTCGTAGGGCCGTTCGGTGGCGACCCTGATCCGCACCGGCTCCGCTGCCACGGCCTCACTCCTCACCGCTCGATGGTGGGGTTGAGCATCGCACCGGCGGCTCGCCGATATCAGTTGGGGATCAGTCCAGTTCCACCTCCGTCTTCCCGTCGTGTCCGCGGGTCGCCGCCACGACCGCGCCCTGTTCCTCGACCGCCGTGCGCTCCTTCGCGGTGAGCCCGCGGTGCACGCTCACCGTCAGCCGCAACGTCTTTCCCGGACCTTGCGGGCGCGCCAGGTGCCGGCGATGTCGCCGTCGACGAGGACCGTGCCGGGGCTGCCGACCGCCCGCCACACGGTCTTGGCCATCGCCCGGTCCGGCACCAGGAACGCGCGGCTGCCGAGCGAGATCGCGTCCCGCGGCGGCAGCAGCAGCACCGGCGGCGGCCGCGGCGCGTCCGGCACGGCCGCGACCGCGTCGCGGTGCAGGCGCAGCGCCGTCGCCGTCGACGCGCACCTCGTCGAGCTCGTCGGCGAGCTCGTCGAAGCTCGGCTTCAGCCAGTCGGGCGGCGCGGTGACCGACCGGGTGTCGAGCCACACCACCAGGTCGCCGAGGGTCGCCGGGCCCGGCGAGCCGCAGCGTAGGTGCGCAGCAGGTCGGTGAGCGCGTCTCCGCGTCGCGACGGCTCGGCTTTCCTGTCGCCAGGCGGAACCGCTGCCGCCGACCCTCGTGCGGCACCAGCTCGATGCCGGCGTACAGCGTGCCGAGCCGGAACAGCCCCTCGGCCACGTGCTGCGACCCCGCAGCCCGCGCACCACGGCCGCGCGACTCGGGTAATCGCGGCGCTGACCGCGCCGGACAGCTCGCCCTTGGTCGCGTTCTCGCCGGGGAACACCGCCCGCAGCTCGGCGGCGACCTGCTCCAGCAACGCCGGCCCGTCGGCCCCGGCGGCGATCAGCTCGTCGCCGTAGCCGCCGAGGTAGGCGCGCAGCATGTCGTTGTCCTGCGGCCGCAACGCGGCGCGGAGCAGCGGCAGGTCGGCCCGCCGGTGCAGGTGCGGCGAGCCGCGCACGGTCAGCACGAGCGCCAGCTCCGGCTGGTCGAGCGCGCGGCGGCTCGCCGGTGCGCTGGCGCAGGCCGAGCGCGGCCGAACCGGCCGGGGTGTCCTGCAGGCCGACGGTCGAGCACGTCGAGGTCGTCGACGGCGGCGGCGCCGTGCAGGCCCTGGACCTGCGCACGGTGGGCGAGGACGGCCGTCCGGTCGAGTTCGACTGCCATGCGCCATGCCTATCAGGCAGGCACCGACAGTCGCGGACGGTCAGTCCTGTCGGTCGACCGGGCAGGCTGGCGAGGACGTCGGCGAGGACCTCCGCCGGCGTGCGGTCGCTCGTCGGCACGGTGGCGGCCGCGACCTGCGTGTAGATCGGCCGGCGGGTGTTGAGCAGCTCCCTGAGGTGCGCGCGCGGGTTGGGCATCAGCCACGGGTGCAGCGGCACCAGGCCCTCGCGGCGCAGCAGGTGCTCGAGGTCGACGTCGAGGAAGACGACGTGGAACGGCTCGAGCAGCTCCGGCACGCCGGGCGCGGTCGGGGTGCCGCCGCCGAGCGCGAGGACGCCGGTGAACTCGGGCAGCAGCGCGGTCAGCAGCTCCCGCTCGGACTCCTGGAACCTCTCGCGGCCGAGCTGGACCACGAGCTCGCCGGCGGGCAGGCCGTGCGCGCGCTCGAGGTCGTCGTCGAAGTCGCGGAACTCGACGCCGAGCCGTTCGGCGGCCAGCCGGCCGACGGTGCTCTTCCCGAGCCGGGCGGGCCGACGAGGATCAGCGCGGGACCGCGTGCACCATGTCACCACCGCTCCTGCAGTGCCTTGAGGTAGGACTCGGCGTTGCGCCGGGTCTCGGGGAGCGAGTCGCCGCCGAACTTCTCCAGCGCGGCCTCGGCGAGCACGAGCGCCACGACCGACTCCAGCACGACGCCGGCCCGCGGCACCGCGCACACGTCGGACCGCTGGTGGATCGCCACCGCCGGCTCGCCCGTCGCGACGTCTACTGTGGACAGTGCACGTGGGACGGTCGAGATCGGCTTCATCGCGACCCGGGCGACGCAGCGGCTCGCCGTTGGTGATGCCGCCCTCGAGGCCGCCGGCCCGGTTGGAGCGCCGGGTGACGCCGGTGACGCCGCCCGCCGGGTCGATCTCGTCGTGGGCCTTGCTGCCCCAGCGGCGGGCGGTGGTGAAGCCGTCGCCGATCTCCACGCCCTTCATGGCCTGCACGCCCATCAGCGCGCCGGCCAGCCGGGCGTCGAGCCGGCGGTCCCAGTGCACGTGCGAGCCGAGGCCCGGCGGCAGCCCGTAGGCGATCACCTCGATGACGCCGCCGACCGTGTCGCCGGCCTCCTTGACGGCCTCGACCTCGGCGACCATCGCCTCGGTGCCTGCCGGGTCGAACGCGCGGACCGGGCTCTCGTCGATCGCCGCGAGGTCCGCCGGGCTGCGGCAGCGGGCCCGTCGGGCGCCTCGGCGCGCGCCGATGGAGACGACGTGGCTGATCACCTCGACGCCGAGCAGCTGGCGCAGGAAGGCGCGGGCGACCGTGCCGAGCGCGGTGCGGGCGGCGGTCTCCCGCGCGCTGGCCCGCTCGAGCACCGGGCGGGCCTCGTCGAAGCCGTACTTCTGCATGCCGGCGAGGTCGGCGTGGCCGGGGCGCGGGCGGGTGAGCGGCTCGTTGCGGGCGAGGCCGGCCAGCTCGGCCGGGTCGACGGGGTCGGCGGACATCACCTTCTCCCACTTGGGCCACTCGGCGTTGTCGATCCGCACCGCGATCGGTCCGCCCTGGGTCAGCCCGTGGCGCACCCCGCCGAGGAACTCGACGCGGTCGGTCTCGAAGCCCATGCGCGGGCTGCGCCCGAACCCGAGCCGGCGGCGGGCGAGCTGCTCGCCGAGGTCGGCGGTGGTGACCTCGACCCCGGCCACCATGCCCTCGAGCACGGCGACCAGCGCCGGCCCGTGCGACTCCCCAGCGGTGATCCAACGCAACACCCGCTGATCCTGTCATGCCGCGCTGGCTCTGAGCCGCGTCTGCGCCGGTCACTCGTCGTCCGGTCGGAGGCGGGTATGGCGGTAGTGCCTCCTTCCGGTGGTCGTCTGCGTGGTGGCGTCCGGTGGCGGCTTGTCACTCGGCCGGGATTCCACTGTCGGAACACGCGTCTCGAGCGACGGACCGGCGGCCGCGCGTCACAGCAGGTGCCACGGCTCCCGACGGGCCGTCCGCTGCCGGGGCAGCGTGCCGCCTGCTGCTCCGCCGAGCGAGCGAGTGCCAAGCTGCCCGGTTCGCCGGGCTGTCGGACCGGCGTCAGGCCAGGCGGATGCGGGCCTGCCGGTGATCAGGTCGGTCGGGAGTCGATGCGCGGACCGGCGCGTGGTAGCCGATCAGGGTGGAAGATCGTCGGGCCGTGGGAACAGTCGTCAGGAGGAACGTGGCCGCCAGGAGGCCTGGGCCGTGGGGGATGCCGTCGCGGCGGTAGCGCGGGGCCAGGCCCAGGAGCAGCGTCAGCAGCGCCGCCAGGGCGGCGGCCAGCACCATCGCCGGCCAGCCCGCGGCCGCCAGCGCCGCGCCCACGCTGCCCGACAGCTTGACGTCGCCCGCGCCCAGGGCGGCCGGGCGCGCCAGGTGGACCACGGCGTGCAGGCGCGCCGAACAGCAGCGCGCCCACCGCGGCGCGCGGCGGGCAGCGACCAGTCGCCGCCCAGCGTCGCCGCCAGGGTGGTGGCCGCGGCGACGGCCGGGTAGGCGGGGAGGGTCAGCGCGTCCGGGAGGCGGCGGTGCCGCAGGTCCATCGCCGCCAGCAGGACGGCGAACCAGTGCAGGGCCAGCGGAACGGGCAGCCACCACTCGGGTAACCGCCCGCTGGCGACTCGCCAGGCCAGCGAGAGCCCAGAGGACGGCCACGGCGGCCGCCAGCGATCCACTGTGGACATCGGTGCCGCGGCGGAGTCGGGCCAGCAGCCACCGGCCGCGCCAGCCCGGCGACGACGCCGGCCGCGGCACCGAGGAGAAGAAGGTCCATGACTCCACGGTGGACTCGGGCGGACCGGTCCGGCAAGGACGAGCCCGTGCGAACGGTCCATTCGCACGGGTTCGTCTGCCGGGCAGCGGAGTCAGGGCAGGCCGGCCCTCGCGTGGATCTCCTTGATCACGTCGGTCTTCGCGTCCGCGTAGTTCTGCACGTACTTCCACTCCCGCTTCGCCAGCTCGCGTTTCGCCGCCGCGTAGCGGTCCCGGTCGTCGTCGTGGGTGCGCAGCCAGTCGCGGAAGCCGAGGATCCGCTCGATCTCGTCGGCCGCGTGCCGGGGCGAGAACACGTGCAGGTTGACGCCGTGCGGGTCGCCGTCCTCGACGCGGCGGACGCAGGCACCGGTGCTCCAGCCACTCCGGCTCGCGGATCCGCAGCCGGTAGCCCGCACCCTCCAGCGCGGGCACGTAGGACGGCTCGTCGGCGGTGTCGGCTCGACGAGCAGCAGGATGTCGATGATCGGCTTCGCCGGCAGGCCCGGCACCGACGTCGAACCCGTGTGCTCGACCAGCAGCGCCCGCTCCCCCAGCGCACCCGTGATCGCCGCCCGGTCCTCCGCGAACCATGCCGGCCACGCCGGGTCGTGGTCCTCGACGACCACCTTCGACCGCGTACGGCCGCAGCTCGCCGATCGTCGCCGCATCGCAGCGTTCGTCGTCCATGCGGCCACCCTAGAGCGGCAGCGGCACCGTGCCACCGGTCGCCTCGAACAGCGCGTCGCGCATCGCCGCGCGGGGCGCCGGCCGGCCGGTGAACTGCTCGACCTGGCCGAACGCCTGGTGCAGCAGCATGTCCAGGCCCGTCGCCAGCCGGCCGCCGCGGGCGGCCACCGCCGCGGCCAGCGGCGGTCGGCCACGGGTGGTAGATCACGTCCAGCACGCACGGGGCGAGCGCCAGCTCGGCCAGGTGCGCCTCGACGCGCCGCCGCGGGCGCCGTGTTCACGAGCACCGCGGCGCCGGCGGCGAGGGACTCCCGACGGCGGCGGACGCCCAGCGCAGCACCTCGACGGGCAGGCCGAGCTTCGACGCGCACCGCACCGCCTGCTCCGCGCGGGCCGGCTCCCGCGCGACCACGTACGCCTGCTCGAGCCCGAGGTCGGCCAGCCCGGCGACCGCGGCGCAGGCGGTCCCGCCCGCGCCGAGCACCACGCCGTAACCCGATCCGGCGAACCCCGCGGCACGCAGCGCGCCGACGACCCCGTCGACGTCCGTGCAGTCGGCCCGCCAGCCGGACTCGAGGCGCACCAACGTGTTCGCCGCGCCCACCGCGACCGACGCGCGCGGTCGCGTCGGTCGCGAACGACAGCGCGACCTGCTTGCCGGGCATCGTCACCGACAGCCCGACCCACGCCTCGTCCAAAGAGGACACCAGCGCGGGCAGCGCGGCCGCGTCGGCCTCCACCCGCTCGTAGGTCCAGCCCGTCAGGCCCAGCGCGCGGTACGCCGCGTTGTGCAGCACCGGTGACAGCGAGTGCGCCACCGGCGAACCGACCACGGCGGCACGCCGGCTCAACGGGTCAGTACGCACCGCGGTCCTGGGCGGCGGTCACGTTCCGGTCGTGCTCGGCCTGGGTCGCGGCGAAGCACGACGTGCCGTCCTTCTGGCAGCGCACGAAGTACAGCCACTTGCCCTTCTCGGGCGCCGCGGCCGCCTTGAACGCCTCCGGGCTCGGCGCGGAGATCGGCGTCGGGGGCAGGCCGGTGTTCTTGTACGTGTTGTACGGGCCGGCCTTGTTGCGGTCCGAGCCGTTCGTGCGGATGGTCGGCCGGTCCAGCACGTAGTTGACCGTCGAGTCGTACTGCAGCTGCATGCGCTGGGCGAGCCGGTTGTAGGTCACCCGGGACACCTTGCCGAAGTCCTTCTCGATGGCCTCCCGCTCGATCAGCGACGCCATGATCAGCACCTGGTAGGGCGTGAACCCGCTGTCCTGCGCGATGTTCGGCATGCCGACGGCCTGCAGCTGGGTGGTCGAGCTCGTCACGACCGCTTTCCACAGCTCGTCGCGCGCTCGATCCCGGCTTCACGTCGTACACGCCGGGCATGATCAGGCCCTCGAGCCGGCGCTCCGGCTCGGCCTTGCTCGCGTAGGGCACCGCCCAGTCCGGCACGCCCAGCTTGGCGAGGTCGGCCTTCTGCGCGCTGGCCCACAGGTCCTTCGCCGTCACGCAGGTGCTCTTGCCGTTCAGGTCCGCGCAGGAGGCCTGGGCCAGCTCGGCCACGATGCCCGGCGTCACCTTGTTGCCGTTCTTGATGTCGTCCAGCTGCGTGCCGGCGGTGATCTGCAGGTTGCCGACCTTCGCGTCCTTGGCGACGATCTGGGTCACGGCGGCCGCGCCGGACGACTTCGTCTTCACCACGTAGTAGCCCGGCTGGATGGCCCGGACCCGCTCGTCGGACTCGGCCGCGGCCACGAACGCCCGCGAGCTGGCCACGACGTCGGCGTCGGCGAGCGTGGCGGCGATGTCACCGGTGGACTCGCCGTTCTTGACCTGGACGACGACCTGGCTCTCGCCCTTGCCGGCGTAGTCGTCGTAGCCGCCGATGCCCAGGACCTGCTGCAGGCCGAAGTACCCGGCCACGGCGATCAGCGCGAGCACGACCACCATGCTCACCCATAACAGGGTCCGGCGGCGTTTGCGCTTACGCGGCTTGCGGACCGGGCGGCTTCGCTCGGTGCGAGCGTCGGAGAACAGGTCGAGCTCTTCGTGGGTCATGGTTGCGACGCCTCCGGAGGCAAGTGCCGGGCCCGGCCGTCCAGCCAGGCCTGCAAGATCTCGACGGCCGCGGCCTGGTCGACCACCGCCCGCTGCTTCTTGCCGCGCACCCCCCGATCACTGAGCATCCTGGTGGCACTGACCGTGGTGAGCCGTTCGTCGGCCAACCGAACCGGCACCGGACGCACCCGTGCCGCCAGCCGCCTGGCATACACGACGGCCCCGGCCGCCGCCTTGCCGTGACGGGCGGCGAGCGTCTTCGGTAATCCGACCACCACTTCGACCACCTCGTGCTCGACAACGAGCTCGGCGAGCTGGTCGAGATCGCTTCCCGAGCGTTCGTCGCGAGACAGCGTAACCAGTGGCGTGGCGAGAACGGGACCGGGATCACTGAGTGCGACCCCGACCCGCACAGATCCGACATCGACACCGAGCCTGCGGCCGGGTCCCGGATCATCAGGACCCGGCCGGTCAGGTTCGGTCATGCAGAGCCGTCCGCGAGCGAACGACGCAGCGCGGCCACCGCCTCGGGGATGCCCGCCGGGTTGCCGCCGCCGCCCTGCGCGAGGTCCGGCTTGCCGCCACCGCGACCGCCGATGGCCTGCGCGAACGCCGGCACCAGCTTGCCCGCGGCAAGCCCCTGGTCGCGCGCCGCGGACGTGGTCGCGACCACGAAGCTGACCTTCGGGCCGTCCGCGGAGAACAGCGCCACCACGCCCGGCCGGGCGCCGAGGCGGTTGCGCACCTCGCCCGCGAGCGAGCGCAGGTCGTTGCCGCCGATGCCGTCCGGCGTCGCGACCGCGACGAGCGCGGTGCCGTGTACGTCCTCCGCCTGCTCGGCGAGCGTGCCCGCCGAGGACAGCAGCTGGGCGCCGCGCAGCTTCTCGAGCTCCTTCTCCGCCGCGCGCAGCCGTTCCACGGTCTGCCCGATGCGCTCCGGCAGCTCCTCCGCGGGCACCTTGAACTGCTCGGCGAGCTGGCCGACCAGCACGTGCTCGCGCGCGAGGAACCGGAACGCGTCCAGCCCGACCAGCGCTTCGACGCGGCGCACGCCCGCGCCGATCGACGCCTCGCTCAGCAGCTTCACGACGCCGATCTCGCCGGAGCGGTGCACGTGCGTGCCGCCGCACAGCTCCTTGGAGTACTCGCCGATCGTGATGACGCGAACCTTCTCGCCGTACTTCTCGCCGAAGAACGCGATCGCGCCGGACTTGCGCGCCTCGTCGAGCGTGAGGACCTCGGCGCGCACGTCGTAGTCGTTGAGCAGCACGTCGTTGACCTCGTCCTCGACGTCCGCGAGCACGCTGGCCGGCACCGCGCCGGCGGGCGAGGTGAAGTCGAACCGCAGCCGGCCCGGCGCGTTGAGCGAGCCCGCCTGCGCGGCCTGGGTGCCCAGCGCGCGCCGCACGCCCGCGTGCACGAGGTGCGTCGCCGAGTGGGACCGCGACACCGCGCGCCGCCGGGTCGGGTCGACCTCCGCGCTGACCGTGGCGTCGAGGGTGACCTCGCCGGAGACCACCTTGCCGCGGTGCACGTTCAGGCCGGCGACCGGCGACTGCACGTCGTGCACCTCGACCTCGAAGCCGTCGCCGGCGATCCGCCCGGTGTCGGCGAGCTGGCCACCGCCCTCGGCGTAGAACGGCGTGCGGTTGAGCACGACCTCGACGTCGGTACCCGCTCCCGCGGCGACCGCGGGCCCGCCGTTCGCGATGAGCCCGACGACCGTGGCCTCGGTCGACGAGGTCGCGGTAGCCGAGGAAGTCGGTGACGCCGTGCTTGTCGAGGATCGACCGGTACGCGCCGCCGTCCGCGTGGCCGACCTTGTGCTGGGCCGCGTCCTGCTTGGAGCGCTGCCGCTGCTCGGCCATCAGCCGGCGGAAGCCGTCCTCGTCGACCGTGAGCCCCTGCTCGGAGGCCATCTCCAGGGTCAGGTCGATCGGGAACCCGTACGTGTCGTGCAGCTGGAACGCCTGGTCGCCGGCGAGCACCGAGCCGCCCGACCGCTTGGTCTCCGTGGCCGCCAGGTCGAAGATCCGCGAGCCGCTGGTGAGCGTGGTGAGGAAGGTGTCCTCCTCGTTGCGCACCACGGACCGGATGCGGTCGAACTGGGTGACCAGCTCGGGGTAGGCCGGGCTCATCGTGTCGCGCACGACGGCCGCGAACTCCGGCAGCACCGGCTCGCTGACGCCGAGCAGGCGCATGGAGCGGACGATGCGGCGCAGCAGCCGGCGCAGCACGTAGCCGCGCGCCTCGTTGCCCGGGGTCACGCCGTCGCCGATCAGCATCACGCCGCTGCGCGCGTGGTCCGCGATGACCCGGAACCGCACGTCGTCGACCGGGTCGGCGCCGTAGCGGCGGCCGGACATCTCCTCCGCCTTGGTGATCACCGGGCGGACGAGGTCGGTCTCGTAGACGTTGTGGACGTCCTGGAGCAGGAACGCGACGCGCTCTATCCCCAGCCCGGTGTCGATGTTCTTGGCGGGCAGCTCACCGATCGGCGGGTGGTCCTTCTTCGGGGACAGCTCGCCGCGCTCGTCCTGCATGAAGACGAGGTTCCAGATCTCGAGGTAGCGGTCCTCGTCGACGACCGGGCCGCCGTCCTTGCCGAACTCCGGGCCGCGGTCGTAGTAGATCTCCGAGCAGGGGCCGCCGGGACCGGGCACGCCCATGTCCCAGTAGTTGTCGTCACCGCCGCGGCGCTGGATGCGCTCGTCGGGCAGGCCGGCGATCTTGCGCCACAGCTCGATGGCCTCGTCGTCGGTCTTGTAGACGGTGACCCAGATGCGCTCGGGGTCGAAGCCGTAGCCGCCCTCGGACTGGCTGCCGGTGACCAGCTGCCACGCGTGCTCGATCGCGCCGGCCTTGAAGTAGTCGCCGAAGGAGAAGTTCCCGGCCATCTGGAAGAACGTGTTGTGCCGGGTGGTCTTGCCGACCTCGTCGATGTCGCCGGTGCGCACGCACTTCTGCACGCTGGTCGCGCGCGGGTACGGCGGCGGCTCCTCGCCGAGGAAGTACGGCTTGAACTGCACCATCCCCGCGTTGACGAACAGCAGGTTCGGGTCGTCGAGGATGAGCGACGCGCTGGGCACGAGCGTGTGCCCCGCGTTCGTGAAGTGGTCGAGGAAGCGCTTGCTGATCTCGTGTGTCTGCACGGTGTGTCCTAGGAAGGTCTGGAAGCGACGGGAGTCCGGGTCACGGCGAACAGCCGCGCGCCACGGAGGCGCGGGTCAGCTGCCCGCCCGCCGAGCTCGCGCGTCGCGGGGCGCGGGAACCCGCCGCGCCGCCTGCTCGTCGTGCACGCCCAGCGCGTGGCGGGCCACCGGGCTGACACCCGAGCGCTGCTCCACCACTTCGGACAACTCCTCTTCGCGTTCGACCATCCCGGCCCGGACGTCGGCGCCGAACGAGCCGATCGCCCCGGCCAGCTCGCGCATCGCCTCACCCAGGTTTCCGGCGATCCCCGCCGGCGTGGCCTGACGTGCGGTTTCCTTCGCCTTGCGGGTCAAGGCTACGCCGGTGGCGATACCCACCCCAAGCCAAAAAACCCGCTTCACGACTTCGCTCCCTTGCGCTTCCCGCGTCGCGCGTGCTTCCCGTCGGCGCCGTCCTTGGCCCTGCGGCGGGCCTTGAGCGCCTTGTTGACGCCGTAGGAGAACGCGGCCGCCTTCACCAGCGGGCCGCCGAGGGTCGCGGTGAACACCGACGTGAGCGCCGAGACGTTGCCGGTGACGGCCTGGGTGTTCGCGGTGATGCCGTCGACCCGCTCGAGCTGGGTGTTGACGTGCGTCAGCGCGGTGTTGGCCTCGTCGAACAGCGGGTCGGTGTTGGTGTGCGCCTTCCGGATGGCGATGGTGGCCTCGTCGAGCGTGCGACCGAGCTTGATCAACGGGATCGCCAGCAGCAGTACGAGCAGTACGAACGCGCCGGCCGCGATCAGCGCGGCGAGCTGCCCTGCCGACACGAGCCCTCCTAGGTGCCATACGTGAAGTCGTGGAATTGCCGGTCAGGTTACCGCGCGTCCCCGACCACGGCCTGTCCGGATCACCGGGCGTGTCCGAGCAGGTCGGCCCGGTCGCCGGACGACGTCCCGATCTTCACTTGTCGCCCCGGATGACGCGGCGCAGCTTCGGCAGGCGCTCGGCGAGCGCGCGCTCGGTGCCGCGCTGCGTCGGCTGGTAGTAGTCGCGCCCGACGAGCTCGTCGGGCGGGTACTGCTGGGTGACCACGCCCTCGGGCACGTCGTGCGGGTAGCGGTAGCCGGTGGCGTTGCCGAGCTTCTTGGCGCCGGCGTAGTGGCCGTCGCGCAGGTGGGCGGGCACGGTGCCGGCCGCGCCCTCGCGGACGTCGGCCATCGCCTGCGAGATCGCGGTGGTGACGGCGTTGGACTTGGGCGCGGTGGCCACGTGCACGGTGGCCTGGGCGAGGTTGAGCGCGCACTCGGGCAGGCCGATCAGCTGCACGGCCTGGGCCGCGGCGGTGGCGGTCTGCAGCGCGGTCGGGTCGGCCATGCCGATGTCCTCGCTGGCGAAGATCACCAGCCGGCGGGCGATGAACCGCGGGTCCTCGCCCGCCTCGATCATGCGGGCGAGGTAGTGCAGCGCGGCGTCGACGTCGGAGCCGCGCATGGACTTGATGAACGCGCTGATGACGTCGTAGTGCTGGTCGCCCTGGCGGTCGTAGCGGACCGCCGCCTTGTCCACTGTGGACTCGACGGTCGGCAGGTCGACCACGCCGTCCGTCGTGGCGAGCGCGGAGTCGGCGGCGGCCTCCAGCGCGGTGAGCGCGCGCCGGGCGTCGCCGCCGGCGAGGCGGACGACGTGGTCCTCGGCGTCGGGCTCGAGCGTGACGGTGCCGTTCAGCCCGCGCTCGTCGGCGACGGCGCGGCGGACCAGCGTGCGGACGTCCTCGTCGGTCAGCGAGCGGAGCTGGAGCACGAGCGAGCGGCGACAGCAGCGGGGAGACGACGGAGAAGTACGGGTTCTCCGTCGTGGCCGCGACGAGCAGCACGATGCGGTCCTCGACGGCGCCGAGCAGGGCGTCCTGCTGGGTGCGGGAGAAGCGGTGGACCTCGTCGATGAACAGGACGGTCGACTCGCCGGAGTGGGTCAGCCTGCGGCGGGCCTCCTCGATGACCGCGCGGACCTCCTTCACCCCGGCCGACAGCGCGGACAGCGCGACGAACCGCCGGCCGATCGCGCTGGACACCAGCATGGCCAGCGTCGTCTTGCCGGTGCCGGGCGGGCCGTAGAGCAGCAGCGAGGCCGGCGCGGCGCCCTCGACGAGCCGGCGCAGCGGCGCGCCGGGGCCGAGCAGGTGGTCCTGGCCGAGCACCTCGTCGAGCCCGGCCGGGCGCATGCGCACGGCGAGCGGCGCGTTCGCGGCGATCCGCGCGCTGCCGCCGGGGTGCTGGCTCTCCTTCGGCGGACTGTCGAACAGTTGCAGGTCGTCCACGCCGCCGACGCTACCCGGGGACACCGACAGTGGTTACGATCGGCTCGCGCGGTCCGGGGCCGCGTCCCGTCCGCGGACAGGGCCGAGCCCACCCCGGTTCATCACACGTGTGCCAGCACCTTCTGCCCCCGCCCGGTGCCAGCGGACCTCGGGCGTTTCGGGTAAGGAGGTTGCCGTGTCGCTACCCACTGCCGTCAGCTTGGAGCAGCTGCGCAAGCAGGCGAAGGACCTGCGCAAGGAGCGCTCGCTCCAGCTCGCCGAGGCGCAGCTGCTGATCGCCCGCCGCTACGGGTTCCCGAGCTGGCCCCGGCTGCGTGCCTACGTCGACCGCGTGGCCACGGCCGGGCCGTCGCTGCAGCACGCGTTCGATGACGACCCGTCGTACTACGCCGAGCGGGCCGAGGGCCTGCTGGCCTCCGCGTCGGACGGCACGCCCGACGCGGTCGCCGCGTTCGAGCGCTGGGCGGCGCCGCTGACCTCGGCCGGAGCGCGGCTCGTGGTGGCCCGCAACCACGGGTTCACCTCGTGGGCCGCGCTGCGCAAGCACGTCGGCGACCTGCGGACCGAGCCGTTCGCGCGGGCGTTCGCCGCGCTGCGGGCACGGGACTTCGACGGGCTGCGCGCGTTGCTGGCGTCGTTCCCGGAGCTGGTCACCGCGGTGGGCACCAACGGCAACGACCTGCTCGGGCTCGCGGCGGGGACGTGCGACGAGCGGCTGGTCGTGGTGTTGCTGGAGGCGGGCGCGGACGTGGCGCGCGGGAACGCGCACGGCTGGACGGCGCTGCACCAGGCCGGGTACTCGAACCTGCCGCACATGGCGCGGGTGCTTCTCGCCGCCGGGGCGCCGGTGGACGTCTCGGGGCGCGGGGACGGCGGGACACCGCTCGCGGCGGCGTTGTTCTGGGGTCACTGCGAGGTCGCCGAGGTGCTGGCCGGGCACGGGGTGGTGCCGCGCAACCTGCGGGTCGCGGCGGGGCTGAACGACGTCGCGCTGGTCGAGGAGCTGTGGTCGTCGCCCGAGGCTGGTGCGCACCGGGGCTTCTACCGGCCGCACAGCGGTTTCCCGGCCTGGCAGCCGTCTTCATCGGTCACGGAGATCCGCGACGAGGCGCTGAGCTGGGCGGCGCGGGCGGACGCCGTCGACGCGATCACGGCGCTGCACCGGCTGGGCGCGTCGCTGGACGCGAACGTCTACCAGGGCACGCCGCTGACGTGGGCTGCCGCGCAGGGCCGGGTGCGGGCGGTCCGCCGGCTGCTGGAGCTGGGCGCGTCGCCGTCGCTGGCGGGCACCTTCGGCGGGCCGCAGCACGGGGTGGGCACGACAGCCCTGCACCACGCGGCGGAGGGCGGCCACCTGGAGGTGATCGAGGTGCTGCTGGACGCCGGCGCAGACCCGACAATCCCCGACGAGCTGTACGGCGGCACCCCGGCGAGCTGGGCAGCCCACGGCGAGCACCAGGACGCACGGCAGCTGCTAGTCCGGCGCGGCGGGACCTGATTCCCAAGCGCGCCGCTCGGCGACCCAGCCGATACCCGACGAGATGCCGCACCTACCGGGTCGACGAAGCTCGGTCGCCGCGACCGCGCGGCGGTTGTTGCTCCTCCGCCTATCGGCTCCCGCATCACCTGCCCCAAGCCCGGCCGCTCGGCGACCGACGATGTGCCGAGCCGGCGACGACCTGGCCAGTACCCGACGGGACGCCGTGGAGGCGGCGACCACCCGTCGGCGGCGACGCTCGGTCACCGCGGCCGCGCGGCGGTTGTTGCTCCGCCTATCCCTCCTTCGTCACGGGTCCGTCCAGCCGCTTGGCGGCGCGACCGGCACACGATGAGACCCCGCGCAGGGCGGCGGCCACTCACTGGTCGGCGAAAACCAATCGCCGCGCCCGCACGGCGGTTGTTACTCAACCGCCTATCGCTCCCGCGTCACTGGCCCCAGCCCGGCCGCTCGGCGACCGACGAGGTCGCGCACCGGCGACGGCACCTACCGGTCGGCGAAGCTCGGTCGCCCGGCTCACCCGGCGGTTGTCCCTCGCCGGTCACCGGGCCCAGGACCGGCGTTTGGCGGCTCGACCGGTGCCCGTCGAGGTGCCGCGCGGGCGGCGACCACCTACCGGTCGGCGCGGCTCGCGCGGCGGGTGTTGCTCCGCCGCTTATCCCTCCCGCGTCACCGGGCCCAGGTCCGGGCGCTTGGCGGCGCGGCCGGTGCCCGAGGACACGCCGCGGAGGCGGCGGCTCACCCACGGGCCGGCGAAGGTCGCGAGCCAGCGCAGTTCGGTGGCTGTGGCTCGGATGGCGCCGGGGCGGGGTGCCGGCGGCAGCGGGCGGGTCCACGAGTCGTCGGCGTCGGGTAGTTGCAGTGCGTGTGCCACGGAGGCGGCGATGAGCTCGTGGCCGAGCGGGTTCGCGTGCAGGCGGTCCGACGACCAGATCCGGGCGTCGGTGGTGACGGCGATCGGGAAGGTCTCCACTACGCGGACGTCGTGGCGGGCTGCGGCTTCGCGGATGGCGGCGTTGAGCGCGAGCACGCGCGGCACCAGCGGGCGCGCCAGCGGGGTGATCCGCCCGATGTTCGGGAAGGTCAGCGTCGCGACGTGGGCGCCGGCGGCGGTGAGCGCGGCGAACATCGCTTCCAGGTGGCCGGCCACCGCGGCCACGTCGACGCGCCGGCGGAGCAGGTCGTTGAGACCGGCGACCACGGTGGCGACGTCCGGTTCGAGGGCGAGCGCGGGCGCCAGCTGCTCGGCGTGCACCTCGGCGGCGAGCTTGCCGCGCACCGCGAGGTTGGCGTAGCGCAGGCCGGGGTCGAGCTCGGCCAAGCGGGCCGCGAGGCGGTCGGCCCAGCCGCGGTAGCCGCTGATCTCGTCGCCGTCGCCGAGGCCCTCGGTCTGGCTGTCGCCGATGGCGACATAGCGCGAGTACACCTGTGGCCTCCCTCCGCCGGTGATCACGCGCAGGATATCCCCGGGGATACGCTGCGGGCGTGGAGCGAATGTCGCGGATCCCAGCCGACGTCAAGGTGGTGGTGCACCACGGCAAATCGGCCGCGGTGCGCGAGCAGCTGCCGTCGGTCGTGGTGTTCGCGCTGACCGCGGTCGCCGCCGGGTTCGGCGCGACGACCGGCGGCACCGGAGCTGTCGTCTGGCTGGTGATCGGGCTGCTGTGCGTGCTCGGCGTGGTGGTGGAGCTGCTGATCCTGCGCTCGGCCGTCGCGTTGGGGCCCGCACTGGCGGCCGACGCCGACCACGTGTGGGTGCGCGTCGGCGGCTTCCTGCGGCCGGAGTCGGTGCGGCTGGAGTGGGCCGAGATCACCGGCATCGGGGTGCGCTCCTGGCAGGGCCGGCGCAAGGCGACCGCCCGCTACCTGACGATCGACCTGACCGATGGCGCCCGCACCACGCTCGACACCGAGCTGAAGGGCGTGCTCGACCGCCGCCTGCGCCGGCTGGCCGAGCTGTTCGGCGCGCCGCTCGCGATCTCCGAGCAACACAAGAAGACGTCGCTGGACGAGACGGTCCGGGGCCTGCGCGCGCTGGCCCCGGACCACGTCCGGTTCACGAAGGACTAGACGGTGCGCAGCTCCAGCACCGCGATCTCGCCCTCGGTGTGCAGCGCGGCCCGGGCGAGGCCCGCGCTCTCGGCCAGCGCGGTGAGCTCCGGGACGTCGCGGACCTTGCCGCCGAACCAGGCGAGGTTCCGCAGATCCGCGTGGGTACGCGTCGGCTCCGCGACCCGTTCGATGACGAACACCGCGCCGTCGTCGCCCGCCGCTTCCGCGCAGCGGGCCAGGATCCGGCGCGCGTCCTCGTCGCTCCAGTTGTGGATCACCGCCGACAGCAGGTAGCCCTCGGCACCCGATGGCAGCGCCTCGAAGAAGTCGCCGGCCACCGCGTCGCCGCGGTCGGTCAGATCCGCGGCATCGATCAGCTTGCGCGCCGCCTCCGCCGCGGCCGGCAGGTCGACCACCGTGCCGCGCAGCGCCGGGTACTCGTTCAGCAGCGTGATCAGCAGCGTGCCGTTCCCGCCGCCGACGTCCACCACGTCGCCGAGCGCGCCCCAGTCGTAGGCCGCGACGATGCTCGGTGCCTCGACACCCGCGGCCATGCCCCGCCCATCATCGAACGCGGACTGACGTGCCGGATCCGCCGCGAGATCGCTCCAGTACGAGTCGCCGAACTGCGCCGGGAACGCCGCCGCACCCGTCCGCACGCTGTGCAGCAGCGCCGCCAGCGACAGGTCACCACGTCCGACCACGCCCTCGATGTCCCACGCGGCGCGCAGCCCGGCCGGGTCGCCGTCGCGCAGGCACGCGCCCAGCGCGGTCGGCGTGTAGCGGCCCTCGTCGTCGCGGTCCAGCACGCCGACCGTGGCGAGATGGCGCAGCAACCGCTCCAGCGCGTCCGGGTCGGCGCCCGTCTCGTCGGCCAGCTCCGCGGCCGCCCGGGGGCGGTCCAACCGGTCCGCGATCCGCAGTGTCGCCGCGACCCGGATCGACATCGGCGTCACCAGGTCGGCCATCGCCGAGAGCTCCTCGACCTCCTTGTCACCCATCGCCCCACGCTACTTCCGGGCTACGCACGGCGCAGATCGTGCTGATCACCGACAGCGGAACGCGTCCGCCCGCGGCGAACCGGCCTGGTCCCGGCGCCCGGCCGCGGCGATGCTGGCCGCATGGCTGACACCGTCCCCGGCACCGTCGCGGTCCTGTCCGACATCCACGGCGTCCTGCCCGCCCTCGACGCGGTGCTGGCCGAGCCGGACGTGCGCGACGCGGACGTCATCGTGCTGACCGGCGACATGGCCACCGGCCCGCAGCCCGTGCCGGCCCTCGACCGGCTCGTGGCGCTCGGCGACCGGGTCCGGTGGGTGAAGGGCAACTGCGAGCGCGCGCTCGTCGCCCGAGCCCGCGGCGGGGCAGCGTCCCCGTACCCGATCAGCGACTGGGCGGCCGCGCAGCTGCGCCCCGATCAGGTCGACCTGCTCGACCGGCTGCCGGCGACGCTCACCCTCGAGGTGCACGGGTTCGGCCGCGTGCTGTTCTGCCACGCCACCCCGCGCGACGACGAGGAGTTCGTGTTCGTCGACAGCGACCTGCCGCGCTGGGCCGAGGTGTTCGCCGGCGTGCCGGACGACATCGGCACGGTCGTGTGCGGGCACACCCACATGCCGTTCGCCCGCCTCGTCGACCGGCGCACGGTCGTCAACGCCGGCAGCGTCGGCATGCCGTACGGCACGACCGGCGCGCAGTGGGCGCTGCTCGCGAACGGCGCGGTTCAGTTGCGCCGCACCGAATTCGACCGCGAGGCAGCGTGCGCCGCGATCGAGGCGGACGCGGCCGACTGCCCCGAGATCGCCGAGTGGACGGACAACTACGTGCGCAACCCGCCTTCCGACAGCGAGGCGCTGACCTCGTTCAAGGAGCAGCTGAGAAACAAGGCGCACTGATCTCCGCGCCCATTCCTTTGTGCAGCACGGAGAACGCAACTTGCGGTGTGCCGCCCGACAGTTTCGGTGTCAGCGGAAAGCGGGGTACAGCGGCAGGGGCTCGTCGCTGTCGAAGCGGACGCGGAGTGCGTCGCTCACCCGTGCGGAGTGCGCGGCGACCTCGGGCACGCGCGTGGCCTCGGCGGCCTCGGCGAGGCGGCGCCACCGTTCGATCAGCACGAGCGTGTCCGGCGGCGTGTCGGCCAGGCTCGAGGAGTGCGACTGCGCCGCCTCGGGCCGGGTGAAGAACTGCCACGTGGTGAGCCACACCCAGAACAGCTGCGCGTCGAGCAGTCGCGGCAGCAGCACCGAGTCGTCGTCGAGGTCCGGCCAGACGACACGCACCTCCGCGCGCCACCCGGCGAGCATCGCGTCGGTCATCCCGGCCGGGAGCGCGAACGGGCACCAGCACGACGGGAACGGCACCCGCAGGTACGCCGCGTCGAAGATCGCGTTGCGTACGCAGCCGCCCTCGAAGTCGAGGAACCGCACGCCCTTGTCGGTGATCAGGTTGTTGTCCGGGCACGAGTCCGACGGGCTGAACGCGCGGTGCCGCCCGGTCGCGAGCAGCGAGCGGCTGCGGCCGGCGTGCTCGATGGCCTCCGCCGGGGTCGGCACGTCCAGCTGGGACTCGAGCAGCGCCGGCAGCTCGGCCAGCGCCGTGGCACCGTCGACGGCCAGCGGGTCCTTGAGGTCGGGCGGGGTCAGCCGGCGCTCCAGCGCGTCGAAGTCCGCCTCCCGCCCGGCGGTCGTGGCGTGCAGCCTGCCGAGCGAGCGCGACCACGACAGCAGCGCGCGCTCGGCGCCGCGCGCGTCGTTGCCGAGCAGCTTGCCGGCCAGCGTCGGCGCGCCACCGAGGTCCTCGAGCACCACGAGCCGGCTGTCCGCGCCGTGCGCGAACAGCTCCGGGCACATCCGGTCCTCGGACGCGAGCGCGGTGAACAGCTGGTAGCTCGCCGCCTCGCGGACGAAGCTGTCGCAGTGCTGGTCCAGGGGTTCGAGGTATCGCTTGAGCACCAGCGTGCGCGGCAGGGAGAACGGGCTGTTCGACACCCGGACCCGCAGCACCACCGATCGTTCGCTGCCGCCGAGATCCTCTGGTTCGGACAGCTCGATCCGTGCGCCGAAGCGTCGGCTGAGCACCGACTCCGCCGCCACTACGGTCGCCAACACCTCGGGGTGCGCCTCGCCGCCCAGTGCGGGCGGGTCGGCGGCGGTTTCCACACTCATCTCCTCAGACCCTACTCCCGCTCGTACCACCGACCGTAGTCGTGTCCATCGATCAAGTAGCGAGCGATCTGGGGATAAATAACGAAAACTGCCCTATATCGAGCACATTGCGACCGAAATGTCACCCGGTGGACAGCGGCCGTCCCGCGTCGTGGGACCGCCAGGTGTCCCGGCGCAGGATCAGGACCAGGGCGGCGGCCACGACGATGCCCACCAGGTTGATCGCGAGCTGGCCCACCGACTCGACGCAGCGGGACCACTCACCGAGGATCGCCGCGACGCTCGCGTAGCCGGCCGCCGGCACGGTGGTCACCGAGATGAACACGCCCACCAGCGCGGCGGACTTCGCCGAGGTCATCGACAACATCCCGGCCGCGCCGGCGAGCAGCGCGACGATCGCCGACCACGGTCCGACCGTGTAGACGAAGTCGACGTCGTGCCGGCCGATCAGCGCGCTGGTGTCGAACAGACCGGCCGCGTTGCCCGCGAACATGGCGATCGCGGTGATCACCATCCCCACCGGGAAGCCGACCGCGAGCGCCAGCACCGCCCGGCGCACCAGGTCCCACCGGCGCCGCACGAGCCCGACCGCGATCGCGGCGAGCGGGCCGAACTCCGGGCCGACGACCATGGCGCCGACGATGGTGACCGGCGAGTCGGTGACGACGCCGACCGCCGCCAGCAGGCAGGCGATCGCCAGGAACGCGACGAAGGTGGCGTTGAGGCGGGAGTCCTCGCCGGTGCGGCCGAGCAGCTCCTCCCAGACCACGGCGTCCGCCGCGTCACCCGGCGCGGCCTCCTCGGCACGGTCCGCCGCGTCGGACAGCGCCGTGTCGATCTGCTCGAGCGTGATGCCGCCGGAGCGGTCGACGCCGAGCTCGCACAGCATGGAGATCAGCTCGTCGGCGGCCTCCCGGGCGAGGTCGGCCTCGACGACGTCGCCCGGCGGCAGCACCGCCGCGCCCGGCAGCCGCACCAGGTGCGCCGCGCCGGCATGGTCGGTGAGCAGCCGGACGACCTCGTCGGTGAGCTCGGGCGGGCAGATCGCCCGCAGGTGCAGCACGCGCTATTCCTTGGCGGGTGCCGGTTTCGCCGGCTTGGCGTCCACGCCCGCCTCCTTGCGCTGCCCCGGGGTGATCGGCGCGGGCGCGTTGGTCAGCGGGTCGAACCCGCCACCGGTCTTCGGGAACGCGATCACGTCACGCAGCGAGGGCTCGCCGGCCAGCAGCATGACGATCCGGTCCCAGCCGAACGCGATGCCGCCGTGCGGGGGCGCACCGTACTTGAACGCCTCGAGCAGGAAGCCGAACTTCTCCTCCGCGTCCTCGGCGGAGATGCCCATGACCTCGAACACGCGCTTCTGCACGTCGCCGCGGTGGATACGGATGGAGCCGCCGCCGATCTCGTTGCCGTTGCAGACGAGGTCGTAGGCGTAGGCGAGCGCGTTCGCCGGGTCCTGTTCGAAGCGGTCGATCCAGTCCGGGTTCGGCGAGGTGAAGGCGTGGTGCACGGCGGTCCACCGGCCGGCGCCGACCGCGACGTCACCGGCGCTGCGGGCGGCCTCGGCCTCCTCGAACAGTGGAGCGTCGACGACCCACACGAACGACCACTCGGACTCGTCGATCATGCCGAGCCGGCGGCCGATTTCCAGGCGCGCGGCGCCGAGCAGGGCGCGGCCGTCGGCCGGGGTGCTCGCGGCGAAGAACACGCAGTCGCCCGGCTGCGCGCCGGTGGCCTTGGCGAGGCCCTCGCGCTCGGTCTCGGACAGGTTCTTGGCGACCGGTCCGCCGAGCGAGCCGTCCTCGTTGACCAGGATGTAGGCCAGGCCCTTGGCGCCCCGCTGCTTGGCCCACTCCTGCCAGGCGTCGAGCTGGCGGCGCGGCTGGCCGGCACCGCCCGGCATGACTACCGAGCCGACGTAGGGCGCCTTGAAGACGCGGAACGGCGTGTCGGCGAAGTACTCGGTGAGCTCGGTCAGCTCCAGGCCGAACCGCAGGTCCGGCTTGTCGGTGCCGAAGCGGGTCATCGCCTCGGCGTAGGTCATCCGCGGGATGGGCAGCGCGATCTCGTGGCCGGCCAGGTCACGCCAGAGCGCGGCGATGACGCGCTCGCCGAGCGCGATCACGTCGTCCTGCTCGACAAAGCTCATCTCGATATCGAGCTGGGTGAACTCCGGCTGGCGGTCGGCGCGGAAGTCCTCGTCCCGGTAGCAGCGGGCGATCTGGTAGTACCGCTCGAGACCGCCGACCATGAGCAGCTGCTTGAACAGCTGGGGCGACTGCGGCAGCGCGTACCAGGAGCCGGGCTGCAGCCGGGCCGGCACGAGGAAGTCGCGCGCGCCCTCCGGGGTGGAGCGGGTCAGCGTCGGGGTCTCGATCTCGACGAAGTTCTCGTCGTGCAGAACGGTGCGCGCGATCCGGTTGGCCTCGCTGCGCATCCGCATGGCGCGCGCCGGGCCGGGGCGGCGCAGGTCGAGGTAGCGGTGCCGCAGCCGGATGTCCTCGCCGACCGTGAGGTGCTCGTCGAGCTGGAACGGCAGCGGGGCGGCCTCGCTCAGCACGTCCAGCTCGGTGACCAGGACCTCGACGTCGCCGGTGGGGATGTCGGCGTTCTCGTTGCCGGCCGGGCGGCGCGACACCTCGCCGACGACCCGGACGCAGTACTCGGCGCGCAGCTGGTGGGCGCGCTCGGCCATCTCACCCTCACGGAAGACGACCTGGGCGACACCGGACGCGTCGCGGAGATCGACGAAGATGACGCCGCCGTGATCGCGCCTGCGGGCGACCCAACCGCTGAGGGTGACGGTCTGTCCGGCATGTGCGGCGCGAAGCGTCCCGGCCTCGTGCGTGCGGATCACGGCGTGCTCTCTCCTGTCGAAACACGAATGGAACGAGAGCAGGCTAGCCAACCGGGCCATGGGCCCGTCCAGCAGGTTTACCGGGCTACCATCACGATCCGCAGCAGATCGATCACGCGCGGATTTAACCGGATGTCTACCACGCCACCGCGTCAACCCGTAGGGTGTCGGTTACCAAGTGGTAGGAATCGCTGGGGGGCGGACGCAGGGAGACCACGATGGGTGGCGGCGCGACCCGCGAACCAGTTCGGGATCTGCACCGGACAACCAACGGCGACGTTCGACGTGCCCTCGCCACACATCCCGCCGACAACCTGGCGGCAGACGCGTTCCCCACTGCCTTACGTACGGCCATTCAGGCCAGCGGGCTCTCTCTCGACCGGATCCAGTACCGGCTGCGCGCTCGTGGCGTGTCGGTCAGCGTGACGGCGCTGAGCTACTGGCAGTCCGGCCGGCGGCGGCCGGAGCGGGCCGAGTCGCTAGCCGCGCTGGGGCACCTCGAGTCCGTGCTCGGCGTGGCGCCGGGTTCGCTGATCGCGTTACTCGGGCCGCCGCGGCCGCGGGGCCGCGTGCAGCGCGAGTCGTCGCGGCTGCCGATCGAGGCGATGTGGCCCGAGCGCGAGCCGGTGTCGAAGCTGCTGAAGCGGATCGACTTCACGACCGAGACCGCACTGACCAAGCTCAGCCAGCACGACCGGATGGACGTCGCGGTCGATCGTGGCGAGAAGCGCATCGCCGTGCGGCAGGTCGTGCGTGCCGAGCGGGACGGCGTGGACCGGACCGTCATGGTCTACGACCTCGAACGCATCGGCCGGCCGTTCCCGGAGATCACCGCGCTGCAGTCGTGCCGCATCGGCCGGATCGCCCGCGACGAGGCCGCCGGCCTGATCGCCGCCGAGATCCTGCTGGAGTCACCGCTGGCCCGCGGCGATACCGCGATCGTCGACTACGCGCTGAACCACCCCGGCCCGCCGTTCTCCCGCGGCGACGACAGCTACTGCCGCAAGTTCACGACGCCGGTCCGCGAGTTCGTGCTGGAGCTGCGCTTCGACCCGCGCGCGCTGCCCGCGTACTGCGAGATGTACACGATCGACCCCGAGGAGCAGACGACCACGCGCCGCAAGGTGGAGGTCAACGCCGCCGGTGAGGCACACGCGGTGGCACTCGACTTCGGCCCGGGCACGTTCTGCGTCCGCTGGGACTGGCCCCGCGACCGCACCTGACCCACGCTCGGTCGCGACCGACCTGTCGAACGGTTCATTGACACCGGGCCACGCTCAGCGCGATCTCTCGACCGCCGCCATGGCACAGATGCATCGCGACCCGCCGCGCCTCCCGAGCGTCCTCTTGCGGTGGGAGCGAGAAGTCGCCGAGGGCGTGACAGGTCGGGAAACCCGACCTCGCGATCGGCCAGCGGTCAGAGGAGTTCCAGTTGCTCCTGTTGGACGGGGGTTGCCTGTTCCGGGATCGACACCAGGCTGCCCTCTGGCCACGTGGCTTCCGTGGTGGGGCGGCGGGCCTCGCGGGGTTCCTTTGGGGCCAGGCCGTGTCTGCGTAACAGGGGGCCCACCCGGCGGCCCAGCCAGCGGCGGTAGCGGATGTCGGCGTTGGCTCCTCGGGCGTAGATCTGGCGGTAGCTCGGCACCAGCTCCGGGTGCTCGCGGGCCAGCCACGTCGCGAACCATTCGCGGGCGCCGGGCCTCAGGTGCAGCGGCAGCACCGTGACGCCGGTGGCGCCGGACGCGGCGATCTCCGCCAGGAGGGTGTCGAGCTGTTCGATGGAGTCGGTGAGGCCGGGCAGTACCGGTGCGACGAAGACACCGCACGGCAGGCCGGCGTCGGTGATCTTGCGGACCAGCTCCAGCCTCGCCTGCGGGCTCGCGGTGCCCGGTTCGAGGCTGTGTTGCAGCTCCCGGTCGGCCAGGGCGATCGACACGCCCAGGCCCACCGGCACCTGCGCGCTCACCTCGGCCAGCAGCGGCAGGTCACGCGTCAGCACCGTGCCCTTCGTGAGGATGTTGAACGGGGTGCCGCTGTCGGCCAGCGCCCGGATGATCCCCGGCATCAACGCGTACCGGCCCTCGGCCCGCTGGTACGGGTCGGTGTTCGTCCCCATCGCCACGTGTTCGTGGGTCCAGCGCGGCGAGCGGAGCTGCGCGGTGAGCACCTCGACCGCGTTGACCTTGACGATCACCTGGGTGTCGAAGTCGTGCCCGGAGTCGAGGTCGAGGTAGGTGTGGGAGTTGCGCGCGAAGCAGTTGTGGCTGACCACGCCGTTCGCGATGAAGTCGCCGGTGCCCGTGGTGATGTCGAACAACGGCAGCTCGATGCCGAGCGGCTCGACCGTCTCGATGCCCAGCCGGGCGGCGGCGCGCAGCGCCACGCCCGTGAGCTCGCCGGCGCCGGTGCCGGCCGGGTCGACGGTGTGCAGGAACCGCAGGTGCTCCGGTAAGCCGCCGGACAACCTGATCCGCTGCACGCCGCTGCGCAGGCCGAGGTCGTCGACCACGAACCGGAAGTCCAGGCGCAGCAACGCATCGCTGACCATCGCGACGTTCGCCCGGCTGGTGCGCGCGACCCGGAGGTGGCCGCGGCCGAACTCACCGTCCACATCGAACACCGCGGCGAGGAAACCCTTGTGCCACTCCTCGCTCGGCACCAGCGGTCGCTCGATCGGCAGGCTGATCGACTCGTCACCGGACAGGTAGTCCCGGGCCCGCGCGAGCACGCGCGGGTCGGTGGCCTCGCCGTATCCGCCCGCGACGCCGGACAGGTAGCCGCAGCGGTAGTCGACCCGGCCCTTCGGCGCCGCGGCGAACCCGCCGGTGCCCACCAGCTTGTCGCCGGCGGTGAGTACGGCCCTGCGCCGCTCCTCGCTCTCCGCGACGTGGCGCCAGCCGTGGTCGGTGAGGAAACGGTGGTCGCCGCTCGCGATCAGCTGCGTGCCGTCGCGAAGGGTGAGCCGGTAGGCGGGCTTAACCGTGGACCAGTGCGCGAGGACGCGCGTGGTGACGTACCGGCGGCGGTTGTTCGTGCGTTCGGTGCCGTAGATCTCGTCGCCGACCTCGAGCTCGGCGAGCGGCCGGGTGCGGCCGTCGGCCATGAGGATCGGCGTGTCGCCCGCCAGGCAGTACCGGCAGCCGTGGCTGCATCCGCGGTACGGGTTGATCGTCCAGCGGAACGGCATCGGCGACTGGCCGGGCACCTTGTTGAGCACCGATCTGGCGTGCACCTCGTGGAACACCATGCCGGCGAACTCGGGGGTCTGCACGCTGCGTACCAGGCCGGGCAGGCCGGGTAGAGTTTGCTGTTGTTGCTGGTCGACACGCTGGCTGTCCCATCGCACGATCGCTAGTCGAACACATGTTCGATCACGTGTCAATCGAGATCACTCATCCGAGCGACCCGTCAACGCAGGGCCAGCTCCACCACCTCGCGGGCGCATCCCCAGGACATGCTGACGCCGTTTCCGCCGTGCCCGTAGTTGTGCACCACGGTCGCGGTGCCGAGCCGTTCGGCCTCGACCCGCACCGCCGACCGGCCGGGCCGCAGCCCCGTCTCGACCTCGATCACCTCGGCGTCGTTCAGCCGCGGTTCGATCGCGCGGACCCGGTGCAGGATCCGCTCGGTCAGGTCCGGGTCGGGCGTGCGGTCGGTGCGGCCCGGGATCCGGATGCCGCCGCACACCACCCGGGTGGGGTGCGGGAAGTAGCTCGTCCACTCCGCGGTCGTCGCGAGCTCCATGAACAGCAGGTCGAGCCCCGGGTTCGACAGCACCACGCTCTGCCCGAAGACCGGCTCCAGCTCACCGTCGCCGAGCAGGTCGCGGGAGCCGAGGCCGGTGCAGTTGACCACCACCGGCGCGGCGGCGGCCGGCTCGTCCAGCGAGCGCACCGTGCGCTGCTCGATCCCGACGCCGAGGCCGGTGACGCGGGCGACGAGGTGGTCGAGGTAGCGCGGCATGTCGACCAGCGGCATCGTCGACCGCGAACCGGTGGCGAAGCCGGCCGGCAGCTCATGCGGCTCGGCCGCGCGCAGGTCGGGGATCGACCTCGCCTGCGGCGGGATCTCGTCGCCCGGCGGACCGCCGACGGTCAGCGCGAGTGCCATCCGCACGCCGGTGCCCGGCTCCCGGGCGAGCGCGGCGAAGTCCGCGAGCGAGCGGTCGGTCCAGCTCATGGTCTTGGCCATGGGATGCTGGAACGACGGCCCCCACATGGCGCCCGCGACGGCCGACGTGGTCGCGTGCGGCGGCTCGGCCGACCACACCTGCACCGCCCAGCCCGCCTCGGCGAGGCAGGCGGCGGTGGTCAGCCCGCTCACCCCGGCGCCGACCACGACCGCCTGCTGCGTACGACTCATCGGGCCACGATAGGGCCGCGCGCGGTCAGGCGTCGGGTGTGCCGGTGTAGGCGGCGGTGGTGCGGTCGGCGGCGGCGCGCGCGGCCTGCTCGTCGGTTCCCGCGGCGACGCTCGCCTCGTACCAGCGCTCGCTGCTGCGGGCGACGAAGTCGCGGTACTCGTCGGTGGCCTGCCAGGCCACGGCGTCCGCGGGCTCCACCAGCGGGGTGCCCGACATGTACCCGGCCAGGCCGAGCATGCCCATGTCCCAGCCGACGCCCACCGCACCCGGGCCGAACTCCGCCCAGCGCTCGTCGTCGACGTGGGCGATGTGTTCCAGCTCGAGGCGCGCCGTGCCGTCGGACTCGGGGACGACCCGGACGTCGATCCAGCTGACGTCGCCGGCGTACTCCCACGTCGCGAAGAAGCTCTTCGGCGGGTCACAGCGCTCGATCGTGCCGCCCGCGTTCCCCTCGAGCTGGTAGCGGCCGCCGAGCCGCAGCTCCCCCGAGACCGGCAGGAACCAGCGTGGGATCCGCTCCGCGCTGGTGCACGCGTCCCACAGGTCGTCGGGCTCGGTGTCGTAGGCCTGGCTGACCGTCACGACCCGGGCCTCGCCCGCGTCGAGCACCCGGCTGCCTACCACGCGGCGCACGGCGTTGATCTGGTGGGCGACGTCGATCATGGAAACTCCCCTCGGTTGACCGGAAGGGCAAGCTATCAGCGGCGACTTATATAAGTCAACTCTTCATAGAGCGGCGGCGGGCGGCAGCCCCTCCGGCGGCGCGACCGGCCAGCCGAGCGGGTCGGGACCCAGTGCCACCAGCTGGTCGACCTGCTCGCGACACCAGGGCGACACCGCCAGCTCGCCCCCGGTCACCAGGCTCACGAACAGCGGCCACGACACCCAGCCGAACTCGTCCACCTCCGCGGGCGCCGGCCGCGGCCGCTCGTCGCAGACCGCGCGGAACACCGGGCACAGCTCGTTCTCGACCACCCCGTTCGGCATCACCGCGCGGTAGCGGAAGCGCGGCAGGAGCAGGTCGACCGACGACACCGGCAGGGCCAGCTCGTCGCGCAGCCGCCGGGCCACCGCCTGCGCGAACGGCTCCCCCGGCGCGGGGTGCCCGCAGCAGGAGTTCGTGACCACGCCCGGCCAGGTCCGCTTCGCCCGCGCCCGCCGCGTCACCAGCAGCGACCCCGCCGAGTCGAAGACGTAACAGGAGAACGCCAGGTGCAGCGGCGTGTCCCGGTGGTGCACCGTCGCTTTGTCCGCCGTGCCGATCCCCCGCCCCTGCTCGTCGAGCAGGATCACCTGTTCCATCGCGTCTCCTCGCCGGGCGCCGTCAAGGAGACCAGCATGCCCGGCCGGAACGCCCGGCGCCTCACAGGTCCAGCGACGTCCCGTCCGCCGGAACCTCGACACCGGCGTCGCGCACCGCGCGGTACTCCGGCGACCGGCGGTCGAGCAGCGGGTTCGTGTTGTTGAGATGGGTGTACAGCCACCGCGTCCCCGACCCGGCGTGCGCCCGGATCCGCGCGAGGCTCCCGTCCGGACCGTCGACCGGCACGTGGCCCATCGCGTGCTGCGCGGCGGTGCTCGTGCCGGTCCCGGCCATCTCCCGGGCCGAGAAGAACGTGCCGTCCAGCAGCACGCAGCCCGCCCCGTCGACGAACTCGTCGAAGCCCGCCGGCCAGGTCGCGAGGCACGGCGCGTACACCAGTACGCCGCCGGTCGCCGGGTCGCGCAGCCGGTAGGCGACCACCCACGGACCGTCCACTGTGGAGTCTCGGGCGTACTTGGGCCGCTTGTCGCTCACCGCGAGCACGGACACCTCGAGTGCCGCGAACGCGGCGGCGGGCGAGAACCGCCAGTCGCCGTAGTGGGCCACCAGGTCCTGGACCGGGAACCGGGCGGCCAGCGCGTGCAGCACGGCCGGGGGCGCCCACACCGACAGCCCGCGGCCCTCGCGCAGCAGCATCAGGCCGAGCGTGTGGTCCAGCTCCGCGTCGGTCAGCAGCGCACCGCGCAGCGGCGTGTCCCGCGGCCCCGGCCCGGGCGCGAGCTCCGGCGTGGCGAGCACCTGCGCGCGGATGTCCGGCGAGGCGTTGACGAGGTACCAGTCCGTCCCTTGTGGACTGACGGCGAGGCAGTCCTGCGTGCGGGCCGGCACGCCCGGGGTCCCGGCCCGCGCGCACATCGGGCACGCGCAGTTCCACTGCGGGAACCCGCCACCGGCCGCGGTGCCGAGCAGCCGGACCTTCACCGCGCGACCGTCGGCTTGCGCATGACGAACGGCGGCACCTCCGCCGCGGCCTCGGCGGCCAGGATGCCGTCCACGATCCCGCGGTCCGGCGACAGCCCGCACACCGGATCCGTGGCCGCCGCGTCGCCGGTCAGCATGAACGCCTGGCAGCGGCAGCCGCCGAAGTCCAGCGAGCGGCGCTCGCAGGTGCGGCACGGGTCGCGCATCCACTCGTCACCGCGGAAGGCGTTGAACGACTCCGAGGAGTACCAGATGTCGGCCAGCGGCCGGCGCGTGACGTTCTCGACCGGCAGCGTGGTGATCACCGACGCGGCCGGGCACGGCAGCACGTCGCCGTTGGGCGCCACGGTCAGCTGCCGCGCGCCCCACCCGTACATGCACGGCTTCGGGTACTTCTCGTAGTAGTCGGCCACCACGTAGACGATCTCCATGCGCCCGCGCAGCCGCTCCGCCGCGGCCCGCACGACGGGCTCGGCCGCGGCGAGCTGCTCGCGCGTGGGCATCAGCGCGGTCCGGTTGCGCAGAGCCCAGCCGTAGTACTGGGTGTTCGCGAGTTCGAGGCGGTCCGCGCCCATCCGCTCGGCCAGCTCGATGAGCGCGGCGACGTCGTGGTTGGCCTTGTGCAGCACCACGTTCACGCTCAGCGGCAGCCCGGCCTCGCGGACGACGGCGGCCGCCTCGATCTTGCGGGCGTGCGCCTTCGCGCCGGCGATCAGGTCGGCCCGCGCGGCGTCGGCGCCCTGCACGGACAGCTGCACGTGGGCCAGCCCGCGGTCGACGAGCCCGGCCAGGCGGTCGGCGGTCAGGCCGAGCCCGCTCGTCACCAGGTTCACGTAGCAGCCCAGGTCCGACGCGCGGCCGACCAGCTCCGGCAGGTCCGGGCGCAGCAGCGGCTCGCCGCCGGACATGTGGACCTGCAGCACGCCGAGGTCGCGGGCGGCGTCGAGGACGGACAGCCACTGCTCGGTCGTCAGCTCGTCGCGCTTGGCGGCCAGCTCCACGGGGTTCGAGCAGTACGGGCAGTGCAGCGGGCAGCGGTGGGTCAGCTCGGCGAGCATGCCCAGCGGCGGTTCGGCGGTCACGCCCATTCCACGACCCTCCGGTCTGCGAGCCGGTCCAGCACGGCCGTGACGTCGTCCGCGCGCACTCCGTGGAACCGCCCGGCCAGCCGTGACGCGATCTCCTGGACACCGGTGGCGCCGTCGCACAGCTCCAGGACCGCGGCCGCGGTCGCGTTGGGCACCAGCACGCCCTCGGGGAACAGCAGCACGTGGGTGTCCCTGGTCTTGTCGAACGTGAGCCGTACGCCACGGCGCAGGCGCGGCCTACTCATCTGCGGCC
The DNA here is from genome assembly GCA_963841395.1 of uncultured Actinomycetota bacterium. Taxonomy (GTDB): domain Bacteria; phylum Actinomycetota; class Actinomycetes; order Mycobacteriales; family Pseudonocardiaceae; genus Actinophytocola. Next base: position 34,705 of record CAWJCX010000001.1, read on the forward strand.
GCGCGCTCGATGGCGTCCAACATGGACCACAGCACGTCGCACTTGAACGACAGCGCCGCGATCGCCCGGTCCTGCGCCGCACGCGTCGTGCAGTACCGGACCACGATGTCCACAGTGGACTTCCCTTCGCCGGCGACCGCCTCGATGCGGTTGGTGAAGTAGGCGAGGTCCGCGGGCTCGATCCAGTCGTAGTTGGCGAGCATGTCACCGACGCGGCGCTGCATCAGGTGCCCGGAGAACATCTCCGTGAGTCCGGACGCGACCGCCTCGACCCACGGCCTGGTGCGCGCGAACGTCACGTACGCGTCGACGGCGAACCGGACGCCGGGCACCACGTGCCGCTCGTCGAGGACCTCGTCCCGGGTCAGCCCGACGGCCTCGCAGAGCCGCAGCCAGCGCTCGCGGCCGCTCTCGCCGTCTCCGTCGGCGGTGCCGTCGTGGTACACGATCCGGTCGAGCCAGCCCCGGCGCACGTCCGGCACCGGGCAGTTGGCGATGATCGCCGCGTCCTTCTGCGGCAGCACGCTCTGGTAGTACCACCGGTTGGCCGCCCACACCCGCAGCTCGTGCGGCGGAGAGCTCGCCGGCGTGCATGCGGTGGTGGAACGGATGCGTTCCCCAGTACCGGTGCGAGAGGCCGCGCAGGGCGGCGACGAAGTCCTCGTCACTGCGCGCGGAAGTCGGGTCGGACACGCTGACACCTCCGAATGTGTGTTGCCCGGCGGCCGGGGCTGTCGGGCCCCGGCCGCCGGCGGCCGACCTGACGGTCAGTCCATCCGCGCCGCGTAGGCGGTGACCTCCATCGGCGTCTCGTACTCCACGAAGTCCGGAGTGGTCCAGACCTGCAACTCGGTGCTGGCGTTCATCTGTCCTCCTTCAGCACTCGGCGACAACGACCCTGCGTGTTCAGGATTCCACCGCCACGGCCGTGGCGGTCGAGAGTCGCTGGCGGCCGGCTCGAGCCGATGTCCACAGTGGATTGGCGCCCGCGCGCGGCGCGGCCGCGCCTGGCTGGAACACTGCCCGGATGCAGGATCGCGAGACCGAACCGATCCCCCGGGTGACGGCCCCACGCCGGGCCGACGAGGACGCGCCGGCGACCGGCGGTCACCATCACCACGACCACGCGCCTCCGCCACCCGCGTCGAGCCGGGTGCGCAGGCTGCTGGCGTTCCTGCTCGTGCCGTTCGCGCTCGCGGCCGTGGCCGGCACGGTCCTGCTGTTCCCGTTCGGCGGGCACGCCGACACCAAGAGCCCGGCCGGGCGGCCCGTGCACGGCGTGGTCACCGGCGTGCAGACCGGGTCGTGCAGCGGCGCGGTCCAGGTCGGCGACCAGCCCGGCGAGGACGACTGCCTCGTCGTCGGCGTCCGGATGTCCGACGGGGACGCGCCGAACCGGGAGATCCGCACGGTCGTGCCGCTCGAACCGAGCTCGCCGCGGTTCACCGTCGACGACGAGGTCGTGCTGGCCTACGCCGGTGGCAACCCCGCGGACGGCGGTTCCTACCAGCTCGTCGACTTCCAGCGCGGCGTCCCGCTCCTGCTGCTGGCGGCGCTGTTCGCGGTCGTCGTGCTGGTCCTCGGCCGCTGGCAGGGGCTCAAGGCGCTGCTCGCCCTGGGGCTGAGCTTCGCGGTGCTCGCGCTGTTCGTACTGCCGGCGATCATCGACGGGGAGAACCCGCTGCTGGTCGGGATCTTCGGCGCCGGACTGATCATGTTCGCCGTCCTGTACCTCACCCACGGCCTGACCGCCCGCACGTCGACCGCAGTGCTCGGCACGATGGTCAGCCTCGCCATGATCGGCGTGCTCGGCGCGGCGTGGGCCGCGTTCGCGAAGCTCACCGGTCTCGACGACGACACCGCGACCCTGGTCGGGGTGCTCGACAGACCCATCGACACCCGCGGCCTGCTGCTCGCCGGGGTGGTGATCGGCGCGCTCGGCGTCCTCGACGACGTGACCGTGACCCAGACGAGCGCGGTCTGGGAGCTGCGTGCGGCGAACCCGGCGCTGACCCGGCTGGAGCTCTACAACTCCGCGCTGCGGATCGGCCGCGACCACGTCGCCTCTGCGGTGAACACGCTCGTGATGGCCTACGCCGGCGCCGCGCTGCCGCTGCTGCTGTACTCGTCGGTCGCCGGGGTCGGGCTGGGCACCATCCTCAGCTCGCAGGTGATCGCCCAGGAGATCGTGCGCACCCTCGTCGGCAGCATCGGCCTGATCGCCGCGGTGCCGATCACGACGTTCCTCGCCGCCGCGGTGGCCTCCGCCGAGCCCGCGCCGATCAGTCGAGGCTCGCGACGAACCGCGTGATGGCCTCCGGCTTGAGCCGCTGCGCGAGCCGGCCGGTCGGCGCGAGCGACGCGAGCCGATAGAGCGGGCGGTCGGCCGCGGCCTCGCCCTTCGCCTCGGCCCGCAGCTGCGCGACGAGGAGCTGGGAGAAGACCAGCCCGGCCGTGTTCTCGCTGCCGGCCATGATGTCGGCGAGGCGACGCAGCACCAGGATGCCGAGCTCGCGGCCGCCGGTGCCGGAGTAGACCGCGAGCGACAGGTTGACCGTCCGGTTGCCGCCGGCCAGCAGGAGCCCGACGGTCCGGGTGCCGCGGATGTCCGTGACCAGCAGCTCGATCTTGTCCGCGTGGCGCAGGTCGACGGTCTTGCGGCCGATCGCCTTGGCCACCACGAGGTCGCCCTCGAGCCACAGCGTGCGCCGGCCGGACACCCACGACAGCAGGGTCAGCAGGACCACCACGGCCGCGGCCGTGATCAGCGCCGCGGTCTGACCGGCCAGGAGGCCGACGAGCCCGCCGACGGCGGCGCCGAACACCAGCGCGACCCCGAACGCGACGCAGCCGCGGCGGCGCGAGCTGGTCTGGTCGGTGAGGGTGAGCGGGACGCGCTCGGGGGTGTTGCTCGGTGGGGTCACCTCACAGGCCCCTGCCCGGCCCGGTCGCGCTCGGGTCGGTGGCGCTCGGGTCGTCCAGCCCCAGCAGGAACGGGTTCGAGGCACGTTCGCGGCCGATCGTCGTGCCGGGGCCGTGTCCCGGCAGCACGATGGTGTCGTCGGGCAGCGGCAGCATCTTGGTTCGCAGCGTCGTGGTCATCTCGCGCGAGTCGCCGCCGGGCAGGTCGGTGCGGCCGATCGAGCCCGCGAAGAGCGTGTCCCCGGCGAACAGCACCCGGCCGCCCTCGTCCAGCTCGCTGCGGAACACGACCGAACCGCGCGTGTGCCCGGGCGTGTGGTCGACGGCCAGCGACAGGCCGGCGAGCTCCAGCATCACGCCGTCGGCCAGCTCGCGCACCTCCGCCGGCTCGCGCATCTCGAGCTTGCCGCCGAAGAAGTCCCCGCCGCCGAAGCTGACGCCCCGCAGCGGGTCGGAGAGCATGTCCCGGTCCTCGGGGTGGATCCACGCCGGGATGTCGTTGCCGTCGCAGATCGGCGCCACGGAGAAGGCGTGATCGAAGTGGCCGTGCGTGAGCAACGCCGCCACCGGCGACAGCCGGTGCTTGCGCAACGCCTCGGTGATCGGTTCGACCGCGTCCTGCCCAGGGTCGACGATCACGCACGGCTCGCCCTCACCGGGCGCGACGAGATAACAGTTGGCCTGCAAGGCCCCGGTGGGGAAACCGACAACGAGCACGAGCCGAAACTTACACGCCGCCCCGCGAGGTCAGACCGAGCGGAGGCGGCGGAAGCGGGACCAGGACGCCAGCCGGCGGTCGGCGCGGTTGTTGTTGGTCTGCTCGCCGGTGACGTCGACGTTGGCCACGCAGATCCGGTCCCGGCCGTGCCGCTTGGCCGCGCGCAGTGACACGTCGGCGTCGAGCATCAGGTCTTCCAGGTCCAGCTCGGCGAGGTCACCCAGGCAGTACGTGGCGACGCCGATCGACGCCGTCAGGCCCTCGATGGTGGCCGACAGGTCGCGGGTGACCTTGGCGGTCACCGACATGTTGCTGACCCCTGTGCGGATGCGCTCCGCGACCGCCAGCGCCGCCGAGAGCTCGGCCTCGGGCAGCAGGACCATGAACTCGTCGCCCGCCGAGCCGCCGTAGCGGCAGGCCAGGTCGTTGGGGCGGGTGGTCTCCCGGATGACGTCGGCCACGCCGCGCAGGATCGCGTCGCCCGCGAGGTGGCCGTAGTTGTCGTTGACGTCCTTGAAGCGGTCCAGGTCGATCATGATCAGCGCGATCGACAGGCCACGGCCACGCGACCGGGCGATCTCCTCGGCCGCGACCTCGTCCCAGTGCCAGCGCTCGATCAGCCCGGTCGGCCGGTCCTCCAGGACCTGGCCGCAGGAGTCGCACCGGCGATGGACCGGCACCGACTGCAGCGGCCGGTCGCCGGATCTCGGCGCGACGATCTCTGGTTGCTCGTGTTCGGAACTCGGGTCGGCGGCCCCCGTCGCCGATCCCTGTCCGGATCCCGCTTTCGCGGTGCTCATCAACTGTCTCCCCTGCAGTGCTGAACCTGTGGCGAACGGCCCGGTCCCCGTTGATCACGCCCTCACCGGCCGTATACAGGTAACTATCGGGAGTCACAGAACAGCTGAACAGTGTTGAGGTGTTGACGGTTTCAGGAAACACCTAATGGGGGAGTCACGGCATGCGGTCGGGAATCACTCACCGTGTCCGGAAGCCCACTTATCGCGCGGGGCCCGGTGGTCTGCGTACCGATCGAGTATCGGTGCCACGTCCGTGTCGACGATGAGCATGTCCCGATATCCGGCCCGGAGGAAGCCCTGTCCCGCGATGTGGTCCAGCAACGTCAGCATCGGCTGGTAGAAGCCGTCGACGTCGAGCAGCGCGATCGGCTTGTCGTGCAGGCCCAGCTGCGCCCAGGTGACCACCTCGAACAGCTCCTCCAGCGTGCCAGCGCCGCCGGGCAGGGCGAGGAACGCGTCCGCGAGCGAGGCCATCTTCGCCTTGCGTTCGTGCAGGTCGGCGACCACGTGCAGGTCGGTGAGGCCGCGGTGGGCGAGCTCGCGGTCGACGAGACTCCGCGGTATCACGCCGGTGACCCGGCCGCCCGCCGCGAGCGCGGCGTCGGCGACGGCGCCCATCGTGCCCACGCTCGCGCCGCCGTAGACGAGCCCGATTTCGCGTTCGGCCAGGGTGCGGCCGACCTGCTCGGCGGCGGCGACGTATGCCGGACCGGTACCTGTGGATGATCCGCAGAAAACACATACCTGCATACACATGATCACATCACAGCACCCCGGACTTTCATTGCGACCGGGTTGTCTGGTTGAGTGCCACAGCGTGCGACTGATTCTCGATACTGATCCGGGGATTGACGACGCCCTCGCGATCATGTACTTGGCGGCCCAGGAGGACGCCGAGATCGTCGCCGTGGGAAGTGTCCACGGCAACGTGCCCGCGTCGGTCGGCGCGCTCAACGCGCTTCGCGTGCTCGAGCTGGTCCAGCTCGACCCGCCGGTGACCGTCGGGGCCGCACGCCCGCTGGCCCAGCAGCTGCAGACCGCCGAGTTCGTGCACGGTGACGACGGGCTGGGCGGACACGCCGGCCCGCTGCCCACGGGCTCCCTCGCGACGGGTTCGGCCGCTGAGCAGATCGTGCGCCTGGCCCGGACCCACCCCGGCGAGCTGACCCTGCTCGCGCTCGGGCCGCTGACGAACGTCGCACTCGCGGTGCTGCTCGAGCCCGACCTGCCGAACCTGCTGCGCTCGGTCGTCGTCATGGGTGGCGCGGTCACCGTGCCCGGGAACATCACCCCGTACGCCGACGCGAACTTCTATCACGACCCGGAGGCGGCCGATCTGGTCCTCGGCGCCGGTTTCACGGAATTGACTCTCGTGCGCCCTGGATGCCACCGAACAGGCCCGGGTCGGCACCGAATGGCTCGCCGCGCTGGCCGAGTTGAAAGGGCCGCGCGCGGATTTCGCGAACAAAATCCTGGACCACTACGGACAGTTCTACTCGAATATGTTCGGCGAGCATTCCTGCACGCTGCACGACCCGCTCGCGGCGGCCGTCGCGCTGGACTCGAAACTGGCCGGCTACCGGAAGATGCCGCTCGGGGTCGAGCTGACCGGCACGCACACCCGCGGCCAGGTCGTGTCGGATCTGCGGTCCATCTCCAGCGACGCGTACATTTCCACGAATGCCGGTGCGGGCCGGGTTCCGGTCAAGGTCGCGGAATCCGTCGACGTGCCGGCATTCCTGGACCTGATGTTCGCGTCCCTGAAAGGCTGAGCGGAAAGGCTGAGCTGAAAGGCTGACGCGCCGAAAGGCCGGACTCAGGCGTTCTGGTTGAGCAGCTCGCGCACGTCGGCCGCGCGCGGGTCGCCGAGCTCGTCGAAGATGGCGAACGCCTCGCGCAGCGACGCCGCGCCGAGGTCGGTCTGGCCGCTGTCGACGAGCACCAGTCCGCGCTTGTGCAGGGTCTCCCCCACGCCCCACCGGTCGCCGAGCTCGCGCCGGGTGTCCAGCGCCCGCTGGAAGCAGTCGAGCGCGTCGGCCTGCCGGTTGAGCTCGGAGTAGGTCTCGCCGAGCTTGACGAGCGTGTAGCACTCGCCGTAGCGGTCCTCGATGTCCCGGAACAGCGCCAGCGCCTGCTCGAGCGCGTCGACCGCCCGGTCGTAGTCGGACAGGCACCGGTAGGCGTCGCCGACGTTGGCGAGCGCGATGCCTTCGCCGTGCCGGTCGCCGACCTCGCGGAAGATGTCCAGCGCCTCGCCGAAGTGCAGCGCGGCGGCGTCGAACCGGCTCTGGTCGAAGCCGATGAACCCGATGCCGGTGAGGCTCCACGCCTGCCCGACGCGGTCGCCGAGCTCGATGCGCAGCGCGCGGGCCTGCATGAAGCAGTCCTTGGCCTCGTCGATCCGGCGCAGCTCCCGGTACGCGACGGCCAGGTTGTTGAGCACCCACGCCTCGCCGTACCGGTCGCCCACCCGGCGGGCGCCGATGACGCCGACCTCGTGCGAGGCGACCCAGGCCGTCCAGCGCTTGCGCAGGTGCAGGTAGTTGAACGAGCCGGCGGGCAGCTTCCACGCCCCGACGTTGTCGCCGATCTCGACGGCGGTGCGGGTGGCCGTGGCGATGTTGGACATCTCGAGCTCGCACCACTGCAGCGCGGAGTCGTAGTCGAAGTCGGCCGACGTCCACGTCGAACTCGGACTTCTCCAGCACCGGGTCGTGCCGCTGGGGGGCCAGCACGTGGTTGGCCGCGTAGGTGTTGTGCAGGTACCAGTCGACCATCCGGCGCAGCGCGAGCACGCGCTGCTCTTCCGGCTCCTCCTCGGCCGCCTGCTCGGCCGCGTACACCCGCAGCAGGTCGTGCATCCGGTAGCGGTCGTTGCCCAGTCCCTCGAGCAGGTGGACGCCGGTGAGCCGGTCGAGCAGCCGGCGCGCGTGCACCACGCGCTGGTTCGGCGAGCGCCGCCGCGGCACCGGCGCGGACGTGCGAGCCGGCGTGCAGGCCGATCAGCCGGAACATCCGGGCGGCGTCGGCGGACAGGTCGCGGTAGGACCAGGAGAAGACCGTCTTGACCGCCACCGAGTCGTCGGTGGCGAGCGCCGAGAGGCGCAGCTCCTCGGAGGCGAGTTCCTCCACCAGCAGGCTGACCGAGTGGTGCGGGTGGGTGGCCACGCGCTCCGCCGCGATGCGCAGCGCCAGCGGCAGATGGCCGCAGCGGCCGGCCAGCGCGCGGATCGCGTCCGGCTCGGCGGAGGCGCGCTCCTTGCCGATGACCTTGCACAGCAGCGTGGTCGACTCCTCCTCGGCCATGGGGCCGAGCGTGATTCGCCGGTCGCCCTGGACGGGGAGGCCGCCGAGCCGCTTGCGGCTGGTCACCACGACGCCGCAACCCGACGACGCGGGCAGCAGCGGCTCCAGCTGCGGGGAGTCGGCGGCGTTGTCGAGCACGACCAGGACCCGCCGGTCGGCGAGGACCGAGCGGTAGAGCTTGGCGCGGGCCTCGAGCCCGGCGGGGATGACGTCGATCTGCACGCCGAGCGCGGTGAGGAACTCCTCCAGCACCTCGTCGACGATGCGGGGCTGGGCGTCCGGGCGAGTAGCCGCGCAGGTCGACGTAGAGCTGGCCGTCGGAGTACTGGTCGGCCACGCTGTGCGCCACGCGCAGGGCCAGCGCGGTCTTGCCCGCACCGGGCGGCCCGTCGATGGCGACGAGCTGCGGAGTACCCGGCTCGCCCTCGTAGGACAGGATCCCGGACAGCGCGTACAGCTCGGCCTCGCGGCCGACGAACGTGGCGGCCGCGGCCGGGAGCTGGGCCAGGCGCACCGGGCCGCCCGTCGACGCGGCGAGGGCGATGAGCTGGCCGTCCGCCTCGAGGACCTGGTCGCACTTGCGGGCCAGCTCGGCGGACGGCGGCGCACCGTGCTTGATCTTCGACAACCAGCTCGGCGTGTAGCCGATGAGGTCGGAGAGGCGACGCCAGGACAGGCCGCGCTTGCGGAGCAACCGCTCCAGCTCATCGGCGAACGGCGATGTCCCGTCGTCGCGCCTGTCTTGCATGGGTCCACCTTGTCAGTCCGCGCCGCCGGTCACCAGTCACGGCGCTGCCACGCCTAGTATCCAGCTTCTCACTACCAGGGGGCACCGGGGACACCGCCTGTGGATGGCATTCTGACAATCAGCTGAGATTTTGTGGACCTCCACACGGTTCTTACCGGGGGTACCCATAGACTGCCGCCCGGCATGGACGTCTGAGGTCAGGAGGGTGCCGGGTGCCGAGCAACGAGCAGCGCCGGCAGGCAGCCAAGCGCAAGCTGGAGCGCCAGCTCGCCCGCCGGGTGGAACGCGCCAAGAGGCGCCGCATCTGGGGCGTCGGCCTGACCGTGATCGTGGTGATCGCGGTGGTCGGTCTCGTGTTCTGGCTGTCCAACCTGGGCCCGGACGACTCGACGGCGGCCGCCAACCCGAGCGACACCGACTCGGCGGAGAAGACCACCGACGGGCCGTGCAAGTTCAAGGAGAACCCGGCCGAGAAGTCCGAGAAGGACGTGGGGATGCCGGACGACCCGGCCGACGCGCCCAAGAAGGGCACCGTGCAGGTCGACCTGAAGACCAACCAGGGCGACGTCTCGGCGAAGCTGGACCGCGCGCAGGCCCCGTGCACCGTGGAGAGCATGGAGCACCTGGTCAAGGAGAAGTTCTTCGACGGCACGAAGTGCCACCGGATGACCGCCTCGGCGGGCCTCAAGGTGCTCCAGTGCGGCGACCCGAAGGGCGACGGCACCGGCGGTCCCGGCTACAGCATCCCGGACGAGCTGCCCGAAGGATCTGACCCCGGCACCCGCCGCGCAGGCCGGCGGGCAGCCGCTGAGCATCTACGAGCGCGGCATGCTGGCCATGGCCAACGCCGGGCCGAACTCGGGCGGCAGCCAGTTCTTCATCGTCTACGGGGACTCGACCCTGCCGCCGAACTACACCGTGTTCGGTGAGGTCAGCTCGGCCGGCCTGAAGGTCATCGACAAGATCGCCAAGGGTGGCATCACCGCGGGCCAGAGCCCCGACGACGGTGCGCCCAAGCTGCCGGTGACCATCGAGTCCGCCACGGCCGCGGACTGACGTGCGGCGTTTCGCGGCCGCCGGGCTCCTGGTCGCGGCGGTCCTCGCCGCCGGGTGCTCGACCCGCACGGGCGGCGAGGCGGTCTCGTCCACCTCGGCGCCCTCGACGTCACGGTCGGCCGCACCGGGCACCGCGGCCGACCCCGGCGACTCCTGCCGGTTCGTCGAGTCGCCCGGCCAGGACGCGCCGGCCGGCCTGCCGCCCGACGAGGACGTCACCGCGTCCCAGGTCGTGCTCGCGACCGACAGCGGCAACGTGACGATCGCGCTCCAGGCCGACGACGCGCCGTGCACGGTCCGCAGCTTCGTCCACCTCACGGGGAAGAAGTTCTACGACGGCACCGTCTGCCACCGGCTCACCACGTCCGCCGCGCTCAAGGTCCTGCAGTGCGGCGACCCCGACGGCAACGGCACCGGCGGGCCGGGCTACACGATCCCGGACGAGCTGCCGACCTCCCTGCCGGCCTCCGCGCCGGACGCGTCCGGCCAGCAGCTGGTGACCTACCCGCGCGGCACGGTGGCCATGGCCAACGCCGGGCCGGACACCGGGGGCAGCCAGTTCTTCCTGGTCTACGCGGACTCCACGCTGCCGCCGAGCTACGCGGTCTTCGGCACCGTCGACCAGACCGGCCTCGCCACGCTCGACGCGATCGCCAAGCGCGGCATCGGGCCCGGCGCCGCCTCGCCGGAGGACGGCCCGCCGGCGAAGCCGGTGAAGATCACCACCGCGACCGTCGGCTGACTTCTGTCGGTGGCCGCTGCCACAATCCCGGACGTGGACCGATACCTGGAGCGTCCGGCCCCCGCGGCGGGGCGAGGCCTGTTCACCTGCGTCTGGTCGCGGCACGTGGCCGGGGCGGTCGGCGCGCAGCGGATCGTGCCGGACGCGTGCGTCGACGTCATGTGGCACCGCGAGAGCGGCCACCTGTGGGTGGCCGGGCCGGACACCCGGGCGCACGTGTCGCGGGCGTTACCGGGCGAGCTGGTCGGCGTCCGCTTCCACACCGGTCACTCGGCGGCAGGGCTGGGCGTGCCGGCCGACGCGCTGCGCGACGAGCGGGTCGGGCTGGCGGACCTGTGGGCGGACACGGGCCGGCTCGCGGACGCACTCGCGGCCACCGCCTCGACGTCGCGCGCCCAGGCCGTGCTCGGCGACGCGGTGCTCGCGCGGGTGCGGGCCGACCCCGATCCGGCGGTGCCGGAGCTGCTCGCCCTGGCTCGCTCCGGCGCCCGGGTGGGCGCGATGGCCGACGCGGTCGGGCTGACCGAGCGGCAGCTGCACCGGCGCTGCCTCGCGGCGTTCGGCTACGGACCGAAGGTGCTGGCGCGGGTGCTGCGGTTCACCGGGGCGATGCGCCTCGCCCGCGGCGGTACCGGGCTGGCCGACGTCGCCTACCGGGCCGGCTACGCCGACCAGGCGCACCTGTCGAGGGAGGTGCGCGCCCTCGCCGGAGTCCGCCCGACGGAATTCCTGCGGAGTGCGTGAAAAACAGACATTTGGGAAGGTCGTAGCGCACTATGCGCAACACGGGCAAGATACGTCCATGGATTCGCAGCCGCCGACCGTGCGCCTCGAACTCTGCCGCGCGGACGCCGTGGTGCTTTTCGACTGGTTGATGAGCACCGACCTCGATGCCGTACCCGCGACGCATCCCGCGCAAAAACAGGCGTTCATTCACCTGTGCGACCAACTCGAAAACCAGACGGACGTTATCGCCGCGACCATCGAGGAGGTCGCGCAGGCTCAGCAGGAGGTGGCGAAGAACAACAGCCGGTGACGCTCAGAGGCGACCGTGCGCGGTGAGAACCGTCAGCGCCTCGATGGTCAGCCAGCCGCCCCACTCGTACTCGATCACCGGGTTCCAGATCCGCCACGGCACGGGCCAGCCGCCGTCCGCACGCTGCTCGGCGAGCAGAATGTCCAGTCCGGACTCCAGCTCGCTGTCCGAGAACCATTGCCGGGCAAGACTTTCCGGGCGCGGCGCGTAGTCGTGAGGATACTTCACCTCGCCGGCCGAGTAGCCCGCCGGCGCCGGCTCGTCACCCGTGACGCGCACCAGTTGTCCTTTTCGGACAGTCTCGCCGAGACGGTCGGCCGCCCGCGCCGCCCGGTCGCGGTCCGGCGCGTGATCGAGAAATGCCAGGCACGCCAGCACTTCGTAGGGATGGGTGTCGGTGAGCATGTCGACCCGATTCCAGCAGAACTCGGTGGCGGGCCCGAGCCACGGGTGGTCGAACTCGTTCTTGTGCAACAGCCCGGCGATGTTCGCGGTGGGGATGAGCGAACCTTCGTAGCTGTCGGGAATCTGCCACCAAGGCGCCATGGGAAATCCCCGCGCGGACGGATGCACGAACGGCACGCCGCCATCCGGCGCACTCACGGAATGCAGGTAGTCACATACACCACGCACGAGTTCGCCGCCCAGCGCACCGGCCTCGTCGAGAAATCCGAGCGCGGCGAGGGCGGTGACCGGCTGGCTGCCCGGCGCCCGGCAGTCCGGCTCGAGCGCGTGGCCGAACCCGCCGTCGGGGTTGCGGTAGGGCCGCAGCGCGGCGACGACCGCGTCGGCGCCGCCGCCGGCGAAGAGGTGGTCGAACCGGCGGCGCTCCAGGAGGCGGGCGGAGCTCAGGACGTAGCCGGCGGCACGGTCGAGGACGGTCGAGGTCGTCGTGGTCACGGCCCCAACCTACGGGCGCCGCGCGACCCGGTCTTGAACGAAACGGACGCGGGCCCGGTCAGGACGCCGAGGTCACCCGGTACACGTCGTACACGCCCTCGACGCTGCGCACGACCTTCAGCACGTGCCCGAGGTGCTTCGGGTCGCCCATCTCGAAGCTGAAGCGGCTCACCGCCACCCGGTCCCGCGACGTCGTCACCGACGCGGACAGGATGTTGACCTTCTCGTCGGCCAGCACCTTCGTGATGTCGGAGAGCAGCCGGTGCCGGTCGAGTGCCTCCACCTGGATGGCCACCAGGAACACCGACGACTCCGAGGGCGCCCACTCCACGTCCACCAGGCGTTCCGGCGATTCCAGCAGCTCGCCGGCGTTGGTGCAGTCCTTCCGGTGCACGCTCACGCCGCCGCCGCGGGTGACGAAGCCCAGGATGTCGTCGCCGGGCACCGGGGTGCAGCAGCGGGCCAGCTTGACCCACACGTCGCTCGCGTCCGTGACGATCACGCCCGCGTCGCCGGTCGGCCGCCGGCGGGTGACGGTGGACGGCGTGGCCCGCTCGGCCAGCTCGTCCTCGGCGTGCTCGACGCCGCCGAGCAGCGCGACGAGCCGCTGCACGACGTGCCGCGCGGAGGTGTGGCCCTCCCCCACGGCCGCGTACAGCGCGCTCATCTCGGTGTAGCGCAGCTCCCGGGCGAGCGCGGCCATGGAGTCCGCCGACACCAGCCGCTGCATGGGCAGGCCGACCCGGCGCACCTCCTTGGTGATCGCCTCCTTGCCGGCCTCGATCGCCTCTTCCTTGCGCTCCTTGGCGAACCACTGCTTGATCTTCGCCCGGGCCCGCGGCGAGGCGGCGAACGCGAGCCAGTCGCGGGTCGGTCCGGCGCCCTCGGCCTTCGAGGTGAAGATCTCCACCACGTCGCCGTTCTCGAGCTTGCGCTCCAGCGCCACCAGCCGGCCGTTGACCCGCGCGCCGATGCAGCGGTGGCCGACCTCGGTGTGCACGGCGTAGGCGAAGTCGACCGGGGTCGAGCCGGCGGGCAGCGTCTGCACGTCGCCCTTGGGCGTGAAGACGAAGATCTCCCGGGCGGCGAGGTCGTAGCGCAGCGAGTCGAGGAACTCGCCGGGGTCGGCGGCCTCCCGCTGCCAGTCGAGGAGCTGGCGCATCCAGGCCATCTCGTCGACCTCGACGGTCTGGCCGTCGTGGGTGCCCTTGGTCTCCTTGTACCGCCAGTGCGCGGCGATGCCGTACTCGGCGGTGCGGTGCATGTCGTTGGTGCGGATCTGCACCTCGAGCGGCTTGCCGTCCGGCCCGATGACCGTGGTGTGCAGCGACTGGTAGACGCTGAACCGGGGCTGGGCGACGTAGTCCTTGAACCGGCCCGGCATCGGCTGCCAGAGCGCGTGCACCACGCCCATCGCGGCGTAGCAGTCGCGCACGTCGTCGACCAGGATGCGCACGCCGACCAGGTCGTTGATGTCGTCGAAGTCGCGGCCGCGGACGATCATCTTCTGGTTGATCGAGTAGTAGTGCTTCTGCCGGCCCTCGACCTTGGCGTTGATCCGCGACGCCTCCAGCTGCGAGGTCAGCTCGTCGGTGACCTTGTGCAGGTAGGTGTCGCGCGAGGGCGCGCGGGTGGCGACGAGGCGGACGATCTCGTCGTACTTCTTCGGCTGCAGGATCGCGAACGCGAGGTCCTCGAGCTCCCACTTGACCGTGGCCATGCCGAGCCGGTGCGCGAGCGGGGCGAGCACCTCGAGGGTCTCGCGCGCCTTCTTCGCCTGCTTCTCCGGCGGCAGGAAGCGCATCGTGCGCATGTTGTGCAGCCGGTCGGCGAGCTTGATCACCAGCACCCGGGGGTCGCGCGCCATCGCGATGACCATCTTGCGGATGGTCTCCGCCTCGGCCGCGCTGCCGAGCTGCACCTTGTCCAGCTTGGTGACGCCGTCGACGAGGCGCGCGACCTCCTCGCCGAAGTCCTCGTTCAGGCTCTTGAGCGCGTAGTCGGTGTCCTCGATCGTGTCGTGCAGCAGCGCCGCGACGAGCGTGATCGTGTCCATGCCCAGCTCGGCCAGGATCGTGGCGACGGCGAGCGGGTGGGTGATGTACGGGTCGCCGGACTTGCGCCGCTGGCCGCGGTGCGCCTCCTCGGCGATGTCGTAGGCGTGCTGGAGCAGCGCGAGGTCGGCCTTGGGGTGCAGCTCCCGGTGGACCGCGGCGAGCGGCTCGAGCACCTGCTTGACGGGCGCGGACCGCTGGGCGGTGATACGCCTGGCGAGGCGCGCGCGTACCCGCCGCGTCGCGGACGGCACCCGCTGCGGGACCTGTGGTGCGGCGTCGTCCTGCTGCGCACCTGTCTCGACATTTTGACTCACTACGCGGCTCCCTTTGCACTGAGAATAGCTGCGGATCGATCGAGGAACCGTCAACGGGTTGATGCTAGGATATTGTTGAAGCTTCAACTTACGGAGTTGTCATGTCGATGCCGGTCCTTTACCTCAGTCACGGCGCCCCGCCCCTGGCCGACGACCAGGTGTGGACCGGCGAGCTGGCGGCCTGGTCCGCGGCCCTCCGGAAGCCGACCGCGATCCTGATCGTGTCCGCGCACTGGGAGAACGCCCCGCTCACGCTCGGCGCCACCACCCCGGCGCCGCTCGTGTACGACTTCTGGGGCTTCCCCGAGCGGTACTACTCCGTCACCTACCCCGCACCGGGCGCGCCGGACCTGGCCGAGAAGGTCCGCAAGCTCCTCGCGACCCCCGGCATGCCGGTGCACGACGAGCCGGCGCGCGGGCTGGACCACGGGGCCTACGTGCCGCTGGTGGAGATGTACCCCGACGCGGACGTGCCGGTGCTGCAGATCTCGATGCCGTCGCTGGACCCGACCGTGCTGATGGAGGTCGGCAGCCGGCTCGCCCCGCTGCGCGACGAGGGCGTGCTGATCATCGGCAGCGGGTTCTTCACGCACAACCTGTCGGCGATCACCATGGCCGACCCGGCCGTCGCGGCGCCGTCGTGGTCGGCGGAGTTCGACATCTGGGGCGAGGAGACGCTGGCGGCACGCGACTTCGACTCGCTGATCGACTTCCTGCACAAGGCGCCGTCGGGGCGGGTGGCCCACCCGCGGACCGAGCACTTCGCGCCGCTGTTCGTGTCCGTCGGCGCGTCGATGGCCTCCGGGGACGCGCCGGAGTCGGTCATCGACGGCTACTGGTACGGGCTGTCGAAGCGGTCGCTGCAGTTCGCCTGAACCGGCCTCAGATCACCCGCAGGGCGTGGATCTTCTTGTCCGCCAGGCGTTCCCGGCCGCCGAGGCCGTCGAGCTCCAGCACGACCGACACCGACACCACCTCGGCGCCGGCGCGCTCCACCAGCTCGCACGTCGCCGCCACGGTGCCGCCGGTGGCCAGCACGTCGTCGACCACGGCCACCCGCGCGCCCCGCGGCAGCACGCCGGCCGGCAGCTCCAGCGACGCCGTGCCGTACTCGAGGGAGTAGTCCACCCGGTCGGCCACCACCGGCAGCTTGCCCGGCTTGCGGATCGGCACCAGGCCACAGCCCAGCGCCACCGCCATCGCGCCGCCCAGCAGGAAGCCGCGGGCCTCCACCGGCGCGATCACGTCCGCCTCGGCCGGGACCGCCGAGGCCAGCGCGTCGACGACCGCCGCGAAGGCGCTCGGCGACACGAACATCGGGTTCAGGTCCCGGAACAGGATCCCGGGCTCCGGGAAGTCCGGAACCGTGCGGATCAGCTCCAGTGCGCGATCGATGTCCATGGCACCCAGTGTGACCTCTCCGGTGCCACGGACACCGCCCGCTTCAGTGCCGCTGCACCGCCGGTTCAGTGACGCTTCTTGCCCGACGGTCGGCTCGACTGCTTGCCCGTCGGCCGGCCACCCTGCTTGCCGGTCGGCCGCCGGCGCTGCTCGGCCGACTTCGGGTTGCGTGCCGGGACGCTCGACGCCGCGGCCATCGCCCGCTCCTGGCGCAGGTCGGCGTCCAGCGACTCGTCGTCGGTCGACGGGGCGAGGTCGGACTCGAGGTACTCCCCGGTGGCGTCCACGCCGCGCTCGGCGGCCTTGCGGGCCAGGTTGTCGCGCCGCGCGTGCACCCGGCGCGCCTGCTCCTTGAACTTCGTCTCGCGCATCTTCAGGTCGACCAGGATCGGGGTCGCCAGCGAGATCGAGGACAGCGCACCCGCGATGATGCCGGTCAGCTGCACCAGCGCCAGGTCCTGCAGGGTGCCGACACCGAGCAGGCCGACGCCGACGACGAGCAGGCCGAGCACCGGCAGCACCGCGATCAGCGACGTGTTGATCGAGCGCATCAGCGTCTGGTTCAGCGCCAGGTTCGCCGCCTCGGCGTAGGTCCGCCTGGTCAGGCCGAGCAGCCCGCGGGTGTTCTCCCTGACCTTGTCGAACACCACCACCGTGTCGTACAGGGAGAAACCGAGGATCGTCAGCAGACCGATCACGGTCGCCGGCGTGACCTCGAAGCCGACGATCGAGTACACGCCGGCCGTCACCAGGACGTCGTGCACCAGCGCGGCCAGCGCCGCGACCGCCATCCATCGTTCGAAGTAGAACGCCAGGAACACGGTCACGAGCACGAGGAACACACCCAGCGCGATCAGCGCCTGCTGGGAGATCTCGCCGCCCCACGACGCGCTCACCGCGCTGTCGCTGATCGACCGCGCGCTCGGCTCACCGGCCTGGTTCAACGGCTTCAGGTCGTCGAACAGCGACGTCTTCAGGGCGGTGACCTCGGTCGTGGTCAACGCCTCGGACCGGATCTGGATCGACGTGGCGTCGCCCGAACCGACCGTCTGGACCGTCGCCGGCTCCTTGCGCAGCGTGTCCTTGAAGATGTCGGTGACCTGCTCGGTGGTGATCTTGCCGCTCGTGCCCTCGTCGGGCATCGAGATCCGGGTGCCGCCCTTGAAGTCGATACCGAGGTTGAAGCCCCGGAAGATGATCGACGCCAGGCAGACCAGGATCAGCAGCGCGAAGAAGATGTACCAGCGCTTGCGCTTGCCGACGACGTCGAACGCGCCGGTGCCGACGTACATCCGGTGGAACAGGCTGTCCCGCTTCGCCGGGGTGGCGCCTGGAGTCTCGTTGCTCGACACGTCACGCCTCCTTCACGGCGGTGCCGGCGGCGGCCCTGCGCCGTTCGCCCGCCAACCGCTGTACCGCGCCGAGTCCGGAGAACCTCGGGTTGGACAGCATCTTCGACTTGGATGCCAGAACCACCAGCGGGTGGGTCACGTAGAACACGACGACCAGGTCCAGCACGGTCGACATGCCCAGCGTGAACGCGAAGCCCTTCACCTGGCCCACGGCGAGCACGTACAGCACACCGGCGGCGAGGAACATGACCGCGTCCGCCGACAGGATCGTGCGCCGGGCGCGGACCCAGGCCCGCGGCACCGCGGAACGGAACGTCCGGCCCTCGCGTATCTCGTCCTTGAGGCGTTCGAAGAACACCACGAACGAGTCCGCGGTGATACCGATCGCGACGATGAAGCCCGCGACTCCGGCCAGGTCGAGGGTGAACCCGATCCACCGGCCGAGCAGCACCAGCACCGCGAACACGATCACGCCGGACAGGACCAGCGACAACGCGGTCAGCAGGCCCAGCATCCGGTAGTAGAACAGGCAGTAGACGAACACGAGGATGAGGCCGATCGCGCCCGCGATGAGGCCCGCCTTCAGCGAGGCCAGGCCGAGCGTGGCCGACACGGTCTCCGCCTCGGACGACTCGAACGACAGCGGCAGGGAGCCGTACTTCAGCACCTCGGACAGGCTGCGTGCCTCGTCGGCGCTGAACCCGCCCTGGCCGCCGCCGCTGATCGTGGTGCTGCCACCGGTGATCGCCTCGCGGATGGTCGGCGCGGACACGACCTGCGTGTCGAGCACGAACGCGGCCTGCTTGCCGACGTTGGCCGACGTGTAGTCCGCCCAGGTCCGGCTGCCGTCGCCCTTGAAGTCGAGGTTCACCACGTACCCGACGCCCTCCGGGTTGATCGCCGAGTTCGCGTCGGAGATCTCGGTGCCGGACAGGAACGACGGGCTGAGGATGTACTTCGCGGTGGCGTCCTGGTCGCAGGCGACCAGCGGCTTCTTCGGGTCGTCGTTGCCGACCAGCGGGTCACCGACCTGGGTGCCCTTCGTGCACGTCGTCGCGTCGATCGCGGCGGCCTGCACGTTCTGGTCGGGCTGGACGGTGCCGTCCGCGCTCGGCACGAGCTGGTCGGCCTGGCGGCACGCCTTGCCGACGGTGATCAGCTGCGGGACCGTCACCTTGCTCTCGCGGTTGGCCTTGACGTCGTCCGCGTAGATCTTGAAGTTCGCCTTGTACTGCGCGCACGCCGCGATCGGGTCGGTCGGCGCGGGAGCGTCGGCCCCGGAGGACGGCGGCTGCGACGGCGAGGACGGCGGCGTGCTCGGCTGGCCCTGCCGCGCCGGCGCGGGGCGGCCCTGCGGCGCTCCGGTCGACGGCGGGTTCGAGGCGGCCGGCGGCTCGGTCGACGTCGGCGGGGGCGCGGTCGTCGAGGCGGGCGGCTGCGACGGCTGCTGGTCCTGTTCCGG
>CAWJCX010000002.1:0-471556 GCA_963841395.1 uncultured Actinomycetota bacterium
CCTTCCTTCGCGACGGATCGCCGGCTATGAGGCAGTCACGACGACCTGCCCGGCGACGCGACCTCGAACCTCAGCCCCACCTGCGCTTCGGCTGCCTCTCGCCACTGGAGCTGATGCGCGACGCGCGCGCCCGCGAGGGCGGCGGCGCGTTCGTCCGTCAGCTCTGCTGGCGCGACTTCCACCACCAGGTACTGGCCGCCTTCCCCTCCCTGCCCCAACGGGACTACCGTCCGCGTGGAGACCGCTGGTCACGCTCACGACGCGCCTTCGATGCCTGGCAGCGAGGGCCACACCGGCTACCCGATCGTCGACGCGGCGATGCGGCAGCTGCGGCGCGAGGGCCTCATGCACAACCGGGCGCGGATGACCGTCGCCTCCTTCCTCACCAAGGACCTCTACCTCGACTGGCGCGCGGGCGCCCGGCACTTCTGGGATCTGCTCAGCGACGGCGAGATCGCCAACAACGCCGGCAACTGGCAGTGGGTGGCCGGCACCGGCAACGACACCCGGCCCAACCGCGTCTTCAACCCGATCCGCCAGGCCCAACGCTTCGATCCCGACGGCGACTACGTGCGCCGCTACCTGCCGGAGCTGGAGCTCGAGGGCGGCGGCGTCCACCAGCCCTGGCGCCTGGAGGCTGCGACGCAAGCTCGACTACCCGGAGCCGATCGTCGACCACGAAGAGGCCGCTGCCGCTTTCCTCGCCCGCCGCAGCGCACGTAGGATCGGCGCCATGGGACGACTGGCGGTGATCCTTGGCAGCAACGCACTCGGACCAGGCGGTGAGAGATCGCCGCGGCGGCGGCCGAGCACGGCGCGGCGATCGTGCAGCGCCACGGCGAGCCGGCGACCTATCGTCCTGCCGCACGAGATCGACCACGCCGCCAACCTGCAGGCGCTGGCCGAGCAGGGCTGCGACCGCGTGCTGGCGATCGGCTCGGTCGGCTCGCTCAGCGCCGAGCTGCCGGTCGGCAGCCTGCTCTGCCCCGACGACTTCATCGCCCTCCACCTCGGCCTCTCGGTCTTCGCCGACGCCCGCGCCCACCGCGCACCGGGCTTCGACCCCGCGCTGGCGCCGCGAAGTGATCGACGGCCTGGCGAGCCGGGCGGCCGGCAGCCGCGCGACGGCGGCGTCTACTGGCAGGCGATCGGGCCGCGCTTCGAGACGCCGGCCGAGATCCGCCTGATCGCCGCCCACGCCGACGTGGTCGGGATGACGATCGCCTCGGAGTGCATCGTCGCCGGCGAGCTCGGGCTCGCCTACGCCGCGCTCTGCGTCGTCGACAACCTCGCCAACGGGATCGGCGCCGGCGCGCTCGACGTCGTCGAGCTCGAGGACGACCGCGTCGCCAACGCGATCCGCAGCTGCGCGACGGCCTCGCGGCGGTGCTGCCGCGGCTCGGCGCGGTCGGGCCGTGAACGCAACGCGCCTGACCGTCACCGGCGCCGTGCTCGACGGCGAGCCGGTCGGGCTGCGCTGCGCGGACGGAGCAGATCGTGGCGCTCGGGCCCGACGTCATCGCCGAGCCCGGCGACGAGACGATCGACGCCGGCGGCGCGCCCCTCGTCGCGCCGCTGGTCAACGGCCACACCCACGCGGCGATGACGCTGTTCCGCGGCAGCGGCGGCGACCTGCCGCTGATGCCCTGGCTGGGGGAGAGGATCTGGCCGGTCGAGGCGAAGCTCGAGGCCGAGGACGTCTACTGGGGCGCGCGCCTCGCCTGCGCGGAGATGATCCGCACCGGCACGACCCGCTTCTGGGACATGTACTGGCACCCGGAGGCGACCGCCCGCGCGGTCGCCGACGCGGGGCTGCGGGCGACGATCGGCGGCGCCGCTGTTCGACCCGACGGCGACGCCGAGGCGATGCAGGAGCGCGCGCTGCGAGCCTCGACGCGCTGGCCGAGCTCGGCGCCGGCGATCGACGCCGGCGCTCGCCCCGCACTCGATCTACACGGTCAGCGAGGAGCTCGCTGCGCTGGATCGCCGAGCTCGGCGCCGAGCGCGAGGTGCCGGTCCAGATCCACCTCTCCGAGACCGAGCAGGAGGTCGAGGACTGCCTCGCCGCCCACGGCCTGCGCCCGGCCGCCTACCTCGACCGGCTGGGCATGCTGGGCGAGCGCACCGTCCTCGCCCACGGCGTCTGGCTCGACGCAGAGCGAGCTGGAGCTGATCGCCGAGCGCGGCTGCACCGTCGTCACCAACCCGGTCGCCAACATGAAGCTGGCGGTCGGCGGCGTCTTCCCCTACCCGGCGGCGCGCGGCGCGCCGGGGTCGCGGTCGGGCTCGGCACCGACGGCGCCGGCTCCAACGACTCGCTCGACCTGCTCGCCGACCTGAAGCTCTTCGCCCTGGCCCAGAAGCACGCCGCCGCCGATCCGACCGCGATCGCCGCCGCCGAGGCCTGGGAGATCGCCACCGGCGCCCGGGCGCCGCTGCTGCGGCGGCGGCGACGCCGCTCGCGGTCGGCGCCGCCGCCGACTTCCTCCTGCTCGCCCGGACGCGCCCGAGCTGGGCATCGGCGAGCTCGCCTCCGACCTCGTCTACGCCGCCTCGCGGCGCCGATGGTCGACACCACCGTCGTCGCCGGCGCGGGTGCTGATGCGCGGCGGCGAGGTGCCGGGGCTGCGGGGAGATCGTCGCCCGGGCCGAGCGAGCGCGCGCGGCGGCTCGGCCTCTGACCGGACCCCGACTGGTATATCGAGGCACCGCGGGGTATAGGCTCGCACTCAGTGCCCGAGGCAAAGGCCACTAGCGAGACCCAGCCCCAGCCCGGAGCCTCCTCCGTCCGCTACGAGGGCGCGACCAAGCGCTACGGCGACTCCGCAGCCGCCGCGGTCGACCACCTGACGCTGGAGGTCCCCGCCGGCGAGATCTGCGTCCTGGTCGGGCCCTCCGGATGCGGCAAGACGACGGCGATGCGGATGGTCAACCGCACGGTCGAGATGACCGAGGGCGACATCCTCATCGGCGGCGAGTCGGTGCGCGACCGCGAGCCCGGCCCAGCTGCGGCGGGAGATCGGCTACGTGATCCAGCAGATCGGCCTCTTCCCCCACCGCACGATCGGCGAGAACATCGGCGCCGTGCCGCAGCTGCTGGGCTGGAAGAAGGAGCGGACCGCGGCCCGCACGACCGAGCTGCTGGAGCTGATCGGCCTCGACCCCGAGCTCGGCGAGCGCTACCCGGCGCAGCTCTCCGGCGGCCAGCAGCAGCGCGTCGGCGTCGCCCGCGCCCTCGCCGCGGACCCGCTGGTGATGCTGATGGACGAGCCCTTCGGGGCGATCGACCCGATCAGCCGCGAGCGCCTGCAGAACGAGTTCCTGCGCCTGCAGGCGCAGGTCCGCAAGACCGTCCTCTTCGTCACCCACGACATCGACGAGGCGATCAAGATGGGCGACCGGATCGCGATCATGCGCGAGGGCGGCAAGGTCGAGCAGTACGCGACCCCGGCCGAGATGCTGATGGCGCCGGCGACCGAGTTCGTCGAGGACTTCGTCGGCGCCGACCGGGCGCTGAAGCGGCTGGCGCTGATGCGCGTCTCCGACATCGACCTCTGGGAGGCGCCGCTCGCCCACGTCGGCCAGGCAACCGCCGAGGTGCGGGCGAAGCTGGCCCGGCCCGACGTCGAGGTCCCCTACCCGCTGCTGGTCGACAGCGAGCGCCGCCCGCTCGGCTGGCTCTCCGAGCGCGACCTCGCGCGCCGAGACCGTGCCGGCCAAGCCCGACTCGCCGCTCGGGCCCGCTGCTCGACCGCGACGACGTCATGCGCGACGCCCTCGCCGACCTGCTCCAGGGCGAGGCCCAGTACGCCGCCGTGGTCGACCACGAAGGCCGGATCGACGGCGTGCTCTCGGTCGAGATCATCTCCGAGTTCCTCAAATCGCCGCAAGGCGAAGTCCGAGGAGCACAGCGCCGTGGAGCGCCCCCATGGCTAGCCCGGCGCTGCTCGCCGCGGTCGGCGAAGTCGGCGAAGGCTTCTTCCAGGAACGCGACTCTCCGAGACCCTCCCCTGCCAGGCGAACCGGACGAAGCTCTTCTGCTTCGACTGGGCCAAGGAAAACATCGACCGCTTCGGCACCCCGACCGTCGCAGCACCTCGAACTGGTCGTCATCTCCGTCCTGCTCGGCTTCGCGATCGCCTTCGCCCTCTCCCTGCTGGCCCACCGCACCGCCTGGCTGCGCCCGCCGCTGCTCGCCGCCACCGGCGTCCTCTACACGATCCCCAGCATCGCCTTCTTCTTCCTGCTGCTGCCGATCACCGGGCGTCGGGCGCGACACGGCGATCATCGTCCTCGCCGCCTACACGCTGCAGATCATCTACCGCAACACGATGCTGGGCCTGGCCAACGTCCCGGGCTCGGTCAAGGACGCGGCGCGCGGGATGGGCCTGACCGACCGCCAGATCCTCTGGCAGGTGGAGCTGCCGCTGGCGACGCCGGAGATCATCGCCGGCCTGCGGATCGCCACCGTCAGCACGGTCGCGATCGCGACCCTCGCCGTCTTCGTCGGGGCCGGTGGACTGGGCACCCAGATCTACGGCAGCGGCAACCTGACCTTCCCGACCAGCATCATCATCGCCGCGGCGATCGCGATCCTGATGGCGCTGCTATTCGACGTCGTGCTGCTGACCGTGCAGCGGCTGACTCATTCCTTGGCGGCGGGCGAGGCTCGGATGACGCGCCTCTCTCCACCCCCGCTCGCCTCCTTCGGGGGCGCGATCGAATTCATCTTCACCCCGCAGAACTCGAACGTCACCGGAGGCCAGCAGGTCGGCGGCTTCGAAAAGGCGATGGAACTGGCCCTGAAGCAGCTCGAGGTCACGGTTCTGGCATTGGCACTGGCGCTGATCATCGCCCTGCCCGTCGGCCTTTACCTCGGCCACCGCGGCAAGGGCGAACTGCTCGCGATCGGCCTCGGCAATGCGGGCCGGGCGATCCCCGAGCTGGCCCTGATCGCTCTGGTCGCGGCACTGATCGGGGTCGGGCTGGTGACCGTGACTCCGGCCCTCGCGATTCTCGGCATCCCCCCGATCCTCACCAACGCCTATGTGGGCGTGCGCCAGGTCGACGCGACCACGGTCGACGCGGCCCGCGGCATGGGCATGACCGAGTTCGAGCTGATCCGCAAGGTCGAGCTGCCGCTGGCGATCCCGACCGTGATGGGCGGCATCCGCGGAGCGACGATCGCGATCGTGGCCACTGCCACCATCGCCCCTCTAGCCGGCGTGGAAACCCTCGGCGACTTCATCATCAACGCCAGCATCTACGGCGAGGACGGTCGCCTCGCCGGGGCGATCCTGGTCGCTGCCCTGGCCCTGGCGCTGGAGGGATTGCTCGCCCTCCTGCAGCGGCGACTCACTTCCGACGGACTGAAGTTGCAGACTGCCTGACCCAGTTACACACTCGAACGAGGAGGAACCAGTGAGGATCGACAAGACGAGGCTACGAGTGCTGATGGCGGCGCTCGCGGCCCTAGCCCTGACGCTTGGTGTCGCCGCCTGCGGCAGCAGCGACGACGACAGCACCGGCAGTGACACCAGCGGGGGCGCGAGCGCGGGGGCTATCGAGTCGAATCCCGCCAACGGCAAGATCAGCCTGACGATCGGCTCGAAGAACTTCCCCGAACAGGAAATCCTCGGGGAAATCTACGCACAGGCCCTGACGGCGGCCGGCTACAAGGTGAAGAGCGCGCTCAACCTCGGCTCCGAAACCGTCGCCCTGAAGGCGGTCAAGTCCGGGCAGATCTCCGGCTACCCGGAGTACGCCAGCACGGCCCTCACCTCGTTCTTCGGCAAGGAACCGGAGGAAGTTCCAGCCGACGCGAAGGGCGCCTGGGAAGAGGCCAACGCCGAATTCGAAAAAGAGGGTCTGACCGCATTCGAACCGACCCCGTTCGCCAGCGCCAACGCGGTCGGGACCACGACCGAGACGGCCGAAAAATATGACCTGGAGACCATCTCCGACCTCGAAGGCGTCTCCAAGAAACTCTCGCTCTACGGCTCGCCCGAGTGCCGCCAGCGGATCGACTGCCTGGCTGGCTTGGAACAGCTCTACGGGCTGAAGTTCAAGTCCTTCACCCCAGTCGACATCGGCCTCCGCTACACCGTGCTCGAAAAGGGCCAAGCCGACCTCTCGATCCTCTTCACCACCGATCCGCAGCTGTCGGCGGAGAGCGACAAGTTCGTGATCCTCGAAGACGACAAGGAAGTGTTCCCGGCTGGCAACGTCATTTTCGTCACCGAGAAGTCGACGGTCGAGAAAGCCGGGCCGGATTACGAAAAGACGATCCTTCAGGTTCAGGAAGGCCTCGACCTCAAAGTCATGCAGGAGCTCGACGCCCGGGTCGAACTCGAAAAGCAGACGCCGAAGGAAGCTGCCGCGGCGTACCTGAAGTCGGCGGGGTACACCGGCTAGCGGGGGGACGGGGGCCGGTCCCGGTAGGGGTTTCACTTAACTTTTTCCGATCGCAGTGTGCGGCTGGCCGCCGACCGTGCTGCGGAAAAAGTGCAAGACGTTCCACCCCTACCGGGACCGGCCCGGTTGTCTAAGCGGCAAGCTCGGCAGCGCTCAGGTCCGAGCGCCGACTGCGGATTCGGGCGAAGGAGACGTGGGCGGCCCAGGCGGCGGAGAGGCCGGTGATACCCGCCAGCAGCAGCGCCACGCGGGGGTCGTAGGTTTCCGCGAGCCAGCCGGTCAGGGGGCCGCCGATCGGGGTCGAGCCGAGGAAGACGACCGAGTAGAGCGCCATCACCCGGCCCCGCATCTTCGGCGCCACCGCCAGCTGCAGGGTCGAGTTGATCGTCGCCGCGAAGGTGACGGCGGCGGCGCCGAGCAGGGCCAGCATCGGGATCTCCAGCGCCAGCGTCGGCATCGAGGCGGCGAGCAGGCCGAGGACGCCGAAGGCAAGCGCGCCGCCGGCGATCAGGCGCGGCCCGGTCTGGCCGTGGGCGCCGTTGACGAGGGCGCCGACGATCGAGCCGACCGCCATCGCCGAGACCATCACCGCGTAGGTGCCGGCACCGCCGTCGAAGCTGAACTTGGCCAGTAGCGGCAGCACCACCTGGAAGTTGAAGCCGAGCGTCCCGACCAGCGCCATCAGCGCCAGCGGCACCGCCAGCTCCGGGGTGGCGAGGACGTAGCGCAGCCCGGCCCGGATCGCGCCCGGCTCGCGCGGCGCGACCGGCTCGGTGTGGAGGCCACGGGGGTCCATCCCCCAGAGGGCGACGATCATCGCCACGAAGGTGAGCGCGTTGAGGGCGAAGCAGGGGACGACGCCGAAGCCGGCGATCAGCAGCCCGGCCAGGGCCGGCCCGACGATCCGCGCCATCTGCACGATCACGCTGTTGAGGCTGACCGCGTTGACGACCCGGCCGGGCCCGACCATCTCCATCACGAAGCTCTGGCGGGCGGGGTTGTCGATCGCGTTGACGCTGCCCATCGCGAAGACCGCGAGGAAGACCATCCAGGGCGCGACGACGCCGGTCGCGGTTACCGCGAAGAGGAAGAGGGCGGGGATCGCCATCAGCGCCTGCGTCGCGATCAGCAGCCTGCGTTTGGGGATGCGGTCGGCGAGCAGCCCGCCCCAGGCCCCGATCAGCAGCATCGGCAGGAACTGCAGCGCCGTGGTCAGGCCCACGGCGACGCCGCTGTCGGTCAGGGTCAGGATCAGCCAGATCGCCGCCACCGTCTGCATCCAGGTTCCCGACAGCGAGATCAGCTGGCCGGCGAAGTAGCGCCGGTAGTTGGGCACCTCGAGCGAGTTGAAGGAGCGGCGCAGAGCGGCGCTCACGGGCGCCCGCGCCGGGCCGGCGCGTCTTCACTCTCCAGCATGCCCTCGAGGATCTCCGCAGCCCGCTCCAGAGTGGCGACGTCGGCAACTGCCATCTCCCGCATCCGGCGCGCCAGATAGGCGTTCTTGCGCCCGCGCAGGCGCCGCAGCCGCTCTCGCCCCGCCCCGTTGACGCTGACCAGGGCGCTGCGACCGTCGGCCGGGTCCGGAGTGCGCTCGACCAATCCCTCCCTTTCGAGGCAGCCCAGAGTGCGGGTCACGGTCGGCCGCTTGACCCGCTCCAACTTCGCCAGCTCGCTCGGGGTCAGCGGTCCGTGGCGCTCGATCGTCGCCAGTGCCGAGGTCGAGGTCGGAGTCAGGCCCGTCGCCTCCGCCGCTGCCTCCTGCCGCAGCCGCCGCGCCGTTCGCACAATGCCCATCCGCAGCCTGGCAGCGGCGTCGGTGAGGGGAATGTCGGTGGCCTTGGGGGTCATTAGTTAGCGTTGGTAATTAGTTTAGCAAACTACTTTCGCGGACGCCAATGCCCGCCCCCTGCGGAGCGGCGGGACGACCGAAGCTAGGCAGCCGCGAAGCGCTTTTCGGAGCGGGCCTTGGCCTTGGCGGCCTCGACCTCGCGGTCCTTCGGCGGCGCCGAGGTGACGAGGCGGTCGAGCAGCCTCGCCGTGACCCCGGCGATCTCCTCGACGGCCTCCTCGAACGCCTCCGCGTTTGCCTGCGAGGGCTTGGTGGAGCCGCTGATCTTGCGCACGTACTGCAGTGCGGAAGCCTGGATCTCGTCCTCGCTCGCGGCTGGCTCGAAATTGTGGAGGGTGCGAATGTTTCTACACATGCCCTCAGTTTAGGCACGCCACCGTGCCCTGACTAGCCGCGCCGGTGCACCTCGGTCGCCCGCGCCTGATCGCGCGGCCGCACGACGATCTCGTCGACGTTGACGTGGGCGGGCTGGGCGACGGCCCAGCGGATGCACTCGGCGACGTCCTCGGCCCGCAGCGGCTCCATCCCCTCGTACACCTTGGCCGCCGCCTCCTCGTCGCCCTCGAAGCGGACCAGGGAGAACTCGGTCTCGACCATTCCCGGGGCGACGTCGGTGACGCTGACCGGCTGGCCCAGCAGCTCCAGCCGCAGGGTCCGCAGCGCCGCCCGCTGGGCATGCTTGGCGGCGGTGTAGCCGGCACCGCCGCGGTAGGTCTCGAAGGCAGCGATGCTGGTGACGCCGACGACGTGGCCGTTGCCGGACTCGATCAGGCGCGGCAGCAGCGCCCTGGTCATCCGCATCGTGCCCAGCACGTTGGACTCGTACATCGTCCGCCAGAGCTCTTCGTCGCCCTCGCCCAGCGCTTCCAGCCCGAGTGCGCCGCCGGCGTTGTTTGACGAGCACGTCGCAGGCCGGAACCTGGGAGGCGAACCCCGCGACCGACTCCGGGTCGGTCACGTCGAGCGCCAGCGCCTCGCCGCCGATCTCCGCCGCCAGCTGCTCCAGCCGCTCGAGCCGGCGGGCGCCGAACACGACCCTGAAGCCGTCCACCGCCAGGGCCCTGGCGGTGGCGGCGCCGATGCCGCTCGAGGCGCCGGTGACGACCGCGGTCCGCATCTCAGACCGCGGCCGGCGCTGCCTAGTAGCGGTAGTGGTCCGGCTTGTACGGGCCCTCGGCGGGAATGCCGAGGTAGGCGGCCTGCTCGTCGCTGAGCTCGGTCAGCTTGACGCCGAGCGCCTCCAGATGCAGGCGGGCGACCTTCTCGTCGAGGTGCTTTGGCAGCACGTAGACCTGCTTGGCCTCGTACTGGACGCTCTTGCCGAAGAGCTCGATCTGGGCGATCACCTGGTTGGTGAAGGAGTTCGACATCACGAAGCTCGGGTGCCCGGTCGCGTTGCCGAGGTTGAGCAGCCGGCCCTCGGAGAGCAGCACGATCGAGTGGCCGTCGGGAAAGCGCCACTCGTCGACCTGCGGCTTGATGTTGATCCGCTCGGCGGCGCCGCCTTCGAGCCCGGCGACGTCGATCTCGTTGTCGAAGTGGCCGATGTTGCCGACGATCGCATTGTGCTTCATCCGCGCCATGTGGCCGGCAGTGATGATGTCCTTGTTGCCGGTGGCGGTGACGAAGATGTCGGCCGTCTCGACGACTTCGTCGAGCGTCCGCACCTCGTAGCCCTCCATCGCCGCCTGCAGGGCGCAGATCGGGTCGATCTCGGTGACGATCACGCGGGCACCCTGGCCGCGCAGCGAGGAGGCGCAGCCCTTGCCGACGTCGCCGTAGCCGCAGATGACCGCGACCTTGCCGCCGATCATCACGTCGGTGCCGCGGTTGATGCCGTCGACCAGCGAGTGGCGACAGCCGTAGAGGTTGTCGAACTTCGACTTGGTCACCGAGTCGTTGACGTTGATCGCCGGGAACAGCAGCTCGCCGGCCTCGGCCAGCTGGTAGAGCCGGTGGACGCCGGTGGTCGTCTCCTCGGTGACGCCCTGGATCCCCGCGCCCAGCCGCGTCCAGCGCTGCGGGTCGTCGGCGAGGGAGCGCTGCAGGGTTTCGAGGATGATCTTGAACTCGCCCGAATCCGCCGTCTCCGGGTCCGGGACCGCGCCGGCCTTCTCGAACTCGGTGCCCTTGTGGACCAGCAGGGTGGCGTCGCCGCCGTCGTCGAGGATCATGTTCGGGCCCTCGCCGTCGGGCCAGATCAGCGCCTGCTCGGTGCACCACCAGTACTCCTCCAGGGTCTCGCCTTTCCAGGCGTAGACCGGGATCCCGGCCGCCGCGATCGCCGCCGCCGCATGATCCTGGGTCGAGAAGATGTTGCAGCTGGCCCAGCGCACCTCGGCGCCGAGCGCGATCAGGGTCTCGATCAGCACCGCGGTCTGCACCGTCATGTGCAGCGAGCCGGTGATGCGGGCGCCTTTCAGCGGCTGGCTCGCGGCGAACTCCTCGCGGGTCTGCATCAGGCCGGGCATCTCGACCTCGGCGAGGGCGATCTCCTTGCGCCCGAAATCGGCGAGGCCGATGTCGGCGACCTTGTAGTCCTGCGTGGCGGTACCGGTGGTCATTGGGTGAAGATCTCCTGAGTTAGTTGACGGCTTCGGCAATGGTACGCGAAGGGGCTGGGCCGACCGGCGTCGAATCAGTCGCGGTGAGCCCCAGCGAGGCAAAGCCGCCCGTGCGCTACCGGCCGGGGATGGACGCGCGCAGCACCCGCGTGGCGGAAAAGCTGAACACGCCGATGCTGATCGCGGCGGCGCTGACCCTGCCCACGGTGGCGATCACCGAGTCCCAGCCCGGCGGCACCCTGGAGACGGTCGCGATCGTCCTCAACTGGATCACCTGGACCGCCTTCCTGGTCGAGTTCGTGACGATGATGGCGGTCGTCCCGCGACCGCTGGACCTACATCCGCCACCACCCGCTCGACGTGGTCATCGTCTTCCTCACGCCGCCGGTCCTGCCGGCCGGGCTGCAGAGCCTGCGCGTCCTCCGCCTGCTCCGGCTCCTGCGCCTGCTGCGCCTGGCCCAGCTCTCGCGCGAGGTGTTCTCGCTCGAGGGCCTGCGCTACGCCGCCCTGCTGGCGGTGCTGACCGCGGTCGGCGGCGCCGCCCTCTTCGGCGCCTTCGAGGGCCACTCGGGGAACCTCACCTTCTGGGACGACCTCTACTGGGCGGTGACGACGATGACCACGCTCGGCTCCGACATCGCCCCGACCACGACCGGCGGCGAGATCGTCTCCACCGTCGTCCTCGTCGTCGGCATCGGCTTCGTCGCCCTACTCACCGGCAGCTTCGCCCAGCGCTTCCTCGCCCCCGAAATCGCCGAGATCGAGGAGGAGCTGGCCGAGGAGGGACTCTCCGCCGAGGCGGTGGCACTGCGCGAACTGCGCAGCGTCCAGGCGCAGCTTCAGGCGCTCGAGGTCGCGGTCGAGCGGATGGCCAGCCAGCGCAGCGGCTGAGCGAACGCACTTTGGCCCTGTGCAGCGACGAAAAGTGCGTTCGCGTCACTCCTCGCCGTCGCGCTCCTCGGCGATCTTCGACTCCAGCTCCTTCATCACCTCGGGGTCGCGCAGGGTGGTCACGTCGCCCAGCGCCCGGCCTTCGGCGATGTCGCGCAGCAGCCGCCGCATGATCTTGCCGGAGCGCGTCTTCGGCAGGTCGTCGGCCCAGATGATCCGCTTCGGGCGGGCGAATTTGCCGATCCGCTCGGCGACCGTGGCACGGATCCCCGCGACCAGCTCCTCGCTGCCCTCGAGCTCGCCGCGTGAGGGTGACGAAGGCGCAGATCGCCTGGCCCGTGTCCGCGTCGGCCTGGCCGATCACCGCCGCCTCGGCGACCTTCTCGTGGGCGACGATCGCCGACTCGACCTCGGCGGTCGAGAGCCGGTGGCCGGAGACGTTGACGACGTCGTCGATCCGCCCGATCACCCAGAAGTAGCCGTCGGAGTCGCGCCGGGCCGCGTCGCCGACCAGGTAGCGCTCGACCCCGAACTTCGCGAAGTAGGTCTCGACGAAGCGATCGTCCTCCTTGTAGAGGCCGCGCAGCATCGAGGGCCACGGCCGCTCCAGCACCAGCAGTCCCTGGCCCTCCCCGACCGGCTCGCCGTCGCCCTCCCCCACCACCCGCGCCTCCACCCCGGGGAACGGCGTCGTCGCCGAGCCGGGCTTGGTCGCGGTGATCCCCGGCAGCGGCGTGATCATGATCGCGCCGGTCTCCGTCTGCCACCAGGTGTCGACGATCGGGCAGCGCTCGCCGCCGATCACCTTGTGGTACCAGAGCCAGGCCTTGGGGTTGATCGGCTCGCCGACCGAGCCCAGCAGGCGCAGCGAGGAGAGGTCGGACCTGGCGGGGATGTCGGCCCCCCATTTGATGAAGGTGCGGATCGCGGTCGGCGCCGCGTAGAGGATCGTCGCCCCGTAGCGCTCGATCAGCTCCCACCAGATCCCCTTGCTCGGGTAGTCGGGTGCCCCCTCCCACATCACGCTGGTGGCGCCGTTGGCGAGCGGGCCGTAGACGATGTAGGAGTGGCCGGTGACCCAGCCGACGTCGGCCGCGCACCAGTAGACGTCGGACTCCGGCTTGAGGTCGAAGACGTAGCGGTGGGTGGCGGCGACGCCGGCCAGGTAGCCGCCGGTGGTGTGCAGGATCCCCTTCGGCTTCGCGGTCGAGCCCGAGGTGTAGAGGATGTAGAGCGGGTGCTCGGCCTCCATCGGCTCGGCCGGGCACTCCGGCTCGGCGGCCGCCACGACCTCGTCGTAGAAGACGTCACGGCCCTCGCGCATCGGGCACTCGATGCCGGTGTGGCGGACGACGACGATCGTCTTCAGGCTCGCCAAGGTCGCCCATCTGCTCGTCGACCGCCGGCTTGATCGGCGCCGTCTTGCCCTTGCGGCGGGCGCCGTCGACGGTGACCAGCGCCTTCGCCTCGGAGAACTCCATCCGCTCGCGCACCGACTCGGCCGAGAAGCCGCCGAAGACGACGTTGTGGATGGCGCCGATGCGGGCGCAGGCCAGCATCGCGACGACGACCTCGGGGATCATCGGCAGGTAGATCCCGACCACGTCGCCCTTCTCGACCCCGAGGTCCTTGAGCGCGTTGGCGAAGCGCTGGACGTCGCGGTGCAGGTCGGCGTAGGTGACGTCGCGCTCCTCACCCTCCTCGCCGCGCCAGTGGTAGGCGACCCGCTCGCCGATCCCGGCGTCGACGTGGCGGTCGAGGCAGTTGGCGCTGGCGTTGAGGCGCCCGTCCTCGAACCACTTGTAGAAGGGCGGGTTGGAGTCGTTCAGCCCCTGGGTCGGCTCGACGTCCCAGTCGAGCAGCTCAGTCGCCTGCCGCAGCCACCACCCCTCCGGATCGGCCGCCGCCTCCTCGTAGATCGCTGGGTCGCTCCAGAGCGCCCGCTCGCGGAAATCAGCCGGCGGCTCGAACCGCTCGACCGCGAGCATCCCCTCCAGTTCCCGCTCCAACCCCATGGAGAAAAGCTACCCGAGGAAGCGGGAGCTAATAACCAGCGGGGTGCCTGGCGATGAAACCTTCCGGCGAGTCGACCCAGGGGTCGTGCCAGCGCGGGCCGGGGCCACCGACGGTGTCGAAGGCGATGCCGGCGATGACCATCCAGGCGTGGCTGGCGTTGGCGTAGACGGTGATCCACTTGCCGGGACCGGCTTCGCCCCAGGTCTCCAGCCCGGTCGAGTCGAGCGGGCTTTCGAGGAAGCCGCCGCCGTGCAGGGCGAAGCTGACCGCGCCCGAGCAGTCGTAGCCGGAAGATTCGAAGGAGCCGTGCCCGCCGCCCCAGATGTAGGGGGTGGTGGCGATCGAGTTGGCGGCGGAGATCGCGTCCTTGACCGCCTGCGGCGCCGCGCTCGGGGCGCTGGCTTCGCTTTCGCTGATCACCTGCGCCGATTCGCCGGGGTTGAGCGGCGCCGGCACCTGGCCGGTGGTCGCTTCGCCGCCTTCGGAGGCGATCTGGTTCGGAGATCGAGGCGAGGTTGTTGTTGAGCGCTTCCGCCTGGCTTTCGAGCGCGTCCATCGCTTCGCGGCGCTCGGCCTGAGCCGCCTTCAGTTCGGCGAAGCGGGACTCGGCTTCGGCCCGGGCGGCGGCGACTTCGCGCTCGATCGCGGCGATCGAGTCGCGCGCCTGCTTGACCTTGGCGCGGTTGTCGGCCAGCTTGGCGACGGCGTCGGTGACCTCGTCGCGCAGCGTCTTCACACGGTCGACGACCGAGTCGTCGTAGCTCTGGATCCGGTTCAGGTATTCGGTCTGGGCCGCCATCTCCGCGAAGTCCGACGATTCGAGGATCGCGTTGACGACGTCGGGCGAGCCGGCCTCGTAGATCGCGACCAGGCGCTCGCGCAGCACGTCGAGGGCACGGCTGAGCTGGTCGCGGACTTCCTCGAGGTGCTCCTTTTCCTGCTTCAGGGCCGCCGTGGCCGCTTCCAGCTCGCTCTGCTTCTCGGCCAGTTCGGCCTCGACCGCGGCCTGCTTCTGGCGCAGCGCCGAGACTTCGCCGATCATCGTGTCGATCGCGGCGTTCTGTTCGGCGATCGAGTCCGCCAGCGAGCTCTGGTCGGCGTGGACGTCGTCGAGCTTGCCCTGCGTCGCCTCGAGTTTTTCCTGCGGGGTCTTCGCCGGCGCGCTCGCCTCGGTCAGCGCAAGGGCGCAGATCGCCGCCAGCAGCAGCGCCGCGAAGAGCAACGCGCGCCGCTTGGACGCGCCCGGATGGGTGTCGAGAAGGAAAGCCCGCATCGAGATCCGCGCCGTTCCGGAGAGGGTTCGGCCGCGGGTCGCGCAGGCTAGCGAAGTCGGTTAAAGACTATGAGGAGTTGCTAATAACTTGCAACTTCCCTTGCAAATCCCGCACTTTGCAGGAGTCGAGGCGCCCGCCCCGACTCCTGCGATTGCGTTGGTTAGGCGAGCAGCTTCGCCTTTGCCTTGTCGAACTCCTCGGCTCGACAGCGCGCCCTTTTCCTTCAGGTCGTTGAGCTTGTGCAGTTCGTCGGCCGGGGTGCTGTGGGCCTGCGTCTGCACGTATTCGTCGAAATGCTTTTTGGCGTCTGCCTGGGCTTTGATCGTGCGGTCGCGCATGCCGTTGCCACGGGCGATCAGGTAGATCAGCGCGGTCAGGAACGGGATGAAGACGAGGAACAGGACCCAGGCGGCCTTCGCCCATCCGGAGAGCTCATGGTCGCGGAAGAGGTCGGAGATGATCGTGATCAGGATCCAGATCCAGATCACGAAGAAGAAGATCTCGAAGGTGACGAGGAGAAGTTCTCCAAGGCTGACATCGGCGAACGGCAACAAGGTGGTTCCTTTCGGTTAGTTGCGGCCTGGCGGCTCCTTGCCGCGCTTGCCTATCCCCACGCTATCCACCCGCCCTGCCCTTTGCATCGGCAGTTTCATCCAAGCGAGGCGCGCCTAGCGGTCGCCGCGGCGCATCGCGAACAGGACCACCGCCACCGAGGTGGCGAGATTGAGGCTGGAGACCCCCTCCCGCATCGGGATCGCGACGCGGGCGTCGGCGCGCTCCAGCAGCTCGCCGCTGATCCCGTGGCGCTCGGTGCCGAAGGCGAGCACCGCCCGCGGCGGCAGCCGGCCGGGCTCCAGGTCCTCCCCCTCCGGGTCGATCGCCAGCAGCGGCCGGTCGCTGGCCGGCAGCGCCTCGACCGCGGCGACCGGCAGCGCGAACTGGAGGCCGGCGGCACCGCGGACGGCATCGGGGAACCAGGGGTCGTTCTCGCCGAGTGGTCAGCACCGCGGCCGCGCCCGGCGGCGGCGGCGACCCGGACGCAGGCGCCGATGTTGCCCATGTTCTTCGGCTGCTCGAGCAGGACCACCGGAGCGGGGCGGGGGTCGGCGAGCGGCGGCGTCGAGGTCGAACGACGGGCGGCGGGCGATCGCCACCACGCCGGTGCGCGGGACCAGCGGCACCAGGTCGGCGAGCTCGCCGGCGTCGATCCGCCGCACGCCGTCCGGCCAGGTCGCCGGCCAGGTCCGGCGCCAGCTCGGCCGCCAGCCGCTCCAGCTGCTCCGGGTCGACGGCGACCGCCTCGACCAGCTCGGCGCCGAAGCGCAGCGCGTGCTTGAGGGCGTGGAAGCCCTCGACGACGGTCAGCTCGGGGTCGCGCCGGGCCTTGCGGAAGCGCACCGTGAGGTCGTGGCCCATCGCCGCCATCATGACCGCTCGGCGGGCGACTGCACGAGCCGGTCGCGGCCGCTGGCCTTGGCCCGGTAGAGGGCGCTGTCGGCCCTGCCGATCAGGTCGTCGGCCGTCTCGACCCCATCCCAGCAGGCGAGCCCGGCGGAGCAGGTCTGAAGCATCCGGCGTCGCCGCGCGCAGCCGCTCGACGATCTCCACTCCCTGCTCGGGCCGCGTGTCGGGGAGGACGACGAGGAACTCCTCGCCGCCGAAGCGGACGATCGTGTCCTCGCCCCGCAGCTCCGAGTCCCAGGCGAGGGCGCAGTGGCGCAGCATCTCGTCGCCGGCGAGGTGGCCGTGTGCGTCGTTGTAGGCCTTGAAGTGGTCGAGGTCGACGATCGCCAGGCACAGCGCCGACTCGGCGCGGCGCGCTCGGGCCATCTCGCGCGGCAGCTGCTCGTCGAGCGCGCGCCGGTTCGGCAGTCCGGTGAGGGCGTCGCTGCGGGCGAGGGCCGCGACCTCGGTCAGCAGGTTCTCGCGTTCGGACTCGATCCGCTTCAGCTCGGTGACGTCGCTGGCGCGGGCGTAGATCAATGCCTCGTCGGGGGCCAGGGTCGAGCTCCAGCGCAGCCAGTGCCAGGTGCCGTCCTTGGCGAGGTAGCGGTTCTCGAAGCCGAGCCGTCTCGCCGCCCTCGAAGAGGCCGGCCGCCTCAGCTTCGGTGCGGGCGCGGTCGTCGGGGTGCACGAGCTCGACGAAGGGCACCGAGCGCAGCTCCTCCTCGCTGTAGCCGAGCTGGTGCCAGGCCGAGTTGAGCTCGACGAAGTAGCCGTCCATGTCGGCGGTGCAGAGCATGTCCTGGGAGAGGTCGAAGAAGCGACGGGCGCGCAGGTCGGCACGAGCGCGGCGGGCGACGATGGCGCTGGTCAGCGCCATCACCACCGCGAGCGAGACCGCGGTGAAGAGCCAGCGGGTCAGCGGCGAGTAGCCGGCGGTGCTTTCGACCGTCGCCAGGACGACCGCGTAGACACCGAGCAGCCAGGCGAGGTGGGCGGCGGCGACCCGGCGGGGGAAGAAGTAGGCGGCGATCAGCGTCCCCCAGACGAAGATCGAGCCGTACTGGCCGGCGGCGACGCCGCTGGCGTAGATCAGCAGGCCGGCCAGGGCCGCGGCGGCGGCGAGGACCAGGTGGGTCACCAACAGCGGCAGGTGACGGGCGAGGAACCAGCAGGGCAGGCCGGCGACCGACATCGCCACGGCCAGCGCGATCAGCAATGGCGTGTCGCCGCCGCTCGGGATGCGGGAGGGCGAGGGAGAGGACGACCAGGCCGGCGCCGGCCAGCAGCAGCGCGCCGACGGCGCGCGCCTCGGCCCGACCGGGCGCCCTCAGCGCCTCCTGCTTTTTGGGTATGGCCGCCACTGGCCATAGGCATCGGCAGCGCTGGCGAGGCCTTTAATCGTCGGCGCGAACGACCTCGAACTGGCTCATCAGGCCGTGGTCCTCGTGGTCGAACATGTGGCAGTGGATGACGAACTTGCCGGTGTGGTCGGCGAAGTGCCCGGCGAGGCGGATCCGTTCGCCGGGGAAGACGAAGAAGGTCTCCTTGAGGCAGTCTTCCCAGGGCGGCGGCGGCTTGCCGTCGCGGGCCAGCAGGTACCAGTCGTTGTGGTGCAGGTGCATCACGTGGGCGACCGCGGTGCGGTTGACGATCTCCCAGACCTCGGTCGTGCCCAGCACCGGGAAGGCGTCGGCGCGGGCCGGGTTGAAGGTCCTGCCGTTGATCAGCCAGGTGGTCTTGAAGAGACCGCCGACCGTGATCTCCCAGGTGCTGGTCGGGCTTGCCGTGGCGCCCGCTCCCTCGCCTGCGTCGCCCACTCCGGCAGCGGCCGCAGCCGCCGCGGGATCCGGGTCCGGTCCGCGAACCGGCTCGCGGCCGACGCGGAACTGCATCAGGGCGCCGACGTAGGCGCGGGCGCCGTCCGGGTTGCGACCGCCGTGGCGGCTGCTGCGCAGCTCCACCGGCTCGCCGGCGGAGCCGGCGAAGTCGACGATCACCTCGGCCCGCTCCGCCGGCCCGATCAGGATCTCGTCGCGGCGGACCGGGCGCGGCATCAGGCCGCTGTCGCTGCCGATCTGGACCATCGGGGCGCCGTTGGAGAGGTGGAAGTTGTAGGACTGGAACTGGGAGACGTTGAGGATCCGCAGCCGGTAGCGGCAGGGCTGACGTGGTGGTGGGGCATGAAGGCGCCGTTGACGAGGACGCTGCTGCCCGGCGATGCCGTCGGCGGGCGGCCGCAGGCCCGCCCGTGAAGGGGTCGGTCAGCTGGTTGTGGCGGTCGAAGGTGCGGTCGGCGATCATCAGCGGGATGTCGCGCTCGCCCCTGCGGCAGCGGCAGCGAGGCCTCGAGCTCGTCGTCGACGATCCACATCCCGGCCAGGCCGCGCCAGCTGTGCGGCGCGGTGCGGTCGAGGCGGTGGTCGTGGTACCACTGGAACGCGGCCCGTTCCGGCCGCCCGTCCTCGACGCAGGTCGTAGACGTAGGTCTTGCTCCGCCCCGGCGCCAGCAGCAGGTCGTTGCCGGACTCCCGCGCCGAGAGCCCCGCGCGGGATGCGGCAGAAGGAGGAGATCGGCTGCGCCTTGGTCAGCCCACCGGGCTGGCCGTCGAACTGGGTGCGGTTGTGGCCGCCGTGCAGGTGGACCGAGAGCTCGCCGACCTTGGCCGGCAGCTCGTGGCGGAAGGTGACCGCGGTTCGCTGGCCGGCGGGGCGGCGCACGGTCGGGCCGGGGAAGGTGCCGCCGTAGGTCCAGAGCCTCGTCTTACGGCCGGGGAGGATCTGCGCCTCGGCCTCGCGGATCGGGATCTCGATCTCGGCGCCGTTCAGCTCGCGGGGGATCGGCAGTCGCGCCTGGAACGGCGTCGCCGCGACCGCGCTCGGCGTCCCCTCCCCGAATGGGAGCAGCGCCTGCCAGCTCGGCGACGCTGGGGCACCAGCAGCGCCAGCGCGCCGCCGCCCAGGGCGCCGAGGAAGGACTCGGCGCCCCAGGCGAGGCGTGGATGTGAGGTTCTGGGCCGTGCCGCTAGCTGCCGGCGGGCAGAACCGTGGTCTTGCCCTGCATCCAGGGATGGATCGCGCAGATGAAGTAGAGGGTCCCCGGCTCGGCCGTCACCTGCTGGCTGAAGGAGGTGCCCTTTTTCTTTTCGCCCGTGAACCAGGAGTCGCCCTTCTTGGCGTTGTCGCCGAGAGTGCTCCACCCTTCCGGGCCCGCATCGACCGGGTTGATGGTGATCTTTTCGGTTTTTGGGTCGAACCCGTGCCATTTGGCGATCGACATGCAGATGTGTTTCGGCGTGAAGCAGCTCTTGCGCGCGCCTGGCGTTTTCGGCAGCGTGCCCTGCGTCACCAGCGAGAAGGTGTGCGGGCCGACCTTTTTCGGGTCGGTTTCGTTGACGACGTTCAGCTCGTCGCCTTGGTGCACCGTCGCCGGACCGACGAACTTCAGGGCACCTTTCACTTCCTGCATGGCGATGGTGTCGGTCGTGCCGGTCGGCGTGACGGCGGCACCGGCCAGCCCGGGGCCGAAGGCGGCAAGCGCGGAGACGGCCGCCGCTGACCGTCACGAGGAGATGCTTTCTCAAGAGATTCCCTTTCGAGGTTGCGAAGTTGTCAAGAACTGCAAAGTTAATGGCCGGCTCAGCGTAGTTCAAGCGCCTTCCAGAGCCGCTCGCGCTGCGGTGTAGCCTCTCCGGCGATGGCCAGCTTCCTCCACACCTGCTACCGGATCGGGAACATCGATCGCTCGGTCGCCTTCTACGCCAAGCTCGGCTTCGAGGAGGTCGCGCGGATGCCGATCGGCGACGAGGCGATCAACGTCTTCATGGGCATGCCCGGCGAGGACCCGCGGCTGGAGCTGACCTACAACCACGGCGTCGACTCCTACGAGCTCGGCAGCGGCTACAACCACATCGCCCTCGCGGTAGACGACCTCGAGGGCACCCTGGAGCGGCTCGCCACCGAAGGCATCGAGCCCGAGAAGCCCCCCTACCGTCCCGGCGCCCGCACCGAGGGCCACCGCATCTGCTTCGTCCGCGACCCGGACGGCTACCGGATCGAGTTAGTTGAGTCCGAGGCCAGCGTCGATGAGTAGCGCGAGCGAGTCACCGACCGAACCCTCCGGGGTCAACCGCCTCGACGGGTGGATGGCGAGTCATCCGCAGTATGTCGCTGGCGTTTGGGCCTTCTTGGCGCTAACCAGCGCCTTCTTCGCCGTCGTAACTCACGAGGAGCCAGAGCGTGCATTCAAAATCGTCTTCGCCGTGGCCTGGGCGCTCCTGGCAGTTCGGGAAGTCCGGCGGTATCGAACGCTGCGGTAAAGGATGGGGCGGGAGCCCCCGTAAGAGCCCGCGCGCACACCGCTCGCCATCAGCTTTGGGAGAAGACCCGGACGGCTACCGGGTCGAGCTGATCGGGGAGTAGCCCCGGCTCAGCCGGGGCTGATGCCGCCGCCCGCTGGGCGGGGGCGCGCTGGGCTCTGGGGTCGGAGTCGGCGTCGGTTCCGGCGACGGTTCCTCGCCGCCTCCTTCGTCGCCGCCTTCGGCTTCGGCGTCCTTGTCCTTGCCGCCCGTTTCTTCCCCTTCTTCTTCGCCTTCATAGCTTTCTTCTTCTTCGTAGCCGCTCGAGTAGCCCGGAGGTGTGTTCGCTGTCCAGTTCGGAGAGCTCGGGCAGGCTTTCTGGCACTTCGAATTCCGGGCACTCGCCTTCCTGCGCCGAGGACATGAACGACTGCCAGATCGGGCCCGCGGTCGGACCGCCGTAGCCGGTGTATTCGCGCGACTGCGGGTGGCCGACCCAGACGGCGGTCGAGAACATCGGGCGTGTAGCCGACGAACCAGGCGTCGGACTCTTCCTCGGAGGTGCCGGTCTTGCCGGCCTCGGAGGAGCAGCCGATCGAGGTGTAGCCGGCGCCGGTCCCGGAGGTGATCACGCCCTCGAGGATCCTCGTCACTTCGTAGGCCTGGCCCTCGGTCAGCACCCGCTCGCCGTCGTCGGCGCCGGATTCGTCGACCTTGCCGTTGGGGAATTCGACTTTGCTGATCGCGGTCGGGTCGTGGTGGATGCCACCGTTGGCGAGGGTCGCGTAGGCATCGGCCATCTCCAGCGGCGTCACCCCTTCGGCGAGGCCGCCGATCCCCTCGGCGGGCACCGATTCCAGCGAGCGAGGTGATCCCCATTTCCTCGGCCGTCTGGGTCACGTTCTCGGGGCCGACGTCGAGATCGAGCTGGGCGAAGATGGTGTTGACGGAGTGCACGGTCGCATTGACCAGGTCCATCGTGCCGCCGCCGTCGCCCTCGGCGTTGTTGACGGTCCAGGTGCCGCCACCCGGCAGCGAGAGGGTCTTCGGCGAGCTACCGTCGTAGTAGGTGCTGTCCGGGTCGATTCCCTGCTTGATCGCCGTCGTCAGGACGAAGGTCTTGAACGAGGAGCCGGGCTGGCGATGGGCCTGCCAGGCGTAGTTGAACTGTTCTTCGGAGGCGTAGCCTTCGGTCGAGGCAAGGGCGACGATCTCGCCGGTCTCGGGGTTGACCGAGGCGAGGCCGGCCGCCGGCCCGCCTTCGGGGTAGCAGACGTAGCACGAGTTTTCGACCGCTTCCTCGGCCTTCGCCTGCAGGTCGGGGTCGATCGTCGTGTACGCCTTGAGGCCGCCGTTGCGGACGGTGTTGATCCCGTAGCGCTCGATCAGCTGCTGCTGGACGAGGTCGAAGAGGAAGGCATCGTGGATCACCTGGTACTTGTCGCCGGGGTTGAGGCCGAGGCCCTTGTCGATCGCCTCGCTGTATTCGGCGGTGGTGATGTACCCCTGCTCCTCCATCGTCCCCAGCACCTCGTTGCGGCGCTCGGTGGCGGCGGCCGGGTCGAGGAAGGGGTTGTATTCGGAGGGGGCCTGCGGCAGGCCGGCGATCAGCGCCGACTCGTTCAGGTTGAGGTCCTTGGCCGGCTTGCTGAAGTAGGTCTGCGCCGCCGCCTCGGCCCCGACCGCGGTCTGCCCTTCGACCGTCCCGTAGGGCGAGGTGTTGAGGTAGGCGGTGAGGATCCACTCCTTGTCGTGGGCTTCCTCCAGTCTCCTGGGCCAGGTGCGCTTCGATCAGCTTGCGCTTGATCGTGTGGTCGGGGTCCTGGATGTAGAGGTTGCGGACCAGCTGCTGGGTGATCGTCGAGGCGCCCTGGACCGGCTTGCCGCCGGCGAGGATGTCCTTCCAGGCGGCGCGGGCGATGCCTTCGGGGTCGATCGCGCCGTGCTTGTAGAAGTTCTTGTCCTCGATCGCGATCGTCGCCTCCTTCAGCGTCTGCGGCAGCGCCCGCTCGGGGATCGGCTGGCGGATGTTGTCGGAGCGGATGAACCCGATCAGGCTGCCGTCGGCGGCGTAGATCGCCGAGGAACGACCCTTCTGGACGGGCTGTAGGCTCGAGAGCGGCGGCGCCGAGTTGTAGACGCTGAGCGCCCAGGAAGCGCCGATGCCGCCGGCGACGGCGACGATCCCGCCGATGACGACGAGCGGGATCGCGAGCTTGTGCCAGCGGGAGGCGGGCGGCTTGCGCCGCCGCCTGCGTATACGGGTAGCCATCGGGGTCAGCGATTGTAGAGAGGGACGGTTGTCGGCCCTGCCCCTGGGACAGCGCCGCAATCCAGCTTGCCGAGCGGGTAGGCTCGCGCTCGCTACGCAGTCAAGGTGTCTCTTTTAGGGAGAGGGAGGAGTGTTGTGAAACTCGTGATCGGCATTGTCCGGCCCGAGCAGGCGAACCAGGTGCTCGAGGCGCTCTACCGGGCAGAGGTCAAGGGCTTCTCGGTCAGCCGCGTGCAGGGGCATGGCGGCGAGCTCGACCGGGTCGAGACCTACCGCGGAACGACCGTGAAGATGGGCCTCTCCGAGAAGGTCCGCTTCGAGGTCGCCGTCTCCGACGACTTCGTCGAGACCACCGTCCAGGCCCTCTGCGAGGGCGCCCGCACCGGTGAAGTCGGCGACGGCAAGATCTTCGTCGTGCCGCTGGAGCAGGCGGTGCGGATCCGCACCGGCGAGCCCGACGAGGCCGCTGTGACCCCGGTGCCGAAGTCGTGATCGCCGCGATCGACACCGGCGATACCGCTTGGATGCTGGCCGCGACGGCGCTCGTCCTGCTGATGACGCCGGCCCTCGGGCTCTTCTACGCCGGCCTCGTCCGCTCCAAGAACACCCTCAACACCTTCATGATGTGCGTCGCCGGAATCGCGATCGGCGGCGTCACCTGGGCACTGGTCGGCTACTCGCTCGCCTTCGACGGCGAAGGGGCGTTGGTCGGCGGCCTCGGGCACGTCGCGCTCAGCGGCGTCGGCTTCGAGCCGCGCGGCGAAGGGACGATCCCCGAGCTCGTCTTCATGGCCTTCCAGGGCGACCTTCTGCATCATCACCGTGGCCCTGATCTCCGGCGCCGTGGTCGAGCGCATGCGCTT
This sequence comes from uncultured Actinomycetota bacterium, assembly GCA_963841395.1. Lineage (GTDB taxonomy): Bacteria > Actinomycetota > Actinomycetes > Mycobacteriales > Pseudonocardiaceae > Actinophytocola. The sequence continues at coordinate 23,885 of CAWJCX010000002.1, forward strand.
CGGCGCCTTCATGGTCTTCGCCGCGCTCTGGTCGGTGCTCGTCTACGCCGTGCTCGCCCACTGGGCCTTCGGCGGCGGCTGGCTGGCCGCCCAGGGCACGCTCGACTTCGCCGGCGGCGTCCCGGTCGAGATGGCCTCCGGCTTCTCGGCGCTCGCCGCGGCGCTGGTCGTCGGGGCGCGCAAAGACTACGGCCGCCAGGCGCTGCTGCCGCACAACGCGATGTACGTGCTGGTCGGCGCCGGGCTGCTCTGGTTCGGCTGGTTCGGCTTCAACGGCGGCAGCGGCCTCGGCGTCAACGACGCCAGCGTCCTCGCCTTCGTCAACACCCTGCTGACCCCGGCCTGCGCGCTGGTCACCTGGTTCGTCCTCGACCTGATCCGCGGCCGCAAGGTGACCGCGATCGGCGCCGCCACCGCGATCATCGTCGGCTGCGTGCTGATCACGCCCGCCGGCGGCTTCATCAGCCCGGGCTGGGCGATGGCGCTCGGGTTCGTCGGGGCCCTGCCGTGCTACGCGATGATCATGTGGAGGCCGCGCACCCGCGTCGACGAGACGCTCGACGTGCTCGCCGCCCACGGCCTCGCCGGCTTCACCGGCATCCTCTTCCTCGGCCTGGTCGCCCAGGCCGGCTGGAACGGCGTCGCCGACGGCCTCTTCTACGGCGATGCCGGCCAGTTCTGGTCGCAGGTGGTGGCGGTGATCGTCACCCCCGCCTATGCCTTCATCGCCACCTTCATCCTGCTGAAGCTGGTCGGCGCGGTGATGCCGCTGCGGGCTACGGAGCGCGACGAGGCGATCGGCATGGACATCGTCCAGCACGGCGAGGAGGCCTACGTCACCGGCGAGGGGGCGATCCTCGTCCTGCCCGACGGCGACGACCGCCCGATCGAGGTCCCGGTGGCCGACCCCGGGTAGCGGCGGCTACGCGCGCAGCTTGTAGCCGCGGGAGAAGAGGCGCAGGTTGACGGCGAAGAGGGCCGCGGTCGCCGCGAAGAGGGCCAGCAGCGAGAGCGGGATGCTGGCTTCGGTGTAGCCGACGAAGCCGTAGCGGACGAGGTTGATCATGTAGTAGATCGGGTTGAAGTGGGTCAGGGTCTCGAACGGCTGCGGCAGCAGTTCGGCCGAGTAGAAGACGCCGCCGAGGAAGATCAGTGGCTGCAGGACGAAGGTCTGGGCGAAGGAGACGTCGTCGAACTGCTCGGCCCGGACCCCGATCAGGACCCCGAGCTGGGAGAAGAAGAAGCCGACCAGGAAGAGGGCGGGAACCAGCACGAGGACGTGGTCGACCGGCAGGTCGACCAGGAGCGAGGCGGCGACGAAGGTCAGCGCCGCGACGATCAGCCCCCGCATGAAGCCGCCGAGCGAGAAGGCCAGCAGCAGCTCCAGCGGCGAGGCGGGAGAGGAGAGCTGGTCCTGGATCGCCCCCTGGAACTTCTGCTGCAGGATCGAGGAGGAGTTGTTGGTGAAGGCGTTGATCGACCAGGCCATCATGATCAGGCCGGGGATGACGAAGACGACGTAGTCGATCCCGTGCAGCTCGCCCACGCGCGAGCCGAGGGCGGCCCCGAAGACCGAGATGTAGAGGAAGGTTTCCAGCAGCGGCGCCCCGATCGTCTGCTTTTTGATCTTCATGAAGCGGCTGACCTCGCGCCGCCAGAGCGTGAAGAGGCGGATCTGGGCGGCGCTCACTGGATCGCCTCGGCATCGACGTGGGAGCGCGAGAGCTCCTTGCGGCCGACCAGGGCCAGGTAGGCGTCCTCGAGATTGGGCACGCCGTAGCGGTTGGCCAGCTCCCCGCTGCTGCCCTGGGCGACGATTTCGCCGTCGTTGATGAAGGCGATCTTGCTGCAGAGCTGCTCCGCCTCCTCCAGGTAGTGGGTGGTCAGCAGGATCGTCGTCCCCTCCTGGTTGATGCGCTGCACGTAGTGCCAGAGCTCCAGCCGCAGCTCGATGTCGACGCCGGCGGTCGGCTCGTCGAGGATCAGCAGCCGCGGCCGGTGCATCAGGGCGCGGGCGAGGATCAGCCGCCGCTTCATCCCGCCGGAGAGGTTGCGGGTGCGTTCGTCGCGCTTCTCGGTCAGCGAGAAGGTCTCCAGCAGCTCCTTGGTCCGCTCGCGGCGCTCCTTCCCCGGCATCCCGAAATAGCCCGCGTGGTAGTCGAGCGTCTCCTCGACGGTCAGGAACCAGTCGATGTTGAGCTCCTGCGGGGCCAGGCCGACGGCCTGGCGGGCGGGGCCGTAGTTGTCGATCGCGTCGTGGCCGAAGACCTCGATCGCTCCCGAGGTCGGCGCCGCGAGCCCGGTCGCGCAGTGGATCAGGGTCGACTTGCCGGCGCCGTTGGGGCCGAGCAGGCCGAAGAACTCGCCCGGCGCGATGTCGAGCGAGACGCCGCGCAGCGCCTCCACCCCGGCCGGATAGCGCTTGACGAGGTCGGTTATGTGCAGCGCCTGGGCGGTGCCGCCGTCCTGGAGGGTCGAATCGCTCACGGCGCCCAATCTATTGAGGCGCCGCTCTCAGCCGTTCAGCTGCTGGCGGCGGCGCGGGTGAGGACGTCGTTCATCTTCCGCATCGCCAGCTCGTACGGCGGCGCGAACTTGCGCTGGACCCAGTGGCCGAGCTGGATGTCGCGCGAGCTGTAGACCATGTAGCGATTCTTCTCGATTCCCTCGAGGATCTTCTCCGCGACCCGCTCGGGGGTGACGGCGCGCTTCTCGAAGCGTGCTTTCAGCTTGCGGATGCGGGGGCTGTCGGGGTCGACGCCGACGATGTTGACGGTCTCGACCAGCGGCGTCCGCACCCCTCCGGGGCAGACCAGGCTGACGCCGATGCCGTGCCGGCGCAGGTCGAAGCGCAGGACCTCGGAGACGCCGCGCAGGCCGAACTTGCTGGCGCTGTAGGCGGCGTGCCAGGGCAGGCCGAAGAGGCCGGCGGCGGAGGAGACGTTGACCACGTGGCCGCCGCGACCGGCGGCGATCATCGGCGGCACGAAGCACTCGAGGACGGAGATCGGGCCGACCAGGTTGACGTCGATCATCTGCTGCCAGTCGCTGTGCTCGAGCTTGTCGATCGTTCCCCAGGTGGAGACGCCGGCGACGTTCATGACCACGTCCATGCTGCCGTGGGCGGCGTGGATCTCCTCGGCGAGGGCAACGACCGCGTCGTGGTCGCGGATGTCGATCGGCTTGGCGTGGCCGACCTTGCCGCCGGGCGGTCGATCTCGGCGACCGCCTGCTCCAGACCCTCGGCGTCGATATCGGTCAGGTACAGCTCGGCGCCCTGGCGCGCCGCCGCCAGCGCGGTGGCGCGGCCGATGCCGCTGGCGGCGCCGGTGAGGAAGCAGCGCCTGCCGCTGAGGCTCTCGAGGGGCATCCGGATCAGCCGAGCCGATCGCCGGGGTGCTCAGGCTCGACGCCGAGCGAGTTCAGGGTCATCGCCAGCATCTCGTAATGGCCGATCAGCATGCAGAGCTCGATCAGCCGCACCTCGTCGAGCTGTGCGGACAGCCGCGCCCAGAGCTCGTCGCCGATGCGGCCGTCGGCGTGCATCTCGTCGGCGGCACGCAGGAACAGCGCCTGGCGCTCGCTCCAGCCGGGAGCGTCGGGCCCGGAGCGGACGCGCTCGATCTCCCCGGCACTCAGGCCGCGCTTTGGCGCCGAGCCGCTCGTGATGCCCCCACTCGTAGTCGCAAGAGGCGTTGTGGGCGACCCGCAGGATCACCAGCTCGGTCTCGACCCGCGGCAGCTTGCCGCCGGGCATCAGCGCCCCGGCGAACCAGAGCCAGCGCCGGAAGAGGCCGTGGTGGCGGGCGAGCGTGGTGAAGATGTTCGGCGGTCGCCCGCCCGTGGCCAGCCCGAGCACCCTGACGACGCCGGCGTTGACCCAGCCGATCTCCCGGCGGGTGCCGGGCCGAATCCGAGCGTTGCTCCCTGCCGCCACCGGCTGACCGTAGCCCACCGGGGGGCGTGTCTGAGTTTTCCCGCCACATTCGGGGGTCAAACTCAGACACGCCCCGATATAAGTCTCCGATGGCCGCTCCCCTGTTGATTGTCGACACGCCCTCGATGCTCTTCCGTGCGTTCTACGCGCTGCCGAGCAAGATCGTCGGGCCCGACGGCAAGCCGGTCAACGCCCTGCTGGGGACGGCGAACCTGATCCTCAAAGAGGTGGAGATCCACCCGCCGCGCGCCGTCGTCCTCTGCTTCGGCCCCGACGCGGCCAGCTACCGGACCGAGCTCTATCCCGCCTACCACGCCAAGCGCGAGGCGGAAATGCCCGACGAGCTGGCGCCGCAGTTCGGGCAGGCGCGGGGCTTCTTCGAGGCCTTCGGCTGGACCGTCGCGACCAGCGCCGACCTCGAGGCCGACGACCTGCTCGGGACCTACGCCGAGCGCGAGGCCGCCGGCGGTGGCCAGGCGCTGCTGCTGACCGGCGATCGCGACATGTACCAGTGCGCCGGCGAGGGGGTGACGGTGCTCTACGTCCGCACCGGCGGCAAAGGCGCCGAAGAGGTCGGGCCGGACGAGGTGCGCGAGCGCTACGGCATCGGGCCCGCGCTGGTCCCCGACTTCATCGCCCTGCGCGGCGATCCCTCCGACGGCCTGCCCGGCGCCAAGGGCGTCGGCCCGAAGAAAGCGGCCGAACTGCTGCGCGAGCACGGCTCCCTGGAGGCGGTGCTCGACAGCGCGATCCGCGAGCGGCGGCCGAAACTGCGCGCCGCCCTGATCGAAGCCCGCGAGGACCTGATCGCCTTCAAGGACATCGCGACGCTGCGCGACGCCGGCGTCGATCCGCCGCCCGACCGCGCCACCGACTGGGCCGGAGCAGCTGCCGCCGCCCGCGAGCTCGGGATGAACCGCTTGGCCGAGCGCTTGGAGCAGTCGGCTTCACGCAATGAGTGACTTGTCCCCCCTCTGGTGGGTACAAGTGACCCATAGCGGTCGCTGCGCAGCGGACGGCGAGCCCCCAGGCGGAGACGATCGCCCAGACGCCCTCGAGCAGGACGAAGCCCCACTGCGAGGAGAGGACCGCGAGCACGGCGAGGATCGCCGAGCCGACCAGGTTGAGGGCGAGGTAGAGCCGCGAGTCGGGGCGCATGCGCTCGAACTGGACCGCGGCGAAGGCGGTGAGGATCAGCAGGGCGCCGACGACCTGGATGACCTGGTCCATACCGGGAGCCTAGCAGGCACTAGGCCACGGCGGCAATCGCGGCCCTGGCTGCCTCGAACTGCCTGGCTTCGGGAACAAGGCGCCCCTGTTGTCGCACCGACTTCGGCCCCACCCCCAGCTCGTTCAGCCGCGGTGCCCGGTCCAGGGCGGCCTGGCCCGCTTCATCGCCCGGCAAACTACATCGAGTGCTGAGGTAATTCTCAGTGCAATCCCGAACGCCGCTCGGATACCGTGCTGGAGTGACGTCAGCCCAGATCCCGTGGCGCGGCCCGGGGCCCGACCGGCCCGACCTGCCCCTCCCCCCCGGCCCGATGCCGCTGCGCCGCGACGGCCAGACCCGCAAGCGCTGGCGCTACGTCGGCGTCTTCGGGCCGGAGCTGATGCTCTGCGCGGCGCGGGCCGAGGTCGGACCGCTCGGCCAGTCCTTCTGGGTCTTCTGGGATCGCGAGGGGCGACGCCACGACGCCCGCACGACGCTGCGGCCGGGCAGCCGCGAGGTGCGGATGGACGGGCCCGAGCCTGGAGATCGACTCCCCGGGCCTGCGCGCCAGCCTGCGCCTCGGCGAGGTCGCCCCGATCGAGTCGATCTGCCCCAGCGGCTCCGGCTGGGGCTGGACCCGCAAGCGGGCCGGGGTGCCGATCGAGGGCACGGTCGAGGTCCCCGGCAGGCGCTGGGAGATCGCCGCCTTCGGGGTCGACGACGAGTCCGCCGGCTACCACCAGCGCCACACCAGCTGGCACTGGTCGGCTGGGGTCGGCCGCGCCAGCGACGGCCGCGCGCTGGCCTGGAACCTGGTCGAGGGCGTCAACGACCCGGTCGCGAGCAGCGAGCGGGCGATCTGGGTCGACGGCGAGCCGACCGAGCCACCGCCGGTCTCCTTCCGCGGCATGGACGGCATCGACCTCGCCGACGGGGACCGGCTCGACTTCGCCACCGAGTCGACCCACGCCCGCGACGAGAACTTCCTCCTCGTCCGCTCCCGCTACCGCCACCGCTTCGGCACCTTCTCCGGCTCCCTCGCCGGCCTCCCCCTGGCCGAGGGCTTCGGCGTGATGGAGCAGCACGACGCCGTCTGGTGACTAGCGGTGCTCCGGGTTCGGGAAGTCGAAGCGACAGCCGGCGTCCCAGGCGGTGCGCTGGTTGCCGTGGGCGGGGATGCCGCCGGCGTCCTTGAGGATCCGCGCCAGGTGGAGCATGTTCCAGGCGGCGAAGGTGGTGTTGCGGTTGGTGAAGTCGTTCTCCGGCCCGCCCGAGCCCTCGTCCAGGTATGAGGGGCCGGGACCGGCCTCGCCGATCCAGCCGGAGTCGGCCTGCGGCGGGATCGTGTAGCCGAGGTGCTGCAGCGAGTAGAGCGTGTTCATCGCGCAGTGCTTGACCCCGTCCTCGTTGCCGGTCACCAGGCAGCCGCCGACGCGGCCGTAGTAGGCGTACTGGCCGTTGTCGTTGAGCAGGTGCGAGTTGCCGTAGAGGCGCTCGACGATCTGGGTCGCGACCGAGGACTTCTCCCCCAGCCAGATCGACATCCCGAGGACGAGGATGTCGGCCGCCATCACCCGCTCGAAGATCGCCGGCCACTCGTCGACCTCCCAGCCGTGCTCGGTCATGTCCGGCCAGACCCCGGTGGCGATCTCGTGGTCGACCGCGCGGATGCACTCGACCTCGACCCCGTTGCGGCGCATGATCTCCATCGAGATGTCCATCAGGCCCTGGGTGTTGGAGACCTCGGGGCTGCGCTTCAGCGTGCAGTTGACGAAGAATGCCTTCAGGTCGGAGTAGTCGGTCTCGCTCGCTCGCACAGCTCGGCCTGCATCGCGGTCAGCTCGGTCACTTCGTCTCCTCTCGCGGTTCCCGGACGGCGGCAGTCTCCCACCCGGCGCTGGCGCAACGGCGAGCGCGCCTACCAGGTGTCGACGAAGCCCCGCCCGGGCGACGCCGGCGCCGGCCCCGCCGCCGCCAGCGTGCGCGCGATCAGCCCGCGGGTCTCGGCCGGGTCGATCACGTCGTCGAGCTCGAACAGGGCGGCGGCGTTGAGCGCCTTCGCGTTCTCTTCGGCGGCGGCGGTGAGGTCGCGGACCCGCCGCTCGCGCTCGGCCTCGTCGGCGATCGCCTCCAGCTCCTTGCGCAGCGCCAGCCGCACCGCCCCCTCCAGGCCCATCGGCCCGAGGTGGGCGCTCGGCCAGGCGACGGTCAGCAGCGGCTCGTGCAGGCTGCCGCCGACCATCGCCTGGGCGCCGAGGCCGTAGCCGCGGCGCAGGATCACCGCGATCAGCGGCACCCGCAGCGCCGCCCCGGCGACCAGCAGCCGCGAGGCGTGGCGGACCAGGCCGGTCGCCTCGGCCTCGGGGCCGACCATGAACCCGGGCGTGTCGACCAGCGAGACGACCGGCAGCCCGAAGGTGTCGCAGAGCTGCAGGAAGCGGGCCGCCTTGTCGGAGGCGTCGCTGGTGATCGCCCCGGCCACGTGGCGGGAGTCGTTGGCGACGAAGCCGAGCGGCCGGCCCTCGATCCGGGCCAGCGCCGTCACCAGCTCCGGCGCGAAGCGCTCGCGCAGGAAGGTGACCGAGCCCTCGTCGGCGAGCGTTTCGATCGATCGGACGGACGTCGTAGGCGCGCCGCGCGCGCTCGGGGATCGCCTCGCGCAGGCGCGCCTGGTCGGGCGCGGCGCCCGGCGCCGTCGCCCCCTGGAAGTAGCCGAGCAGCCGCTTGGTCACCGCCGTCGCCTCCGCCTCGTCGGCGGCGACCACGTCGACGACGCCGTTGCCGGCCTGCATCGCGATCGGCCCGACCTCGTCGGGATCGACCTTGCCCAGGCCGCCACCCTCGATCATCGCCGGCCCGCCCATCCCCAGCGAGACGTTCTCGGTCGCCACGATCAGGTCCGAGCAGCCGGCGATCACGGCGTTGCCGGCGAAGCAGCGGCCGGCGACGATGGCGATCCGCGGCACCAGGCCCGAGAGCTTCGCCCAGAGCGCGAAGGCGCGGGTGTCGAGCGCCGAGACGACCGGGTAGTCGGTGTCGCCCGGCCGGCCGCCGCCGCCCTCGGCGTAGAAGACGGTCGGCAGCCGCATCCGCTCGATCAGCTCGAAGAGCCGGTCCTTCTTGCGGTGGCCGAGCGCGCCCTGGGTGCCGGCCAGCACCGTGTAGTCGTAGGAGAGGACCGCGCAGGCGGCGCCGTCGCCGAACAGCTCGCCGTTGACCGTCGCGGTGCCGCCGATCAGCCCGTCGGCCGGCGTGCGCGCGATCAGCTCCTCGAGCTCGCGCCGCCCGCGCTGGGCGGCGATCGCGAAACGCCCGTACTCGACGAAGGAGCCGGGGTCGACCAGGTCGGCGATGTTCTCGCGCGCCGTCCGGCCGCCCCTGGCGTGGCGGCGCTCGACGGCGTCGGGGCGGGCCGCGTCCTCGGTCAGCGCCCGCCGCGCGAGCAGCTCGGCCAGGTCGTCGCGCCCCTCGGCGCCGGCGGGCATCTAGCCGCCGAGGCCGCCGAACACCGCGAACGGGTTGGCCGGGCGCTCGGCGTAGGCGACCTGGCCGCTGCCCTCGACCGTGACCTTGCTGCCGGCGGGCGCCTCGCCCTCGAGCCGTGTCGCCAGCGCCTTGGCGCTGTCCTCGTCGGCGGCGCCGACGACCAGGTACTTCCAGCGCCGCACCGCCGGCAGACCCTCGGCCCGCAGCTGCTCGGCGAAGTGGACCGCCTCGCGATGGGACGGCAGGTCGACGCGGACCTCGAACTCGGGCTCGCCGGTCTCCTCCAGCTGCTGGCGCTCGGCGGCGATCAGCTCCTCGTGCTCGGCCACGCTGGCGGCGTCGTCCTCCGGCAGCGGCAGGTCCGGGTCCTCCCAGGCCTCCGCCTCCGGGTGCCAGTGGCTCAGCTCGACCGCGAGCGACCAGCTCGTGCGTCTTCGCCAGGCGGTCGATCAGCGCCGCGGGCGCTCTCGACCTGGTCGCGCGTCCCGGCGTAGACGAAGACCCGCGGCCCGTCGCCGGAGACGATCAGCCGGTCGTGGAAGGCCTCGCTGAGCTCGTGCTCGAGTTCGGCGGCGTTGAGACGCTCGGTCAGAGACCCCGCGTCGCGCTCGCCCTGGACGTCTATCTGCAACCGCCACTCGTCGTTCATGGGCTCAACATAGAGTCTCATGGCGATGAGCACCTCCCCAGACGTGGCGGGACCCGCCAGCGGTACCGGCGTCGCCGTCGTCACCGACAGCACCACCTACCTGCCGGCGCGAGCTGATCGAGCGCTGGGGAATCGAGCAGGTCAGCCTCTACGTCGGCTGGGCCGGCGACCACCTGCCCGAGGGCGACTACGACCTCGACGAGTTCTACGCCCGCCTGCGCGAGTCCGCCGACCTGCCCTCGACCTCGCAGCCCTCGGTCGGGGACTTCCTCGCCCGCTACGAGCCGCTGGCCGAAGCCGGCCGCGACATCGTCTCGATCCACATCGCCGGCGGCCTCTCCGGCACCTGCGAGAGCGCCCGCGAGGCGGCCCGGGTGATCGAGGACAAGGGCCACCGCGGCCGGGTCGAGGTCGTCGACGGCCAGACCGGCGCCGGCGGGCTCGGCTGCCTCGTCCTCGCCGCCGCCGAAGCCGCCGCCCAGGGCCAGTCGCAGACAGCAGGTGGTCGAGGCGGTCCACAGCACCCGCGCCGGGCCTCGAGATGTGGTTCTGCCTCGACACCCTCGAGTACCTGCGCAAGGGCGGGCGCATCGGCGCCGCCCAGGCGCTGGTCGGCTCGGCCCTGAAGATCAAACCGATCCTCACCTTCGGCACCGAGATCGCCCCGGTCGGCAAAGTCCGCACCAAGAAGCGGGCGATGGAGCGGATGGTCGCCTACCTGCACGAGCTGCACGAGCGCGGCGCCAGCGGCTGGATCGTCCAGCACGCCCAGTCCGAGGACGACGCCGCGACCCTGGTCGCCGCGGGCGAAGAGATCTTCGGCACCGAGCCGCTCTTCTGCACCGAGGTCGGCCCGGTCCTCGGCGCCCACCTCGGCTCCGGCATGCTGGTCGGCGGCATCGGCTGCGCGCCGGCCGCCGGGTAGCGTCCCGTTTGGCGACCGGCCGAATCGGGGTAGCCTGCGCCCCATGAAGCTGAAGATGTTCCTCGCGCCCGTCCTGGTCCTGCTCGCCTTCGCCCTCGGGCCTGCGGGGACTCGGGAGACGACTCGACCGAGAGCGGCACCGGCTCCGAGACGACCTCCGAACCGAGCGGCAGCGCCCCCGCTCCCAGCGGCGAGGCGGTCCGCGCCGCAAAAGTCAAGATCGTCGAATTCGTCTACGGGCCCGACCCGGTCACGGTCCAGGTCGGCGGCAAGGTGACCTGGCAGAACGAGGACACCGCGCCCCACACCGCGACCGCCGACGACGGCAGCTTCGACACCGGCACGCTCGAGCGCGGCAAGATCAAGTCGGAGACCTTCAAGCAGGCCGGCACCTTCACCTACTTCTGCGAGATCCACCCGACGATGCACGGCACCGTCGAGGTCGTCGAGAAGGGCTGAGCCCGCGGCTAGGCTTCGCCGCGTGCCCGCCGTCCAGCCCCAGCCAGCGTTGATCGGGCGCCTCGCCGCGGCGGTCACCGGGCCGCGCGGGCGCTGGGTGACGATCGCGGTCTGGGTCCTGCTCGGGGTCGCCGGCTTCCTCGGCCGCTCGCAGATCGACGACGTCACCGCCGCCGGGCAGAGCAGCTTCCTGCCCACGAACGCCGAATCGACCCGCGCCGTCGACGTCCTCCAGCACAACTTCAAGAGCGGCGAAGAGGTGCCGGTCGTGATCGTCTTCGAGCGCAACGGCGGCCTCACCGAGGCCGACCTCGACGCGATCGGCCGGATCGGCGACGGGCCTCGAACGAGCTCGAAGCATCGCCGGCGCGACGCCGATCGTCGACCCCTTCTCCGCCGACGCCGAGGCGCCGCTGGGCGAGGTGGCGACGGATCGCCGACGGGGTCGGGCCGATCTCCCGCGACGGCGAAGCGGCGCTGGTCGTGCTGGCGATCGACGCCGGCGACCGCGGCGCGATCGTCGACGGCGTCGACGACGATCCGCCGCTACCTCGCCGAGCACCGCCAGCCCGGCCTGCAGCTCCTACGTCACCGGCCCCGGCGGGATCGCCGCCGACCTCGAGCAGGTCGCCGACGAAGCCGGCAAGACGCTGCTGATCGCGACCCTCGGCCTGGTCCTGATCCTGCTGCTGGTCGTCTACCGGGCGCCGCTGCTGGCGCTGCTGCCGCTGCTCGTCGTCGGCATCGCCTACCTGGTCGCGATCGGCATCGCCTACCTGCTGATCGAGGCCGGCGCGATCACGGTCAACACCGAGGGCACCTTCCTGCTGCTGGTGCTGATCTTCGGCGCCGGCACCGACTACTCGCTGCTGCTGGTCCACCGCTACCGCGAGGAGCTCGGCGCGCGGCGGGCGCCGCCGGCGGCGCCTGCCGACGGCGCTGCGCCGAGAGCGTGCCGGCGATCGCCGCCTCGGGCGGGACCGTGATCGCGGCGATGCTGGTGCTGCTGGTCGCCGACCTCGAGTCGACCCACTGGCTCGGCCCGATCCTGGCGATCGGGATCGCGGTGATGCTGGCCGCCGCCTTCACCCTGCTGCCGGCGCTGCTCTCGCTGCTCGGCGAGCGCGCCTTCTGGCCGGCGCGCGGCGCGACTGCGCGGTTCCGAACCCACGCATCGTGGAGACGGAACCACGGCGCTGGGGCGCGGGTCGCCGACCTGGTGCGCCGGCGCTCGCGGACGATCGTCGTCGGCGTCTTCGCCGTGCTGGTCGTGCTCGCGCTCGGCAACCTCGTCCACCACGGCACGATCGGCTTCGGCCAGGGCGAGACGCGGCCGACCGAATCCAGCCGCGGCACCGAGGTCCTCGACGAACACTTCCCGCCCGGGCTCGGCTCGCCGCTGACCGCGGTCGTCGAGGCCGACGAGGTCGGCCGCGGTCGTCGCGGGGCTGAAGCGGCTCGGCACTCGGTCAAGCTGGCCGCTGCCGGTGCCGCCGACCGCCGACTCCGACGAGGCGGCGGTCGTCGATCGTCCTGCGCGGCAACCCCTACTCGGGCGAGGCGGCCGACGCGGTCGAGGGCGATCCGCGAACGGCTGCACGAGGTCGCGCCCGGCGGCCTGCGTCGGCGGCATCCCGGCCGAGAACTACGACGTCGAGCAGACCAACGCCCGCGACACGCAAGCTGATCGTGCCGCTGGTCCTGCTCGTCGTCGGCCTGATCCTGGCCGCTGGTCCTGCGCGCCCTGGTCGCGCCGGCCTACCTGATCGTCACCGTCGTCGCCTCCTTCGCGGCGACGCTCGGCCTCTGTCACCTTCGCCTTCTCCGACTGCTCGGCAGCGAAGGGATCGCCTTCAACCTGGTCCTGCTCGCCTTCATCTTCCTGGTCGCGCTGGGGGTCGACTACAACATCTTCCTGATGACCCGGGCGCGCGAGGAGGCCGCCGCGCCGCGGCACCCGCGAGGGCATCCTGGTCGCCCTCGTCAACACCGGCGGCGTCGTCACCGGCGCCGGCCTGATCCTCGCCGGCACCTTCGCCACCCTGACCCTGCTGCCGCTCGAGGAGCTGGTCCAGATCGGCGCCACGGTCGCGATCGGCGTCCTCCTCGACACCTTCGTCGTCCGCGCCCTGCTGATCCCGGCGATCACCTACCGCCTCGGCGAGCGCGCCTGGTGGCCGTCGCGGGCTACCGGCGGCGCGCCAGAGCGCGGCACTCGCGCCTCAGTAGCCCGGTGCCGGTCTTCATCTTCTTGCGCTCGGAGGGGTGGGCGCCGCCCTTCTTCTCCAGCGTCGCGCAGGCCTCGGCGATGTCGTCGGCGAGGCGGTCGATCTGCTCGCGGCTGAGCGTCTGCTTGACCAGCGCCCGCAGCACCTTCACGTCTTCGGCGTTGGGCGGCATCGTGTAGGCGGGGAGCATCCAGCCGCGCTCGGCCGAGAGCTGCCAGGAGAGGTCGAACTCGTCGTAGTTCTTCTCGCCGGCGAGCTTGAAGGCGACCAGCGGCAGCTGCTCCTCGTCGTCGCCGATCAGCTCGAAGTCGCCGGTCGCCTCGAGCTTCTCGGCCAGCGCCGCGGCGTTCTGCTGCATCGCCTTCATGATGTAGGCGTAGCCCTCGCGCCCGTAGCGGACGAAGTTGTAGTACTGGGCGAGCACCATCGAGGCGCCGGTGGAGAAGTTGAGCGTGAAGGTCGCGTCGGTCTTGCCCAGGTAGTTCTCGTAGAAGACGAGGTCCTCGGCGAGGTCGCTCTTCTCGCGGAAGACGAGCCAGCCGATGCCCGGGTAGACGAGCCCGAACTTGTGGCCGGAGACGTTGATCGAGCGCACCTGCTCGAGCCGGAAGTCCCACTCGGAGTCGGGGTAGAGGAAGGGCCAGACGAAGCCGCCGCTGGCGCCGTCGATGTGCAGCGGCACGTCGAGCCCCTTCTCGTTCTTGAGCTCGACCAGGAGCTTGTTGATGCCGACGATGTCGTCGGCGTGGCCGGTGAAGGTGGTGCCGAGCACGGCGGCGACGCCGATCGTGTTCTCGTCGATCAGCGGCTCCACGTCCTCGGGGCCGATCGTGTACTTGCCTTCCTGCAGCGGCACGATCCGCGGCTCGACGTCGAAGTAGCGGCAGAACTTTTCCCAGACCACGTGCACGTCGCCGCCGAAGATCAGGTTCGGCTTGTCGACCGGCTTGCCGATGCGGCTTCGCGGCGCTGCTTCCACTTCCACTTCAGCGAGAGGGCGCCGAGCATGATCGCCTCCGAGGAGCCCTGGGTGCGGGCGCCGGTGGTCTCGCCGGGGGCGTGGTAGAGGTCGGCGAGCATGCGGATGCAGCGCTGCTCGATCTCGGCCGAGATCGGGTACTCGGCGTGGTCGATGAAGTTGCGGTAGAGGTTCTCGGCGATCAGCCGCTGCGCCTCCGGCTCCATCCAGGTGGTGACGAAGGTGGCCAGGTTGCGGTTCGGGTCGCCCTCGAGCGCCAGTTCCTCGTCGACCAGGCGCATCGCGTCGAGCGCGGACATGCCGCTGGCCGGGAACTCGCCGTCGGGGGCGTCCTCGGTGAGGAAGCGGTTGCCGTAGAGCATTGCGGCCTCATCGGCGCTGAGCGGCTTGTTCATGTGGTTCCTCGCCAGGTTCGTGTTCGGCGCGCCGGTCGGCGCCACCCGAGCCTATAGGCGCCATTGGCGCGCTAGGGTGCGCAGATCGGAGAGTTTGTGCAAATGGAAAGGATCCGGCTTGAACGGCGACGACCTGAATGAGATGGGACCGATCGACTACATCCTGGTCGAGTGGCCGGGCCGCCAGCCAAACGGCGAGGTGGCACCGCACCTGGTCGACCTGGTCGACCGCGGGCTGATCCGCATCCTCGACCTCGCCTTCATCGCCAAGGGCGAGGACGGCTCGGTCGCCGGCCTGGAGATCGCCGACGTCGGCGGCGAGGTGGCCGAGCTCGGCGGTCTTCGAGGGCGCCTCCTCCGGGCTGCTCTCCGACGAGGACGTCGCCGAGGCCGGCGGCGCCCTGGAGCCCGGCACCTCCGCCGCCCTGCTCGTCTTCGAGAACACCTGGGCCGCGCCCTTCGCCAGCGCCGTCCGCCGCTCCGGCGGCCAGCTCGTCGCCAGCGGCCGCATCCCCGTCCAAGCCGTCCTCGCCGCCCTCGACGCGGCCGAGTCGCCTAGAGAAGGAGACCGCCATGCCAGGACTACTCAGAGGCGTCGCCCGCACCGCCGTCATCGCCGGCACCGCGACCAGCGTCAGCAACCGCGTCTCCCGCCGCCAGGGCCAGCGCTGGGCCCAGCAGGAAGCCCAACAGCAGCCGGCACCAGCAGCCGCGCCCCGCCGGCTGCCGCGCCGCGCGGCGAGAGCTCGGTGATCGACCAGCTCAAGGAGCTCGGCGAGCTGAAAAGCCCAGGGCATCCTCACCGAGGAGGAGTTCGCCGCCCAGAAGGCCAAGCTGCTCGGCTGAGCCGGCGGCGCCCGCGATGAGCTTCCGCCTCACCCACGTCGGCGGTCCGACCGTCCTGATCGAGGTCGGCGGCTGGCGGCTGCTGACCGACCCGACCTTCGACGCGGCCGGCCAGGACTACAAGTTCGGCTGGGGCACCGGCTCCCACAAGCTCGCCGGCCCGGCGATCGCCGCCGCGGACATCGGCCCGATCGACGCCGTCCTGCTCAGCCACGATCACCACGACGACAACCTCGACCCCGCCGGGCGGGCGCTGCTGCCCACGGCCGGCGCGGTCCTCACCACCGTCGCCGGCGCCAAGCGGCTGGGCGGCAACGCCCGCGGCCTCGAGGCCTGGGCGACGACCGCGCTCGAGGCACCCGGCAAGCCGACGATCAAGGTCACCGCCACGCCGTGCCGCCACGGCCCGCCGCTGAGCCGCCCGATCGTCGGCGACGTCGTCGGCTTCGCCCTGACGCTGGGAGGGCCAGGAGCACGGCGTGCTCTGGATCTCCGGCGACACCGTGCTCTACGACGGCGTGCGGGAGGTCTCCGGCGGCTCAAGGTCGGCACGGCGCTGCTGCACCTCGGCGGCGTCCGCTTCCCGATCTCCGGCCCCCTCCACTACACGATGACCGCCGCAGCAGGCGGTCGAGCTGTGCGGGCTCGATCGAGCCCCGGCACCGTGATCCCGATCCACTACGAGGGCTGGAAGCACTTCCGCCAGGGCCGCGAGGGGATCGAGCGCGAGTTCGCCGCCGCGCCGCGGGAGTTCCGCGACAGCGTGCGCTGGCTGCCGATCGGCAGCGCCACCGACCTCGACGCCTGAGCGCCTACCGCGGGGCCTAGGCGCTCTGCCTGGCTAGGAGGAGCGGGCGCTGGGGTCCTGCTCGTCGACCGTCAGCTCGGCGGTCGGGTTGGCCTCGAGGCGCTCGTCGGGGATCGGCTCGCCGCTGCGGATCGAGAGGCCGTAGGTGCCGGCGGCGAGGCGCGCCTCGGCGCGCTCGACCGCGGCCAGGCGCTCCTTCAGGTCCTGGGCGCGGCCGGCGTCGAACTCGTCCTGGTAGAGGCCCTCGGAGTTGAAGTCGCCGGGCTCGCGGCGGTCGTCGCCCTCCTCGGGGCCGTCGCGCTCGACCGCGGCGATCTCCTCCTCGACCTGCTCGCGCTCGCGGCGAGCAGCTCGCTGTGCGCGCTCTGGGTCCATGCGGACACCGTACCGCCCCGGTCCGTCGGCCAGCGCAGAGGCCGGCGCCGGCCAGTGCGCTATCCTGTTCTGAAGACTAACTACAGAAATTGGACTTGGATATGGCCTATCTCCTGATTCCGCTCGACGAGGCAATCGTCTTCCCCACCGTCACCGCCACCCTGCCGATCGACGTCGGCGAGGAGGAGCGCGTCTTCCTGCTGCCCCGCAGCGACGGCGAGTTCGGCCGCGTCGGCGTCGTCGCCGAGGTGATCGAGCGCGGCCGCTCGCGCCGCGGCGACCCGGTCGCGACCGTGCTCGGCCTGCACCGTGGCCTCGCCGGCGCCGCCGTTGCCGGCGAGGACGACGCCGACGCCCTGCGCATCGAGGTGCAGGAGTTCCACGACGGCCACCCCGACGACGAGCACACCCAGGAGCTGGCCCGCGAGTACCGCGCCGTGGTCGAGGAGATCCTCGAGCTGCGCGGCGACGACGGCCGCATCGCCGCCTTCCTGCGCTCGGTCGAGGAGCCGGGCGCGCTGGCCGACACCACCGGGCTCAGCCCCGACATCTCCGATCGAGCAGAAGCTGCGCCTGCTCGACACGCTCGACGTCACCGCGCGGCTGCAGGTCGCGGTCGAGCTGCAGCGCGAGCGCCTGGCCGAGCTGCAGGTCCGCAGCCGCATCCGCGACGACGTCGAGTCCGGCGCCCAGAAGCAGCAGCGCGACTACTTCCTGCGCAAACAGATGGAGTCGATCCGCAAGGAGCTGGGCGAGGACGAGGGCAGCCTGATCGAGGAGTACGAGCGCAAGATCGCCGAGGCCGGGATGCCGGAGGCGGTCGCCGAGCAGGCCGAGAAGGAGCTGCGCCGGCTCGAGCGCCAGGGCGAGCAGTCGCCCGAGTCCTCGATGATCCGCAGCTACCTCGACTGGCTGATCGCGGTGCCCTGGTCGAAGCGCTCCGAGGAGCGGCTCGACCCCGTGCACACGCGCGAGGTGCTCGACGCCGACCACGCCGGGCTCGACGACGTGAAGCGGCGGATCACCGAGTTCATCGCCGTGCGCAAGCTGCGCGAGGAGCGCGGCAGTCGAGGAGGACAGCCGCGCCAACGGCGCGATCCTGACCCTGGTCGGGCCGCCCGGCACCGGCAAGACCTCGATCGGCGAGTCGATCGCCCGCGCCCTCGGGCGCGAGTTCGTCCGCATCAGCCTCGGCGGCCTGCACGACGAGGCCGAGATCCGCGGCCACCGCCGCACCTACATCGGCGCCCTGCCGGGCCGGATCGTCCGCGCCCTGCGCGACGCCGAGACGATGAACCCGGTGATCCTGCTCGACGAGGTCGACAAGGTCGGCGCCGACTGGCGCGGCGACCCCTCGGCGGCGCTGCTGGAGGTGCTCGACCCGGCCCAGAACCACTCGTTCCGCGACCACTACCTCGACGTCGAGGTCGACCTCTCCGAGGTCGTCTTCCTCGCCACCGCGAACCTCGACCGACACGATCCCGGCGCCGCTGCTCGACCGCATGGAGACGATCGCCTTCGACGGCTACACGACCGCCGAGAAGCTGGCGATCGCCCGCGGCTACCTGCTGCCGCGCCAGCTGAAGCGCAACGGGCTGCGAGCCCGAGGAGGTCGAGGTCGGCGACGAGATCCTGCGCAGCGTCGATCTCCGAGTACACCCGCGAGGCCGGCGTGCGCCAGCTCGAGCGCGAGCTGGGCAAGCTGCTGCGCGGGGCGGCGACGCGGATCGCCTCCGGCGAGGCCGAGCGGCCGATCGTGCTCGACGCCGACGCCGCTCCACGACGCGCTCGGGCGCCAGCGCTTCTTCCAGGAGTCGGTCGAGCGCACCGCGATCCCCGGCGTCTCCACCGGCCTCGCCGTGACCGGCACCGGCGGCGACGTCCTCTTCATCGAGGCGACCGCGATGGAGGGCGACAAGGGCCTGGTCCTGACCGGCCAGCTCGGCGACGTGATGAAGGAGTCGGCGCGGATCGCGCTCTCCTACGTGCGCTCGCACAGCGAGGAGCTCGGGCATCGACCCGGCGCGCTTCCAGCGCGAGTTCCACCTGCACGTGCCCGCCGGGGCGATCCCCAAGGACGGCCCCAGCGCCGGCACGGCGATGACCACGGCGCTGGTCTCGCTGCTCTCCGGGCGGCCGGTCAAGCACACGGTCGGGATGACCGGCGAGGTCACCCTGCAGGGCCGGGTGCTGCCGATCGGCGGGCTGAAGCAGAAGGTGCTGGCCGCCCACGCGGCCGGGCTGACCGAGGTGATCCTGCCCGAGCGCAACCGCGGCGACCTCGACGAGGTGCCCGAGGAGGTGCGCGAGCAGATGACCTTCCACCCGGTGATGAGCGTCGGCGAGGTCCTCGAGCGGGCCCTCGAGCCGGCCGAGAACGGGCGCCGATGTCGCCGCGATGTCGTAGCTGCTCGCCGGTCCCGACCGAGCTGCGGGCGGCCGCCGGCCTGCTCGAGCGCCGCTGGACGATGGCGACGATCTACGCCTGCTCCAGCGGCGCCGCCCGCTTCAACGAGTTCCGCCAGTCGCTGCCCGGGGTCTCGCCGACGACGCTCTCCGAGCGCCTCGAGCAGCTCGAGGCGGCGGGGATCGTCGAGCGGCGCCTGGTCGCCGGCCGTCCCCCGCACACCGAGTACGCGCTGACCCGCCGCGGCGAGCGCCTCGCCGCGGCCGTCGCCGGCCTGCTCGAGCACCGCTAGCCGCTCAGACGGCGGGCGGCGCCGGCGGCACCGTCGGCGGCGCCGGAGCGTCGGGGCCACGCGGCCAGCGGCTCCGGGGGTGCCCTCGATCGCCGCGCAGGCGGAAGTAGAGGACGGCGGCGACGAGGGCGCTGATCGGCGCCGTGATCGTCGAGGCGAGGGCGCTGAAGACGATCCGCAGCAGCGGGCCGTCGGCGATGCGGCGGCGATCGCGCCGAAGACGAGGCCGCCGACGATGACGATCAGGAAGGCGACGACGATCGCGCCGAAGACCGGCCAGCCGTTGCCGCGGACCAGCTCGCGCGAGCGGCCGAAGGAGGCCATCACCGGCGATTTCTCGACCACGATCACCGGCGCGATCACGGCCCAGATCGTCAGCAGGATCAGGCCGGGGACGACCAGCAGGATCAGGCCGATGCCGATCCCGATCCCGGCCAGGATGCCGGCCCCGATCAGCGGCAGGATGAAGGGCGTCGCCGAGCTCAGCAGCTCGCCGGCGGAGAAGTCGCGCCGCCCGTCCTGGACGTCGCGGACCAGGTTCACGACCATGCCCTGGTAGAGGGTCCCGGCGGCGATCCCGACCACGCGAGGCGAGCAGGAGCAGGAACAGGCTGGAGCCGGCGATGCCGTTGAGGATCGCGACCACGAGGAAGAGCCAGAAGGCGACCGGCAGCAGCACGCCCGCGTTGGCGCCGTAGATGGAGAAGACCTCGCTGAGGGTGCCGCCGACGTCGAGCTTTTTGTTCATGCCGGTCTGCTTCGACCCGTGCGGCCGCGACCCTCGCGCCGCGCCCAGCGGAGATCGCGCACGAGCTCGCCCGGCCAGCCGCGTCAGGTCGGCGCCGATCCCCGCCAGGCGTAGCGACCGACCACCTCGCCGCGGGCGCGCTCGCCGCGGCGCCGGCGCGGCGGCGCATCGTTGACGGCCTCGACCATCGCGTCGGCGAGCGCCGTCGGCGTCGTCGGGCGGGACCAGCCAGCCGGTGTCGCCGTCGTCGACGATCGCCGCCGGGCCGTCGCGGTCGACCGCGATCACCGGCAGCCCGCAGGCCATCGCCTCGACCAGGACCTGGCCGAACTGCTCGCTGGACCGAGGCGTGGACGAGCAGGTCGGCGGCGTTGAGGAAGTCGGGCAGCTCCTCGTGGGAGTGCCAGCCGGCGAGGAAGACGTCGTCGAGCGCCGAGCCGCTCGATCGTCTCGATCGGGTGCTCGCCCTCCCACTCGCCGGGGTAGCCGCCGAGCAGGACCAGGGCGGCGGGCCCGGCGAAGCGCGGGCGCGCCCGCGCGTAGGCCTCGATCAGCAGCGGCAGGCGCTTGACCTCGGTGAAGCGGCCGACGTAGAGCAGCACCGTCCCCTCCAGCGCCTCCAGGTCGGCCTCCTCGTAGGCGACGCTGCCCGGCGCGGCTCCCGGCCGCCAGCCCTGCGGGCGCTCGACCAGGTGGCGGCGCCAGTGGGCGCGGCGGTCGATCTGGCGCGGGGCGAAGCTGGGATCGAAGCCGTTGGGGACGCAGACGAAGCGCTCCGGGTCGAGGTCGAGCACCGCGGCGGCGCGCTCCAGGCCCTCGGGCTGCTGACGACGATCCGCTCGCAGCCCGCCGCCCAGCCGCAGATCCGCTCGGCCCAGGCCTCGGCGTGGGTCCAGCTCGGCGGCGCGCCCGGCGGCGATCCGCTCCAGCATCAGCAGCTCGGTGCCGTGGACGTGGCCGAGCACCGGCATCTCGGGGAAGGCGCGCGCGGCCGCCTCGTTGAGCGGGCGTCAGGTGGTGCAGGTAGAGGAGGTCGGCCGTCGGCGGCGCCGGCCAGCTGCAGCTCCCGCGTCCAGGCCTCGACCTGGAGCTCGTAGGCGTCGTCGTCGAGGCTGGCGAGGACCGGGTCCTCGGCGCCCGGGCGATCCTCGTAGGAGCCGTGCATCGGCGCGGTCCCGGCGGGCCCGTCGAAGCGGAGCGGGTCGGCGCTGCGCAGCGCCGGGGTGAAGTCGACCGCGCGCAGGTCGAGCCCGGCGTAGAAG
Source organism: uncultured Actinomycetota bacterium (assembly GCA_963841395.1). Taxonomy (GTDB): domain Bacteria; phylum Actinomycetota; class Actinomycetes; order Mycobacteriales; family Pseudonocardiaceae; genus Actinophytocola. The sequence goes on from CAWJCX010000002.1 coordinate 44,891, forward strand.
CTCGCGCGCCAGGGCGTGCTCGCCGAGGTCCGAGCGCGAGCCGGAGAGCACCGTGACGTCGAAGCCGTTGCGCTCGAACTCCCGCGCCAGCGCCCGGCAGACGTGGGCGGAGCCGCCGCGGGGATAGAAGTAGATGCCCATCAGCAGCTTTGTCGGAGTAGAGGGCATCTACACCGAGGCTACTGGCGCCGCACAAATCGCGCCACGGCCGCGGCTAGCGGGCGACGAAGCGCAGCGCGGTGGCGATCTCGCGGCCGCCGACGAGCTCGATCGCCGTGCTCCTCGCGCGGGGTGTTGCGAGCGCGCCGCCGACCACGAGCGAGGCCGAGCCGCCGCCGTCGAGGTTGATCGCCTCGGTGGCGCCGAGCCCGATCATCGCCGTCGCCAGCTCGGCCAGCGTCAGCCCGGCCTCGTCGTCGGCGCGGCCTTCGCTGACGACGGCGATCAGCTCGCTCGCGGCCGAGCCCGAGGGCGGCGCGCGGGTAGCGGCCGGCGGTGATGTCGGAGTCGAACTGGCGCGAGCCCGCCGAGAAGCCCTCGAGGTCCTCGCCGGGCTGGATCAGCGCGGCGCCGCCGGCGACCAGCATCGGCCCGGCCTGCAGCAGGTCGCCCGCCGGCTCGGCGGCAAGCTCGCGCCGGGCGGCCAGCGCGACCTTGCCGTCGTCGGCGTGGACGCAGGCGCGCAGCGCGTCCCAGGGCGGCGTCGAAGGGCGTCGTCGGGCAGCGCCTCGCCGCCGATCCGGAGGTCGCCCAGCGGCGGCCCGCCGGGCCGCAGGTAGAAGCCGCCGACGATCGCGTGCTCGGCGCCGTTCTCGACGCACCAGCGCAGCAGCGTCGAGCAGGGCTCGATCGCGACGACGCGGAGCGCTGAAGCGGGCGCGGTCGAAGCGCGCCACCCGCAGCGTGGTCCCGGCGCCGTCGGCCAGGCTCAGCCTGACGCTCTCGAGCGTGGGCGTGGGTGCGGAGCCGTCGATCGGCATCGAGACCTCGGACCTCGGCTTCGACATCGGCGCAGCCTAACCGGGCGTCAGGAATGGGTCTCGTGCAGCACCGCGTGGCCCCTGCCGCGGGCGATCAGCCAGCGGTTGACCGGGTAGGCGGCCACGCCCGCGACCAGCAGCGCGAACGCCAATGCGCCCCAGAAGAGGGCGTCGCTCAGGCCGGCATCCATCGCCCCGGGGAGGACAAGCATGATCAGGTTGTCGACCACCTCCATCGTCGCGATCGAGAAGGTGTCGCTGGCCAGCGCGATCGGCACCACCGCCCCCAGGGCGAGCCGGAGCGCAACAGCGGCAGGCTGGTCAGGGCGTAGCCGAAGAAGAAGGCGAGGACGATCGCGAGCGCGATCGTGCCCATGTTCGAGAAGCCGACGCGGTGCCGATCGCCATCCCCAGGATCTCGCCGATCGCACAGCCGCTCAGGCAGTGCAGGGTGGCCCTGAGGGCGACGTCGTTCATCGCGGCCGGAAGCCTCGCAGGCGCAGGGCGTTGGCGATGACGCTGACGCTGGAGAAGGCCATCGCCGCGGCGGCGATGGTCGGGTTGAGCAGGCCGACGGCGGCGAGCGGCACCGCGGCGACGTTGTAGCCGAAGGCCCAGACGAGGTTCTGCTTGATCGTCCGCAGGGTCGCCCGGCAGAGCAGGATCGCGTCAGCGGCGGCCTGCGGGTCGCCGCTGACCAGGGTCATGTCGGAGGCCTCGATGGCGACGTCGGTGCCGGTCCCGATCGCGATGCCGAGGTCGGCCTGGGCGAGGGCGGGGGCGTCGTTGACGCCGTCGCCGACCATGGCCACGACCCGTCCCTCGGCCTGCAGGCGACCGATCACGGCCGGCCTTGTCTCGCGGCAGCACCTCGGCCGCGGTCTCGCTCGATCCCGAGCTCGTCCCAAGCGCCTCGACCGTCGTCCGGTTGTCGCCGGTGAGCAGCAGCGGCCGCAGGCCGAGCTCCTTGTAGCGAGCGACCGCCGCTGCCGCGGTCGGCTTGACCCGGTCGGCGACGACGAAGATCGCGATCGCCTCGCCGTCGCGCGCGGCGGCGACGGCGGTCCGGCCTGGCCTCGGCCTCAGCCGCGCCCGCTCGAGCTCCGGCGGCAGAGCGATCGAGTGATCGCCGAGCAGGCGGGGGCGTCCGGCGATCAGGGTGCGGCCGGCGACGACACCTTCGACGCCGAGCCCTTCGCGGTTGGCGAAGCGCTCGACCGTGGGCAGCGGGCCGAGCTCGGCGCCGGCGGCGGCAATCGCGCGGCCGATCGGGTGCTCGGAGGCGCCCTCGAGGGCGCCGATCTAGCGCAGGACCTCGTCGCGGTCGATCCCAGCGGCGACCGCGACCGCGACCAGGCTGATCGATCCGGTGGTCAGGGTGCCGGTCTTGTCGAGGACGATCGTGTCGACCCGTCGGGTCGACTCGAGGACCTCAGGGCCCTTGATCAGCAGCCCGAGCTGGGCGCCGCGGCCCGTCCCGACCATCAGCGCCGTAGGCGTGGCGAGCCCGAGGGCGCAGGGGCAGGCGATGATCAGGACCGCGACCGCGGCGGTGAAGGCGAAGTCGGCGTCCGCTCCCGCGCCCAGCCAGAAGGACAGGGTCGCGACGGAGATGGCGATGACGATCGGGACGAAGATCCCGGAGATGCGGTCGGCGAGCCGCTGCATCGGCGCCTTGCCAGTCTGGGCATCCGTAACCAGGCTGGCGATCTGGCTAGGGCGGTATCGGCGCCGACCCGGGTCGCCCGGACCACAGGCGGCCGCCGGCATTGACCGTCGCCCCGGCGACCTCGGCGCCCGGCCCGACCTCGACCGGGACGGGCTCGCCGGTCAGCATGCTCATGTCGAGGGCCGAGCTGCCCTCCTCGACGATCCCGTCGGTCGCGACCTTCTCGCCCGGGCGGACCAGGAAGCGATCGCCGACGGCCACCTGCTCGACCGGGACCCGGCGCTCGCCACCCTCGGCGTCGAGGATCGCGACCTCCTTCGCTCCCATCTCCAGGAGGGCCTTCAGGGCGGCGCCAGCCCGACGCTTGGAGCGGGCCTCGAAGAAGCGCCCGGCGAGGATGAAGGTGGTGACCACGGCGGCGGTCTCCAGGTAGATCTCATCGCCTCCGCTGCCCGCCGAAGGAATCAGGCTGACCTGCATCTGCATGCCGGGCATTCCGGCGTCGCCGATGAAGAGGGCATAGAGAGACCACAGCCAGGCGGCCAGCGTGCCGAGGCTGATCAGGGTGTCCATCGTCGCGGTCGCGTGCTTGAGGTTCGCCCAGGCGGCGCGGTGAAACGGCCAGGCGCCCCAGAGCACCACCGGCGTCGCCAGCTCCAGCGCCAGCCACTGCCAGTTGCGGAACTGCAGCGCCGGGATCATCGAGAGCAGCAGGACCGGCAGGGTCAGCGCCGCGCTGATGAGCAGCCGACGCCGCAGCGCCGCGCTCGGATCCTCCGGCTCGGCGGCGTCCGCCTGCGGCCCATCCGCTGCGGCGGCGGCCGGCTCCGCCAGTTCGGCCCGGTACCCAGCCGCCTCGACTGCCGCGACCAGCTCAGCGGGGTCGACGGCGCCCGGCCCGAGCTCCACGCTGGCCTTCTCGGTCGCGTAGTTGACCGTCGCCCGCACGCCCTCGAGCTCGTTCAGCCCGCGCTCGACCCGGTTGGCGCAGGAGGCGCAGGTCATCCCCTCGATCGGCAGCTCGAGGCGCACGTCAGTGTCCATGCTCGTCCTCCGCCCCGTCCGCGCCGGCGGCCTCTACCCGCTGCGTGAAGGCGGCGGTGTGAACCTCGCCCCCGGCGCGGAACTGCACGAAGAGGCGGTAGGGCCCGGGTTTGGCGAGCTCGGCGTCGAAGGCGATCGTGCCGGCCGCGAGGTCCTCGCCAACCGGGTGGACGTGCGAGTAGGCAAGGTCGGGCGCGTGCAGCGCAACCAGGTGGCCGTAGGCGCCGAGGTAGGGCTGCAGACTCCGTACCGGCTCTCCGTCGCGGCCGATCTCGAAGCTCATCCTCGCCTCCTCGCCGGCCCGGAGCTCGGCCGGGCTGCGCAGCCGGACCGTGTAGCCGTCGCTCCTGGCGACCGCCGCCGGCGCCGGCAGCGGCCCGGCGGCACGCGCGCCGGGCGCGACCAGGTCGCTGCCGAGCACGTAGCGCCTGCCGGCGGCGGTGGTGAAGTCGGCGATCGCTCGGTAACGGCCGGGGCGCTCGACCTCGATCGGGACCGAGAACTCGCCGGTTGCCCGCAGCCGCGGGTGCAGGTGCTGGTAGCCGCTGAGATCGGACCGGACGAGAATCAGATGCAGCAGCTTGTCCTGCTCGCGGGTGAACCGCCGCACCGCCCTGCCGTCGGGCCCGAGCACCCGAAAGCGCCAGTCCACGGTGCGACCGGCGGCGAGCATTCCCCCGCGCGGCTGCAGAACGAGGCCGCCCAGGCTGGAGGCGGTCCCGTCAGCGCCGGCGACCATCGCCGTACCAGCGTCGCTACCGTGCTCGCCGTGCTCGGCGGCCATCGCGGCGCCGTGCCCCGCCTCGTCCTCGCCGCCCGGAGGCGTGGGCTCGAGGACGCTGCCGAAAGCCGCCGAGACGGCGGCGACGAGAACCAGGGTGGCGCTGAAGGCAAGCAGCTTGGTGAAGTTCATCGGTTCGTCCTGAAGTACGGGCAGGGGGTATTGATGAGGAGAGCGTAGCACACCCCCCAGGGGTATACTTAAGCCCCGCCCGAGTCCGCTGATACCCTCCGGGGGTACACGCGACTGGAGGACCACGATGGCCGAGGCAACCAAGACCGCAAAGACGAAAGCAAGCGCCGAAGGCGAGGCAAAGCACGGCTACAGCGCCGAGCGCGGCCGCCTCGTCACCCGCCTGCGGCGGGTCGAGGGTCAGGTTCGCGGCGTCGAGCGGATGGTCGAGGAGGACCGCTACTGCATCGACGTGATCACGCAGATCTCGGCGATCCAGGCGGCGCTCGACAAGGTCGCGCTGGGCCTGCTCGAGGACCACACCCGCCACTGCGTTATCGAGGGCCGGGCCGAGGGCGAGCCCGAGGAGCTGACCGAGGAGATCATGTCCTCGGTCGCGCGGCTCATGCGCCGCCGCTGAATCCCGCCGCCGTCGCCCCCTGCCGCCGCCGTTCCCACAGTGCCCAGGCCGCCATCACCGCACCGGCGTAGAGCCAGCCGAGCAGGACGTCGAAGAAGTAATGCTCGCCGGTCGCCATCAGCGTCAGCCCCATCGCCAGTGGGTAGAGCGCCAGCAACGGCCGCAGGCGCGGGCGTACCCGGCTCCAGAGGAACATCGCCACCAGCGCCGTGAAGGCCGAGTGCAGCGAGGGGACGGCGGCGACCGCGTTGGCGCTTGCCTGCCCCTCTGAGAAGAGCCCGGCGGTGCCGACGCTCAGCGCCCCCCACCCCTCGGCGGTGGTGCGGTGGACTTCTTCGAGCAGGCCCGCTTCCGCCGCCATCCAGGGCGGCGCCGCCGGGAAGGCGATGTAGGTGGCGAGGCCGGCGAGCGCCAGCGAGACCAGGCGCTTGGTGAAGCGCAGGAAGGCGGGGCGGTCGCGCGCCCAGAGCACGCCGGCGAGCGCGAACGGGACGATGAAGTAGGAGGTGTAGATGACCGTGAAGACGACGTCCCACCAGTTGGCGACCCCGGGCTCGTAGAGGTAGGACTGCAGCCATTCGGTCGGCGTGTCGCCGAAGAAGAGGAAGCGGTCGAAGTCGATCATCTCGGTCGCGTGCACGCCGATCCCGAGCGAGTCGGCGGCGCCGCGGGTGAGGTCGTAGGCGGCGAGGACGACGACGATCGGCAGCCAGTCGAGGACGATCTGCAGCACCTGCCGTGGCGGCCGCCCGAGCGAGACGCAGACCAGGGCGCCGCAGGTCCAGGCAATCACCAGCTCGCGCTGGACGGGAATGCCGTAGGTCGCGCTCCAGACGAGCAGCGCCGCGAAGTAGAGGCCGAGCGCCCAGCGCCGCGCCGTCGCCCAGTGCGCGAAGCGGAAATCGGCTGCCTGTTCGGTCGCTACAGGCGCGAACTCAGTGGTGCTCACGGGGCAAATCTATGTCTCCCAGCCTTTTAACATCGACCGGAGGACGATTCGGTACCGAATCCGCGCCCTAACCCGCCGGCACGAGGCCGCAAGCCCCGGTCACGGGCTTGCGGCCTCTTCAGTCAGCTCGGGCTAGTTGAACGCGTACTTCTTGTATTCGCCGACGTTGTCTTTGGTGACCACGGCGGCGGGAACGACGATCTGGCGCGGGACCTCGGGCGGAACCAGCTCGGGGAAGCCCTCGCCGAGGGCGAGCAGGCGGGCCATGGTCACCGCGGTCGCGGCCATGTTCGGGTTGTAGAGGAAGGTCGCCCGGTAGAGGCCGCCCTCTTCGATCTGCTCCATCGCGTCGGCGGAGCCGCCGACCCCGGTGAGGAACATTTCGTCGTCGCGACCGGCGTTGCGGATCGCCTGGACGACTCCCTGGGCCATGTCGTCGTCGTGGGTGTAGACGGCGTCGATCTGGTCCTCGGACTGGAGGATGTTCTCCATCACCGTCAGGCCCTTGGCGGGGTCGAAGTCACCGGGCTGCTGGGCGACGACGTCGATGCCGCCGTCCGGGCAGGCCTTCTTGAGCTCGTCGGTGAAGCCTTCGGTCCGTTCCTCGGTGACCGAGATTCCGGCCAGGCCTTGGATTTCGACGACGTTGCCTTTGCAGTTGAGCTCTTCGCCGATGTAGTCGGCCGCGAGCACGCCAATTTGGTAATTGTCGCCGAGGATCGTCGCCGTCGCCGCGTCGGGCTGGGTGAACAGGCGGTCGATGTTGACGACCGGAATGCCCGCCGCCTCAGCCTGCTGGGCGACCGGCGTCAGCGATTCGCCGTCCTGCGGCAGGACCACCAGCACGTCCGGTTTTTCGGAGATCACCTGCTGGATCTGCTGGGCCTGTGAGTCGGCGTCAGCGGCCTCGAGCAGCTTGAAGTCGACGTCGTCGTACTCGTCGGCCTGGGCCTGGGCGTTCTTGGAGATCGCGCCCAGCCAGCCGTGGTCGGTGGGCGGCACGCTGGCGGTGATCGTCACCGTCCCGTCCCGAGCCACCCGCTTCGGCCGAGCCGCCCGCTTCCTGGCTGGTGTCCGCCGTGTCGGCGGTGGTGTCGTCGTCGCCACCACCGCAGGCGGCAACCCCGATCGAGATTAGGGCCATGGTTCCCACCACAGCGATGAGTCGCTTGAGCGACATTGTTACTCCTCCTCTTTGCGTTGACTTTCCACTGTTTGAAGTGACGTGCTGGCGCATCAGTACCTCGCCTCGGGACGCTGGATCAGCACGGCGCCGAGCACGATCGCGCCTTTGGTGACCTGCTGGATCTCGGTCGAGAGATCGAGCTGGGTCATCAGGCTGAAGATCAGCGCGAAGGTGAGGACGCCGAGGAAGGTGCCGACCATCGTCGCCCGCCCGCCGGCGAGGCTGGTGCCGCCGATCACCACCGCGCCGATCGCGTCGAGCTCGTAGAGGTTGCCGCTGACCGGCGAGGCGCTGCCGAGCCGGGCGCAGAGCAGGACCGTCGCGATCCCGGCCATCAGGCCGGAGAGGACGTAGACGGCGAAGATCACTTTGCGCACCGGCACGCCGGCGATCCGCGCCGCCTCGCGGTTGCCGCCGACGGCGACGACGTAGCGGCCGAAGCGGGTGCGGTTGAGCAGGATCCAGCCGCCGATCGACGATCCCGAGGAAGATCCAGACCGAGACCGGGATGCCGAAGACTTTGCCGGTGCCGAACCAGAGCAGCGAGAAGGCCGCCGGGTCGCCGAAGGAGCCGCCGTTGAGGTCGAGCAGGCCGACCGGGAGCTTGTCGTTGAGCAGCAGGGCGAGGCCGCGGGCGATCGAGAACATCGCCAGGGTGGCGATGAAGGGGACGACGCGGCCGTAGGTGATCGCGGTCGCGTTGATCGTGCCGAGCAGGACGCGCGAAGCCGATCGCCCCGACGACGAAGAGCAGGGTCGAGCCGCTGGGGTCGACGAGGATGCCGCCGAAGACCCCGGCCGCGGCGACCATCGAGCCGACCGAGAGGTCGATGCCCGAGGTGGCGATGACGAAGGTCATGCCAACCGCCAGCACCCCGATGATGCTCGCCTGGGTCAGCATGTTGCGGACGTTGTCCCAGGTCGGGAAGGTCTCCGGCCGGAGGATCGCCCCGGTCACGAAGAGGCGCGATGACGACGAGCCCGAGCGCGTACTCCTGGAACTCGAGCGCGCCGAGGCGATTTCGCAGCGTGCCGACGGAGCTCATGCGACCTCCTCGATCAGATCTGGAGCCGGCGGTGGGGGCGACCGCGTGGCCGAGCAGCTCCCGCTCGGTGGCGCCGGGCGCCGTCGACCTCGGCCACCAGCTCGCCCTCGCGCATGACCAGCACCCGGGTGCAGATCCCGGCCAGCTCGCCGAGCTCGGAGGAGACGACGAGGACGCCGATGCCGGAGCTGGCGAGCTCGACCACGATCCGGTAGATCTCGGCCTTGGTCGCGACGTCGACGCCCCGGGTCGGCTCGTCCAGCAGCAGCACGCGGCATTGGCGCAGAAGCCAGCGGGAGAGCACGACCTTCTGCTGGTTGCCGCCCGAGAGCAGCCGGGCGTGCCGATCCGGGTCGTCGGGAACGGTGTGCAGGGAGCGCAGCTGCTCGCGGGCGGCGGCGCGCTCCTGCCGGACGTTGAGCAGGCCGCGGCTGAAGCGGCCGAGGTCGGCGATGGTGACGTTCTTGGTCAGGTCCCAGTCGAGCAGCAGTCCCTGCGACTTGCGGTCCTCGGGCGCCAGGCCGAGCCCGGCGGCGATCGCCCGGTCGGGCCGGTTCGGCGCCAGGCGCCTGCCCTCGACCCGGACCTCGCCGGCTTCGCGCCGGTCGATGCCGCAGATCAGCCGCAGCAGCTCGCTGCGGCCGGAGCCGACCAGGCCGCCGATGCCGAGGATCTCCCCCGCCCGTACGTCGAGGCTGGCGCCGCGCACCGCCGGCAGCCGCTTTAGGTCGCGCACCTCGAGCAGGATCTCGCCGCCGCCGCGCGGGCGCTCGGGGTAGAGCTGCTCGACCTTCCTGCCGACCATCAGCCGCACCAGCTCCTCGGTCGGGGTCGAGGCGGGGATCCCGTTGGCGGCGGTGGCGCCGTCGGCGAGCACCGTCACCCGGTCGCCGATCCGCTTGATCTCGTCGAGGCGGTGGGAGATGTAGACGACGCCGACGCCCTCCGCGGTGAGGCGGCGGACGACCTCGAAGAGGGTCTCGATCTCGCCGCTGTCGAGGATCGCCGAGGGCTCGTCCATGATCAGGACCTGGGCGTCGTAGGAGAGGGCGCGGGCGATCGAGACGATCTGCTGGGCGGCGGGGCGCAGCGCCCGGACGGGGGTGCGCGGGTCGATCTTCTCGTGTCCCAGGCGCTGCAAGCAGCGCCGCCGAGGACGCCCGCATCCGCGCCAGGTCGAGCAGCGGGCCCGCGCCGCGGCTCGTGGCCGAGGAAGACGTTCTGGGCGACGTCGAGGTCCTCGACCAGGTCGAGCTCCTGGTAGATCGTCGCGACGCCGCGCTGCAGCGACGCCGCCGGGTCGCGCGGCGGCAGCGGCTCGCCGTGGATCAGGATCTCGCCGCCGCTGGGCTCGACGGCGCCGGAGACGCACTTGATCAGCGTCGACTTGCCGGCGCCGTTCGGTCCCAGCAGGCAGTGCACCTCGCCCTTGCGGACGTCGAAGTCGACGCCGCGCAGCGCCTTCACGCCCGGGTAGTCCTTGACCAGGCCGCGGACCTCGAGCACCTTCTCCTCCGCTGCGGCCGGCGCGCTCACGCGACCACCAGCGGGCGCAGGTTGCGCTGGGCGATCTCGAGCCCCTTCTCGACCAGCTCCGGCGTGCCGCCCCAGATCGGATCCTCGTGCTCGACCGAGAGGACGCCGTCGAAGCCGCCCTCGTAGAGGACGTCGAGATAGCGGCGGAAGTCGACTTCGCCGAGGCCCGGGAGGCGGTAGCGCCACCAGCCCATGTCCCAGGGGTCCTGCTCGCGGGTCGCGACCCGGCCGAAGAAGCCGAACCGGTTGCGCCGCTCGGGGAAGACCTCGGCGTCCTTGGCGTGGGCGTGGATCACCCGCCCGACGTGCGGGCCGCAGCGCCGCGACCGGATCGATCCCGAGCCAGAGCAGGTGCGAGGGGTCGAAGTTGAGGTAGAGGCCGAGCGCGAACATCCACTCCCACAGCTCCGGCGAGTAGGCGAGGTTGCCGGGAGCGCCGTCGGGGTGCCAGCCCTCCATCACGCAGTTCTCGATCATCAGCTTCACCCCGCGCTCGCCCGCGTAGTCGACGAGCGGCGGCAGCAGCTGCTCGGCAGCGCGCAGGTTCTCGCTGACCGTTGCGCCGGGGTCGCGGCCGACGAAGGTCCCGACCGGGACGCCGCCGAGCTCGGCGGCGGCGTCGATGCAGGCCCGCAGGTGGGCGTGGATCGCGCTCGCGCTCGGCCGGGTCGGGGTGGAGGTTGTTGTCGTAGTAGGCGAGTGCCGAGAGCTCGAGCCCGTTCTCCTCCAGGGCGCGCGCGGACGCGGTCGGCCTCGGCCGGCGTCGAAGCGGTCGGCGGCGACGTGGGCGGCGGTGAAGGGGCGGTCGCCGATCGAGGGCCAGGCGGCCAGCTCCAGCGCCTCGTAGCCGTGCTCGCCGGCCCAGGCCGCGACCTGCTCGAGCGAGCGCTCGGGCATGCAGGCGCTGAGCATGCCCAGCTTCACGGCGCCACCTCCACCCAGGCTCGCTGCCGCGCCGACTCCAGCACGGCCTCGGTGACGCGGACCGCGCGCAGCCCGTCCTCCAGCCGCGGCAGGCCTCCGGCTCGGCGCCGGCGATCGCCGCGTAGGTCTCGGCGGCGAAGGCGTCGAAGCAGTCGTGGTAGCCCTGGGGGTGACCGCCGGGCAGGGTCACGTAGGCGGCCGCCGCGGGCGCGAGGGTGTCGAAGTCGCGCGGCACCGCTTCCGCCCCCTGGCGCCGCAGGACCGCCAGCGAGCCGGGCTGTTCCTGGTCGAAGGCGAAGGTCTCGGCGTCGGCCGAGATCTCGAAGCAGAGCCGGTTCTTGCGCCCGGCCGAGACCTGCGAGACGACGACCGAGCCGGTGGCGCCGGCGTCGGTCTCGAAGAGGACGAGGGCGGCGTCCTCGGTGTCGACGCGGCCGCGCCTCGCCGTCGCCGCCGCCGCGCTCGAAGGAGGGGCTCGAGGACTGGCGCGCGGCGGCCGTGGGCGATCGTCGTCCGCGCGACCAGCGCGGTGATCCGCTGCCCGCTGACGAACTCGACCAGGTCGCACCAGTGGGAGCCGATGTCGGCGAAGGCGCGCGAGGGGCCGCCGAGCTCGGCCTCGACCCGCCAGTTGTAGTCGTCTCCGCGAAAGAGGCGGTTGAGCACCGGTCCGGTGGCGCCCTCGACCAGCGCGAGCTCGTAGGCGCGCTTGACCTGACCCTGGATCTCGGCCTCGCCGAGGATCATCGAGTCGAGCCCGGCGGTGACTCGAAAGAGGTGGGCGGCGGCCTCGACGGCGCGGTCCGAATAGAGGTGCCCGAGGAGCTCCGTCGGTCGCAGGTCGGCCTCGCGGGCCAGCAGGCCGAGAGCCAGCGACTCCGCCTTGACCGGATCGGCCGCGACCAGGTAGATCTCGGTGCGGTTACACGTGGAAAGCGCGGCCGCCTCAACGACATCGGGGCTGTCGACAAGCTCGCGGAGGATGCCGCTGGCCCGGCCCTCGGTCAGCGCCAGCCGCTCGCGCAGTTCGAGCGGCGCCGTGCGGTGCGAGATCCCCAAGCCCAGAAGTTCGCTCACTTGGCCGCCTCCTGGGGATCGACGTGTTCGGCAAGCTCCCCGAGTTGGCGCTCGATCCGTGAGAGCTTGGCGGCCATGATCGCGACGTAAATCAGAACCAGGGCCAGGAAGACGATGTAGGCGCCGGCGACGTACTTGCCGGCCTCATCCAGCGGCAGAGCCGGCGCTGCAAGCAGGACTTCCATCAGACACCCGCCTCTGGCGACGGCGTGGCGGGGGCTGCGGGCCGGGACGGCAACGGCTTGGGCGGAGAGTCGAGCAGCGTGCGTCGCAACCTGGCGAGGCTCGCGGAAGCGCGCTTGGCAGTCAGCTCGAAGCTGACAAGCGAAGTCCAGAGCAGGGCCGCGCCGGCCATGCAGACGAGGAACGTCAGCCACATCTTGGGAGGCAGGCCGCCGTCGGCCGTCGCGAAAACGCGGGGGTGCACGAGGCTCTCAGCGAGCCGCACCGCGAGGAAGTTGAGTGGCACGAAGGCCCCGGCCGCAATCGCAAACACGGACGAGTAGCGGGCCTGCCGGTCACGGTCGTCGATCGAGTAGCGAAGCGGGTAGTAGGTGGCGTAGAGCAGGAAGACGATCAGGAAGCTGACCAGCGTCGGCTCGTCCCAGGACCACCAGTGCCCCCACGAGGCCTTGGCCCAGATCGCGCCCGTGATCAGGACGGCGAGGCCGAAGACGATCGAGATGTGGATCGATACGTAGGAGCGGTAGTCGTGGACCGGATTGCCCGTGCGCAGATGTCGAATCGCGTGGATGGCGCCGATCATGAAGCCGACCAGCGCCACCGTCGCCAGCGGGACGTGCAGGTAGAAGATCTTCTGGATGAAGCCCTGGTCGGCGTCCAGCGGCGCAAAGAAGAAGACCAGCGAGAAGCCGACGGCGATCGTTGCCGCGGCGGCGATTGCGAGGTTGCGGGGGTTGAGGAGGTTGGTCATCTGAGGGGAAGGGTGATCAGTCTTCCAGGAGGAAGTCGTAGACCGCGTAGCCCACGGCCAAGAAGATCACATCGTAAAGGCCAAGCACCGCCAGCCAGGTGCCAAAACGGTCATATTCGGGGCCGCCGGCCGCCAGCAGCGGCTCGGCGGCACCCGCGGCAGCGATCATCACGGGCACGAGCAGGGGCAGCAGGAGCAGCGGCGTCAGCAAATCGCGGGCACGGGAATTGATCGCGATCGCCGAAACGAGGGTGCCGACGGTGGCGATCCCGATGTTGGTCAGGGCCAGAACTCCCAGCAGCGGCAGCAGGCCGGCGGCATCCTCGAGGAAGAAGACGGCGAACACGGGCACGGTGACCAGTTCCAGCGCAACCAGGTAGATGAAGATCGCCGACGCCTTGGCGGCAAACAGCGCGGTGCCGTCGATCGGCGCCAGGCGAATCGCGTCGAAGCCGCCCTGCTCGTGCTCGGCGACGAACAGGCGGTTGATCGCGAGGATCGCTGCGAAGAGTACGGTCGCCAGCAATACCCCCGCGGCAAGCGAGCCCTCGAGGCTCTCGCGGTCCAGCCCGAAGCGGAAGATCACAAAGGTCGTGATCGCAAACAGCGCCATTCCCGGCACAGACTGCAGCGTGCGCAGCTCGACCCGCAGGTCCTTGGCGAGGATGGCCGTGTAGGCGTTCACGCAACGGCCCCGGCATAGAGAGAGCTGAGCTCGGCTTCGGTGATGTCGCCTGGCCGCCCCACGAACGCGGCCTCACCTCTGTGCGAGAGGCCGAGCAGTGCGTCGGCATCGGCGATTCCTGCGCCCGGGTCGTGCGTGACCAGGACTCGGGTACGCCCCGCAGCCGGGCCGAGCAGTGGATCAACCAGTGCGGCTCCCTCGGGGTCGAGGTGGGCAAACGGCTCGTCGAGCAGCAGCAGCTCGGGCTCGTGCAGCAGCGCCCGGCAGACGGCGACGCGCTGGGCCATGCCGCGCGAGAGGTTGTGGGTCAGCTCGCTCGCCCGGCGCTGCCATTCCGACCGCCTCGAGCAACTCCGCGGCGCGTGCGCGTCCCGCGTCCGGAAGCCCGTGGAGCCGGCCCTGAAAGGCGAGGTTCTCGGTCACGGTCAGATCGCGGTAGAGCAGCGGCGCGTGACCCAGGTAGCCGATCTTCGGCCGCAATTTCCAGACCTGGCGGGGCAGCTCGCACCCGAGCACTTCGACCCTTCCCGGTCCCGGCCGCAGCAGGGTGGCCAGAATGCGCAACAGCGTCGACTTCCCGGCGCCGTTTGGGCCCAGAATCGCCAGCGACTCACCAGCCTCGAGCTCGAGGGTGATGTCGCGCAGGACCGGCCGCTCGCCGTAGTCGCGGCAAAGTCCCTGCAGCTCAAGCGCAGCCATGCCGCGAATCTAGACGGTCGAGGGCGGCCGGTCTGTAATCTCGCCTGCGGGACGATGCTGGGCAGTAAATGCAAGATGCGCGTGGCCGCGCGCGGATCCACCGCGCTGGTGGCCGCTGCCGTGACAATGGCCGCACCAGCCGCTGCGAACGCCGCGGCGACGATCACGGTCGAACCGACCCCGGGGAAGAACACCTTCGCCCCGGCGCGGGTGATCACCAAGGTCAGCGAAGCCCAGTTCAACTGGATCTGGGGTCGGGCGGGAGCGGGGACGACCGGCTTCCACGACGTCGTTTCGGCTCGGCAGCTGTTTGATTCCGGAGAAGCGATCAAACAGGGAACGTTCGGATTCAACGCTTCCGCCGGGAAGTACCCCTACTTCTGCTCGATCCACTTCGGCATGGCCGGACGAATCTCCGTACGCCCGGAGGCAGGGGAGGGCGGCCCCGGACCATTTCGGGTCAGGTGGGCTACCGACGGGAGCGAGACCGGGCGCCGCTACGACGTCCGCTTCAAAGTCGGCGACGGCCCCTGGCGGATCTGGCAGGAGAACACCCGCAAGCACTCGGGGATCTTCAACGCCACAGCCAGCGCCAAACCGTCTGCGCCCGCGGGGCAGCGGATCCTGATCCAGGCGCGTTCCGAGAACACCGAGCGCCAGGCAAGCCACTGGTCCCCCCCGCTGCGAATCACCCGCTGAAAACATCGAACGTCGGGTTCACCACCGTATGTGTCGGTATTCGCGACGCTCGGCGCGAGGGCGGTAGCTAGCGGCGGCGGAGGGTTCTGGCGCCTACCTTGAGCAGGGGACCCGCGCCGTTCTTGATTGCTTCCAGGCGCTTGGCGCTGGGGCCGTAGAGCAATTGGGCGCTGGCGCGGATCGCGTCAGCGAGTGTCTTGTCGTAGGGCTGCCACCAGAAGTCGCGGGTCAGGCCCGGCTCCCAGGTGACCGTCTTGACGTTGACGCACTCGTAAAAGCCGAACTTCGAGTGCGAACGTCCGAGCCCTGAGTGCTTGACCCCACCCCAGGCGCACTGGGCGGCGGCGTGGCTGTAGCTGTGGTCGTTGATCCAGACCATGCCCGACTCGACCCGTCGCGCCATGCGCTCCCCCTTCGGGCGATCGCGCGTCCAGATCGAGGCGCCGAGGCCGAACTCTGAGTCGTTGGCCAGGACCAGCGCCTCCTCTTCGGAGTCGACGACCGTGATCGGGACGACCGGCCCGAAGATCTCCTCGCGCATGATCCTCATCTCGGGAGTAACCCCCGTAAGCACGGTCGGCGCGATGAAGCGGCCGCTGAAGCCGTCGACGGTGCGCGGGCCGCCGGTCAGTCGCTCGGCGCCGTTGGCGATGGCGTCGTCGACCAGCTCTTCGACCAGGTCGGCCTGGTCAGTCGAGACCATCGGGCCGATCTCGATGTCCGGGTCGGCCGGGTCACCAACCCGCAGCGCGCGCGGTCTTCTCCACGACCGACTGCAGGAAGGTTTCGGCGACCTCGCGAACGACGTAGGTGCGCTCGATACCCGAGCAGGTCTGACCGGCGTTTGCGAAGCCGCCCCAGACACAGCCCGAGCTGGCGTTGTCGACGTCGGCGTCGGCGCAGACGATCTGCGCATCCTTGCCGCCGAGTTCGAGCACCGATCCCTTCAGATTGGCCGCGCAGCGCTCGCCGACTTTGCGCCCGACTTCGACCGATCCCGTGAACAGGACCTTGGCGACGCTGGGCGCCTCACAAAGCTCGGCGCCGACGGCGCCGCCGCCGTGGACCACTCTGACCAGGCCCTCGGGAAGCCCGGCCTTCTCGAAGATCTCGCGAATCTTTTCGCCAAGGAGCGGGGTCAGGCTCGCCGGCTTGAGGACTACCCCGTTGCCAGCCGTCAGCGCCATCGCAACCTCACCGAAGGGGATCGACCACGGGTAGTTCCAGGGGGCGATCACGCCGATCACGCCGAGCGGCTCGTAGCTGAATTTCGCCTGCTTGCTCGACGAACATCGGCTGGCGCATCGGGATCGGCTCCTCGCCGAGGATCTCGGGTCCGTTCTCGGCACACCAGTGGAGGACGTCGACCGTCGGCACCACCTCCATCGTGTAGCTCTCGACGATCGGCTTGCCCTGCTCGGCGGTCAGCAGCGCCGCAACTTCGTCGAGCTCGGAGAGCAGCACGTTCGCGGCCTTGCGCATGTAGCGCCCGCGATCGGCAAGCGAGAGCTCACCCCAGAAAGGCTGCACCTCGGCAACCTCGGCTGCGATCCCCTCGACGGCCTGCGGCTCGATCGTCGCGACGCTGTCGATCAGCTCGCCCGTTGCCGGGTTGAAGGACTCGAGCCTGGCGCCTTTCTTGGTGCTAGCCACGGTGCGATTCTTTCAGTTGCTCGAGCCGCTTCTGAAGCTCGGCCTCGAAACCGCGGTCGGTGGGCTCGTAGAAACGCTCGCCCTGAACCGCCTCCGGTGCCAGCGGCTGGTCGGCGACGCCGCCGGGCTGGTCGTGGGGATAGACGTAGCCGACGCCACGCCCGAGCTTCTCCGCTCCCTGGTAGTGCGCATCCTGAAGATAGGCGGGAGGCGGCTTGGCTCCGTGCTCGCGGATGTGCCGTTTGGCTGCAGACAGGCCGCGCATCGAAGCATTCGACTTAGGCGCCAGAGCAAGGTAGACGCAGGCCTGGGCGAGGTTGAGCTGGCACTCGGGGAGGCCGACCCGATCGACCGCCTGCGCCTGCCGCCGTGGCGACGAGCAACGCCTGAGGGTCGGCGTTGCCGATGTCCTCCGAGGCGAAGATGACCATCCGGCGGACGATGAAGCGCGGGTCCTCCCCGGCCTCGAGCATCGCCGCCAGGTAGTAGAGGGAGGCGTCGGCATCGGATCCGCGGGTCGCCTTGATCCAGGCGGAGATGTAGTCGTAGTGGCGGTCGCCGCCCTTGTCGTAGACGATCGCCTTGCGTTGCAGGGCGTCCTCGGCGATCGCCAGGTCGACGGGCGTGGCTGCCGCCCTCGCGACCTCCGCGGCTCGCTCCAGTGCGGTCAGCGCCGTGCGAGCGTCGCCCCCTGCACGCTCGGCGAGCATCGCCAGCGCCTCGTCGTCGACCGCGGGTGGATCGGCGCACCCCGCGCTCCGGATCGGAAAGCGCCCGTCGCAGCAACGCCTCGATGTCGGCCGCCTCGAGCTCCTTCAGCTCGTAGATCTGCGAGCGCGAGAGCAGGGCCGAGTTGACCTCGAAGTAGGGGTTCTCGGTGGTCGCACCGACGAGAGTCACGAGCCCCTCCTCGACGGCCGGCAACAGCGCGTCCTGCTGGGCCTTGTTGAAGCGGTGAATCTCGTCGAGGAAGAAGATCGTCGGCCTGCCGTTGCCGCGGCGTCGCTCGTCGGCGCGTGCGATCACCGCCCGCACCTCGGCCCGGCCGGCGTTGACCGCGGACTCCTCCTCGAAGGCGCCCCTCGAGGCCGTCGCGATGATCCGCGCCAGGGTGGTCTTGCCGGTCCCGGGCGGCCCATAGAGGATCGCGCTGTGGGGCTCGCCGGTCTCGATGGCGGTGCGCAGCGTCGAGCCGGGCTTGAGCAGATGCCCCTGGCCGACCAGCTCGTCGAGCGTGCGCGGCCGCATCCGAACGGCCAGCGGCGCACCGGCGCCCGGAGGCGCGACCCCCGGCTGTTCTGAGTTGTCGAAGAGCTGCTGCACTCAGCCTGCGCCGCTTGAGAACCGCTCCGCCGCCGCGACAGCCCGCTCCGTGGTTCTGTAGAGGTGCATCCGGGTGAGCCGGCCGTCGACGATCTCGAACATCCAGGCGATCTCCATCTCAACCTCGATCCCGCTGCCGGCGCCGGTGGCCTTCTGCGTCATCGGCGCGACGATCAAGCAGTCGGTCACCTCGATGGCCTCGTGCGGGACAAACGAGATCTCACTCCAGGCATCGAACCACTGGTTGCTCCAGGTCATGAATCCCTCGTGGCCGCTGAACTCGCCGGCGTTGGCCATCTCAGGATCCGCGAAGACCTGGACCGCGGGATCAGCCAGCGGCAGGAACGCTTCGAGGCCCCCGCTTTCGAAGAGCTCGAGGCCGGCGCTGATCAGCTCAACGTTGTCGCTTGCCATGCCCTCAAGTATGACCGCGTAACCTGCCGCCAATGGCAGAGGAATCGACGACGCACGAACTGAGCGCACTCGGCAACGAGGCTGTCGAGCTGCTCCAGGATCTGCTGCGCATCGACACCACCAATCCGCCCGGCAACGAGGCTCCCGCGGCCGAGATGCTCCGCGACACACTCGCCTCGGCGGGCTTCGAGTGCGAGCTCCTCGAAGCCACGCCCGGGCCGCCCGAACGTGCTCGCCCGCCTGAAGAGTGAGGCCGACGGCCCGACCCTCTGCCTGCTCGGCCACTCCGACGTGGTCCCGGCGGACGCCTCCGAGTGGACGCACCCGCCGTTCGCGGCGGAGATCGCCGACGGCATGGTCTGGGCACGCGGCGCCCAGGACATGAAAGACCAGGTCGCCGCCGAGGTCGCGGGCGTCGTTCACCTGGCCAAGGACGGCTGGCGCCCGTCCCGGGGGAGCTGCTGGTCGTGATCACGGCCGACGAGGAGGCCGGCGCCGTCTACGGGGCGAAGTGGCTCTGCGAGGAGCACCCGGACAAGGTGCGAGCCGATCTCGTCATCAACGAAGGCGGCGGCGGCTGGTTCGAGGTCGAGGGCAAACGGCTCTACACGCTTTGCGTCGGTGAGAAGGGCGTCTTTCGCTTCAACCTGCGGACCCGTGGCCGCGCGGGACACGCCTCGGTTCCCGCGCTCGGGGAAAACGCCCTGCTCGCACTTGCTCCACTGCTGGAACGCTTCGAGGACCAGCCCTCACCGACCCCCTCGGACGCCGGCATCGCCTTCCTGGCGGCGGCCCTCGGCAGGGACCTGGGAGAAGACGTCGATCTCGGTGGCGCGCTCGCCGAGCTCAGCGAGCGAGCTCCGCTGGCCGCGGACTACCTCGGCGAGCCGATGCTGCGTGTGACGATGACCCCGACGCGGGTGAGAGCGTCCGACAAGGACAACGTGATCCCCTCCCTTGCCGAAGCGCTGATCGACACCAGGGTTCCGCCTGGAGTCGGCGAGGCCGAGGTTCGTGAGGAGATCGGGAAGCTGCTCGATCCGGTCGGACGGCCCTACGAGGTCGACTTCGTCGAGCGGATCGAGGGCAACGCTTCATCCCCGGAGACGCCGCTCGCCGACACGATCGCAGCCTGGATCGAACGCAACGACCCGGGCGCCGGCGTGGCCCCGATCGTGATGCCCGGCTTCAGCGACAGCCACTGGTGGCGCAAGGCCTTTGGAGCGGAAACGACCGTTTACGGTTTCTGCCCACAAAAGGGGATGTCGATGCTGGAATCGGCGCCCCTGGTGCACGCCGCAGACGAGCGGATCCTCGTTTCCGACGTCGAGCTTGCAGCCCAGTTCTACGCGGACATCGTCCAGGAGGTTTTGTCGTGAGTGGACCAAACGGCCACGGCCCGACCTCCAACGGATCCGCGCCCACCGAGACCGAGCCGGAGCGCCTTCGGCTCGGCGGCATGGCCCTGCGCAACGGCCTCTTGATCCACGGACCGACCTCATGGGCGATTGCCGCGCGTAGCCGCGATGGTGAGATCGTCGTCGCCTCCGGGTCCAAGCCGCGGGCGCCGGAGCGGCTCGCGAAGCTGCCGCTGCTGCGGGGACCGCTTCGCCTGGCTGAGGGCTTCGCGTTCATTCCGATTGCTCGCACCCGGGCCCCGGCCGCAAGGCTGCCGCTCGAGGACGGCCGGGTGCTGGCGGCCGGCATCGCCGCAACTTCGCTGACCGCGGTCGTTCGCAAGACCTCGCTGCGCCCGGCGCTGCGCGAGGCCGCCGCCGCGGTGCTCGGCCTGCTGCCGGCCCTGATCGCGCTGCGCGACCACGACCTCGCCGCCTACCACGGCGCCGAGCACAAGCAGATCGGTGGCTACGAAACCGGTCTGGATCCCTTCGACGTGCCCAAGGAGCACGGCCGCTGCGGCTCGCACCTGATCGGGCCGATGCTGTTCTTCTCGATCGCTGGCCAGCTCGTGATCGAGCGCTTCTTCGAAGACCCGGGCCGCGTCACCCGCGCGCTGGCAGGCATGGGAAGCGTCTCGCTGGCGGTCGAACTGTTCGTCTGGAGCGAGCGGCACCCGGGTTCGGTCTTGGCCCGCGTCCTGCAGGCCCCCGGCTTCGGGCTGCAGCGCAGCCTCGCCACCCGGGAGCCGAACGCCGAGCAGATGGAGGTCGGGGCCGCGGCTCTGAGCGCCGTCCTCGAGGCCGAATCCGCCGCGGCATAGTCCTCTCAGCGCGAGCCCGGCTCTAGAAAATCGGCCGATCGGCCGATACCTTCTTCTACATGGACCTGGCCCTGCTCGGAATCTCCCCTGAGGTAGAGGAATTCATAACCCTCTACGTGCCCGTGCTCTTCATGGGCCTGCTCGTCTTCCTGATCTGGCGGACGATGAAGCTGATGCCGAAGACGAAGCCGCAGCAGATCACGCCACGGTCCAAGAGCGCCGTCACCTGGGACGACGTCGCCGGCGTCGAGGCAACCAAGGAGGAGCTGCGGGAGGTCGTCGAGTTTCTCTCCAAGCCGAAGCACTTCAAGCGGCTCGGCGCCAAGGTCCCGAAGGGGATCCTGCTGCACGGACCGCCGGGAACCGGCAAGACGCTGCTCGCCAAGGCGGTCGCACATGAATCCGGTGCGCAGTTCTTCAGCCAGTCGGCCTCGGCGTTCATCGAGATGTTCGCGGGGCTCGGCGCGGCACGCATCCGCCGACTTTTCAAACAGGCCCGGGAGAATGCACCGGCAATCATCTTCATCGACGAGCTCGATGCGGTGGGAGCCAAGCGCGGCTCGGACATCTCCGGCGAGCGCGACCAGACGCTCAATCAGCTGCTCGTCGAGATGGACGGCTTCGACAGCGACGAAGACGTGATCGTGATGGCCGCCTCCAACCTGCTCGAGAAGCTCGACCCTGCGCTTTTGCGGCCGGGGCGCTTTGACCGCCAGGTCTTCGTTCCACCCCCCGATCTCGACGGCCGCCGGCAGATCCTCGAGGTCCATTCCAAGAACAAGCCGCTCGCTCAGGGGTGCGACCTGCACGTTGTCGCCCGCCACACCTCGGGCTTGACGGGCGCCGACCTCGCCAACCTCTGCAACGAGGCCGCGATCCTGGCCGGCCGCGCCGGCCGCGAGTTCGTCGCCCAGACCGACTTCGACAACGCCTTCGAGCGGGTGATCGCGGGACTGCAGTCCCGCAAGGTGATCACCGACAGCGAGAAGCGCGTGATCGCCTGGCACGAAGCCGGGCACGCGCTCGTCTCCGAGCTGCTGCCGACCGTGGACGAGGTTCAGAAGGTCTCGATCGTGCCGCGCGGCAAGGCCTTGGGCTACACGCTCAACCTCCCCCAGGAAGATCGCTACCTCAAGTCCCGTGAAGAGCTGATCGACTACATGAAGGTTCTCTTGGCCGGTCGCGTCGCCGAGCAGATCGTCTTCGGGCGCGTCACCACCGGCGCCTCCGATGACCTGCGCAAGGTCACCGACATCGCCCGCGCGATGGTCTACGAGTACGGCATGGGAACGACGATTCGCTCGCACCAGGTTCCCGCCGACGACTTCACCGTCTCCGAGCGCCTGCGCCAGACGCGCGACGAAGAGGTCACGGCCGTCGCCGAAGAGGGCTACCGCGGCGCCCACCAGCTGCTCTCCGACCACCGCGACCTGCTCGACGAGATCGCCGAGCGGCTGCTCGAAAACGAAGTCATCGAACACGCCGAGATCCGCCAGATCATGAGCGGCACGCGCTCGACAAAGCGCCCGGCGCTGGGCCCGCGCAAGACCCTCCCTGCCGCTTCCACGCGAGCCGAGGCGTTCGCCTCCGAGTCGCCCCCGCCGCGGGGCGCCGAGTCCTAGTCACTAATCTCCCGCGCCGTGAAGCGCATCGATCACGTCGGCGTTGCCGTCAAGGACCTCGAAGCAGCGATCGCCCTCTACCAGGGCTCGCTCGGGATGCCGCTCGTACACCGTGAGACGGTCGAGTCCCAGGGCGTCGAGGCCGTGCTGCTGGACGTAGGCGACGGGCACATCGAACTGCTGCGGCCGCTCGGTCCGGACACACCGGTCGGGAAGTTCATCGAGCGCAAGGGTGAGGGCATGCACCACGTCGCCTACGCCACCGATGACATCGAGGCCGAGCTTGCGCGGCTGGCCGAGGCCGGGATCGAGTTGATCGACACGGAGCCGCGCACCGGCATCCGGGACAGCCGCGTAGCGTTTTTGCACCCACGCTCCACCGGGGGCGTGCTGACCGAGATCGTCCAACCAGCGGAGGGCCACTGATGTCCGAGAAGAAGCGTGTCGAAATCGGATTGGGAATCGGTCAGGTGGTGGCCGCGAAACTGACCGACGAAGCACTTGCCGGCCTTCGTGAGGCGCTCGAGGCGGGCAACGGCTGGCACGACCTCAAGACCGACGATGCAACCGTGACCATCAATCTGGCCACGATCGTCTTCATCCGGGTGGCCGACCCAGGTCACTCGATCGGCTTCTCCGGCGATTGAACGCTCCAAACGGAGACTCGGTCCTCGTGGCCGCCCGCAACGTCTCGCGGGTGTTCGGCGAGGGCGGCGCCGCCGTGCAGGCACTGGACGACGTCAGCGTCGACTTTCCGAGCGGGCGCCTGACGGCGATCATGGGGCCTTCGGGATCGGGCAAGTCGACGCTGATGCACTGCCTCGCCGGGCTCGACCGCCCGACCTCCGGGACGGTGACGATCGACGGCGTCGAGCTGGGATCGCTCGACGACGGCGAACTCACCCAGCTTCGCCGCGACAAGGTCGGCTTCATCTTCCAGTTCTTCAACCTGTTGCCGGTACTGACAGCCAGGGAGAACATCGTTCTCCCGCTCGACCTCGCCGGCCGCAAGGCCGATCCCGAACTGCTCAAGCGTCTGGTCGACGCCGTCGGGCTCGGCGACCGCCTTGGCCACCGGCCGGCGGAGCTCTCCGGCGGACAGCAGCAACGCGTCGCGATCGCCCGCGCTCTGCTCTCGCAACCGGCTGCCGTCTTCGCCGACGAGCCCACCGGCAACCTCGACTCCCAGGCGAGCGAGGAGGTGCTGGCCCTGCTGCGACGCGCTGTTGACGAGTTCGGCCAGACGATCGTGATGGTCACCCACGACGCGCGCGCCGCCGCGGTCGCCGACCGCATCCTGATCCTGGTGGACGGCAGGGTGGTCCGGGATTCCGGGCCTGCGAGCCCCGAAGGGGTGCTCGACCTGATGAAGCAAGTCGCCTAGGGAACCGCGATGACGAGGATCGCACTCCGCTACCTCTGGGCGCGACGGCTTCGCACGGTGCTCTCGTCGCTCGCGATCGTGCTCGGCGTGATGATGGTCGCGGGCACATATGTGCTCACCGACACGATCGACGCTTCATTCGACACGATTTTCGAGGATTCGAACGCAGGCATCGACGCCGTGGTCACGGCCAAGCAGGAGGTCGAGACCGAGGACGCCGCCGAGGGTTCCCTGCCGGCGGGCCTGCTGAAGCGCGTGCAGAACGTCGAGGGCGTCGCCGAGGCGGAGGGCGGCATCTTCACCGGTGGCGTCGCGATCATCGGATCAGACGGCGATCCGATCGGCGGCGGCGGAGCGCCGACCTTCGGGGCCTCAATCGGAAGTGACCGCTTCGACCCCCTCACCTACCAGGGTGCGCGCCCGCAGACCGACGGCGAGGTCGTGATCGACGAGTCGACCGCCGAGGACGGCGGGTTCGAGATCGGCGACACCGTCTCCATCGCCGGCCTGGGTGTCGTCCAGCAGTACACCCTCGTCGGCACCGCGACGCTTGGCGATCTCGACTCTTTCGGCGGCGCCAGCATCGCGGTCTTCACGCTCGCAGAGGCGCGGGAGGTGACCGACGAGGCCGGTCGCTTCAGCCAGATCGGGGCCGCGGCCGTCGAGGGGGTTTCGCCTGAGGAGCTGGCCAAGCGCATCGCAGACGTGATGCCGTCAAACGTCCAGGTTGAGACCGGCGCGGAGAACACTGCGTCCCAGAAGGACGACGTCGGTGACCTGACCGGCTTTCTGAAGACCGCGCTCCTCGTCTTCGCCGGTGTGGCGCTGTTCGTGGCCTCCTTCCAGATCTTCAACGCGTTCTCGATCACGGTCGCACAGCGCACGCGGGAGTTCGGCATGTTGCGGGCACTCGGCGCCAGCAGGCGCCAGATCATCGCTTCTGTCGTTCTTGAAGCCCTGTTGATCGGGCTGGTGGCGTCGGCCCTGGGAGTGCTTGCGGGAATCGGCTTCGCAACCCCGCTGAGATCGCTGTTCGAATCGATTGGCATCGACCTGCCGAGCTCGGGAACGGTCGTCGCGACGAGAACGGTGGTCGTCGGCCTGGTCGTCGGCACGCTCGTGACGCTGCTCTCCAGCCTGATTCCGGCAGTGCGCTCGACCCGTGTGCCTCCGGTCGCCGCGCTGCGCGAGGGAGCGGTGCTCGAGTCGCCCGGCGGCCGTCGGCGGACGGGAATTCTCGGCATGGTCTTGGCAGCCGGCGGATTCGCCGCGATCGTGCTGGGTTTCCTGGGGCCGCTGGGAGGCGCCGCGATCGGCGTCGGTGCCGGGGCGACGTTTATCGGCGTAGCGCTCTTGAGCCCGCGACTCGTCAAGCCGCTGGCGTCGCTCGTCGGCTGGCCGCTCGAGCGTCTGCGCGGCGTCTCAGGCCGGATCGCTCGTGAGAACGCCGTTCGAAATCCCGGACGCACCGCCTCAACTGCCGCCGCGCTGATGATCGGGCTTGCGCTGGTCTCGTTCGTGGCGGTCTTTGCGGCCGGCATCAAGGGCTCGATCGACGACGCCATTGACAAGACGTTCGCCGGCGACCTCTTCCTCTCCCACAAGGACGGCTTTTCGGACATCCCGGCCACTGCAGCCGAAGCGATCACACCCATTGACGGCATCGCAGTCGCGTCTGCGACCGGCTACACCCAGAACGACGTCAAGGACGCCAAGGGCGGCGGCTACCTGACGCTGGTCGACCCGGCGAGTGCCGCCGAGGTCCTCGAGCTCGATTGGGTTGACGGTGAGGATGAGCTGCTGAGCGGCCTCGCCGCGCGCGAGGCGGTCATCGACGACGGCTGGGGGGAGAAGAACGGCATCGGCGTCGGCGACACCTTCGTCTCGGTCGTGCCGAGCGGAGAGGAACTCGAATACACCGTCACCGGGACTTTCAAGGACAACACCGATTTCATCGGCGACTTCGCCGCCTCGGACGCGAACGCGGCGGCATACAACGAGGCAGGCCGGGCGACCAACGTGTTCATCAAGCTCGATCCCGGCGCTGACGCCGACTCGGTGCGGGCGGAGATCGAAGCGGTGATGGCCGAGAAGTATCCGACCGTTGAGGTGCAGAACCAGGACGAGCTCAAGGAGTCAATCGGGGCTCAGCTCGACCAGCTTCTCGGCGCCATCTACGGCCTGCTGGCGCTCGCGCTGATCGTCTCCCTGTTCGGGATCGTCAACACGCTCGCGCTGACGATCTACGAGCGAACCAGGGAGCTGGGGCTGCTGCGAGCCGTCGGGATGTCGCGCGGGCAGGTCCGGCAGATGGTCCGTTACGAGTCGGTGATCACGGCGCTGATCGGCGGCGTTTTGGGATCCGCCCTCGGTGTGGTCTTTGCGGTGATCGCCAGCCGGCCCCTCGCCGACGAGGGCTTCACGCTCTCGATCCCCTTCGCGACGCTGGCCGGCCTGCTCGCGCTGGCGATTCTTGCCGGCGTCGTCGCCGCGATCGGCCCGGCCCGCCGCGCCTCGAGGATCGACGTGCTCGAAGCCGTGGCGTACGAGTAGCTGCCGTGAGTTCAGCCAACTCGTAGTACCTTGTGCGAGTGGTTTCACCGAGGGGGGTGCGACCGGGCCGAGGTTTCGCCTGGTTTGCATCGATCGGATTCGCTTTCGCGCTCATCGCCGTCCTAACGGCACCCGTGGTTGCGCCTGCGCAGCCCGCGCCGCCCGGCGTCGAGCCGATCCCGGGGCCGCAACCGCACTTCGGCTACAACGAGAACTGGCTGCTCGAGCGAAACCGCCTTCCCCAGGCGCGGGCGGGCGGGGCCGACACGGTTCGCTTCAACATCGCCTGGTCGGATGTGGAGCCCCAGCCGGGCGTTCTCGACTGGGCCCGCTACGACCGCCTCTATGACGCAGCCCTGCATGCTGGGGTCCACCCGCTGCTGGTCGTGACCGATGCTCCCTGCTGGGCCTACTCGCTGCTTCCCGCGACCTGCGCGGGCGCGCCGAGCCTCGCGCGGCCGCCTCGCAGCGAGCACCTCGACGACTGGGCACGGTTTGCCGGTCGGGTCGCGGAGCGCTACCCGCTGGCGCGGGGAATCGAGATCTGGAACGAACCCAACCTCAATGACTTCTGGCGTTCGGGATTGCCCAATCCGCTGCGCTACGGCCGCCTGCTCGAGGCGGCTGCCGCCGGCATCCAGAAGAAGAACCGGCGGATGCCGGTCGTCGCCGCCGGCCTCGCAAGCTCCATCGGTGTCGGTCAGGGATTGCCCTTCGTTGGCTACCTGCGACGCGCGCTTGGAATCGCGGACTCCCGCTATGTCGACGCGGTCGCGATCCACCCATATCCCTACTTCACCACCGACCCAGTGGCCGTCGTCCGCGCGGTGCTGGACGGCGTCCGCGGCGTTCTCACCAAGCTCGGGCTGGCCCGCACCCCGATCTGGGTCACCGAGGTGGGGGTGTCGACGACTGGTCCCGACGCCTACAGCCCCGAACGACAGGCCCTGGCGATGGGGGCCATCTACGACGCCCTCAACCTCGCCCCCGACATCCCAGTCGTGATCGTGCACCGCTTCGTCGACCAGCCCTACAAATCCGGTACGTGGGAGTCGGGCTTCGGCATGATGAGCGAGACGGGATTCCCCAAGCCGGTCTACTGCGCCCTCGCAGTAAGGAGAGGCTGGGGCCGCGGCATTTGCTGAGGGTGGGCGGCGGGGTTCGTTGCTGTCGCCCCGTCCGCTGTTGACTGTGCTGCGTCCTGACAAGCGGCACCACTTACCGGAGGAGGAAATTGGTTGCCCTGGCCCCCAATTTCCTCCAAGTTTCAACTCGTCGCCGAATTCCGGCCCGATCCGGCGTTCAACAGCGATCCCGCCCGGCCCCTGGGCCTGGATCGCGTTTGACCGCAATCCGGAGGCCTCGCAACCAATCCCTCTACCCCAGCGCCTCCCAGAGGCGCTCCTCGGCTTCGAGCACCTCCGCCGCCGCCGCGCTGATTGCGGCCCACGCCGTGGCCTCAGGCTCGTCCTGCTCTGAGGCCACCCGGAACGTTCCGGCCAATTCCGTCCAGAGCCCCGATGCCTCGGCGGCGAGCTCGGCTTCGGGCTTCCCGGCCTCCTCCAGGAAGGAGGCATACATCTTGCGGAAGTTGCCGCCGCCGGTTCCGCGACGCTCGATCACCTGGTAGTTGAAGCGGGCGCACCACTGCCAGTCCTCCGTCGCCTCAGGCCATTCGCCGACCTCGGCGGCGAACTTCCGCAGCGCCGGCAGGCCCTCGAACTCGCCGAGCGGAGGTTCGTGCATGCGTGAGGCGCCGCGCTCGATCGCAGCGTCGATCGCTTCGCGCGGGTCGGTCAGCTCGGCCCCCTCCGGCAGGAAGACCATGTGGCCCTCGTGCTGGAAGATCGGCAGCTTGCTGTAGCGGGCCTCGCTGAGGTGATCGAGCCGGGTTGTCTGCAGCTCCTCGAACCCGGTGTCGGAGAGGTAGGCGACCTCGTCGTCGTAGCCCGCGAGCACCACCGCGTGACCGGGAAGTGCGCCGACTTCCCGTAGTGATCGAGGTAGTAGAGGTCGGTGAGCAGCAGCGCCGGCTTCCCGGAGTCGACGGCCGACTTCGCCGCTGCCCAGCCGTCGTCGGGATCCGAATAGCTCGCGTATTCCAGCGGCGTGCCGGTCAGTTCCACGAACTGCTCCTCGAGCCTCGAGGTGCGGCCGTTGGTGAAGCGCGAGGGCGAGGTCCCGTCGATGACGATGTAGTAGAAGCAGGCGCCCGCCGACAGCCCGAAGGCCATCTCCTCGGTCAGCTCGAGCCCGTGGAAGGCGAGCAGGTTGCGCACGGCTGTGGAGCCGCAGTGATTCCCCGGGACGTGCCGATAGCCGGGGACCATCGTCGGCGTCCCGGCCACGGCAACCTCCTCAGCCATCGGCGGCGGCAACCTCTCGGTCCTTGAGGATGCGGCGCAGGATCTTGCCGGACGGCGACTTGGGGATCTCGTCGATCTCCTCGATCAGGCGAATCCGCTTCTGCGGCGAGACCTGGCCCGGCGACGTGCGCCATCAGCGCGTCGTGATCGAGGTCTCTCGCCGGCGGGAACGACGTAGGCCTTCGGCAGCTCGCCCGCCTCGTCGTCGGGAACCCCGATGACCGCGCAGTCGGCGACCTCGGGATGGGCGATCAGGATCGCCTCGAGCTCCGCCGGCGGCACCTGGAAGCCCTTGTACTTGATCAGCTCCTTGAGCCGGTCGACGATCCGGTAGGTGCCGTCCGGATCGACAGACCCCGATGTCGCCGGTGTGCAGCCAGCCGTCCGCGTCAACGGTGTCGGCGGTCGCCTCGGGGTTGTTGAGGTAGCCCTTCATGACCTGCGGCCCACGCACCCAGACCTCGCCGCGCTCCCCCTCGCCGACGTCCTCGCCGCTCTCGGGGTCGATCAGCCGGCACTCGGTTCCCGACACCGGGTAGCCGATCGATCCCGGCTTGTCGGGCGCTTCGTCCAGCGGCATCATGTGGGTCACCGGGCTCGTCTCGGTGAGCCCGTAACCCTGCGTGACCGTGCAGGTCGAGATGCGTGCGGCGAGCTGCCCTGTCAGCTCGGGTCCGAGCGGGGCGGCCCCCGACATGATCATCTGGATCGAGCTGAGGTCCCGTCCCTCGACGGCCGGGTGCTTGGCGAGCGCCAGCGCGATCGGCGGGACCACATAGGCGTGGGTGACGCGGTGCTTCTCGATCAGAGTCAGGAACTGGTCGAGATCGAAGCGCGGCATCGTCACCGTCGTCGCTCCCAGCACCAGGTTGAGGTTCATGATCACCGTCTGCCCGTAGATGTGGAAGAACGGCAACACGCCGATGACGACGCTCGACTCGTCGCAGAGGTTTGCCGCACGCGTCTGCACGAGGTTGGCGACGAGGTTGCGGTGGGTGAGCATCACGCCCTTGGGCAGTCCAGTCGTGCCCGAGGAGTAGGGCAGGACCGCGACCTCCTCGGGATCGATTGACGGCGACGGGGCGGCCGAGGGGTCGCCCATCAGATCGCTGAACGGCCGCACTCCCTCCGCCTCGCCCAGCACGAAGATGTCTTCGACGCCCGCGGCCGCGGCCGCCTCCTTGGCGATCTCGAGAAACGGCGGGACCGTGAGCAGCATGCATGCCCCGGAGTCGCGAAGCTGGTGCTCGAGCTCGCGGGCGGTGTAGAGGGGATTGGCCGTGGTCGCACGGCCTCCGGCGGCGGCGGCGCCGTGGAAGGCGATCGCGTACTCCGGCACGTTCGGCATGTAGATGGCGATCGCATCGCCCGGGCCGAAGCCGTTCTCCGCCAGTCCCGCCGAGAATGAGCGAATCGCCTCCGCAAGGCCGGCGAATGTGATCGTGCGGCCGCTGGGGCCGTCGATCAGCGCCGGCTTGTCGCCGAGCTCCTCGGCGCGCTCGAGCACGAACGAGGTGACGTCGGTCTGCGGGATCTCGACTGCTGCAAACGGGCTCGGCTGGGTCACTGCGGCTCCTTGTCGATCTGGTTCGGCGGACCCGGAACCTTATGTCCTCGCCCGCGGATTCAGGCGGAGCGCAGCTGCAGGTACTCCGCTCGCGAGCGGAAGGAATCGCGCATCTCCCCCGTGACCTCCTCGAGGAACTCCTCGCGATAGGTCGAGTCGGTCAGCATCGCGATCGCGAAGTAGAACCCGGAGAACATCGCCAGCCCGGCGGCGACACGCAGGAGCTGCTCGGTCACTTCGATCCGCTCCCCGAGGAGCTGGAAGCCGAAGAGCTCATCGCCGGCGTTCCCCATCCAGTCGATCCGCAGCGTCTCGTCGATCGCCAGCGCCCCGAAGGCAGCAAAGAACGCCCCGATCACGACGCTCACTATCAGCACCTGCAACGCCTGGCTGACGAACATCACCAGGCCGACGTTGAGGCGCTGGCTTCGACGGAAAGCGGCGCCTGTCCCTGCGTGGCCTCGCGCTCGAGCTCACGCGCCTCCTTGGGTATCCGGAAGGCCAGGAAGGCGGTGCCGAGCGCGACGAAGAGCCCGAGCAGCAGCCAGAAGATCCCCGTCGTCACCGAGGAGAAGATCTGCCACATCTCCTGTGTCGTGAAGGAGAGCAGCGCGAAGATCGCGAGCAGGGGCACCGCTCTGGCGATCAGAGTCAGCGACCCCGCCAGTTGGCCGGCCAGGCGCCCGAGCGCCCAGCGCACGATCGCCACCAGGCCGAACCCGAAGACGCCCATGATCAGCGCCAGCAGCGCGAGATTTGCAAGCGCAGTCACCCAGGCGCTGGTGGTCTGTCCTCCGAAGATCAGGGGCAGCAGCGACGGGACAATCACGAAGGCGGCGAGCTCGGTCTTGCCGACCCGTCGGGGAACCGACAGAAACGGGCGCCCGTCGACCCGGTTGAGGATCCCGACGACCACCAGCAACAGGGCCAGACCCCCGACAACCGCGGCGACGTTGGCCGCCAGCGACCAATCGAGGTCGACGGCGCCGAGCATCTCGCCGACGAAAACGAGGCCGAGCAGCGGCACCGCTCGGTTGAAGACGGCCGTCGTCGCCGAGAAGTCCTCCACGAACAGGGGCAGGCCGGCTCTGCGGAACCCCCGCTCAAGCTCCACCAGCCTCTCGTCGCCTGCAGCCATCCCTCCATTTCACCCGGGGGGGCGGACGCACCCGGTTTCCACGAGACATCTCCGGGTAGCCGGGGCTCTGTGACCATCGCAATCATCATCGCCGTCTGCATAATCCTCGCGATCCTCGCGTTCCTTTTGCCGCGCGCGTCATGGTGGCCCCAGAAGGGGGTCGACAAGACGCTCAGCGCCGGACAGCAGGTCGCCGGCAAGGCGCCGGGCAAGGCCGGGGAGTTGCTGCAAAAGCCATTTGAGTCCTCCCGCAAGGCTACGAACAAGAGTGCCCAGAAGGGCAGGGAAGCCCGCTCCAAAGCACCAGGGTGAGCGCTGCACAACGGGTTGCGCTGCTGGCAAATCCGGATGCCGGTTCCGGGCTGGGCGGAAGCCTCGACGAGCAGTTGTCTGCGGCTACAGCGCAGCCCCGCAGATTCAGCATGGACGAGCGGAGCGCCGTCCGAGAATGGCGTCCCGAGCGAGTCGTGGTCGCTGGAGGAGATGGCTCGATCGCTCCGTGCGCGGAGCTTGCGGCTGAGTTGAACGTTCCGCTCGGGGTGATCCCGGTCGGCACCGCCAACGATTTCGCCCGCCATCTGGACCTACCGGAGGATCCAGCCGAAGCGGCCGAGCTGGCGTTCGAAGGCAGCCTCACCCGAGCCCACGACCTCGCTCGAATCGGTGAGCGCCCCTTCGTCAACGTTGCGAGTGCCGGGCTCGCGCCAAAGGCGGCTCAGGAGGCCGAGCCGCTGAAAGGAACGCTCGGTTCCCTCGCCTACGCCGTCGGCGCGGTCAAGGCGGCCGCCACGGCGGACCCGCTCAAGTGCGCCGTCGCCGGGGATGGTGTCGAGATCTTCGAGGGCGAGGCCTGGCAGCTGATCGTTGCCTGCAGCGGGGCCTTCGGCGGCGGTGCCTCGGTCTCGGCGGAATCCGAAGACGGACGGCTGGACGTGGTCGTGATCCCGGCAGGCCTTCGGGTTGGCCTGTTGCGGCGCGCGCTCGGTCTGCGCCTGGGTGAGATTGCCGAGCAGAAGGACGTGACCGTGAAGAGCGCCGAGCTGATCGAAGTCGACGTGCCCGAAGGAACCCGATTCAACGTTGATGGAGAGGTCGTGGCGAGTGGCCGGACAATGCTCCGGGCGCACCGGCAAGCGTTCGAGGTCGTCGTCGGGTGAAGATCAGCGCCAAGGCGTGGAGGATGGCTCGCGGACGCGTCTCCCGCGAGAAGCGGCTGACCGCGCTCGAGCGTGGGGGTGGCCGGCCGGCCTGGCCCTGGCGGCGGCCGGCTGGTACGCGAGCGAGAGTCTGCGCCACCGCCGGGAGGGCGCATTCGGTTACGAGCTGACCTCGGAAATCGAGGTCGGCGCCCCTGATTTCGTTCGTGCGGCAGAGGCCCTGACAGGGGCACCGATCTCGCAGGGAAACGAGGTCGAGCTTTTGATCAACGGCGATGAAATTTTCCCGGCAATGCTGGAGACCGTCGACGCCGCCGAGCAGACGCTGTGCGTCCAGACCTACGTCTACTGGACCGGTGAGATCGCCGATGAGGTGGCGGGCAGAATCTGCCGTCGCGCTCAAGCCGGTGTCGAGTGCAACGTCCTCCTCGACGCACTGGGGGCGGCCCAGATGGACGGGCACCTATTGGACAGGATGGAACGGGCGGGGGTGCACGTGATCCGCTTTCGTCCGCCCAAGCCCTATGCGCTGCGGCGACTGACCAACCGTACCCACAGGCGGCTGCTCGTGGCCGACGGAAGAGTCGGGATGACAGGCGGCGTCGGCATCGCAGACGAGTGGACCGGTGATGCTGAGGACCCGGATCACTGGCGCGACACCCACATTCGGGTGCGCGGACCGGTCGTGCGCGGTATGCAGGGCGCCTTCAACGAAAACTGGCTCGAAGGGACCGGGCAGGTGCTGGCGGGAGACGGATATCTGCCTGAGCTCGAGCCCATCGACGGGGGTGTCTCGATGCAGCTGGTTCGCTCGAGCGCCGGGGTCGGAGACACCAACGTCGAGGCTCTGTATTTCTTGGCGATCGCCGCCGCCTCGAAGTCGCTGGATCTGACCGCCGCATATTTCGTGCCACGACCCGCATTCACCGAGGCGCTCGTGGAAGCGTGCCGGCGCGGCGTCAAGGTCCGGATCGTGGTCCCGGGCCCGCACATCGATAAGGGGTTCGTGCGTCTCGCGGGCCGCGGCACCTACGACACCCTGCTCGATGCCGGGGTGGAACTTCACGAGTACCAGCCCACGATGCTGCACGCAAAGACCCTCGTGGTCGACGGCGTCTGGGCATCGGCCGGCTCGGTGAACTTCGACAACCGGTCGTTTCAGCTGCACGACGAGGCCACGGCGTGTGTCTGGGACGAGCAATTTGCGGCCCGGCTGACCGCGGCGTTCGAGCGTGACCTCGAGCGCTCGCAGCGGATCGATCCCGACAGCTGGAGCGACCGGGGACTGGTTCGCCGCGCCAGGGAGTCCGCGCTGACGCTGTTGCGGCGCGAGCTCTGAGGTCCGGCGCCGGAATAATGCCCTTCATGTTCGGGTCTGGAAAAACACCTTCCCGCAGACGTTCGCGGATCCGCGCGCGCGAGCAGGCAAAGCGCCGGCGTAATCCCGTTCTGGCCACTCTCGGTGATGTCGACCAGGCCGTGCTTCGGATCCTGCGGACGAGGTTTCACGGTCCCGCGCCGGACGCCGTGATGAAGACGCTCGGAAACATCGGCGAATGGGGGGCGGTCTGGAGCGTGATCGGCCTCGGCTCCGCGGCTGTCACCTCTGAGAGGCGGCGCCAGTGGCTCCTCTGTGCGGCTGTCGCGCCCTCGGCGATCTGGGTCAATTACGCGGTCAAGGTCGCGGTCGGTCGTGAACGCCCCCTGATCGAGGGCCACCCTGCGCTCTCGCGCTCCGTCACAAAGCTCTCGTTTCCCTCGGCCCACGCGACTTCCTCGCTGGCGGCGGCGACTGCGATGGGCCGGCTCGCTCCCGAGGCCCGGGTACCGCTGCTCGTACTGGCCGGCGCCATCTGCCTCTCGCGCCCCTACCTCGGGATGCACTACCCGTCCGACGTGCTGGCGGGCGTCGTGCTCGGGACCGTGCTCGGGCGCGCCGTGCCTGGACTGGGCGAGGACAGCCCGGCGGCGCAGGCGTCAGCTGTCGAAGCCGAGGCCCAACCGGTCGAGGAGCCGCAGCCACAGCCCGCGCCGGCCCTCGCGCCGGTCGGCGGCGGCTAGCCCGCGGCGGGTCAGCTCGACGGTCGCCCAGCGCAGCGGCTCGGGCGGGAACGGCAGCGGCTGCGGCGGACCGCCTGTAGAGCCGCGTCGCCTCGGTGCTCTGGCCGGCGAGCAGGTCGAGCGCCACGCGCGCGCCGAAGCGGCTGGCGCCGACCCCGAGGCCGGTGTGGCCGACCGTGTAGGCGACCCGCCCGGCATGGGCGAGGCCGTTGAAGGCGAAGAACCGGCTGCAGGTGTCGATCGCGCCGCCCCAGCGATGGCTGAAGCGGATCCCGTCGAGCTGCGGGAAGGTGGTGAAGAAGTGCTGTGAGAGCCGGGCGAAGCTCTCGTCGCGCTGCTCGTGCTGCGGCGCCGAGCCCGTTGCCGTAAGTTGTAGATCGCGTCGTAGCCGCCCCAGAGGATGCGGTCGTCGGCGGTCAGCCGGTAGTAGTGGAACTGGTTGGCCGAGTCCGAGACCCCCTCGCGGCCCTCCCAGCCGACCGCGTCGCCGCTGCTGCTCGGGTCAGCGGCTCGGTGACGAGGACGTAGTCGTAGACCGGGATCACGCGGCGGCGGATCGCGGCCACCAGGCCCCGGTAGGCGCTCGTCGCCAGCAGCACCTCGCGCGCCTCCAGCGAGCCGGCCGCGGTGACCAACTCCAGCACGACCCCCGCACCGCGCGCGCGAGGCGCTTGACGGCGGTGGCCTCGTGGATGCGGACGCCCATGCCCAGCGCCGCGGCCGCGCAGGCCGCGGCAGAGCTTCGCCGGGTCGAGCGTCGCCGAGCCGGTCTGTGCTGGATCATGCCCGCCCCGGAATAGGTGGGCGAGTCGCACCTCGCTCGCGCA
Source organism: uncultured Actinomycetota bacterium (assembly GCA_963841395.1). Classification (GTDB taxonomy): domain Bacteria; phylum Actinomycetota; class Actinomycetes; order Mycobacteriales; family Pseudonocardiaceae; genus Actinophytocola. The sequence goes on from CAWJCX010000002.1 coordinate 79,978, forward strand.
TCTGCCGCGGCGTCGAGCACGTTGCGACGTCATGGCCGAGGTGCGCGAGCTTTCCGGCCTCCTCGGCGCAGCCACTCGGCTCGATGCGGCTCGAGCGCGACCGCGACGTCGCCGCTGGAGCTCGAGGTCGCAGTCGATCCCGAGGGCGTCGGATCGTCTCGACGCCGCCTCGAAGTTCTCGCATCCCCAGCCGCTCGAGGGCACCGGCATCTCGTCGGGAAAGCGGGTGAGGCCGTTGGAGACGCCGTGGGTCAGCGAGTGAGATGAAGAAGCCGCCGTTGCGGCCGCTGGCGGCGTGGCCGATGCGCTCGCCCTCGAGCAGCACGACCTCGCGGGCGGGGTCGCCTGCTTGGCCTGCACCGCCGCCCAGAGCCCGCTGAGCCCGCCGCCGACGATCGCGAGGTCTGCCTCGGAGTCGCCCTCGAGAGGCGGCAGTGGCTGCGGGCCGCCCCGGGGTATCAAGCCAGAACGGCGTGGACGAGGCCTCGGTGTAGGAACGGCGGTGCTCGGCGGTGGGCGCTTCGCTGCCCCAGACGCCGCCGTCTGCGCTCGCAGGCATCAGCGCAGCGGCCGATCTCGGCTAGCCGAGCAGCTCCCCCGCGCGCTCGGACACGGTGATGTGGATCGCGGCGGGCTCATAGACGTAGTCGATCACGTTGAGTGCCTGCAGGCGGTCGAGGACGAATTGGAAGGCCTCGGCCTGGCTTTTTGACTCGTAGTTGCGCAGGATGTCGAACGACCAGCCGGTCGTGTGCACCGAGTAGTCGCTGGTCGCCTCGATGTTCGACTGGGTCAGCGCGTCCTGGTACTCCTGGTCGCGCACGGCGCTCGTCAGCGTCAGCGCTCCCTCGTCGCCGTTAAGCGACTTGACCCGCTCGGCCAGGTAGAGCAGCAGCGCCAGCGCCTCGGGGCGCAGCGCCCGGTAGAGCGCCGGCTCAGCGCCGACGTCCTCGGCCAGTTCGCCGAGCTGTGGTTGGATGCGGAAGCCGAGCGTCGGGTCATCCGGGATCGGTGCCAGGGTCCCGTCGCCGACGGCGTCCTCGATGTCGCCGTGCTCGGCGAAAACCTCCGTTTCTTCGAGCGGGTGGAAGACCTCCTCCTGGCTCGCCTTGGTGGTCTGAAGGGCGGCGATCCGGTCGAGCTCTTCGGGGTCCTCCCGCCAGAGACGCATGATCTCGGCGGCGGCGAGGATCTTCCAGAGGTACTCGGCCGACTCATCGCCGAGGCTCGCGAGGATCTCCCACGCCTCCGGGTGGCGGGCCGGCGAACTGTCGAAGTAGAGCTGCGCGTAGCTGAGCCCACCGCTGTCGATCAGCTCAGCGACCGGGGTCGAGTCGTCCTCGGTGTAGGCGCGGATGACGCTCTCGAGATTGCCGATCCCCATGTGGTAGCTCTCGGTTGCGAAATCGGCCTGGCCGAAGGTGTCTCGCGCCGTCTCCAAGTACGTGACGGCGCCGGCCAGCGCCTCCTCCGGGTCAAAGCGAGGGTCAATCGCTGCGCGCTCGGCCACCAGTTCGTCGACCTTCTCCTCGTCCCCGTCGACGCTGGCCCGCGCGATCGCCTTGGTGAGTTCGTGACTGCGAGTGATGTCGATGCTCATTCCCAACAGGGACGTGCCCGTCGAGCCGACGATCTGGGCGAGGCCGGCTGCGGCACCGGGCTCGTTGCCCGCGCTGACCTGCGAGCGCCCGGCGCTCTCGAGGAAGACCAGTGCTTCGAGCAGGTCGGCGTCGATCCCACTTCCCTCGGTGGCGCCCTCGATCTCCTCGCGCCAGCTGTCAACCCGCTCGGCCGTGGCCACCACCCCTCCGGGGCTCAGCGCGTAGAGCACGTGCGCAACGCCGCTCGAAGCGTTGGCCTCGAACTCGGTGAGCTGGTCGCGGTCCCAAGCGAACGGGTCCTTGCCGTCCGTCCCCTGCGTATCTTGTGCGGCCTCGACGACCTTGGCCTGGTCGAGAGCTCCGGGCGGGTCGCCTCCAAGCAGCAGCGCGGCAGGGATCGCGATCGCGGCGGCGATTGCGAGGATGACGGCGAACCCGACGACGGCGTGTGACCACTGCACCCCGGAGCTCTGGGGCGGACGAGATCCCTGCCGGCGCCGGGCGTCCTCGTGACGAGAGCGCTCGGACATGACTTCGATGTTAGGGTCGCGTGAGCGCGGAGCAGATCTCTTTAATAGTCGAGGCGAAGCGCGAGAAAGGTGTTTGTTGTGCGTACGAGCGCTCGCTTCCCGGGGGTCAAGCCTGGGCGCGGCCACTACGAGAGCTTCTACATCAAGGCCTCGCGGCCCGGCGGCGGCATGGGGCTCTGGATTCGCCACACCGTCCACGTCCGTCCCGGGGAGGAACCGAATGCATCCGTCTGGGTGACGCTGTTCGACGCCGACGCGAGTGGCCCGCTGGCGACGAAGCTGACCGTGCCCCACAGCGAACTCTCGGTTCCCGACGGCGGCTACATCAAGGTGGACGGAGCGCGGCTGGAGCCGGGACTTGCGATCGGGGAGATCGCGACGGACGCACTCGAGGCCAGCTGGGAGCTGACCTACACCGACGCCAACGAAGCTTTCCACCACCTCCCCTACGGCTTTCTTTACAACGCCCCGCTGCCAAAGACGAAGTTCCTCGTCTCCGTATCCATCGGCCCGCTTCACCGGGCGAGCAAGAATCGGTGACCGCGAGGTCGAGCTCGACGGCTGGCCGGGGATGATCGGCCACAACTGGGGTGCCGAGCACGCCGAGCGCTGGGTCTGGATCGAGGGAGCTTCCTTCGACGGCGACGATCCCACCGATCCGCGCAGCGGCTACTTCGACATGGCGGTCGGCAGGATCAAAGTCGCCGGCAGGACCACCCCCTGGGTCGGCAACGCCGTGCTCGCGCTCGACGGCGAGCGCCACCGTCTCGGCGGCTTTGATCGCATTCGCTCCACGAACGTTTCGGAGAATCCAACCCGCTGCGATTTCTCGCTGGCCGGCAAGGGGATCAAGGTCAGCGGGTCAGTCAGCTCGGAGCCGAAGAACTTCGTGGCCTGGATCTACGCGGACCCCGTCGGGCCTGAGCACAACACGCTCAACTGCTCGATCTCAGACCTGGAGCTGAACGTCGAGCGCGAGGGCAAGCCGACCCAGCGAGTCACGGTCACGGGTTCGGCGGCCTACGAGTTCGGTACCCGCGACATGGACCACGGCATTCCGGTGCAGCCGTATCCCGACGGCTGAGCGCGCGCGCTTAACTAGGCACACTTCGGCGCAGATCTAGGCACGAACGACGCACCAAAGGAGGGAGTTCGGGCGCCAGCATTTGGCCCATGGCCGGGGTCCCACACAAAGCGTCCCGTATAGGGACGGAACGTGTGCAACCCCCCGTCGATCGGGCCCTGGGCAGGCTCGTGGCGCGCCAGCACGGCCGCGTGTCTCTCGAGCAGCTTCGCAAGCTCGGCCTGACCTCGAGCGGAGTGCGAAACCGCGTCGCCTCTGGCCGCTTAGTGCGCCGCTTGCAAAACGTCTACGCCGTCGGCCACGCCCTACTCACGCGCGAGGCCTTCTGGATGGAGTCCGTGCTGGCTTACGGCCACGCCGTTCTCTCGCACCGCTCCGCGGCACAGCTCTGGGGACTGCTCGAGGGTTGGTCACGGCCGATCCACGTTTCCGTCCCGAGGCGACGTGTGAGGTCCCGCAAGGGCATCCGAGCCCACGCGACCACGACCCTGCTCACCCGAGACGTCGACGAGCGCAAGGCATCCTGGTCACCACGGTCGCCCGAACCCTGCTCGACCTGGCCGAGTCTGAACCCGAGCACATCTTCCGGAAGGCCTTTGAACAGGCCGAGATCGACAACTGGCTCAAAAGGCACGAGCTGGACGACGTGCCTCGCGAGAGCAACAGGCCGCCGGAGGCCACCCCCTCCTAGCTGCCGCCGTTCGTGCCTCAGACCCCCTCTCGAAGCAGCTCAAATCAAAACTCGAGCGCCGCTTCCTAGCGCCTGCTCAGAGAAGCCGGCCTGCCCAACCCTCTCGTCAACGAGCCCCTCACCCTCCCCAACAGCATCACCATCTACCCCGACTTCCACTGGCCGGAGCACAAGCTGATCCTCGAGACCGACGGCCGTGAGACCCACCTCACAGGCTCTGCCTTCGAGCGCGATCGCCGCCGTGACCAGCAGCTGACCCTGATGGGTTATCGCTGCCCGCGCACCACCTGGTTGCAGCTCCAGGAAGAGGTTGAGGTCGTGGTGGGGCTGGTGGCGGGGTTGATCGCCGCCACGTAGCTCAGCGCTCCTGGAACCTCACCCAGGTGCTCTTCAACCCCAGCGCACCCTGGAGGTCGAAGCCGCTGACCGACTGCGTGCCGCCGCTGCAGACGACTTTGGCCTTGACGATTCTGGGTGAGACTCCCGTCTTGGCGACCTTGATCGCCTGCAGACTGCCGCTGCACAGCGAACCGAGTTCGGCCTCGAGCTGCGACTGCGAGTACGTCTCCTTCCAGTTGTGCTCCGGTGAGATGTAGTCGTAGGGGTAGCGAACGCCCTTCAAGTAGGGGATCGCCTCGCCGCCGAAGCCAAACTCGGAGTTCTCCGTCATGCCCCCGGACGTCGATGAGAAATAGGTGGTGGCGACCTTGCCGTTGTAGGTCAGGACCTCGCTCGCAGTCTCCTCAACCGCACGATTGGTCGCTTCGGTCTCCGAAGCCTTGCCGCCGTAGACCTGGCTGCGGGTGTCGTCGTAGAGGTCGAAGCCGTCCGCGCCGAGCTGGGTTGCCAGGGCGTAGGAGCAGCGGCGACCGCCTGCACCTTGAGCGCTTCGGCATCCCATGAGGACGGCATCTCGTTGGCCACCACGCCCTTCACGTAGCCCTCGATGCCGACCTTGTTGATCGCGTCCAGGGAACCGCCGTCGGCGCGGCCTACCAGTGCGCCGCGATAGCCACCGACGCCCGTGTAGTCCACCGACTTGCCGCCGGCCGCCGACCCGACGGGGCCGCAGTTGGCGAGCTTGTCGCCGTTCGGGGAGCGCAGCAGCACATCGGAGCCCGACGGCGCGAAGCTGTATTTCGCGGATCCCTTTAGCTCTTCCCCGCAGGCCTGTGTGGCGCCGCTGAACGAGATCGATCCGACGTTGTCGCCAACCAGCACCCGCACCGACCCCTCCTCGCGGCCGATCTTCGTGCCCCGGTAGTAGTGGCCGAGAATCTCCCGATAGCCGGACCCGTGGCGGGCCATCCCGTAGGCGCCGTACTGGCTCATGCCGACGCCGTGGCCCCAGCCGTGGCCCTTGGCGACCCAGGTTCCCTCGGCCGCAGCCGCGCCCGGCGCAGCCAGAACCAGCCCGCCGAGCAGGGCGAGCAGTGCTTTTCGACCGTGCTCCATCACCTGTACAACCAGCGGGTTTCTCCCCGGTTGCGCGCTAGCCTGCCGGTGCATGGGGAGGACCAGTCGGATCGTGACGCTCGTCATCGCGGCCGCGCTGCTCGCCGCGCTGGCACTGGCACCAAGCGCCTCTGCCGGACCCGCGAGAATCGTCACCTGGGGGCCGCTGGAGAGCAAGTACGTCGACCCGACGGCCCCGGACGCGGGCGACTACAGGGAACCGCCCGGTGTCCCCGACCGGCCCAACGCACTGCGCGTCAACGTCTTCCTGCCGGAGGGCTTCACCCGCGAACGGCGCTGGCCGCTGCTCTTCTTGCTGCACGGCAACAGCAGCGCCTATGACACCTGGGCGAATCCGGCCAACGGCGACATCCTCGAGACCGCTGCCGACTTCGAGGGGATCATCGTCATGCCGGAGGCCGACAGCGGCTTCTACGCCGACTGGTGGAACGGCGGCCAGCGCGGCAAACCCGGCTGGGAGAGCTTTCACCTGCGCGAGCTGCTGCCGATGGTCGAGCGCCGGCTGCCGATCCGCCCTGCGCGGCGCTGGCACGCGATCGCCGGGCTCTCGATGGGAGGCCAGGGAACGATGTACTACGCCTCGCAGCTGCCGGGGTACTTCGGATCGGCCGCGGCCTTCTCCGCCCCGCTTTCGATCAGGCGGCTCACCTACCAGCTGGCGCTCGAACCGCTCCAGCACACGAACGCGCAAGCGCTGTTTGGCGATCCCACGGCCCAGGACTTCTATTGGCGCGGCCACGACCCGGCGGCGCTGGTCGAGAACCTGGCGCACACCCGCCTCTACCTCTCCTCGGGCAACGGCGTTCCGAGCCTGACGGACCCGGACGAGGCCACAGACGCCACCTCGGCCCTGACGGAGCTGGAGGTCGGTTTTCAGACTTCGGACTTCGCACGAGAGGTGGAGAGGGTCGGGGCTCCGCTCTCCTACCGCACACACCAAGGGACCCACTACTGGACGTACTGGCGCGACGACTTCATCGACGCAGCCAGCAACTGGGGCTTCTTCGAGCCGCCGCCCAAGGACCGCAACAACTGGACCTTCAAGACCGTCTCCACCATCGGCGAGATGTGGGGGATCGGCTTCGAGTTCAGCGAACCGCCGGCCGAAGTGATCCGCTTCGAGCGCGACGGCCGCAGGCTCAGGGGCCAGGGATCCGGAACCGTGACGCTGACCACCGGACCCGGCTGCTCCGCACCGGTGCAGCTTCCATTTGAGCTGGAACTGCCGCGCGGCTTTCGCCCCTGCGGCTGAACCAAACGCACAGCGCCGGCGAGTGCGCAGGCCCGATGCGGGGTAGCCTGCAAAGGCATGGACGCTGACGACGGCCGGGCGATCATCGAGAAGGCCCCGAAGGGACTGCTGATCGGGGGTGAGTGGCGCGAGGCGAGCGGCGCTGGGACGTTCGCAGTCGAGGACCCCTCAACCGGCGAAGCGCTCTGCGAGGTCGCGGACGCGAAAGCCGAAGACGCGGTCGCCGCGCTTGACGCCGCTGCCGAGGCTCAAGCGTCATGGGCAGCGAGTGCGCCCAACGAGCGCAGCGAGATCCTCCAGAACGCCTACGAAGCGCTCAACGACCGCGCCGACGAGCTGGCGGTGCTGATGACGCTGGAGATGGGCAAGGCGCTGGCCGAATCCAAGGCGGAGATCACCTACGCCGCCGAGTTCTTCCGCTGGTTCGCCGGTGAGGCACTTCGAATCGACGGCTACTTCAAGAACGCTGGCAACGCCGGCAGCCGCGTGCTGGTGATGCGCCAGCCGGTCGGGCCCTGCCTCTTCATCACGCCCTGGAACTTTCCGACCGCGATGGGCACGCGCAAGATCGGCCCCGCGATCGCGGCCGGCTGCACGATGGTCGTCAAGCCCGCTCAACTGACCCCGCTGTCGATGCTGGCTCTGGCCGAACTGCTGGTCGATTGCGGCCTCCCGCCAGGGGTCCTCAATGTGATCACGAGCGCCTCCTCGAGCGCGGTGGCCACGCCGCTGATCGAGGATCCGCGGCTGCGCAAGCTGAGCTTCACCGGCTCGACCGAGGTCGGGCGCAAGCTGATCGCCCAGAGCGCCGAGCAGGTGCTCAACGTCTCGATGGAGCTTGGCGGCAACGCCCCCTTCCTGATCTTCGACGACGCCGACCTCGATGACGCAGTCGACGGGGCGATGATCGCCAAGATGCGCAATATCGGCGAGGCCTGCACGTCGGCCAACCGCTTCCATGTCGCCGATTCACTCGCCGGCGAGTTCGCCGACCGCCTCGCTGAGCGCATGGGAGCGCTGCAGGTCGGCCGCGGCATCGATGAAGGCGTCGAGATCGGGCCGCTGATCAACGAAGACCAGCGCACAAAGGTCGAGGAACTGGTCGGCGACGCAGTCGGCCGCGGGGCCAACGCGGTCGTCGGCGGCTCGCGGAGGGACGGCGCCGGCTACTTCTTCGACCCGACCGTGCTGCGCGACGTCCCGCCCGACGCCCGCGTGCTGCGCGAGGAGATCTTCGGACCGGTGGCCCCGATCGCCTCGTTCAACTCCGAAGAGGAGGCGATCGCCGCCGCCAACGACACCGAGTACGGGCTTGTCGCATACGTCTATACCCGCGACATCAAGCGCGCCCTACGCGTCTGTGAGGGCCTCGAGACCGGGATGATCGGCCTCAATCAGGGCATGGTCTCCAACGCAGGGGCTCCTTTCGGGGGCGTCAAGCAGTCCGGGATCGGTCGCGAGGGAGGCAACGAGGGAGTCGACGAGTACCTCGAGACGAAATACGTTGCCGTCAATCTCTGATTCGTGTCGAAGCGCACCAGCGCCGAGATGAACCGCGGCTTGCGCGGAGAAGTGCAAGGCTTAGGCCGATGCCGGCACTGGAACTGAGCGCACTGGACCGCTTCGAGATCGAAGCCGAACTCGACGCGGGTCGCCGCACGATCGTCGTCGAGGCCAGAACTGGCGGCCCCACGCCCGACGAGTTCGGTCACGTCGTCCGCATGGTCGCCGACCGTCTCGACGCCTTCATGGCGTCGGTGGCCGACGAGGGCAAGCTGACGGAGCTGGCTGACGTGCTGCCGTCGGCCGGATTCGAGCGTCTCGTCGTCGTTCCAGCCGAGAACGCCAGTCTGGCGCGGCTGGCGGAGGCGATCGATGACCTCGAGGACCCGGAGGGGATGAGCGTGACCGCGCTGATCCCCGGCGCAGGACAGGCAGCCGCCTTTGACCCGCAGCACCCCGACTGGCTCGATGCGGCCGAGCGGGTCCGCGAGCGGATCGAGCTCAGCGCCTAGCTGACAGCTCAGAGCCCGATCAGGCTGCGCAGCATCTTGCCGGGGGTTGACCGGTTCTCGAGATAGCACTGGTGGTAACCCTCGGCCATCCAGAACGTCTTCGCCGGCTCGATCGAAGTCGCGATCGGATCGCGAAACTTGGCCTGCGTGCGTGCCTTCGAATCCGCGGCAACCAGCTGCTGGTCGTCTGAGTGGACGAAGATCACCGAGCGGTACTGCGTCCCGAAATCCGGCCCCTGGCGATCCACCTGCGTCGGGTCGTGCATCTGCCAGAAGGCATCCAGCAGGGCTTCATAGGAGATCCGCTCCGGGTCGTAGGTGACCTGGCAGACCTCCACATGGCCGGTCCGGCCGGTGCAGACATCCTCGTAGCTGGGGTTCTCGGTCGTGCCGCCCTCGTAGCCGACGGCCGTGTCGACGACACCGTCGAGGCTCTTGAACGTGTGCTCGACCTGCCAGAAGCAGCCGGCTCCGAAGGTTGCCTTCTCCGTGTTTGCGGCGGTTCCGTTCTCGTTATCCACGCTTCGCCTCCCAGGTCAAACGCGCCGAGTTTCGGCGCCTACTGGTTAGTGCTCCACTGCGATGATTCGTTTCACGCAGGGACTGCTTGCAGGAGCGCTGACCGTCGTCGTCATGGTGGGCCTGGTTGCGCTGCCCGCCGGCGCCAGCTTCCCGGGTGCCAACGGTCGTCTCGCCTTTGCGGTGCCGATCGGGGGCGACCAGATCGTCAGCGTCAAGGCCAACGGCAAGGGGGAGCGCATCGTCACCGAGGGCAGCGACGGCGCCTCACGCGATCCCTCCTTCTCCGCCTTTGGCCCCTTGAAGGTGAAGCTGGGGCTGGTGGCCGCCTGAGCGCCCGAGCAGAAGATGGTCGCCGTCGCCTTGCCATTGGCCTTGGTGCGGACGAAAACCGCAACTGGAGCCGGCGTTGCGCTGGCTAGGTTCGGCTGGGAAGCGGTGCCGCGTCGGCGGATGCCGGCAGGCTCCAGGCCAATGCGACAACGAGCAGCGGCATCAATTTCTTCATCGGTCGTGGGGGCGCGCCATCTTGTGATGGTCGAGTGCCTCGTCGAGGATCTCCTCGGAGACGCCGTGCTTGCGCGCGACCTCGCGGATCGTGGCATCCGGATCCGCTCCGGTCTCCTTGACGATCTCGCCGGCCTTGTCGTAGCCGATGTGCGGGTTGAGCGCGGTGGCCGTGGCCAGCGTCGCCTCGGCGTGGCGCTCGGTCATCTCGACGTTCGCCTCGACGCCCTGGATGACCTTCTCGTCCAGCAGTCGGCAGGCGGCGCCGAGCAGCTTGATCGAGTCGAGCAGGTTGCGGGCGATCAACGGAATCCGCACGTTGAGCTCGAACTGACCCTGCGATCCCGCGATCGTGATCGCAGTGTCGTTGCCGATCACCTGTGCGCCGACCTGGATGACGACCTCGGCAATCACCGGATTGACCTTGCCGGGCATGATCGACGAGCCCTTCTGAAGCTCGGGCAGGCGTAGCTCGGCGAGCCCGGCCCGTGGACCTGAGCCCATCAGCGCCAGGTCGTTGGCGATCTTCGTCAGCGAGACGGCGACGACCTTGAGCGCCCCGGAGAGCTCGACCAGCGCGTCGCGATTGGCCTGCGCCTCAAAGCGGTCGAGCGGCGCCGAGATCTCGAGGCCCGTGTCGGCGGCAAGCTGCGCGCGCACGCGCTCGGCGAACTCGGGGTGCGTGTTCAGGCCGGTGCCGGTCGCCGTGCCACCGAGCGGGATCTGGCCGACGTGGATCAGGGTGGCGCGAACGCGCTCTATGCCGAGGCGAATCTGAGCCGCATAGCCGCCGAACTCCTGCCCCAGCGTCACCGGAACCGCGTCCATCAGGTGCGTGCGGCCGGCCTTGACGATGTCGTGGAACTCCTCCGCCTTGCGCTCCAATCCGGAGGCGAGCAACCCCATCGCGGGCAGCAGGTCGTGCTCGACCTGATCCAGCGCGGCGAGGTGCACGGCCGACGGGAAGACGTCGTTGGAGGACTGGCCCATGTTGACGTGGTCGTTGGCGTGTGCGCCGTCGCCGGCGAGGTTGGCCATCACCTCGTTGGTGTTCATGTTCGACGAGGTTCCCGAGCCTGTCTGGAAGACGTCGACTGGAAACTGCTCGTCGTGCTCGCCGCGGCCGATCGCGTCACCGGCTTCGGCGATCCGCTCGGCGATCTCGCTCGTCAAGCAGGCCCAACTCTGCGTTGACCCTGGCGGCTGCCGCCTTCAGGCGGCCGAGCCAGTGGACGACGGGCGGGGGAATCGGCTGTCCCGAGACCGGGAAATTGGCGACGGCCTTGTCGGTCTCGCCTCCCCAGAGCTTGTTCTCGGTTGCGGTCTCGGTGGTCATTCGTTCCTTCCGTTCAAGTGTCCGTGTCGCAGCAGGTGGACACACAAGATTAGGCTGCCGGCGTGAGCGACGACGTCTTCAGCCAATACGCGGCGGCCCACGGGCTCGCCTTCGACCAGCAGGTCGCCACCGGCCCGCTGACTCCGCTGCTGGTGCGCGGGGGCGGCCTGGCACCCGCGGTCAAGGGGCCGCTGGCGGACGGCCCGCTGGGCTATCTGGGACGGCTCGCCTACCGGGATGAGGGAGGAACGGCTCACCATTACAACGCCGGACTCACCGAGATTCCGGAGTCGCTCGAGCTCGTCCCGCGCCTCGAGTGCGTGCGCAAGGGACGCCTGACCTCGAACACCCACTACGGCTTTGAGATCCGCACGTCGCGACTTTGGACCGAGAGCGTGGCGCTGAACGAGCGCTACAAGGTGACGACCAGCCCCTGGCAGGACCCGAACTGGATGCGCCAACTGTTCTCGCCCAGCTTTATCGACTGGCTGGCGACGGTACCCCCGGGCGACTTCTCCTTCGAGCTCACGTACGGGTGGCTGCTCTGCTCGGTCGAACAGGACCGAGCCGACGCCGCGCTGCTCGACGCGCTGGCCTCAGCGGCAGCCGAGGTCGCCGCGCGCGTCCGCAAGGAATGCCTGGAGTCGATGCGCTGATGCAGCTCAACCGCACCGGCATCATCCTGATCGCGTTCTTCCGGCTGTTCGGGATCGGCTTCCTGATCGCTCAACTTCACGGTAATCGAACCAGCGCCTTCTTCCTGATCGGCGTGATCTGGGTCGCGGTCTCGCTCGGGCTGCTGGTCTACGCATGGCGCGGCTCAAAGCAGGCCAAGCACGACGAGTGGCTCTTCAAGACGGGCGTCAAGGGCCGGGCGACGATCGTCTCCGCAAAGTCAGGCGCGCTGGTCAACAACCAGCCGTTGATGACCTTTGAACTCGACGTCGAGGTGCCTGGTCAGGAGGTAAGGCGCGCAACCAAGAAGCTGATCGTCTCCGACTTCGCCGGCCACCGCATGCAGCCGGGGCTGGTGCTTGCCGGTCTACGTCAACCCAGGCGACCCGAGCGATTTCCTGCTGGCCTGGTAGGAAGCTACCGCTCGTAGAATCGCCTGCGTGGGTGGATTTCGCGCCGTAGACCCGAAGCAGAGCTTTCCCGAGCTCGAGGAGCGCATCCTCGAGCGCTGGCGCGAGCGCGATGTCTTCACTCGCTCGCTCGAGCAGAGAGCGGATGCGCCGGTCTGGTCCTTCTACGAGGGCCCGCCGACCGCCAACGGGCGCCCGCACTCCGCTCACGTGCTCTCCCGCGTCTTCAAGGACATCTACCCGCGCTTCCAGGCGATGCGGGGCAAGCGGGTGCCCCGCAAGGCCGGCTGGGACTGCCACGGGCTGCCGGTGGAACTCGAGGTCGAGAAGCAGCTCGGGAATCTCCTCGAAGGCCGAGATCGAGGCCTACGGGATCGCCGAGTTCAACAAGCTCTGCCGCGAGTCGGTCTTCGCGTATGTCGAGGAGTGGAACCGGCTGACCGAGCGGATCGGCTTCTGGATCGACCTCGACGACCCCTATGTGACGCTCGAGAACGACTACATCGAGTCGGTCTGGTGGTCGCTGCGCCAGCACTGGGACGCCGACCGCCTCTACCAGGGGCACAAGGTCGTCCCCTACTGCCCGCGCTGCGGCACGGCGCTCTCCTCACACGAGGTCGCGCTCGGTTACCGCGACGTCGCGGATCCCTCGGTCTACGTGAAGCTGCCTGTGACTGCGGTCGCGCCCAGCGACGAGCGCCCCGAGAGCCCAGTTCAGGAAGGCGACTCGCTGCTGATCTGGACGACGACGCCGTGGACGCTGATCTCCAACGCTGCGGTCGCCGCCGGCGACGGAGATCGAGTACGTGCGCGTGCGCGCACCAGTGGACCCGGATGCCCCCGGACGCGAAGCGGAGGAGGCAGCCGGCGGTGAGGTCTTGGTGATGGCCGCGGCCCGGGTCGAGGACGGTGCTCGGCGAGGGGGCCGAGGTGCTCGGCGACGTTCCCCGGCGAGACCCTCGCCGGCACCGCTTACGAGCCCCCCTTCCCGTACATCTCCGACTACGGCCCGCGCGGCCACACCGTGCTGCTCGGCGACTTCGTCTCGACCGAGGAGGGCACCGGGCTCGTCCACACGGCGATCGCCTTCGGCGAGGACGACTTCCGGCTCGGCCAGCAGTACGAGATCAAGCTCCAGAACCCCGTCCTCGAGGACGGCACCTTCGACGAGCGCGTGACGCGAGTTCGCCGGGTCGCTTCGTCAAGGAGGCCGATCCCGACATCGTCGAGGCACTGCGCGCCTCCGGGCGCCTCCTTCGCGACGAGCGCTTCGTCCACGCCTACCCCCACTGCTGGCGCTGCGAGACGCCCCTCCTCTACTACGCGAAGTCGAGCTGGTACATCCGCACCTCGGCAGGTCAAGGACCGGATGCTGGCCGAGAACGAGAAGATCGGCTGGCACCCCGAGCACATCAAGCACGGCCGCTTCGGCAAGTGGCTCGAGGGCAACGTCGACTGGGCGCTCTCGCGCGAGCGCTACTGGGGAACACCGCTGCCGATCTGGGAGTGCGGCGCCGAGGGCTGTGAGCAGCGCTTCTGCGCCGGCTCGGTCGCGGACCTGTCGCGAGCGAGGCGGCGAGGTTCCCGACGACCTGCACCGCCCCTACATCGACGACGTCGTCCTGACCTGCGAGGCCTGCGGCGGCGAGATGCGGCGCGTCAAGGAGGTGATCGACACCTGGTACGACTCGGGTGCGATGCCGTTCGCGCAGTTCCACTACCCGTTCGAGAACGAGGAGCTGTTCAAGGAGCGCTTTCCCGCCGACTTCATCTGCGAGGCGATCGACCAGACCCGCGGCTGGTTCTACTCACTGCTGGCCGAGTCGACGCTGCTGTTCGACGAGTCGAGCTACCGCAACTGCGTCTGCCTCGGCCTGATCCTCGACCCCGAGGGCCAGAAGATGTCGAAGAGCAAGGGCAACGTCGTCGGCACCCGGCGAGGTCATCGACCGCCACGGCGCCGACGCCTTCCGCTGGTACTACCTGACCTCTCAGCAGCCCTGGTCCGGCTACCGCTTCTCCGTCGATACGGTCGGCGAGTCGGTGCGCCAGTTCCTGCTGACGCTCTGGAACACGTACTCGTTCTGGGTTCTCTACGCGAACGCCGACGGTGTCCAGGCGGCCGACCTGAACAGCGTCGGCCCTGAGAACGAGCTCGACCGCTGGGCGCTGTCGCGGCTGCAGGGGGTCAAGGAGACTGCCACGAACACCTCGAGGGCTTCGACTGCACCCGGGCCGGCCAGGCGATCGCCGCCTACGTCGACGAGCTCTCGAACTGGTACGTGCGGCTCTCGCGGCGGCGCTTCTGGGACGGCGACCGCGCCGCCTTCGCGACGCTGCGGCACCTGCCTGATCGAGGTCGCGGCGCTGCTCGCGCCTTTCATCCCCTTCCTGGCCGACGAGATCTACGTCAACCTGGCGGGCGGTGCCGGCGAGGAATTCGGCGAGCGGCCTGACTCCGTCCACCTGGCCGACTACCCCGACGCCCGACGGCGCGCTCGACGACCCGGGCTCGACGCCGGCATGGAGGCGACCCGCCGCGCCGTCGAGCTCGGCCGCGCCGCTCGCGCGCAGGCCGGGGCGAAGATCGCGCCAGCCGCTGCGCCAAGGCGGTGATCGTCGCAACCGAGGAGGAGCGGGCCGGCAGATCGAGGCGCTGGCCGAGCTGGTTCTCTCGCGGAGCTCAACGTCAAGGAGCTCGAGTTCGTCTCCGAGGAGGGCGGAGCTCGTCACCTATGAGGTCAAGCCGAACTTCCGCACGCTCGGGCCCCGCTTCGGCAAGCACATGCCCACAGGTCGGCTGCGGCCGTCGAGGCGCTTCGATCCGGAGCACGCGCTCGGCCGCGATCGCGGGCGAGGTCAAGATCGGTATCCAGGTCGACGGCGTCCGAGCACGAGCTCGACCCGGAGGACATCGTCCTGGCGATGAAACCCGCTCGAGGGCTACCAGGTCGAATCGGAATCCGGCCGGGCCGTGGCGCTTGCGCTGGAGCTCGACGACGAGCTCCGCCGCGAGGGCTTGGCCCGCGAGATCGTCCACGCCGTCCAGAACGCCCGCAAGGAAGCGGGCCTCGAGATCACCGACCGGATCGAGCTGGTGCTGGGCGGCGACGATGAGCTACTGGCCGCGGCGCGGGCCCACGAGGGCTACGTCGGCGGGGAGACCCTGGCGACGACGCTTACACTCGACGGCGAGGGTGGAACGATCACGACCATAGACGGCCGCGAGCTGATCATCAGACTGGCGGCGGTCTAGCGGGTGGAGCTCGGCTGCGACACCAAGGCCGTGCTGCTGGCGGCGGGCTTGATCTTCCTCTGGGCACTGGCGCTCGGGGTCTGGAAGTACCGCCAGATCGCGGCGGCAGAGGACGGTCTCGCCCACCCGTACGTCGACATCGCGCACCGAGCTGCGCTCCTCTACTCGTTCGCGACGCTGCTGATCGCCGTTTTCGTCGAGTTCAGCGGCTGGAGCAAGACCGTCGATGCGATCGCCGCATTCGTACTGATCTTCTTCTTCGTCGGTGCGATCGCCGGCTACTGCTACCACGGCTGGCGCCGCGACACCACGAACCAGTTCGTCGACCCCGGTGCCCGGGACGCATCCGTACATGGTCGCGCTGATCCTCGGGGAGATGATCGCCTTCGCCGTCTTGCTGGCTGGCTTCGTCGACGCGCAGATCCTCTGAGCCCGGGTAACCACGCCGCTGCGATGGGTACGAAGCGCCAGGATGAGCAAGACCGTCTACTACGCCGCCGCCACTTTGGACGGCTACATCGCCGACTCCGAAGGACAAGATCGAGTGGCTGATGGGCTACGAGGGGAGCTTCGAGGGCGACGGCGTCAAGCCGATCAAGTCGAGCTACTGCGAACTTCATCGAAACGGTCGGCGCGCTGGTCTCCGGCTCGGTCACCTATGAGTTCTGCCTCGGGCTGGACAGCTGGCCGTATCCCGGCTTGCCGTACTGGGTGATGACATCGCGCGATCTGGCCAAGGTTGAGGGTGAGGACATCGGATCGTGCGAGGGCGAAGCCGCCGAGCTTCACGCGGAGATGCTGGAGTCGGCGGGCGACAAGGACCTCTGGATCGTCGGCGGAGGCAACGTCGCCTCGCAGTTCGCCGACGCCGGCCTGCTCGACATCGTCCACGTCACGATCGTTCCGGTCGTCCTCGGTGAAGGCAAGCCACTGTTTGACCGCGGCCTGCCCGGCGGGCCGATGCAACTGCTTTCGACGACCGCCTACGACAGCGGCATGGTCGGCGTCGTCTACGAGATCAAGCGCTGAGCCCGGCTGGCTACGCCAGTGCGGGCTCGAGCTCTGCTTCGAGGCGCTTCTTCGGCATCGCGCCGACGATCCGCTTCGAAACCTCGCCGCCCTTGAAGAGGATCATCGTCGGGATCGAGAGCACCTCGTAGGCAGCAGCGGTCTGCTGGTTGTCGTCGACGTTGAGGCTGACGACCCGCAGATCCTCGCGCTCGTTGTCGATCTCCTCGAGGATCGGATGCACGATCCGGCAGGGTCCGCACCAGGGAGCCCAGAAGTCGACCAGCACCGGGGTCTCTGAAGAGAGGACCTCCTGCTGAAAGTTGCTGTCGGTGACGTCTGTGAGCTTGCCTGGCACTTTTTTCTCCTAGTCCGAGCGGCTCCCGCTTTGCCCTGTAGTGGTCGTTACTTCAGAAAGTATAGTGACTGGCCGGTCTTCCCCGCTGACCGCCACCTTACCTTCCCCGAAGGCGCATCGCCGGCACACGCCAAACCGCCTCGGCCACGATCGTTCGCGTCATCTTCGACGCACCCACCCTGCGGTCGCGAAAAGTGATCGGCACCTCGACGATCCGGAACCCCGCCCTGATCGCGCGCCAGGCGAGCTCGATCTGGAACGCATAGCCGCGCGCATCGATCGTTGCCGGCTGCACGGCCTCGATCACGCGGGGCGCATGACGCGGTAGCCGCCGGTGAGATCGGAGACGCGGGCGCCGAGAATCACCTTCGCGTAGACGTTGCCGAAGCGGCTGATCGCGCGGCGGCCAGGACCCCAGTCGGCGATCTCGCCGTCGGCGACGTAGCGGGATCCGATCACGAGATCGGCATCCCGGGCCGCCGCGAGCAGGCGGGGAAGATCGGCCGGATCGTGAGAGAAGTCCGAGTCCATCTGCACGACCAGGCCGGCGCCGCCCGCCAGGGCATGGCTGAAGCCGGCCGCGTAGGCGGGTCCCAATCCCTCCTTGAGGGGGCGGTGCAGGACCTCGATCTCCGGGCGCTCGCTCGCCAGACGATCGGCGATCTGGCCCGTGCCGTCGGGAGAGTTATCGTCGACGATCAGGACGCGGGCACCGCTCGGCAGGTGACTGAGCACGGCCGCGCTGATCGCCTCGATCGTCTCGGCCTCGTTGTAGGTCGGCAGAACCGCCCAGATCGCTTCTGTGCGTCGACCGAGGGGAATCGGGCATCCGAATACCGTATTGGGACCGATGACCAATCTTGAGATAGCGGCCGCCCTCGACGAGCTCGGGACGCTCTATGAGCTGGACGGCGCCGTGCGCTACCGGGTGATCGCCTACCACGAGGCGGCCAAGGTGATCCGTGAGAGCCCCGTCTCGGTCGATGGAGCTTGCCGCACAGAAGCGGCTGGAGGAGCTGCCGAACGTCGGCAAGACACTGGCCGAGAAGGTGACGGCCCTGATCGAGACCGGGTGAGATTCCCGCCGCAGAGAAGCTCAAGGCGAAGTTCCCGGCGAGTCTCGTCGCCATCACCAGGATTCCGGGACTGGGTGCCAAGACGGCGCGTCGCATCTACGACGAACTCGGCATTGCGACGCTGGAGGAACTCGGTGAGGCGGCCTCCGAGCAGCGGTTGCGCGACGTCAAGGGGCTCGGCGCCAAGGTCGAGGAGAACGTGCTGACGGCGCTGGAGAACCTTCCCGAGGAGGGCGCTCCCGGCCGGGTGCTGCTCTCCAAGGTCAAGCCCGTCGCCGAGCAGCTTGCCGAGGTGCTGCGGGAGGACCCGGCGTCTGACCGCGTCGAGGTGGCGGGCTCCGCGCGGCGCTGGGCCGAGACCTGCAAGGACATCGACATCATCGCCACGGCGACCGACCCGAAAGGCCTCGCCGAGCGCCTGCAGGCGCACCCCCTTGTCGCGCAGATCGGGGCAGCCGGAGCAGCGGGCACCCGCGTCATCACCCATCACGGAATATCTGTCGACCTGCGGATCTCGCCACCCGAGTGCTTCGGCAACCTGCTCCAGCACCTGAGCGGCTCGATGGAACACAACGTGCAGCTGCGCGAACGAGCACAAAAGCGCGGGCTTTCGGTCTCTGAACACGGGATCACCGATGTGGAGAGTGGCGAGGTCGAGACGTGCGCGACCGAGGAGGAGGTCTACGAGCGCCTCGGCCTCCCCTACATCGAACCTGAGCTGCGCGAGGGCCGCGGCGAGGTCAAGGCGGCCGACAAGGGTCAGCTCCCCGACCTGATCACGGTCGACGACATCCGTGGCGACCTGCACTCGCACACCACGCTCTCGGACGGGCGCAACACACTCGACCAAATGGCAGAGGCGGCGAAGGCCCGCGGCTACGCCTACCTGGCGCTGACCGATCACTCGGCCACACACGGCTTCGACAACCACGTCACGCCCGAGCGCCTCTGGGAGCGGATCGACGAGGTCAAGGAGTGGAACAAAGGCAAGCGCGGCTTCAAGCTGCTCGCCGGGACGGAGGTCAACATCCTTCCCGACGGCTCGCCCGACTACGACGACGAGCTGCTGGCCGCGCTCGACTGGGTCATCGGCAGCGTCCACACATCGTTCCGGATCGGCGAGAAGGCGATGACCGAACGCGTGCTGACCGCGATCGACCATCCCCACGTCGACTGCATCGGGCACTTGACCGGACGCCTGATCCTGCGCCGCGAGCCTTACCCGATCGATGTCGAGAAGATCGCCGAGGCGGCGGCGCGCACGGGCACGATGCTCGAGATCAACGGCAACCCCAATCGCCGCGACCTCTCAGAGCACCACGCGCGGCTGGCGGTCGAGGCCGGAGTCAAGATCGTCCTCAATACCGACGCCCATGGCGTCGAGACGCTCGACAACATGCAGTACGCCGTCGCCAGCGCCCGCCGAGGCTGGCTGACGAAAGACGACGTGGCCAACACCAGGGCCTTGGCGCAATTCAAGCGCCTGACCAAGCACGGCCGCGGCTGAGCGCTCAGACCTTGGTCATTCCGGCGGAGGTGGCGGCGGGTGCCCGGCCGGTTGCCGATCGCGCGTCAGCCCCGGGGTCCGTATCAGCTTGACGGGCTCGAAGGCCGATGTCGGCTCCACATAAAAGCTGACGCCGTCACGGTCCTCGATCGCCGCGACCGCGGCCTCGCGGTGACGCCAGGAGAGGGCCACCAGGATTGCGTAGCCGGCGCCGATCACGGCCACCTGGGGCCAGATCGGTGCCAGGCCACCGGCAACCAACGCGAAGGCCCCCAGCGGCCAGAGGCGCGACAGAGCGATCCGGGCGGCAGACGCATCCGGGAGCGTGACGTGCGTCTTGGCACGCGCCAGCGGCTCCCGCACGCCGTCTGCGGCGCGCTCCGCGCTGCCAAGGAAGAGGCCGATCGCCATCGCCAGCGGCCACCAGGCCAAGGCGACAATGATCGTTGTGGTGTCATCGGCCTGGGCGGCCGCGAGGCTTCCCACCGCGGCGAGCGCCGTCGCCTCGCCGCCGATCAGCAGCACGGTCAAGCGCAGGAGATCCGTGAACAGCATCAGACGAGGGCGCCCAGCAGTTCGAGCAGGGCCTCGGGGGAGTCGACGGTGAGGTCGGCGTGGTCGCGGACCTCCGGCGGGCTTTCGGCGGCGATCACTCCGACGCAGACAGCAGTCTCGAGGTCGCGGTTGACCCGCATCGCGTGCAGCACGTCGAAGGCGTCGACATCGGTGCGATCGTCGCCCGCATAGAGGCAGTGCGAAATCTTCGTCTCTTCCAACAGCGACATCAGCGCCGTTCCCTTGTAAGATGACCGTGCTCGTCGGCGGCCTCCGGGTCCTCGGGGCCAACGCAGGTGGGTCGAACGGCCGGGGTCCTCACGAAGGCCCCAGGGTCGCTGACCAACGACTTCTTCGTGACCTGCTCAACCCGGGCACGACCTGGACCTCGACCTCTGACGACAGCACGTCGTTCGAGGCCCACGGCGCCGGTGGCGAGGTGCTCTGGACCCGCACCCGCGCCGACCTGGTGTTCGGCTCGAACTCCGAGCTGCGTGCCGTCGCGGAGGTCTACGCCAGCGACAACGCCAGGCAGAAGTTGCGCAGGACTTCGTCGCCGCCTGGGCCAAGGTCATGGACCTCGACCGCTACGACGTGAGCGCCTGAGCCACGCCGCGAAGCATCGAGTCCTCTAGACCAGATGTGGTCCGTAGGGCCTCGATGCTTTGCGGCGTCACGAAATCGGCTCAGCATGGGGGAGACGAGCTCGGACCTGCAGCGGGGGCCCGCGATTGCGGCTCGGCGCCATCCTGTGTGCAGAGGAGTCCTGGAATGAAGCCCAGTGCAGCCCTAGGTTCGATCATCGTCCTCGTGTCAGCGCTCGCCCTCGGCGGGCAGGCCTCGGCCGGGGTCGCGCAGCCGAGGGTGGTGTCGGCCAACCCCGCCAACTTCACACCCCAGCTGCCTCGGGGTGAGACAGCCTGCAGGCGCTTCGGCAGGTCGGGCGGGACCATGTACGCCGGCGGGCGTTCTCGACCCTGGGTGGCAAGTCTCGCTCGAACATCGGCGCGTTCAGCGCTACGACCGGGACGCTGACGAGCTTCGCCCCGAGGTCAACGGGCCGGTCTGGGCGATCGAGGACCTCGGAGGACGGACGTCTGCCGTCGGGGGAGACTTCACGACCGTCAACGGCGCCGCCCGACGCGGCCTCGCGGTCGTCAACGGCGGCCGGGCGCAGTGGACACGCGTTCAACGCCGGCTCAACGGGAGGGTGACGAGCCTGAACCTGGTCAGCGGTCGGCTGATCGCCGGCGGCACCTTCAGCAAGAAGCTCAGGCGGTGAACCCCACGACGGGTGCCGACACCGACTACCTGAACCTCAAGATCCGGGCGACTACGTCTACCGCACAGCGGTGAACCCCGCCGGGACCCGTCTCGTCTCGGTCGCCGACATCCGCTCGGTCAGTGGGCAGGCGCGCCGCCAGGCCTTCATGGTGACCTGGACGCCACGTCGGGCACCCTCTCGCCTGGTACTACCAGCCGCTGTGAGGCAGTGCGCGGCATCGAGCTTCAACTTCTACCTGCGCGACGTCGACTTCAGCCCCGACGGCTCCTACTTCGTGCTGGCCGGCACCGGTTTCGTCCCCAGTCCGGGCGACATCGGCGTCACCATCTGTGACGCGGCGGCCCGGTTCGAGACCGCCAACCTCACGCCCGTCCGTCCCACCTGGATCAACTACACCGGCGGGGACACCCTGCACTCGGTGGCCGTCACTCGAACGCGGTCTACGTCGCGGGCCACCAGCGATGGCTCGACAACCCGTCGGGCGGGACAGCTGCGCCGCAGGATGCGTCTCCCGCCCAGGATCGGGGCCATCAATCCTTCGACAGGCGAGCGCTGTCGTGGAACCCCATGCGGACGCGCGGCATCGGCGCCAAGGAGCTGACACTGACCCCAGCCGGGCTCTGGGTCGGGTCCGACACCCACTACGGCGTCCAGCTCGGTTGCTCCAACCCGGGGGGCCCGAACCACGACGACTGCACCGGGAGCCCTGGGAGAACCACGGCGGGATCGGGTTCCTGCCGCTGAGCTGACCGCAGGGGCCAGCTGAACGTCTCGAGCCACGTGCTCAGACGAGCAGCAGCACGAGGCCCGAGACGATCATCGCTGCCGAGGCGGCTCCCAGCCACGGCCGCAGCCGGTTGCAGAGGTGCACCCGGCCCATCAGGATCCCGGGAACGACCTCCAGGGACATCCGTCGTACGGCGACTGCGTTGCCCACGAGCACGACCGCCAGCAGCAGGCCCAGCTGGAGCAACGGCACGGCGACCGCGGGGTGGCTTCCAGGGGGGGGGGGGTCGATCGCGACGCTACGCAGCGTCGGAGGGACAGCAGGTCTCAATGTGAGACAGGCACTCAAGCCGTCGGCGGCACGATGCCGTAGTCGTGGATCTTGCGGTAGATCGTCGCGCGGGACATGCCGAGCAGCTTCGCGGCCTGGACCTTGTTGCCGCGGGCGTCCTCGAGCCCGTGACGATCGCGTCGCGCTCGACGGCCTCGATCCGGTTGAGACGGGCGGCGCGGGGCCGTGCGGAACTCGGCCGGCAGGTCGGCGGGCTGGATCGTGCCGGCCCGCCGGTGCTGGGTCACCTGCTTGAGCACGCCGTAGAGCTGGGCCGAGTTACCGGGCCAGCGCGCGCGGGTGAGCAGGTGCATCGCCGCGGGTGAGCAGGTGAGCTCGGCGCCGTCGCCGAGCCGGTTGAGCATCAGCGGGACGAGCTCGTTGAGGTCCTCGATGTGCCGGCGCAGCGGCGGCACCTCGAGCGTCAGCGGGAACAGCGACCACAGGTCAGTCCGGCAGCTCCGCGTCCGCGCTCATCGTGATCGTCACCCAGGGCCCGCCCGCTCCCTGCTGGTTGTCCCGCACCTGGCGCAGCACGGCGGCCATCGCGCGGGTGATGTCCGAGGCGGTCGACGTGGCGGATCACCAGCGAGTCGACCGGGTCGTCGATGAGCTCCGTGCGCACCTCGTCGCACAGCCGCTCGGGATCGGCGGTCGCGGCGTCGAGGACGTGCATGCGGCCGAGGGGCGTTGCGGCGCTGGTGCACGCCGCGGGCCACGGTCAGCTTCCCGGCCCCGGGCTCGCCGGTCAGGATCAGCCAGTCGCCCCGGCCGTACCCGGCGTCGACCTGATGGCAGCAGCGCAGCCACGGGGAGGCCGAGCCGACCGCGCCGGGCAGGAACATGGGCAGCACCGGTCCGGGTGCGCTCGCCCGCTCCTCGGTCGCCTCGAGGAGCTCGACGGTGATCACACCGCCCGCCACGTCGTCGTCGTGGTGACCGGCGATCGGGCGGCAGCGCACCCGGACCTTGGTGCCGGTGGCCAGCGTGGCGGTCGTGGAGCGCCGGCCCTCGGCGAGAATCTGGCTTGCCTGTCCGATGATCACGGTCTGGTCGACGGGGTCGAGCAGCTGGCGGGCGCGGTCGTTCATCATCACCACGTCCGCGTTGAAGGCGATGACGATGCCGGTGGTGCGCCGGCAGGCCTGCAGGTAGGCACGGAACAGCGTCAGCTCGCGCATGTCGCTGTAGGTGAGCAGCGCCTGGCGGATCTGCTCGGCGGTGCTGCGGGCCAGCGCGACGAGCAGCCGTCCCGCGTCGCGGCGCCAGCACGTCAGGTCGATCGCCCCGACCGTCTTGCCCGAGATCGGGTGGCGGATGGGCACCCCGGCACAGGCGAGGTTCTCCAGGTTCTCCGCGTAGTGCTCGTGGCCGAAAACGTGCATCGGCCGGCCCTCGGCGAGCGCGGTGCCGATCCCGTTGGTGCCGACGAACTGCTCGCCGTAGCTGAACCCGGGCACCAGCTCGACGCGCTCCAGGTGCCGGTTGAGGTCGGGGTCGCCGGTCAGCTGGAGGAGCACGACGCCGGTCGGGTCGGTCACGATGAGGCTGATGGGCTGGCCGTCGAGCTGGTCGCCGAGGCGGCGCAGCACCGGGGCGGCGCTGTGGATCAGCGGGATGTCGAGGTCCGGCCGGCCGGAGTAGGGCAGGTCGATGCGGTCGGCGGGCACCTCGTGCCCGCGGGAACGCCACCACGAGGCCAGGATCGGCTCACGCACGATGTTGGGCTCGACCTCGTCCAGGGTCAGGAAGCGGACCCTGGTGTCGGCCAGTTTCTCGTCGTCCGCGGGGATCGGGCCCCGCGGCAGGACGATCTCCGGAGTGCTAGCCGTCTTTTCCACATCGGGCTCCTAGCGACGCTGCCGCCGTTCAGCCTAAGCCGCTGGGCCGGACCCTGTTGTCTCACATTGAGACACGCCGCCGCCTCGGGCAAGAGTCTGATGGAGGGAAACCGCCTCCGATCGGGGGTTCTGCATGAACGACCAGCCCATCGAGACCTACAACCCCTGGACCGTCGTCGACCTCGTCTTCCGCCATCTCGCGGACCAGGGCCTGCATCCGGTGCTCGGCGTCACGGGCAACCCCGGCGAGGCCGCCGCGGACCTGCTGCGTGCGCTGGGGCTGCGCCCCGCCCCCGAAGGCGACGCCCGGGTCGGCGCCGCGGTCCGGGAAAGTCTCGCCGAACTGCGCGCCGCCATGTCCGACGACGAGTGATTCGCGCGCCGCTCTGTCCAATATTGAGACTCGCGTCACCGCCTCAGAGCGTTGTAATCAACGCATCGGACGTGTGCCTGCCGCCCAGTCGGTGAGACCCACCAAAAAACGGCCGTGAGTACGTGAATTGCCACCGTCAACCTGAGCGGTCGGGTTAGGAGCAAACATGAGCCGCCAAAGTGTCGCAAAGGCCCACCAGAAGATCCAGGAACTCTCGTGGGAGCCGGCGTACCACACGCCTGTCTCCCAGTACGGAACCGACTACACCTTCCAGAAGGCGAAGAAGAAGGACCCGCTCAAGCAGGTTCTGCGTTCGTACTTCCCGATGCAGGAGGAGAAGGACCACCGCGTGTACGGCGCCGAGGACGGCGCAATTCGCGGAAACATGTTCCGGCAGGTGCAGGAACGCTGGCTGGAATGGCAGAAGCTGTTCCTGAGCATCATTCCGCTGCCGGAGATCTCCGCCGCCCGGGCGATGCCGCTGCTGTTCCGCACGGTGCCGAACCCCGAGCTGCACAACGGCCAGGCGATCCAGATGATCGACGAGGTACGGCACTCGACGATCCAGCAGAACCTCAAGCGCCTGTACATGAACAACTACATCGACCCGGCGGGCTTCAACTCGAGCCTGCGCAACTTCCAGAACGACTACTGCGGCACCATCGGCCGCCAGTTCGCGGAGGGCTTCATCACCGGTGACGCCATCACCGCCGCGAGCATCTACCTCACGATCGTCGCGGAGACGGCGTTCACCAACACGCTGTTCGTCGCCATGCCGGCCGAGGCCGCGGCGAACGGTG
Organism: uncultured Actinomycetota bacterium; assembly: GCA_963841395.1. Lineage (GTDB taxonomy): Bacteria > Actinomycetota > Actinomycetes > Mycobacteriales > Pseudonocardiaceae > Actinophytocola. The sequence goes on from CAWJCX010000002.1 coordinate 105,190, forward strand.
ACTACCTGCTGCCGACGGTGTTCCACTCGGTGCAGTCCGACGAGTCGCGGCACATCAGCAACGGCTACGCGACGCTGCTGATGGCGCTGTCCGACGAGTGCAACCACCAGCTGCTCGAGCGCGACCTGCGCTACGCGTGGTGGAACAACCACCGCGTGGTCGACGCCGCGATCGGCACCTTCATCGAGTACGGCACGAAGGACCGCCGCAAGGACCGGGAGAGCTACGCGGAGATGTGGCGTCGGTGGATCTACGACGACTACTACCGCAGCTACCTCGTACCGCTGGAGAAGTACGGCCTGGTGATCCCGCACGACCTCATCGAGGAGTCGTGGAACCAGATCTGGAACAAGGGCTACGTGCACGAGGTGGCGCAGTTCTTCGCCACCGGGTGGCTCGCCAACTACTGGCGGATCGACCCGATGACGGACACGGACTTCGAGTGGTTCGAGTACAAGTACCCGGGCTGGTACGACAAGTACGGCAAGTGGTGGGAGAACTACAACCGCCTGTCCGATCCCGAACGGGCACAACCCGATCGTCGCGGAGAACGTCGACTACGTGTACCCGCACCGCTGCTGGACGTGCATGGTGCCGTGCCTGGTCCGCGAGGACATGGTCGTGGACAAGGTCGACGGCCAGTGGCGGACGTACTGCCACGAGGCCTGCCGCTGGACCGACGCCGAGGCGTTCCGGCCCACCTACCAGGGTCGCAACACGCCGAACATGGGCAAGCTCATCGGTGCCCGCGAGTGGGAGACGCTCTACCACGGCTGGAACTGGGCCGACGTGCGTCAAGGACATGGGCTTCGTGCGTGACGACGGCAAGACCATGGTCGCGCAGCCACATCTGGACCTCGACCCGAAGAAGATGTGGACGCTCGACCACCTGCGCCGCATGCCCGAGGCTGCTGAGCCCGAACGTGCTGCTCAACAAGATGGACGACAAGGAGCGGGCCGCTTTCGTCGCCGACTACAACCGCCAGGGCCCGGCCGGCCGGCCGGCACCACGCCGACGCCTGACCGCCACTGGGGCACCCGGGGAGGACTCCGCCCGCCATTACCGGAGTCCTCTCCCGGTGCCGCCGACACGAGGCAGCGGACCGTCGACGGGTGAGGGAAAGCGATGGCAGACAAGCACCTGGTGCGCTTCGAGCCGGTGGGCATCGAGATCGAGGTCGTCGGAGGACCAGACGATCCTGCGCGCCGCCGCGGAGCAGGGAATCATGCTCATGCACGGCTGCAAGGAGGGGCAGTGCGCCTCCTGCAAGTCGTTCATCCTCGACGGCGACGACGTCGAGCTGGACCAGTACTCGACGTTCGCGCTGCCCGAGTTCGAGAAGGACGAGGGCTACACGCTGCTGTGCCGGGCGCACGCCTACGAGGACCTGACCATCGAGCTGCTCAACTACGACGAGGAGATGATCCACTCCGGACTGCCGATCCAGCACGCGGTGGTCGAGGTCGAGTCCAACGAGAACGTCACGCACGACATGCGCCACCTCGTCGTGCGGCTGGTCGAGCCGACCACGTTGAGGTTCTTCCCGGGCCAGTACGTGGACTTCACGATCCCCGGCACCGACTGGACCCGGTCGTTCTCGATGGCCAACACGTCCAGCATGGAGAGCGGGCGGCTGGAGTTCGTCATCAAGGTCTACCCGGACGGCGTGTTCTCGGAGTTCCTGGACACCGAGGTCTCGGTCGGCGACCGGCTGGAGATCGACGGCCCGTTCGGCATGTTCACGCTGCGCGACGCGCCGGACAAGCCGCTGGTCTTCCTCGGCGGCGGCGCGGGGATGGCACCCGTCCTGTGCCTGCTGCGGGCCATGGCCGAACGCGGCATCGACCGCCCGGCGACCTACTACTACGGCGCGCGCCGCCGCCGCGACCTCTGCTTCGAGAAGGAGCTGGCCGCGCTGAGCGACAGCTGCCGCGTTCCGGTTCGTGCCGGCGCTGTCCGAGCCCGAGGACGACGAGGACTGGGACGGCGAGGTCGGGCTGATCACCGACGTGGTGCGCAGGCTGGCGACCGGACCTCGAGGCCGCCGACGCGTACGTGTGCGGCCCGCCGCCGATGGTCGAGGCGGCGCTCGAGCTGCTGCCCGAGCTCGGCGTGGCCGAGAAGCGAATCTTCTACGACAAGTTCACCACGACCGGCGACCCCGAAGTGACCCCGTAGTGACCGACCGCGCCCAGCGCCAACCGACGGCAACGACGGGAACGGCCTGAGAGAAGGAAGTGCCGATGACAACGACGCAGAAGCAGCAGAACGCAGCGTGCCGAAGCCGGTCTTCACCGACGCCGAAGCGGGCGCCAAGGAGTTCCCGGACTCGACCGCGCGCACCTTCAACTACTACAACGCCGCAGAAGCGCAAGCAGAGCCACTACGAGGACGTCACCGTCGAGGTGCAGCCCGACCCGCGGCACTACCTGTCCCAGGGCTGGCTGTACGGCTTCGCCGACGGCAAGGGCGGCTACCCGCTCGAGTGGACCGCGCTCAAGGCGTGGGGCAGCGACCGGCCGGTGCCGGAGCGCGGTCCCGGGTCGGGCGGCAAGGGCTACGACTGGCCCGCGCACGGCTGGCACGAGTTCCGCGACCCGAACGAGGAGTGGGAGCTCACCCTCTACCGCTACAACGCCAACGTCGTCCGCCAGCTCAACCAGAACGTCGAGGCCGCCAGGCAGGCCAAGGCGTTCGAGCAGTGGAACCCCAACTGGGTGCAGTTCGTGGCCCAGCACGTCGGCGCGTGGATGCACGTGGACCACGGCCTCGGCCTGTACCTGTTCGCCAACGCCAACCGCCGCGCGCCGACGAACATGCACAACAACGCGATCTCGGTGAACAGCATGCACCGCATCCGGGCCGCCCAGGACCTGGCGCTGTACAACCTCACGCTGACCGAGGAGATCGAGGGCTTCGACGGCACCGCCCACCTGGCGACGTGGGACTCCGACCCGGCGTGGCAGGGCGTGCGGGAGACCGCCGAGCAGCTCACCGGGATCTGGGACTGGTGCGAGGCGATCTTCGCCGCGAACGTGGTCTTCGAGCCGCTGGTCGGCGAGATGTTCCGCAGCAACCTGGTCCAGCAGGCCGCGCCGGCCAACGGCGACTTCGTCACCCCGACGCTGTCGGCGCCGAGGAGTACGACTTCGCGGAGCGGGACCTGCGCTACACCCGGCCGATGTTCCGGCTGCTGGTCGAGGACAAGGAGTTCGCGGAGCACAACAAGAAGATCCTGCAGCAGTGGCTGTCGGACTGGGTGCCCCGGTGCATCTCGGCCGCCCGCACGCTGCAGCCGTTGTGGTCGCAGCCCGACGCGAAGCCGCCGCGCTTCGAGGACGGCCTCGACCGGGCGAAGAGCCGGTTCGCCGGAATCCTGTCCGATCTCGGTCTGCAAGCACCGAAGGAGCTGAGCCAGTGACCTCCGTCAAGTCGTCGTTCAAGACCGCCGAGAGTCCGTACAAGGCGGACAACACAGCGTCGAACATGTGCGGGTTCACGCTGATGAACAACCAGGTCGGCGCCATCGTCGCGCAGGTCATGGGCCGCCAGGAGAACGTCACGATCACCCCGCTGCCGTCGATGATCCGCGTCGACGCGGTCGGCCGCATGGACCTGGACTACGCCGAGGTCGACGAGGCGGCCGGCGAGGAGGAGGGCTGGTTCAACGCGGCGGAGTTCGAGGAGAGCATGTCCACCCACTACGGGCGCATGGTCCACCTCGACGACCGCACGATCATGTTCGCCAACCCCGAGGATGCCGCCGAATACCTCGACTTCGACCTCAAGCCGGTCAGCAAGTAGATCCCGACAACTGCCGTGTGATGGGCCCCGGTTCGCCGCCCGCGTACCCCGCGGGACGGCGTGCCGGTGCCGTCACCCGCGACGCACGCAGTGGAGTTGACTATGTACACCAAGGATGGCGAGAACTACTTCGTCGTCGACGGCCACACCCACTTCTGGGACGCCAGCCCGGCGAACTGGGTGCCCGGCCAGGAGCAGTACGCCAAGGGCTGGATCGAGTGTTTCCACGCCTACCAGGGCCTCGGGCCGGCGGAGACCCACTGGCCGATCGAGAAGTTCCAGAAGTACTCCGAAGAGACGATGATGCGCGACCTGTTCGAGGTCGGTCACGTGGACATGGCGATCTTCCAGCCGACCAGCCTGAAGCAGTGGTACACCAACGGGTTCAACACCACCGAGGTCAACGCGGCGCTGGCCGAGAAGCACCCCGGCAAGTTCATCGCGAACACCAACTGGGACCCCCGCGACGGTGACGACGGGCCTGAAGGCGCTCGAGGAGCGGGTGAAGCGTTACGGCTGCATCGGCGCGAAGCTGTACACCGCCGAGTGGCGTGGCGAGTCCCGCGGCTGGAGCCTGAAGTCGCCGGAGGCCGCGCGCTACCTGGAGAAGTGCCAGGAGCTGGGTGTCAAGAACATCCACGTCCACAAGGGACCGACGATCTGGCCCCTGGACAAGGACGCCTTCGACGTGTCCGACGTGGACCACGCGGCGACGAACTTCCCCGAGCTGAACTTCATCGTCGAGCACGTCGGCCTGCCGCGCATCGAGGACTTCTGCTTCATGGCCACCCAGGAGCCGAACGTCTACGCCGGACTCTCCGTCGTGATCGGCGGGCTGATGCACGCCAGGCCGCGGTTCTTCGCGAAGGTCATCGGCGAGCTGATGTTCTGGCTCGGCGAGGACAAGCTGATCTTCGGCGCGGACTACGCCATCTGGGAGCCCAAGTGGCAGGTCGAGGGCTTCGTCGACTGGCAGATGCCCGACGGCGAGGAGTTCTCCGACTACGGCAAGCTCACCGTGGCGCAGAAGAAGAAGATCCTCGGCCTGAACGCCGCGCGCCTGTACGACATCAAGGTGCCCGGCGAGCTGGAGGCGGAGAAGGAGCAGACCACCGAGCCGGTCGGGGTGCCGGCGTCGTGACGACCGCCGCCACCCGGACCGCCGGCGATGCTCCGGCGATCAGGTCGGCGGTGTGGTCGGCACTCGGCACGGTGCTCGACCCGGAGCTGGACGAGCCGCTCACCGACCTGGGCTTCGTGTCCAGGTGCGAGGTGACGCCCGCGGGCGAGGCGCTCGTCCGGCTCCGGCTGCCGACCTACTTCTGCGCGCCGAACTTCGCGTTCCTCATGGTGGCCGACGCCTACGACGCGGTGTCCGCGGTGCCCGGGGTGGCCCGCACCGTCGTCGAGCTGGACGACCACTTCGCCGCGGACGCCATCAACCGCGGCGTCGCGGCCCGGGCGGGCTTCGTGGGCACGTTCGCCGACGAGGCCGCCGACGAGCTGGACTCGCTGCGCGCGGACTTCCTGCGCAAGGCCGTGCTCGCCGGCACCGACCGGGTGTGCCGCGTCCGCGATCGCCGCCGGCGCCGACCGCGGCGACCTCGCCGGGCTCACCCTCGGCGACGCGCCGCAGGGCCCGGACCGCGAACGGCTGCGCGACCGCCGCCGCGAGCTCGGCCTGCCCCACACCGACCGCGACCCGCTCGTCCTCGACCCGGCCACCGGTACCGGTGTCGACGCGGACGGGCTGCGCCGCCACCTCGGGCTCGCCCGGCTGACCCGGGTGAGCCAGGAGGCCAACTCGGGCGTATGCCGGGGAATGCTGCGCGCCCGCTACCCGGAGCGACCAGACGGCCAGCCCGACATAGGTCCCAGGACTCCAATCACCGCGACGCAGGGACAGGAGTCAACGTCATGAAGGCAGTGCGGTTGCACTCGTACCACAACAAGCCAGTCATCGAGGAGGTGCCCGAACCCACGGTGACCGGACCGTTCGACGTCGTGGTGAAGATCGGCGGCGCCGGGGTGTGCCGTACCGACCTGCACATCATCGAGGAGCAGTGGGCGGAGAAGTCCGGCGTCGAGCTGCCGTACACGATCGGCCACGAGAACGCCGGCTGGGTCCACGAGGTCGGCGCCGCGGTGTCCAATGTGGAGGTCGGGGACACGGTCATCCTGCACCCGACGCCCACCTGCGGGCTCTGCCACGCCTGCCGGGCCGGCAACGACATGCACTGCGAGAACTCGTCGTTCCCCGGCATCAACGCCGACGGCGGGATGGCCGAGTACCTGCTCACCTCCGCGCGTGCCTGCATCAAGCTCGACCCGAAGACGCAGCCGGAGGACGTCGCCGCACTCGCCGACGCCGGCATCACCGCCTACCACGCGGTGCGCAAGGCCGTGCCGCTGCTGTATCCGGGCACGGTGTGCGTCGTGAACGGCGCGGGCGGGCTGGGCCACATCGGCATCCAGTCGCTGCGCGCGCTGACCGCGACCACGGTCGTCGTGGTCGACCGCAACCCCGCCGCGCTGGAGCTGGCCAAGGAGCTGGGCGCGCACGAGACCGTGGTGGCCGACGGCAAGCACGTGGACGCGGTGCTGGACCTGACGAACGGCAGCGGCGCCGAGGTCGTGCTGGACTTCGTGGCCGAGCAGGGCGCTCAGCAGGACGCGTTCGCGATGACCCGCCAGTACGGCTCGCACTACGTCATCGGCTACGGCAGCAACATCGACATCCCCACGATCGACATCATCTCCACCGAGCGCAACGTGATCGGCAACCTGGTCGGCACCTACAACGACCTCGTCGAGCTGATGGTGCTCGCCCAGCGGGGCCTGGTCACCCTGCACACCAAGAAGTACCCGCTGGACGCCGCGCTGGACGCGCTGGCGGATCTGGACGCGGGCCAGGTCCGCGGCCGCGCGATCCTCACCCCCTGACGAGACAGGAGCACACGATGGCCAAGGAACTGCGTTTCGGTCCGGAAGCCCGCGACCTGCTGCTGTCCGGAGTGGACAAGCTGGCGGAAGCGGTCAAGTCCACCCTCGGGCCCAAGGGCCGCAACGTGATCATCGAGAAGATCACCGGTTCGCCGGTGGTCACGAACGACGGCGTCACCATCGCCCGCGAGATCCACCTCAAGAACCAGTTCGAGAACATGGGCGCGCAGCTGGTGAAAGAGGCCGCGATCAAGACGAACGACGTGGTGGGTGACGGCACGACGACCGCCACCGTCATCGCCCAGGCGATCGTCCGCGAGGGCATGAAGGCCATCGCAGGCGGCGGCAACCCGGTGCTGATCAAGCGCGGCATCGACAAGGCGGTCGGCCTGCTGGTCGAGCACCTGGAGAAGGTCGCGCACCCCGTGGCGTCCGAACAGGACTACGCGCGGGTGGCCGCGATCTCGGCCAACGACGACGACGTCGTCGGCGCCGCGATCGGCCGCGCGCTGCTACACCGTCGGCGAGTGCGGCGTCGTCACCATCGAGGAGACGCCGACGATCGGCATGGCCGTCGACTTCGTCGAGGGCTTCGAGTTCGACAACGGCTACCTCTCGCCCTACCTGGTCACCGACCCCGGCCGGCTCGAGGCCGTGCTCGACGACCCGTACATCCTGATGTGCAGCGAGAAGGTCACCAAGGTCCAGGAGCTGATGCCGATCCTGGACAAGATCATGCGCGACCCGCGCCCGCTCGTCCTGATCGCCGAGAACATCGAGGGCACCGCGCTGTCGATGCTCGTGCACAACCACGTCAACGGCGCGTTCCAGTCCGTCGCCGTGCGCGCGCCCGGGTTCGGCGACCGCCGGCTGCACAAGCTCGAGGACCTCGCCGCCGTGGTCGGCGGGTCGGTGCTGAGCAAGACGTCCTCGTTCTCGCTCGGGTCGATGACACTGGCCCATCTCGGCCGCGCCAAGCAGGTGCGGGTCACCGAGAACAGCACTACCATCGTCGGTGGCTCGGGGTCGGCCGAAGACCTGGAGTTCCGCGTGAACCAGCTACGTGCGGAGCGTGAGCGCGCGCAGTTCGGTGTGGACGATGACGTGCTGACCGAGCGCATCGGCGCGCTCACCGGCAAGGTCGCGGTGATCCGGGTCGGCGCCGCCACACCGGCCGAGCTCAAGGAGCTCCAGCACCGGGTCGAGGACGCGCTGTCGGCAACCAGGGCCGCGATCGCGGAGGGCATCGTCGCCGGCGGCGGGGCCGCGCTGCTCCACTGCGGAGTCCGTCCTGTCCGGACTGAAGCTCGAGGGCGACGACGAGATCGGCGCGTCGATCGTGCGGGCGGCGCTGAGCGAGCCAGCCTGGCTGATCGCCAGCAACGCCGGGTACCCGGCTGCCGAGGTGCTCGCGAAGTCCCGGGAGCTCGGTACCGACGAGGGTTTCGACGCGCTGCGCGGTCGCTACGGCGACCTGGTCGAGGCCGGCATCATCGACCCGCTGCGCGTGTGCCGGTCGGCGCTGCAGAACGGCGCCTCGGTCGCCGGCCTGCTGCTGACCACGAACTCGCTGATCGCCGAGGAGCAGACCCCGTGGGGCGGCAGCGCGTCGCTGATGACCGAGTTCGGTCCGCTCGACGAGGGACTGCACCAGCCGTCCCCGGACTCCAGCACACCACAGTCGCTCGGTCTCGGACCGTCGGTGGGCTGACCGACACCACACGGAGACGACACGGTTCGGACTCGGGAGGTCGCGGCTTTGCTCGAGCGCAATCCGGTTGACGACGTGTCCTTCCTCCGTGCGGCCGCCCAAGCGGCGCCGCACGGGGATCGGGGTGTACGGCCCAGCCGTCGTCGCGAGCGTCGCCTACATCGACCCGGGCAACTTCGCCACGAACATCACCGCGGGCGCGCAGTTCGGCTACGCGCTGGTGTGGGTGATCGTCCTCGCCAACGCGATGGCGATCCTCGTGCAGTACCTGTCGGCGAAAGCCGGCATCGCGACCGGCCGGGACCTGCCGGAACTGTGCCGCGAGCACATGTCCCGGCGGGTCTCGTTCGGCCTGTGGATCCAGGCCGAGCTGGTCGCGATGGCCACCGACCTGGCCGAGTTCGTCGGCGCCGCGATCGGGCTGAACCTGCTGTTCGGGGTGCCGATGGCGCGCCGCCGGGCTGATCACCGGCGTGGTGGCCTTCGGCCTGCTCGCCATGGAACAACGCGGCTACCGCCGCTTCGAGCTCGCGATCGCGGGCCTGTTCGGCATGGTGTTCCTGGGTTTCGCGTACAACGTCATCGCGGTCGGTGCCGACAGCACGGCGATCGCGGCCGGGCTCGTGCCGACCTTCGAGGGCACCGACAGCGTGATGCTCGCGGTCGGCATCATCGGCGCGACCGTGATGCCCCACGTGATCTACCTGCACTCGGCACTGACCAAGAACCGGGCCCGCTGGAACGACGAGGCCTCGCGGCGCAAGCTGCTGCGCTCGCAGCGCACCGACGTCGCCATCGCGCTCGGCGCGGCCGGCGTGACCAACCTGCTGATCCTGGTGCTGGCGGCGTCGCTGCTGCGCGACGTCGGGCTCGGCGAGCAACGACCCGATCGACTTCCTGCACTCCGAACTCGGCCGGGTCGTCGGCGGCGGCGCCGCGCTCGCGTTCGCCGCCGCGCTGCTGGCCTCGGGGCTGTCCTCGTCCAGCGTCGGCACGTACGCCGGTCAGGTCGTCATGCAGGGCTTCATCAAGCGCCGGGTCCCGCTGCTCGTCCGGCGAGGCGTGACGATGCTGCCGGCGCTCGTCGTGCTGACCCTGGGCCTGCCCGCGACCGCAGGTCCTGGTCATCTCGCAGGTCACGCTGTCGTTCGGCATCCCGTTCGCGCTCGTGCCGCTGTTGTTGCTGACCAGGCGGAAGGACCTCATGGGCCGGTTCGTGAACCGCCGCGTGACGACGCTGGCCGCGGCCGCGTGCGCGACGGTGATCATCGGCCTCAACACCTTCCTCATCGTCGGGACGTTCGGGTCATGACCGTGCGCCGGACCACCGCTCGACCGACGCCGGCATTCGTCCGGCAACGGTTGGCTCGGTCGCGGGCGGGGCGTGTCGCGGCGCCTCACCCGCGGCCGGGCGTACTGACCCGAGGGGGACCGCGATGGACGTGATCACCGCCCGGGAGGTCGCCGCCGCGCTGGTGGTGTTCGGCGCGACCGGCGCCGCGTCGATGACGCTGTACCGGGTCGCCCTGCGGTCGTTCGACGTCGACCTGCTGCCCACCGCGCTCAGCGCCCGGGTGCGCTGGTGGCGCGGTCATCTCGTGGCCGCGCTCGGCCTCAGTGCCACGCTGCTCCTCGTCGGGCTGGCCGGCCTGCTGCTCCTCTGAGAACGACCGTCGCGTCACGGCTCGTGTTCGGAGCGCCATTTCCGGCCACGATTCGATGTTCGAGGGACCACCGCACGGTCAATCCGTACATACTGGGCGACCAAAACCTGCCCGGAGGTGTGGCGATGGTGGCGACGAGCCGGCAGCAGCAGCGCGGCTCCGTGCCACCGAGTGTGGCGGCGCGCTGGGCGCTGTGGACGTTCGTCGCCGTCAACGTGGCGATCGTCGAGATCCTGTTCTTCACCGAGGGGACGGGCAAGAACGACATCCTCACCGTCGCCAAGTTCTTCGGGCTGCACGCCGCCCTGCATCCTGATGTTCCAGCTGCTGCTGGTGGCCCGGCTGCCGTGGCTGGACCGCCGCATCGGCATGGACCGGCTGACGGTGTGGCACCGGTGGGTCGGCTTCACCCTGCTCTGGACGATCCTGACCCACGCCACGCTCGTCGTGCTCGGCTACGCGACGCTGGACGACACGACGATGGGGCAAGACGTTCCTCGCGCTGGCCGGCGTGCCGGCCTCGCTGCTCGGCATGTTCGCCGCCACGCTCGTCGTCGTGGTCGGCGGCGCTGTCCACCCGCGCCGTCCGGCGGCGGCTGCGGTACGAGACCTGGCACGCCCTGCACCTGCTGCTGTACCTGGCGCTGGCGCTGGCGTTCGTCCACCAGCTCCTCGAGACGACGACGTTCAAGTCCTCGCCGTTCGCGTTCGTCTACTGGTGGGCCCTGTGGCTGGTCGCCTTCGGCGCGCTGGTCGTCGGGCGGATCGTCGTGCCGCTGCGTGCGCAACGCCCGCCACCAGTTCCGGGTCGCGGCCGTGGTGCCGGAGTCGGACGACGTCGTGTCGGTGCACGTCACCGGCCGCGACCTGGACCGGCTGCCCGCCCGGGCCGGCCAGTTCTTCATCTGGCGCTTCCCCGGCCACAACCACTGGTGGCTGGCGAACCCGTTCTCGCTGTCCGCCGCGCCCAACGGCCGCTCGCTGCGGCTGACCGCCAAGGCCGTCGGCGACACCAGCGCCGGCCTGCGGCAGGTCCCGGTCGGCAGCCCGCGTGTTCCTGGAGGGTCCGTACGGCGCGTTCACCTCGCTGCACCGCACCCGGCCCGGCGCGCTGCTGATCGCCGGCGGGGTCGGGATCACGCCGGTGCGCGCGATGCTGGAGGAGCAGGCGGACCGGCGACGTCGTCGTGCTCTACCGGGTGCGCAGCCGAGCGCGACGCCGTGCTGCTGCAACGAGGTGCGGCAGCTGGTCGCGGCCCGCGGCGGGCGGCTGCACCTGCTCACCGGCCGGACCGGCGACGGCGTGCGGCCGTTCGAGCCGCGCGGGCCTGCGCTACCCTCGTCCCCGACATCACCGCAGCGCGACGTGTACGTCTGCGGCCCGCCCGCCATGACCGAGGCCGTGCTGGCGAGCCTGCGCGCGCTGCGGGTGCCCGCGCCAGCAGGTCCACGCCGAGAAGTTCAGCCTCGCCTGATTTGGGGCACCCGCCTGAGAACCGTCGGCCGCCGGCCTACGTGTAGGAGGTGGAGGTGACGGACTGCAGTGAGTTCGGTGGAGAGCGTGACGGACCGGGATTCCGGATCGACGAGAGGGAACGGCGAGGTAAAGACGGTAGGTTCCGGGACGGCTCGGCCGCGGCTCGAGGTGCTCGACGGCCTGCGGTTCGTGGCGGCGATGGCGGTGCTCGCGTACCACTTCACGGCCATGGACCGCGTCTGGCACCAGCGTGCCGACACGGTCTTCCCGGCACCAGACCGCCGCCTACGGCTGGCTCGGTGTCCACCTGTTCTTCCTGATCAGCGGGTTCGTCATCTGCATGAGCAGCTGGGGACGCGGGGTCGGCGGGTTCCTGCTGTCGCGGGCGGTCCGGCTGTACCCGGCGTACTGGCTGTCCGTCGTCGCGATCGCGCTGGTGCTGACCGTCTGGCCGTTCGTCCACAAGCCCGTCGGGTGGGACAACACGCTGGTCAACCTCACGATGTTCCAGGAGCCGGCTCGGGGCGCGCCGCGGTCGCCGAGGTGTACTGGACGCTGTGGGCGGAGCTGCGGTTCTACCTGCTGTTCTCGCTGGTCGTGTGGTGGGGGCTGACCTACCGGCGGGTGGTCGGCTTCTGCGTGGTGTGGCTGGGCGCGGTGACCGCGGCGAAGGCCTTCGTGCCCGACGGCACGCGTCGTGCACATGGTGCTGATGACCGACTACGCGCCGCTGTTCACCGGCCGGGCATCGCGTTCTACCTCATGTACCGGTTCCGGCCCGACGCTGATGACCTGGGCGATCGTCGCCGTCTCGTTCGTGCTGGCCGTGCCGGCGGTGCGGTACCGCGCCGGGCTCGAGGCGCGCGTCGGTGAGGTCGTGCCGACGCTGGCCGGCGGTCCTGTTGCTGGCGGTGTGCTTCGTGCTGATCGGCGCCGTCGCGCTGGGCTGGCTGAGCTGGGTGCGGGGCCGCTGGCTGGTCGTCGTCGGCGCCACGACCTACCCGCTGTACCTGCTGCACCTGGACCTCGGCGGCACGATGCTCTACCTGTGGCGCGACACCATGCCGCCGCTGGTGCTGGTGGCCCTGGTGACCGTCGCGATGATCGTCCTCGCCTGGCTGGTGCACCGCTACGTGGAACGCCCGATCGCGCCGCTGATGAAGCGCGCGATGCTGGGGACGGCGGACGCGGTCCGCCGGCGGCTGCGGCCCCGCGCGGCGGCGGAGTCCACAGCCGAGCCGCTCGCCGAGCCGGTCGGCGCCGACCGGTCCTGACGCTCACGCGCTGCGCCGTCCGAGTCACATCTGGCAACGTTAAGGACTGACGAGACGCTTACCCAACGGGTGGCTTCCGGGCGACCATTGTCTGATCGGGAACCCCTGCCCCGGAGGTAAGACAATGCGCCTCACCCGTCCCATCGTCGCCGTGACTCTCGCGGCCCTGACCGTCATCGGGCTGGCTTCGCCGGCCTCCGCCGCGGCCGGCAGATACGTCGCGCTCGGTGACTCCTACGCGTCCGGCACCGGCGCCGGCAGCTACGGCAGCAGCGGCAGCTGCAAGCGCAGCGCGAACGCCTACGCACAACTGTGGGCGAACGCGAACGCGCCGTCGTCGTTCGCGTTCGTGGCCTGTTCTGGTGCGGTGACCAACGACGTGCTCAACGGTCAGGTCGCCTCGGTCACCTCGGACACCACGCTCGTGACGATCTCCATCGGCGGCAACGACGCCGGCTTCGCCGACGTGATGACGACGTGCAACACCAGTTCGGACGCCACGTGCGTGAGCCGCAACCAGGACGCGCAGAACTTCGCGCGGAACACGCTGCCGGGCCGGTTGAACAACGTCTACACCCAGATCCGCAGCCGGGCGCCGGGTGCGCGGGTGGTCGTGCTGGGCTACCCGCACATCTACCAGCTGAACGGGAGCTGCTGGGTCGGCCTGAGCGAGACCAAGCGGGCCGCGATCAACCAGTCGGCGGACGTGCTGGCCTCGGTGACCTCCGGCCGGGCCGCCGCGTACGGGTTCACCTACATCGACGCCCGGAACACGTTCTCGGGGCACGAGATCTGCGCCTCCGGTGATCGCTGGCTGAACAGCATCACGTGGCCGGTGGACGAGTCGTACCACCCGACCGCCTCCGGCCAGCGGGGCGGCTACTACAACGCGCTCGAGGCCATCGTCTGAGCATGCTCGCGGGAGGCCCGGCCGCGCCGCGGCCGGGCCTCTCAGAACACGTTGACCAGCAACGACGCTGAACGCGGCCAGCCCGACCGCGAGCCACGCGCGCTCGACCTGGTGGCGCCTCTCCCGCGCCACCACCGAAGCGACGGCGAACCCAGACCCCGCGACCGTGGAAATCCCCCCGCCCACCCCGACGGCGGTCGCCTGCGTCTGACGTCCTCGTCGTCCGCGCTCATCCGCCGGTGGCGACGACTGGGAGTCGCAGAGCAATACTTTCAGGGTCCCGGCAACCCGGGCGGCCCTTCGCGAGAGCTTCGAATCCCAGCGGACTACTACTGCGGCCGAAGCCCTCAGTACTGCTGCGGACCAGCTTGCCGCCCCGCCGACTGAGCGGCGACATGAAGACAGCCGGGAACAGCCCGACGTGCCGCGTGCTGCCCGGGCTGCGCTGAGGCAACCCGGTCTGTCCACGACGTTCGTATCAGTGGCCCGGGGTGTGCCCCCTATTAGGCACAGCGGCTGCCCCTGCGACGAACCGACGGCCCACGACGTGGAAGGAACGCGGGCCATGGACCTGACCGTCTGCCCGGAATGCGCCCAGGTGGCGGAGATCCAGTGGCGCACCGTCATGGAGAGCACCGACGGGCCGGTCGAGCACGCCAAGGTGCTGTGCGTGCAGCGGCACTGGTTCCTGCTGCCCACCGCCGCCGTCACCCACGGGACACCGGCGCGCACCATCGTGCGGCCGGAAACCCGTTGATGAGTAATCAGACGCCGAAGGTGGCGCCGACCACGCGGTCCCAGACCGGGCCGGGGGCGACGGCGCGGGTGGTGACGAGGGCGCGCGCGGCACGGGTGATGACGTAGCGGGTGCGCGGCCGCCGCGCGCTGACGGCGTGGGCGACGGCCTTGGCGACGGCGTCCGGGCCGGCGGTCAGTGCCTTGTTGCGGTAGCTGCGGGACATGGCGCCCTCCACCGCCTTGACGCTCGACGGTAGGGGGAGTCGCCCGGCGGTGGCGGCGCTCATCGTGCCGGCGGCGGTCTCGCCGAAGCGGGTGGTGATCAGGCCGGGCTCGATGATGGACACCTTGACGCCGAAGGGTTTCACCTCGTAGCGCAGCGCGTCGGAGAAGGCCTCGACGGCGTGCTTGGAGGCGTGGTAGTAGCCGCCGAAGGGAAAGGTGAGCCGTCCGCCCATCGACGACATCGATGACGATCCGGCCGCTGCCGTGCGCCCGCATCGACGGGCAGGACGAGCTGGGTGAGCCGGGCCATGCCGAACACGTTGGTCTCGAACTGGTCGCGCACGCGGTTGATCGGCACGTCCTCGATCGCGCCGTACGCGCCGTAGCCGGCGTTGTTGACCAGCGCGCCGATCCGGCCGTGCTCGCCGACGATCGTGGCCACGGCCGCGGCCATCGGACTCCTCGCTCGGTGACGTCGAGCGCGAGCACGGTGCGCGCCGGCGTCGGCGAGGTCGTCGAGCGTCTCGGGCTGGCGGGCGGTGGCGTAGACGGTGTGGCCGTCGGCGAGCAGCCGCCGCGCGGTGGCCGCGCCGATGCCCGAGGAGCAGCCGGTGATCAGCACCGGTCCGGTCGTGTCGGTCATCGTCGTCTTCCTGTCCTTGTCGTGGTCGGCGATGGGGGAGTGGCCGGGAGCCCGGCCATCACGAGGTCGATCAGCAGGTGCAGCCGGGCGCGCGCGGCGACGCGGGTCGTCGAGGTCGGCCTCGAAGCCCATCACGCAGCGGGTGAGCATCGCGGCGATCTCCCTGGCCTGGCGGGGCGGGACCCGCTCGGCGAGCGGCCGGGCGAGCGAGCGACTCGATGGTGGCGGTGTAGGCCGCGGACCCGTCGGCGTCGACCCGGGCGTGCGCGGCGAGGAGCTCCACGCGCGTGCTCGGAGCGGGCCGCGAGGTCGAGGATCAGGTCGAGCTTGGCCAGCAGCACGCCTTCGACCCGCTCGCCGAGGTCGAGCGCGCCGTCGTCGGCGGCCGCCTCCGCACGCGCGGTCGAGGACACGGAGCAGCTCGCCGCCGACGGCCCGCAGCAGCTCGTCCTTGTTGCGCACCCGCAGGTACACCGCGGGCCGCGACATGCCCGCCGCGGTCGCGATGTCGTTCATCGTCGTCCGGGCATACCCGTACCGGGCGAACGAGGAGAACGCGGCCGCCAGCAACGGGTCGCCGAGACGATCTGACATGCTGACAATCTATGCTCTGATTGTCAGCATGTCAGCCGGACGTGATCCAGCCGACACCGCCGGTGGCGGGCCGACCACGCAGCGGCTATCGGTCGCTGACTGTCGGTGCCCGGGAGCATGATGGCCGGCATGACGGGAATTGGACGGTTGGAGCTGGCCGCGTTCGACGCGGCGGACATCGAGAAGGTCGCCGGGTTCTATGCCGCACTCGCCGGCTGGGAGACCGTGCGCAAGGCGGACGACTGGATCACGCTCGCGGTCGGGGGACGGCCAGGAGGTCGCGTTCCAGCGCGCCCCAGACCACGTCGCGCCCAAGTGGCCCGGCCAGGAGCTTCCCCAGCAGGTCCACCTCGACCTGCGGATCGAGGACCACAAGGCGGCGGCGCTGCGGGCCGAGGAGCTGGGCGCCACCCGGCTGCACGACGGCGAGTGGTGGATCACCCTCGCCGACCCGGCCGGCCATCCCTTCGACCTCTGCCGGTTCGAGGGCGCCGGCCCGCGGATGGACCTGTTCGCGGTCACGATCGACACGCCCGACGCGGCCGCGCTCGCCCGCTTCTACGCCGCCCTGCTGGGCATGGAGATCACCTACAACGGCCCGGAGGGTTCGCTCATCACCGCCGACGGCAAGAGCGTGATGTTCCAGCAGATCGGCGAGTACACCCCGCCCCGCTGGCCGGACCCGGCCGCGCCGCAGCAGGCCCACCTCGACGTCCTGGTCGACGACCTCGACACCGCGGAGCAGCAGACGCTGGAGCTTGGCGCGACCCGGCTCGACGGCGGCGGCACGTCGTTCCGGGTGTTCGCCGACCCGATCGGGCACCCGTTCTGCCTGACGACGTAGGACCGCGTTCGCCGCTCCGGTCGCGCCCCATGCTGGCGCGGCGGAGCGGGACGGACGAGACTGGGCGGATGAAGGGCTGGATGCTGCTCACTCTCGGCGCCGTGTGCGTGCTCGTCGGCGGAACGTGGTTCCTGCAGGGGATCGGGGTGATCGGCGGCAGCTTCATGTCGAGCTCGACCACCTGGCTGATCATCGGCCTCGTCGTGGCGGTGGTCGGCGTGGTCCTCGCGATCGCGGGAGCGCGCGCGAGCCGCCGGGCTACCGGCCGGCCGCGCTGAGAAACCGTCCGGTGACGGCGATCGCCGCCGCCGAGCTCGAGCCGTCCAGCACGACCGTCGCGAAGGCGAGGTCGTCGCGGTAGCCGGCGAACCAGCCGTGCGCGCTCGTTCCGTCGCCGACCTGTGCCGTGCCGGTCTTGCCGTGGACCTCGCCGTACCCGGCGAGCGCGCTGCCGCGGCCTGAGGTGACGACCTCGCGCATCATCGTGCGCAGCGAGCCGAGCACGGCGTCCGGCGGCGCCTGGTATCCGGTGTTGACCGTCGTGGGCAGGTCGCGCCACAACCTCGGCGTCGTCGCGTGGCCGGCGTCGACGGTCGCGGCGACCAGGGCGAGGCCGAAGCAGCTGACCTGCACGCTGCCCTGCCCGATGCTGTTCTCCACCTGTTCGGCCGTGTTCGTCGCGGCTCGCATGCCGCCGGCCTCGGTGGTGATGCCGGGAATCGTGAAGTCGGCGCTCAGGCCGAGCTGGCTCGCGGCGCGGGGGAGCGCGTCCGGCGGCAGCGTCGCGGCCTGCATCGCGAACGTGGTGTTGCAGGACTGGGCGAACGCCGTCCGCAGCGGCACCTTGCCGAGCTCGAAGCCCGCGTTGCGTACGGTCCGCTGGCCGATGAGCGCCGAACCTGGACACGGCACGACGGTGTTCACGTCGGCCACGCCGGCCTCGATGATCGCCGTCGCGGTGGCGATCTTGAACGTGGAGCCGGGTGGGTAGAGACCGTTCAGCGCCCGGGGTTCGCTGCCGGCGGCCGCGTTCTGCGCCACCGCGAGGATGTCCCCGGTCGACGGCTGGAGCGCCACGAGCAAGGTGGCGAACCGCTGCGTGTTCACCGCCGCCTGGGCAGCCTGCTGGACCGGCCCGCTCAGCGTCGAGGTGAGCGCCTTCGCGCGGCTGCCGCCGACGACGGCGTGCTCCTTGCCCTTCGCGTCGGCCAGCGCGACGTACCACCCGTCCCCGCCACTCCCGCCGCTCGCGACCCGGCCCATGGCGGGCAGCAGCAGCGGCGCGAACGCCGGGTCGGTGGCCGCCGTCCCGGCGTCGGTCCACGTGAGCAGGGGCGCGCCACCCCGGCCGAGGACCGCCGGCTGCCCGGCCAGGTCGTGCAGCGCCAGGTGCTGGCCGGCGGACAGCCGCGGGTGCACGAGGGTGGGCTGCCACCGCACCCGCCAGTCGGCGTCCTTCTCGGTGAGGCGCAGCCCGCTCTCGTACAGCCAGCTGCGCCCCGGGCCGAGCTCCCAGGTGAGGGTGTACCGCTCGTCGGCCACGGTGGCGCCGGCCGGCGGGTCCACGAGCTCGGTGCGGCCCGCCTCGACGGAGACAGGGTTGAGCGCGCGCCACACCTCGGCGAGCGCGGCGGCGGCACCGGTCGCGTCGTCGGTCAGCGCGGCGGCCTCGTCGGTGCGGCCGGCGGTGAACGCGTCGAGGAACTGGTTGGTCACCTCGGTCGCCGAGAGGTGGCGGACGGGCGCGGTCGCGGGTTCGGCCGGCTCGCTCGCCGGTAGCAGCTGCAGCACACCGATCGCGGTGAGCACGACCGTCAGCACCGCACCGGCCGCGATGACGAGCCGTTTCCTGGTGCGGGTGGCGACGATCCCCTCGTGGTCATCGAGCACAGACGGTCCCCAGGGCGCAGGTTCCCCGACCCGGCAGCCAGGACGTTACCGCGCCGTTCGTGGGTACGGCGTCGGCCGGACGGGTCTGATGGCATGCTGGATCTCATGGGTCGTGAAGAGATGCGGGCCGCCGACAGCGACCGCCAGGCGGTGGCGGACAAGCTGAAGCAGGCACTCGACGAGGGTCGGCTGGATCTCGCCGAGTACGACGAGCGCCTGCAGCGGACGTACGCGGCCAAGACGTACGGCGACCTGGACGGGCTGCTCGACGACCTGCCCGGCATCGCGGTGGCGCCACAGCCCGCGGCCGGTACCGAGGCCGCGCCGCGCGTGGCCGCACCGGCGCCGCGGCGGTCCGAGCGTGCCGGTCAGGTCGTCCGCGCGTGGCTGGGCGGGTTCGGCGGCATCTTCGTCGTGTGCACCATCGTCTGGCTGGCGACCAGCATCAACTCCGGTCACTTCGAGAACTTCTGGCCCGTCTGGCTCCTCATCCCGATGGCGTTCGGGGTGATGGGGCGGCTCGGCCGGGGCGACCGGCGCGGGCACGACCACCGGTAGGCCCGCGGGTCAGGTGCGCGTCGCGGTGACCGCCACGGCGGCGTACTCCATCGTGAAGCCGCCGCCGAGCGCGTCGATGGCGGCACCGATGCCGTCCAGCACCTCCGCCAGCTTCTCCTGCGGGAGCCGGGTCAGGATGCCGTGCGTGGGTATCTGCGCCAGCCATTCGTCGCGCGAGTAGGTCCGCGTCCAGTCGACGCGCCACTGCTCGGGCTCGCCGAACGCGCCGGCCTGCCGGATTCCGTCGGCCGCCTTGACGAAGCCGGGTGCGTACAGGTCCAGGGCGTTCGTGGCCCCATGGAGGGCCGGCATGTCGGGCAGCACCCGCTCGTAGACCGGCGCGAAGGCGGCCGCCGCCTCGGGCTGGGGTTGGCCCACGTTCCAGAACGCGGCGAGCCGGCCACCGGGGCGCAGTACCCGCGCCGCCGCGGCCGGGCCGGTGACCGGGTCGATCCAGTGCCACGTCTGCCCCGCGACGACCGCGTCGAACTCCCGGCCGGCCGCGTCCCATGTCTCGAAGGCCGCCACCTCGACCTCGAAACCGCTACGCCGCGCCAGTTCGGCCATCCGCGCGTCGACCTCGACCCCGAGCACGGTGCAGCCGGCCGCCTGGAACTGCCGGGCGGCGATGCCGGTCCCGATGCCGACGTCGAGGATCTCGGGACCGGGGCTGCCGGCGACGATCCGGTCCACGAGGGCGCTGGGATAGTGGGGCCGGGTGCGGTCGTAGCGCTCGGCGTCCTCGCCGAACGACTCCGCGGCCTCCCGGAGCTGATGCGGTTCGCGGTCGGCGGGACGCGCAGGCCCCGGCGGTAAAGTGGGCATGCGCCCACCATAGTGGGCGGATGCCCACTCGACAACGTGGCGAGGGAATGAGGGATGCGATGCCGACGGGGTTGGCGATCCGCGACGCGCGCGAGCAGCTGTTCGCCGCCGCCGACCGCGTGCTGCTCCGCGACGGACCGGCCGCGCTGACGAGCCGGGCCGTGACGACCGAGGCGGGTGTCGCCAAAGGCGTGCTGCACCGGCATTTCGACGACTTCGACGCGTTCCTGGCCGAGTTCGTGCTCGACCGGGTCGAGCGGATGGACGCGCAGGCCGCCGCGCTGCGCGAGGCCGCCGGCACCGGCACGGTCGTGGGCAACCTCGCCGACGCGCTGGCGGCCCTGTTCGGCTCGGTCGCCGTGGCGATCGTCGCCCTGGTCACCTTCCGGGACGAGCTGCGCGCGCGGCTGCGCCGGGACTGGCCGGCGGGCGTCCCGGTGCTGACCGAGGCGGCGATCATGATCGCCGCCTACCTCACCGCGGAACGCGACCTCGGCCGCATCGCGGCGGACGCCGACGTCGACACGCTCGCACCCACGCTGATCGGGGCGGGCCACCTGCTCTTCGCCGACCGGACCGGCGCGCCACCGGACGCGGCCGCCGTGCACCGGATGGTGGCCACGGTCGTCGGCGGGGTCCGCGCGGGCTGATTTGACGCAACCGCTCGGTTGCAATACGTGTGGCAACCGTTGAGTTGCTACACGATGGAGGTCGTCATGGGATTTCCCGATCGCATCGAGCGGGTCGTCGAGATCGCCCACCCGCCGGCCAGGGTGTGGTCCGCGCTCACCACGGCCGAGGGGCTGGGCACCTGGTTCGGCAACCAGGCGACGATCGACCTGCGCCCGGGCGGGACGGCGCAGATGACGTGGGACGACGGACCGACCGCCGACATGCGGATCGAGCGGGTCGAGGAGCCGACGGTGTTCGGCTTCACCTGGCACATCTACGGCCTGCCCGCCGACGACCCGCGCCGCACCTACGTCGAGTTCACCCTCGAGCCGGTCGACGCCGGCACGCGGCTGACCGTGGTCGAGTCCGGCTTCGCGCAGCTGCCCGACGACGCCCACGAGTCGGCGTTCGACGGCAACACCCGGGGCTGGGCGAGCGAGCTGGGTGAGCTGGTCGAGTACCTCGATGCCGCCTGACATCGAGGCGATCGCCGAACAGGTCTTCATCGCACTGGCCGACCCGAGCCGGCGCTCCATCCTCGCCGCGCTGGCGTCGGGTGGCCCCGCCACGGCCACGGACCTGGCCGGACGCCTGCCGATCACGCGGCAGGCGATCGCCAAGCACCTGGCCCTGCTCACCGAGGCGGGCCTGGTGACGGCCGAACCGGGGGAGCGGCGCCGGGTGCGCTACCGGCTCCGCTCCGCCCCGATGCAGGTCGCACAACAGTTCCTGGCCGCGCTCGCCCGCGACTGGGACGGCCCGCTCGACGCGTTGAGGGACCACCTGACCCAGGAAGGACGACGACATGAGTGACCACAGCTTCACCACCGGCTTCACCGTGGACCAGACCCCGCGGGAGGCCTTCGACGCCATCTCGAACGTGCGCGGCTGGTGGACCGAGGACATCGACGGTCCCACGGCGGCGCCCGGCGACGAGTTCCGCTACCGCGCCGAGGACATCCACGTCACCAGGTTCCGCGTGACCGAGGCCGTGCCCGGCCGCAGGGTCGCCTGGCGCGTGCTGGAGAACCACTTCGACTCCGTCGAGGACACGACCGAATGGGCGGACACGACGGTCGAGTTCGACATCTCCGAAAAGGATGGGCGCACCGAGGTCCGCTTCACGCATCGCGGCCTGGTGCCGGTGTACGAGTGCTACGACAACTGTTCCAACGCCTGGGGTTTCTTCGTCACCAGCAGCCTGCGGGACCTGATCGCCACCGGCACCGGACGCCCCAACGGCCCCGGCCGCCTGAGCTACCCCGGCGATGCGGCATGAAGACGCCACCGATCGTGTCCGCTGCGGAGTGGGAGGCCGAGCGCCGGCGGCTGCTCGTGAAGGAGAAGGAGCTGACCCGCGCCCGCGACGCGATGGCCGCAGAGCGGCGGCGGATGCCGTGGCTGGCCGTGGACAAGGTGTACGCGTTCGACGGTCCCGAGGGAAGGGTGAGCCTGCTGGACCTGTTCGCGGGACGGCGCCAGCTGATCGTCTACCGCGCCTTCGCCGATCCCGGCGTCACCGGCTGGCCCGACCACGCGTGCGTCGGCTGCTCGATGGTGGCCGACCAGGTCGCCCACGTCGCGCACCTGAACGCCCGGGACACCACGCTCGTGTTCGTCTCGCGCGCGCCGCAGCCGGACATCGAGCGCCTGAAGGCGCGGATGGGCTGGACGATGCCCTGGTACACCATGACCGACGGGTTCGACGCGGACTTCGGTGTGGACGAGTGGCACGGCACCAACGCGTTCATCCGCGACGGCGACCGCGTGTACCGGACGTACTTCGTCGACAACCGCGGCGACGAGGCGATGGGTTCCACCTGGAGCTACCTCGACCTGACCGCGCTCGGCCGGCAGGAGGAGTGGGAGGACTCCCCGGAGGGCTACCCCCAGACCCCGCCGTACGAGTGGTGGAACTGGCACGACGAGTACGGCAGGGGAAAGCCGCCGCAGGGCTGACCCCGGCCGTCTCCGTGCCAGAGCCTCACCCGCGGGCGGTGACGACGATGCGGTCGCGCGGGCCGGTCACCGGCTTCTCGTAGGTGAAGACGGTGCTCGTCACGTCGCGGAACCCGCATTCCTCGACCTGGCGGTGCAGGTAGGACTGCGACAGGAAGAAGTACGGCAGGTCGGGATGTTCCTGTACCTCGGCGTCGGTGCGCGGCGGGTCGTTGGAGATCACCAGGACGCCGCCCTCGGGCACCCAGGACCGGAAGCGCTCGAGCGCGCCGCGCACACCGGTGTCGCGGTCGTAGAGGTGCCCCAGGCTGCCGTCCGCATAGATCACGCTCCACGGGCCCGGCGGCGGGCTCCAGCTGAGGACGTCGCCGCACACGGCGTCGACGCCTCGCGCCCTGGCCAGCTCGACCGCGTGCTCGAGCGCGTCCACCCCGAGCACCCGGTGGCCGTCGGCCGCGATGCCGGACTCGATCATCGCGTTCCCGCATCCCAGGCTGAGCAGTCCCGGGTTCGCGCTCTCGGCGAGGAGCCCGCGCAGCAGGTCCCCCATCCACTGCCGGTACTCGGGACTGGACTGCGACGGGGTCGTCACGTCGCCGCGTCCCTTACCGTCCTCCCAGATGTGATAGATGCTGGGCTCACCGTCGTTGTCGCTCAGATAGTAGTCGCGGTATGCCCGGATTTGGTCGCTGTCGGCCACGTGGAACAACCCTCCGCCGAGTGAGCGTCATTTGCGACGGTCCACAAAGGAGCGACGGCCATTGCTTGGCCGTCTTCAGTCACATCTACTCCGAAATAGACTGTTCGTCAATGAGTTGAAGTCTCAGTTACCGAGCGGTATGGCGTTCCGCCGATAGGGACGGATGCCGAATGTCTGCGCATGTTAGTGCTATCAGGCGAGTGTGCTTCACGGACAATCAGTGCAACATACGGTGGACGCAGCTTCGCCCCCGTCGCGGACCTGAGGAGACTCATCGTTGAGCACCCATGGCGCCGATCATGCCCGCCTGGCCGTAGACGGAGGTACGCCCGTTCGGACCGCACCCTGGCCGACGTACGACAAGGGCGCCGTGTTCGTCCATCCGGAGGACGAAGCCGCTGCACTGCAGGCGATCCGTAGTCACCGCTATTTCCGCTACGACCAGCGCGCCGAGTGCGGAGACCGAGTGCGGCCGGTTGGAGTCGGAGCTGTGCTGACTATTTCGGCTTCCGGCTACGCGCTCGCGACATCGAGCGGTACCACCGCGCTCGCGCTCGCGATAATGGCCGCGGGAATACCACCCGGTTCCTTGATCGCCTGCCCCGGATTCACGTTCGTCGCCACTCCCAGCGCGATCGTGCTCGCCGGGTGCACCGCCATTTCTCGTCGAAGTGGACGAGAACCTCCATCTGGACATCGCCGATCTTCGGCGACGGTGGACGCCCGCAGGTCAAGGCGATCATGGTCGTCCACATGCGCGGTTTCGCCGCCGACCTGACCGGGCTTCTCGATTTCGCCGAAGAGGTCGGTGTGCCGGTGTTCGAGGACGCCGTCCCGGCGCTCGGTGCGGAGCTCGACGGCCGCAAGCTCGGCACCTTCGGGCTCGCCGGCGCATTCAGCACCCAGTCGGACAAGTCGCTCAACAGCGGCGAGGGCGGATTCCTGGTCACCGACGACGCGGGACCTGTACGCGCGCGCGATCGTGCTGTCCGGCGCGTACGAGGGACGGGTGCGGCGGCACTTCCCGGACGGCGACCCGCCGCTGCGGACCGATCTCGACCTGCCGCTGTTCAGCTTCCGGATGGACGAGATCCGGGCGGCATTACTCCGGGCGGAACTGAGCCGGCTGCCATCCGCGTCTGGAGCAGTTCCGCCGCAACTACGCCTACGTCGCGCAGGCTCTGGCCGACGCGGCGATCGAGATCCGGCAGCCGGTGGCACCCGGCGCCTACCTCGGCGAGGCGTTCATCTTCCGCGTGCGCGGCCGCCGAATGGTTCGCCGGCGCGCTGCGCGCCGAGGGCATCGACGCGCGCAACCTCGGGTCCGACGCGGACACCAACGTCCGGGTGTTCTGGAACTGGCGGTTCCTGTTCGGCGCGGCGGACGTCGCCGACCACCCAGGCGTTGCTGCCGAACACGACGCGCACATCTGCGGCGGCGGTCGACGTCCCGCTGTCCTCGTGCCTGACCCGGGAGGACTGCGACCACCTCGTGACGGCCGTGCGCAAGGTCGTGGCCGCGGCCGGCGCGAGCGTCAGCCGGACGGAACTGATGCGGCAGCCATGACCGCCGACGCGACGCAGCGCACGATCCCCCGCTCGCCCTGGTCGGCATCTTCGGTGGGCTGTTCCTCGGCTATGTCGGCCTCACCGTGGCGATCCCCGTACTGCCGCGGTTCGTGCGCGACTCGTTCGGCGCCTCCGACTTCGAGATCGGGTCCACGGTGCTGGCGACCGGGGTCACCGCCTTGCTGATGCGGCCGGTCGCGGGCCACCTGGCGGACCGGCACGGCTACCGCGTGGTCATGCGGGTGGGTGCGCTGATCGTGGCCGCCGGCGGTCTCCTCTACTTCCTGCCGACCGGCCTGGCCGGCCTGATCGCGATCCGGCTGCTGCTCGGCGTCGGCGAGGCCTCGCTGTTCACCGCGGGCGCGGTCTGGACGGTCTCGATCGCACCGCACCACCGCCGCGGTCAGCTCATCGGGTTGTACGGCGTGAGCATGTGGGGCGGGATCTCGGCCGGCACGTTCCTCGGCGCGGTCCTGCTGCCGCTCGGCTTCGACGCCGTGTGGGGCCTCAGCGCCGGCCTCGGGTTCATCGCGCTGGCGGTGATCAGCATGGTGCCGGCGGGGACCGCGACGCGCGCCAGCTCGGGCGGCGGCACCCTGCTGCTGCGACCCGCGCTCGTGCCGGGCGTCGCGCTCGGGCTCGCGGCCGCCGGGTACGCCGGGCTCGCCGCGTTCGTGCTCCTGCACCTGGAGGAGCGGGGGATCCACTCGGGTGCGGTCGTGCTGAGCGGCTTCAGCCTCGTGTACGCGGGCACCCGGCTGTTCATCGGCCACCTGCCCGACCGGCTCGGCCCGCGCCGGGTGGCCGCGTGGTCCGGGATCGGCGAGGCGGCCGGCCTGCTGATCATCGCCGCGGCGCCGAACCTGCCCGTCGCCGTGCTCGGCAGCGTGGTGATGGGCATCGGCTTCTCCCTGCTGCACCCGTCCCTGGCGCTGATCGTCATGAACCGCACGGAGACCGCGAAGCAGGGCGCGGCGATCGGTGCCTACACGTCGTTCTGGGACCTGGGCCTGGCCGTCTGGGGACCGCTGACCGGCGCGATCGCCGCCGGACTCGGTTATGCCGCGGTCTTCTTCGCCGGCGCGGTCTGCGCGGCGGCGGCCGCGGGCGTGGCGCTCACCCTGCGCGACCCGAGCCCGCGGCCCGCCGTGACCACCGAAGTCGGGAGCACGTCATGACACCGCTCACCGTCCTGTGCATCACCGGCTGGTGCCGCAACGGCAGCACCATCATCGGCAACGTCCTCAACGAGATACCCGGACTTCTTCCACGTCGGCGAGCTGCACTTCCTGTGGAAGAACTCGCTCGGCGAGGGCGCCAACAACTCCTGTGGCTGCGGGAAGCCGCTGACCGAATGCGCCATCTGGACGCGGGTGCTCGATGCCGGCCGGCCCGACGGCGTCGCGGCCGAGGAGCACGCCGAGACGGTGATCCGCCGGCAGCTCGTCGAGCGTGCGGACCCGGCACACCTGGCGGGTGCTGCGCCGCGGCCTGCACGACGACGACATCCGCGCGCACGCCGACGCTGATGACGACCACGCTACCGCACCGATCGCCGAGCGTGACCGGCGCCCGCGTGGTGGTGGACACGACGAAGATCCCCGGGGAGTCCGCGCTGCTGGCGCACCTGGACGGCGTGGACCCGTACTACGTCCACCTCGTGCGCGACCCGCGCGCGGTGGCCCAGTCGTGGAGCCACTGGAAGCAGTACGCCTACCCGATGTCCGCGAGCCGAGCACCGCCTACTGGCACGGGTTCAACACCGCCTCGCAGGCGACTGCTGCGGCACGCGCCCGGGCGGTCGATGTTCCTGCGCTACGAGCACTTCATCGCCGACCCGGCGGGCACCGATCGACCGGCTGCTGCGCCTGTGCGGCGCCGACCCCGCGGGCAACCCGATGACGAACGGGCGCACGGTCGAGCTGCACACCAACCACACGGTCACCGGCAACCCGGACCGCTTCCACACCGGGCCCACGATCATCCGCGACCGCGACGACAGCTGGCGGACCAGCCTGTCGGCTCGTGCCCGGTTCGCCGCGACGACGCTGTCCTGGCCGCAGTTCGGCCGCTACGGCTACCGCTACCGCGGCACGTTCGCGCTCGCGGGCGGCGCCGGCCGCTCCCGCGGCGCTGTCCCGGACCGACGAGCGCTGAGGCGATGGACCTGGGACTGGAGAACAAGGTCGCGCTCGTCGCCGGCGGGTCGAGCGGCTTCGGGCTCGCCACGGCGATGGAGCTCGCCGCCGAGGGCGCGCACGTCGCGATCGGCGCGCGCGATCCCGAGCGGCTCGCCGCGGCCGAGCGCAGGCTGACAGCACGTCGCCCGCGGCCGGGTGCACGCCACCAGCGTCGACATCACCGACCAGGACGGCCGCGCGCCGCTGGGTGGACGAGGTCGCCGGCCGACCTCGGTGCGCTGCACGTCGTACTCGTCAGCGGCGGCAGCCCGCCGGTGGGCGTCGCGACGGGTTTCGGGCCGGCGGACTACCGGGCGGCGGTGGACACCGCGCTGCTGCCGGTGGTCGGCCTCGCCCTCGCCGCGCTGCCGCACCTGCGCGCCGCCGGGTGGGGCCGGCTGCTGTTCGTCGCGTCCGAGTCGGTGCGTCTCGCCGCAGCCGATGCTGTCGCTGTCCGGCGATGACCCGGGTGGCGGTGGTCCGGTTCGCCGAGTCGCTCGCCGCGGACGTCGGCCGGGAGGGGATCACCGTCAACGTGCTCGCGCCCGGCGCGAGCCGCACGCCGATGGTGGAGCGGGCCGCGGCCCGGGCGGATGGCGGCGGGACGGGCGACGTCGAGGGCCGGCTGCGGCCGATGGGTGCGCACAGCGCAGTGGGCCGGCTCGGCACCGGCCGACGAGTTCGCCGCCGTCGCCGCGTTCCTCGCGAGCGAGCGGGCCTCCTTCGTCACCGGCGGGGTGCACCTGGTCGACGGCGGCGCGCACGTGTCGGGGCGGGAGCACACGTACCTCACGGCGGGACGCAAGGACACCTTCAGATGAAGCACGCAGGAAGGACCGTGTCACGTGACGTTCACCGAGACTGATGTCGAGCATTTCTTCGACGAGACACTCGACGCGTACCTGGCGTTCTGGGACAGCAACGGCGTGCTGCACACCGGCTACTTCCCCGGCGAGGAGGACGCGACTACCACGCCGCGTCGGACCGCACGACCGAGATCGTCGCCGCGGACGCCGGCATCGACGACGTCCTCCTACGTGCTCGACGTGGGTTGCGGGTGCGGCAACTTCCTGGTCGCGATCGCCGAAGCGGTTCGGCTGCCGAGGGGTCGGGCTGGACCTGAGCGAGGAGCGGATCAAGGTCGCCCGGGAGAAGGCCGCGGCGGAGGCCGGGGTCGACGTCCGGTTCGACCACGGCTCGGCGACCCAGATGCCCTACGAGGACAACCACTTCAGCCACGTCGTGAGCCAGGACGCGCTGTGCCTGGTGCCCGACAAGCCGCGCAGCCACAGCGAGATCCACCGCGTGCTGCGGCCCGGCGGGACCTTCGCGTTCTCCGACTTCCTGCAGCCCAAGCAGGAGGTGAGCGAGCGGGCCCGCAAGCACGTGTTCGACCGGGTGCGCTGGAACTCCGGCTTCTCGTTCACCGGCTACCAGACCGCGCTCGAGGCGGCGGGTTCGAGATCCTGCTCGCCCGCAACGTGACCGAGCCACCTCGGCCAGACCTACCGCGTGCTGGGCGTGACCGCGCGCGAACGCGCGGAGACGACCACGGACCAGGCCATCCGCGACTGGATGCTGGCGTTCGCGGACGTCCTGCGACAAGATCCAGATCGCGATCGCCGACGGCGAGTTCGGCTGGGGCATCTTCGTCGCCCGCAAGGCGGGGCGGTAGCCGTGCCGACCGTGGTGACAAGAGACGATGCCCGAGGTCGTCGCCGAGCGGCGGAGGCCGTCGCCCGGGCGGGTGTTCGCGGAGGCCGTCGCCGCGGACGGGCTCGAGCGCGTCCGTCGAGTTCGACGTGACGATCACCGGCTCGCTGAGCAGCGTGCGCCGCAAGCCCCGCTACCCGGCGCGGAACCTGCTCAAGGTGGTGGACCTGTCCCGCGAGCCGCGGCAGTTCTACTGGCACGAGTCGCGGCCCCGGCCGGGCGAACCCGAGGTGGACGGCGCCGCGATGCGCCGCGAGGCGCCAGCCTGTTCCACAAGTCGCCGATCCCGGACCTGCTGACGACCACCGGCCTGGGTCCAGGTGCCGCCGGACCTGTGGGACCGACGCCGACGCGTTCCAGTCGTTCGTCGACCACCGGCTGGTCATGCGGCTCGGCACCGCCGAGAACGTCACGATCATCCGCGGCGAGGGTGGGCTGCTGGGTCATCCGGGCATCGCCCGGATGACCCAGCCCGGCCCGTTCGGCTCGACACTTCTCGCCGCCTGCAACGAGGTCGAGCAGATGGGCGCCACCGCGGACGGCATGATCATCAACCCCGCCGACTACTACCGGTTCATGTCCCAGGGAAACCTGATGACCGACCTCGATCAGAACGGCGTCCTCATCGTGCGGACCCGCCTCGTCGACCCGGGCACGGCCATCGTCGGCGACTTCGGGCACGGCGCCCAACTGTTCGACGCGGGCCGCTCGGTGATGCGCTTCGCGGAGCCGCCGCCCGGCACGTTCGCCGAGCCGGGCATCGCGCTGTCGGCGCGAGATCTACGAGCGCGTGGTGGTCACCCTGCCGGCCAACTTCTTCGTCGTCAGCCTGCATGAACGATCCCGACGTGCTGGTGGTCGGGGGTGGTGTCGCCGGCCTGTTCTGCGCGCATTTCCTGCGCCGGGCCGGCGGCACCGTGACCGTGGTGGAACGTGGGCGCGGTGGGCGGACCGCAGTCGTGCTCGGCCGGCAACACCGGCTTCGTCGGCACCCACGGTGCGGCCCCGCTCGCCGAGCCCGGGCTGTTCCGGACGCTGCTGCGGCGCGACGGCCCGCTGTACGTCAGGCCGCGCCCCGACGGCGACCTGCTGCGCTGGCTGTGGCGGCTTGCGCCGGGCGGCGTCCGGCCCGGCCGTCTTCCCGTTGCTGCTCGAGATGAAGAAGCAGAGCTTCGAGATCCTGCGGAAGGTCTGTGCCTCCGGTGGCCTGGCCGACACGCTCGCGGTGCCGGGAATGATCATCGCCTACCGGTCGCCGCGGGAGTTCGAGAAGGCCTGCCGCGCGGTGCCGGCGACCGTCGCCCGCGGCGTGCCGCTGCGGGTGCTCAGCACCGGCGGAGGTGGCCGCGCTCGAACCGGACGTCGAGTTCGACATCTGCGGCGCGCTGTACAACGAGGAGGGCGCCTACCTGCGGATTCCCGACTTCGTCGAGGAGTTCGCCCGCGCGCTGGGCGACGACGGCGTCGACATCCGGGCGCACACCGAGGTCCTCGACCTCGAGCGCACCGGCCGCACCGTGCGCCGGATCCGCACCACCAGCGGCGAGTTCCGGCCGGGCCGGGTGGTGCTGGCCGCCGGCGCCTGGTCGGCCGGCCTCGCGCGCCTGCTCGACGTCGAGCTGATGCTCCAACCGCTCAAGGGTTTCGCCGCCACCGTCCGCGCGCCGGCGCCCCGCCGGCCGGTGACCCTGGGGGAGCCCAGGATGGCGGTCGCACCCGTCGGGGACGGGCTCCGGATCGGCGGGATCCGTGAGCTGGTGGGCATGGACACCACCACGCCACCCGGCCGGGTGGACGGCATGCTCCGCACCGTCGGGCAGTACCTCCCGCAGGTACGCCACGCCGCGCCGCCCGAGGTCTGGAGCGGGCTGCGCCCGTGCACACCGGACAGCCTGCCGTTCATCGGGCGCGCCGGGAGCTACGACAACGTCTACGTCGCCTGCGGACACGGCCATATCGGGATGGGCCTCGCACCGGCCGGTGGCCGGCTGCTGGCCCAGCTCGTGGCCGGCGAGCAGCCGGACCTCGACCCGGCGCCGTTCCGCGTCGGCCGATACTCCACAGAGGACAGCAATGGAACCTGACGTCGAGATCGGCGTGATCTGCATGGACACCGAGTTCACGAAGATCCCCGGGCACATTCGCAACAGGACGACCTTCGACTTCCCGGTGCGCTACGAGGTGGTGGCGGGCGCGACCGCGGAGCGGATCGTGGCCCAGGCCGACCCGACGCTGCTCGAACCCTTCATCCGCGCCGCACGCCAGCTCGAGGCCGCGGGCGTCGGCGCGATCACCGGTGCCTGCGGGTTCCTGGCCATCTTCCAGGACGAGCTGGCCGACGCCGTCGACGTGCCGCTCTACACGTCCAGTCTCATCCAGGTGCCGATGGTCGGCCGGATGATCAGGCGCCACCAGCAGGTCGGCCTGCTGGTCGCGAACGACGTCGCCCTGACGAAGCGGCATCTCGAAGCCGTCGGCGCGGAACACGTGCCCGTCCGCGTGGCCGGCATGCAGGAACAGCCGGAGTTCCGCGAGGTCATGCTGGAGGCCCGCCGCGCGGAGCTCGACGCCGACCGACTCGAACGCGAGGTGCTGACCGTCGTCGACCGGCTGGTCGGTGACAACGAGGACCTGGGCGCGCTGGTCATCGAATGCACCGACCTCGTGCCGTTCGCGCGCGCCGTCCAGACGCGGATCGGCCTTCCGGTCTTCGACATCGTGACACTTACCGAGATGGTGCACCACACCCTGACCCGGCAACCGTTTCCCCGGCTGAACGCGGTGGGATAGCGATACCGGCCGTCCATTGGGGCCGACCGTGGGTATCGGTCGCGTCACCCGATGGTGTACCAAGTACCGCCATGGCCCCACTCGAAATCGTCGCGGGCCGGTCCGCGGCCGAGGTTCTGGCATGGAGCCGAGGCCTGGTGGATCCGGCATTGCGCGCGGCGGTAGACCGATTACCCGAGTCCATGCGGCGTATCGCGGGCTACCACTTCGGCTGGTGTGACGAGCGCGGCCGTCCGATCGACACCGACGGCGGGGGCGGCAAGTCGGTCCGCCCCGCGCTGGTCCTGCTGGCCGCGCAGGCCGTGGGCGGCAGCGCCGGGCAGGCGGTGCCGGCGGCGTGCGCGGCGGAACTGGTACACAACTTCACATTGCTGCACGACGACGTCATGGACCGCGACCTGACCCGCCGGCACCGCCCGACCAGCTGGTCGGTTTTCGGCTCCAGCGCGGCGATCCTGGCCGGCGACGCGCTGCTGACCCTCGCGTTCGACGTGCTCGCCGGGGCCGGGGAGCAGGCCGCGGGCACCGGGATGCGCACGCTCTCCACCGTCCTCTACGCGCTGGTCGACGGGCAGAGCGCGGACCTCTCGTTCGAGGAACGCCACGACGTCGACCTCCCCGAGTGCGTGCGCATGGCGGCGGGCAAGACCGGCTCGCTGCTGGGCGGGGCGTGCAGCCTCGGCGCGATCTTCGGTGGCGGCAGCGCGGAACAGGCCGACCGGCTGCGCGGGTTCGGCGAGCACGTCGGGCTGGCGTTCCAGTTCGTCGACGACCTGCTGGGCATCTGGGGCGATCCCGGCACCACCGGCAAGGCCGTGTACTCCGACCTGGCCAACCGCAAGAAAACCCTGCCCGTGGTGGCCACCCTGACCTCCGGCACCGCGGTCGGCCGCGAGCTGGCCGAGCTCTACCACCGCGACGACCGGCTGTCCGACACCGAGCTCGCGCACGCCGCGACGCTGATCGAGTCCGCCGGCGGGCGCGCCTGGACCGAGAAACAGGCAGCCGAGCACCTGGCCCGCGCGCTGTCGGGCCTGTGCGGGGTCGGGCTGGACACGCGGGCCACCGCCGAGCTGGGCGCGCTGGCCCGGCTCGCCGTGCACCGCGACCACTGACCCGACAGCTCGACGCAGACCCACGAAACCCGTACACCGCAACGAAACCGCGGTGGCGAGACGGAAGGGTGTAGATGCAGAACGCGACCGAACAGGCGGACCGGATCGTCGGCGAGCTGGGCGAGCGCCCGGTGGCGGCGATGGCGTACTCCACCGCGTGGGCGGCCCGGCTGACCACCGACGACCGGCCGGTGTTCCCGCAGGCCCGCGAGTGGCTGCGGCGCCACCAGCACGCGGACGGCTCGTGGGGCGGCTCGGTGCCCAACGCGTACGACCGGCTGGTGTCCACAGTGGCCGCCGTGCTCGCGCTGCACGAGTCGCCCGAGGACTGGGCCGCCGATGCGGCGCGGGCCGGCGTGAGCTACCTGCGCGACCACGGGGCGGACTGGCGCGGCGCGGTCGGCGAGCCGATCGGGTTCGAGGTCGTGGCGCCGCACCTGTTCGAGCAGGCGCGCGCGGCCGGCCTGCTGTCGCTGGACTCCCTCGCGGAGCTGGCGCGGTTGCGCGACGACAAGCTCTCCCGCGTGCCACCGGGCGCGCTGGCGAAGCAGCCGACCGGGCTGCTGTACTCGTTGGAGGCGCTGGGCGACCTCGTCCCGCTGCCCGGGATGGCCGGGTTCGCCGCCGTGAACGGGTCGATGGCCAACAACCCCGCCGCGACCGGCGCGCTGTGGTCGGCGACCAAGGACGCCGCGGCGCTGGACTACCTGCACGCGGCGGCCCGGTCCGCGGGCGGCGGCGGGATGCCGGAGATCTACCCCATCAACGTGTTCGAGCCGTCCTGGGTGATCTACACGCTCGGCCGCGCCGACCTGTTCCCGGTCGGCGCGAAGAAGCACGTCGAGCGGCTGGTGGAGCTGGCCGGCACCACGAGCGCGCCGCTCGGGGTCAGCGAGGAGTTCCCCGTCCCGGACTCCGACGACACCGCGATGGTCGCCAACGTGTCGCACGCCTTCGGCTACGAGGCCACGCCGCTGCTGGAGTCGCTGCTGTCGTTCGAGACCGACGACCACTTCGTCGGCTTCGCCCACGAACGCGGCGCGCCCGGTGAGCGCGAACGCCCGCGTCCTGGAGGCGTTCGCCCGGCAGCCGCAGCGGTTCGCCCCGCAGATCGCCAAGGCCAGGGACTTCCTGCTGGACGTGCGCGCCGAGTCGGCCTGGTGGTACGACAAGTGGCACCTGTCGGCCTACTACGCGACCGCGCAGGCGGTCTTCGGGCTGGCCGGCACCGCCGCGGTGGACTCGCTCGCCGGCACCTGGCGGTGGCTGCTGGACGGCCAGCACCCGGACGGCTCCTGGGGCCTGCACGGCGGGCAGCCCGAGGAGACCGCGTACGCCGTGCTCAGCCTGGACGCCCTCGCCCCGCACCACGGGCCGGTGCCCGCGGACGCCTACCGCCGGGCCGCACGCCTACCTGCGCGAGCACGTCGACGCGACCGACTACGCCGAGCTGTGGATCGGCAAGGGCCTCTACACGCCGCCGACGGTCGTGCGTGCGGCCGTCCTCGCCGCCTGCGTGCTGAGCCGGCAGGGCAGCGATGACTGACGGGCCGTTCGCACCGGCCGGCCAGTGCGTGCCGATCGCGTTGCTGGGCTCGGCCACCCTCGCCGACCTGCAGCGCTGGACCGCCGAGCAGCTGCCCGGGCTCGAGTACCTGCCGCTGGCGGCCATCGCCTTCGGCGAGGGCGTGATCGCGCCGTGGGCACACGCGAAGGACCTGCGGCTCACCGGCCGCATGGCCGTGTGGGCCTACGCCCTCGACGACTTCGTGGAGCGCGAGGTCAGCGAGGTCGGCGAGCTCGACGCGTTCTTCGCCCGCTGCAACGCCGTTGTCCACACAGGACAGCGCGACGACGGCCACCCGCTGCTGGCCTGCCTGTCCACCTGGCAGGAGGAGGCCGCCGCACTGCCGGGCTACCCGGCACTCGCGACCGTGTGGGCGGACGAGTTCGCCTCCTGCCTGCGTGGTCACCGGTACGACTGGGTCGTCGGCTGGGCCCGGGAGCGGGGCGAGCCGACCGGGTTCGGACGTCGGCGAGTACCTCGACCACGCCGACAGCAGCGCCATCGGGCAGGTGCACGTGCCGCGCTGGATCGCCTACGGTGGCGCGGAGCTGCCGGACCGGCTGGACGTGCTGCTCCCGGCGCTGCACGACGCCTCCCTGGCGACCCGCCTCGCCAACGACCTCGCCACGATGGCCCGCGAACGCGACGAGCCGGGGGCGAACAACGTGCTGATGTACGGGGTGACGCAGGACTGGGTGCGCGACGAGCTCACCGCCCGGCTCACGGCCGTCCGGCAGCGCCTGGCCCCGCTGGTCGAGGAGAACTTCCTCCCCGCCGTCGGGGTCGTGCGCATGGCCGAGTGGTCCGTCGGCATCTACGCCCGCAACGACATGCGCCTCGCCGCGGCCGTGTCGCCAGACCGTGTCCCAGACCGCCGGACGAACCGGAGAATGAACCCGATGGCCACACCATCCGACCTCGGCGCTCCCGTACGGGAGTTCGACCACCACAGCGACCCCGCCATCCGCGTGGACCCGTTCACCGCGTTCGACCGCTTCCGTGACGAGCGGGTGTTCTGGACCCCGGAGCTGGACGGCTTCTGGGTCCTCACCCGGCACGCGGACATCCGCGCGGTCCTGCGCGACACGGACGCGTTCTCCAGCCGGAACACCTCGATCCCGGCGGCCGGCTGGCCGCGCCCGCTGATGCCGGTGGAGCTGGACCCGCCCGACCACGGCCCCTTCCGCGCGCTGCTGGCGCGCTGCCTGAACGGGCGGGCCGGGCGTCGCGATCGCCACCGCCGTCGAGCGGGAGAGCGCCCGCCTGGTCGAGCGCCTCGCCCCGGCCGGGCGGTGCGACCTCGTGCTGGACTTCGCGCGCCCGCTGCAGAACGCGCTGTTCGCGGCCATCTTCGACGTGCCGGAGGAGGAGACGCAGGCGTGCGCGCGGTGGGCGGCCGACCTGCTCCAGGACTCCGACCCGGCGCGGCGCGCCGCGGCGGTCGAAGGACTTCATGGCCTACGTGGCGCGGGCCATCGGCGAGTGCGCGGACGGCGTGCGGCAGGGCGACGGCAGCGGGCTGCTCGACCTGCTCGCCCACGCGGAGGTCGACGGCGTGCCGCTGACCCGCGAGCAGGGACTGGACCTGGCGTTCCTGATGGGCATGGCGAGCCTCGACACGCTGACCAACTCGATCAGCTTCAGCTTCCGTTACCTCGCCGGGCATCCCGAGCACCAGCACCGCTCGTCGCCGACCCGGCCGTCGCGGCGCGCGCCGCGGAGGAGCTGCTGCGGCTGCACTCGGTGGTCAGCGTCGCCCGCACGGCCAAGCGGGACACCGAGGTCGCCGGCGTCCGGGTCCGTGCGGGTGAGCGGGTCCTGCTGTCCCTGGCGCTGGCCGGCCGCGACCCGCACCACTACCCGGACCCGCGAGCGGCGGACTTCGACCGGTCGAACAGCGCCAGCCACGTCGCGTTCGGGTTCGGCGCGCACCGCTGCCTCGGCGCGCGCATCGCCACCCAGGGCCTGACCGCGGCGTTGCGCGACTGGCACGGGGCGATCCAGGACTACTCGATGCCGACGGACACCGAGCTGGTCATGGACGGCGGAGCCGTGTGCTCGCTGGAGAACCTGCCGCTCACCTGGCACGTGTGACCCGGTGGCCGCCCCGCCGGTGCGGGGCGGCCACCGGGTCACTCGCCCGCGGTGATGAAGTCGGCGGCCCGCCAGGCGAGCGCCGACACCGGGCCGTTGAGGTTGCCGGAGATCATGATCGGCAGCACCGAGGCGTCCACGACGCGCAGGTTCGCCACCCCGCGCACGCGCAGCCGCGAGTCGACCACGTCGTCGTCGTTCGGGCCCATCGCGGCGGTGCCGATGGCGTGGTAGCCGGCAGCCGCCGCATGACCAGCCCGGCGTCGATGATCTCCTGGTCGGTCTGCACGTTCGCCCCGGGCACGGTCTCGTGCTCGATCCGCTTCGCGAGCGGCCCGGTCGCGAAGAACCGCCGCATGCCACGGAAGACGTCCACCGCCGTGGTGCGGTCGTACTCGCTGGTGAAGTAGCCCGTGTCGATGTCCAGCGGCGCGTCGGGATCCGCGGAGGTGATGCGGATGCTGCCCTCGCTGTCCGGCCGCAGCAGGTAGGCGACGGCCATCATGCCCGGCTCCCGCTCCATCTGCAGGCCCTTGCCCGGCTCGGGCGGCAGCACGGAGAACGGCCCGATCTGGAACTGGGCGTCAGGGCGGTCGAGCTCCGGGCGCGTCTTGAAGAACCCGACGATGTCCATCGCCGGCGCGGCGAGCGGCCCGCCGCCGGTCGCCTGGTACTCGGCGGCGGCCGCCTGCTGGCCCTCCTCGGTGGCGAGGATCTTGTTTAGCCCGAGGTCCTCGGCGAGCCGGAACTGCATGGTGAACACGCGGTGCTCGCGCATCCGGGCGCCCACGTTCGGGCTGTCCACCACGACGTCGACCCCGGCCGCGGCCAGCACGTCCGCGGGCACCGATGCCGGACAGCTGCAGGATCTTGGGCGTCGCGATGGCGCCGGTCGCGAGGATCACCTCGCGGGTCGCGCGCGCCTCGATGGCCTGTCCCGTTCTGGCGGCCCCGCACGCCGACCGCCCGGCCGTTCTCGAGCACCACCCGGTCGACGATCGTCTGCACCGAGACGGTCAGGTTGGGCCGGTCCATGACCGGGTGCAGGAACGCGTCGGCGGCGCTCCACCGCCGCCCGTCGCGGATCGTCGCCATCGCGTAGCCGATGCGCTCCTCGTCGGCCTCGTTGAGGTCGACGCATCCGCGTCCAGCCGAGCTCGACGCCGGCGTTGATCACGTCTTCCAGCAGCGGGTCGCCCGGCTCGGCGGTCGAGACGTGCAACGGGCCGCCCGCGCCGCGGACGTCGGAGGCACCGAGCGCGTTGTCCTCGATCGTCTTGAACACCGGCAGCATGTCGTCCCAGCCCCAGCCGGGGTTGCCGAGGCGCTCGAGCGCGTCGTAGTCGGCGCGGTGGCCGCGGTTGTAGACCATGCCGTTGACCGCGCTCGACCCGCCGAGCGTCTTGCCCCGCACCCAGTAGTCGACCTGCTGCGCCGGCCCGAACGGGCGGGTGGGGTAGTGCCACGCGGTGTTCGGGTCGCCCAGCAGCTCGCCGAAACCCTTGGGCATCGCGATGAGCGGGTTGGTGTCCTGATCACCTGCCTCGACCAACAGCACGCTGACACCAGGGTCCGCCGAGAGGCGGTTGGCGAGCACGCACCCCGCCGGTCCTGCGCCGACGATGACGTAGTCGAACTGTGTCACGGAAACTCCCGTCCTTGCCCAGTCGTACGGCAGCGCACAGTAGTACTCCCGGCGATGTCCAGGAAGAAAAAAGTACGGGCCGGTTACCGGCGCGGCCGTTAGTGCTGTTCGGACGCATTACCCGGCTATTTCCGCTACATAAAGGACAGTGGAGCCCGGACGCCGGGCACCCTCAGCACGATTCCGCCACGACCGCCGTTGGTAGGGTTCACAGCGCGACGCCGATCCACTAAGGTGTGCGGCCCGTCCGATCCGAACGCTCGGCGAGCGCGTTTGTCCTGTTCAGGCCCCGTTTATCGATTCTCCGGCCGTCCACAATGGACGGTAAAGGCGGGTGCCGCGCGTACCACGGCGGGTGTCCCACTAGTCTTCCCGGATGACTGGCCGCTCTTTGGCGTAATCACCCTTAGTAGGTTCACAGCGGAGCGCTAACCCACTAGGGTGCCTCGGTGATCCCGCCGCGGGGCGCGAGCCAGTGCGTTGATCCACCGCGCTGACATTTGAGGGAGGGGGTTGTGAGGCTAGCCAGCCGAAGGGGTAGCAGGCTCAAGAGCATCAGGCTGCGAATGCTCGCCATCGTACTCATTCCCAGTGCGGCTCTGCTGATCATCGGCGTCGGCGCGTCCGGTTACCTGGTCTACCAGGGCTATACCGCCCAGGACTGGGCCACGACCATGCAGGCCACGGTCGCCCCCGGCACCCAGTTCGCCTCGCAGGTCGAGGAGGAGCGGCGGCTGAGCCTGCTGCGGCTCGGCGGCGACAAGTCCGCGACCGCGCCGCTCGCCAAGCAGCGAAAAGACCTCGACACGGCGCTGGCCGGCCTGCAGTCGTTGTCCGCCAACCTCATCAAGCTCAACCCGGACGCCCTCAAGCAGGGCGACGCGGCGTTCAAGAAGCTGCTCGGCCAGCTCCCGCAGATCCGCCAGGGCGTCGACTCGGGACAGGCGAAGGCGACGGACGTCTACGGGTACTACAACCTGTTGACCGAGGTCATCAAGCTGGGCCTGCAGGGCCTCGCGAAGACGGCGCCGGACCCCGTCACCGCGGTCGAGGAGTCGACGGCCACGGCCCTGTTCGACGTCGCCGACGCGATGTCGCGGGGCCACGCGCTGGCGGTCGGCGGCGTCGCCAACGGTGGGCTGACGGTCGAGGAGTACCAGGAGTTCTCCCGCCAGGTCGGGCGGTACCACACCGGCCTGGACTCGGCGGTCCCCATCCTGACCAAGCCGCAGCAGGCCCGCTACGGCCAGCTCGTCGCGAGCGAGGACTGGAAGCGGCTCGTCGCCGTGGAGAACGCGCTGCTCCTGCGCGGGCCCCGGCCGTCCACAGTGGACCCGGACGACCGGCCGCTGCCGGTGAGTGCCGCGGACTGGCAGGACGCGATGGCCAAGGTGAACGCCCAGCTCCTGGACATGTACTCCGAGCACCACCGCTACGCCGAGGGGTTCGCCGCGGACACCGGCCGGAAGACCTTCGTCAACTCGCTGATCGGCGGCGGGATCGTCCTGATCCTCACGATCATCGCCACCCTCGTCGCCATCCGGCTGTCCAACCGGGTCGTCAAGCGCATGAAGCGGCTGCGCGCGGAGACGCTCGAGCTGGCCGACGTGCGCCTGCCGCGGATGGTGAACCGGCTGCGCGGCGGCGAGCAGATCGACATCGACCGAGAGGTGCCGTCGCTGGAC
Source organism: uncultured Actinomycetota bacterium (assembly GCA_963841395.1). Classification (GTDB taxonomy): domain Bacteria; phylum Actinomycetota; class Actinomycetes; order Mycobacteriales; family Pseudonocardiaceae; genus Actinophytocola. The sequence goes on from CAWJCX010000002.1 coordinate 144,980, forward strand.
TACGGCGCCGACGAGCTGGGACAGGTCGCCGAGGCGTTCAACAAGGCCCAGCGCACCGCCGTCGCCGCGGCCGCGCAGGAGGCCGAGATCCAGAACGGCGTCAAGGCGGTGTTCCTGAACATCGCGCACCGCAGCCAGGTCGTCGTGCGCCGCCAGCTCGAGGTGCTGGACAAGGCCGAGCGCGAGCAGGAGGACCCCGACCAGCTGGAGTCGTTGTTCCAGCTCGACCACCTGGCCACCCGCGCGCGCCGCAACGCCGAGAACCTGATCATCCTCGGCGGGGAGCGGCCGGGCCGCCAGTGGCGCAACCCCGTGCCGCTGGTGGAGATCGTGCGCAGCGCGATCGGCGAGACCGAGCACTACCGCCGCGTGCACACGACCCGGCTGCCCGACCTGTCGATCGTCGGGTCGGCGGTCGGCGACCTCATCCACCTGCTGGCCGAGCTGGTCGACAACGCGACCGCGTTCTCCCCGCCGGACTCGCGGGTGGAGGTGCGCGGCAACACGGTCGGCAAGGGCGTCGTGGTCGAGGTCGAGGACCAGGGGCTGGGCATCCCGCGCGACGAACGCGAGGGCATCAACGACTACCTCCAGGACCCGCCCGACTTCGGCGTCATGGCGCTGTCCGAGGAGGCTCGGCTGGGCCTGTTCGTGGTCTCGCAGCTGGCCGCCCGGCACGGCATCAGCGTCACGCTGGTGGACTCGGCCTACGGCGGCATCCGGGCGATCGTGCTGGTGCGGTCCGCCCTCGTCGCCTCGGGGCTGGGCGAGGGCCCGCAGCAGAACGGCCGGTACGCCGACACGACGATGTCGGACCTGCCCCGGCCGCGGCGGGAGATGGCGGGCCAGGACGAGGCCTCCCCGGCGGTGACCGGGCCGGTGACCGCGCAGGGGTGGGGCGATCCCACCGAGCAGACCGTCCGCTGGCCGGCGCAGGAGGACCTGCCGGCCCAGGACGACTGGGCAATGAACCGGGACGCGAGCCGGGACGACTGGGCGGACCGCGAGGACTGGACGGCCCTGTCGGCGAACGGGAACGGCGCGCCCCGCCGGGCCCGGCGGGAGTCGCGGGAACCGTCGTCGCAGGTGCAGCCGCCCGCGCAACCACCCGTGCCACCACCCGCACCGCCGCAGGAACCGGCCCGGGACAGTGCGCGCAGCGCGCCGGCCCCGCGGACGTCCGGCGGCAACGGCAACGGCAACGGCCGCGGTCCGGGTGGCGGCCAGCACGCCGAGGACACCCGCCCGCCGCTGCCGCGCCGGCGGCGGCAGGCGAACCTCGCGCCGCAGCTGGCGGGCGACACGGCCGAACCACCCGAGCAGCAGACCCCGGGCGTGCCCGAGGAAGCCGACGCCGTCCTGTCGGCGGAACGGGCGCGCAACCGGATGGCGGCGTTCCAGCGCGGTACCCGCGAGGGCCGGGCCGCCCCGTGATCCGGCAGCAGTTCACCTGAGTTTTCGTCGAGTGGAGCGAGACAGGGGAGTTCATGGAGGAATCCAACCCGGGCGATCTGAACTGGTTGCTCGACGACCTGATCGTCCGAGCGGTCGGCGCCCAGCACGCGGTCGTGCTGTCCACGGACGGCCTGTGCATCGGCCGGTCCCGCAGCCTGAACAGGGAGGACAGCGAGCACCTTTCGGCGATGGCCTCAGCGTTCCAGAGCCTCGCCCGCGGGGTCGGCCGCCACTTCGCGGGTGGGCAGGTCCGGCAGACCGTCGTCGAGCTGGACCACGCGTTCCTGGTGGTGACGGCGGCGGGCAGCGGCGCGTGCCTGGCGCTGGTGGCCACCGACGACGCCGACATCGGCATGATCGCCTACGAGATGAACCTCATGGTCAAGAAGGTCGGTAGCTATCTTGTCGCGCAACCCCGTGTGTCCGGCACCAGCATGTGACCCGCGCAGACCATGAAGCACGGTCGGGACTCCTGGTACGACGACGAGGCCGGACCGCTGGTGCGGCCCTACGCCGTGACCCGCGGCCGTACCAAGTCCGGTCGCGACCTCAACCTGATCACGCTGGTGGTCACCACGGCGTACCAGAACGCGTCGATGGATCCCGAGTACGCCGAGATCCTGCGGATCTGCCAGTACCCGCTGTCGATCGCGGAGATCAGCGCCAAGCTCGGGCTGCCGATCACGGTGATCAAGATCCTCGTCGCGGACCTGATCGAGCAAGGCTTCCTGATCTTCAGCTCACCCCCTTCGCCCCTGAACACGGAGACCCCCGACATGAACGTCCTGCAGGCGGTACTCGATGGCATCCGTAGGCTCTGAGGCATCCGCACATTCGGCGCTGGGCACCTCGGCGCTGAAGGTGCTGATAGCCGGTGGCTTCGGCGTCGGGAAGACCACGCTGGTCGGCTCGGTCAGCGAGATCCCCCCGCTGCGCACCGAGGAGATGATCAGTGAGATCAGCGGGGGAGTGGACGATCTCGATGGCGTGGAGGGCAAGCACACCACCACGGTGGCGCTGGACTTCGGGCGCATCACCGTCAACGAGTCGCTGATCCTCTACCTGTTCGGCACGCCGGGCCAGGAGCGGTTCTGGTTCATGTGGGACGAGCTGGCCCTCGGCGCCCTCGGCGCGGTGGTGCTCGCCGACACCCGCCGGCTGGAGGGCTGCTTCGCCGCCGTGGACTTCTTCGAGCGCCGCGGGATCCCGTTCATCCTGGCCGTGAACAACTTCTACGGCCAGCAGCTCTACACCGTCGACGAGATCCGCGAGGCGACCGACCTGGACTCGAACGTGCCGATCATGCAGTGCGACGTGCGCCATCGGGAGTCGAGCAAGAGCGTGCTGGCCACCCTGCTGGAACACCTCATCGCGAAGGCGGCCGAGCGCCAGCGGATCTAGTCGCAGCGCATTTTCTGAAACGATTTAAAATAGTTGCGAGAACATTCAACCAAAGGTCCGGTCGAGCCTTACTCAAAGCCCAATCGCGGCATATCAGACTATTGGGTTTGTGGCGTGGGTCACAGTTGTCAGCGCTCAAGGTGTGAGGGTAATCTCCACTCGCCGATGTGAATCAGAAACGGGAGAATGGGAGATTCGGTAAGTTAATGTCGGGGTTGCCGCGGTCGGGTTCGCAGTCCGATCGGACGGGCACACTGCGGCACGAATCCGCTCTCTGTCGAGCCTCCCGCCCTGTCGTGGCGTCGAAACAATCCTCACAGAGAAGGATGCGCATGCCTGTTCCTGGCCACTTACGTGAAGTCCGAGCATCGACCGTCAATGACATTCTCGCCGAACACTGGTCTCGCGACTTCAGCGCCGGCGCCATTGCCGAATACGCGGAACGGTTTGCTGCCGAACACGTGGTGGTCCTGCCCGGGCTGTGCCCGCCGGAACTCCTCGAGGCGATGCGGGACGAGGCATTCGGCCTTGTCGACCGGTACGGTTCCAGCCACCGGACCACGTTCGCGATCACGGACGACACGCCGCGGAACATGACGACCGTCGGCCAGCCGATCATCAAGACCGAGGGCCCGCTGATCGACGCCTTCTACTTCGCCCCGGACCTGCTGCGGCTGACCTCGGCGGTCATCGGCGAGCAGCTGCACGTCTGCCCGTACGCGGGCGAGCACTACGTCATCAGCCGGCTGACCAACTCCGGGGACACGCACGGCTGGCACTGGGACGACTACACCTACGGGATCATCCTCGTGCTCGAGGCGCCGCCCCACCGCGACGGCGGGTTCATCCAGGGGGTCGCCGGCACGTCCTGGGACAAGGAGGACCCGGACGTCCACGGCGCGCTGCTGAGCGGGGTCGTGCGGTCCTACGCGCCGAAGGCCGGGGACGCGTACCTCATCAAGACCGACACCACGATGCACCGGGTGTACCCGATCCGCGGCGCGAGCCGCCGGACCATCGTGAACATGACGCTCGCGAGCACCGCGGACCTGTCCCGCGAGATGACCCACGAGACCAACGACTCCCTCTTCGGCGGGGCGCCGCGGTGACCGCGACGACCGACCCCGGTGTCGACCTGTCGTCCCAGCCCCGCGAGACCATGCGCGGCCTGCCGCGCGCCCTGCAGCCGTTCCTGACCTGGGTGACGGGTGTGCCGCTGGCCGGCAGCGGCCCGCGGGTGCGGTGGCGTCCGGGGCTCGCGGCTCTCGCGGGCGTCGTGCAGACCGGGGGCGGCATCGCGGTCGGCGCGTACGCCCTGACGAGCCCGCCCGCGGTGCTGGTGCCGCTGCTCCTGCTCACGCTGCCGGTCATCGCCGGCGGCCTGCGCCGGCTCGACGTCGTCGTCGTGCACCAGACGCTGCACGGCATGTTCACCGCGTCGCGGGCCGGGAACCGCGTCGTCAGCGAGATCGTCACGACGCTGACGTGGCGCCCGCCCTACGACGGCAACCGCGAGGAACACCTGACCCACCACGCCTACCCGTGCTCGCTGCGCGACGGCGACACCCTCTACCTGATGAGCACCCACGTCCGGCCGGGGATGACGCGGGCGGAGTTCCGGCGGTGCATGTGGCGCGCACTCGTGTCGCCACGCCACCACTGGGCGTTCTTCTCCGCGCGGGTCAAGGCGAACTTCTTCGCCCGCATCCCGGCCTACCGCCTCGCGATGTCGCTCGCCTACCTCGCCGCGACGGTCACCGGCCTCGCGCTGACCGGCTGGTGGCTGCAGTGGCTGGTGCTGTGGTTCGTGCCGGCCACGTTCTTCTTCCACAACCAGACCTACCTCTACACGCTCAGCGAGCACCGGTGGTGGCTGCACGGCAACGCCGAGCGGCTCAGCCGCGCGCAGCGCGACCAGCTCACGTTCGGGCGCTTCTGCGGCGAGCCGCTGCCGGCGACGCGTGGCGCGCGGCGGGTGCTCGACCTGGCCGGCTGGTGGGCCCGGCTGCTGTTCGTCTACACCCCGTACCGGATGTGCATCCTGGTCGGCGACACCGTGCAGCACGACCTGCACCACGTGCGGCCGAAGTGCGACTGGGCCAACTCGTCGTGGGAACGCAACGAGGAGCTGACCGGCGAGCGGTCCGACCGGTTCTACGAGGCGTGGGGCGGGCTGCTGACCCACGTCTACGTCGGCAACAGCGTGCTCGACGTGGATGCCCGGCATTCGGTGCCACTGACGCCGGCAGGTGCGGCGTGAGTGACATTCTGCTCGTGGACGGCACCGGTCGCGGGCACGCGCTCGCCGACCTGTTCGTGCGGACCGACCCGACCGCGACCGTCTACTACGGACCGGGCTGCGACGTGATCGAGCACCCGCGCATCCACGGCGTGGGATCGATCGCGCTCGACGACCCGCGGACGGTGCTCGCGTTCCTCACCGAGCATCCGGTGGAGTTCGTCTTCGCGTCCTACATCGACGCGCTCGCCGACGGCCTCGTGGACACCTTGCGCCGCGCCGGACACAAGGTCATCGGCCCGGCCGCGGCCGCCGCGGCGCTCGAGGCGAGCAAGGCGCGCGGCAAGGAGTTCTGCGTGCGGCACGGGATCCCGGTCCCGGAGCACCGCGTGTTCACCGACCCGGCCGAGGCCGCGTCCTACATCGCGGCGCGGCCGTACCCGTGCGTGGTCAAGGCGGACGGGCTCACCCACGACGGCGATGGCTCGATCGTGTGCGCGACCGCGGCCGAGGGGGTGGTCGCCGCCGAACGGCTCGCGGCGGCGGACCAGCTGCCGCTGGTCGTCGAGGAGCGCCTGGTCGGCCCCGAGATCTCCGTCTTCGCCCTGCTCGACGGCCACACGGCGATGATGTTCCCGCCCGCCATGGACTACAAGCGCACCCTGTGCGGCGACGCCGGGAAGAACTGCGACGGCATGGGCTCGATCGCCCCGCACCCGCTGGACACCCCCGCACTCCGCGCGCGGCTGCGCACCGAGCTGGTCGACCCGCTGGTGCGCGGCCTGCGCGCCGAGCAGCTGGACTTCACCGGCTTCGTCTACCTCGGCGCGGTGCTGACCTCCCGCGGCCCGGTCGTGATCGAGATCAACGCGCGGTTCGGCGACTCCGAGGCCGAGGTTGTCCTGCCCGGCGTGTCGGAGAGCTTCACCGAGCTGTGCCGTGCCGTACTCGGTGGCGCGCTGGAGGAACGCCCGGTCCGCCACGACGGCCGGGCGCGTTGCTCGGTGGCGCTGGTGCAGGGCGGCGTGCCGGGAGACGATGGGCCCGGCTGGCCGTTCGGCGCGTTCGCGGCCGGCCAGCCGGTGAGCGGCCTGGACGGCACGGACCCCGACACCGCCGTGTACTACGCGAACCTCCGGCGTGACGCCGACGGCAGGCCGGTCAGCAGCGGTGGCCGGGTCCTGCACGTCGTGGGCGTCGGCGACGATCCCGGTGAGGCCCGCGCGGCGGCCTACCGGCGGGCCGGCCGGATCACGTTCCCTGGGGTCCGCTACCGCGACGACATCGGCGCCGGGAGCGTCTCGTGAACGACGTGCTGCTGGTCATCGGCGGGCGGCCGCAGGCGATCGTCAAGGCCCGGGAGCTGGGGCTGCGGGTGGTGTGGCTGCAGCACCGCAAACCGGTGAAGGTGGAGCACGCGACCGCCGCCGAGGCGGTGCTGATGCTCGACCTGCGCGACCACGACCGGGTCCTGCCGGTGGTGCGGGCCGCGCACGAGGCCTACGGCTTCACCCGCGTGGTGTCGCTCGTGGACCAGGCGATGGAGCTCGTCGGGGCGATCAACGACGAGTTCGGGCTGCCCGGGACCTCCTACGAGGTGGCGCACCGGTTCTGCGACAAGCTCGCCATGCGCACCTGGTTGCGCGACAAGGGTTTCGAGGACGTCGCGGCGGCACGGGTCGAGGACGCCGCGGCGCTGCGGCGGTTCGGCGAGCGCCACGGCTACCCGGTCGTGCTCAAGCCGGTCGACGGCACCGCGAGCCGCGGCGTCGCCCGGATCGGCTCCGCCGCCGAGGCGGACACGGCCTGGGCGGCGGCGACCTCCTTGCGGGACCGGGAGGATCTCCCGTTCGCCGCGTACTACCCGGTGCGCGACTTCCTGGTCGAGGAGTTCCTCGACGGGCCCGAGTACAGCGTCGAGGCGTTCTCCTTCGCCGGCCGGCACGCCGTCGTCGCCGTCACCGGGAAGGCGTGGGCGGGGCACATCGAGATGGGCCACGTCCAGCCGGCGCCGCTCGCCCCGGCCGACGAGGACGCCATCGTCGCCCACGTCACGGGTTTCCTCGACACGATGGGCCTGCGCGACGGCGTCAGCCACACCGAGGTGCGGCTGACCGCCCGAGGCCCCCGGATCGTGGAGGGGCACAACCGCGTCGCCGGCGGCCGGATCATGGACCTGGTCGCGCAGGTCACCGGGATCGACCTCGAACGCCACGCGGTGGGCTGGCCCTTCGGCCTCGTCCCGGAGCTGCCGGACCGGCCGTGGGCACGCCACGGCGCCGCGACGCACTTCCTCACCGCCGGGCCCGGCACCGTGGTCGCGGTCGAGGGCGCCGACGAGGTGCGCCGGCACCCGGCCGTCGTCGACCTCGAGATCGACGTCGAAGCCGGGGACACCGTGGCGGAGCTGACGGACAACTTCTGCCGCTGCGGCCAGGTTCTGGTCGCCGCCGAGGACGCCGCGTCGGCGGCCGCCCTCGCCGCGTCGCTGGCGGGCCGAGTGCACATCGAGACCCGCGGACCGGCGACGTGATGCGCAGGCTGACGACGAGGCGCCGCCCGGCTGACGTGGATCGCGTCCGCGCGGCCGTCCGCGAGCTGGTCGAGACGGGACGGACCGACGAGTGGCTGGCCGAGCTTCCCGACCACGCACTGGTCCACCTCGCGGCACCGCTGGAGATGCTGACCTTCCAGTACCACCTCGATCCGCCGCGCGACCGGCATCTGGTCCGGGCGGCGGGGGTGGCCTGCGAGACGATGGCGCCGTACCTGGACGACTGTCCGGATGACCTCGCGGCGGCGTTGCGAGGGCTGGCGCGAGCCGTCGAGGGGGAGAGTCGATGACGCGGACGTTCGTCCTGTTCGAGCTGCAGGGCTTCCAGGTGCGGATCGCCGAGGCGGCCAAGGAACGCGGCTACCACACGGTCGTGCTCAACCACGACCCGCTGCGCACCACGGGGGCGTCCGCGGTGGCGCCGGGCGTGGTCGACGAGTACGTGCACGTCGAGTCGTGGTCGGAGGTGGCGGCGGTGCGCGCCCTGGTCGAGGACGTCGCGGCCCGGTACGACGTCGCCGGTGTGCACAGCGCGTTCGAGCCGACCCAGCGCTACGCCATCGAGCTGCGCGCGGCGGCCGGGCTGGCGCACAACTCCGTCGAGGACACGCTGCGCGCGCTGGACAAGGTCCGGGTGCGCCGCCACCTGTACGAGGCGGGCCTGTCGCGGCTGCGCAGCGCGCCGCTGAGCGAGGCACTGTCGTGGGGGGCCTGGCCGTTCGCCGGGCCCGCGGTTCTCAAGCCCGCCAACGGAACGGCCAGCGTGCTGTGCCACGTCGTCGACTCGGTGGAGAGCCTGCGCGCCGCCGCCGGGGCCGTGCGGTCCGCGCGGATCCCCAACGCGCTCATGCACGACTACGTGACCGCGCACGGCGAGTTCGTCGTCGAGGAGCAGGCGCGGGGCGAGCTGCTGAGCGTGGAGTCGCTCGTCAGCGACGGCCGCATCCAGCACGTCGGGCTCACCGGCCGCTACCTGCTCGCCGCCGACCCGGTGGTCGAGCAGGGGCTGTTCCTGCCCTACGCGCACCCGCGCGAGGCCGACATCCGCGCGGCGTGCGCCGCCTTCCACGAGAGCCTGCGCATCAGGCAGGGCGCGACCCACCTCGAGGTCATGGTGCCCGACGACGGGCCCGTCGAGCTGATCGACTTCAACCTGCGCTTCGCCGGCCTCGGCTCGATCGCGCTGGCGACCGAGGTGTACGACCTGCCGTTCGCGGGCTTCCTCGCCGACCTCGCGCTGGGCGAGGTACCCGCGCTGCCGCGGCTGGACCCGGCGCACCGCTTCGCCGTCGACGTGGCCGTGATGCCGCCCGCCGGAGTGACGGAGCTCCACGACCTCACGTTCGCGCCGGACACCTCCGCGCACCGGGTCACCAAGAAGATCGGCGGCGCGCTCAGCGGGCACAACGCCCAGATCGACACGGTTGCGTGGTTCGTCGTGACCGGGCCGACGGCCGCGCAGGCGCATCGCAACGCGCTCGCCGCCCGCGCGGCGACGATCCTCAACGGGACGCCGCTGGGCGACGGGCCGCCGCTGATCTGGCCCCGGCACGTCGAGGCGGACGTGGCGGCGTCGCGGTGAACCCGGACATGCTGGCCCGGACCCCCTACGCGGGCCTGGAGCTCGACCGCGGCGGAGCCCGCCGCGCGGACCCGGCCTGGGTGGCCGGGCTCGCGGCCGACCCGTGCGCGGTCGTCCGTCCGCTGTGGAGGGACGAGTGCCTGGTCGGCGCGGGCGCGCCGCTCGTGCTGCCGGTGGCGGGCCTCGACCCGGGCGAGCCGGTGCTCCTGGGCGTGCGCGACGACGTGCCGCAGTTCGCCGCCGACCTGTCCGACCTGCCGCGCGCGGAGGCGCTCGCCCTGGCCGGCGCGGACGGCACGGCCGACCTCCGCGCGCTGTACGCGGACGTGCCGCCGGACGAGGCCGCGCTCTTCGCACATGCCCGCGGGCTGCTGCGCTGGCACCGCCACCAGCGTTTCTGCGGCCGCTGCGGATCACCCGCCGAGCCCCGCGACGGCGGGCAGCTCCGGGTGTGCACCAACGAGGCGTGCGGTCAGCTGCTCTTCCCGCGCATCGAGCCGGCCGTCATCACGCTCGTCGAGTCGCCGCGCCCGCCACGGCGGCTCCTGCTCGCCCGGCACACGGCGTCCAAGATCGGCGGCTTCTCGCTGCTGGCCGGCTTCGTGGAGGTCGGCGAGTCGCTCGAGGACGCCGTGCGCCGGGAGATCCGCGAGGAGGTCGGCATCGCGCTGCGCCAGGTCGGCTACGTCGGCTCGCAGCCGTGGCCGTTCCCCGCCGGCATCATGATCGGCTTCCACGCGGTGGCCGACGAGGAGGCGGTGTCCGTCGACGGCGACGAGATCGCCGAGGCGCGCTGGTTCACCGCCGAGGAGCTGCGCACCCAGCGGCTCGGCCGGGTCGACTCCATCGACCGCATCATGCTCACCGACTGGCTCACCGGAGAAGCGTCATGAAGACGATCATCGTGATCTCGAACCGAGGGTTCGCGGCCTTCCGCCACGACCTGGTCATCGATCCGGAGGGGGTGCGCTTTGTCGGCCTGTTCTCCGAACACGACGCGAAGAACGTCTCCGGCGCGCTGCGCGAGCTCCTCGCCGAGACCCACGTGCTGCCGTGCGGCAAGGCGGACGCGAGCGTCGCCGAGTCGTCCTATGTGGATCCCGCGCGCGCCCGTGAGGTGGTCGGCCGGATCGTCGCCGACCCCGCCGCGGGAGAGGTGACGCTGCACTCGTTCGACGAGCGGAACCTGCTGCTGGCGGCCGACCTGCGGGCCGAGTTCGGGCTGCCGGGCCTGCGCCACGCGGACGTCCTGCCCTTCCGCGACAAGATCCTCATGAAGGAACGCGTGGCCGCCGCGGGCATCCGGGTGCCGCGGTTCGGCCGCTACGACGCGAACGCCGGCTTCGAGAAGATCACCGGCGAGGTCGGGCTGCCGTTCATCCTCAAGCCGGTGGACGGCAACTCGGCCGACGGCGTGTACCAGATCGACTCGCCCGAGGACCTCGCCGCACTGCCCGGCGACTTCGGCCGCGCGTACGAGTACGAGGAGTTCGTCGACGGGCAGATCTTCAGCGTCAACATCGTCACCCGGGACCGCCGCAGCGTGTTCGCCGGCGTGACCGAGTACCTCGTCAACTCCAGCGCCGTGCGGGAGGGCCGGGTCAACGCCGACATCAACCTGATCGACACCGACCCGCGGGTGGCGCCGATGATCGCGTTCACCGAGGCGGTGCTGGACGCGCTGGGCCGGCCGGACGGCGCCTCGCATCTGGAGCTGTTCCGCACCGCGGCCGGCGAACTGGTCTTCCTCGAGGTGGCGGCCCGCTTCAAGGGGCTGGCCGGGGTCGCGGCCATGCAGCGCAACTACGGCGTCGCGCTGGTCAACCTCGCGCTCGAGATCGAGGCCGGGCTCGCGTCCGCGCCGTGGCCCGACGAGCAGGTGTACTGCTTCGACGCGGTCATCCCCAAGGAGCGGGGCGTCATCGCGCGGCTGGTGGACCCAGACATCGAGAGCGAGTTCGACATCACCTGGAAGGTCCACGAAGGACAGAACCTCGGCCAGGGCGAGTCCCTCGGCGACAACGGCGGCGTCTTCCTGGTGTGGAACAAGGACTACGACGTGCTGTACGCGGACTACGAGCGGCTCGCCGGCTACCGGCCGGTCCGGTACGAGGAGGCCCGGTGACGGCGAGGGAGCGGCCCAGCATCCTGATGCTGGGCACCGACCGGTACGCGATGCGCGCGTGCCTCGAGCACGACATCGACGCGGTCGTGGTGTGCGGGCCGGGCGGGCGGGACAACGGGTTCGTCCCCGTGCCGGACGGGCTGCGGGCGCTGCCGGTCGACGACCACGCCAGTGCCGAGGCGATCCTGATGGCGCTGCACCGGGCGGGCCTCGCGGACCACTCCTTCACCGGCATCCAGACGACCGACGAGTGGTCGCTGGTCACCGCCAGCCTGCTGGCCGGCCACCTCGGCTGCGCCTTCCCGGACCCGGTCACGGCGGTCCACTTCCGCGACAAGTCGCTGCAGAAGGACCGGGTCCGCGCGGCCGGCCTGAAGGCCACGCGCGTCACGGTGATCGACGACATCCACGAGCCCGTCGACGACTTCCCGTACGCCAGGGCGGTCCTCAAGCCGGTCGCCGGCGCGGCGACCATGCGCACCTCGGTGGTCGAGAGCCTGGCGGACCTGCGCGCGCTCGGTGCCCGGTACCAGCGGGAGCAGACCAAGCAGCGGACGTTCGTGCTGGAGGAGTACGTCGCCGGGGACGAGTGGGTCGCCGACGGCGTCCTGTTCGACGGCGAGCTGCTGTTCTGTTCCATCGGGACCTACGCCGACCCGTGCGTGTCCGCGGTGGGTGGCACGCTCCCGCTGTCGATCCGCCGCTTCGACCCCGAGGCGGACAAGGCGTTGTTCGACCGGGCGCTGCCGGTGGTGGGCCGGGCGCTGTCGGCGCTGGGGCTGCGCGACGGCGTGTTCCACATGGAGCTGTTCTGTGACCCCGAGACCGGCGAGCTGACGTTCAGCGAGTGCGCGGCGCGCCGCGGCGGGGCGCTGGTCCACGAGGAGCTGCAGGCGAAGTTCGGGGTGAGCCTCGGCGAGTGCGCGGTGCTGTGCGCGGCCGGGCGGCGTCCCGATCTTCGAGTCAAGGTCGACCCGCGGGTGATCGGCGGCGGGTTCCTCATGGGCCGCCCAGGCACGCTGTGGTCGTGTCCCGGCCCGGCCGAGCTGACGGCCCGGCCGGACGTGCTGTTCGCGCGCATCGAGAAGCCGTACGGCACCCACATCCCCGCCGGCCTCGCCGGCACCAACACGCGCATCGCCCAGTGCCTGGTCGCCGCGGACTCGCCCGACGCGTTCTACGAGCGGCTCGCCGAGGTCCGCGGGTGGTTCGACGAGCGGGTCGTCGTCCTGCCGGACAAGGCACGCAACCGCGAGGTGCGCGCGTGGCAGCGGGAGAACTGGCCCGACTCCGGCCACGGCGACTCGCTGTGGACGTGAGCGAGCCGCGCCGGCCGCTCTTCACCCGGCTGCTTCCGGAGACCGGACCGCAGCGGGCGATCTCGCTCGCGACGTTCGTCAACACGTTCGGCAGCGGCATCTTCCTGACGGTCAGCGCGCTCTACTTCACCCAGATCGTCGGGCTGTCCACGCCGCTGTACGCCGCGGGGCTGTTCGCCGGGTCGATGGTCGGCCTGCTGGTGGGGCTCGGCGCCGGGCGGGTCGCGGACCGGGTGGGCGCCCGCGAGACCCAGATGGTGGTCAAGCTGTCCGGCGCGATCGGCATGGTCTGCTACCTGTTCGTCACCCAGTTCTGGCAGTTCGTGCTCGTGTCCGTGTTCGTGGGGATCGCCACCGGCGCGCACGGGCCGTGCCAGTCCCCGCTGATCCGTGCCTACGGTGGCGAGAACCCGGTCACCTTCCGCGCCTACCAGCGATCCCTGACGAACCTGGCCGTCGCGTTCGGCGTGCTCGTGGCCGGCGCGGCCATCGCCGTCGGCACCCCGTTCGCCTACCAGGTCGTGCTCGCCGTGCGGGCGGGCGCCTACCTCGTCTGCATCCTCGCGCTGACCCGGGTGCCGCACCTGCCGCCGACCAGCCGCGGCACGCTCGACCGGCGCTGGATGGCCCTGCGCGACCTGCCCTACCTCGCGGCGACCACGCTCAACGGCCTGATGGCCATTCACTTCGTGATCCCGTCCCTGCTGCTGCCGCTGTGGATCGCCGACCACACCACCGCCCCCCGCGCGACCGTCTCGATCGGACTGATCATCAACACGGCCATCGTGGTGTGCCTGCAGGTGCGCGCCAGCAAGGGCGTGGACGACCCGGCGTCGGCCGGCACCCGGATGCGTTGGGCCGGCCTGGCGATCGCCGCGGGGATCGGGCTGCTGGCGCTGGCGCACGGTCCGTCCATCGTGGTGGCCACCGCGCTGGTGCTGATCGGCGTCGCCGTCTACACGCTCGGCGAGCTGTGGCACGCGGCCGCCGCGATGGAGTACGAGTACGGGCTGGCGGCCGCGGCGGCGCAGGGCCAGTACAGCGGCGTGTTCGCGCTCGGTCAGGGCCTGGCGCAGGCGGTGGCGCCGGTGGTCGTAGGCACGATCGGCCTCGGCCACGGGGTCCCGGGCCTGCTCACCCTCGGCCTCGCGTTCCTGGTCGTCGGTGCGCTGAACAAGCCGTTGCTCCGCGCCGTCACTGGTAGGAGATCATCGCCGGTGTAGGGCGTTTGGCCATGGTCTGGCGCGGGTTGAGCATCGGGTGGTCCTCGTCGTAGAAGTTCTTCCAGCCGAGGGGGAGGTCGGCGGGGCGGGCGGCGACCACCGAGCGCCAGGTGGAGTTCTTCTGCGCCGTCGAGCCCTGGCCGTCCATGTGGATCAGCACCGAGACCTCGTCGCGCGTGGTGTTCAGTGCGGCCTCGTGGCGGATCATCGTCAGCCGGAACTGGTGGATCACGAAAAGCTTCTGCGGCAAGGCGTTCCGCTTGGTCAGCGCCGCGAGCCACGCCGTGGTCCGGTTGAGCTCGGCGGCCTCGATGCCGCCGATCTGCCCGAGCGGGTGCTGTTTGGGACCCAGCTTCCACTCCGGATCGACCGCGAGCCCGACGTGCGGCTGCCGCAGCAGCGACTCGTACCTGCGGGCCTGCGCCAGCAGCGGCGCCCGGCCGGGCTGCAGGTCGAGCACGACGTACAGGCCCGCCTTGCGTGCCTTGTCGACCCACGGACGTAAGGACTGGACCGTCGCCTCGCCGGAGTAGTCGCCGTCGGGTCCGGGCGCACCCTGCGCGACGGTCGCGATGATCTCGAACGCGGGCACCACCGGAACGTCGCTGTAGCGCTTGTACGCCGCCGCCGTGCGCCGGGCCCGGGCGATGCTCGCGTCCACCCCCTGCTCGCCGAGCACCCCGAGCGACCGCGTGCCGGGATGGCCGTACAGGCAGACGATCCGCCGACCGCGCAGCGCGAGCTGCCCGCCCCCGGGCAGCTGTGCGCCGCCGGCCGCCACGTCCAGCCGCGCACGTAGGCGCGCGACCGGGCCGAACGCGCGCCCGACCGCGAGGACGGCCTTCGGCGGGGCGCCGTGCAGGGCCTTGATCGCCTTCGGGTCGGCGCGGGGATCACTCACCGCGACCGGGACCACCGTCGCGCCCGCGGCCTTCGCCGTCGCCACGGCCGCGGCGTCGTCGCGGGCCGGGTCCACCAGCAGCGTCAGCGCCACCGGCCGGGGCGGGGTGACGGCGGGCAGGCCGGACGGCAGCTCCGGCACCGACGCCCGGTCGTCGGCCGCCTCGACCGTGCGCACGGGCACGTCGCCGACCTTGGCGGCACGGGCCGCGTCCGTCCCGACCGCGAGCACCGCGTCGGGGGCGAGCCGGGCGACCTCCCGCGCGAGCGCCTCGGTCCTCTGTGGACTTTCGGTGGCCGGGGCGAGCAGCACGGGCGCGCCGAGTTGCTCGGCGAGCGCTGCCGCGGTCGCGGTGCCGGCCGGGTCCGCCTCGGTGGCCACGAGCACGACGGGCGCGCTGCGGAACAAGGCGGCCGAGGTGGCGATCGCGGACGCCGCGCCGGGCGCCACGTCGAGCACCGTCGTCGCGGCGGGCGGCGCCGCCACCTCCGCGCTTCGGTTGGGCGGCTTGACTTTCGTCGACGTCATCGTGGGCGGGAGGGTGGCCCGCGGCGGGCCGCCCGTGCACCCGGCGAGCACCAGCAGGGCGGCGGCCATCGCGCACGCCGCCAATCGTTGCCCCGACCTGACCGGCACCCATCCTCCGCCCGACGACACCAGTGATCACCTCGACCCTAGGCAATGTGGGCGCCGCCGGGAAGGGAAACGAGCAGGCTCCTACGGCGCGACGACCGCGATGGCGTCGATGGAGATGAGCAGCCCGCGGGGTAGCGCGGCGTTGGCCGGGGCGGACCGGGCGGGTGGGGGGTCTGGCATGTGGCGGGCGTAGATCGCGTTGATGGCGGGGAAGTCCTCGACGTTCGTGTAAAAGATCGTGGTCTTGACCAGGGTGGACATCGACGCACCCGCCGCCGTCAGGATCGCGTCGAGGTTGCGCAGGGCCTGTTCCGTCTGCGCCTCGATGCCGTCGGCGACCGCACCCGTGGCCGGGTCGATGCCGGGTGTGCCGGAGCAGAACACGAAGCCGTTGGCCACGATCGCCTGGCTGTAGGGGCCGAGCGCCGCCGGCGCGTGGTCGGTGGAGACCGCGGATCTGCTCATGGCCGGCCGTTCCTGCGGGCCCTGAGCACGACGTCGTGGACGTGGCCGGAGCCCGGCGGCGCCGGGGAGACCCGCGGCCGGGTCTCGTGGACCTGGACGGTCCACGTGTCGTCGAGGTGCTCGACGATCTCGTCCGGGCGGTAGAAGTCGTCCGGGTCGAACGCCGGGTCCATGTGCTGGCGGTGCGACTCGTCGAGGTCGTGGCCGACGACGAGCAGCGTGCCGCCGGGCGCGACGGCGGCCAGCAGGGTGCGCAGCGCGCGGGGTGTGACGCGGGGCAGCGGGAAGTAGAGCGCCGACACCAGGTCGAAGGCGCCGGCCGGCGGTGGGGTCGCGGTGAGATCGCCGTGGGTCCACGACACCTTGGCGTCCCCCGCCACGGCCGCGGCCCGGTCGAGCGCGACGCGCGAGATGTCCACCGCGGTCACGAGCCAGCCGCGTTCGGCCAGCCAGAGTGCGTCCGCGCCCTCCCCGCAGCCGAGGTCCAGCGCCTGGCCGGGCGGCAGGTCGGCGACCTCTGCGACCAGCGCACCGTTCGGCGCGCCGCTCCACAGCTGGTCCTGCTCGCGGTACTTGTCATCCCAGAACTGTTGATCCATGCGGCAACGATGACCCCGGCTACCCGGTTCGAGCAACGTTCGTTGCCGAAACAGCAACCGGGCCCGGGAAACGAGCACAAATACCAGGCGGTGTCGCCCGTGCCGGCCGTCTAGTCAGAACCCTGGTTTTTCTGTGGCGAAATGGGTCATGCCCGGCCGAGACGTGAGTGCCGGACTGATCGATGACACAGGTGTAGGAGACAGCGATGCGATTCATCTTTCTGGTCAAGGCCACCGAGGAGTCCGAGGCGGCTTCCGTGCCGAGTCAGAAGTTCATCGACGCGGTGCAGGCCTACGGCGAGGAACTGGTCCGGGCCGGCGTCGCCGTGGGCGTCGAGGTGCTGCGACCCAGCTCCCAGGGCGTCCGGATCGCGTACGAGAACGGCAACGTCAGCATGGTCGACGGCCCGTTCGTCGAGTCCAAGGAGCTGATCGCGGCGTACTGGCAGATCGAGGTCGGGTCGAAGGCCGAGGCCGTCGAGTGGGCCAAGAAGGTGCCGTTCGAGAACGGTCTGCTCGAGGTCCGCCAGCTCTTCTCGAACGACGACTGACGCGGACGCTGACACGGATATCGGGACCGTACGGCAGGAAGCTGGTCCGGCTTCCTGCCGTACTTCTGTGTCCGCAGGTCGCAGCGCTGCGCCGCGAGCGTTTGCATTCGCACCGACCGCTGCGCGACGCGGCACGCGTGTTGCCTATGAGGGGTCACGACGAGGAGGGGACATGACGAACGCGTCCGACGACGCGCTCACGTTCCAGCTGCTCGGCCCGGTGCGGGGGTGGCGCGCCGCGGTCCGGCTCGAACTGGGTTCCGCGCACCGGTGCACGGTGCTGGCCGTGCTCGCGCTGTCCCCCGACAGCGTCGTCTCGCGCGAGGAGCTGGTCGACGCCCTGTGGGGCGAGCGCCCGCCGGCGAGTGCCAGCGGCAGCATCTACACCTACATCTCCAGCCTGCGCCACGCCCTGACCGACGAGGACGGCGCGCGGTCCGGCCACGCGATCCTCGAGTCGGTGGGCTCGGGCTACTCGCTGCGGGTCCCGCCCGACCACGTCGACGTCCACCGGTTCGACGCGCTGCGGGCCGACGCCCAGCACGCGCTGCACGCCGGTGACGCGGCGACGGCGCTGACGACGCTCGACGAGGGACTCCAGCTGTGGCACGGCGAAGCCCTCGCCGGCCTGCCGGGCCCGTTCGCGCGGATGCAGCGCACCCGCCTGGGCGAGCTGCGCCTGGCCACGGCCGAGCAGCGCGCCGAGGCCGGGCTGGCCGCGGGCCGGCACACCGAGGTCATCGCCGACCTCGGCCCGTTCACCCGCGAGCACCCGCTGCGCGAGGCGCCACGGGAGCTGCTGATCCGCGCGCTGCACGAGAGCGGCAGGCGCATCGAGGCGCTCAAGGAGTTCGCCGACTTCCGCGAGATGCTGATCCAGGTCTCCGGCACCGAACCCAGCCCGGCGTTGTGCCGGCTGCGGGCGCGGGTGCTCGACAGCGACGAGGCCGACGACGACAGGCCCGTCGAGCCGGCCGTCGCGCACCGCAGGCCCGCCCGCGCCGCCGCGTTCGCCGGCCGGGCGGACGCCGTGCGCCGGCTGCACGCGGGCGTGGCCGCCGCGGCGGCCGGGCGCGGGACGGCACTGCTCGTCCAGGGCCCGGCGGGGATCGGCAAGTCGGCCCTGCTGGCCGAGGTCTTCGCGGCCGGCGCGGCCGCGGCGTGCCGCTTCGGCCACGCCGCGGCCGACGAGCTGGGCCCGCACTCGCCGCTGCGCCTGGTCGCGACCTGCCTGACCACCGCGAGCGGCCGCGCCGTGTCGCTGCCCGCGTCCTCGACCGAGGCCGCCGTGCGCACGGCGGTGTCGGCGGTCCGGGAGCTGTGCGCCGAGGGGCCGCTGGTGCTGGTCGCCGACGACCTGCACTGGGCGGACGAGGCGAGCCTGCGCGTGTGGCGGCACCTGATCCGGCTGACCGAGGAGCTGCCGCTGCTGCTCGTCGGCGCCTGCCGGCCGCTGCCCGGCCTAGCCGGGCTGGAGCAGGTGCGGGTCGACCTCGCGGTGCGCGGCGACCTGGTCGTCCCGCTCGAACCGCTGCCGGACGACGCCGTGCACGCCATCGTCGAGCACGTCCTCGGCGCGCCGCCCAGCCCGGAGCTGCGCCGGTTCGTCGCCGGCGCGGCCGGGAACCCCTTCTACGCCAAGGAGATGGTCGAGAAGCTGGTCGACGAGGGCCGCGTGGTGGTCGACGGCACGGAGGCGTACGCGGCCGAGGTCGCGGACGCGGAGCTGCCCGCGGCGATCGTCACCCGGATCGCCGACCACCTGGCCTTCCTGTCCGACGAGACCCGGGAGACCCTGCGCTGGGCGGCGTTGCTGGGCGACGAGTTCACCGTCCCGGACCTGGCGGCCGCCCTCGACCGGCCGGTGACCGACCTCGCCGACGTGGTGGAGGAGGCGTTGCTGGCCGGCTTCCTCGTCGAGTCCGCGGAGTGGCTGTCGTTCCGCCACCCGATCGTCGCGCGGGTGCTCTACCAGAAGGCGCCCGCGAGCATGCGGATCGTGCTGCACCGCCAGCTGGCCGAGCGGCTCGCCGGCCGCGGCGCGGCCCCCGGCCGGGTCGCCCGCCAGCTCACCGCGGCGAAGGTCCCGGTCGACGACTGGACCAGCACCTGGCTGGCCACCAACATCGCCTCGGTCGCCGCGGACACCCCCCACCTGGCCGTGGAGCTGCTGCGGCAGGTCGTGGCGCAGGGCTCGCTGCCGGCCGAACTGCGCGAGACGCTCACCGCGACGCTCGCCAGGATGCTGTTCTGGCTGGGCCGGGAGCCCTCCGCCGAGGCGCGGCTCGTCCTCGCCAGGACCCCGGACAGCCAGTGCGCCGCGGAGATGCGCTGGATCCTGGCCTACCTGCACTACCGGCGCGGCCGCAGGCGGGAGGCCGCCGAGGAGGTGCGCCGCACGCTCGCCGACGGCGCCGTCTCCGACGTGTGGCGCGACCTGCACCTGCGGCTGCGCGACGCCCTGGACCGCGGTGAGGAGGGCATGTCGGTGCTGGACGTGACCCGCCTGCTCGACGTCGGCCTGTTCGCCCAGGACATGTCCGCGTCGCTGGCCGTCGCCCGCCGGATGGCGCCCTACCGCGCGATTCCCGGCGAGATCCACCTCGCCGGGGCGGTGCACAGCTACTGGGCCGGCCAGTGGCAGGACGCCACCGAGGAGGTCCGGACCATCCTCGGCCGCCAGCCCGAGACCGCGCCCTACCTGCTGCGCACGCCGGGTGCCGTGCTCCTCGTGCACGGCCTCGCCGCGATGATCGCCGGGCACCGCGGCGAGGGCGACAACGCACGGGGCTTCCTGCAGGCCGCCACGCAGCAGGCGTTCCCGCCGGCCGACGACGCCGACTTCGACCCGGAGGCGGCCGGGTTCCTGATGGCCGCCACCGCCCTGTTCGCCGAGCAGGAAGGCAGCCCGGAGCACGCGCTCGACGCGCTCACCCCGATCCTCGACCCCTGCTACCCCGGCCACGTCCGCCACCAGTGGCTGGCCCAGCTCACCCGGCTCGCGATGCGGACCGGTGACCGCGAGCGCGCGGTGCGGGCCGCCCAGGCCGTCGTGGTCGGCGGCGACGGACCGGCCGCCGCCGACGCGCACGCCGTCGCGGCCCACTGCCAGGGGATCGTCACGCAGAACCCCGACCACATCCTGACCGCGGCCGCGCACTACGGCGGATCCGACCGGCTGCTGGCAACGGCGCGGGCGTTGGAGGACGCCGCGGCGCCGCTGGCGAAGCGCGGCCGGCTGGACGAGGCGCGGACGTCGTTCCGGCGTGCGCTGACCATGTACACGCAGATCGGCGCCGGCTGGGACGTCCGCCGCGCGGAGGCCCGGATGCGGCCGTACGGGATCAGGCGGGCGGGCGTGGCACCACCGCCGGGCCGCACGACGGCCGGGGGCACCCGGCTGTCCACCTGACACGGTTTCACCTAGCACTCGGGGGTGCCTGGAGAGTGAAAACCAGTGACGGGCTCAGAGTCGAGGTACTCGGCCCGCTGCGCGCGTGGCGCAACGCCACCGAGATCCCGCTCGGCCCACCGCGGCAGCGGGCGGTGTTCGCCGCGCTCGCGATGCGCGCCGGGCGGGCGGTCACCCGGGCCGAGCTGGTCACGGCGGTGTGGGGCGACACCCCGCCGGCCAGTGCCGAGGGAAACCTGCACACCTACGTGTCGCGGCTGAGACGGGCGCTGGACCCCGGGCGTGCGCACCGGTCCTCGGCGAGCCTGCTGGTGTCCGACACCGCCGGCTACTCGATCCGCATCGAACCGTCCGATGTGGACGTGACGGTGTTCGAGCAGGCGTGCGCGGCCGCGGTCCGCGACGCCGCCGCGGAGAACTTCGCGTCCGTCGTGGAGTCACTGGACGCCGCCCTCGCGCTGTGGCGGGGGGACGCGCTGTCCGGCGTGCCGGGCCCGCTCGCCGAGGCCGAGCGCGAACGGCTGGCGCAGCTGCGGTTGACGGCGGTCGAACGGCGCGCTTCGGCCGTGCTGGCGCTGGGCGGGCACCGCGAGCTGTGCGCCGAGCTGGCCGGGCTGGCCGGCGAGCACCCGGTCCGCGAGTCCCTGCGCGAACTGTTGATGCTGGCGCTGTACCGCAGCGGCCGGCACACCGAGGCGCTCGAGGTGTTCCGCGACGCGCGCCGGGTTCTCGTCCGGGAGCTCGGCATCGAGCCGGGGGAGCGGCTGCGCCGGCTGCACGAGCAGGTGCTCGCGTTCGACCCGGACCTCGACCTGCCGACCGCGCCGGCCCGGCGCCCGGGCGGGTTCGTGTCCGCGCCGCCCGCGCAGGCCGGCCGGGCCGTCGAGCAGGACGCCGCGGGGTCGTTCGTCGGGCGGGCAGACGAGGTCGGGCGGCTGCGCGAGCTGGTCGCCGCGGTGGCCGGCGGCCGGGGCGGCGTCGTCTGGGTCGAGGGCGAGCCAGGGATCGGCAAGACCGACCTGCTCGCGGTGTCGCTGTCGCGGGCCGGTGCCGACGGTTGCCAGGTCGCCTGGGGGACCTGCCACGAGATCGGCTCCCGGTTCCCGCTGGACGTGCTCCGGACGTGCCTGGGTGCCGCGCCCGGCGTCGCCGACCCGCTGCAGAGCGACGAGGAGCCCGCCGGCCTGGTCCCGGGCGACCCGGTGCTGGCCGCCGCCGACCGGCTGCTGTCGCTCGTGGACGAGCTGTGCGCCAAGGCGCCGCTGGTGCTGGTGGTGGACAACCTGCAGTGGGTGGACGAGGTCAGCCTGCGGGTGCTGCGCGGGCTGACCATGGCGAGCCGGCGGCTGCCGCTGCTCCTCGTGCTGGCGTGCCGGCCGGTGTCCGACGACGTGGCGCTCCTGCGGCTGCGCGACCGCACGGACGTCGGCGGCGGAGTGTTCCTGCGGCTCCGTCCATTGTCCGATGTGGACACCGCGACGCTCGTGAGGCGGACCGTCGGGGCCCGGCCCGGGCCGCGGCTGACCGAGCTGGTCGCCCGCGCCGCGGGCAATCCCTTCTACGTCAGGGAGATCCTGCACGTCCTGCGCGAGGACGGGGCGATCACCCGGACCGGGGAGGTCGCCGACGTCACCGACGCCGCGGAGGTCGTGACGCTGCTGCCGCTCCTCGACGCGGTCGACAGCCGCCTCGGCTACCTGTCGGTCCAGACCCGGACGATGCTCAACTGGGCCGCCCTGCTCGGCGTCGAGTTCACCGCCGCCGACGTGGCCACGGTAATGGACCTGCGGGCGGCGGAGCTGGTCCGGGCGTTCGAGGAGGCCGTGGACGCGAACATCCTCATCGACGCGGGCGCACACCTGGAGTTCCGGCACTCCCTCGTGCACGAGGTGTTCTACGGGCGGGTGCGCGGAACCGCGCGGACCGTGCTGCACGAGCGGGCGGCCCAGGCGCTGGCCGACGCGGACGCGCCCGTGCAGCTCGTCGCCCAGCAGCTGGCCGCGATGTCGTCGACCACTCCACAGTGGACGGCCGAGTGGCTGGCCGACCACTGTGGAGTGCTGTCCCACCGGGCCCCGCTGATCGCGGCCGACCTGCTCCGCCGGGCCGTCGACCACACCGCCGGGGACACCGCGTTGCGCCAGGCACTGCTGGTGGCGCTGGTGCGGGTGCTGTTCCGGCTGGAGCGCGACGCCGAGGACCTCGCCCGCGAGGCACTCGCCGGGGCGACCGACGCCGCCCAGGCGGCCGATGTCCGGGAGATGCTCGCCACGATGCTGAACCGGCGAGGCGACACGGCCGGCGCCGTCGCGCTGCTCGAACCCTGGTCGGCGGACCCGGCCGTGCCGGAGAGCAGGCGGACCCGCCACCGGCAGCTGCTGGCGACACTGCGCCGGGGCGACCTCGACGACCTGCCCGCCATGGAGCGCGGCGCCCGCGCGGAGCTGGCCCGCGGCGGGGACGACGGATACCTCACCGCGCACGCCCGGCAGACCCTGTGGCTGGTCGCCACGGTGCGGCGCGACCACCAGCAGGCGCTCGCGCACGTCGACCGCGCGATCGGCGAGGTCCGGGGCCGCGCCGGGCTGGCGGGCAAGCACCTGGACCTGCTGGAGAACCGGATGTTCACGCTGGCGAGCCTCGACGCGCTCGCCGAGGCCGGGCGGACGCTGGCCGCCGCCCGGGCCGTCGCCGGGGACCACGCGTTGCCGGCGGGGCTGCGGCTCGCGGCGGCCGTGCACCACTACTGGACCGGGCAGTGGGAGGACGCGCTCGTCGAGCTGGACCTGCTGACCGGGGACGGGCCCGCCGAGCCGGGCGCCGCGGTCCTGCTGCCGCACGGCGTAGCGGCGCTCATCGCGGCCCGGCGCGACGACGAGGGTCAGGCGGCCGCCCACCTGGCCGCCGCCGAGCACCCGCCCGCCGGCGACCGCGACCGCGTGGACTTCCTGCTGGCGGCGCGGTCGACGATGGCGGAGCGTGCCGGGGACCTCGAGGGGGCGCTGCGCGAGCTCGTGCCGCTGCTCGACCCCGGCCACGGCCGGACGTGGCCGGGGTACGTGTGGTTGCCGAGGTTCATCCGGCTGGCCATGGCGCTGGGCCACCGCGACCTGGCCGACCGGGCGATGGTGGTGTGCGCGGAGGAGGCGGCCCGGGAGGTCCCGCCGGCCCGGGCGTTCGCGGCCGCCGAATGGTGCCGCGGGCTGGTCCTGCGCGACTCCGCCCGGGTGCTGCGCGCCGCGGAGCACTACCGGAAGGTCTCCCGGCGCATGGAGCTGGCGACCGCGCTGGAGGACGCCGCGGTGCTGCTCGCCGAGGCCGGTGCCACCGCCGCCGCGGCCGCCGCGCTGACCGAGTCGCTCGAGATCTACACCGGGCTCGCCGCCGGGTGGGACGTGCGGCGCGCGGAGAACCGGCTCGCCGCGCTGGGCGTCAGCCGCGCCATCCGGCCGGCTGAGCCGCGGCCCGACGCCGGCTGGGAGTCCCTGTCACCCGGGGAGGTCCGGACCGCCACCCTGGCCGCGACCGGCCGCGTCGCCCCGGCCGCCGCCGGGCATGCCGACCGGCCGGGACGCAACATTCAGACCCACGTCGCCAGCGTGCTGCGCAAGCTCGACGGCGGCGATGGCGACGGTGTGGCCCCGGACGAGGTGCGCCGCCATGTCGAGGACAGCTGAGGCCGGCCGGCGGCTACGCGGCACTCAGCGTGCTCGCCAGGTGCTCCGCGAGCTCCTCGGCCGACCCGGGCCGCTGGTCGGGGTCGGGGTGGGTGGCCCACTCGATCACCCGCAGAAAAGGGGAGTCCTCGAGCTCGGACCCGTCGTACCCGTCGACCCGGGCGGCCAGCGCACCCAGCGTGCGGCCGACGGAGTAGAGGTCGGAGGCGACGGTCGCGCCGCGCACGCCCAGCTCCGGCGCGGCGAAGCCGGCGGTGTGGATCAGCGGGCTCTTCGTGTCGCCCTGCCGGCGCACGCCCCCGAGGTCGATCAGCTTGACCCGGTCGCGGACCTGGAGAACGTTGCTGGGCTTGAGATCGCAGTAGAGCAGGCCGGTGCCGTGCAGGTAGGCGAAGGCGCGCAGGATCTCCAGGCCGTAGGCGGCGACCTGGCTGACCGGCAGCGTCGTGCGGTACGTGTGGTAGTGCTGGAATGCCACGTCCCGCAGGGTCGGCCCGCCGAGGTACTCCATCACCAGGCAGTTGGTGCTGGCCGGCTCGTGCCACACGAAGTCGATGATCCGCACGATGTTGCGGTGCTCGACCTCGGCGAGGAACTTCTGCTCGGCCACGGCGGCCGCGGCCGAGTCCGGGTCGCCGGCGTGGATGATTCCCTTCACCACCACCCACTTTCCCTTGTCCCCGTGGTCCTTCGCCAGATGGATCCAGCCCTGGCCGCCGTAGCTCAGGCAGCCGTACACCTCGTACCGGGCGGCGACGACGTCACCGCGGCGCAGCCGGGGGACGAACGAGAACGGCGTGCCGCACCGCACGCACCGGCCCTGCGCGTCGCCGGGCCGGGTGCCGTCGCCGCGGCCCACGGGTTCGAAGCAGCCGGCGCAGAACCGCGCCTCCTCGGCGATGAGCGGGTTCTTCATGATCGCCCGCACCGGGTCCCGGTAGGGCACCGGCGGGATCGCGGCCACGCCCTGCCCGGGCCGCGGTGCGGGCGGGCGCGGCGCGGCCGGCTCGGGACGCGCGCCCGGGCCGGCGGTCTCGAGCAGGTCGCCCGACACCGGCACAGTGAACGTCGGCTGCTCGTAGAGCCACTCGATGGGCATGTCGAGCCCGGGCAGGTCGCTGCACCCGCACAGGACGCAGATGTGGTCGAGCATCTTGCCCGGGCACCTCGGGCGCGCGCAGTCCGGAAGCGGCGCCGGCCGCGCCCGGACGTCGTGAAATCCGGAGGCCGTCATGCCGTCCAGTCAACCTATCCCCGGCTGTGTATTCACCTGGATCAGGGGCCGGTATGGGAGTTCTACCAGTGTCGAATACGAGTGATTTCCCTGAAACAGAGATGGCCAGAATTGGCCCAAGGAAATCACCGGCAGGCCAGGGGACGATCATGTCGATATCTGTTGATGCGCGATCCGCCGAAGCGCGGCCCGCCGAGGCGCCGGAAACGGCCCGGCCGAAAAGCTTGCGGTTGTTGTGGTCGTTTCTCGGCCCGCATCGCAAGACGTTGATGCTGGGCCTGATGTTCGGTGTCGGCTCGGCCGCCGCAGGGCTGGCCCTGCCCATGAGCATCAAGTCGGTACTCGACACCCTGGGCAAGGACACGCCGATCATGGGCGTCGTGCTGCCCACGCTGGGCCTGGTGATCGCCGCCGCCGCGCTGGGCTACGGCCAGGGCGTGCTGCTGGGGCGCCTGGGCGAACGCGTGGTGCTGTCCACGCGGGCCGGGATGATCCACCGGCTGGTGCGCGCCAGGACGACGGCGCTGTCCCGGCACGCCAGCGGCGAACTGGTCGCCCGCGTGACGTCGGACTCCACGCTGCTGCGGCGGGCCACCGCGAGCAGCCTCGTCCAGCTGACCAAGTCGGTGATCATGCTGGTCGGCTCGATCGTGCTGATGATCGTGCTGTCCCCGTTGCTGCTGCTGGTGACGGCCTGCGGGATCGTCGCGATCTTCGTGCTGGTCGGCATGCTGATGCCGCGGCTCGGGCAGGCCAACGAGAAGGCCCAGGACGCGGTCGGCAGGCTCGGCGGCACGCTCGACAGCGTCCTGCGAGCCATCAAGACGGTGAAGGCCAGCGGTGCGGAGGACCGGGAGAGCGCGCGCGTGATCGTGGAGGCCGAGGAGGCCGCCGTGCAGGGCGTGCGGGTCTCGGTCATCCAGACGCTGTCGAGCGTGGTGGCCGGTGCGGGGTCCCAGCTGGCCATCATGGTCGTGCTCGCGATCGGCGCGTGGCAGATCTCCGAGGACGTCATCACCGTCTCCATCCTCGTCGCGTTCCTGCTCTACGCGCTGCAGCTGGTCGACCCGGTGACCAACACCATCGACGCGGTGGCCGAGCTGCAGGGCGGCATGGCCGCGGCGGCCAGGATCGCCGAGATCAGCCAGCTGGAGTCCGAACAGGACTCGCCGGACGCCGTCGCGGTGCCGTCGAACCGGGCGCCGTACATCGTGGAGTTCCGCGACGTGATGGCGACCTACGACCCGGCCAAGCCGCCGGTGATCCAGCACCTGAACCTGGCGATCCCGCGGCGCGGGCACACCGCGATCGTCGGCCCGTCCGGGGCCGGCAAGACCACCATCTTCACGCTGCTGCTGCGGTTCCTCGAGATCGGCGCCGGACAGCTGCTGGTCGAAGGCGTGCCGGCCGGCCGGTGGTCGCTCGCCCAGCTGCGGGAAAAGATCGTCTACGTCGAGCAGGACACGCCGCTGCTCCCCGGCTCGCTGCGCTACAACCTGTCCTACTTCCGGCAGGACGCCACCGACGGCGAGATCTGGGAGGCGCTGCGCCGGGTCCGGCTCGACCGGAAGTTCGAGGCCACCCAGGGCGCGCTGGACGGCGACCTCGCCGCGACCACCATGTCGGGCGGCGAGCGCCAGCGGATCGCGCTGGCCAGGGCCCTGGTCGCGCGGCCGGAGATCCTGCTGCTCGACGAGGCCACCGCGCAGCTCGACGGCATCACCGAGGCGGCCGTCCAGGAGTGCATCAAGGCGGCCGGTGAGACGGGCGCGGTGGTCACCATCGCGCACCGGCTGTCCACGGTCATCGACGCGAAGACGATCGTGGTGATGGAGAAGGGCCACGCGCGGGCCGCGGGCACCCACCGGGAGCTGATGGCACGCGACGAGCTCTACCGCGACCTCATCGCGGCGCTGAAGATCGGCCCCGCCCAGCCCCAGCACATGCCCCCGGCGCCGCAGCCGGTACCGCGACCCGGCCCGACCGAGTACCCCCGCGTCTCCGGCCGGCTGTTCCCGTCCATCGTCGGCATCACCTGGTTCCCGTCCCGCCGCAGGCGCGCGGCCGCCGCGGCCGAGCAGTCATGGATGGCGGTGCCGACGAGGCCGATCACGCCCAGCCGCAGGCGGTACTGACCCTGCCGCGCCAAGTTGTCCGTCGTCGCAAGAATCTCGCCAGGAGAGGTGAAACTCCATGGAAAAGTCGGAAGCCGTCGCGGAAGCGAGTGGCTCGAAGCAGAGGTACCTCTGGCCGGTGATCGCCAAGATCGTCATCGACGTGGTGATCCCGACGGCCGGCTATTACACGCTGCGCGGCCTGGGTGTCGCGCAGGTCGCCGCGCTGTGCCTGACTTCGGTCCCGGCGATCGCGTACTTCCTGTACCGCAAGTCCCGCGGGCACCGGGTGGACGCCTTCGAGGCCTTCCTGCTGACGATCATCGTGCTGTCCAACACCGCGACGCTGCTCGCGCACGACCCGCGCGTGTTCCTGTCCATGGACGGGTGGGTGTCCTACGGGATCGCGCTGGCCTGCTTCGTGTCCCTGCGGACCCGGCGGCCACTGGTCTACCTGCTCATCCGCTCCCTGATGGACAACACGCCGCTGCGGGTCAAGCACCGGACCGCGGAGTGGGACGGCCTGTACGAACGCGAGGAGTGGTTCCGCCGGCCGTGGCGCTTCTCCACGCTGATCTGGGGCCTGCTGAACATCGTCACCGGCTCGATCCGCCTGGGCATCGCGTTCCTCGCGCCGGTCGACCTGGCCCCGATCCTGCTGGGCATCATGACCCTCGAGATCGTCGTGGTGACACAGGTCTGGCAGACCTGGTACCTGCGCCGGAGCTTCCGTAGCCGGGGCGGGTTCGTCCCCGCGGACCCGCCGGACGTGCCGGAACCGCGCCAGGAGGCCGACGTTCCCGAGCCGGTGGCCGCGCCCAGCCCGTCGTAGGCGGTGCGCGACGTCGAGACCCTGTGCGGACCGTTCGGAGCGGACCGCACAGGGTCTCGCCATGCGTACGCACAGGCATAGCAGAAAGGTTCACCGGAAATCCCGGTATTTGCACACTCTATGGATTTCCGGCCGGCCGGACCTCTATGCCGTGAAGGTTTCGTGGTGAACGCGTGAAGTGGCCTGGTACACGCTGTAGCTGTCAGGACGATTTCTGTCAGACAGTTTCCCCGGAGGTTTGAAATGAGCGTGGACATGGCCACCGCCGCCTTTGACACCCAGGTGACGCTGCCGGTGCAGCGAATCGCCGTCAAGCAGAACATCTTCACCTCCTTCTTCGAGCGTTCCGGTCTGTGCGTGGCGCATTTCGACCAGGGCGGCCGGGTGGTCGAGGCCAACGGTGATTTCTGCCGCCTGTTCGGGCGAACTCCCCGTGAGGTGCACGGCCGCGTGTTCGGCGACCTGCTCCATCCCAGCGTTCGCGAGAAGATCACCCAGCAGCTCGGCCGGCTCGTGTACGGCCAGCGCGCGCGGTTCACCGACCGCATCGTCGCCCTGCACCCCGGCCACGTGGCGTTCACCGCCGAGCTCACCGGGCTCGCGGTCAACGGTGACGGCGGCCAGGTGGACGGCGTCATGGTGATCGTCCGCCCGGAGAAGGGTGAGCAGGTCGGGCACGCCGTGACCATCCGCGGCAAGCTGCTGACCAAGATGGACGCCCGGATCCTGGAGGGCGTCGCCGCCGGCGTCACCACCCCGCAGCTCGCCTCGAGGCTCTTCCTCAGCCGCGGTGGCGTCGAGTACCACGTCGCCGCGCTGCTGCGGAAGCTCAAGGTGAAGAACCGGGTGGCGCTGATCTCCAAGGCCTACTCGAAGGGCATCTTCGACGTCGGCTCGTGGCCGCCCAAGGTGCTGCCCGAGTACGTCAAGGAAACCGGCGCCGATCCGGTCGCCTCGTGAGTGAGCCCGAGCCCGACGACCGCTGGATTGGGTGAAATCCCGTGTCCCTGCTGACGAAGCTCAGCCTCGCCAACCGCAGCCTGATCGGGCTGGGTGCCCTCGCCCTGGCCGGGTTCGGCGCGCTGGTGATCCCCACGGTGAGCCAGGAGCTCCTGCCGTCACTGCGCCAGCCCGCCGCGGTCGTGGTCGTGCCCTATCCCGGGGCCGCGCCGGACGCGGTGAGCTCTCAGGTGACCGAGCCCATCGAGGACGGTCTCAAGGGGACGAGCGGGCTGCGTGACATCAGCTCGCAGTCGGTGGAGGGCCTGGCCTCGATCCAGCTGCAGTTCGAGTTCGGCACGGACGTCGACAAGGCCGTGCAGGACGTCGAGGAGACCGTCTCCGGGCTCCAGGACACGCTGCCGCCCGACGTCACGCCGTCGGTCAAGCCGGCCGGTGGCACCGACGACATCCCGGCGATGGTGCTCGCCGCGAGCAGCAAGGACAGCGAGGCGAAGCTCACCGCCCGGCTGTCGAGCCGCGTGGTGCCGGACCTGTCCGAGATCGACGGCGTCCGGCAGGTCAGCCTGACCGGATCGCGCACGAACGACGTGCTCGTCACGATCGACTACGCCAAGCTCGCCCAGGCCGGGCTCGCCCCGAACGCCGTCGTCGACGCGTTGAAACGCGCCGGCACCTCCACTCCGGCCGGCACCGTGACCGAGTCGGACCGCACCCTGTCCGTGCAGGTCGGCGACGAGCTCGAGTCGATCGACACGTTGCGCAACCTCTACCTCACCCCGACGGACCCCAAGGCCGCGCCGGTCCGGCTGGCCGACGTCGCGCGCGTGCGCTCCGTGCCAGGCGCCCAGACGTCGATCACCCGGACCAACGGGCAGTCGAGCCTCGGCCTCAGCATCGCCATGAAGCCCGACGGCAACGCGGTCTCGGTCTCCCACGCGGTGCACGACAAGCTCGCCGCACTCGAGAAGAAGGCCGGGGCAGACCTGACCGTCGTGTTCGACCAGGCGCCGCAGATCGAGGCCGCCATCCACGGCCTGACCAAGGAAGGGCTGCTCGGCCTCGGCTGCGCAACGCTCGCGATCCTGGTCTTCCTGCTGTCCGTCCGGTCCACCGTGATCACGTCGGTATCGATCCCGCTGTCGGTCATCCTCGCGCTGATCGTGCTGTGGTCCAGCCATCTCTCGCTGAACGTGCTGACCCTGAGCGCGCTCACCATCGCCGTCGGCCGCGTCGTCGACGACTCGATCGTGGTGCTGGAGAACATCAAACGGCAGGTGAAACCCGGCGCGGGCAAGACCCGCGCGATCATGCACGGCGTCCGGGAGGTGAGCGGCGCGGTCACCGCGTCGACCCTCACGACGGCCGCGGTGTTCCTGCCGATCGCGTTCGTCGGCGGGACCGCCGGGCAGCTGCTGTCGCCGTTCGCGGTCACGGTCGTGGTCGCGCTGCTGGCCTCGCTCGTCGTGTCCCTGACCGTGATTCCCGTGCTGTCGTACTGGTTCCTGCGGCCCGAGCGGCGCAAGCCCGCGGCCGGCCGCCGCGACCGGCTGGGCGGGTGGTACGTGCCGGTGGTCCGGTTCGCCACCGGCCACAAGGCCGTCACGCTGGTCCTCGCGCTGACCGCGCTGGTCGGCACGGTGGGCCTGATGTCCAAGCTGGAGACGAACTTCCTCGACAACAACCAGGGGGAGAGCCTCAGCATCACCCAGGAGCTGCCGGCCGGGTCGAGCCTGGCCGTCCGGGACGCGGCGGCCAAGAAGTTCGAGCAGCTGCTCGACGACGCTCCCGAGGTCGGGGTGTACCAGGCGACGGTGGGCAGCGACCCGTCCTCCGGCGACGTCGAGGGCCACAGCACCTTCCAGGCCACCGTCCACAAGGGAACCGACCTCGAGGTGTTGCGGAAACGGCTGCGAGACAAGGCCAAGGACGTCCCCGGCATCGGCGAGCTGTCCTTCGGCGCGCAGTCCGGCGGCGCCGTGGCCGACGCGCTGAAGGTCGTGGTCACCGCCCCGGACCAGGAGGCCCTGCAGACCGCCACCGAACAGGTGCGCAAGGCGATGGCCGACACCGATGTGGTCAGCGACGTCACCAGCGACCTGGCGCAGACCACCGAACGGGTGCAGATCGACGTCGACGAGCGGGCCGCGGCCAACGCCGGGGTATCGCCGGAGACCGTCGGCGCGCTCACCGCCCAGTCGCTCGGCGGGCAGACCCTCGGTGAGGTCGTCATCGCCGGGCAGCGGCGGCAGGTCCTGCTGCGGTCCGGGAACCGGACCGGGGACGTGGACGCGCTGCGCGCCCTGCCCGTCGCGGGGACCGGCGCCGGCAAGGTCGTCCCGCTGGAGAGCATCGCCGACATCCGGACCGTGCAGGGACCCGTGAAGATCAACCGCACCGGCGGCGAGCCGAGCGCGACGATCTCCGCGAAGCCGGTCGGCTCGGACCTCGGCGCGGTCAACGCGAAGCTCGACACCGTCCTGAAAGGACTCGATCTGGCCGGCGGGGCACGTTACTCGCTCGGCGGGGTGAGTGCCGACCAGGCGGAGGCGTTCGGCGACCTCGGCCTCGCGCTGCTGGCCGCGATCGCGATCGTCTTCGTGATCATGGTGGCCACCTTCCGCAGCATCGTGCAGCCGCTGATCCTGCTGGTGTCCATCCCGTTCGCGGCGACCGGCGCGTTCGGCATGCTGCTGGCCACGGACACGCCGCTGGGCCTGCCCGCGCTGATCGGCCTGCTGATGCTGGTCGGCATCGTGGTCACCAACGCGATCGTGCTGATCGACCTGGTCAACCAGTACCGCAAGCGGGGCATGGACGTGCAGGCCGCGGTGATCGAGGGCGGCCGGCGCAGGCTGCGGCCGATCCTGATGACCGCGCTGGCCACCATCTTCGCGATGGTCCCGATGGCGCTGGGCGGCTCGGGTGAGGGCGGGTTCATCGGCAAGCCGCTCGCCCTCGTGGTGATCGGCGGGCTGATCAGCTCGACCCTGCTCACCCTGGTCCTGGTGCCTACGCTGTACACGGTGGTCGAGAACACCGCGCAACGCCTGCGGGCCCGCAAGAAACGCCGCGGGGCGCCTCCCGTCCCGTGGCCGCAGAAGGACCCCGACATCCGCTCCACGAAGATGACTCCGCCGGCCGTGGCCCAGCGCCCGCCGCGCGCAGACCGACGAGAAAGGGTGCCACCACATGTCCAAGCGCGCGCTGATCACCGGGATAACCGGGCAGGACGGGTCATACCTGGCCGAACACCTGATCGCGGAGGGGTACCAGGTATGGGGCCTCATCCGCGGGCAGGCCAACCCGCGCCGGCTGTGGGTCAGCCGGCACCTGTCCGACGTGAAGTTCGTCGACGGTGACCTGATGGACCAGGCCAGCCTGGTCTCCGCGATCGACACGATCCAGCCGGACGAGGCCTACAACCTCGGTGCCGTCTCGTTCGTCCCGATGTCCTGGCAGCAGGCCGAGCTGGTCACCGAGATCAACGGCCTGGGCGTGCTGCGGATGCTGGAGGCGATCCGGATGGTCAACGGGCTGTCCAGCTCGGGGCAGGTGCCGTCCGGGCAGATCCGGTTCTACCAGGCGTCCTCGTCGGAGATGTTCGGCAAGGTCGCCGAGTCGCCGCAGTCGGAGACGACCGTGTTCCACCCGCGCAGCCCATACGGCGTGGCCAAGGCCTACGGGCACTTCATCACCCGCAACTACCGCGAGTCCTACGGGTTGTACGGCGTCTCGGGAATCCTGTTCAACCACGAGTCGCCGCGGCGCGGGACCGAGTTCGTCACCAGGAAGATCTCGCTGGCCGTGGCCCGGATCAAGCAGGGCCTGCAGGACAAGCTGTACCTCGGCAACCTGGACGCGGTGCGGGACTGGGGTTTCGCCGGCGACTACGTGCGCGCGATGCACCTGATGTTGCAGCAGGACGAGCCGGTCGACTACGTGATCGGCACCGGCCAGATGTACTCAATCCGCGACGCCGCCCGGATAGCGTTCGAGCACGCGGGACTGAGCTGGGAGGACCACGTCGAGGTCGACCCGGCCCTGGTCCGCCCCGCCGAGGTGGAGACGCTGTGCGCGGACTCGACCATGGCGCGCCGTGCGCTGGGCTGGGAGCCGACCATCGCCTTCCCGGACCTGATGCGGATGATGGTGGAGGCGGACCTGCGCGCCGTGTCGCGCGAGCGCCAGTACGCGGATCTGGAGCTGGTCACCAGCTGGTAGCCCGACACGAAACGACCCCGGTGACTCGCTCACCGGGGTCGTTCTCGTATCGGCTACGCGGTGACCGTGCGGATGTCCTTGGCGATCTCCGCGCTCACCGCGTCCTGGTGGTCCTGCAGGAAGAAGTGACCGCCGGGGAAGACCTGCAGCCGGAACGTGCCCCGCGTGTGGGCGCACCACGCGGCCGCCTCCGCCACGGTCGTGCGCGGGTCGGCATCGCCGGTCAGCGCCGTGATCGGGGCGTGGATCGTGCGGTCGGGCGGGCAGCGGTAGGACTCGATCGCCTGGTAGTCGCCGCGCAGGGACGGCAGCGCCATGCGCAGGATGTCGTCGTCGGCCAGCAGGCTCGAGTCGGTTCCGTTGAGCTTCCTGATCTCCCGGATGAGGCCGTCGTCGCTCTCCTCGGCCACGGTCTCCTCGCGGTGGGTCGCGGGGCCGCGCCGGCCGGAGACGACCAGCGCGCGCCGGCCGGGCCAGTCGCGCTGTTCCAGCCGCAGGATGGTCTCGAAGGCGAGCACCGCGCCCATGCTGTGGCCGAAGAA
Source organism: uncultured Actinomycetota bacterium (assembly GCA_963841395.1). Taxonomy (GTDB): domain Bacteria; phylum Actinomycetota; class Actinomycetes; order Mycobacteriales; family Pseudonocardiaceae; genus Actinophytocola. The sequence continues at coordinate 179,025 of CAWJCX010000002.1, forward strand.
CACGGTCGGGCCGGGGTCGCCGTCGGCGGTGATCTCGGCGGTGATCCGGTCGGCGAGGTCGCCGATGTCGGTCAGGCACGGCTCGTGCCGGCGGTCCTGGCGACCCGGGTACTGCAGGGCCACCACGTCCACCCCGGGGGCGAACCGCGCCGAGAGCGGGTGGAAGTAGCTGGCCGACCCGCCCGCGTGCGGGAAGCAGATCAGGCGGGCCGGCGCGGACGGCGCCGGATGGTAGCGGCGGATCCACAGTGCGGCTGCGTTGTCGGTGACGGTCACGGTGCTGCTCCTTCGTGGTCCCAGAAGGACATCGTGCGGCCTGGCCGCTTGGTGTACCTGTTTGCCAGGAAAGCGGATCGCGGGTGTGGAAAGACCTAGAGGTGACCGAGAATCTGACAGTTTCCCGAGACCGTGAGTCGGATCATGATGCGCATGACGATCGGGATGAGCGTGTTCGTAGCCATCGGCAACGACGTCGTGCGGTTCGGCATCGAACGGATGCTGCAGGCGCACGACGTCGAGACGACGCATCCGGACACGTTCAGCGAAGCGGTGCCGGATGCGAGCATCCTGATCGTGCTGCTGGCCGAGTCCGACGAGGAGTCGGTGCGGCTGTTGCGAATGGCCGAGGAGAAGGGCACCAGAATCCTGGTGCTGGTCGACGAACGCGAGGCGGCCGAGCTGTCGCGCGTGTCCCGGCTCTCCGGCATCCGCGGCGCCGGCTTCCTCACCCTTGGCGACCTCAACGGCCCTGACCTGCACGACGCGCTGACCAGGATCGCCGCAGGCGACCTGCCGATGTCGCCGGGCCTGGCCAGGGACCTGCTGACGCTGACCCCGCGGCCGCGCCTCACTCCCCGCGAGCACGAGGCGCTCCTGCTGTTGGTGGAAGGCCTGAGCAACAGGCAGATCGCGCGCCGGCTGGGCATCTCCGAGCACGGCGCCAAGCGGCTCGTCGCCAACATCCTGTCCAAGATGGACTGTTCGAACCGGACGCTGGCGGTGGCGAAGGCGTTGCGCGAGGGGGTCAGCGGGGACGACCTGGGCGACCGGGCGGTGATGTGACCCTGTCCCGCCGGGCGGGTGCAGGCACCCGGCGGGACAGGAGACCGGTGGTACTACGCGCTGTTGTCCGCCGCGGCCCGGTGGCCGTTGACGCGCCGGCCGGCCCGCGGCGCGCTCTCGGCCGGCGCCGGCCGGCTCCGGCCCGCGACCACGCGGGTGGTCGGAGCGTCCAGCGACACCGCCGGCGGCACGCGGCGCCGCGGCCTGTTCGAGGCGAACGCCGGCCGCGTCTGGGTGGGGATGGCGCGCTCGAGGACCTGCACGACCTCGTCCAGTCGCGGCTGGTCGGCGTTCTCCACCTGCAGCCGGCGGGCGACGGCGCGCTGGCCCAGCTCGCTCAGCAGCATCCGGGTGGCCTCGGTGATGGTGCTGACCGTCCCCTGCTCCGGGTGCAGGGACACGCCCGCCCCGATCTCCTCGATCCGGTCGATGTGCTGGAACTGCCCGCAGACCTGCGGCAGCCCGAGCTGCGGGACACCGGTGACCGCGGCCGCCATGACACTGCTGGCGTCGCCGTCGTGGATGACCGCGGAGCACGTGGGCACCAGGTGGGACAGCGGCAGGCCGTGCGTGACCCGGGTGCGGCGCGGCACCTCGGTCAGGCGGTCGAGGCCGAGGTATTCCCCGCCCGCGACGACGACCTCGATGTCCAGCGGCAGCAACGCCTGCATGATCTTGTGCAACAGGCCGCCGCGGTCGCGGGTCTGCGGGTCGGTGCTCAGGGTGACCAGCACCCGCGGCGCCTCCAGCTCGTCGAACACCCACGGCGGCAGCTCGGCCGGGCGGTGGAAGGTGACGTACCGGCTGGACACGGTGTTCCCGGGCGGGGCCGTCCACTGCAGGCTCGGCGGGCAGTTGTCGATGATCTTCCAGTGGTCCGGCGCGCCGTCGGCCAGGCCCCATTCGCGGTGCAGCGGTCGGAGCGCCTCGTCGACCAGGGACTTGATGGCCGGGTGGGGGAGCATGCCGCGTCCGTGCAGCACGGTGGGCGCACCGATCGCGGCGGCGGCGATCGGGCCCGCGTACTCCCAGTCGCTGCACATCACCAGATCGGGCTGCCACACCTCGGCCAGCGTGACCGTGCGGGCCACGGTCTGCTCGGCGACCGGCACGTAGTGGTCGACGACGTGGCCGGCCAGGTCGGCGATCGTCGCGTCCTGCCCCGGCTGCGACCTCACGGCGACCGGCCGCAGGTCCGCCACGACGCTGGTGGCGGGCAGGCCCGTGGCCGCGGTCGTCTTCGCGAACGGCGCGGGCACGGCGACGAGTACGTCGTGGCCGGCGTTTCGCAGGGCCCAGAGCGTGGGCAGCATCGGATAGAGGTGTTCCTCGCTGGGGCAGCTCGTGGCCAGGATTTTCATGCTGCTCTCTCCCTCGACTTGTCGGTCGGTTCGAGTGGAATCGGGATGACTCAAAGCTAATGATTCAGCCTGTTGTCCAGCAACGCCTCTTGTGGTAAGTCGTGCTGGCTACCGAGAATCACTCACCGGGTGGGGTAGCCGATCGGTGCACCGATCGGCCGGTCGTACTAACGATTCCCCTATGACTCCGATCCGCACACTGGCGGGCACGTGTGACGCTGAGAATCGGGTTGGGACATATGGAGAACGAGCAGAAGCTCCGGGACTACCTCAAGCGCGCGACGGCCGACCTGCGCCGTACCCGGCAACGCGTCCGGGATCTGGAGGAGCAGGGCAGCGAGCCGGTGGCCATTGTCGGAATGGGTTGTCGGTATCCGGGTGGAATCACCGGCCCGGCGGACCTGTGGCGGCTGGTGGCCACCGAACGCGACGGCATCACCGAATTCCCCGCCGATCGCGGCTGGGACCTGGAAAGCCTGCGCGATCCGGCGGGCGTGAATGCGTCGGCGACCACGTCGGGCGGTTTTCTGCACACGGCCGGCGATTTCGACGCGGAGTTCTTCGGCATTTCCCCGCGCGAGGCGGTGTCGATGGACCCGCAGCAGCGGTTGGTGCTGGAGGTGGCCTGGGAGGCCGTCGAACAGGCCGGCATCGACCCGGCCGGGCTGCGTGGCTCGCGGACCGGCGTGTTCGTCGGCGCCATGGCGCAGGACTACGACGCCCGGGACGCCGAGGGGGCGGCGGGCTTCCTGCTCACCGGCCGCGCCGACAGCATCATCTCCGGCCGGCTGGCCTACCAGCTCGGCCTGGTCGGCCCCGCGGTCACGGTGGACACGGCGTGCTCGTCGTCGCTCGTGGCCCTGCACTGGGCGATCCAGTCGCTGCGCACCGGCGAGAGCACGCTCGCGCTCGCCGGTGGCGTGACCGTGATGTCCACACCGGACCTGTTCGTGGAGTTCAGCCGGCAGGGCGGCCTGTCCGCCGACGGCCGGTGCCGGTCCTTTGCCGACGCGGCCGACGGCACGGGCTGGTCGGAGGGTGTGGGCGTGCTCGTGCTGGAACAGGTGGCCGACGCCGTGCGCAACGGCCACGAGATCCTCGCCGTGGTGCGGGGGTCGGCCATCAACTCCGACGGCGCCTCCAACGGCCTGACCGCACCCAACGGCCCGTCGCAGCAGCGCGTGATCCGCGAGGCCCTGGCCAACGGCCGGCTCTCCGCCGACCAGGTCGACGCCGTCGAGGCGCACGGCACCGGCACGACGCTCGGCGACCCGGTCGAGGCGCAGGGGCTGCTCGCCACCTACGGCGGGGAGCGGAGCCGGCCGCTGCGGCTGGGGTCGATCAAGTCCAACATCGGCCACGCGCAGGCCGCCGCCGGTGCCGCCGGCGTGATCAAGATGATCATGGCGATGCGGCACGGCATGCTGCCCAAGACCCTGCACGCCGCCACCCCGTCGTCGCATGTGGACTGGACGGCCGGCGCGGTCGAGCTGCTGACCGAGGCCGCGCCGTGGCCGGAGACCGGGGAGCCGCGCCGGGCCGGCGTGTCCTCGTTCGGCCTCAGCGGCACGAACGCCCACGTGATCATCGAGGAGGCGCCCCGGGCGGAGCCCGTGGCCGAGCCGGCGCGCCCGGCGATCGTGCCGTGGCTGGTGTCGGCCCGTACGGAGGACGCACTGCGCGACCAGGCCGCGCGGTTGCTCGACCGGTTGGCGGACCCGGACGTCGAGCCCGCCGACGTCGCGTACTCGCTCGCCACCACCCGCTCCGCGTTCCCGCGCCGCGCCGCCTTCGTCGCCGGCGACCGCGACCAGGCCGTGGCCGCACTGACGGCGCTGGCCGAGGGCGGCCAGGCCTCGGGGCTGCACGCCGGTACCGCCGAACCCAAGCAGAAGGTCGCCTTCCTCTTCGCCGGCCAGGGCGCGCAACGCCTGGGCATGGGACGCGAGCTGCACGCGCGGTTCCCGGTGTTCGCCGAGGCGTTCGACGCCGTGCTGGCCGGGCTCGACCCGGCCGTCCGCGCGGTGATGTGGGACGGCGAGCCCGACGAGCTGGACCGGACCGGGATCGCCCAGCCCGCGCTGTTCGCGCTGGAGGTGGCGCTGTACCGGCTGGTCGAGTCGTGGGGGATCGCGCCGGACCACCTGGTCGGTCACTCGGTGGGCGAGCTCGCGGCCGCGCACGTCGCCGGGGTGCTGTCGCTGCCGGACGCGTGCGCGCTGGTGTCCGCGCGCGGCCGGCTGATGGATGCCCTGCCGGCTGGCGGGGCGATGGTCTCGCTGCTCGCGGCCGAGGACGAGGTCACGCCGCTGCTGGGCGAGGACGTGTCGATCGCCGCCGTGAACGGCCCGCGGTCGGTGGTGATCGCCGGCGACGAGCGGGCGGTGCTCGCGGTGGCCGGCCGGTTCGAGAAGGCGAAACGGCTGCGGACCTCGCACGCGTTCCACTCCCCGCTGATGGACCCGATGCTGGCCGAGTTCCGCGCGGTGGCCGAGTCGCTGACCTACGCAGAGCCCACCGTCGACCTCGTGTCTACTGTGGACACGGACGAACCGGTGACCAGTCCGGAGTACTGGGTGCGGCAGGTCCGCCAGGGCGTGCGGTTCGCCGACGCGATCGGCGAGCTGGCGTCGCGCGGCGTCACCGCCGCCGTGGAGCTCGGGCCGGACGGCGTGCTGTCCGCGATGGCGGCGGAGACCGCCCCGGACGTCGCGCTGGTGCCCTTGCTGCGCGCCGACCAGCCCGAGGAGCCGGCGGTCGTGACGGCGCTGAGCCGGTTGCACGTGCACGGCGTCACGCCGGACTGGGCCGGTTTCTTCGCCGGCGGTGCGCGCCGGGTGTCGCTGCCGACCTACGCCTTCCAGCACCGGCGTTTCTGGCCACCGGCCCGCCGTTCCCGGTCGGGCGTGGCCGGGGCCGGGCTGGTGGCCACCGACCACCCGGTGCTGGGTGCCAGCGCCGAGCTCGCCGACGGTGACGGCTTCCTGCTGACCGGCCGGCTGTCCGTCCACTCGCAACCGTGGCTCGCCGACCACGTGGTGCACGGCGCGGTCGTGCTGCCCGGCGCGGCGTTCGTGGAGCTGGCGATCCATGCCGGCGAGGCGACCGGCTGCGCGCGGGTCGAGGAGCTGACGCTCGACGCGCCGCTGGTCCTGCCCGAGCGGGGCGGTGTGGCGCTGCAGGTGCGGGTGGGCGTGGCCGACGAGTCGGACCGGTGCCCCGTGACGGTCTTCGCGCGCCCGGACGACGGCGCCGACCACGAGTGGGCCCGGCACGCGACCGGCGTGCTCGCCACGGCACCCGACGAGGACGCCGGCGTCGCACAGTGGCCGCCGCCCGGCGCGGAACCCGTTGACCTGACAGGCTTCTACGACCTGCGCGCCGAAGAGGGCTTCGCCTACGGGCCGTTGCTGCGCGGGCTGACCGCCGCGTGGCGGCACGGCGAGGACTGCTACGCCGAGGTCGCCGTGCCCGACGCCGGGTCGTTCGGCGTGCATCCGGCCCTGCTGGACGCGGCCCTGCACGCGGCGTTCCTGCTGGACACGGACGAGCCCGGCGTGCCGTTCGCGTGGGAGGGCGTGTCCCTGCACGCCACCCGGGCGGCGACGGTTCGGGTGCGGCTGTCGCCGACGGGCCCGCGCTCGGTCTCGCTGACCATGGTGGACCCCGCGGGCGCGCTCGTGCTGTCGGTCGGCTCGCTGTCCACGCGTGCGCTGTCCGCCGGCGAGCTGACCGCGGCGTCGGTTCGCGACTCGCTGTTCGCGCTGGACTGGGTGCCGCTGGGCGCGCCGGGCGATGCGGCCGGCGATGTCGTGGTCGAGCCCGTCGTGACCGACGGCGTCGGGGCGGCCGCCGCGCACGCGGCCACCGCGGCCGTGCTGGCGCGCGTCCAGGACTGGCTGGCCGGCGAGCGGGCCGGCCGCCTGGTGTTCCGGACCGAGGGCGCGGTCGGCGGGCACGACCCGGCGGCCGCGGCGGTGTGGGGCCTGGTGCGCTCGGCGCAGGCAGAGCACCCGGACCGGTTCGTCCTGGTGGACACGGACGACACCGAGGCGTCCCGGGCGGCACTGCCCGGCGCGGTCGCCTCGGGTGAGCCGCAGCTGCTGATCTGCGACGGCGAGATCCGGGCCGCGCGACTGAGCCGCGTCGCATCGGGTGCCGCCGCTGAGTGGCGCGGCACGGTCCTGGTCACCGGCGGCACCGGCGGCCTGGGTGCGCTGGTCGCCAGGCACCTCGTGGCCGAGCACGGCGTGCGCGACCTGGTGCTCGCCGGCCGCCGCGGCCCGGACGCCCCGGGCGCCGCCGAGCTGGTGGCCGACCTGACCGCGCTCGGCGCGCACGTCCGCGCCGTCGCCTGCGACGCCGCGGACCGCGACGCCCTGGCGGACCTGCTGGCGCGCGTCCCGGTCTCGGGTGTCGTGCACGCCGCCGGCGTCCTCGACGACGGCGTCGTCGAGGCACAGACGCCGGACCGGCTCGACGCCGTACTGGCGCCGAAGGTGGACGCGGCCTGGCACCTGCACGAGCTGACCCGGGACCTCGACCTGTCCGCGTTCGTCCTGTTCTCCTCGCTGGCCGGCACGTACAGCAGCGCGGGGCAGGCGGGCTACGCGGCGGGCAACGCCTTCCTCGACGCCCTGGCCGAGCACCGGCGTGCGGCGGGCCTGCCCGCCACGTCGCTGGCCTGGGGGCCCTGGCGGACCGGCATGGCCGGCGCGATGTCCGATGTGGACATCGCGCGGCTGACCCGGATCGGGACGCCCCCGCTGGCCGCCGAGGACGGCCTGGCCCTCTTCGACGCCGCGGCGACCGCCGACCGCCCGGCCGTGGTCACCGCCCGGGTCGACCTGGCCGCGCTGCGCGGGCGCGACGAGATCCCGCATCTGCTCCGCGGCCTCGTGCCGGCCCGGCAACGCCGTGCGGCGGTCAGCTCCGCGGCGGCCGTGTCGCTGGTCGACCGGCTCGTGCAGCTGGTCGCGGACCGGCAACGCGAGCTGCTGCTGGACCTCGTGCGCGATGCGGTCGCGCTCGTCCTCGGACACGACGACGGCACCGCGGTCGAACCCACCCAGGCCTTCACCGAGCTCGGCTTCACCTCGCTGACCGCGGTGGAGCTGCGCAACCGGCTGGCCGAGCTGACCGGGCTGCGCCTGCCCGCGACGACGACGTTCGACTACCCGAACGCCGCGGCCGTCGCCGACTTCCTGCGCACCGAGCTGCTGGGCACCGGCCCGGACCCGGACACCGGGGCGCCGTTGGCCGCGCGCAGCGGCGACCCGATCGTGATCGTCGGGATGAGCTGCCGATACCCGGGTGGCGTCGAGTCCCCGGAGGACCTGTGGCGCGTGGTCGCGGACGGCGTCGACGCCGTGTCGGGCTTCCCCGCCGACCGCGGCTGGCCGCTGGACCTCTACGACCCCGACCCGGCGCACGCGGGCACCTCCTACGCCCGGACCGGCGGCTTCGTCCACGACGCGCCGCGGTTCGACGCGGAGTTCTTCGGCATGAGTCCTCGCGACGCGCGGGCGACGGACGCGCAGCACCGCCTGCTGCTGGAGGCGTCGTGGGAGGCCGTCGAGCGGGCCGGCATCGACCCGGTCTCCCTGCACGGCAGCCGGACCGGGGTGTTCGCCGGCCTGATGTACAACGACTACGCGCGCCTGCTGGAGGCCGAGGAGTTCGAGGGCTACCGGGGCAACGGCGCCTCGGCGAGCGTCGCGTCCGGCCGGGTCGCCTACACGTTCGGCCTCGAGGGCCCGGCCGTCACGGTCGACACCGCCTGCTCGTCCTCGCTCGTCGCGCTGCACCTCGCGGCGCAGGCGCTGCGCGAGGGTGAGTGCACGCTGGCGCTGGCCGGCGGCGTGACCGTGCTGTCCACGCCCGCCGCGTTCGTCGAGTTCTCCCGCCAGGGCGGCCTGTCCCCGGACGGGCGCTGCAAGCCGTTCGCCGAGTCGGCCGACGGGGTGGGCTGGGCCGAGGGCATCGGCGTGCTCGTGCTCGAACGCCGCTCCGACGCGCTGCGCAACGGGCACGAGATCCTCGCCGTGGTGCGGGGTTCCGCCGTCAACTCCGACGGCGCGTCGAACGGGATCAACGCACCGAACGGCCCGTCGCAGCAGCGGGTGATCCGCCAGGCGCTGGCGACCGCCGATCTGTCCACATCGGACATCGACGTGGTGGAGGCGCACGGCACCGGCACCGCGTTGGGCGACCCGATCGAGGCGCAGGCGCTGCTGGCGACCTATGGGCAGGACCGCGGGGCACCATTGTTGCTGGGGTCGGTCAAGTCCAACCTCGGGCACACCCAGGCCGCCGCGGGCGTCGCCGGAGTGATCAAGATGGTGCAGGCGATGCGGCACGGCACGGTACCCCGGACCCTGCACGTCGACGCGCCGTCGTCGCATGTGGACTGGGCGGCCGGGTCGGTCGAGCTGGTGACCGAGGCGGCCGCGTGGCCGGAGACCGGGCGGCCGCGCCGCTGCGGCGTCTCGTCGTTCGGCATCGGCGGGACCAACGCGCACGTCGTGCTCGAACAGCCCGCCCCCACCGAGGCGGCGCCCGCCACCGAGCCCGAAGCCGTCGCGCTCGTGCTGTCCGGCAAGAGCGAGCAGGCGTTGCGCGCCCAGGCCGGCCGGCTCGCGGCGAGCCTGGTGGCGCGGCCGGAGCAGGGCCTCGGCGACGTCGCGTTCACGCTGGCGACGGCTAGGTCGGCGTTCGGGCACCGGGCCGCCGCGGTCGGCGATCGCGACGAGGTGCTGGCGGGTCTGCACGCGCTGGCGGCGGGTCGTGCCGCGCCCGGCGTGTACGCCGCCGATGCCGGTGCGCGGGGGCGGACGGCGTTCGTCTTCGCCGGGCAGGGCTCGCAGCGCCTCGGCATGGGGCGTGAGCTGTACGCGCACTACCCGGTGTTCGCCGAGGCGTTCGACGCGGTGGTCGCGAACCTGGCGCCAGGCGTGGCCGAGGTCGTATGGGGCGACGACGCCGAGGCGCTGGGCCGGACGGGGTGGGCGCAGCCCGCGTTGTTCGCGCTCGAGGTGGCGTTGTTCCGGTTGCTGGAGTCGTGGGGCGTGCGCCCGGACTTTCTGGTGGGGCACTCGATCGGCGAGATCGCCGCGGCCCATGTCGCCGGCGTGCTGTCCCTGCCGGACGCCTGCACGCTCGTCTCGGCGCGCGCCCGGTTGATGCAGGCCCTGCCGTCCGGCGGGGCGATGGTGTCGCTGCGCGCGGCCGAGGACGAGGTCGTGCCCCTGCTGACCGAGCGGGTGGGCATCGCCGCGGTGAACGGGCCGTCGTCGGTGGTGATCGCCGGGGACGAGGCCGAGGTGGCGGCCATCGCCGGGCGGTTCGAGAAGTCGACGCGCCTGCGCGTGTCGCACGCGTTCCACTCGCCGCTGATGGAGCCCATGCTCGACGAGTTCCGGACGGTGGTGGAGGGGCTCACCTTCCACGAGCCCGCGATCCCGATGCTCTCACCGGTCGGCACGGCGGACTACTGGGTGCACCACGTCCGCGCGACGGTGCGGTTCGGCGACGCCGTCGCCTCGCTGGCCGACCAGGGCGTGCGGACGGTCGTCGAGCTGGGGCCGGACGGCGCGCTGTCCGCGATCGTGGGCGAGACCAGCGAGCTCGTGGCGGTTCCGTTGCTGCGCAAGGACCAGCCCGAGGACCGCGCGTGCACGGACGCGCTCGCCCGGCTGCACGTTCACGGCCTCACCCCGGACTGGGCGGCGTTCTTCGCCGGTACCGGCGCGCACGTGGTCGACGTGCCGACCTACGCCTTCCAGCGCGAGTACCACTGGGCGGCCGGCGACGCCGACCCCGAACAGTCCCTTGTGGACTCCTGGCGCTACCGGGTGGCCTGGGAGCCGGTCGCGCCCACCGGGTCGCTCGAAGGCACCTGGCTCGTGGTCGGCACCGAGGCGGAACCGGACGTCACCGACGCGCTCCGCGCCGCCGGTGCAGACGTCCGGCCGGTGGACGGCCGCGGCGACCGCACCGAGCTGGCCGAGCGGCTCGGCGACCTCGGCGACGTCACCGGCGTGCTGTCGCTGGGCGACGTGCTGGCCACCCTCGCACTGCTCCAGGCGCTCGCCGACCGCGACGCCGAGGTGCCGGTGTGGGCGCTGACCCGCGGCGCGGTCGCGGTGCTGCCCGGCGAGACCGTCGAGAACCCGGCCCAGGCGCAGGTGTGGGGGCTCGGCCGGGTCGCGGCGCTCGAACAGCCGCGGCGCTGGGGTGGGGTGGTCGACCTGACCGCGGCCGCCGACGAGCGGCTGGCCGCGGCGCTGACCGGGCCCGAGGACCAGGTCGCGATCCGCGAGCCCGGCGTGTTCGCCCGCCGGCTCCACCGGCATGCCCGCCCGGGCGGCACCGGCGAGCTCACGGCCCGCGGCACCGTGCTGGTCACCGGCGGCACCGGGGGGCTGGGTGCCGAGGTCGCCCGCTGGCTCGCCGCCTCCGGCGCGGAGCACCTGGTGCTGACCAGCCGCCGCGGCCCCGACGCCCCCGGCGCGCCCGAGCTGGCCGCGGAGCTGGCGGAGTCCGGCGTCCGGGTGGACGTCGTGGCCTGCGACGTCGCCGACCGGGACGCGCTCGCCGCCGTGCTGGCGGACCTGCCGGAGCTCACCGGCGTGGTGCACGCCGCGGGTGTCGCGCAGGCGGGGGAGCCCCTCGACGCGGCCGAGCCCGACGCGTTCACCGCCGTGCTGTCGGCCAAGACCGTGGGCGCGGCGAACCTCGACGACCTGCTGGGCGACCGCGAGCTGGACTTCTTCGTCCTCTTCTCCTCGATCGCGGGCGTCTGGGGCAGCGCCGGACAGGGCGCCTACGCCGCGGGCAACGCCTACCTCGACGCGCTCGCCGCGCACCGCCGCGCGCGCGGCCTGGCGGCGACGTCCGTGGCGTGGGGCCCGTGGGCCGAGGCCGGGATGGCCACCGACGAGACCATGAGCGAACACCTCCGCCGGCGCGGGCTCGGGATGCTGCCGCCCCGCCTGGCCCTGCGGGAGCTGGGCCGCGCGATCAGCGGCCAGGACGCCGTGGTCACGGTCGCCGACGTGGACTGGCAACGGTTCCACCCCGTCTTCACCGCCGGCCGGCCGAGCGCGCTGTTCGACGGGCTGGCGGACGTGGCCAGGCTGCGTGGCGGCGGCGAGGCGGACGCGGCGCTGGCCGCGCGGCTGCGCGAGCTGTCCGAACAGGACGGCCGGCGCGTGGTCCTTGAGCTGGTCAGGGAGGAAGCCGCGGCCGTGCTCGGGCACGCCTCCCCGGACGCCGTCGGCTCCGCCAAGCCCTTCCGCGACCTGGGGTTCGACTCGCTCGCCGCGGTGGAGCTGCGCCGGCGGCTGGTGGCGCGCACCGGCCTCGCCGCGCTGCCGACCACGCTGGTGTTCGACTACCCGGCCCCGGCGGCGCTCGCCGGGTACCTGCGGACCGAGCTGCTCGGCGGCGCGACCGCGGACGTGGCGGTGGCCGGCGCCGCCTACGCCGACGAACCCGTCGCGATCATCGGCATCGGCTGCCGCTTCCCCGGCGGCGTCAGCTCGCCGGAACACCTGTGGGACCTCGTCGCGCGACGGCGTCGACGCGGTCGGCGAGTTCCCGGCCGACCGCGGCTGGGACACCGCGACCCTCTACGACCCGGACCCCGACCGCGCGGGCCGGACCTACCTGACCCAGGGCGGGTTCGTCGCCGAGGCCGCCGAGTTCGACCCCGGCTTCTTCGGCATCTCGCCGCGCGAGGCGCTCACCATGGACCCGCAGCAGCGGCTGCTGCTGGAGACCGCGTGGGAGTCGTTCGAGCGCGGCGGCATCGACCCCATCGCGCTGCGGGGCAGCCGGACCGGCACCTTCGTCGGCTCCAGCTACCAGGTGTACGGCTCGGAGGTCGCCGACGGCGCCGAGGGCCACCTCATCACCGGCACCATCCCGAGCGTCCTGTCCGGCCGGGTCGCCTACGCGCTGGGCCTGGAAGGTCCCGCGGTCACCGTGGACACCGCGTGCTCGTCCTCGCTCGTCGCGCTGCACCTCGCGTGCCAGTCGCTGCGCAACGGGGAGAGCACGCTCGCGCTCGCCGGCGGCGCGACCGTCATGGCGACGCCCGGACCCGTTCATCGCGTTCAGCCGCCAGCGCGCGCTGGCCACCGACGGGCGCTGCAAGGCCTTCGCCGACGACGGCCGACGGCATGACCCTGTCCGAAGGGCGTCGGCCTGCTGCTGGTCGAGCGGCTGTCGGACGCCCGGCGCAACGGGCACCCGATCCTGGCCGTGGTCCGCGGCTCGGCGGTCAACTCCGACGGCACGTCCAACGGCCTGACCGCGCCCAACGGCCCGGCGCAGCAGCGGGTGATCCGCCAGGCGCTGGCCAGCGCCCGGCTGTCCACATCGGACGTCGACGCCGTGGAGGCGCACGGCACCGGCACCGCGCTGGGCGACCCGATCGAGGCGCAGGCGCTGCTGGCCACCTACGGCCAGGACCGCGAGCAGCCCGGTGCTGCTCGGCTCGGTGAAGTCGAACCTCGGGCACACGCAGTCGGCCGCCGGCGTGGCCGGCGTGATCAAGATGATCATGGCGATGCGCCACGGCGAGCTGCCGCCCACGCTGCACGTCGGCCGGCCGTCCTCCACCGTGGACTGGTCGGCCGGTGCGCTGGAGCTGCTGACCGAGACCACCCCGTGGCCCGAGACGGGTCGCCCGCGCCGGGCCGCCGTGTCCTCCTTCGGGATCAGCGGGACCAACGCGCACGTCGTCGTCGAGCAGGCGCCGGCCGCGGAGGCCGCGGAGCCGCCCGCGCCGCCCGCCCGGGCAGGCGTCGTGCCGTGGGTCGTGTCGGGCCGCACGGCCGCCGCGGTCCGCGCGCAGGCCGCGAACCTCGTGTCCCACCTCGCCGAACGGTCCGGCTCCGTCGAGGACGTCGCGTACTCGCTCGACCGCCACGCGCGCCGCGTTCGACCACCGCGCCGTCGTCGTCGGGACCGACGCCGACGAGCTGACGCGATGGCCTGCGGGCGCTCGCGGACGATGCCACCTCCGGCGCCGCGCCGTGTCCGGCGTCGCCGACGTCGACGGCCGGACCGTGTTCGTGTTCCCCGGCCAGGGCGCGCAGTGGGTGGGCATGGGTGCCCGGCTGCTGGACGAGTCGCCGGTGTTCGCCGAGCGGCTGGCCGAGTGCGCCGCCGCGCTGGCGCCGCTGACCGACTGGTCGCTGCTGGACGTGCTGCGCGACGGCGCGCGACCTCGACCGGGTCGACGTCGTGCAGCCCGCGTCGTTCGCCGTGATGGTCGCGCTGGCCGAGCTGTGGCGCTCGCACGGCGTCGTGCCGGACGCCGTCGTCGGCCACTCCCAGGGCGAGATCGCCGCCGCCGTCGTCGCCGGCGCGCTGTCCCTCGCGGATGGCGCGCGGGTCGCGGTCCGGCGCAGCCAGGCGATCGCGCGGACCCTGTCCGGGCGCGGCGGCGATGATGTCGGTCGGCGCTGCCGGTGGCCGACCTCGAACCCCGGCTGGACGAGCGGCTGTCGATCGCCGCGGTGAACGGGCCGGGCCTGGTCGTCGTCGCCGGTGAGCCGGCGGCGCTCGACGCGCTGCGCGAGCGAGCTGCCGCAGCGAGCGCGTGCGCGCCAGGCGGATCGGCGTGGACTACGCGTCGCACTCCGCGCAGGTCGAGCTGGTCGAGGACGACCTGCGCGACCGGCTCGCCGGCGATCGAGCCCCGCCCGGCCGAGGTGCCGTTCCTGTCCACGGTGACCGGCGAGTGGCTCACCGGCACCGAGCTGGACGCCGGCTACTGGTACCGCAACCTGCGCCTGCGCGGTGGGGTTCGAGCAGGCCGTGCGCACGCTGCTGGACGGCCGGCACCGGGTGTTCGTCGAGGTCAGCCCGCACCCCGTGCTCACGCTGGGCGTCGGCGAGATCGTGGACGTCACCGAGGCCACGGCGGTCGTGGCCGGCACGCTGCGGCGCGACGACGGCGGCATGACCCGGTTCACCACGTCGCTCGCGGAGCTGTTCGTCCGCGGCGTCCCGGTCGACTGGCGGCTGGCCGGGCGGCGGGTCGAGCTGCCGACCTACGCCTTCCAGCGCGAGACGTTCTGGGTGCCGCGGCAGGCGCCGCGCGACGAGGCCGAGACCGCGGACGCGGAGTTCTGGGCGGCCGTCGAGGACGCCGACCTCGACTCGCTCAGCGCGCGGCTGGCCATCGACCCCGACTCGCTGGCCGCGTGCTGCCCGCGCTGTCGTCCTGGCGCCGCGACCGGCGCGACCAGTCCACAGTGGACTCCTGGCGGTACCGCACCGCCTGGCGGCCGCTCACCGGCCGCCGGCCCCGGCGCTGACCGGCACCTGGGTGCTCGTCACGACCGACGGCGTCGCCGACCAGGACGTGCGCGACGCGCTGACGGCCCACGGCGCCGAGGTCCGCGGTGGTCACCGTCGGGCCGGGACGCCGACCGCGCGGTCCTCGCGCCACAGCTCGCGGTCCTCGACGACGTCGACGGGATCGTGTCGACCGCTCGCCCTGGCCGAGGAACCCAGCGAGGCGCACCCGGCGCTCTCGGTCGGGGCTCGCGCTGAGCGTCGCCCTCGTACAGGCGCTGGGGGACGCCGACGTCGACGCTCCGCTGTGGTGCCTCACCCGCGGCGCGGTGTCGACCGGCCGGGCCGACCCGGTGACCAACCCCGGCCAGGCCCAGGTGCTCGGTCTCGGCTGGACGGCCGCGCTGGAGCACCCGGACGCTGGGGCGGCGTCGTCGACCTGCCCGGCGCGCTCGACCGGCACGCCGCCCGCCGCCTCGCTGGCGTGCTGGGCGGCGGGCACGGCGAGGACCAGCTCGCGATCCGCGCGTCGGGCGTGTTCGCGCGGCGCGTCGTGCCGGCCCCCGCCGGCGACCGGGAACGCTCGTGGACGCCGCGCGGCACGACGCTGATCACCGGCGGCACCGGCACCCTCGGCCCGCACGTGGCCCGGTGGGTCGCCGCGCAGGGTGGCGAGCACTCGTGCTCACCAGCCGCCGCGGGCAGCCGCGCCGGGCGCGGCGGAGCTGGTCGCCGAGCTCGAGGCCCTGGGCGCCACCGCCACGGTCGTCGCCTGCGACATCACCGACCGGGACGCGGTCGCGGACATGCTCGCCGGGCTGACGGCCGACGGCCACACGATCCGCACCGTCGTGCACACCGCCGCGTTCATCGAGCTGCGCACCGCTCGCCGAGACCACCGTCGAGGCGTTCGCCGGCGTCATCGACGCGAAGGTCGCCGGCGCGCGGCACCTCGACGAGCTGCTGGCCGGCGAGCCCCTCGACGCGTTCGTGCTGTTCTCCTCCATGGCCGGCATGTGGGGCAGCGGCAACCACGCCGCCTACGTCGCCGGCAACGCCTACCTCGCCGCGCTCGCCGAGCACCGGCGCGCCCGCGGGCTGCCCGCCACCGCGATCTCGTGGGGCATCTGGGCCGACGACCGCGAGCTCGGCCGGGTCGACCCCGAGCAGATCCTGCGCAGCGGCCTGCGGTTCATGGACCCCGGCCTGGCGCTGGCCGGCGCTGGGCCGCGCGCTCGCCGACGACGAGACCGTGCTGGCGATCGCCGACGTCGACTGGGACCGCTACCACCCGGTCTTCACCGCCGGGCGGCCCACGCACGCTGTTCGCCGAGCTGCCCGCGGTCGACCGCCTCGCCACCGGACCGGAACAGTCCACACCGGACAGCGAGTTCCTGCCGGGCATCCGCGGGCTGCCCCGCGCCGAGCAGGACCGCGCGCTGCTGGACCTGGTCCGCGGCCACGCCGCCGCCGTGCTCGGGTTCGCCTCCGCGGCGGCGGTCGCCGAGCGGAAGGCGTTCCGCGACGCGGGCTTCGACTCGCTGACCGCGGTGGACCTGCGCAACCGGCTGGCCACCGCCACCGGGCTGGCGCTGCCCACGACGACGGTGTTCGACCACCCGAACCCGGCCGCCCTGGCCGGCGTTCCTGCGCGACGCGGGTCGCGGGCGGCGGCGCCCCGAGGTCTCGGCGCGGGCCGCGGCCGCGGACGACGAGCCGATCGCGATCGTCGGCATGAGCTGCCGCTATCCCGGGCGGCGTGACCTCGCCCGAGGACAGCTGTGGGACCTGGTCGCTCGGAGGCGTGCGACGCGATCTCCGGGTTCCCCGCCGACCGCGGCTGGGACGCCGCCGGGCTCTACGACCCCGACCCGGACGCCACCGGCCGGACCTACTCGACCAACGGCGGGTTCCTGGCCGACGTGGCCGGCTTCGACCCGGACTTCTTCGGCATCTCGCCGCGCGAGGCGCTGGCGATGGACCCGCAGCAGCGGCTGGTGCTGGAGACCGCGTGGGAGGCGTTCGAACGCGCCGGGCATCGACCCGGCGTCGGTGCGCGGCAGCCGGACCGGCATGTTCATCGGCGCGAGCTACCAGGACTACGCCGGCGTCGCCGCGGGCGCCGACGGGCGCGACGAGCGGGCACGCGGTCACCGGGACGATCGCCGAGCGTCATGTCCGGCCGGGTGGCGTACCTGTTCGGGCTGGAGGGCCCCGCGGTCACGCTGGACACGGCGTGCTCGTCGTCGCTGGTCGCGCTGCACCTGGCGTGCCAGTCGCTGCGCAGCGGGGAGAGCTCGCTGGCCCTGGCCGGCGGCGTGGCCGTGATGTCCACTCCGGACGCGTTCGTCGGGTTCAGCCGGCAGCGCGCGCTGGCCCCGGACGGCCGGTGCAAGGCGTTCGCCGACGGCGCCGACGGGATGAGCCTGGCCGAGGGCGTCGGCCTGCTGCTGGTGGAGCGGCTGTCCGACGCCGAGCGCAACGGGCACCCGGTGCTCGCGGTGATCCGCGGCTCGGCGGTCAACTCCGACGGCGCGTCCAACGGGCTGACCGCGCCCGAACGGCCCGTCGCAGCAGCGGGTGATCGGCCAGGCGCTGGCCGACGCCGGGCTGACCGCGGCCGAGGTGGACGCCGTGGAGGCGCACGGCACCGGCACCGCGCTGGGCGACCCGATCGAGGCGCAGGCGCTGCTGGCCACCTACGGGCAGGACCGGGAGCGCGCCGCTGCTGCTCGGCTCGGTGAAGTCCAACATCGGGCACACGCAGATGGCCGCCGGCGTCGCCGGGGTGATCAAGATGGTGCTGGCGATGCGGCACGGCGTGCTGCCCCGGACGCTGCACGCCGCCGAGCCGTCGTCCCATGTGGACTGGACGGCCGGCGCGATCGAGCTGCTGACCGAGTCCGCCGAGTGGCCGGCGACCGGATCCCGGCGCCGCGCGGGGGTGTCGTCGTTCGGGCTGAGCGGCACCAACGCGCACGTGGTGCTCGAGCAGGCGCCCGACGCGCGCCGGAGCCCGCCGGACCGGCGAGGAGCGGCCGGTGCCGCTCGTGCTGTCCGCCGCGACCCCCGAGGCGCTGCGCGCGCAGGCCCGCCGGCTGGCACGCTTGGCCGGACCGGCCGCACCTCACTGACCTGGCGTACTCGCTGGCCACCGGCCGCGCCGCGCTCGAGCACCGGGCGGCCGTCGTCGCGGCCGACCGCGAGGACCTGCTGCGGGCGCTGACCGCGCTCGCGGACGGCGAGCCCGCGCCCGGCCTGGTGCGCGGACCGGGCGGCCGGGGGCAGGCCTCGCGTTCCTGTTCACCGGGCAGGGCGCGCAGCGGCTGGGCATGGGCCGCGAGCTGTACGAGCGGTTCCCGGTGTTCGCCGAGGCCTTCGACGGCGTGCTCGCGCTGCTCGACCCGGGGCTGCGGGACGTGCTGTGGGGCGCCGACGCGGCGGAGCTGGACCGGACCGTCCACACGCAACCCGCGCTGTTCGCGCTCGAGGTGGCGCTGTACCGGCTGGTCGAGTCGTGGGGCCTGCGGCCCGGACTTCGTGGCGGGCCACTCGGTCGGCGAGATCGCCGCCGCGCACGTCGCCGGGGTGCTCTCGCTCGAGGACGCGTGCACGCTGGTGTCGGCCCGCGGCCGGCTGATGCAGGCGCTGCCCGCCGGCGGCGCGATGGTCTCGCTGCGAGCCACCGAGGACGAGGTGACGCCGCTGCTGACCGAACGGGTCGGCGTCGCGGCGGTGAACGGCCCGTCGTCCGTGGTGATCGCGGGCGACGAGGCCGAGGTCCTGGCGATCGCGGCGCGGTTCGAGAAGGCGAAGCGGCTGCCGGTGTCGCACGCGTTCCACTCGCCGCTGATGGAGCCGATGCTGGCCGAGTTCCGCGCGGTGGCCGACGGGCTTTCCTTCCACCCGCCGGAGATCACCGTCGTGTCGACGCTGACCGGCGAGGTCGCCACCGCGGCACGAGCTGTGCTCACCGGAGCACTGGGTCCGCCACGTGCGCGACGGCGTCCGGTTCGCCGACGCGGTCATGCGCGCTGCGCGCCGCCGGCGCGACGAACTTCCTGGAGCTCGGCCCGGACGGCGTGCTCGCCGCGATGGCCCAGGAGAGCGACGTCGCGGTGGTGCCGGCGTTGCGGCGCGACCGCGACGAGGAGACCGCGGTCGTGACGGCGCTGGCGACCGTGCACTCGCGCGGTGCGCGGGTGGACTGGCCGGCCTTCTTCGCCGGCACCGGCGCGACGCGGGTCGACCTGCCGACGTACGCGTTCCAGCGGCAGCGCTTCTGGCCGGCGTCCGCCACGACCGTCCGCGGACTCGCTGCGGCTACCGGCCCGTCTGGCGCCCGGTCACCGCCACGGGCACGCCCATCCGGCACGTGGCTGCTCGTCACCCCGCCCGGGCTGCCGGCGCCGGCATGGACCTGCGAGCTGGGCGTCGACCTCGTCCGGGCCGAGCCCGCCGAAGATGTCTACTGTGGACGGAGAGTTCGCCGGGATCCTGTCGCTGCTGGCGCTGGCCGACGACGGGCCGGCCGCCACGGTGGCGCTGGTCCAGAGCCTCGGCGTCGACGCGCCGCTGTGGTGCGTCACCCGGGGCGCGGTGTGCGACGACGTCACCAACCCGGACCAGGCCGCGGTGTGGGGGCTTGGCCGGGCGGTCGCGCTGGAGCAGCCGTCGCGGTGGGGCGGCCTGGTCGACCTGCCGGAGACGGTCGACGAGCCCGCGGTGCGCCGGCTCGCGGCGGTGCTCGCCGGGGACGAGGACCAGGTCGCGATCCGCGAGTCGGGCGTGTTCGCGCGGCGCCTGGAGCGCGCCGCGCTCACCGGGACCCCGGCGGCGTACGAGCCGTCGGGCACCGTGCTGGTCACCGGCGGTACCGGCGGGATCGGCGCGCACGTGGCCCGGTTCGCCGCCGCCGCGGGCGCCGGGCACGTCCTGCTGCTGAGCCGCCGCGGGAGCGAGGCGCCCGGCGCGGACGAGCTGCGTGCCGAGCTGACCGGGCTCGGCGCGGAGGTCACGATCGCGGCGTGCGACGTCGCGGACCGGGACGCGCTGGCCGAGGTGATCGGCGCGATCCCGGCCGAGCATCCGCTGACCGGTGTCTTCCACGCGGCCGGCGTCGTCCGTGACGCCACTGTGGACACGCTGACGCCGGAGCAGCTGGCGGAGGTGCTGGCTGCCAAGGCGGTGTCCGCGACGCACCTGCACGACCTGACCCGCCACCTCGACCTCGACACGTTCGTGCTGTTCTCGTCCACGGCCGCCACCTTCGGCGCGCCCGGGCAGGCCAACTACGCGGCGGCGAACGCGTGGCTGGACGCGCTGGCCGAGCACCGCCGCGACCTCGGGCTGCCCGCGACCTCGGTGGCGTGGGGACCGTGGGCCGGCACCGGGCATGGTCGGCGACGTCCGTCGAAGACCGCGTGCGCCGGGGCGGGTACCGGCCGATGTCGCCGGAGGTGGCGATCTCCGCGCTGCGGCAGGCGATCGAGCACGGCGACACGCTGCTGACCGTCGCGGACATCGACTTCGCGCGGTTCGGCCCGGTGTTCGGCACCGCCGAGACCACGCCGTTCCTGCGCGACCTTCCCGAGGCCCGCCAGGCCGCCGGATCGCGGGCGGGCGAGCTGCGCGACCGGCTGCTGGACGTGCCGGACGAGGCGCGCGCGGAGCTCCTGCTCGACCTGCTCTGCACCCAGATCGGCGCCGTGCTCGGCCACGCCGGGGGCACCGGCCCCGACCCGGACCGCGCGTTCACCGACCTCGGCTTCGACTCGCTCACCAGCGTCGAGCTGCGCAACGGGCTCGCCGCGGCGACCGGGCTGGCGCTGCCGGCCACCCTGACCTTCGACCACCCGACGCCGCGCGCGCTGAGCGCGTTCCTGCTGGCGGAGCTGACCGGCACCGCCGGCCGGGCCGACCCGGTGGTGGCCCGCTCGCACGCGGACGACCCGATCGCGATCGTGGGGATGGGCTGCCGCTTCCCGGGCGGCGTGACCACGCCGGAGGAGCTGTGGACGATGCTCGCCGACGGCCGCGACGGGATCACGCCCTTCCCGGACGACCGCGGCTGGGACCTCGCCGCGTCGTTCGGCGGCGCCACCTCGGCGACCGTGGCGGGCGGGTTCCTGCACGACGCGACCGACTTCGACGCCGAGTTCTTCGGGATCTCGCCGCGCGAGGCGCTGGCGATGGACCCGCAGCAGCGGCTGCTGCTGGAGACCACGTGGGAGGCGCTGGAACGAGCCGGGATCGACCCGTCGGGCCTGCGCGGCACCGACTCCGGCGTGTTCGTCGGCACCAACGGCCAGGACTACACCGGCGTGCTGCTCGCCTCGGGCGCGGACGTGCTCGGCCACGTGGCCACCGGCAACACCGCGAGCGTCATGTCCGGCCGCCTCGCCTACACGCTCGGCCTGGAGGGGCCGGCGCTCACCGTGGACACGGCGTGCTCGGCGTCGCTGGTGAGCCTGCACCTCGCCGCGCAGGCGCTGCGCAACGGGGAGTGCTCGCTCGCGCTGGCCGGCGGCGTCTCGGTGATGTCCAGCCCGGCCGCGTTCGTCGAGTTCAGCGCCCAGGGCGGGCTGGCCGCGGACGGCCGGTGCAAGCCGTTCTCCGACGTCGGCCGACGGCACCGCCTGGTCCGAGGGCGTCGGCGTCGCTGGTCCTGGAGCGGCTCTCCGACGCCCGGCGCAACGGCCACGACGTGCTCGCCGTGGTCCGTGGCTCGGCGGTCAACTCCGACGGCGCGTCCAACGGCCTGACCGCGCCGAACGGCCCGTCCCAGCAGCGGGTCATCCGCGCCGCGCTGGCCGCCGCCGGTCTGTCCACTGCGGACGTCGACGCCGTGGAGGCGCACGGCACCGGGACCCCGCTCGGCGACCCGATCGAGGCGCAGGCTCTGCTCGCCACCTACGGCCAGGACCGCGAGACCCCGCTGCTGGTCGGGGCCGTCAAGTCGAACCTCGGGCACACCCAGGCCGCCGCGGGCATGGCCGGCGTGCTGAAGATGACCCTGGCCATGCGGCACGGGCTGCTGCCCAGGACGCTCGCACGTCGGCACCCCGTCGTCCCATGTGGACTGGTCGGCGGGTGCGGTCCGGCTGGTCACCGAGCCGGTCGAGTGGCCGGAGACCGGACGGGCCCGCCGGGCCGGCGTGTCCGCGTTCGGGGTGGGCGGCACCAACGCCCACGTGATCATCGAGCAGCCGGCACCCGTGCCCGAGGCGACCGAGCGCGGCGCCGGACGTCGTGCCGTGGGTGCTGTCGGCCAAGGACCCCGAGGCGTTGCGCGCCCAGGTCGCCCGGCTGCGGGAGACCGCCGCGGACCCGGTGGACGTGGGCTACACGCTGGCGACCGGTCGCGGCGCGTTCGCCCACCGCGCGGCCCTGCTGTCCACACCGGACGGACTGGTCGAGCTGGGCGCCACGGAGGCGGGCACCGCGCGGACCGCGTTCCTGTTCACCGGACAGGGCGCCCAGCGGCTCGGCATGGGACGCGAGCTCTACCGGCGTTTCCCGGTCTTCGCCGACGCGCTGGACGCCGCGCTCGCCGGGCTCGACCCGGCGCTGCGCGAGGTGATGTGGGGCGACGACGAGGGCGCGCTGACCCGCACCGAACACACCCAGCCCGCCCTGTTCGCCGTCGAGGTGGCCCTGTTCCGGCTGCTCGAGTCGTGGGGCGTGCGGCCGGCCGCGATGGCCGGGCACTCCGTCGGCGAGGTCGCGGCCGCGCACGCCGCGGGCGTCCTCTCGCTCGCGGACGCGTGCACGCTGGTGACCGCCCGCGCCCGGCTGATGCAGGCCCTGCCCGCCGAGGGCGCGATGGTCTCGCTGGTCGCCGCGGAGGACGACGTCGCGCCGCTGCGGACTTCGCGGACCGGCATCGCGGCGGTGAACGGCCCCCGCTCGGTGGTCGTCGCCGGCGCCGCGGGCGACGTCGCCGCGATCGCGGCACGGTTCGAGAAGAGCCAGGCCGCTCACGGTGTCGCACGCGTTCCACTCGCCGCTCATGGACCCGATGCTGGACGAGTTCCGGGCCGCGATCGAGGAGCTGACCTTCGCCGAGCCCACGGTCGCGTTCGTCCCGGCGGCCGCCACCGACGAACCGGTGACCAGCGCCGCGTACTGGGTGCGCAACGTCCGCGACACCGTCCGGTTCGCCGACGCGGTGGCCACGCTGGAGTCCGGCGGCGGCACCGTCTTCGTCGAGCTCGGGCCGGCCGGCGTGCTGTCGGCCATGGCGCGGGAGACCCTCACCGGCGGCACCGTCGTGCCGATGCTGCGCCGCGACCGCGGCGAGGAGACGGCCGCCGTCACGGCCCTCGCCACGCTGTTCACCGCCGGCGTGCCGGTCGACTGGCCGGAGTTCTTCGCGGGCAGCGGCGCCCGCCGGATCGCCCTGCCGACCTACCCGTTCCGGCGCCGCCGCTTCTGGCCGGTCGAGTCCACATCGGACAACCTGTGTCACCGGGTCGAGTGGACGCCCGTGGACGTACCCGACGGGGACCTGGACGAGACGTGGCTGCAGGTCGTCCCCGCCGGGCACACCGGCGACGAGTGGGACGGCCCGGTCCGCGTCGAGGTCGGCGACCTGGAATGGCGGCTCCCGGAGTTCCGCCGGATCACCGGCGTGCTCTCGCTCCTGCCCACCGTCGAGGAGAACCGCGACCTCCTCGACCGGCTCGACGCGCCGCTGTGGTGCCTCACCCGGGACGTGCCGGAGGTCTGGGGCTGGGGCCGGGTGGCCGCGCTCGAACACCCCGAGCGCTGGGGCGGCCTGGTCGAGCTGCCCGCCGAGCTCGACGAGCGGGCTTACGCCCGCCTGGCCGGGCTGGTCACCGCGCGCACGGAGGACCAGGCCGAGCTCCGCGAGTCCGGTGTGTACGCCCGCAGGCTCGCCACCGCTCGAACCGGACCCGGCGAGCCGTGGCAGCCGCACGGCACCGTGCTGGTGACCGGCACCGAGCATCCGGTCGGCGCCCGGATCGCCGCGTGGGTCACCGAGTCCGGCGCGGACCGCGTCGTCTCCGGCGACCCGGCCGACCGGGACGCGCTCGCCGCCCTGCTCGCCGAACACGACGTGACCGCGGCCGTGCACTGCGACGGGTCGCCCACCGGCGCCCGGCACCTGGCCGAGCTGCTGGACGACCAGCCGCTCGTGGTGTGCTGCTCGCTCGCGGGCACCATCGGCGTCCGCGACCGGGGCGCGGAAGCGGCCGGCGAGGCCGGGATGGCGAGCCTCGTGCGCCACCGCCGCGCGGCCGGGAAGCCGTCGACCCTGGTGGCGTTCGGCGCGTGGGCCGACGCGGGCGTCGCGCCCGCCGAGGCCACACACCTCGAGGCCAGCGGCCTCCCGCTGCTCGCTCCCGAACGCGCGCTGGCCGCACTCGCCGCCGTGGCCACCGGAGCAGAGCCCGAGGTACTGGTCGCGGACGTGCGGTGGGACCGGTTCGGGCCCGCGTTCACCGCGACCCGGCCGAGCCCACTGCTCGCGCGACCTGCCGTGGGCTCGGCAGGACGTACGCGAGCCGGGCACCACGCGACTGCGCGGGGAACTGCTCGGCACTGGCCGAGGACCGCCGGGAAGGCGCGCTCACCGACCTGGTCCGCGCCGAGGTCGCCGCCGCGCTCGGCCACTCCGGCGCGAACGACGTGCCGGCCGGCCGGGCGTTCTCCGAGCTGGGCTTCGACTCGCTGACCGCGGTCGAGCTGCGGGACCGGCTGGGCGCGCTGACCGGCCTGGCGCTGCCGGCGACCCTGGCGTTCGACGAGCCGAACCCGGCCGCGCTGGCCCGGTTCCTGCTGGGCGAGCTGCTCGGCGCGGCCGGACGAGCCGGCGGCCGCGGCGCCGGTCGCGGTGTCCGGCGACCCGGTCGTGATCGTCGGCATGAGCTGCCGCTACCCGGGCGGGGTGCGCTCGCCCGAGGACCTGTGGCAGGTCGCCGCCGGTGAGCGGGACGTCATCGGCGCCTTCCCCGCCGACCGCGGCTGGGACCTCGCCGCGCTCCGCGAGGGCGGCACCACCGAGGGCGGCTTCCTCGACGGCGCCGCGGACTTCGACCCCGGCTTCTTCGGGATCTCGCCGCGCGAGGCGATCGTGATGGACCCGCAGCAGCGGCTGATGATGGAGGTCGCGTGGGAGGGCCTCGAACGCGCGGGCATCGACCCCGGCACGCTGCGCGGCAGCGACGCCGGCGTCTTCGTCGGCGGCGCCAGCGGCGACTACCGCCCGCCGGCCGAGACCCGCGGGCACGTGCTGACCGCGCAGGCCGGCAACCTGCTGTCCGGCCGCGTCTCCTACTCCTTCGGGCTGGAGGGCCCGGCCGTCACCGTCGACACCGCGTGCTCGTCGTCGCTCGTGGCCGTGCACCTCGCCGCGCAGGCGCTGCGTGCGGGGGAGTGCTCGCTGGCGCTGGCCGGCGGCGTGACCGTGATGTCGAGCCCGGTCGGCTTCGTCGAGTTCGGGCAGCTGGGCGCGCTGTCGCCGGACGGCCGCTGCAAGGCGTTCGCCGACGACGCCGACGGCACCGGCTGGTCGGAGGGCGTCGGCGTGCTCGTCCTGGAACGGCTGTCCGACGCCCGGCGCAACGGGCACCGGATCCTCGCCGTGGTGCGCGGGTCGGCGGTCAACTCCGACGGCGCGTCGAACGGCCTGACCGCGCCGAACGGCCCGTCGCAGCGCCGGGTGATCCGCCGGGCCCTCGCCGCCGCCGGACTGTCCACATCGGACGTGGATGCGGTCGAGGCACACGGGACCGGGACCCCGCTCGGCGACCCGATCGAGGCGCAGGCGCTGCTGGCGACCTACGGTCAGGACCGGGAGCGGCCGCTGCTGCTGGGGTCGATCAAGTCGAACATCGGCCACACCCAGTCCGCCGCGGGCGTCGCCGGGCATCATCAAGATGGTCCTGGCGATGCGCCACGGCGAGCTGCCGCGGACCTTGCACGTCGGCACGCCGTCGTCGCATGTGGACTGGTCGGCGGGCGCGGTCGAGCTGCTGACCGAACGCACGGGGTGGCCGGAGACCGGGCGGCCCCGCCGGGCCGGCGTGTCCTCGTTCGGTGCCAGCGGCACCAACGCGCACCTGATCATCGAGCAGCCGCCCGCCGAACCGGCCGCGCCGGCACCGGCCGACTCGCGTCACGCCGGTGCTGGTCTCCGGCCGAACCCCGGCGGCGGTCGACGCGCAGCTCCGCGACGCTCGCCGCGTACCTGCGGGCGAACCCGGGTCGGCGCTGCGCGACGTGGCGTTCTCGTCGGCCACCACCCGGGCCGCGTTCGAGCACCGGGCGGCCGTGGTGACCGGTGACCGCGACGAGCTGGTCGACCGCGCTGGAGGCACCGGCCGTGATCCGCGGCGCGGCCACCGACGGGAAGGTGGCCTTCCTGTTCACCGGCCAGGGTTCGCAGCGGCTGGGGATGGGGCGCGGGCTGGCCGGGCGGTTCCCGGCGTTCGCCGCCGCGCTGGACGACGTGCTTGCGCAGCTGCCGCCGGACGTGCGCGACGTGATGTGGGGTGAGGACGCGGACGCGCTCGAGGCAGACCGGGTTCGCCCAGCCGGCGTTGTTCGCCGTGGAGGTTGCGCTGTACCGGCTGTGGGAGTCGTGGGGTGTGCGCCCGGACTTCGTGGCCGGCCACTCGGTCGGCGAGATCGCCGCCGCGCACGTGGCCGGGGTGCTGTCGCTCGAGGACGCGTGCACGCTGGTGTCGGCGCGCGGCCGGTTGATGCAGGCGTTGCCCGCGGGTGGGGCGATGGTCTCGCTGCGCGCCACCGAGGACGAGGTGACGCCGCTGCTGACCGAGCGGGTGTCGATCGCCGCGGTGAACGGCCCGCGGTCGGTCGTGGTGGCCGGCGCCGAGGACGAGGTGCTGCGCGCTGGCGGACCGGTTCGAGCACGCGAAGCGGCTGCGCACCTCGCACGCCTTCCACTCGCCGCTGATGGAGCCGATGCTCGACGAGTTCGCGGACGTCGTGGCGGGCCTGGAGCTTCCGGCCGCCGGCGATCCCGATGACCGGCGCGGTCGACGACCCAGCCTACTGGGTGCGCCACGTGCGCGACACCGTCCGGTTCGCCGACGAGGTCACCACGCTCGCCGACGCCGGCGTGACGACCTTCGTCGAGCTGGGCCCCGACAGCGCGCTGTCGGCCATGGGACCCGACTGCGTCGACGGCGACACGCGTTCGTCCCGTCCCTGCGCCGGGACCGCGACGAGGAGACCACCGCGCGTCACCGCACTCGCCCACGCCCACGTGGCCGGGGTGGGCGTCGACTGGCACGCCTTCCACGCCGGCTCCGGCGCGCGGCCGGTGGACCTGCCGACCTACGCCTTCCAGCACGAGCGGTTCTGGCCCGGCGACCACGAAGTCCACTGTGGACAAGTGGCACTACCGGATCGGCTGGCGGCCGGTCACGCCTGGCCCGGCGCGCCCCGAGGGCGAATGGCTCGCCGTGGTCCCGGCCGGCGTCGGTCCGTGGGCCGACGCGGTCACCGACGGCATGACCCGGGTCGAGTTCGCCGCGGCCTGGACCTCGCGCTCCGCACGCCGACGCCGTGGGTGTCGTCTCGCTGCTCACCGAGCCGGCGGACGTCGCCACGCTGCTCCAGGCGCTGGACGCCGCGGAGGTCGACGCGCCGCTGTGGTGCGTCACGCGCGGCGCCGTCGCCGTCGAACCGGCCGACCGGGTCGCCAACCCGCTGCAGGCGGGCATCTGGGGGCTCGGCCGGGTGGCCGCGCTCGAACAGCCGCGGCGCTGGGGCGGCGTCGTCGACCTGCCCGAGACGGTCGACGACGCCGTGGCCGCCCGCTTCGCGGGGGTGCTGGCCGGACCCGAGGACCAGGTCGCCGATCCGGCCCTCCGGCGTGCACGGCCGGCGGCTGACCCAGCCGGCCGGCGCGCTGCCCGCCGCCGAGTGGGAGCCCGCGGGCACCGTGCTGATCACCGGCGGCACGGGAGCGCTGGGCGGCCAGGTGGCCCGGGCGCTCGCCGCTGCCGGTGCCGAGCACCTGGTGCTCGCCAGCCGCAGCGGCCCGGACGCGCCCGGCGCCGCGGACCTGCGCGCCGAGCTGACCGCACTGGGCGCGGACGTCACGGTCGCGGCCTGCGACGTGGCCGACCGGGACGCGGTGGCCGCGCTGCTCGGCCACGGTCCCGCCGCTGACCGCGGTGGTGCATGCCGCGGGCGTGCTCGACGACGGGCTGCTCGCGGGCCTGACACCGGAGCGGTTCGCGGCCGTGTACCGGTCGAAGGTCACCTCCGCGTTCGTGCTCGACGAGCTGACCCGCGACCTCGACCTGTCGGCGTTCGTGTTGTTCTCGTCGGCCTCCGGGGCGGTGGGCAACGCCGGCCAGGCGAACTACGCCGCGGCGAACGCCGTGCTGGACGCGCTCGCCGAGCACCGCCACGCGCTGGGCCTCCCGGCGACGTCGGTGGCCTGGGGCGCGTGGGCCGGCGACGGCATGGCCGCCGGCGCGGACACCCGGGACAGCGGGGTCGGCGCGATGGACCCGGCGCTCGCGGTCGGCGCCCTGCGCCGGATCGTGTGCGGCGCCGACCCGACCGCGGTGATCGCGGACATCGACCAGGCCCGGTTCGTCCGGTCCTTCGTCGCGGCGCGGCCCAGCCCGCTGCTGAGCGACCTGCCGCGGTACGCGGAGCTGGCCGCCACGGACCGCGACGACGCCGCGGTGGTGGCGGCGCTGCGGGCCGAGCTCGGCGAGCTGCCGGAGCCCGAACGGCTCGCGCGCATGGTGGACCTCGTCCGGTCCACCACGGCCACGGTGCTGGGGCTGCCCGGCACCGGGTCGGTGCGGCCCACGCAGGCGTTCAAGGACATCGGGTTCGACTCGCTGGCCGCGATCGAGCTGCGCAACACGCTGAACGCGGAAACCGGCCTGCGGCTGCCGTCCACGCTCGTGTTCGACCACCCGACGCCGGCGGCACTAGCCGAACACCTGCGCACCCGGCTGGTTCCGTCCGAAGAGGACGGTCAGGAGACGGACTACGACCAGGCGGCGATCCGCTCCCTGCTGGCGTCGGTCTCGATCGCGGACCTGCGCGAGATCGGTGTCCTGGAACCGTTGCTGCAGCTGGCCGGCCGGGTGCGGTCGACCGAGCAGGATGCCGCGGCGGACAGCGCGATCGACCTGATGGAGCTGGACGACCTGGTGCAGGCGGCGTTGGACGGCGAGCTGCGCTGACAGGGGCCCGTGCCGGTGCGCCGCACCGGCACGGGCCGCGTCGGTCAGTGGGTCGTCAGGATGGTGAAAGAGGGTGCCGCGCCGCAGGGCACCGAAGTGGCGGGCGCGTTCGGCGAACGACTCCTCGATCAGTGGGTCGTCAGGATGTCGAGGAGGGTGTCGGCGGCGGCCTGGCGGCCGCCCGCCTTGCGTTGCAGGGCGCCGAAGTGGTGGGCGCGTTCGGCGAACGAGTCCTCGGTCAGCAGGCGCCGCAGGTCGCGGGCCGCGGTGGGCACGTCGATGTCCTGGGACAGGGTGAGGCTGACGCCGGCGTCGGCCGCGCGGACCGCGTGGTCGTGGCAGTCCGCCCACAGTGGACGGATCAGCATGGGCTTGCCGAAGTACAGGCCCTCGTGCAGGCCGTTGGCGCCGCCGTGGCAGACGAACGCCCGCACGTTCGGGTGCGCCAGCACGTCCAACTGCGACGGCACCCAGCTCATCACACGCAGGTTCGGTGGCAGGTCGGGCGGCAGCAGGTGCTGTTGGCCCTTCGGCAGCTTCCACAGCACGTGGTGCTCGCCGGACAGCTCCCGCGCCACCGCCACGAACGCGTGCACCTGCGCGGCGGTCAGCCGGGTCAGCGTGCCGAGTCCGATGTAGACGACCGACTCGCGGGCGTCGAGCCACGGGGCCACGTCGGTGTCGTCCGGAGCCTGCGGCACCGGCGGCAGCATCCCACCGAACAGGTGCAGGCCGGGCGGCGTGGTGAACGGGTAGTCCAGGTCCGCCACGGTGTAGCTGAACACCGCGACCGCCTCGGACATGCTCCACGCGTTCCGCGCCGCCGAGGGGATACCCAGCTCCTGGGCGGCCCGCGCGTAGCGGACGGCCCGGCGCAGCAGCGTCGGGTGCAGCTTGAGGCCGACGAGGCCCAGCCGGAACAGCCGGACCGCCACTTGCTCGCGGACCGTCGTCGGCGGGCGCATGCCGGAGAACGGCGCCGGGTAGCCCATCGGCGTCTCGGACACGTTGCTCGGCATGTACGGCACGCTCAGCACGTACGGGATGCCCCGGGCGATGGCCAGGCGGACGGCGTAGTCGCTGAGGTCCTTGTCGATGACCAGCAGCGCCGGGCGCAGCCGGTCGACGGCCGCAGCCAGCGCGCGGTACTTGCCCAGCGCCAGGGCCGGGTCGTACATGTGCAGCGCGATCGTGAACAGCGCGCGCAGGTGCGCCGGCCGGGTGGCCCTGCGGTACGTCTCGTCGTCCCAGGTGTCCATGCACAGCTCGGAGGTCGCGTCGCCCAGCGAGACGAAGCCGACGTCGCCGAGCCGTTCGACGTCGGCGCGCCGGTGCTCGTCGGTGGCGAACCAGACCTCCGTGCCGTCACGGCCGGCGAGCTCACCGGCCAGCACGAGCATCGGGTTCAGCAGTCCGTACTCCGAGGCGCTGACGAAAAGAACGGGGCCCACGGTGCGCCTACCAGGTCACGGGCAGCGCGTGGACGCCGAAGAGGATCCCGTCGTACTTGAACGGCAGCTCCTCGACCGGCTCAGCCAGGCGCAGCGAAGGGATGCGGTCGAACAGGGTCTGGAACGCGATGTCGATCTCGGCACGCACCAGGTTCTGACCGAGGCACTGGTGCACGCCGTAGCCGAAGGCCACGTGGTGGCGGGCCGGCCGGGCCGGGTCGAACTCGGCGGCCCGGTCGAACAGCTCCGCGTCGTGGTTGGCGGCCGCGACGAGCGGCACGATGCCCTCGCCCGCCCGGATCAGCTGCCCGCCGATCTCCACGTCCTCGACCGCCACGCGCAGCGACACGAGGTCGGCGACCGAGGCGAACCGCAGCACCTCCTCGACCGCCCGCGGGTCGCCGATCCACTCCCGGTTCAGCAGCAGCATGATCGTGCCGATCGCGATGTTGTTCGCGGTCGTCTCGTGCCCGGCGATCAGCAGGAGCAGGCTGACCCCGGCGATCTCCTGCGCGCTCAGCTCTCCGCCGGCGAGCAGCTTGGTGACCAGGTCGTCGCCCGGGAAGC
The DNA here is from genome assembly GCA_963841395.1 of uncultured Actinomycetota bacterium. GTDB lineage: Bacteria > Actinomycetota > Actinomycetes > Mycobacteriales > Pseudonocardiaceae > Actinophytocola. Next base: position 209,985 of record CAWJCX010000002.1, read on the forward strand.
GCTTCTTGATCGTGACGAGCCGCTCCAGGTACGCGTGCAGCTCGCCGCCCGCGGTCTCCCGCTCCTCGCGCGACGTGGTGAACGTGACCAGCGTGCGCGTCCGGGACTCGAAGAACTCGTGGTCGGAGTAGGGCACGCCGAGCATCCCGCAGATGACCAGCGACGGCACCGGCAGCGCGAACGCGCTCACCAGGTCGGCGGTCGGCCCGGCGGCGAGCATCGCGTCGACGCGGCCGTCGACGACCTGCTGGATCGCCGGGCGCTGCTCCTTGATCCGCCGCACGGTGAACTCGGGGATCAGGGTCTTGCGGAACCGGCCGTGGTCGGGCGGGTCGTAGCCCACGAACCAGCCGGGGATCTGGTCGTGCAACGGCACGGTCTGGACCTCGCCCAGCGTCGGGAAACCGGCGCGCTCGGGGTTGGAGCTGATCCGCGGGCTCGTGAGCACCTCCCGCACGTCCGCGTGCCGGGTGACCAGCCACACGGTGCTGCCGCCCGGCAGGGCCGAGCGGACCAGCCCGTCCTGGGCACGGATCGCGGCGTACTCGTCCGGCGGGCTCAGCTGGCCGCGCCGCCTGCGGGGGAACTCGATGGTGACGGACATGCTGGGCGAGCCTTCCTGTGAGGTTCCTGGCGCAGAGCGGGCAGTCCGAGGATCCGGTCCGCGGCGGCCACCCGGCCGCCCGCCTCGAGCTGGCGCCGGCGGAAGTGCTCGGCACGCTCCCGGAAGGACTCCTCGGTGAGCACCCGGCGGATCTTGTGCACGACGTCGTCGAGGTCGAGCTGCGTGCCGTGCAGGGTCAGGCTCACGCCGGCGTCCTCGCCGCGTACCGCCTGGTCGTGGCAGTCCACCCACAGCGGGTAGAGCACCATGGGCTTGCCGAAGTAGAGCCCTTCGTGGAAGCCGCCGCCACCGGCGTGGTTGACGAAGACCCGGACGTTCGGGTGGGCCAGCACGTCCAGCTGGGACGGCAGCCAGCTCTCGATCCGCAGGTTCGGCGGCAGCTCACGGGCCGGCGGGAGCAGGTGGTGCCGATCCCGCGGCAGCTTCCACAGCACGTGGTGGCCGTCGAGCCGCCGGGCGACGTCGACCAGCGTGGCGACCTGCTCGGCGGTGAGCCGGGAGATCGTGCCGAGTCCGATGTAGACGATCGAGTCGTGGGTGTCGAGCCAGCGGTCCAGGTCCGCGTCCGCGCCGGGCGCCTCGGGCAGCGGCGGGATCATCGCGCCGAACATGTGCAGCTTGGCCGGCAGCGGCACCGGGTAGTCCACCCCGGGCACGGTGTGGCAGAGGATGAGCTCGGCGTGGTCGGCGACCGCGGCCGGCCGGCCGGTCCGCGCCGGGATGCCGAGTCGCTTGCGTTCCCGGACGTGCCGGGCCAGCGCGTGGATGATGCGCGGGTGCCGGAGCAGGCCCAGGGTGCGCAGCGGGAACAGCCGGTTGGCCAGCCGTTGGGTGCGCGTCATCCGCAGCCCGAGCCCGGAGTTCGGCACCGGGAAACCCTTCGGCACCTTGGGGAACAGCACGTTGCTCGGCATGAAGGGGCCCGCGACGACGTAGCGGATCCCGCGGGTGATCGCGAGCCGGGCGGCGAACGGGCTGACCTTGTCGACGACGAGCAGCACGGGCCGGACCGCCTCGACGATCTCGTCGAGCCGCCGGTACTTGTCCAGCCGCAGGCTCGGTTCCAGGGTGTGCAACGCCGTGGCGCGCAACGCCTTCCAGGTCGTCTGCTGGGTGATCGCCTCGTAGGCGTCGTCGTCCCAGCTGGTCGGCGTCAGCTCGGGGATCTCCTCGCCGAGCGAGGCGAACGTGACCGCGCTGCGGCCGGGGATCGCGTCGACGTCGCCGCGGCAGTGCTCGTCGGCGGCGAACCAGAGGTCCGGCACGCCGCGCCGCGCGAACTCGCCGGCCAGCACCAGCATCGGGTTGAGCACGCCGCTGCCGGAGGAGCTGACGAACAGGATCGGGCCCGCGGTCGAGTGCATGGCCGGATGGTGCCCCGGCCGGGGCTGGGAAAATCGCTACACAATCGCGGACGGCCGGGCGCCGGATCTGGGGAATGCCCGGGACTTGGGTTCCTACGCTCGGACCCATGCTGGGCAGTGTGAAGAAGATCGGTCGCGTCCTTCGTGCCGTCACCACTCGGGATCCCGAGCGGCGAGTGCGGTTGCTCTACCAGCTCGCCGACCCGGACATCCAGTTCGCGGACCGCACGACGATGTACACCAACATCGGGTACTGGCCCTCGGACGAGACGACCGTCGACGAGGCCGGCGAGGCCATCGCCGTGGTGCTGGCCGACGCGGCGGGGATCGAGCGCCGGGCAGGACGTCCTCGACGTCGGGTGCGGCTACGGCGAGCAGGACTTCCTGTGGCTGCGGGAGAAACGCCCGCGCACGATCCGCGCCATCGACCTGGCGCCGCACCAGATCGAGCGCGCCCGCGAGCGCGCGGCGGACGAGGAACTCGCGGACCGGCTCGACTTCCGGGTGGGCAGCGCGACCGACCTGCCGTTCGCGGACGGCAGCTTCGACCGGGTGGTCTCGCTCGACGCCCCGATGCACTTCCACACCCGCGCGGAGTTCTTCCGGGAGGCGTACCGCGTGCTGCGGCCCGGTGGCGTGCTCGGCGACCGTCGACACGATCCCGCTCGACGCCACCAAGCCGCGCACGCTCTTCCGCACGCCCCGGTTCAGCCTCTACCGGTTCGGCATCCCGGACGCCAACTGGTACGACCGCGACACCTACGCCGGCGAGCTCGCGCGCACCGGTTTCGTCGACGGGCAGGTGACCTCCATCCGCGAGCACAGCTGGGAGCCGTGGTTCCGGCACTGGAGCCGGCTGGCCACCGAGCCGGCCGCGCTCGCGACCTGGCCCCCGAGGTCGCCGCGACGGTCGGTCAAGGAGTGGCGGGACCGCGAGCAGATCAGGCGCGAGCTCGACCTGCTCGACTACGTCCTGGGCGTCGCCGTGAAACCCGCCGTGAAACCCGGGCCGGACCGGGCGAGGATCTAGGCATTCTGCATGCCCGGTCTGGTTTCTACTCATAGCCATGGACCCGATGCCCAACGAGAAGGTCGTGGCAGCGCTCCGCGCTTCGGTGAAGGAGGCCGAGCGGCTGCGCAGAGAGAACGCCAGGCTGGTCGCCTCGGCCGGCGAGCCGATCGCGATCGTGGCGATGAGCTGCATGTTCCCCGGTGGGATCCGGTCCCCCGAAGCAGTTGTGGGACCTGGTGGTGTCCGGCCGGGACGCGATCACCGGCTTCCCGGCCGACCGCGGCTGGGATCTCGGCCGGCGTCGACGAGAGCGGCGCGAGCATCACCCGGGCCGGCGGGTTCCTCGACCGGCCCGCCGAGTTCGACCCGGGGTTCTTCGGGATCTCGCCCCGCGAGGCGCTGTCGATGGACCCGCAGCAGCGGCTGCTGCTGGAGGCCGCCTGGGAGGCCCTCGAACGCGGCCGGGCTCGACGCGCACCGCCTGCGCGGCAGCCGGACCGGCGTGTTCGTGGGACTGTCAGCGGCCAGGACTACTCGTACCTGACGGTGAACTCGCTCGACGACGTGGACGGCGGGGTCGGGACCGGGATGGGTGCCGGCGCGGCGTCCGGCCGGATCGCCTACACCCTCGGGCTCGAGGGTCCCGCGCTCACGGTCGACACCGCGTGCTCGTCCTCGCTGGTGGCGCTGCACCTCGCGGCGCAGGCGCTGCGCGCGGGCGAGTGCTCGCTCGCGCTGGTCGGCGGCGCGACGGTGATGTCCACGCCGGGTGCGTTCGTCGAGTTCAGCCGCCAGGGCGGGCTCGCCGCCGACGGGCGGTGCAAGGCGTTCGCCGAGGGCGCGGACGGCACCGGCTGGGGTGAGGGCGTCGGCGTCCTGGTCGTCGAGCGGCTCTCCGACGCCCAGCAGGCCGGCCACCAGGTGCCTGGCGCTGCTGCGTGGCTCGGCGGTCAACTCCGACGGCGCCTCCAACGGCCTGACCGCGCCCAACGGCCCGGCCCAGCAACGCGTGATCCGCCAGGCGCTCGCCGCCACCGGCATGTCCACATCGGACGTCGACGTCGTGGAGGCACACGGCACGGGCACCAAGCTCGGCGACCCGATCGAGGCGCAGGCGCTGCTGGAGACCTACGGTCAGGACCGCGAGCGGCCGCTGCTGCTGGGTTCGGTCAAGTCCAACATCGGCCACACCCAGGCGGCAGCCGGGCTCGCCGGCGTCATCAAGATGGTCCTGGCGATGCGCCACGGCATCCTGCCGCAGACCCTGCACGTCGACGCGCCGTCGTCCCATGTGGACTGGGCGGCCGGCGTCGGTCGAGCTGCTGACCGAGCGCACCCGCTGGCCGGAGACCGGGCGGCCGCGCGGCGCGGGCGTCTCCGCGTTCGGCGTCACCGGCACCAACGCGCACGTGATCCTGCAGCAGGCCCCCACCGAGGACCGGACGGAGGCCCCCGACCCCGGTGAGCCCGGCATCCTGCCGTGGGTGCTCTCGGGACGAACCCGGGCCGCGCTGCGTGACCAGGCGACCCGCCTGCTGTCCCATGTGGACGAACGGCCGGCGCTGGACGCGCGGGACGTCGCCCTGTCGCTGGCGACCAGCCGCGCGAGCTTCGAGTACCGCCTCGCGGTGACCGGCGACCGGGCGCTCCGCGCTGCGCGACACCCTCGAGTCCTGGGTGTCCGGCGTGTCCGCGCCGGGCACCGTCGAGCAGGTCACCTCCGGACCGGCCTCGCCTGCGGTGCTGTTCGCCGGGCAGGGCTCGCAGCGGCTCGGCATGGGGCGCGAGCTGTACGCGCGGTTCCCCGTCTTCGCCGAGGCGCTCGACGCCGTGCTCGCCGAGCTGGATCCCGGCGCTGCGTGAGGTGATGTGGGGGACGGACGAGGCGGCGCTCGACCAGACCGGCAACGCCCAGCCGGCGTTGTTCGCGTTCGAGGTGGCGCTGTTACCGGCTGCATGGAGTCGTGGGGGCTGCGGCCGGAGCACGTCGGCCGGGCACTCGATCGGCGAGATCGCCGCCGCGCACGTCGCGGGCGTGCTGTCGCTCGACCGACGCCTGCACCCTGGTCGCCGGCGCGCGGCCGGCTGATGCAGGCGCTGCCGCGCGGCGGGGCGATGGTCTCCTTGCGCACCACCGAGGAGAAGGTGCTCCCGCTGCTGACCGACGGCGTGTCGATCGCCGCCGTCAACGGGCCGGACTCGATCGTGATCGCCGGCGCGGAGGACGCCGTGGCGGCGGTGGCCGGGCGGTTCGACAAGACCAGGCGCCTCACGGTGTCGCACGCGTTCCACTCACCGCTGATGGACCCGGTGCTGGACGAGTTCCGCACGGTCGTGTCCGGGCTGACCTTCCAGCGGCCCGCGATCCGCATGCTCGGGTGCGCGGACACCGACGAGCCGGTCACGAGCCCGGAGTACTGGGTGCGGCACGTCCGCGAGACCGTGCGGTTCGCCGACGGGATCGCCGCGCTCGAGGAGGCCGGCGTCACGACGTTGCTGGAGCTGGGCCCGGACGGCGTGCTGACCGCGATGGCGCAGGAGTGCGTGTCCGAGCAGACGACGACCGTGGCCGCGCTGCGCAAGGGGCGCGGCGAGGAGGCCGCCGTGGTGACGGCGCTGGCCGGCCTGCACGTCCACGCCGTCGACCTCGACTGGGCCGGCTTCTTCGCGGGCACCGGCGCGCGCCGGGTCGACCTGCCGACGTACGCGTTCCAGCGCGAGTGGTTCTGGCCGGACGGCACGCCGGCCGACTCGCGCGAGGACCTCGACTCGATGTTCCGGGTGAACTGGGTACCGGCACCGGTGACCGGCGCCGCCGCGCTGCCCGACGTCGTCGAGCTGACCGGCGACCTCGCGGATCTGGCCGACGTGCCGGACGTCGTGCTGGTCCGGCTCGCCGGCTGCGGACGCCACCAGCGCTGCCGCGCGCGAGGTGGCGAACCGGGTGCTGGCCATGATGCAGGAGTGGCTCGACGACGACCGGTTCGACCACGCGCGCCTCGCCTTCGCCACCCACGGCGCGGTCGCGGCCGACGACACCGAGACGGTCACCGACATCGCCGCGGCGGCGGTGTGGGGGCTGGTGCGCTCCGCGCAGGTGGAGAACCCGTCCGCGTTCATCCTGCTCGACCTCGACGACACACCCGAATCGGCGGCCGCGTTGCCGGCGCTGTTCACCTCGGACGAACCGCAGTTCGTCGTGCGCGAGGGGACGGCCCGCGTCGCGCGGATCGCGCAGCTGGTGTCCGCGCCCGGCGCACCCATGCGCTGGGACCCCGAGGGCACGGTGCTGATCACCGGCGGGACCGGCGGCCTCGGCGGCCTGATGGCCCGCCACCTCGTCGGCGACCACGGCATGAAACGGCTGCTGCTGGTCAGCCGCGGCGGCATGGACCGGCCGTCCGCGCTGGAGCTGCAGGTGGAGCTGATCGCGCACGGCGCGGAGGTGACGATCGCCAGCTGCGACGTGTCCGATCGGGACAGTGTGGCGCGGCTGCTCGACTCGATCCCGGCCGAGCACCCGCTGACCGCGATCATCCACACGGCGGGCGTGCTCGACGACGGCGTGCTCGGCGCGCTGACCCCCGAGCGCGTCGGCTCGGTGTTCGGGCCCAAGGCCGACGGCGCGTGGTACCTGCACGAGCTGACCCGGGACCTGGACCTCAAGGCGTTCGTGATGTTCTCCTCGGTCGCCGGGGTGATGGGCAGCCCGGGCCAGGCCAACTACGCGGCCGCCAACGCGTTCCTCGACGCCCTCGCGCAGTACCGCGCGGCCCAGGGGCTGCCGGCCACGTCGCTCGCGTGGGGCGCGTGGGCCCGCGACACGGGCATGACCGCGCGGCTCACCTCGGCGGACATCCAGCGGATGAAGCGGTCCGGGATGTCGCCGCTGTCGGCCGAGCAGGGGCTCGCGCTGTTCAACGTGGCCACCACCGGGCAGGAGTCCGTGGTCATCCCGATCCGGGTGGACGAGTCGGCACTGCTGATCCAGAACCAGGTGCCGCCGCTGCTGCGCGGCCTGGTCGGCGACACCAAGGTCGCGGACCCGCCCGGCGTGGCCGCCTTCACCCGGCGGCTGGCCGGCGTCCGGGAGTCCGAGCGGCGCGCGATGCTCGTCGACCTCGTGCGCGCCGAGGTGGCCACCGTGCTGGGCCACACCTCCGCGGAGAGCGTCGAGATCGGCCGCGCGTTCCGGGATCTGGGCTTCGACTCGCTGACCGCGGTCGAGCTGCGCAACCGCCTCAGCGGCGCGACCGGCCTGAACCTGCCGGCGACCGTGGCCTTCGACCACCCGACGCCGACCGTGCTCGCCGGGCACCTGCTGGACGAGCTGCTCGGTGGCCAGTCCGACGAGCTGCGCCCGGTGGCGACCGGCGTCGGCGGTGCCGACGACCCCGTGGTGATCGTCGGCATGGGCTGCCGGTACCCGGGCGGGGTGGCTTCGCCCGGAGGACCTGTGGCGGCTGGTGGCCGACGGCGTGGACGGCATCTCGGGGTTCCCGGACAACCGCGGCTGGGACGTCCTGACCGGCCGGCGGGCGCGGCGAGAGCGCCATCCAGGCCGGGGGTTTCCTGCACGAGGCGGGCGAGTTCGACGCCGGCTTCTTCGGCATCTCGCCGCGTGAGGCGGTCGCGATGGACCCGCAGCAGCGGCTGCTGCTGGAGACGGCCTGGGAGGCCGTCGAACGCGCCGGGATCGACCCGTCCTCCTTGCGGGGCAGCCAGTCCGGCGTGTTCGTCGGCGCGACCGAGGGCGCCTACCTCGACGTCGTGGTGCGCTCCGGCGCGGACCTGCGCGGGCACCTGCTGACCGGGGTCGCGGCGAGCGTGCTGTCCGGCCGGCTGTCCTACACGCTCGGCCTGGAGGGCCCGGCGGTGACGGTGGACACGGCGTGCTCCTCCTCGCTGGTCGCGCTGCACTGGGCCGCCCAGTCGCTGCGGTCGGGCGAGTGCTCGCTGGCGCTGGCCGGCGGCGTGACGGTGATGGCCTCGCCCGACGGGTTCGGGGAGTTCGACCGGCAGGGCGGGCTCGCCGCGGACGGGCGGTGCAAGTCGTTCGCCGACGCGGCCGACGGCACCGGCTGGGCAGAGGGTGTCGGCATGCTGGTGCTGGAGCGCCAGTCCGACGCGATCCGCAACGGCCACCCGATCCTCGCGGTCGTCCGGGGTTCCGCGGTCAACCAGGACGGCGCGTCCAACGGGCTGACCGCCCCGAACGGCCCTGCGCAGCGGCGGGTGATCCGCCAGGCGCTGGCCAACGCCGGTCTGTCCACATCGGACGTCGACGTGGTGGAGGCGCACGGCACGGGCACGACGCTGGGCGACCCGATCGAGGCGCAGGCGGTCCTCGCGACCTACGGTCAGGACCGCGAACGTGCCGCTGCTGCTGGGGTCGATCAAGTCGAACATCGGCCACTCCCAGTCGGCCGCGGGCGTCGCCGGGGTGATCAAGATGGTCATGGCGATGCGGCACGGCCAGGTGCCCCGGACCCTGCACGTGGACAGCCCGTCGTCGCATGTGGACTGGACGAGCGGGTCGGTCGAGCTGCTCACCGAGCACGCCCACTGGCCGCACACCGGGCGGCCGCGCCGGGCCGGCGTGTCCTCGTTCGGCATCAGCGGCACCAACGCGCACGTGATCGTCGAGCAGGCGCCGCCGGGTCGAGCCGCCCGCCGAGCGTGCCGGTGACCCGGGCGTCGTGCCGTGGGTCCTGTCCGGACGCGACGCCGGCGCCCTCGACGCCCAGCTGGAGCTGATGCGCGCCACCGGACACGACCCCCTCGACGTCGGCTACTCGCTGGCCACCGGCCGGTGCGCGTTCGAGCACCGCGCGGTCGTGCTGGACGGTGTGGCCGAGGTGGCTCGCGGCGTGACGGCCGAGGGCAAGCTGGCGTTCCTGTTCACCGGCCAGGGTTCCCAGCGGCTCGGCATGGGCCGCGAGCTGTACGCGCGGTTCCCGGCGTTCGCCGAGGCGTTGGACGCGATCATGGTGGAGTTCGACCCGACGCTGCGGGACGTGGTGTGGGGCGCCGATGAGCGCGCGATCGACCGCACGGTGTTCACCCAGCCCGCGCTGTTCGCGATCGAGGTGGCGCTGTTCCGGCTCGTCGAGTCGTGGGGCGTGCGGCCCGACGTCGTGGCCGGCCACTCGATCGGCGAGATCGCCGCCGCGCACGTGGCCGGTGTGCTGTCGCTGGCGGACGCGTGCACGCTCGTCGCCGAACGCGGCCGCCTGATGGAGACGCTGCCCGCGGGCGGGGCGATGGCGTCGCTGCGGGCCACCGAGGCCGAGGTCGTGCCGTTGCTCGGTGCGGACGTGGGGATCGCGGCGGTCAACGGACCGCGCTCGGTGGTGATCTCCGGGCAGGCCGAGGCCGTGCGGGCGATCGCCGGCAGCTTCCCGGACTCGCGGGAGCTGCGGGTGTCGCACGCGTTCCACTCGCCGCTGATGGAGCCGATGCTGGACGAGTTCCGCCAGGTCGTCGCGGAGCTGTCGTTCGGCGCAGGCGCGGTTCGACGTCGTGTCGACCGTGACCGGCCGCGTCGCGGGGGAGGAGCTGGCGACGCCGGAGTACTGGGTGCGCCACGTCCGCGACACCGTGCGCTTCGCCGACGCCGTCACCGCGCTCGCGGACGCCGGGGTCACCAGGTTCCTCGAGCTGGGCCCGGACGGCGTGCTGTCGGCCATGGCCGCGGACACCGTCGACGCCGCCGCCGTCCTGACCTCCTTGCTGCGCAAGGACCGCGACGAGGAGACCACCGCGCTCACCGCCGTGGCGTCGTTGTACGTCACCGGCGTGGACGTGGACTGGCCCGTGTTCTTCGCCGGGACCGGCGCGCGCCGGGTGGACCTGCCGACCTACCCGTTCCAGCGCGACTGGTACTGGCCGCGGATGTCGGCGGTCGCGGGCGACGCGACGGGGCTGGGCCTCATCCCGGCCGGCCACCCGCTGCTCGGCGCCGCGGCGCGGCTGGCCGACTCGGACTCGGTCCTGTTCACCGGCCGGCTGTCGCTGGCCACGCATCCGTGGCTGGCCGACCACACCGTCGGCGGCACGGTGCTGTTCCCCGGCACCGGTTTCCTGGAGCTGGCGATCCGCGCGGGCGACGAGACCGGCTGCGACCTGGTCGAGGAGCTGACCCTCGACGTGCCGCTGGTGCTCGCCGGCCGGGACGCCGTGGAGCTGCAGCTGCGCATCGGCCCGCCGGACGAGTCGGGCCGCCGGCCGCTGGACGTGTACTCCCAGCCCGCCGACGCGGTGGACCAGGCGTGGGTCCGGCACGCGAGCGGGACGCTGGCGGTGCGCGAGGACGACGCCGCGCCCGCCGGCCTCCCCGAGTGGCCGCCCGCCGGTGCCGAGCCGGTCGACCTCGCCGGCTTCTACGAGCGGATCGCCGAGGACGGTCTGGGCTACGGGCCGTCCTTCCGCGGCCTGCGAGCCGTCTGGCGCCGCGACGGCGAGGTCTTCGCCGAGGTCGCCCTGCCGGACGGGACCGAGGACGCCGGGGAGTTCGGCGTGCATCCCGCGCTGCTGGACGCCGCGCTGCACGCCGTGTCCTTTGTGGAGCTCGGTGCCGAGCGGGGCCGGGTGCCGTTCACGTGGAACGGGGTGTCGCTGCACGCCACGGGCGCCACGGCGCTGCGGGCGCACCTGGTCCGCGACGGCGGCGAGTCGGTGTCCCTCACGGTCACCGACGCCACGGGGGCGCCCGTCGCCACCGTCTCCTCGCTCGCGCTGCGCCCGGTGTCCGAGGCGAACCTCGCCACCCCCCGCCCCGCAGGGGACGGCTCGCTGTTCTGCCTGGAGTGGGTCACCGCCGACCCCGCGGAGTCCGCTGTGGACACTGTAGAGCTGGTCGACGACGTGGCCTCGCTGGCCGAGGTGCCCGAGGTCGTGACCATGCGGGTCGGGGACGCCGCCGCGGAGAATGCCGCCGCGTCGGCCCGCGAGTGGACCGCACGGGTGCTCGGCGTGCTGCACGACTGGCTCGCCGACGAGCGGTTCGCGCAGGCCCGCCTCGTGTTCGTCACGCACGGCGCCGTCGACGGCGCGGACCTCGCGGCGGCCGCCGTGTGGGGTCTGGTGCGCTCGGCGCAGACCGAGCACCCCGGCCGGTTCGTCCTGGTGGACACCGACGATCCCGGCGACCTCGGCGCCGCGCTGGCCGCGGGCGAGGACCAGGTGCGCGTCCGCGCGGGCGTCGTGTCCGTCGGACGGCTCGCCACCCCCGGCACCGGCCTGGCCCCGCCCACCGGTGTGCCGTGGCGGCTGGGGGTCGGCCGCAAGGGCACGCTGGACGAGCTGACCATCGAGCAGTGCCCCGCGGTCACCGAACCGCTGACCGGCCGCGACGTCCGGGTCGACATCCGCGCGGCCGGGCTGAACTTCCGCGACGTGCTCAACGTCCTTGGCATGTACCCGGGCGAGGCCGGCCTGCTCGGCATCGAGGCCGGCGGCGTGGTCACCGAGGTCGGCCCCGACGCGGTGGACCTGCGGCCCGGCGACCGGGTGTTCGGCCTGATCCCCGGCGCGTTCGGCCCGGTCGGCGTCACCGACGAGCGCTCGCTCGCCCCGATGCCGGACGGCTGGTCCTGGGAGACGGCCGCCTCGGTGCCGATGGCGTTCCTCACCGCCTGCTACGCCCTGCGCGACCTGACCTCGCTGCGGGCGGGGGAGTCGGTGCTGATCCACGCCGGGGCCGGCGGCGTCGGCATGGCCGCAATCCAGGTGGCGCGCCACCTCGGCGCCGAGGTGTTCGCCACCGCGAGCGAGGGCAAGTGGGACGTGCTGCGCTCCCTGGGCGTCGCCGACGACCACATCGCCTCGTCGCGCACGACCGGGTTCGAGCAGAAGTTCCGCGACGTCACCGGCGGCCGTGGGGTGGACGTCGTGCTCAACTCCCTCGCCGGCGAGTTCGTCGACGCGTCGCTGCGGCTGCTCGCGCCGGGCGGCCGGTTCGCGGAGATGGGCAAGACCGATGTCCGCGAACGGGTCGACGGCGTCGCGGACGGGATCACCTACCAGGCGTTCGACCTGCGCGAGGCCGGGGTGGAGCGCGCGCGGGAGCTGCTCGGCGAGCTGCTCGACCTGTTCGGGCAGGGCGCGTTGACGCCGCTGCCGGTCCGCACGTGGGACGTGCGCCGCGCCCGGGACGCCTTCCGGTTCATGCGCCAGGCAGGCCACGTCGGCAAGATCGTGCTGCGGATGCCCGCCGTCTGGGACCCCGACGGCACCGTGCTGGTCACCGGTGGCACCGGTGGCTTGGGCGGCGAGCTGGCCCGCCACCTGGTGGCCGACCGCGGCGTCCGCCACCTGGTGCTGGCCGGCCGCCGCGGCCCGGACACGCCCGGCGCGGCGGAGCTGCGGGCGGAGCTGGCCGGGCTCGGGGCCGAGGTGACCGTCGCGGCGTGCGACGTGTCCGACCGCGACGCCGTGGCCGGGCTGATCGCCGCCGTCCCCGCGGCGCACCCGCTCACCGCGGTGGTCCACGCGGCCGGCGTGCTCGACGACGGCGTGCTCACCGAGCAGACCCCGGAGCGCCTCGCCACCGTGCTCGGCCCGAAGGCCGACGGCGCCTGGCACCTGCACGAGCTGACGAAGGATCTCGACCTGGCCGCGTTCGTGCTGTTCTCCTCGATCGCCGGGGTGATCGGCGGCAGCGGGCAGGCCGGCTACTCGGCGGCCAACGCGTTCCTGGACGCCCTGGCCCGCCACCGGCACGCGCACGGCCTGCCCGCGACGTCGCTGGCGTGGGGCGCGTGGGAGCAGAGCACCGGGATGACCGGCTCGCTCGACGCGGCCGACCTGCGGCGCATGGCCCGGTCGGGCATGCTGCCGCTGCCCACCGGCCAGGGCATGGCGCTGTTCGACGCTGTGGTGTTCGACCCGGCGACCTCGCTGGACCACGACGTGCTCGTGCCGGTCCGGGTGGACGTGAAGGCGTTGCGGGCGCAGGGCGAGCTGCCGCCGTTGCTGCGCGGCCTGGTCCGCGGCCGGCGTCCCCGGTCGGGGCAGGCGGGCGTCGCGGCGGACGCGCTGACCGAGCGGCTCGCGGCCACCCCGGCCGCCGAGCGGCTCACGGTGCTGGCGGAACTGGTGCGGGCCCAGACCGCCATCGTGCTGGACCACCCCTCGTCCGACGCCGTCGATCCGTCGCGGGAGTTCCGGGCGCTGGGCGTCGACTCGCTGACCGCGGTCGAGCTGCGCAACCGGCTGACCACCGCGACCGGGCTGCGGCTGCCGTCCACGCTGGTGTTCGACTACCCGACGCCGCAGGCGCTCGCCGGCCACCTTCTTGCTCAGCTGAGCGGAACCCGGCCGCAGACCTCGGTCGCCGCACCGACCGTGCCGGTCGACGACGACCCGATCGCGATCGTGGCCATGAGCTGCCGGTACCCGGGCGGGGTGCGCTCGCCGGAGGACCTGTGGCAGCTGGTGCTGACCGACGGCGAGGGCATCACGCCGTTCCCGACCGACCGCGGCTGGGACCTGGACGAGCTGTTCGACCCGGCCCGCACCCGCAACGGGACGAGCTACGTCCGCGAAGGCGGCTTCCTGCACGAGGCGGGCGCGTTCGACGCGGCCTTCTTCGGCATCTCGCCGCGCGAGGCGCTGGCGATGGACCCGCAGCAGCGGCTGATGCTGGAGGTCGCCTGGGAGGCCGTCGAACGCGCCGGGATCGACCCGGTGTCGCTGCGCGGCAGCCAGACCGGCGTGTTCGCCGGGCTGATGTACCACGACTACGCGCCGGGCGCGCTCGACTTCCCGCAGGACGCCATGGGCTTCGTCGGGACCGGCACCGCCGGCAGCGTGCTGTCCGGCCGGATCGCCTACACCCTCGGCCTGGAGGGCCCGGCGGTCACCGTGGACACCGCGTGCTCGTCCTCGCTGGTGGCACTGCACCTCGCCACCCAGGCCCTGCGGGCCGGGGAGTGCTCGCTCGCCCTGGCCGGCGGCGTCACGGTGATCTCGACCGCCGGACCGTTCGCCGGGTTCAGCAACCAGGGCGGGCTGTCCCCGGACGGCCGGTGCAAGTCGTTCGCCGACGCGGCGGACGGGACGACATGGTCCGAGGGCGTCGGCATGCTGGTGCTGGAGCGCCGGTCCGACGCGGTGCGCAACGGGCACGAGATCCTCGCCGTGGTGCGGGGTTCGGCGGTGAACCAGGACGGTGCGTCGAACGGGCTGACCGCGCCGAACGGTCCGTCGCAGCAGCGGGTGATCCGCCAGGCCCTCGCGACGGCCGGTCTGTCCACTTCGGACGTGGACGTGGTGGAGGCGCACGGCACCGGGCACGACGCTGGGCGACCCGATCGAGGCGCAGGCGTTGCTGGCGACCTACGGCCAGGACCGCGAACGGCCGCTTGCTGCTCGGGTCGATCAAGTCGAACATCGGGCACACCCAGGCCGCCGCCGGTGTCGCCGGCGTGATCAAGATGGTGATGGCGCTGCGCGACGGGCGGGTCCCGCGGACCCTGCACGTGGACGCGCCGTCGTCGCATGTGGACTGGACAGCCGGGTCCGTCGAGCTGCTGACCGACCCGGCCGGCTGGCCGGAGACCGGGCGGCCGCGCCGGGCCGGCGTGTCCTCGTTCGGCATCAGCGGCACCAACGCGCACACCATCCTGGAGCAGGCACCGGCGGTCGAGGCGGCCGAACCTGTGCCCACCGCGGGTGTGGTGCCGCTGCTGGTGTCCGCCAAGTCGCCGGCGGCGCTGCGTGCGCAGGCCGCGAACCTGCTGTCCACGATGGACGGTGACGTGACGGCCGTGGCGTACTCGCTGGCCACCTCGCGATCGGTGTTCGACCACCGGGCCGCGGTGGTCGCGGCGGACCGTGAGGGCGCGCTGGCCGGACTGTCGGCGCTGGCCGACGGCCGCGACGACCCCGCCGTGGTGCACGGCCACGCCGACGCAGGGAAGGTCGCGTTCCTGTTCGCCGGTCAGGGTTCCCAGCGGCTGGGCATGGGTGCCCGGCTGCGCGGAGCGGTTCCCGGTGTTCGCCGAGGCGCATGGACGCCGTGCTGGCACGGCTGGACCCGCGGGTGCGCGAGGTCATGTGGGGCGACGACGAGGCGGCTCTGGACCGGACCGGGATCGCGCAGCCGGCGTTGTTCGCGCGTCGAGGTGGCGTTGTTCCGGCTGCTGGAGTCCTGGGGCGTGCGCCCCGACCACCTGGCGGGGCACTCGGTCGGCGAGGTCGCGGCCGCACACGTCGCGGGCGTGCTGTCCCTCGAGGACGCGTGCACGCTGGTGTCGGCCCGCGGGCGAGCTCATGGCGGAGCTGCCCGCCGGTGGGGCGATGGTGTCGATGCGGGCGACGGAGGCCGAGGTCACGCCGTTGCTCACCGACCGGACGGGCATCGCGGCGGTCAACGGGCCCGGCTCGGTCGTGGTGTCCGGCGCCGAGGACGACGTGCTCGCGCTGGCGGACCGGTTCGAGCACGCGAAGCGGCTGCGGACCTCGCACGCGTTCCACTCGCCGCTGATGGAGCCGATGCTGGCGCGCTTCGCCGACGTCGTGGCGGGGCTCGGTTTCCAGGCGCCGGCGATCCCGATGACGGGTGCGGTCGACACGCCGGAGTACTGGGTGCGCCACGTGCGGGAGACCGTGCGGTTCGCCGACGAGATCACGGCGCTGGCCGACGCGGGCGTGTCGGCGTTCCTGGAGCTCGGCCCGGACGGCGTGCTGTCGGCCATGGCGGCCGAGTGCGTGACCGGCGACCAGGCGTTCATCCCGGCCCTGCGGGAAGACGAGGACGAGGAGACCGCGATCGTCACCGCGCTGGCCCGCGTCCACGTCACCGGGGCCGAGGTCGGCTGGCCCGCGTTCTTCGCCGGGCCGGGCGCCCGGCGGGTCGCCCTGCCGACCTACCCGTTCCAGCACGAGTGGTACTGGCCGAAGCCGGCCGAGCGGGCGGGCGACGCCGTGGGACTCGGCCTCGCCGCCCCGGACCACCCGCTGCTCGGCGCGGCCGTGGAGCTCGCGGAGACCGACGGCGTGGTGTTCACCGGCCGGCTGTCGCCGGCCACGCAGCCGTGGCTGGCCGACCACACCGTCGGCGGCGTCATCGTGCTGCCCGCGACGGTCCTCCTGGAGCTGGCGATCCGCGCCGGTGACCAGGTCGGCTGCGACCTCGTGGAGAGTCTGACGATCGACCGGCCACTCGTGCTGGACCCGCGCGAGGCGGTGACGTTCCAGCTCCGCGCCGGCGCACCGGACGAGGCCGGCCGGCGCGAGCTGACCGTGCACGTCCGGGCCACCGGCGAGACCGGCTGGACCCGGCACGCCGCCGGCGTGCTCGCCACGGCGGAACGTGCCGGGCAGGCGGTCGAGCTGGGTGAGTGGCCGCCCGCGGGGGCCGAGCCGGTCGAGCTGGCCGGCTTCGCCGAACAGCTCGGCCAGGGCCCGGCGATCCAGGGCCTGCGCGCGGTCTGGCGCCGCGCCGACGAGGTCTTCGCCGAGGTCGTCCTGCCCGACCGGCTCGACGACGCGGAGGCGTACGGCATCCACCCGGCGCTGCTGGCCGCCGCCGTGCCCACTGTGTCCTTTGTGGACTTCGGCGCACCGGCTCGGCAGCCGGTCTCGATCGGCGGGGTGTCGCTGTACGCCGGCGGCGCGTCCGCGCTGCGGATCCGCCTGACCGCCGCGGGCGAGGGCGCCGTGTCCGTCGCCGTGGCCGACGGCGCGGGTGCCCCGGTCGCCTCGATCGAGTCGCTCGTGGTCCGCCCGGCGGACACCGGCAAGGCCCCGGATCCGCTGTACCGGCTGGACTGGGTGCCGGTCCCGCACCGGCGGTCGGACCCCGTGGCGGTGGCCGAGTTGGACACGGACCTGGCGTCGCTGGATTCCGTGGCGGACGCGGTCGTCGTGCGGGTCGCTGGCGCGGACGGCGTGGGACCGGTGCACGAGTGGACGACCCGGGCGCTGGGCCTGGTGCAGGAATGGCTCGCCGACCCCCGGTTCCTCCGGTCGCGGCTGGTCTTCGTCGCGCACGGCGCCGTCGACGGCGGGGATCTCGCCGCGGCCGCCGTCTGGGGCCTGGTGCGTTCGGCCCAGACGGAGCACCGCGGCCGGTTCGTCCTGGTGGACACCGACGACTCCGCCGACCTGAATGCCGCCCTGGCCGCGGGCGAGGACCACGTCGTGGTCCGCGACGGCCGCGTGCGGGTCGGCCGCCTCGCGGTGCTGCCCCCCGGCCCCGCCGCGGCCGGCTGGGATCCGGACGGCACGGTGCTGGTCACCGGCGGCACGGGCGGCCTGGGCCGCCGGCTTGCCCGGCACCTCGTCGCCGAGCGCGGCGTGCGGCACCTGCTGCTGACCGGAAGGCGCGGCGACGCCGCCCCGGGTGCGGCCGAGTTGCGCGACGAGCTGGTCGCGCTGGGCGCCGACGTGCGGATCGCGGCGTGCGACGTGGCCGACCGGGCGGCGGTCGCGGAGCTGCTCGCGAGCATCCCCGCGGACCACCCGCTCCGGGTGGTCGTGCACGCGGCCGGCGTCCTCGACGACGGCGTGGTGGGGTCGCTGACCCCCGCGCGCCTCGCGACGGTGCTGGGTCCGAAGGCCGACGGCGCCTGGTACCTGCACGAGCTGACCCGCGAGCTGGACCTGTCCGCGTTCGTGCTGTTCTCCTCGGTCGCCGGCGCGATGGGCGGTCCCGGGCAGGCGAACTACTCGGCGGCGAACGCCTACCTCGACTCGCTCGCTCAGTACCGGGCCGCGCGCGGCCTGCCGGGTACGTCGCTGGTGTGGGGGCCGTGGGACACCGACGCCGGCATGACCGCCGGCCTGTCCGCGGCCGACAACCAGCGGATGCGGGCGTCCGGCCTGCCGCCGATCACCGGCGAGCAGGGCATGGCGATGTTCGACGCGGCGACGGCGTCCGGCGAACCGGTCGTAGTGCCGGTCCGGCTCAACACGGCCGCCCTGCGGGCGAGGGGCGAGGTGCCGCCGCTGCTGGCGGGCCTGCTCGGCACCGGGCGTCCGGCGCGTTCCGCGGCCGACACCGGCGCGCAGCTGCGGGCCCGGCTGCGCGGCCTGCGGCCGGACGAGCGGTTCGACCACGTCCTGCAGCTGGTGCGCGAACGCGTCGCTGCGGTGCTGGGGCACGGGTCAGCCGGCTCGGTCGGTGTGCGCGACCGGTTCAGCGATCTCGGCTTCGACTCGCTGACCGCCGTCGAGCTGCGCAACGGCCTGGACGCAGCGACCGGGCTGCGGCTGCCGCCGACGCTGATCTTTGACTACCCGACGCCGCGGGTCCTCGCCGAGGAGCTGGCGGCGGAGCTCGTGCCCGGCGACACCGGGGCGGACACCGCGTCGCCGCTCGGCGAGCTCGACCGGCTGGAGGCGGCGCTGGCGGACGTGACGGACGAGGTCACCCGCGGCGGTGTCGCCGCCCGCCTGCGGCAGCTGCTGGCGAAGGTCACCGGCGCCAACGGCAACGGCAACGGTGTGGGTGACCTGATCGAGGCGGCCAGCGCGGACGAGATCTTCGAGTTCATCGACAGCGAGCTCGGCAGGCGGTCCTAGCGGCCCGTCCGCCCGCCCACAGCGGGGTCATCCGGCACGTCCGGGTGGCCCCGCTGCCGTGCGTGGACCGCGGCCGCGGGGGTGCCCGAACGGGTAGTCCGGCCGGGCTGCCCGGTCGCAGGGCGCGGAACACTAGCAGTTCTGCGTGTGCGTTCGGCGGTTCAGTTCTGTGCGAGGACGTCTGGCTCCCCGAGCCCAGCACGGAGGCTGAGATCCATGGCGGAAGACAGCAAGCTGGTCGACTACCTGAAGTGGGTCACCGCCGACCTGCATCAGACGCGGCAACGGCTGCTAGAGGCCGAGTCCGGTCAGCACGAGCCGGTGGCGATCGTGGCCATGGCCTGCCGATATCCCGGTGGGGTGAGCTCGCCGGAGGGTCTGTGGGACCTGCTCACCGCCGGCGGTGACGCGATCTCCCCGCTGCCCGCCGACCGCGGCTGGCAGGTCGCCGAGGACTTCGCGGGTGGCTTCCTGGCCGACGCGGGCGGGTTCGACGCCGCCTTCTTCGGGATCTCCCCGCGGGAGGCGCTGGCCATGGACCCGCAGCAGCGGCTGCTGCTCGAGGTCGCGTGGGAGGCGGTCGAGCGCGGCGGCATGGACCCGAGGTCGTTGTCGGGCAGCCGGACCGGGGTGTTCGTCGGCGCCTCGCAGGCCACGTACTTCAAGCTGGCGGAGGCGTCTGCCGAGGAGCTCGACGGCCACCTGCTGACCGGGTCCGCGTCGAGCGTGCTGTCCGGCCGCCTGTCCTACACGATGGGCCTGATCGGGCCGGCGCTGACCGTGGACACGGCGTGCTCCTCCTCGCTGGTCGCCCTGCACCTCGCGGCGCAGGCGCTGCGGGCGGGGGAGTGCTCGCTGGCGCTGGCCGCCGGCGTCTCGGTGATCGGCGCCCCGGACGTGTTCGCCGAGTTCAGCCGGCAGGGCGGGCTGGCGGCCGACGGCCGCTGCAAGGCGTTCGCCGACGCGGCCGACGGCACCACGTGGTCCGAGGGCGTCGGCGTGCTCATGCTCGAGAAGCTGTCGGACGCGCGGCGCAACGGGCACGAGGTTCTCGCGGTGGTCAGGGGTTCCGCGGTGAACCAGGACGGTGCGTCGAACGGCCTGACCGCCCCGAACGGCCCGTCGCAGCGGCGGGTGATCCGTGCCGCGCTGGCGAGCGCCGGTCTGTCCACATCGGACGTAGACGTGGTGGAGGCGCACGGCACGGGCACGACGCTGGGCGACCCGATCGAGGCGCAGGCACTGCTGGCCACTTATGGCCAGGACCGGGAGACCCCGCTGCTGCTGGGCTCGGTCAAGTCCAACCTCGGCCACACCCAGGCCGCCGCGGGCGTCGCCGGCGTGATCAAGATGGTCCAGTCGATGCGGCACGGCCGGCTGCTGAAGACCCTGCACGTGGACGCCCCGTCCTCGCATGTGGACTGGGACGCCGGCGCGGTCGAGCTGCTGACCGACCACGCCGACTGGCCGGCGGACGCCGACGTCCGGCGCGCCGGCGTCTCGTCGTTCGGCATCAGCGGCACCAACGCGCACGTCATCGTCGAGCAGGCACCGGCCCCCGATCCCGCCGAGGAGCCCGACCGGCGACCCCTCGCGGCCGCGCCGCTCCTGGTGTCCGGGCGGACCCCGGCGGCCCTGCGGGCCCGGGCCGCGCAGCTCACGTCCACTGTGGAGAGTGTGGACCTGGGCGACCTGGCCTTCTCGCTGGCGACCACCCGCTCGGGCTTCGAGTACCGGGCGGCCGTCGTGGCCGCGGACCGGTCGCGAGCCAGTGCCGGACTGACCGCGCTCGCCGCGGTGGACCCGGCCGCCGGCGCCTCGGTCGCCAAGGCGGTGAGCGACCCGGTCGTGGCGTTCATGTTCTCCGGGCAGGGCACCCAGCACGTGGGCATGGGACGCGAGCTGTACCAGCGCTTCGCGGTGTTCGCCGAGGCGTTCGACGCCGTCCTGGCGGAGTTCGACCCGGCGCTGCGCGACGTCGTCTGGGGCGAGGACCAGGACCGCCTGGCCCGGATGGACTTCGCGCAGCCCGCGCTGTTCGCCGTCCAGGTCGCGCTGCTGCGGCTGCTGGAGTCGTGGGGGCTGCGGCCCGACCACGTGCTCGGCCACTCGGTCGGCGAGGTCGCGGCCGCCCACGCGGCCGGCGTGCTGTCGCTGCGGGACGCGTGTGTCCTGGTCGAGGCGCGCGGCCGGCTGATGGAGGCGCTGCCTGAGGGCGGCGCGATGATGTCGTTGCGTGCCGGGGTGGACGAGGTTCGGCCGCTGCTCGGCGACGACGTGTGCATCGCCGCGGTGAACGGGCCCGGCACGGTCGTCGTCTCCGGCGAGGAAGCCGCCGTGCTGGCGCTGGCGGAGCGGTTCGAGAAGGCCACGCGCGTGCGGGTCTCCCGCGCCGCGCACTCGGCGCTGATGGACCCGATGCTCGACGAGTTCCGCCGGGTGGCGCAGGGCCTGACGTTCCGCGAGCCGGTGGTCCCGTTCGTCTCCACCGTGACCGGCGAGCCGGCGTCGGCGGAGATCGCGACGCCGGAGTACTGGGTGCGCAACGTCCGCGAGCCCGTCCAGTTCGCCGACGGTGTCGACGCGCTGGCGGCGGCCGGGGTGTCGGCGTTCGTCGAGGTCGGCCCGGGCGCGACGGTCTCCGCGCTGGCCCAGGAGTGCCTCGACCCGGCCGCCGGGGCGTTGTCGGTTCCCTTGCTGCGCAAGGACCGCGACGAGGAGACCTCCGTGGTCACCACCGCGGCCGACCTGTTCGTGCACGGCGTCGACGTGCGGTGGCCGGACTTCTTCGCCGGCACCGGCTCCCGGCGCGTCGACCTGCCGACCTACCCGTTCCAGCACGAGTGGTTCTGGCCGCGGGCGGCGCACCGGCCCGGTGACGTCACCGGGCTCGGCCTCGCCGCCGCCGAGCACCCGCTGCTCGGCGCGGCGGTCGAGCTGGCGGACTCCGACGGCGTGCTGTTCACCGGCCGGCTCTCGCTGGCGACCCACCCGTGGCTGGCCGACCACGCCGTCGGCGGCGTGGCGATGTTCCCCGGCGCCGGCTTCGTCGAGCTGGCCCTGCGGGCCGGCGACCAGGTGGGCGCCGACCTGCTGGCGGACCTGACGCTGGCCGTTCCCCTGGTGCTGGGCGAGCACGACGCGGTGGCCCTGCAGGTGCGGGTGGGCCCGCCGGGGGCGGACGGGCGCCGCTCGCTGGACATCCACTCGCGACCCGCGGACGCGGCCGACCGGTCGTGGACCCGGCACGCCGGCGGCGTGCTCGCGGTCGGCGAGCCCACCCCGGGAGTCGGCCTCGAGGACTGGCCGCCGCCCGGATCGTCCCCTGTGGACATCGACGGCTGCTACGAGCGGCTCGCGGCGGACGGTTTCGACTGCGGACCGGTGTTCCAGGGCCTGCGCGCGGTGTGGCGCGCCGGTGCCGACGTGTTCGCCGAGGTCGCCCTACCGTCCGACGCGGATGCCGACGCGGTTCGGCCTGCACCCGGCGCTGCTCGAGTCGGCGCTGCACGCCGTGTCCTATGTGGATCTCGGCGAGCCGGGCTCCGTTTCGTTCGCCTGGCGGCGGGTGTCGCTGCACGCGACGGGCGCCACCACCCTGCGCGTCCGGCTGACCGCCGTCGACGAGGAGTCCGTGTCGCTGACCGTGGCCGACGCCGTGGGCGCACCGGTGGCCACCGTCGAGTCGCTGACCCTGCGTCCGGTCACCGCGCCGGCGACCGGGGGCCCGGCGGCGTCGTTGCTGCGTCCGGAATGGACGCCCCTGCCCGCGTCGCGGGACGAGGAGCCCGGCATCGCGTGGCTCGACGGCGACCTCGCGTCGCTGGAGGCGGTGCCCGCCGTCGTCGCCGTCCCGCTCGACCGCAGCGCGCTCGACCTCCTCCCGCAGTGGACCGCCGACGACCGGTTCGACCGGTCCCGGCTCGTGTTCGTGACCGGCGACTCGGCCGACCCGGCCGTCGCCGCGGCGTGGGGGCTGGTCCGGGTCGCGCAGGCCGACCACCCCGGCCGCTTCGTGCTCGCCGACACCGACGACCCCGCAGACCTGGGTACCGCGCTGACCGGCGACGAGCCGGAGATCCTGGTGCGCGGCGGCGAGACCTTCGGCCGCCGCTTGGTCGTGGCCGACCCGGAACCGGGCGGGCGGGACATCGACGGCACCGTGCTGGTCGTCGGTACCGGCGGCCTGGCCGACCTGGTCGCGGACCGGCTCGGCCGCGAGCACGGCGTCGAGGTCGTCGTCGCCGACCCGGCCGACGCCGGCGCCCTCGCCGGCGACCAGCCAATCACCGCGGTGATCCACGCCGTCGACGCACCCCGGGACGAGTGGGACGACGTCGCGCGGCATGCGGAGGTCGCCCGCACGCTGGACGAGGCGACCCGCGACCTCGACCTCACCGCGTTCGTGCTCGTCGCCCCGATCGGCGCCGCCGTCACCGCCGTCCACGACGCCGTCGCGCGGCAACGCCGCGCCGCCGGACTGGCGGCCACCTCACTCGCCTGGGGCGGCGCGGCCGTACCCGGGCTTGTGCCCGCCGACACCGACCGCGGCCTGCCCCTGTTCGACGCCGCCGCCGGGGACGCCGTGCTCGTCGCGGCCCGGCCGGACCTGCCCTGGCTGCGCGCGCAACGCGACGTGCCCGCACCGTTGCGCGGGTTCGTCCGCGGCCGGCGCCGGTCGGCGGCGGGCACCGAGGCGGTGGCCACCGCCTCGCTCGTCCAGCGGCTGACCCGGGCGCACGAAGGCGACCGGCTGCGGATCCTCGTGGACCTGGTGTGCGACCACGTCGCCGCGGTCCTCGGCCACGCGCCGGGCACGGTGCCCGACCCGGGCCTGGAGTTCCGCGAGCTCGGCTTCGACTCGCTGACCTCGGTCGACCTCGGCACCCGCCTGTCGGCCACGACCGGCCTGCGGCTGGCGGCCACGCTGGTGTTCGACTACCCGACGCCGGTGGGCCTGGCCGGGTACCTGCTCGCCGAGCTGCTCGCCAACGAGACCGTCGCGGCGGCGCCGGTGGCGTTCGCCGCACCGGCCCGCGCCGACCTGGCCGACGACCCGGTCGTCATCGTCGGCATGGGCTGCCGCTACCCGGGTGGCGTGCGGTCCCCGGAGGACCTGTGGGAGCTGGTCCTCGACGGCCGCGAGGGCCTGTCCGCCTTCCCGGTCAACCGCGGCTGGGACCTCGACGCGCTGCCCGTGCGGGAGAGCGGGTTCCTGCACGACGCCGGCGAGTTCGACGCGGGGTTCTTCGGCATCTCACCGCGCGAGGCGCTCGCGATGGACGCGCAGCAGCGGATCCTGCTGGAGACCTCGTGGGAGGCGCTGGAGTCGGCCGGGATCGACCCGGCCACCCTGCGCGGCAGCCAGACCGGCGTCTTCGCCGGCGTCGGCTACCACGACTACGCGGCGGGCGTGGTGTTCCCGCCCGAGTCCCTCGGCTTCATGCTCACCGGCACCACGGCCGCCGTGGTCTCCGGCCGGGTCGCGTACGCGCTCGGGCTGGAGGGCCCCGCGGTCACCGTGGACACGGCGTGCTCGTCCTCGCTCGTGGCCATGCACTGGGCCTGGCAGGCGCTGCGGTCCGGCGAGTGCTCGCTCGCGCTGGCCGGGGGCGTCACGGTCATGTCCACGCCGGGCGCGTTCACGTCCTGGGACTCCCAGGCCGGGCTCGCCCCCGACGGCCGGTGCAAGTCGTTCGCGGACGCGGCCGACGGCACCACCTGGTCCGAGGGCGTCGGCGTCGTGGTCCTGGAGCGCCGGTCCGACGCGCTGCGCAACGGGCACGACATCCTCGCCGTGGTGCGGGGTTCCGCGGTGAACTCCGACGGCGCGTCGAACGGGCTCACCGCCCCGAACGGCCCGTCGCAGCAACGGGTGATCCGGTCCGCGCTCGCCGCCGCCGGTCTGTCCACATCGGACATCGACGCGGTGGAGGCGCACGGCACCGGCACCACCCTGGGCGACCCCATCGAGGCGCAGGCGCTGCTGGCGACCTACGGGCAGGACCGTGAGCACCCGCTGCTGCTGGGGTCGGTCAAGTCCAACTTCGGGCACACCCAGGCCGCGGCCGGGGTCGGCGGCGTCATCAAGATGGTCAAGTCCCTGGCACACGGCCGGCTGCCGAGGACCCTGCACGTGGACGCCCCGTCGTCGCATGTGGACTGGGACGCGGGGTCGGTCGAGCTGCTCACCGAGGACGCCGCGTGGCCCGAGACGGGCCGCCCGCGCCGCACCGGTGTGTCGTCGTTCGGCATCAGCGGCACGAACGCGCACACGATCCTGGAGCAGGCCCCCGAGCCGGTGGCCGCACCCGAGCCGACGGTGACCGCCGCGGCGCTGCCGCTGGTCGTGTCCGGCCGGACCCCGGAGGCCCTGCGCGCGCAGGCCGCGCGCCTGACGTCCACTGTGGAGTCCGAGGGCCTGCTCGACGTCGCCTTCTCCCTGGCCACCGGGCGCTCGTCGTTCGAGCACCGCGCGCTGGTCGTGGCGGCCGGGCGCGAGGACGCACTCGCCGGGCTGACCGCACTGGCCGAGGGTGCGCCGGGCGTTCGTGGTGTGGTCACCGGGTCCGGTGGCCGCACGGCGTTCCTGTTCTCCGGGCAGGGTTCGCAGCGGCTGGGCATGGGCCGGGAGCTGTACGCCCGGTTCGGTGTGTTCGCGGCGGCGTTCGACGCCGTGCTCGAGCACCTGGACCCGGCGCTGCGGGACGTGATCTGGGGCGCGGACGCCGACGCCCTGAACCGGACCGGGTGCACCCAGCCCGCGCTGTTCGCGTTCGAGGTCGCGCTGTTCCGGCTCGTGGAGTCGTGGGGTGTGCGGCCGGACTTCGTCGCCGGGCACTCGATCGGCGAGGTCGCCGCGGCGCACGCCGCCGGTGTGCTGTCGCTGGCCGACGCGTGCGCGCTGGTGTCGGCCCGCGGCCGGCTGATGGACGCGCTGCCCGCGGGCGGCGCGATGGTGTCGCTGCGCGCGACCGAGGACGACGTCGCACCCCTGCTGGGCGACGGCGTGGGGCTCGCCGCGGTCAACGGACCGGACTCGCTAGTCGTCTCCGGCGAGGAGGCGGCGGTGCTCGCCGTGGCCGCTCGGTTCGATAAGGCGAAGCGGCTGCGGGTCTCGCACGCGTTCCACTCGCCGCTGATGGACCCGATGCTGGCCGAGTTCCGGACCGCGTTGGACGGGATGTCCTTCCAGGAGCCGGAGATCCCGTTCGTGTCCACGGTGACCGGTACCGCGTCCGCGGACGTCGCGTCTCCCGAGTACTGGGTGCGCAACGTCCGGGAGACCGTGCGGTTCGCGGACGCCGTCGCCACGCTGGAGTCCGACGGGGTCACGACCTTCGCGGAGCTCGGCCCGGACGGCGTGCTCACGGCGATGGGGCCGGAGTCGGTCACCGGTGAACGCGCCTTCGTGCCGCTGGTGCGCGGCGACACCGGCGAGGAGACCGCCGCCGTCACCGCACTGGGCCGCCTACACGTCCACGGCGTGCCCGTCGACTGGCACGAGTTCTTCACCGGCACCGGCGCGTGCCGGGTCGAGCTGCCGACCTATGCCTTCCAGCGCGAGTGGTTCTGGCCGAAGCCGGCGAGCCGGACCGGTGACGCGAGCGGCCTCGGGCTGATCGCCGCCGGGCACCCGCTGCTCGGCGCCGCGCTCGAGGTGGCCGGTTCGCGCAGCGTGCTGTTCACCGGCCGGCTGTCCACGGTGACTCATCCGTGGCTGGCCGAGCACGTCGTCGGCGGCGAGGTCACGTTCCCGGGCGCCGGCTTCGTGGAGCTGGCGCTGCGCGCCGGTGACCAGGTCGGGTGCGACGTGGTGCGGGAGCTCACCGTGGCCGCGCCGCTGGTGCTGACCGGCCGGGACGCGATGGCCCTGCAGGTGCGGGTCGGCGCGCCCGGCGAGGACGGCGTGCGCGACATCGAGGTGTACTCGCGGCGCGCGGACGCCCTGGAGCGGCCGTGGGTGCGCAACGCGTCGGGCACGCTGGCGTCCGGGCCGGTCACCTCCTCGTGGGACGCGACCGAGTGGCCGCCCGCGGGCGCGGTGGTGTCCGATCTGGACGGCTGGCACGACGACCTCGAGGCGGACGGCATCGCCTGCGGTCCGGCCCTGCGCGGGCTGCGTGCGCTGTGGCGGCGCGGGCCCGAGGTGTTCGCCGAGGTGGTGTTGCCGGACGAGGCGGGCGAGCCCGGTGCGTACGGCATCCACCCGGCGCTGCTGGAGGCCGCGCAGCACGCGGCCGTGACCGGCGGCGTGGCGTCCGCGTGGCGCGGTGTCTCCCTGGCCGCCGAGGGTGCCTCGATCCTGCGGGTCCGCGTGACGCCGCGGGACGACTCGACGGCGTCGGTGGACCTCGCCGACAGCCTGGGCGCGCCGGTCGCGCGGCTGGACGCCCTGACCTGGCGGCCCGTCGAGACTGCCACTCCCGGCGACGCGGCGACGGACCCGTTGTACCGCCTGGACTGGATCACCCTCCCGCGACCGGGCACGCCGGAGACCGTCGCGCTCGTGGCCGACCCGTTGGCCCTCGACGAGGTGCCGGACGTGGTCGCCGTCCCGGTCGACATCGACGACACCCTGCCGGTGCCGGACGCGACCCGCGAGGTGACCTGCCGGGTGCTGGAGCTGGTCCAGCGCTGGGTCGCCGAGGAGCGCTTCGCCTTCTCCCGGCTGGTGTTCCTCACGCGCGACGCCGTGGGAACCGGTTCACTGAACCCGGCCGCCGCGGCCGTGTGGGGCCTCGTGCGCACCGCACAGCTGGAGAACCCCGGCCGCTTCGTGCTGGTCGACACCGACGCGCCCACCGAGGTCGGGGCCGCGGTCGCCACGGGCGAGCCGCAGGTCTGGGTGCGCGACGGCATGCTGCACGCCGGCCGCATCGCCCCGCTGACCCCAGACCTGCCCGAACCGCGCGAATGGAACGCCGACGGCACGGTGCTGGTCACCGGTGGCACCGGTGGGCTGGGTGCGGAGCTCGCCCGCCACCTGGTCGCCGAACACGGAATGCGCCACCTCGTCCTCACGAGCCGCCGCGGCGCGGACGCGCCCGGCGCCGCGGACCTGCGGGCCGAGCTGAGCGCGCACGGCGCCGACGTGACGCTCGCGGCGTGCGACGTGTCCGACCGCGACGCGGTCGCTCGCCTGCTCGCCGAAGTCCCCGCCGAGCACCCGCTGACGGCGGTCGTGCACGCCGCCGCCGTCCTGGACGACGGCGTCATCCCCCAGCTCACGCCCGAGCGGATGGCCGCCGTGCTTGGCCCGAAGGCCGGCGGCGCGTGGCACCTGCACGAGCTGACGCGAGGCCTCGACCTGGCCGCGTTCCTGCTGTTCTCGTCGGTCTCCGGCTCGGCGGGCAGCCCCGGTCAGGGCAACTACTCGGCCGCGAACGCGTTCCTGGACGCGCTCGCCACGCACCGGGCGGCGAGCGGGCTGCCCGCGACGTCGCTCGTGTGGGGCCCGTGGGCCGCGAGCACCGGGATCTCCCACCACCTCAGCGAGATCGACATCCAGCGGATGAACGCGGCCGGCCTGCCGCCGATGGACACCGCCCGCGGTCTCGCGATGTTCGACGCGGCCCTGCGCTGCACCGAGCCGCTGGTCGTGCCGGTCGTGCTGAACCTCGCCGCGCTGCGCGCCCAGCGTGAGGTGCCGCCCGTGCTGCGTGGCCTCGCCGGCGGCGGCCGCCGCCGGGCGGCGGGCCGGACGTCGGTCGCCGCGTCGACCCTCGTCGGCCGGCTGCTCGACCTGGACGAGGACGGCCAGGTCCGCCTGGTGCGCGACCTCGTGCGCGAGCAGGCCGCCGCCGTGCTCGGCCACGGCTCGCCGTCCACAGTGGACATCGAGCGGGAGTTCCGCGCGCTGGGCTTCGACTCGCTGACCGCGGTCGAGCTGCGCAACCTGCTCGCGGAGGCGACCGGTCTGCGGCTGCCCGCCACGCTGGTCTTCGACTACCCGACCCCGGCCGTACTGTCCGGGCACCTGCTCGCCGAACTGCTCGGCGGCGCGGACACCCCCGGCGCGCAGACCGGCCCGCCGGTGCACGACGCGCTCGACCCGATCGTCATCGTCGGCATGAGCTGCCGCTACCCCGGCGGCATCGAGTCCCCGGACGATCTGTGGCGGGTGGTCAGCGAGGGCGTGGACGCCATCGGCGCGTTCCCCGCCGACCGCGGCTGGGACCTCGAGGGCGGCTACGACCCGGAAGGCCGCCGCGCCGGGACGTCGTCGGCCCGCGAGGGCGGTTTCCTCTACGACGCGGCCGAGTTCGACCCGGGCTTCTTCGGGATCTCGCCGCGCGAGGCGCTGGCGATGGACCCGCAGCAGCGGCTGCTGCTGGAGACGTCCTGGGAGCTGTTCGAGCGGTCCGGCATCGACCCGGCCGACCTGCGCGGCACCGACACCGGCGTGTTCGTCGGCGCGGCCGGCCTCGGCTACGTGCCGCCGATGGAGGTCATGGGCCACGGCGTCACCGGCGTGGCCGCCAGCGTGATGTCCGGCCGGATCTCCTACACCTACGGCCTGCAGGGCCCCGCGGTGACGGTCGACACGGCGTGCTCGTCGTCGCTGGTCGCACTGCACTGGGCCACCCAGGCGCTGCGCTCCGGCGAGTGCTCGCTCGCGATCGCCGGCGGCGTGTGCGTGATGGCCACCCCGGGGATCTTCGCGGAGTTCACCCAGCAGGGCGGGCTCGCCCCCGACGGCCGCTGCCGCGCGTTCGCCGACGCGGCCGACGGCACCGGGTGGGCCGAGGGGGTCGGCCTGGTGCTGGTCGAGCGGATGTCGGACGCGGTACGCAACGGGCACGAGATCCTCGCGGTGGTGCGGGGTTCGGCGGTGAACCAGGACGGTGCGTCGAACGGTTTGACGGCGCCGAACGGTCCGTCGCAGCAGCGGGTGATCCGGCGGGCGTTGGCGAGTGCCGGTCTGTCCACTTCGGATGTTGATGTGGTGGAGGCGCACGGTACCGGGACGACGTTGGGTGATCCGATCGAGGCGCAGGCGTTGCTGGCGACCTACGGTCAGGACCGCGAACTGCCGCTGCTGCTGGGTTCGATCAAGTCGAACATCGGGCACACCCAGGCGGCCGCGGGCGTGGCGGGCGTGATCAAGACGGTCCAGGCGATGCGGCACGGGCTGCTGCCGAAGACCCTGCACGTGGACGCCCCCTCGTCGCATGTGGACTGGGAAGCGGGCGACGTGCGCCTGCTGACCGACCACGTCGACTGGCCGCGGGGCGAGCGGCCCCGGCGCGGCGGCGTGTCGTCGTTCGGCGTCAGCGGGACGAACGTCCACCTCATCCTCGAGGAGCCGCCCGCTGCCGAGGTGGTCGCCGAGTCCGAGGCCGAGCGGGTACCGGCGCTGCCCTGGGTGCTGTCCGCCACCTCACCGGCGGCGCTGCGCGCGCAGGCCGCGCGCCTGCTGTCCCATGTGGACGAACTGGATCCCGTGGACGTCGGCCACTCCCTGGTCGCCACCCGCGTCGCGTTCGACCACCGTGCGGTGGTGGTCGGCGCCGACGCGGCGGAGCTGGGCGACGGGCTGAGTGCGCTCGCCCGCGACGATGCCTCGCACTCGGTGGTCGAGGGCGTCGCCGACGTGGACGGCCGGACCGTGTTCGTGTTCCCCGGCCAGGGTGCCCAGTGGGTGGGCATGGGTGCCCGGCTGCTGGACGAGTCACCGGTGTTCGCCGAGCGGCTGGCCGAGTGCGCTGCGGCGCTGGCGCCGCTGACCGACTGGTCGCTGCTGGACGTGCTGCGCGACGGCGCGGACCTCGACCGGGTCGACGTGGTCCAGCCCGCGTCGTTCGCGGTCATGGTCGCGCTCGCCGCGGTCTGGGAGTCCTACGGCGTCACCCCGGACGCGGTGGTCGGCCATTCCCAGGGCGAGATCGCCGCCGCCGTGGTCTCGGGTGCGTTGTCGCTCGACGACGGCGCGCGGGTGGTTGCCCTGCGCAGCAAGGCGATCGCGCGGACGTTGGCGGGACGCGGCGGGATGATGGCGGTCGCGCTGCCGGTCGCCGAGGTCGAGTCGCGGTTGCCGGACGGGGTCTCGGTGGCCGCGGTGAACGGCCCGGCATCGGTGGTGGTCGCCGGTGATCCCGACGCTCTCGACGTGCTGTTCGCGGAGCTGTCGGCGCAGGAGGTGCGGGTCCGGCGGATCGCCGTGGACTACGCCTCGCACTCGGCGCACGTCGAGCTGTTGCGTGCCGAACTGCTCGACGACCTCGGCACGATCGAGCCGCGTACGGCGACGGTGCCGTTCTACTCCACCGTCACCGGCGAGTGGGTGGACGGCGCGGCGCTGGACGCGGACTACTGGTACCGCAACCTGCGGCAGCGGGTGGAGTTCGAGCCCGCCGTCCGGGCGCTGGCCGGCGCCGGACACGACGTGTTCGTCGAGGTGAGCACGCACCCGGTGCTGACGTCCGGCATCCAGGAGACGGCCCCGGACGCGGTCGTGGCGGGGACGTTGCGCCGCGACGAGGACACCCTCACCCGGTTCCTGACCTCCGCCGCCGAGCTGTACGTGCGCGGCGTGCCGGTCCGCTGGACCTTCCCCGGCGGGCGCTCGATCGGCCTGCCCACCTACGCGTTCCAGCGCGACCGGTACTGGCCCGACGCGCCCGCCACCGTCCCGGACACGTCCGCCGACGCCGAGTTCTGGGCGACGGTCGACGGCGCGGACCCGGCCGATCTGGCCACCACCCTGGACGTCGACGGCGACTCGTTGACCGAGGTGCTGCCCGCGCTCGCGACGTGGCGCCGGCGGCTGCGCGACCGGTCGCGGACCGGCGGCTGGCGGTACCGCACCTCGTGGAAACCGTTGCCCACCAAGCAAACCGGCCTCCTGTCCGGCACCTGGCTCGTGGTCCGGCCCGCCGGACTCGCCGACGACGAGTGGGTCAGCACCGTCGTGGCCGCACTCGGTGTGCCGACCGTGACCGTCGAGCTGGACGGCCCGGACCCCGCCACGGCCGCCGAGCGGCTGAGCGCCGCCGGCACCGGGTTCGCGGGGGTGCTGTCGCTGCTGGCACTCGACGAGTCCGAACTGGCCGGCCTCGACGGCGTGCCGGCCGGGCTCGCCCTCACCAACGCGCTGGTCACCGCGCTCGGCGACGCCGGGATCGACGCGCCCGTCTGGCTGCTGACCCGGCAGGCCGTGTCCGTCGGCACCGCCGACCCGCTGGCCAACCCGCTGCAGAGCGGCGTGTGGGGGCTGGGCCGGGTCGCGAGCCTGGAACACCGCGACCGCTGGGGCGGCGTGCTCGACCTGCCCGCGGACCTGGACGAGCGGACCGCCGCGCGGCTGACCGGCGTGCTGTCCGCGACCGGCGAGGACGAGGTCGCGCTGCGCCCCTCGGGCGTGTTCGGCCGGCGGCTGGTCCGCGACCTGAGCGAGGGCGGCGAGTTCACCGCGCCCGGCACCGTCCTGGTCGCCGGGGACACACCCGAGCTGAGCGCTCGCCTGGCCCGGCTGCTCGCCGAGGGTGCCGAGCACGTCGTGCTCGCCGGCCGCGGCCTGGCCCCGGTCCCGGACCTGGCCCACGTCACCGTGGTGGCCTGCGACCTCACGTCGCGGGACGAGGTCGAGCGGCTGATCACCGACGTCGCGCCGCAGGGCGTGGTCTACACGGGCACCGAGGCCGATGACACCGATGCCGAAAGCCTGTCGGCGCAACGGTTCGCCCAGGCCTTCCGGTCCACCGTGGCGCCCGCGCTGCACCTCGACGAGCTGACCCGGACCGGGACCTGTCGATGTTCGTGCTGTGCGGCTCGGCCGAGGCGGCGCTGGGCAACCGCGGCCAGGAGAACCCGGCCGCCGTCAACGCCGTGCTCGACGCGATCGCGGCGCGGCGCCGGGCCGACGGCCTGCCCGGCGTCTGCGTGTCGTGGGGGCTCGTCGCCGACGACCGGACCCCGGCCGGCACCGTGGCGCCGGAGCTGACCGCCCGGGCGGGCCTCGCCGCCATGGACCCGGACCTCGCCATCGCCGTGCTGCCCCGGGTGATCCACGGCGAACCGGCGTCGGTGGTCGCCGACGTGCGCTGGGACGGCTACACCGCCACGTTCGGCACGCGGACCTTCCTCGGCGAGCTGCCGGAGGCGCAGGCCGCGGCCGACGCGGAGCCGAAGGCGACCGGCGAGCTGGCCGCCCGGTTGCGGGCGCTGCCGCCGGCCGACCGCCTCGACGTCGTGCTGGAGCTGGTGCGCGCGCAGGTCGCCGCGGTGCTGCGGTTCCCGTCGGCCGACGCCGTCGGGACCGGCAAGGCGTTCCGCGACCTCGGGTTCGACTCGCTCACCGCGGTCGAGCTGGCCAACCGGCTGGGCGCGAAGACCGGCCTGCGGCTGCCCGTCACGCTGGTGTTCGACCACCCGTCCCCGGCCGTGCTCGCGCGGCACCTGCTCGACGAGCTCGCCGGCGCCGACCGGGACACCGAGGTCACCGCCGGCCGGCCGCTGTCGTCGGACCCGATCGCGATCGTCGGGATGAGCTGCCGCTTCCCCGGCGGCGCCGACTCCCCGGACGAGCTGTGGCGCCTGGTCGCCGAGGGCGCGGACGCGATCGGCGACCTGCCTGCCGACCGGGACTGGGACGTCGACCCCACCAAGCGGTACCAGGGCGGCTTCGTCCACGACGCTACCGAGTTCGACGCCGGCTTCTTCGGCATCCCGCCGAAGGAGGCGGTGGGCATGGACCCGCAGCAGCGGCTGGTGCTGGAGGCGTCCTGGGAGGCGTTCGAGCACGCCGGCCTCGACCCCGCGGGGATGGCCGGCTCGCGGACCGGCATCTTCGTCGGCGCGGGCGCCGGCGGGTACGCCCCGGCCGGTGACGCGGCCAGCAACCTGATGACCGGCCACCTCACCAGCGTCATCTCCGGGCGAGTTGCTTACCACTACGGACTCGTGGGCCCGGCGGTCACCGTCGACACGGCGTGCTCGTCGGCGCTGACCGCGATCCACCTGGCCGCGCAGTCCCTGCACACCGGCGACTGCGACCTGGCCCTCGCCGGCGGCGTCACGGTGATGATCACGCCGGCCTCGCTGACCGAGTTCGACGCGGTCGGCGGCTGGGCGGGCGACGGCCGCTGCCACGCCTTCGCCGACTCGGCGTCGGGCATGGGCACCGGCGAGGGCGTCGGGCTCGTGATGCTCGAACGGCTCTCCGACGCCCAGCGCAACGGCCACCGCGTGCTGGCGGTCATGGTGGGCTCGGCCGCCAACCAGGACGGCGCGTCCAACGGCATCACCGCGCCCAACGGCCCGTCGCAGCAGCGGGTGATCCGCCACGCACTCGCCAACGCCGGTCTGTCCACTTCGGACGTCGATGCGGTGGAGGCGCACGGCACGGGCACGACCCTGGGCGACCCGATCGAGGCGCAGGCCCTGCTCGCGACCTACGGGCAGGACCGGGAGGTGCCGCTGTGGCTGGGGTCGGTCAAGTCCAACATCGGCCACACGCAGGCCGCCGCCGGGGCCGCCGGGGTCATCAAGATGGTGCAGGCGCTGCGCCACGGGGTGCTGCCGCGGACGCTGCACGTGGACACGCCGACGACGGCGGTCGACTGGACCGCCGGGTCGGTCGAGCTGCTGACCGAGCGGACCGCGTGGCCCGAGACCGGCCGGCCGCGGCGTGGCGCGGTGTCCTCGTTCGGGGTCAGCGGCACGAACGTGCACGCGATCTTCGAGCAGGCGCCGGACGCCGGCGAGGTACCGGCCCGGGCCGAGCCCGGTGTGGTCCCGTGGGTGCTGTCGGCCAGGACCGCCGCGGCTTTGCGCGCCCAGGCCGCGCGCCTGGTGTCGCATGTGGACGACCTGGACCCGGTCGACGTCGGGCACTCGCTGGTCAGCTCGCGGTCGGTGTTCGAGCATCGTGCCGTGGTGGTGGGCGGCGAGCGCGCGGAGCTGCTGGCGGGGGCCGGCGCGCTGGGCGCGGGGGAGCCGCTGACCGGACTGGTCGAGGGTGTGGCCGACGTGGACGGCCGGACGGTGTTCGTGTTCCCGGGTCAGGGTGCGCAGTGGGTGGGCATGGGTGCCCGGCTGTTGGACGAGTCGCCGGTGTTCGCGGAGCGGCTGGCGGAGTGTGCGGCGGCGTTGTCGTCCTATGTGGACTGGTCGTTGGTCGATGTGCTGCGCGAGGGCTGGGAGCTGGATCGGGTTGATGTGGTGCAGCCTGCGTCGTTCGCGGTGATGGTCGCGTTGGCTGCGGTGTGGGAGTCGTACGGCGTGACGCCGGATGCGGTGGTGGGGCATTCGCAGGGTGAGATCGCCGCCGCCGTCGTTGCCGGTGCGCTGTCGTTGGAGGACGGTGCACGCGTGGTTGCCTTGCGCAGCAGGGCGATCGCCCGGACGTCTGGCTGGTCGTGGCGGGATGATGTCGGTCGCGCTGCCGGTGGTCGAGGTCGAGTGCCGGCTGGGCAGCGGGCTCTGCGTCGCGGCGGTCAACGGGCCGGAGTCCGTCGTCGTGGCGGGGGAGCCCGATGCGCTGGAGGTCCTCGCCGCCGAGCTGACCGCGGAGGGGGTGCGGGTCCGGCGGATCGCGGTGGACTACGCCTCCCACTCCGCAGCACGTCGAGCTGCTGCGCGACGAGCTGCTGACCGAGCTGGCCGGCATCGAGCCGCGTGCCGCGGCGGTGCCGTTCTACTCGACCGTCACCGGCGAGTGGGCGGACGGCGCCACGCTGGACGCGGAGTACTGGTACCGCAACCTGCGTCAGCGGGTGGAGTTCGAGCCCGCGGTCCGGGCCCTGCTCGGCGAGCGGCACCGCGCCTTCGTCGAGGTGAGCCCGCATCCCGTGCTGTCCATGGCCGTCCAGGCGGTCATCGACGACACCGAGACGCCCGCGGTGACCGTCGGCACGCTGCGCCGCGACGACGGCGGCCTGCGGCGGTTCGTGACCTCCGCCGCCGAGCTGTTCGTCCGCGGCGGGCGGGTCGACTGGTCCCGCCTGTTCGACGGCACCGGTGCCGTGCGGGTCGACCTGCCCACCTATGCCTTCCAGCGCAAGCGGTACTGGTCCAGCGGCGGCCCCGCCGACCGGCGGCGACCTGACCGGCGCCGGCCTGCTCGCGGCCGGGCACCCGATGCTCGGTGCCGCGGCCGAGCTGGCCGACTCCGGCGGCGTGCTGTTCACCAGCCGCCTGTCGCTGACCACCCACCCGTGGCTCGCCGGCCACTCGATCGGCGGCGTGGTGCTGTTCCCCGGCACCGGGTTCCTCGAGCTGGCCGTCCGGGCCGCCGACCAGGCCGGCTGCGACGCTGGTCGACGAGCTGACCCTGGGCGTGCCGCTCGTGCTGCCCGAGCGCGGATCCGTCGTGCTGCAGGTGGCCGCCGGCGCACCCGACGACGACGGCCGCCGCGAGCTGGCGATCCACTCCCGCCCGGCAGACGGCGAGGAGTCGGGTCCGGCACGCGACCGGCGTGCTGGCCCTGGCCGACACCGAACCCGCCGGCCGCCGCGCCGGAGAGCTGGCCGCCGCCGGGCGCGCAGGCCGTCGACGTGACCGGCCTCTACGACCGGCTCGCCGACGCCGGACTGGCCTACGGGCCGGTGTTCCAGGGCCTGCGTGCGGTGTGGACCACCGACGACGAGGTGTTCGCCGAGGTCGCGCTGCCCGAGGAGGTCGAGGACGCGGCGTCCTACGGCGTCCACCCCGCGTTGCTGGACGCGGCACTGCACGCGCTCGCGTTCGTGGACCTGGACGGCGACGGCGGCCGGCTGCTGTTCTCGCTGTCCGGCGTCACCGTGCACGCCGCCGGGGCCGCCGAGCTGCGGATCCGGCTGGCCCGTACCGGGCCGGACTCGGTCCGGCTCGACGCCGCCGGCGCCGACTCCGCCCCGGTGCTCACCGCCCGGTCGGTGATCACCCGCGCGGCCGACCCGAAGGCGATGTCCGCGCCGCGGAACGACTCGCTGTACCGGCTGGACTGGGTCCCCGGCCCGGCCGCCGAGATCCCCGTGTCCGAAGTGGACACCCTGGAGCTCGAGGTGGACCTCGACCTCGCCGAGCCCGACCAGGCGCCCGCGATCGCCGCCGTCCGGGCCGTCTCCCGGGACGGCCTGACCGTGACCGAGTCCGTGCGCGACCTGACCGCACGCGTGCTGGCGCTGCTGCGGACCTGGATCACCGACGAGCGGTACGCGGACTCGCGGCTGCTGGTCGTCACCCGCGGCGCGGTCGCGGCCGAGCCCGGTGACGACGTCACCGACGTCGCCGCGGCGGCCGTGTGGGGCCTGGTGCGCTCCGCGCAGGCCGAGCACCCCGGCCGGTTCGCGCTGCTGGACCTCGACTCCGCGGACCTGCCGGAGTCGGTCTCCTTCGCCGAGCCGCAGACCGTGGTCCGCGACGGCGTCACCCGCGTCGCCCGGCTGGCGACGCTCGCCACGGACCCGGCGGCCACCACCGACGAGTGGGACCCCGACGGCACGGTGCTGATCACCGGCGGCACGGGCGGCCTGGCCGCCCGGCTCACCCGCCACCTCGTGGCCGAACGCGGCATGCGTCACCTCGTGCTGGCGAGCCGCCGCGGCCCCGAGTCGCCAGGCGCCCTGGAGCTGGCGGCCGAGCTGATCGCGCACGGCGCCGACGTGGACGTCGTGGCCTGCGACGTGTCCGACCGGGACGCCGTGGCCCGACTGCTGGCGGGCATCCCGGCCGAGCACCCGCTCACCGCCGTGGTGCACACCGCGGCCGCGCTCGACGACGGGATCGTCGAGCTGCTCACCCCCGACCGGATGGACACCGTGCTGGGGCCAAAGGCGTGCGGTGCGTGGCACCTCCACGAGCTGACCCAGGACCTCGACCTCGCCGCGTTCGTCCTCTACTCCTCGGTGTCCGGCACGGTCGGCGGCGCGGGACTGGGCAACTACGCGGCCGCCAACGCGTTCCAGGACGCGCTCGCGCAGCACCGGGTCGCCCGCGGCCTGCCGGGCCGGTCGCTCGTCTGGGGTCCGTGGGCCCCGGAGGTCGACGCGGACGGCGGCGCGACCGGCGGCATGACCGCCGCCAACGACCAGGTGGTCGCGCGGGCCGGTGCGTCCGGGCTGCGCCTGATCCCCGGCGAGCGCGGGCTCGCGATGTTCGACCTCGCCACACGCGCCGACCACCCCGTGGTCATCCCCGCGCTGCTGGACCTGGCCGCGCTGCGCGGCGCCGAGGAGATCCCGCCGGTGCTGCGCGGTCTCGTCCGCACCGCCGGGCCCCGCCGGGCGAAGGCGGCCGTGGCCGCCGGGCTGGTGCGCCGGCTGCGGGAGGCGCCCGAGGACGAGCGTCCGCGGCTCGTCGTGGAGACCGTGCGCGCCCAGGTGTGCGCGGTGCTCGGCCACGACCCCGACGACGTGGACGTGCGGCGGGAGTTCCGCGAGCTCGGCTTCGACTCGCTGACCGCGGTCGAGTTGCGCAACCGGCTGAGCACCGCGACCGGGCTGCGGCTGCCCGCGACGATGGTCTTCGACCACCCGACGCCCACCGCGCTCGGCCGGTACCTGCTGGAGCGGCTGCTCGAGCTGCCGGCCACCGCACCGGTCGCCGGCACCGGGGCCGCGCACGACCCGGACGACCCGATCGTGATCGTCGGCATGGGCTGCCGCTACCCCGGCGGGGTCCGCTCGCCGGAGGACCTGTGGCGGCTCGTCGCCGACGGCGTGGACGCAATCGGCGACCTGCCGGCCGACCGCGGCTGGGACCTGCCGGCCGGTGCCCTCGGGCACGGTGGGTTCCTCGACGGCGCCGCCGACTTCGACCCGGGCTTCTTCGGGATCTCGCCGCGCGAGGCGCTGGCGATGGACCCCCAGCAGCGGCTGCTGCTGGAGACGGCGTGGGAGACGTTCGAGCACGCGGGCATCGACCCGGTTTCCCTGCGGGGCACCAGGACCGGCGTGTTCGTCGGCGCCTCGGGGTCCGGCTACACCGCGCCGCCCGAGCTGGGCGCGCACCTGGTGACCGGGCAGTCGATGAGCGTCGCGTCCGGCCGGGTCGCCTACGCGCTCGGCCTTGAGGGGCCCGCGGTCACCGTCGACACCGCGTGCTCCTCGTCGCTGGTCGCGCTGCAGTGGGCCGCGCAGGCGGTGCGGTCGGGGGAGTGCTCGCTCGCGCTCGCCGGCGGTGTCTGCGTGATGGCGACCCCGGTGGCGTTCGGCGACCTGGGGCTGACCGACGGCTCGTCGCCGGACGGCCGCTGCCGCGCGTTCGCCGACTCGGCCGCCGGCGCGGGCTGGTCGGAGGGCGTCGGCCTGGTCATGGTCGAACGGCTCTCGGACGCCCGCCGCAACGGCCACGAGATCCTGGCCGTGGTGCGGGGCTCGGCGACGAACCAGGACGGTGCGTCGAACGGTCTCACCGCGCCCAACGGCCCGTCGCAGCAACGGGTCATCCGCGACGCGCTCGCGGCCGCCGGTCTGTCCACTTCGGACGTCGATGTGGTGGAGGCGCACGGCACGGGTACGACGCTGGGCGACCCGATCGAGGCGCAGGCGCTGCAGGCCACCTACGGGCAGGACCGCGAGGTGCCGCTGTGGCTGGGGTCGGTCAAGTCCAACATCGGCCACTCGCAGGCCGCGGCCGGCGTCGCCGGGGTGATCAAGATGGTGCAGGCCATGCGACACGGCGTGCTGCCGAAGACCCTGCACATCGACGCCCCGTCGTCCCATGTGGACTGGACGGCCGGGTCGGTCGAGCTGCTGACCGAGCGGGCCGAATGGCCCGCGACGGACCGGGCCCGCCGTGCCGCGGTGTCCTCGTTCGGGGTCAGCGGGACGAACGCGCACGTGATCCTCGAGCAGGCTCCGGCCGAGCCGTCGCCGGAGCTCGAGGCGAGCCCGTCCACCACCGTGCCGTGGGTGCTCTCCGGCAAGTCGGACGTGGCCCTGCGCGCGCAGGCCGGCCGCCTGCTGTCGCATGTGGACGATCTGGACGCGGCCGACGTCGCGTTCTCCCTGGCTGCCTCGCGCTCGGCGTTCGAGCACCGGGCGGTCGTCGTCGGCAGCGGCGCGGATCTGCTGGACGGGATCCGCGCCGTGGCCGACGCCCGACCCGCGAACCACGACGTGGTCGAGGGTATGTCTGATGTGGACGGCCGCACAGCGTTCGTGTTCCCGGGCCAGGGTGCGCAGTGGGTGGGTATGGGTGCCCGGCTGCTGGACGAGTCGCCGGTGTTCGCCGATCGCCTGGCCGAATGTGCCGCGGCCCTCGAGTCGTTCGTGGACTGGTCCTTGCTGGACGTGCTGCGTGATGGCGCGGAGCTGGATCGGGTCGACGTGGTGCAGCCCGCTTCGTTCGCGGTGATGGTCGCGCTCGTCGCGGTGTGGCAGTCCTACGGCGTGACGCCGGACGCGGTGGTCGGGCACTCGCAGGGCGAGATCGCCGCCGCCGTCGTCGCCGGCGCGCTGTCGCTCGAGGACGGTGCGCGGGTGGTTGCCCTGCGGAGCAAGGCGATCGCCCGGACGCTCGCGGGCCGGGGCGGGATGATGTCGATCGCGCTGCCGCTCGCCGACGTCGAGTCCCGGTTGGACGAGCGGCTGTCCGTCGCGGCGGTCAACGGCCCGGCCTCGGTCGTGGTCGCCGGTGACCCGGACGCCCTCGACGAGCTGTTCGACCAGCTGACCGCGCAGGAGGTGCGGGTCCGGCGGGTTCCGGTGGACTACGCGTCGCATTCCGCGCAGGTCGAGCTGCTGCACGACGAGCTGCATACCGAGCTGGCCGGCATCGAGCCGCGTGCCGCGGCCGTGCCGGTCTTCTCCACGGTGACCGGTCAGTGGGAGGACGGCACCGGCCTGGACGCCGGCTACTGGTTCCGGAACCTGCGGCAGCGGGTCGGGTTCGAGCCCGCCGTCCGGGCGCTGCTCGACGAGCGGCATCGTGTCTTCGTCGAGGTGAGCCCGCATCCGGTGCTGTCCATGGCCGTGCAGGAGACGATCGACGAGACCGGCGCGACCGCCGTCGTCACCGGGACGCTGCGCCGCGACCAGGGCGACCTGGCCCGGTTCCTCACCTCCGCCGCCGAGCTGTACGTCCGCGGGGTCCCGGTGCGCTGGGGCCTGCGCGGCCGCCGGATCGCGCTGCCCACCTACGCCTTCCAGCACAAGCGGTTCTGGCCGGAGCGGGCGGTGGCCGGTGCCGGTGACATCGCGTCGGCCGGCCTGCTGGCGACCCGGCACCCGATCGCCGGGGCGGCCGTGGCGCTGCCCGGCTCCGACGAGTTCCTGCTGACCGGAACCGTCTCGCTGCGCACCCACCCCTGGCTCGCCGACCACGCCGTGCGCGGCACCGTCATCCTGCCGGGCACCGCCTACCTGGAGCTCGCGCTGCGGGCCGGCGACGAGGCCGGGCTCGACCGGGTCGAGGAGCTGACCCTGGAGACGCCGCTGGTGCTCGCCGACGACGTGACCGTCCAGC
Organism: uncultured Actinomycetota bacterium; assembly: GCA_963841395.1. GTDB lineage: Bacteria > Actinomycetota > Actinomycetes > Mycobacteriales > Pseudonocardiaceae > Actinophytocola. The sequence goes on from CAWJCX010000002.1 coordinate 250,910, forward strand.
TGCAGGTGCTCCTCGGCGCCCCCGACGAGTCCGGCGCCCGGCCGGTGAGCATCCACTCGCAGCGGGCCGGCGAGACGTGGGTCCGGCACGCCGGCGGCACGCTCGTCGCCGCCGAACCACAACCGGCGCGGGCACCCGCGAAATGGCCGCCGCCGGGAGCCGACGAGCTCGCGGTCGAGGACTTCTACGCCGGCATGGGCGACGGCGGCCTGTACTACGGCCCGCTGTTCCGCGGGCTCACCGCGGCCTGGCGGTCGGACGGCGAGGTCTGCGCCGAGATCCGCCTGCCCGAGCACGGGGACGCGGCCGGGTTCGGCATCCACCCGGCGCTGCTGGACGCGGCGCTGCACCCGGCAGGCGCGGCGTTCGAGGGCGAGAGCGAGGGCGGCGTGCTGCCGTTCGCCTGGAACGGCGTGACCCTCCACGCCACCGGCGCGACGACCCTGCGGGTCCGCCTCCACAGCGCCGGCCAGAACGCCGTGTCGCTGACCGCGACCGACGAAATGGGCGCCCCGGTGATGAGCGTCGAGTCGCTCGTGTCGCGCCCGGTGGCCGCCCAGCAGATCGGCGACGCCACCCACAACTCGCTGTTCCACCTCGACTGGGTGCCTGTCACGACCACCCCGGGCACCGGGCTCGTCCCGTGGCACTGCCCGGACACCGGCTCGCTGCCGGAGATCCTGGCCGAGGTGCTCGCCACCCTGCAGTCCTGGCTGGACGACGACACCGACGCCTGTCTCGCCGTGGTGACCAGCGGTGCCGTCGCGCTCGGCGACGAGCAGGCGCCGCGCGACCTCGACCACGCCGCGGTCTGGGGCCTGGTCCGCAGCGCGCAGTCCGAGCACCCCGGCCGCTTCGTCCTCGTCGACACCGACGACCCGGACGCGGAGATTCCGGCCTGCGACGAGCACCAGTACGCGGTGCGCGGCGGCACGGCCTACGCGCCGCGCCTCGCCCGCACCCCGGCGCCCGAACCCGGGCCGGCCACGTTCGACCCGGACGGCGTCGTGCTGGTGACCGGCGGGTCCGGCACCCTCGGCGGGCTGGTGGCCCGGCACCTCGTGGCCGCGCACGGCGTGCGCCACGTGGTCCTGGCCAGCCGCAGCGGGCGGACGAGCCCGTTCGCGGCCGACCTGGACGCGGACATCCGGGCGGTCGCGTGCGACGTCGCCGACCGGGACGCGGTGGCCGCGCTGCTGGACGAGCTCGGCCGCCCGCTCACCGGCGTCGTGCACACCGCGGGCGAGCTCGACGACGGGCTCGTCGAGACGATGACGCCCGACCAGCTCGGCCGGGTGCTGCGCGCCAAAGTGGACGGTGCCCGCGTGCTGCACGAGCTGACCCGGGACCGGGACCTGGCCGCCTTCGTGCTGTTCTCCTCCGCCGCCACCACTTTCGGCGCGGCGGGCCAGGGCAACTACGCCGCGGCCAACGCCTGGCTCGACGCGCTCGCCCGGCAACGGCGCGCGGACGGGCTGGCGGCAGTGTCGATGGCGTGGGGACTCTGGGCCGAGCGCAGCGGACTCACCAGCGACCTGACCGATGGCGACCTCGCCAGGATGGCCCGCGGTGGCACGACGGCGATGCCGACCGACCACGCGCTCGCGCTGTTCGACGCGGCGCTGCACGCCGACCGCGCCGTCCTGGTGACCGCCCGGCTGAACGGCGAGCTGCTGCGCGAGCACGCCGAGGCCGGGTCGCTGCCGCCACTGCTGCGCGGGCTGGTCCGCACCCCGGGCCGCCGGCCGGTCACGGCCGACGAGTCCGCGGCCCTCGCGGCCCTGCCCATGCCCGACCGGACCCAGCGATTGCTGTCGCTGGTGCGCGGCCACGCCGCCGGGGTGCTCGGGTACTCCTCGGCCGACCTCGTGCCGCCGTCCCGCGCGTTCAAGGACCTGGGTTTCGACTCGCTGGTGGCGGTGGAGTTCCGCAACCGGCTGGCCGCGGTCACCGGCCTGCGGCTGCGGGCGACGCTCGTGTTCGACCACCCGAACCCGGCCGCGCTGGCCGAGCACCTCGCCGGCCGCTTCGGCGACGCACCGGCCGCGGCCCCGGCGCTGAGCACGGAGCTCGACCGGTTCGAGTCGCTGGTCCTGGCGCTGGACGACGCCGAACGCGCCGGCGTCACCGAACGGCTCCGGGCACTCCTGGCCAGGGCGGGGACATCCGAGGAGCCCACCGGCATCGAGGTGACCGCCTCGGACGACGAGATGTTCGCCTTCATCGACCACCAGCTCGGCCGCTGAGACCGGGAAGGACAGCGCAATGTCCAATGAGGACAAGCTTCGGGACTACCTCCGCCGCATGTCGGCCGAGCTGAGCGACACCCGGCGTCGCCTGGACGACTCGGCCGCCCGGTGGCACGAGCCGATCGCCATCGTGGGGATGAGCTGCCGCCTGCCCGGCGGGGTGCGCTCGCCCGAGGACCTGTGGTCGCTCGTGGCGCAGGGCCGGGACGCGATCACGCCGTTCCCGGACGACCGCGGCTGGGACGTCGACGGGCTCCACGACCCCACCCGCGAGACGCCGGGCACCACCTACGCCCGGGAGGGCGGGTTCCTCGACGGTGTCGCGGACTTCGACCCCGAGTTCTTCGGCATCAGCCCGCGCGAGGCCCTCACGATGGACCCGCAGGAGCGGCTGCTGCTGGAGTCGGCGTGGGAGGCGTTCGAGCACGCCGGGATCGACCCGACGACGTTGCGCGGCAGCCGGACCGGCGTCTTCGCCGGCTCGATGTACCACGACTACGGCGTGCAGCTCAGCCCCGTGCCCAACGGGACCGGCTGGTACGTGACGAACGGCAGCGTCGGCAGCGTCGTGTCCGGGCGGATCGCGTACTCGCTGGGGCTGCAGGGCTCCGCCGTCACGGTGGACACCGCGTGCTCGTCCTCGCTGGTGGCCATCCACCTGGCCGGCCAGGCGCTGCGGTCCGGGGAGTGCTCGCTGGCGCTGGCCGGTGGCGTGGCGGTCATGGCGACGCCGTGGCTGTTCGTGGAGATGAGCCGGCAGGGCGGGCTGGCCGCCGACGGCCGGTGCAAGGCGTTCTCGGCCGCGACGGACGGTTCGGGCTTCTCCGAGGGCGTGGGCCTGCTGCTGCTGGAGCGGCTGTCCGACGCGCAGCGCAACGGCCACGAGATCCTGGCCGTCATCCGGGGTTCCGCGGCGAACCAGGACGGTGCGTCCAACGGGTTCAGTGCGCCGAGCGGGGCCGCTCAGGAGGAGGTCATTCGGCAGGCGCTGGCCGGCGCGCGGCTGTCACCGTCCGATGTGGACGCGGTGGAGGCGCACGGCACCGGCACGACGCTGGGTGACCCGATCGAGGCCCACGCGCTGCTGGCCACCTACGGGCAGGACCGCGACCAGCCGCTGTGGCTGGGGTCGGTCAAGTCGAACATCGGCCACGCGCAGGCGGCCGCCGGCGTCGCCGGTGTGATCAAGATGGTGATGGCGCTACGCAACGGGGTGCTGCCGAAGACCCTGCACGCGGACGCGCCGTCGCCGCACGTGGACTGGGACTCCGGCGCGGTCGAGCTGCTGACCGACGCCCGGCCGTGGCCCGGGGGCGACCGGCCGAAGCGGGCCGCGGTGTCGTCCTTCGGCATCAGCGGCACGAACGTGCACGCGATCCTGGAGGAGGCACCCGAGCCGGTCCACGAGGCCACCGTCCCGGCGCCGGGCGCGGTGCCGTGGGTGGTCTCGGGCCGGACGGACGCGGCACTGCGCGCGCAGGCCACGCGCCTGTTGTCGCATGTGGACGGTCTGGACCCGGTGGCGGTGGGCCACTCGCTGGCCACGACGCGCGCGATGTTCGACCACCGCGCCGTCGTCGTCGGTACCGGGCAGGCAGAGCTGCTCGCCGGGACCGGAGCGGTGGTCGCGGGAGAGCCCTTGGCCGGTGTGGTCGAAGGTGTGGCCGACGTCGAGGGCCGGTCGGTGTTCGTGTTCCCGGGTCAGGGTGCGCAGTGGGCAGGCATGGGTGCCCGGCTGCTGGACGAGTCGCCGGTGTTCGCGGAGCGTATGGGCGAGTGCGCGGCGGCGTTGGCGCCGTTTGTGGACTGGTCGCTGCTGGACGTTTTGCGTGATGGCATTGAGCTGGACCGGGTCGATGTGGTGCAGCCCGCGTCGTTCGCGGTGATGGTCGCGTTGGCCGCGGTGTGGGAGTCCTACGGGGTGACGCCGGATGCGGTGGTGGGGCATTCGCAGGGTGAGATCGCCGCCGCCGTCGTTGCCGGTGCGCTGTCGTTGGAGGATGGTGCGCGGGTGGTCGCCTTGCGGAGCAAGGCGATCGCCCGGACGTTGGCCGGTCGGGGCGGGATGATGTCCGTCGCGCTGCCGGTGGCCGAGGTGGAGTCGAGGTTGGACTCGCGGCTGTCCGTGGCAGCGGTGAACGGGCCGACGGCCGTGGTGGTCGCCGGCGAGCCGGATGCGCTCGACGAGCTGTTCGACGAGCTGACCGCGGACGAGGTGCGGGTTCGGCGGATTCCGGTGGACTACGCCTCGCATTCCGCGCAGGTCGAGTTGTTGCACGACGAGTTGCTGGCCGAGCTGGGTTCGATCGAGCCGGGTGAGGCGCGGGTGCGGTTCTTCTCGACGGTGACCGGGGAGTGGGTGGACGGCACCGGGCTGGATGCGGGGTACTGGTTCCGGAACCTGCGTCAGCGCGTGGAGTTCGAGCCCGCGATCCGGGCGCTGCTCGGGCGCCGAGCATCGTGTCTTCGTGGAGGTCAGCCCGCATCCGGTGCTGACCATGGCCGTGCAGGAGACGATCGACGACACCGACGCGACCGCCGTCGTCACCGGGACACTGCGCCGCGACGACGGTGACCTGGCGCGGATGCTCGACGTCGGCCGCCGAGCTGTTCGTCCGCGGGGTCCCGGTCCGGTGGAACCTCCCGGCCACCCGCCGGGTCGACCTGCCCACGTATGCCTTCCAGCACAAGCGGTTCTGGCAGACCGGCGTGCCCGACTCGGCCGGCGACCCGGCGGGCCTGGGCCTCATGGCGGCCGAGCACCCGCTGCTGGGCGCCGCCGTGGAGCTGGCCGACACGGACGGCATGCTGTTCACCAGCCGCCTGTCCCAGACCACCCATCCCTGGCTCGCCGACCACGCCGTACAGGGCACCGTCCTGCTGCCCGGCACCGCCTTCCTCGAGCTTGCTGATCCGGGCCGGCGACCAGGTCGGCTGCGACGTCGTCGAGGACCTCACTCTCGGCGCCGCACTGCCGCTCACCGAACGGCAGGGCGTGCTCGTCCAGGTCCGCGTCGCCGAGGCCGACGAGGCCGGGCGTCGCACCGTGACCGTCCACTCGCGACCCGCGGACGCGCCGCGCCGGTCCGTGGCAGCTGCACGCGACGGGCGTGCTGGCCACCGGCGCCGCGCACGGCGCACGACACCACGTGCTGGCCGCCGCCCGCCGACGCGCAGGCGCACGACCTGTCCGGTGTGTACGAGCGCTTCGCCGAAGACGGCCTGACCTACGGACCGGCGTTCCAGGGCCTGCGTCAGGTCTGGACCCACGGCGACGACGTGTTCGCCGAGATCGCGCTGCCCGACGACGTGGCCGAGAGCGCGGGCGCCTACGGCATCCACCCGGCGTTGCTGGACGCGGCGCTGCAGTCCATGGCGTTCGTCCTGCCGGACGGGGAAGGCGGCCTGCCGTTCTCCTTCGACGGCGCGCGGCTCGCGGCCACGGGCGCGTCGGCGCTCCGGGTGCGCCTGACCCGCACCGGCACCGGCACGGTCGCCGTGCGCGCGGTCGACCAGGACGGCGAGCCGGTCCTGTCGGTCGACGCGCTGACCGTCCGCGAAGCCGCCGCCCTCGCCCCCGTGCGGACGGCCGCACGCACGACGGCGTGTTCCGGCTCGAGTGGACGGACGCCCCCGTGACCGAGGCGGAGTCCGCCGAGCCGGTGGTCCTCGACCTGGACATCGACGTCGCGTCGCTGGAGACCGTGCCCGAGGTCGCGGTGGTCGCCGTGCGGTCCGATGTGGACGCATCGGTGCCCGCGTCCGTACGCGACCTGACCACCCGCGTGCTGCGGCTGCTGCGGGAGTGGCTGGCCGACGAGCCGCTGCGCCGGGTCCCGGCTGGTGTTGGTGACCTCGGGCGCGGTGGCCGCCGCCGACGGCGACCCGTGCCGGACCTGCCCGCGGCCGCGGTGTGGGGTCTGGTCCGCTCCGCGCAGACCGAGCACCCCGGCCGGTTCGTCCTGCTCGACACCGACGCGGACACGGACGTGCCCGCCGCGGTGCTCGCCGGTGGTGAGGTGCAGTACGTCGTGCGGAACGGTGCCGTGCGGGTGGGCAGGCTGGCGCCGCTGGCGTCCGGTCCGGGACTCGTGCCGCCGCCCGGCGGCGCGCCCTGGCGGCTGGACTCGACGCGCCGCGGCACGCTGGACGCGCTCGACCTGGTCACGCTGCCGGCGGCGGAACCGCTGGAGCCGGGCCAGGTCCGCATCGACGTCCGCGCCGCGGGCGTGAACTTCCGGGACGTGCTCAGCGCGCTGGACATGTACCCGGGTGAGCCCGGGCCGCTGGGTGCGGAGGCCGCCGGCGTGGTCGTGGCGACCGGGCCGGAGGTGACCGGCCTGCGGCCGGGGGACCGGGTGATGGCGCTCGTCCCCGGTGGCATCGGGCCCGAGGTCGTCGCGGACCACCGGTGCGTCACGGGCATCCCCGGCGACTGGTCGTTCACCGACGCGGCGTCGGTGCCGGCCGTGTTCCTCACCGCCCACTACGCGCTGTCCGACCTCGCCGGCCTGCGGTCCGGCGAGTCGGTGCTGATCCATGCCGGTGCCGGCGGCGTCGGCATGGCGGCGATCCAGCTGGCCCACCACCTCGGTGCCGAGGTCTTCGCGACCGCGAGCGAGGGCAAGTGGGACGTGCTCCGGTCGCTGGGCATCCCGGACGACCACCTCGCCTCGTCGCGGTCGACCGACTTCGAGGCGACGTTCCTGGCGGCCACCGGCAGCCGCGGCGTCGACGTGGTGCTGAACTCCCTCGCGGGCGAGTTCGTCGACGCCTCCCTGCGCACGCTGCGGCCGGGCGGCCGCTTCGTGGAGATGGGCAAGACGGACGTCCGCGAAGACCTCACCGACGTCGCCTACCGCGCGTTCGACCTGGCGGAGGCCGGGCCGGACCGGGTCGGCGAGATGCTGCGCGAGCTGACGGCGCTGTTCGCCGGCGGCGTGCTCACGCCGCTGCCCGTCACCACCTGGGACGTGCGCCGGGCGCGCGAGGCGTTCCGGTTCGTCAGCCAGGCGCGGCACGTCGGCAAGGTCGTGCTGACCATGCCGCCGCGCTGGAACCCCGACGGCACGGTGCTGATCACCGGCGGAACCGGTGGCCTCGCCGGGCACCTCGCCCGCCACCTGGTCGCCGAGCGCGGCGTGCGCCACCTGCTGCTGGCGAGCCGCCGCGGCCCGGACGCCCCGGGCGCCGACGAGCTGCGCGCCGAGCTGGCCGAGGCTGGGCGCGGAGGTCACGATCGCCGCGTGCGACGTCGTCCGACCGCGACAGCGCTCGCGACCCTGCTCGCACGGCATGCCCGCCGAGCACCCCCTGACCGCGGTCGTGCACACCGCGGCCGTCCTCGACGACGGCGTGGTCGAACAGCTGACCCCGAACGGCTCGACACCGTGCTCGGCCCGAAGGCCGACGCGGCCTGGCACCTGCACGAGCTGACCGAGCACCTCGACCTCGCCGCGTTCGTCCTGTACTCGTCCACCTCGGGCGTGACCGGCGGCGCCGGCGGCGGCAACTACGCGGCGGCCAACGTGTTCCTGGACGCCCTCGCGCAGCACCGCGTCGCGCGCGGGCTGGCGGGGCAGTCGATCGCGTGGGGCCGGTGGTCCACCGAGCGCGGCCTCACCGGCGGGCTGTCCGACCAGGCCGGCCGGCGACTCGACGCCGCCGGCGTGGTGCCCATCTCGGCCGAGCGCGGCATGGCGATTTTCGACACCGCCGCGTCCGCCGACCAGGCGCTGGTCGTCTCCCTGCTGCTCGACCCGGCCGTGCTGCGCTCGGCCGAGCTGCCGCCGCTGCTGAGCGGGCTCGACCGGACCGATCCGGCGCCGGGCCGCCGCGTCGGCGACCTCGACGGTTTCCGGCCTGGCGCGACGACTTGCGGGACACACCCGCCGCCGACCGCGCCGCGCGTGCTGACCGCGGCCATCCGGGCCCAGGTGTCGGCGGTGCTGGGGCACGCGCCGGACGACGTCGACGTGCGGCGGGAGTTCCGCGAGCTGGGCTTCGACTCGCTGACGGCCGTGGAGCTGCGCAACCGGATCAGCGCGGAGACCGGGCTGAAGCTGCCGGCCACGCTCGTGTTCGACTACCCGACCCCGGTCGTGCTCGCCGAGCACCTGCTCGCCCAGCTGGTCGACCTGCCGGACGTCGTCACCGGCCCGGCCGCGCGCACCGCGCACGACCCGGACGACCCCATCGTGATCGTCGGCATGAGCTGCCGGTTCCCCGGCGGGGTGGCCTCGCCGGATGACCTGTGGCGGCTGGTCGCCGACGGCACCGACGCGATCAGCGGCCTGCCCGCCGACCGCGGCTGGCGCCTCGGCGGCAGCGACACGTTCCAGGGCGGCTTCGTCCACGCCGCGGGCGAGTTCGACCCCGCGTTCTTCGGGATCTCGCCGCGCGAGGCGCTGGCGATGGACCCGCAGCAACGGCTGGTCCTCGAGACGGCGTGGGAGGCGTTCGAGCACGCCGGCATCGACCCGGCGGCGTTGCGGGGCAGCCACACCGGCGTGTTCGTCGGCGCCGCCGACAGCGGCTACGCCGGACCGCCCGAGCTGGGCAGCCACCTGGTCACCGGCGGCTCGCTGAGCGTCGTGTCGGGCCGGGTCGCGTACGTGTTCGGGCTGGAGGGCCCGGCGGTGACCGTCGACACCGCGTGCTCGTCCTCGCTGACCGCGCTGCACATGGCGTGCCAGTCGGTACTCGCCGGCGACAGCTCGCTGGCACTCGCCGGCGGCGCGACGATCATGGCCACCGAGACGCCGTTCGTCGCGTTCGGGCAGGAACAGCTCCTCGCGGGCGACGGCAGGTGCAAGGCGTTCGCCGACACCGCGGACGGCATGAACCTGGCCGAGGGCATCGGTCTCGTCGTGGTCGAGCGGCTGTCGGACGCGCGGCGCAACGGCCACCCGGTCCTCGCCGTGGTCAAGGGTTCCGCGGTGAACTCAGGACGGCGCGTCCAACGGGCTGACCGCCCCGAACGGTCCCTCGCAGCAGCGGGTGATCCGGCACGCGCTCGCCAACGCTGGTCTGTCCACATCGGACGTCGACGCGGTGGAGGCGCACGGTACGGGCACCACGCTGGGTGACCCGATCGAGGCACAGGCACTGCTGGCGACCTACGGGCAGGACCGGGAAACCCCGCTGCTGCTGGGCTCGATCAAGTCGAACATCGGCCACACCCAGTCCGCCGCCGGCGTCGCGGGCGTGATCAAGATGGTCAAGGCCCTGGAGCACGGCGTGCTGCCGGAGACCCTGCACGTCACCGAGCCGTCGTCGCACGTGGACTGGTCGGCCGGGGCGATCGAGGTGCTGACCGGACCGGCCGAGTGGCCGCCGGCCGAGCGGGCCCGCCGCGCCGCGGTGTCGTCGTTCGGGATCAGCGGCACCAACGTGCACCTGATCCTGGAGCAGGCGCCCGCGGCCGACGAGCCGACGCTCGCTGCCCCGGTGCCGGTCGTGCCGTGGGTGCTGTCCGGCAGGTCCGCCCGGTGCGCTACGTGCCCAGGCCGCCCGCCTGCTGTCTCATGTGGACGAGCTGGAGCCCGGCGGACGTCGGGTTCTCGCTGGCGACGACCCGGTCGCTGTTCGAGCACCGCGCCGTCGATCGTGGGCGACCTGAGAGCTGCTCGCGGGGTCGACGCGGTCAGCCGCGGCGAGCCGTCCGCCGCCGTGGTCGAGGGTGTGGCCGACGTGGACGGCCGGACGGTGTTCGTGTTCCCGGGTCAGGGTGCGCAGTGGGTGGGCATGGGTGCCCGGCTGCTGGACGAGTCGCCGGTGTTCGCGGAGCGGCTGGCCGAGTGTGCGGCGGCGTTGTCGTCCTTTGTGGACTGGTCGTTGCTCGATGTGCTGCGTGAGGGCCGGGAGCTGGACCGGGTTGATGTGGTGCAGCCCGCGTCGTTCGCGGTGATGGTCGCGTTCGCCGCGGTGTGGGAGTCGTACGGTGTCTCGCCGGATGCGGTGGTCGGGCATTCGCAGGGTGAGATCGCCGCTGCTGTGGTTGCGGGTGCGCTGTCGTTGGAGGATGGTGCGCGGGTCGTTGCCTTGCGCAGCAAGGCGATCGCCCGGACGTTGGCCGGTCGTGGCGGGATGATGTCGGTCGCGCTGCCGGTGGCCGAGGTCGAGTCCCGGTTGGGGCCGGAGCTGTCGGTGGCGGCGGTGAACGGTCCCGGATCGGTCGTCGTGGCCGGGGAGCCCGAGGCGTTGGACGTGCTGTTCGACGAGCTGACCGGCGAGGGAGTGCGGGTTCGCCGGATTCCGGTGGACTACGCGTCCCACTCCGCGCACGTGGAGCTGCTGCACGACGAGCTGCTGGCCGAGCTGGGCTCGATCGAGCCGGGCGAGGCGCGCGGTGCCGTTCTTCTCCACGGTGACGGCGAGTGGGTCGACGGGACCGGGCTGGATGCCGGGTACTGGTACCGGAACCTGCGCCAGCGCGTCGAGTTCGAGCCCGCCATCCGAGCATTGCTGGCCGCCGAGCATCGCGTCTTCGTGGAGGTCAGCCCGCATCCGGTGCTGACCATGGCCGTGCAGGAGACCGCCGCCGGACACCCGGTCGTGGCCACCGGGACGCTCCGGCGCGACGAGGGCGACCTGGCCCGGTTCCTGACCTCCGCCGCCGAGCTGTTCGTCCGCGGCGTACCCGTCGACTGGCACTTCGGCACGGGCCGCCGGGTCGACCTGCCCACCTACGCCTTCCAGCGCGAGCTGTACTGGCCCGACGCGCCCGAGGACGCACCCGCCGCCGACCCGGCGGACACCGAGTTCTGGCGGGCCCTGCGCGAGACCGACCCGGGGTCGCTGGCCGACGAGCTCGACGTCGACACCGGCGCGCTCGAGTCCGTGCTGCCGGCCCTCGACGCGTGGCGCGGCAAGCTCCACGCGGAGTCCACCGTGGACAGCTGGCAGTACCGCGTCGACTGGAAGCCGCTGTCGCTGCCCGAGACCGGCTCGCTGCCGGGGACCTGGCTCGTGGTCACCCCGGCCGCGGACCCCGAGTGGGCCGCGGCCGTGATCGCGGCGCTGGGTGCGCAGACCGTCTCGATCGCGCTCGACTCCACCGACCGGGAGACCGTGGCGAGCCGCCTGCGCGCCGCGGCCGGCGGGAGCTTCGCCGGCGTCCTGTCGTTCCTGGCCCTCGACGAGACGGACACGCCGGCCGCGCCGGGCGTCCCGGCGGGCCTGCTGACGACCACCGCGCTGCTGCAGGCCATGGGTGACGCGGGCCTCGACGCTCCACTGTGGAGCCTGACCCGCCGTGCGGTGTCGGTGGACGCGCGCGACGAGCTCGCCGGCCCGCTGCAGGGCGGGGTATGGGGGTTCGGCCGCGTCGCCGCGCTGGAGTACCCGGACCGCTGGGGTGGCCTGGTCGACCTGCCGGACACCGTCGACCGGCGCGTCGCGCGGCGGCTGACCGCCGTACTGACCGGCGACGACGGCGAGGACCAGGTCGCAGTGCGAGCGGCCGGTGCCTTCGGCCGCCGGATCGTGCGGCTGGCCGCGCCCGCCCGCGGCGAATGGCGGGCCGCCGGCACGGTGCTGGTCACCGGTGGCACCGGCGCGCTCGGCGGCCACGTCGCGCGGCTGCTGGCCGGGGCCGGCGCCGAGCACCTCCTGCTGACCAGCCGCCGTGGTGCCGACGCGCCCGGCGCCGCCGCGCTTCGCGACGAGCTCGCCGCGACCGGTGTCCGGGTCAGCATCGTCGCCTGCGACGCCGCCGACCGCGCCGCGCTCGCCGAGGTGCTGGCCGGCGTACCCGCCGACCTGCCGCTGACCGGTGTCGTGCACACCGCCGGCGTACTGGACGACGGTCTCATCGACGGACTCACCCCGGACCGGTTCGAGCAGGTGTTCGCCGCGAAGGTGACCGCCGCCCGGCACCTGGACGAGCTGACCCGCGACCTCGACCTGTCGATGTTCGTGCTCTACGGCTCGGCCGCGGGCGCGCTGGGCAGCCGCGGGCAGGCCAACTACGCGGCGGCCAACGCGGTGCTGGACGGGATCGCGGTCGACCGCCGCGCGGTCGGACTGCCCGCGACCACCGTGTCGTGGGGCCTGTGGGCCGGGTCCGGCCTCGCCGCCGGCACCGCGGCACAGGCGCAGGGCGGCGTGGTGGCCATGGACCCGCTGCTCGCCTCGTCGGCGCTGCCCAGGGTCGTGCTCAGCGGCGAGCCGGCCCCGCTCGTGTACGGCGTCGACTGGGCCGAGTTCGCCCCCGGGTTCCTCGCGTTGCGGCGCAGCGCGCTGCTGATGGAGCTGCCCGAGGTACGCCGCGCGGTCGCCGCCGCGCGGGAGGCCGAACGCGAGCGCCGCGACCGGCCCACCGAGCTGCAGGAGACGGCTGCGCCCGATGTCCCCGGCCGGCCGGGCGGAGTTCCTGCTCGACCTCGTGCGCGCACAGGTCGCCGCCGTGCTGCGCTTCCCCGACCCGGACGCGGTCGAGCCGGACAAGGCGTTCAAGGAGCTCGGCTTCGACTCGATCACCGCGGTCGAGCTGGTCAACCGGCTCGTCGCGAAGACCAGCCTGAGCCTGCCGGTCACCCTGGTGTTCGACTACCCCTCGCCGCGCGCGCTCGCCGAGCACCTGCTCGACAAGACCGTCGGCACCGACGTCGCCGCCGCCCCGGCCACGGCGGTGGCCGTGCAGGCCGGTGACCCGATCGCGGTCGTCGGCATGAGCTGCCGGTTCCCGGGCGGGGTGCGCTCGGCCGAGGATCTGTGGCGACTGGTCGCCGACGGCACCGACGCCGTCGGCCCGATGCCCGCCGACCGCGGCTGGCCCGTCGACCCGGACCGCCCGTACCAGGGCGGTTTTCTGCCCGACGCGACCCGCTTCGACCCCGCGTTCTTCGGCCTGTCGCCGAAGGAGGCCGTGGGCATGGACCCGCAGCAGCGCCTGGTGCTGGAGGCCTCCTGGGAGGCGTTCGAGCACGCCGGCATCGACCCGACCGGCCTGCGCGGGTCCCGCACCGGCGTGTACGTCGGCACCACCGGCAGCCTGTACATGCCCTCGAGCGACGACGCCGCCAACGTGATGACCGGCGTGCTGACCAGCATCATGTCCGGACGCGTCGCCTACACCCTCGGCCTGGAAGGGCCGGCCGTCACCGTCGACACGGGGTGCTCGGCCTCGCTGATGACCATCCACATGGGCGGGCAGGCACTGCGCGCGGGGGAGTGCGACCTGGCGATCGCCGGCGGCGTGATGGTGATGGCGACGCCGTACGCGTTCGACCAGTTCGACGCGCTCGGCGGCTGGTCCCCCGACGGCCGCTGCCACGCGTTCGCCGACTCCGCCGCGGGCATGGGCTGGGGCGAGGGCGTCGGGTTCGTGGTCCTGGAACGCCTGTCGGACGCCCGCCGCAATGGCCACGACGTCCTCGCGGTGCTGAAAGGCTCCGCGGCGAACCAGGACGGCGCGTCCAACGGGCTCACCGCGCCCAACGGCCTGGCGCAGCAGCGGGTGATCCGCGCGGCGCTGGCCGGCGCCGGTCTGTCCACATCGGACGTGGACGCGGTGGAGGCGCACGGGACCGGCACGACGCTCGGCGACCCGATCGAGGCGAACGCGCTGCTGGCCACCTACGGCCAGGACCGTGACGAGCCGCTGTGGCTCGGCTCGATCAAGTCGAACATCGGCCACACCCAGGGCGCGGCAGGCGTCGCCGGCGCGATCAAGATGATCATGGCGCTGCGCAACGGCATGCTGCCCAAGACACTGCACGTCGACCGGCCGACCACCGCGGTCGACTGGTCCGCGGGCGCGGTCGAGCTGCTCACCGCCACGCGGCCGTGGCCCGCGGTCGACCGGCCGAAGCGGGCCGCGGTCTCGTCCTTCGGCATCAGCGGCACGAACGTGCACGCGATCTTCGAGCAGGCCCCGGAGGCCGAGGAGGCCCCGGCCCGCCGCGAGCCGGCCGTCGTGCCGTGGGTCGTGACGGGCCGGACCGCGGACGCGCTCCGGGACCAGGCCGCCCGCCTGCTGTCCCACGTGGACGACCAGCATCCGCTGGACGTCGCACACTCGCTCGTTTCCGGCCGGGCACTGCACCAGCACCGGGCCGTGGCAGTCGGTACCGCAAAGGCGGAGCTGCTCGCCGGGATCGGCGCGGTGGCCGCCGGGGAGCCGTTGGCCGGTGTGGTCGAGGGCGTGGCCGACGTGGACGGCCGGACCGTGTTCGTGTTCCCGGGTCAGGGTGCCCAGTGGGTGAGTATGGGTGCTCGCCTGTTGGACGAGTCGCCGGTGTTCGCGGAGCGGCTGGCCGAGTGTGCGGCGGCGTTGTCGTCCTATGTGGACTGGTCGTTGGTCGATGTGTTGCGTGAGGGCCGGGAGCTGGATCGGGTCGATGTGGTGCAGCCCGCGTCGTTTGCGGTGATGGTTGCGCTGGCGGCTGTGTGGCAGTCGTATGGCGTGACGCCGGACGCGGTGGTGGGGCATTCGCAGGGTGAGATCGCTGCCGCGGTGGTCGCTGGTGCGCTGTCGTTGGAGGACGGTGCGCGGGTGGTTGCCTTGCGGAGCAAGGCGATCGCGCGGACCCTGGCTGGTCGTGGCGGGATGATGTCGGTCGCGCTGCCGGTGGCCGAGGTCGAGGCGCGGGTGGACTCGCGGCTGTCCGTCGCGGCGATCAACGGGCCGCGATCGGTGGTCGTGGCGGGAGACCTCGAGGCGTTGGACGAACTGTTCGACGAGCTGACCGGGAAGGAGGTGCGGGTTCGACGGATTCCGGTGGACTACGCGTCCCACTCCGTGCACGTCGAGCTGCTGCACGACGAGCTGCTGGCCGAGCTGGGCCCGATCGCACCAGGCGAGGCGCGGGTGCCGTTCTTCTCCACGGTGACCGGCGAGTGGGAGGACGGCACCGGGCTCGATGCCGGGTACTGGTACCGCAACCTGCGCCAGCGCGTCGGAGTTCGAGCCCGCCGTTCGGGGGTTGCTCGCCGAACGGCACCGGATGTTCGTCGAGGTGAGCCCGCATCCGGTGCTGTCCATGGCCGTGCGGGAGACGATCGACGACGCCGGCGCGACCGCCGTCGTCACCGGGACGTTGCGCCGCGACCAGGGCGACCTGGCCCGGTTCCTCACCTCCGCGGCCGAGCTGTTCGTCCGCGGCGGCCGGGTCGACTGGGCCCGGCTGTTCGACGGCACCGGCGCGCGCCGCGTCGTCCTGCCGCCCTACGCCTTCCAGCACGGTCACTACTGGTCCAACATGGCCACCGCCATCCGGGCCGGCGACCCGGCCGGGCTCGGCCTGCTCGCGGCCGAGCACCCGATGCTCGGCGCCGCAATGGAGCTGGCCGACTCCGACGGCGTCGTCTTCAGCGGCCGGCTGTCCCTGGCCACCCATCCCTGGCTCGCCGACCATGCCGCGAACGGGATGGTGCTCCTGCCCGGCAGCGGGTTCCTGGAGCTCGTGGTCCGTGCGGCCGACCAGGTCGGCGCCGACCTGGTCGAGGAGCTCACGCTCGGCGTCCCGCTGGTGCTCGGCGAGCACGAACCGGTCGACGTCCAGGTGGCCGTCGGCGAGCCGGACGAGGCCGGCCGCCGGACCGTGACCGTCCACTCGCGACCCGCCGGTGCGCCCGACCACCCGTGGCAGCGGCACGCGACCGGTGTCCTCGCGTCCGGCGCGGAACCCGCCGGCTTCGACGCCACGACCTGGCCACCGGCCGGCGCCACCCCGGCGGAGGTCGGCGACCTGTACGACCGGCTCGCCGACGCCGGACTGCGCTACGGCCCCGCGTTCCAGGGCCTGCGCGCCGCGTGGACGCGAGACGGCGAGGTCTTCGCCGAGGTCGCGCTGCCGGCCGACATCGAGGACGCGGGCGCCTACGGCATGCACCCCGCGCTGCTCGACGCCGCCTTCCACGCCGCATCCTTTGTGGACGGCGCGGGCGGCGGGCTGCTCTTCTCCCTGGGTGGCGTGTCCCTGCAGGCCGCCGGTGCCGACTCGGTGCGGATCCGGCTGGCGCGCCAGGATGGCGACTCGTTCACCCTCACCGCGGTCGACGCCGAGTCGAACCCGGTGCTGCGCATCGAGTCGGTGACCTCCCGGCCCGGCGGGGACCACGCGGGACCGGCCCGGCAGGACGGCATGTACCTGCTCGACTGGACCCCCGCGCCCACCCCGGCGGGCGACGGGCCCGAGGCCACCGTCCTCGACCTCGGCACCGGCCTCGCGACTCTCACGTCCGTGCCGGAGGTGGCCGCGGTCCCGGTCGTGTCCGACCCGGAACTGGCGATGCCCGGCCGCGTGCGGGACCTGACCACCCGCGTGCTGCGGCTGACCCGGGACTGGCTCGCCGACGAGCGGTGCGCCGACGCCACGCTGGTGTTCGTGACGTCCGGCGCGGTCGCCGCCGACGACGCGAACGAGCTGACCGACCCGGCCGCGGCCGCGGTATGGGGGCTCGTGCGCTCCGCGCAGATCGAGCACCCGGGACGGTTCGTCCTGGTGGACACGCCTGAGCCGGCCGAGACCGTCGGCGCCGTGGTGGCCTCAGGCGAACCGCAGTACGTCGTCCGCGACGGCGTCGCCAGGATCGCCCGGCTCGCGCCACTGCCGCACGCCGGCGGCACCCCGGAATGGGACCCGGCTGGCACCGTGCTCGTCACCGGCGGCACGGGCGGGCTCGCGAGCCGGCTCGCCCGCCACCTCGTGGCCGAGCGCGGCATGCGCAACCTGCTGCTGGTGAGCCGCCGCGGCCCGGACGCCCCCGGCGCGCTCGACCTGCGCGAAGAGCTGACCGCGCACGGCGCGAACGTCACGGTCGAGGCGTGCGACGTCGCCGACCGCGACGCGCTCGCCCGGCTGCTGGACGGCATTCCCACCGAGCACCCGCTGACCGCCGTGGTGCACACCGCGGCCGCCCTCGACGACGGCGTCGTCGAGCAGCTGACCCCCGAACGGCTCGCCGCCGTGCTCGACCCGAAGGCCGGCGCGGCCTGGCACCTGCACGAGCTGACCGAGGGCATGGACCTCGCGGCGTTCGTCCTGTACTCCTCGCTGTCGAGCGTGCTCGGCGCGCCGGGACTGGGCAACTACGCCGCCGCCAACGCGTTCCAGGACGCGCTCGCCCAGTACCGCACGGCCCGCGGGCTGCCGGCCACCTCGCTGGTGTGGGGCCGGTGGGCGGACGACAACGGCATGACCGCCGCCGTGTCCGACCGGATCACCCACCGGATGAACGCCTCGGGACTGCTGCCGATCTCCTCGGCCCGCGGCACCGCGATGTTCGACGCGGCCCTGACCTCGGGACACGCCGTCGTGGTTCCGGTCCTGCTGGACAAGCCGGCCCTGCGCGCCCACGGCATGGTGCCGCCGCTGCTGCGCGGCGTCGTGCGCGGCGTGGCCCGGCGCAGCGCCGCGACCGCGGGCCAGGTGCCGTCCGGCTTCGCCCAGCACCTCGCGGACACCGCCGCCGACGACCGGCTGCGCGTCGTCGTCGACCTCGTCCGCGCGCAGATCTCCGCCGTGCTGGGGCACGCGCCGGACTCGGTGGACCCGCGGCGGGAGTTCCGCGAGCTCGGGCTCGACTCCCTCACCGCGGTCGAGCTGCGCAACCGGCTGAGCACCGCGACCGGCCTGCGGCTGCCCGCGACCATGGTCTTCGACCACCCGACCCCGGAGGTCCTCGGCGAGCACCTGGTGGCGGAGCTGCTGGACCAGCCGGCGGCCCGCCCCGCCGCCGGCACGGTCCGGGCGCACGACCCGGACGACCCGATCGTGATCGTCGGCATGAGCTGCCGGTTCCCCGGCGGGGTGGCCTCGCCGGAGGATCTCTGGCGGCTGGTGGTCGACGGTGTCGACGCCATCGGCACGGCACCCGCCGACCGCGGCTGGCCCGACAGCGGTGGGCTGCGCGGCGGGTTCGTGCGGGACGCGGCCGAGTTCGACCCGGGCTTCTTCGGGATCTCGCCGCGGGAGGCGCTGGCGATGGACCCGCAGCAGCGGCTGCTGCTGGAGGCGTCGTGGGAGGCGTTCGAACGCGCCGGCATCGACCCGGTCTCCTTGCGGGGCACCAGGACCGGCACCTTCGTCGGCGCCGCCGGCCTCGGCTACGCGGTGCCGGAGGACGCGGGCGGCCACGCGGTCACCGGCAGCTCGATGAGCGTCGCGTCCGGCCGGATCGCCTACCTGCTCGGCCTCGAAGGCCCGGCCGTCACCCTGGACACGGCCTGCTCGTCCTCGCTCGTGGCGCTGCACCTCGCGTGCCAGTCGCTGCGCGCCGGGGACAGCTCGCTGGCGGTGGCCGGCGGCGTGACGGTCATGGCGCATCCGCAGCTCATCCACGGGTTCGCCCAGCAGGGCGCCCTCGCGGGTGACGGCCGGGCCAAGGCGTTCTCCGACACGGCCGACGGGATGAACCTGGCCGAGGGCGTCGGCCTGCTCGTCGTCGAGCGGCTCTCCGACGCGCGGCGCAACGGCCACCCGGTCCTCGCGGTCGTCAAGGGTTCCGCGATGAACCAGGACGGCGCGTCCAACGGGCTCACCGCCCCGAACGGCCCGTCGCAGCAGCGGGTGGTCCGCGACGCGCTGGCGAGCGCCGGTCTGTCCACATCGGACGTCGACGTGGTGGAGGCGCACGGGACTGGCACGACGCTGGGCGACCCGATCGAGGCGCAGGCACTGCTGGCGACCTACGGCCAGGACCGCGAGACCCCGCTGCTGCTGGGCTCGATCAAGTCCAACATCGGCCACACCCAGCACGCGGCCGGGGTGGCGAGCGTGATCAAGATGGTCAAGTCCCTGGAACACGGCGTGCTGCCGAAGACCCTGCACGTCACCGAGCCCACCACCCAGGTCGACTGGACCGCGGGCGCGGTGGAGCTGCTGACCGAGCCGGCCGACTGGCCGGCGGCGGGGCGCCCGCGCCGGGCCGGCGTGTCGTCGTTCGGCATCAGCGGCACCAACGTGCACACGATCATCGAGCAGGCACCGGCCGAGCCGGCCGCCGAACGCGAGCTGTCCGACACCCCCGTCGCCTGGGTGCTGTCGGCCAGGTCGGACACCGCACTGCGCGGGCAGGCGGCCCGCCTGCTGTCCCATGTGGACGACCAGCAGCCGGCCGACGTCGGCCACTCGCTGGCCGGCACCCGGACGCGGTTCGAGCGCCGCGCGGTCGTCGTCGGCTCCGGCCGGGACGACCTCACCGCGGGGCTGGCGGCGGTCCGCGACGGCGGGCAGGCACCCGCGGTCGTCGAGGGCACCGCCGACGTCGAGGGGCGGACGGTCTTCGTCTTCCCCGGGCAGGGTGCCCAGTGGGCGGGCATGGGCGTGCGCCTGCTCGACGAGTCGCCGGTGTTCGCCGAGCGGCTGGCCGAGTGCGCCGCGGCGCTGGAGCCCCACGTGGGCTGGTCGGTGCTCGACGTGCTGCGCGAGGGCCGGGAGCTGGACCGCGTCGACGTGGTGCAGCCCGTGTCCTTCGCGGTCATGGTCGCCCTGGCCGACCTGTGGCGCGCCCACGGCGTCCGGCCCGACGCGGTGGTCGGCCACTCGCAGGGCGAGATCGCGGCCGCCGTGGTGGCCGGCGCGCTCACCCTCGCCGACGCCGCCCGCGTGGTCGCCCTGCGCAGCAAGGCGATCGCATCGACACTCGCCGGTCGCGGCGCCATGGCCTCGATCGCGCTGCCCGCCGCCGACGTCGAACCGCTGCTGGACGAGCGGGTCGCGGTCGCGGCGGTCAACGGGCCCGGCGTCGTGGTCGTCTCGGGCGAGCCGGACGCGGTGGCGGAGCTGTGCGCCCGGCTGACCGCAGACGGCGTGCGCGCCAAGCAGATCCCGGTGGACTACGCCTCGCACTCGGCGCAGGTGGAGCTGGTGCGCGACGAGCTGCTGGCGGCGCTCGCGGACATCACGCCGGCCCCCGCGCAAGTCCCGTTCTTCTCGACCGTGACCGGGCAGTGGGAGGACGGCACCGGCCTGGACGCCGGCTACTGGTACCGCAACCTGCGCCTGCCCGTCGCGTTCGAACCGGCCGTGCGCGCCCTGCTGGACGAGCGGCACCGGTTCTTCGTGGAAGCCAGCCCGCACCCTGTGCTCGCGATGGGCATCCAGGAAACCATCGAAGATGCGGACGTGCCCGCGGTCGTGGCCGGCACCCTGCGGCGCGACCACGGCGATCTGCGCCGGTTCCTGCTCTCGGCGGCCGAGATCTTCGTCCGCGGCGCGGACGTCGGCTGGACGTTCCCCGGCGGGCGTCCGGTCGAGCTGCCGACCTACGCCTTCGAACACCTCCACTTCTGGCCCGAACCCGCCGCACCCGCCCAGACCGCGACGGACCCGGTGGACGCCGAGTTCTGGACGGCGGTCGAGCAGGACGACGTGACGGGGCTGGCCGCCGCGCTCGACGTCGACGGCGAGTCGCTCCGCGCGCTGCTCCCGGCGCTCTCGGGCTGGCGCCGCGGCCGCCGCGAGCGGTCCACTGTGGAGAGCTGGCAGTACCGGTTCGACTGGCAGGCGCTGCCGTCCGGCGCGTCCGGCCCGCTGCCGGGCACGTGGCTCGTCGCGGTCCCGGCCGCGCTGACCGGCGACGCGTGGGTCGAGGCGGCGGTGCGCGCACTCGGCGCGGACACCGTGCGGCTCGAGGTCGGCGAGACCGGCCGGGACGCGCTGTCCGGGCGGCTGGCGGGGCTCGTCGCCGACGGGCCGCCGCTGGCCGGCGTGGTGTCGCTGCTGGCCCTCGACGACCGGGATTCCGGTAAGACCACTGGAGTTCCCCTGGGACTGTCGATGACTATGGTGCTGCTCCAGGCATTGGGAGACGCGGAGGTCGACGCCCCGTTGTGGTGCGTGACCCGCGGCGCCGTGTCCGTGGCCGAGCACGACCCGGTGCACAGCCCCGCCCAGGGCGGTGTGTGGGGGTTCGGCCGTGTCGCGGCCATGGAACACCCGCACCGCTGGGGCGGGCTCGTGGACCTGCCCCCGGTCCTCGACGACCGGGTGACCGGCCGGCTCGGGAACGTGCTTGCCGGCGGTGGCGACCAGGTCGAGGACCAGGTCGCCGTCCGCGCGGCAGGTGCGTTCGGTCGCCGGCTGGTGCGGCTGGACGGCGCGTCCGGGAACGAGCTGCGGGTGTCGGGCACGGTGCTGGTCACCGGCGGCACCGGTGCGCTGGGCGGTCACGTCGCGCGGTACCTGGCCGGTGCGGGTGCCGAGCACCTGGTGCTGGCCAGCCGCCGCGGCCCGGACGCGCCCGGCGCCGACCGGCTCGCCGACGAGCTGTCGGCGCGCGGGGTCCGGGTCAGCGTCCTCGCCTGCGACGTCGCGGACCGCGACGCGCTCACCGCCGTGCTGGCCGGCATCCCCGAGGACGTCCCGCTGACCGGTGTCGTGCACACCGCCGGCGTGCTGGACGACGGCATGATCGACGGCCTGACCCCGGAGCGCTTCGACGAGGTCTACCGCGCGAAGGTCACCGCCGCCCGGCACCTCGACGAGCTGACCCGCGACCTCGACCTGTCGATGTTCGTGCTGTACGGCTCGGCCGCCGGCGCGCTGGGCAACCCGGGGCAGGCGAACTACGCCGCCGCCAACGCCGAGCTCGACGCGATCGCCCACCGGCGCCGCGCGAGCGGGCTGCCCGCCACGTCGGTGGCGTGGGGTCTGTGGGCCGGCTCCGGTCTCGCGGACGGCACGCTGGCCGGGGAGCGCTCGGCGCGGGGCGGCGTGACCGCGATGGAGCCCGCGCTGGCGGTCGCGGCACTGGCCAACGTCGTCGCCGGCGGCGAGCCCGCACCCATGGTGCAGGGCGTGGACTGGGCGCGGTTCGCGCCCGGGTTCCTCGGGCTGCGCCGGTCCCCGGTCCTCGACGAGATCCCCGGCGTGCGGCAGGCGCTGCGCGAGCTGGCGGCGCCCGCCGAGACCGGCGACTCGATGCGGCAGCGGCTGACCGCGATGTCCATCCCGGAACGGGCCACTACCGTGGTGAAGCTGGTGCGCGACACCGCGGCCACCGTCCTGGGACACACCTCGGCCGACGCGGTCGAGCCGGGCCGGGCGTTCACCGAGCTGGGGTTCGACTCGCTCAACGCGGTCGAGTTCGCCAACCGGATCGCGGCGGCGACCGGCCTGAAGGTCAAGCAGGCCCTGGTCTTCGACTACCCGACGCCGGCCGCCCTGGCCGACCACCTCCTGTGCCAGCTGTTCGACAGCGACGACGGCGGCGGCGCGGACCTGGTGCCGGTGACGATCACGACCACCCCCATGACGGAGACCGCGGCCGACGTCGACCTGCTCGACGCGTCCGACGACGAGGTCTTCGACTTCATCAGCGAACGGTTCGGCATTTCCTGATTGAGAGGCTGCGATGAACACCGAGGAGAAGCTTCGTTACTTCCTCAAGAAGGTGACGGCCGACCTGGACGAGACCCGCCGGCGGCTGGCCGCCGCGGAGTCCGGTGTGGACGAACCGGTTGCCGTGATCGGGATGGGCTGCCGGTTCCCCGGCGGCGTGGACACCCCTGCCGCACTGTGGGACCTGCTCGCCGAGGGACGGGACGTGATCACCCCACCGCCCGAGGACCGGGGCTGGGACGCGCCGGTGTTCAACCCGGACGGGGCCACCGAGCCGCGGCTGGGCGGGTTCCTCACCGGTCCCGGCGAGTTCGACCCCGCCTTCTTCGGGATCTCGCCGCGCGAGGCGGTGGCCACCGACCCGCAGCAGCGCCTGCTGCTGGAGGTCGCGTGGGAGGCGCTGGAGCGGGCCGGGTTCGACCCGGCCGCGCTGCGGGGCAGCCGCACCGGCGTGTTCACCGGGAGCAACGGCCTGGACTACGCGCAGCTCGCGGCCCACACCCCGGGCGCGGTGGACTACATGTACACGGCGAACTCGGCCAGCGCGCTGTCCGGCCGGGTGTCCTACATCCTCGGCCTCGAAGGCCCCGCGATGACCGTCGACACGGCGTGCTCGTCGTCGCTGGTGGCGCTGCACCTGGCCGCGCAGGCGCTGCGGCAGCAGGAGTGCTCGATCGCGCTGGCCGGCGGCGCCTCGGTGATGGCCACCCCGCACGTGTTCCTCGGCATGGGCCGGCAGGGCGGGCTGTCCCCGGACGGCCGCTGCCGGGCGTTCTCGGCGTCCGCCGACGGCACGAGCTGGGGCGAAGGCGTCGGGATCCTCGTGCTGGAGCGGCTTTCCGACGCGCGGCGCAACGGGCACCCGGTGCTCGCGGTGGTCAGGGGTAGCGCGATCAACCAGGACGGCGCGTCCAACGGGTTCACCGCGCCCAACGGCCCGGCGCAGCAACGCGTCATCCGCGCGGCGCTGGCGAGCGCCGGACTGTCCGCCGCGGACGTCGACGCCGTCGAGGCGCACGGGACCGCCACCTCCCTCGGCGACCCCATCGAGGCCGACGCCCTCCTGGCGACCTACGGCCGGGAGCGCGCCGGGGAGCCGCTGTGGCTGGGCTCGGTCAAGTCGAACCTCGCGCACACGCAGGCGGCCGCGGGCGTCGCCGGCGTGATGAAGATGGTGCTGGCCATCGGGCAGGGCACGCTGCCCAGGACCCTCCACGTCGACGAGTCGACCCCGGCGGTGGACTGGTCGGCCGGGGCGGTGTCGCTGCTGACCGAGCCGCGGCCGTGGCCGGACACCGGGCGGCCGCGCCGCGCCGGGGTGTCCTCGTTCGGCGTGAGCGGCACCAACGCCCACGTGATCATCGAACAGGCACCGCCGGAGGACGTGCCGCCGGCGGGTGCCGCGCCGGGAGTGCTGGCGTGGCCGCTGTCCGCCCGCACCGCCGAGTCGCTGCGCGACCAGGCGGCCGTCCTGCGGTCCTATGTGGACGAACGGCCGGACCTCGCCGCGCTCGACGTGGCCCACACGCTCGCCACCACCCGGTCCGGCCAGCAGCACCGCACGGTCGTGCTCGGCGCCGACCGTGCCGAGCTGCTCGCCGGTCTGGCCGAGCTGGAGTCCCCGCGCGCGATCACCGGCCTCGCCCGGCCCGGGCACCTCGCGTTCCTGTGCGCCGGACAGGGTGCCCAGCGCCTGGGCATGGGCGCGGAGCTGTACGCCGCGCACCCGGTGTTCGCGCAGGCGTGGGACGCGGTCACCGCGGAGCTGGACGCGCGCCTGGACCGGCCGGTGAACAGCGTGGTGTGGGGCGACGACGAGCAGGTGCTGAACCGGACGCTGTACGCGCAGGCCGCCCTGTTCACCCTCGAGGTGGCGTTGTTCCGGCTGCTGGAGTCCTGGGGCGTGCGACCGGACTACCTGCTCGGCCACTCGATCGGCGAGGTCGCCGCCGCGCACCTCGCGGACGTGCTGACCCTGCCCGACGCCTGCACGCTCGTCGCCGCGCGCGGCCGGCTGATGCAGGCCCTGCCGGCCGGCGGCGCGATGCTCGCCGTCGAGGCGACCGAGGAGGAGATCCGGCCGCTGCTCACCGAGCGCGTGTCGCTCGCCGCGGTCAACGGGCCCCGGTCGGTCGTCGTGTCCGGCGACGAGGACGCGGTCGCCGCGATCGGCGCCACGCTCGGTGACCGCAAGACGTCCAGGCTGCGGGTGAGCCACGCCTTCCACTCCCACCACATGGAGCCCATGCTGGCCGACTTCGAGCGACTGGCCCGCGGCCTGGGCTACGCGCCGCCGCGGATCCCCGTCGTCTCGAACCTGACCGGCGAGCCGGCGGGGGAGCGGCTGTGCGACCCCGCGTACTGGGCCGCGCAGGTCCGCGACCCGGTGCGCTTCCACGACGGGCTGCGCTGGCTCGCCGACCGCGACGTCACCCGCTTCGTCGAGCTCGGCCCCGACGGTGTGCTGACCGCGCTCGCCCGGGAGAGCACGGCTGCCGTGTGCGTTCCGGTGCTGCGCGAGAACCGGCCCGAGCCGCGCACGCTGCTCGCGGCCGTGTCCGAGCTGCACGCGCACGGCACCCGGCCCGACTGGGAGGCCGTGCTCCCCGGTGGCCGCCGCGTCGAGCTGCCCACCTACGCCTTCCGCAACGAGCGGTACTGGGTCGACGTCGCCGCGCTCGCCGACGGCGTCCCCGGCGACCCGTCCTCGATGGGCCTCGGCGCCGCCGGACACCCGATCCTGTCCGCCGTGGTGCCCGCACCGGAGTCGGACACCATCGTGCTGACCGGACGGCTCTCCGTCGCGTCGCACCCGTGGCTCGCCGGCAACGACGTGCTGGGCAAGGCCGTGTTGCCGGCCACCGGCCTGCTCGAGCTCGCGATCCGGGCGGGCGAGGAGGCCGGCTGCGGTGCCGTCGAGGAGATCGCGATGCCCGCCCCGCTCGTGCTGCCCGAGGACGGCGCCGTCGCGCTGCACGTCGCCGTCGGCGCCGAGCAGGGTGGCCGCCGCGAGGTGCGCGTCCACTCCCGCCCCGCCGGCGAGCCGGACGCGTCCTGGACCCTGCACGCGGAAGGCGTGCTGCGACCGGGAACCGCGGAGCCGCCGGCAGCGGACAGCGAGTGGCCGCCGCCGGACTCGGTGGCGCTGGACGTGTCCGACGCCTACGAGGCGTTGGCGGAGGCCGGGTTCCGCTACGGGCCGCTGTTCCAGGGGCTGCGTGCGGTGTGGACCCGCGGCGAGGAGGCGTTCGCCGAGATCGCGCTGCCGGACGACGCGCACGCCGAGGCCGGGCGGTTCGCGCTGATGGACGCGACCACGCACCTGGCCATGCTCGTCAGCCTGCGCAAGGATCCCGCCGCGGGCAAGGCCTTCCAGCCCGCCGTGTTCGGCGACGCCACCCTGCACGCCACGGGCGCGCGCGTCCTGCGGGTCAGGATGTCGCACCCGGCGCCCGACGCGCTCGCCGTCTCCGCGGCGGACGAGGACGGCCGGCCGGTGTTCTCCGTCGGCCGCCTGCTGGGCCAGCCGATGTCGGCCGCGGAGCTGGTGGCGGGCGACGACGTGCTGCACCGCGTGGAGTGGCGGTCGATCCCGCAGCCGATCTCCACGGAGATCCCCGACCCGGTCGCCTGGGACGACGTGCCCACCGACGGGGCGATGCCCGAGGTGGTCGTGCTCGAATGCGTGACGCCCGACGGTCCGGAGGGCCCCGAGCCAACACGCGCGGTCCTCTACCGCGTGCTGGACGCCGTGCGGACCTCGCTGGCCGACGAGCGGTTCGCCGCCACGAAGTTCGTCGTGGTCACCCGCAACGCCGTCGCGGTGACCGAAGGGTCCGATGTGGACATCGCGCAGGCCCCCGTGTGGGGGCTGGTGCGCGCCGCGCAGGCGGAGAACCCCGGTCGGTTCGTGCTGCTGGACCTCGACGCGCTCGACGAGCTGTCCTGGTTCCTGCCCTCGGCGGTCACGTCCGGGGAACCAGAGCTGGCCGTCCGTGCCCTGGAGCTGCGGGTGCCGCGGATGGTCCGCGCCGAGGCCCCGGCCCCGGCCGTCACGCTGGATCCGGACGGAACGGTCCTGGTCACGGGCGGCACCGGCGGCCTCGGCGCGCTGGTGGCGCGGCGGCTGGTGACCGAGCACGGCGTGCGGCACCTGCTGCTGGCCAGCCGGCGCGGCGAGCAGGCGCCGGGCGCGGCCGAGCTGCGCGGCGAGCTGTCCGCGCTGGGCGCCGCCGTGACGATCGCGAGCTGCGACGTGAGTGACCGGGACGCGGTGGCCGGGCTGCTGTCGTCCGTGCCGGCCGAGCATCCGCTGACCGGCGTCGTGCACGCCGCCGGTGTGGCCGCGCCCGGCGTGCTCGGCGCGCTGCCGCCGGACCGCTGGGAACCCGTGCTGGCGGCCAAGGCCGACTCGGCGTGGCACCTGCACGAGCTGACCAAGGACCTGCCGCTGCGCGCGTTCGTGCTGTTCTCCTCCGCGGGCGGGCTCGTGCTCGCCGCCGGACACGCGAACTACGCCGCGGCCAACGTGTTCCTCGACGGCCTCGCCCACCGGCGCCGGGCCAATGGGCTGGCTGCGACCTCGGTCGCCTACGGCATGTGGGCGGGCGCGGGTGCGGGCCAGTGGCTCACCGACGTGCAGGTCCAGCGCATGCGCCGGCAGGGCCTGCCCCCACTGTCCGAAGAGGACGGTCTGCGGTCGTTCGACGCGGCCCTGCACGCGGACGGCGCGTTGCTCGTGTCGCTGCGGGTGGACGTCGCGGCGCTGCGGTCGCGGACCGACTGGACACCGGCCCTGCTGCGCGGCCTGGTCCCCGCGGCCCGCACGCTCGTCCGGGCGGCCGCCGGGGGCATGGACGCCGAGGCGCTGGCCGAACGGCTCGCCGGGCTCGGCGACCCCGAGGACCGCAGGCAGGTCCTCGCCGAGCTGGTGGCGAACCTGCTGGCCGCGGTGCTGGGCCACGAGTCGGGCGCGGCGATCGAGACCGACCGCAACTTCGGCGAGCTGGGCGTCGACTCGCTCACCGCGGCCGAGCTGCGCAACCACCTGGCCGACGTCACCGGGCTGCGGCTGCCCGCCACGCTCGTGTTCGACTACCCGAACACCGACGCGGTGGCCACGTTCCTCGACACGGAGCTCGTGGGAGAACCCGCGGGCGAGCCGGACGTGCTCGACTCGATGGACGCCGACGACCTGGTGAGCATGGCGTTCGCCAGTGCTGGTGAGGGTGACTGACGTGGCCGCCTCCGACGACAAGCAACTCGTCGACGCGCTGCGGCTGACGCTCAAGGAGAACGAGCGCCTGCGGGCGGAGAACGCGCAGCACGCCGCGGCGCGGGAACCGGTGGCGATCGTGGGGATGGCGTGCCGGCTGCCGGGTGGCGTGGCCTCGCCCGAGGACCTGTGGCGGCTGGTGTCCGACGGCGTGGACGCGATCTCGGAGTTCCCGGCCGACCGCGGCTGGAACGTCGACCGCATCTACGACCCCGAGCCCGGCAAGCTGGGCAAGACCTACGTCCGGCACGGCGGTTTCCTGGACCGGCCCGGCGACTTCGACGCGGACTTCTTCCGGCTGTCCGATGTGGAGGCCCGGTTCATGGACCCGCAGCAGCGGCTCCTGCTGGAGATCTGCTGGGAGGCGCTGGAGCGCGCCGGGATCGACCCGTCGTCGCGGCGGGGCAGCCCGACCGGGCTGTACGCCGGGATCATGCACCACGACTACGCCCTCGCGCAGAAGATCCCCGTGACCTACGGCGGCAGCCTGGTGGGCGGCGGCATCTCCTACGCGCTGGGACTGGAGGGCCCGTGCGTCATCCTCGACACCGCGTGCTCGTCGTCGCTGGTGGCGATGCACCTGGCCGCGCAGGCGCTGCGCGGCGGTGAGTGCGACCTCGCGCTCGCCGGCGGCGCGACGGTGATGGCCTACCCGGAGCTCTTCCGGACCTCCTCGGCCGACGAGATGCTGTCCGCCGACGGCCGCTGCCGCTCGTTCGCCGACCAGGCGGGCGGCACGGCGCTGAGCGAGGGCGCCGGGATGCTGGTGCTGGAACGGCTGTCCGACGCGCGGCGCAACTCCCACCCGGTGCTGGCGGTGCTGTGTGGCAGCGCGGTGAACCAGGACGGCGCGAGCGCCGGGCAGAAGGCGCCGAACGGCCAGGCGCAGCAGCGGCTCATCCGGCGGGCCCTGACGGTCGCGGGCCTGTCCCCGCCGGACGTCGACGTGCTCGAAGGGCACGGCACGGGCACCGCGCTGGGCGACCGCATCGAGGCGCAGGCCGTGCTGGCCGCGTACGGCCAGGACCGCGACCAGCCGTTGTTGATGGGGTCGCTGAAGTCCAACCTCGGCAACACCCAGACGGCGTCCGGCGTGTCCGGCGTGATCAAGATGGTGATGGCGATGCGGCACGGCGTGGTGCCGCGGACGCTGCACGCGGACAACCCGATATCCGGTGTGGACTGGTCGGCGGGCGGCGTCCGCCTGGCGACCGAGCCCGCGCCGTGGCCGCGAACCGGCCGGCCGCGCCGGTTCGGCGTGTCCGGGTTCAGCGCCAGCGGCACCAACGCCCACGTGGTCATCGCGCAGGCCCCGCCGGCCGAGGACACCGGCGAACCCGCTCGCGAGTACCCGCTGCTGCCGTGGGTCCTGTCCGCCAGGAGCCTGCCCGCGCTGCGCGCGCAGGCGGCCGGCTTGCTGTCCTTCGTGGACGGCGCGGAGCCGCCGGCGCCGGCGGACGTCGCGTTCTCGCTGGCCACCGGCCGCGCCAAGCTCGAGTTCCGCGCCGCGGTGCTCGGCGCCTCGCCCGCCGAACTGGCCGAGGGCCTCGCCGCGGTCGCGGCGGGTGAGCCCGGTGGCGGCCGGGTGCGGAACGGGACGGTCCGCCGGGCGCCGAAGCTCGGGTTCCTGTTCCCCGCGGCGTGGTCACCCCGGCCCGGCGCCGCGAAGCGGATCGGCACGCTGTTCCCGGCCTTCGCCGACGCGTTCGACGAAGCCGCCGCCGCGCTGGGCGGGGAGCCCGAGGACGGCACCCCGGCCTGCGCGTTCGCCTGGGAGGTGGCGCTGTACCGGCTGGCGCGCTCCTGGGGCGTGCGGCCGAGCCGGCTCGCCGGGCGTGGCGTGGGGACGATCGCCGCCGACCACGCCGCCGGCATCGTCACGCTGGCCGACGCGGCGAAGCTCGTCCTGGACCAGGCGGCCGAGGTGCCACGTGCCCGGTCCACGGTTCCCGTCGGCTCGCCGGCGTCGCTGCCCACCGGGGGGTCGACGTGGTTCGTCGAGCTGGGCCCGGGTGCCGGTGGCGCCGACACCAACTGGGTGTCTCTTGTGGACAGTGAGGTCACGCCGGACGCTCTGGCCACCGCGGTGAGCCGGCTGTTCGTCGCCGGCGTCCCGGTCGACTGGGCCGCCTTCTTCGCCGGCTCCGGTGCCCGGCGGGTCGACCTGCCCACCTACCCCTTCCAGCACCGGCGCTTCTGGCTCGAACCGAAGATCGCGGCGAGCGCGTCCGTCGCCGTACCCGAGAGCCGGGCGGACTAGCAGAACGACGGGTGCGGGTCCGGGCATGGTGAGGCTGACTGTTCGCAGAGGAGCGTGCGCCTTGAGCCGATCCGAGTTGTCACCCACCGAACCGAACGGCCCCCGACCGGATGCGGTCGCCGTGGTGGGAATCGCGTGCCGGTTCCCCTCCGCGCCCGACCCGGCGGCGTTCTGGCGGATGCTGTGCGACGGCGAGCACGCGGTCACCGAGGTCCCCGCCGACCGGTGGCCCGCGGGCGAGGGCCCGGACCGGTGGGGTGCCTTCGTCGACGGGCCCGACCGCTTCGACGCGTCCTTCTTCGGCATCTCGCCGCGCGAGGCACGCGCCATGGACCCGCAGCAGCGGCTCGCGCTGGAGCTGGGCTGGGAGGCACTGGAGGACGGCGGCGTCCTGCCGGAGGCCCTTCGGGAGTCGGCGGCCGGCGTCTTCGTGGGCGTCACCGCCGGCGACTACGCGGCGCTGACCGGCACCGCGCACCTAGGCCACCACTCGATGACCGGGCTCAACCGGGCCGTCATCGCCAACCGGCTGTCGTACTTCCTCGGCCTGCACGGGCCGAGCCTGGTCGTGGACACCGCGCAGTCGTCATCGCTGGTGGCCGTCCACCTGGCGTGCGAGAGCCTGCGCCGGGGCGAGTCCGAGGTGGCGCTCGCCGGCGGTGTGCACCTCAACCTCACCCCGGGTGGCGCGGTCGCGATGGACCGCTTCGGCGGCCTGTCACCCGACGGCCGCTGCTTCACGTTCGACGAGCGCGCCAACGGCTTCGTCCGCGGCGAGGGCGGCGCGCTCGTCCTGCTCAAGCCGCTCGCCCGGGCCCAGGCGGACGGCGACGACGTCTACCTCGTGATCGAGGGCGGCGCGGTCGGCAACGACGGCGCGGGCGACGGGCTGACCGTGCCGAACCCGGACGCCCAGCAGGCCGTCATCGAGGCGGCCTGCCGCCGTGCCGGGGCCGACCCGGCCGACGTCCGCTACGTCGAACTGCACGGCACCGGCACCCCGGTCGGCGACCCCGTCGAGGCGGCGGCCCTGGCCGCGGCGTACGGGTCGGACCGGCCGCTGCGCCTGGGGTCGGTGAAGACCAACATCGGGCACCTGGAGGCCGCCGCGGGCGTCGCCGGTCTGGTCAAGGTGGCGCTGGCGGCACGCAACGGGATGCTCCCCCCGAGTCTGAACTTCGAGCGCCCGCACCCGGACATCCCGCTCGCCGAGTGGGGCATGGAGATCGTCCGGGACACCGAGCTGTGGCCGGGCGGGCACGCCGGCGTGTCGTCGTTCGGCGTCGGCGGGACCAACTGCCACCTCGTGGTGTCGGGGGCGCCCGCCGCGCCCCGGGAGGCCGCGGCGGACCCGGGCGGGCCGGTCGCCTGGCCGCTGGCCGCCACGACGGCCGAGGCGCTGCGCGGGCAGGCCGCGCGCCTGTGCTCCTTCGTGGACGAGAACCCGGAGGTCCCCGTCCTGGATGTGGCGCACTCGCTGACGACCACGCGCACCCGGTTCGCCCGGCGAGCCGTGGTCCTCGG
The DNA here is from genome assembly GCA_963841395.1 of uncultured Actinomycetota bacterium. Classification (GTDB taxonomy): domain Bacteria; phylum Actinomycetota; class Actinomycetes; order Mycobacteriales; family Pseudonocardiaceae; genus Actinophytocola. Next base: position 282,509 of record CAWJCX010000002.1, read on the forward strand.
CGAGGACCGGGCGGAGCTGCTGGCGGCGTTGCGGTCGCTGGCCGCCGGCGACCCGGCCGCGAACGTCGTCACCGGAGCCGCCGAGGCGAGGTCGGGCGTGGTGTTCGTCTTTCCCGGCCAGGGTTCCCAGTGGCCCGGGATGGCAGGGGAGTTGCTCGACTCGTCCGAGGTCTTCGCGCGGCGGATCGACGAGTGCGCCGCCGCGCTCGCACCGTACGTCGACTGGTCGCTGCCGGCGGTGCTGCGGGCCGGGCCGTCGGCCCCGTCGCTGGACCGGGTGGACGTCGTGCAGCCCGCGCTGTGGGCGGTGATGGTCTCGCTCGCCGCGGTGTGGCAGGCGCACGGCGTGCGGCCCGCGGCCGTGCTCGGGCAGTCCCAGGGCGAGGTCGCGGCCGCGTGCGTCGCGGGTGCACTGTCGCTCGAGGACGGTGCCCGGGTGGTCGCGGTCCGCGCCGGGCTCATCCACGAGCACCTCTCCGGCCTGGGCGGACTCGCCTCGGTCTCGCTGCCCGTGGACGAGGTCACCGCCCGCCTGCGGGACTTCGACCCCGACGGCACGCTGTCGGTCGCCGCCGTGAACGGCCCCGCGACGGTCGTGGTGGCCGGCCCGGCGGACCGGGTCGACGAGCTCGTCGCCGGCTGGGACGAGGCACGCCGGATCGCGGTCGACTACGCCTCGCACTCGCCCGAGGTCGGCCGGATCGAGCAGCCGCTGACCGAGGCCCTGGCCGGCATCCGGCCGCGCACCGCCGACGTGCCGTTCTACTCCACGGTCACCGGCGACGTCGTCGACACCGCGACGCTCGACGGCCGGTACTGGTACCGCAACCTCCGCGAGCCCGTCGAGCTCGAACGCGCCCTCCGCGCGGTCGCCGCACAGGGCCTGTCGACGTTCGTCGAGGCCAGCCCGCATCCGGTGCTCGTCGGCGCCGTCCAGGACTGCGTCCAGCACGCCGGGCTCGACCCGGCGGTCGTGGGTACGTTGCGCCGCAACGAAGGCGGGCCGCGCCGGTTCCTCACCTCGCTGGCCGGACTGCACGTCCGCGGCGGGACCGTCGACCTGCCGGTGCCGGACGGGCGGCGGGTACGGCTGCCCACCTACGCGTTCCAGCGCGAGCGCCACTGGCTCGACGGCACGTCCACACCCGCGCCGGTCGAGGCCGCCGCCGAGCTGCCGGCCGCCGTGTCCAGTGACGCCGGGCAGCGGGTGGACGTGCTGCGCCTGGTGCGCACCGAGACCGCGGCCGTGCTCGGGATGTCCGATGTGGACCGGGTCGACGTCGCGGTGCCGTTCAAGGAGCTGGGCTTCGACTCGGCGATGGCCGTGGAGCTGGTGGTGCGGCTCAGCTCCGCCACCGGTCAGCGACTGTCCAGCACCACCCTGTTCTCCTACCCGACGCCGGAGACGCTCGCCGACCACCTGGTGTCGGCGCTGGTCGGGGTCGCCGGGGACGGCGGGACGGTCGCCGCCGACCCGGTGGAGCCGATCGCCATCGTCGGCATGGGCTGCCGGTACCCGGGTGGCGTCGCCTCGCCGGAGGACCTGTGGCGGCTGCTCACCGACGAGGTCGACGCGGTCGGCGACCTGCCGGCCGACCGGGGCTGGCAGGTCGAGGGCCACCGCGGCGCGTTCCTCCACGACGCGGGCGACTTCGACCCGGCGTTCTTCGGGATCTCGCCACGGGAAGCCGTCGCGATGAACCCGCAGCAGCGGCTCGTCCTGGAGGTGGCCTGGGAGTCGCTGGAGCGGGCGGGGATCGTCCCGCGCACGCTCCACGGGAGCCGCACCGGGGTGTTCGTCGGCGCGATGGCGCAGGACTACGGACCCCGCCTGCACGAGCCGGCCGGCGACGCGGAGGGGTTCGCCCTGACCGGCACGACGCCAAGTGTCCTGTCGGGGCGGCTGTCCTACACCCTCGGTCTGGAAGGACCCGCGGTGACGGTCGACACCGCGTGTTCGTCGTCGCTGGTCGCGCTGCACCTGGCTGCGAGCGCGCTGCGCTCGGGGGAGTGCTCGCTCGCGCTGGCCGGCGGCGTGACCGTGATGGCCGAGCCGGGCATCTTCGTGGAGTTCGCCAAGCTCGGCGGACTCGCCGCGGACGGGCGCTGCAAGTCGTTCGCGGAGTCGGCGGACGGCACCGGCTGGGCCGAGGGCGCCGGGATGCTCGTGCTGGAACGGCTGTCCGACGCGCGGCGCAACGGTCACCGGGTGCTCGCGGTCGTGCGCGGCTCGGCGGTCAACGCCGACGGCGCGTCGAACGGCCTCACCGCGCCGAACGGCGCCGCGCAGCAACGGGTGATCCGCCAGGCCCTGGGCGTGGCCGGACTGTCCACAGCGGACGTCGACGCCGTCGAGGCGCACGGCACCGGCACCCGGCTCGGCGACCCGATCGAGGCCGAGGCGCTGCTGGCGACGTACGGCCAGGACCGGGAGACGCCGCTGCTGCTGGGTTCGGTGAAGTCGAACCTCGGGCACGCGCAGGCCGCTGCCGGGGTGGCCGGGGTGATCAAGATGGTGGAGGCGATGCGGCACGGCGAGCTGCCGCGCACGCTGCACGTGGACTCTCCGTCGTCGCATGTGGACTGGTCGGCCGGGTCGGTGGCGTTGCTGACCGAGCGGGCCGGGTGGCCCGCGGTGGATCGCCCCCGGCGGGCGGGAGTGTCGTCGTTCGGGATCAGCGGCACGAACGCGCACGTGATCATCGAGTACGTTCCCGCCGACACCGAGGCGGCGTCCCCGGCACCCGGCGCGGTGCCGCTGGTGCTGTCCGGCAGGACGGCGGAGGCGGTGCGGGACCAGGCGGCCCGGTTGGTGTCGCATCTGGACGATCGGCCCGAGCTCGGGCTGGCGGACCTCGCGTTCTCGCTGGCGACCTCCCGGTCCGCGTTCGATCACCGGGTGGCCGTGACAGCCGGGGACCGGGCGACCGCCATCACCCGGCTGGCCGCGGCGGACCCCGGCTCGGTCGTGTCCGGGAAGACCGGGTTCTTGTTCGCTGGTCAGGGTTCACAGCGGCTGGGCATGGGGCGGGAGCTGTACGAGCGGTTCGCCGTGTTCGCCGAGGCCTTCGACGCGGTGGTGGCGGAGCTGGACCCTGGTGTCACCGAGGTGATGTGGGGCGAGGACGCCGAAGCCTTGCACCGGACCGGGTGGGCCCAGCCCGCGTTGTTCGCGCTCGAGGTGGCGTTGTTCCGGTTGGTGGAGTCGTGGGGTGTACGCCCGGACTTCCTGGTGGGGCATTCGATCGGCGAGATCGCGGCGGCGCATGTGGCTGGTGTGTTGTCGCTGGCCGACGCCTGTGTGCTGGTGTCGGCGCGTGCTCGGTTGATGCAGGCGCTGCCCGCGGGCGGGGCGATGGTGTCGCTGCGGGCGGCCGAGGCCGACGTGCTGCCGTTGTTGACCGAGCGGGTCGGGCTCGCCGCGGTGAATGGTCCGGACTCGGTGGTGATCGCCGGGGACGAGACCGAGGTGCTGGCGATTGCCGAGCGGTACGAGAAGTCGAAGCGGCTGCGGGTGTCGCATGCGTTCCACTCGCCGCTGATGGACCCGATGCTCGACGAGTTCCGCGCGGTCGTCGAGGGACTGACCTTCCACGACGCGACGGTTTCGATGCCCTCGCACGTCGGCTCGCCGGAGTACTGGGTCCAGCACGTCCGGGAAACCGTGCGCTTCGGCGATCAGGTGCGGGCCCTGCACGAGGCCGGGGTGGCGCGGTTCGTGGAGATCGGGCCCGACGGCGTGCTCTCCGCGATGACCCGGGAGTTCCTGCCGGACGACGTCGCCGTGATTCCCCTGTTGCACAAGGACATCACCACAGCGGTGGGTCAGCTGTTCGTGTCCGGCGTGGAGCTGGACTGGGCCGCGCTGCTCCCCACCGCGCACCGGGTCGACCTGCCCACCTACGCCTTCCAGCACCGGCGCTATTGGGCGAAACCGGGCACCGTCCCGGCGGGGCCGGACGCGCACCCGCTGCTCGGCGCCGCGGTCGAGCTCGCCGACTCGCCGGGCGACGTGCTGTGCACCGGCCGGGTGTCGCTGCGCTCGCACCCCTGGCTCGCCGGGCACGTCGTGTCCGGGACCGTGCTGCTGCCCGGCACGGCGCTGCTCGAGCTCGTGCTGCGGGCGGGCGAGGAAGCCGGCTGCGGCCGCGTCGACGAGCTCACCCTGTCCGCCCCGCTGGTCCTGCCCGACGAGGGCGGTGTCCAGCTCCAGGTAACGGCCGGGCCGCCGGACGAGTCGGGACGCCGCGCGGTCACCGTGTACGCCAGGCCGGACACCGGCATCGACATCAACGACGAGCAGCCGTGGACCCGGCACGCCACCGCTGTCGCGACGCCCGACCCGGCCCGGCCGGCGGCGCTCGACGGCGAGTGGCCGCCGCCCGGCGCCGAGCCCGTCGCACTCGACGGCTTCTACGACGACCTCGCGGACCGGGGCTTCGACTACGGACCCGCCTTCCAGGGCCTGCGGGCCGTCTGGCGCCGCGGCACGGAGATCTTCGCCGAAGCGGGCCTCGCCGCGGACGAGCACGCGGCGGCCGGCTCCTTCGGGCTGCACCCGGCGCTGCTCGACGCCGTCCTGCACGCCACCGCGTTCGCCGGCCTCGACGAGGACAGCCGCGGCGGGCTGCCCTTCAGCTGGCAGGGCGTGACGCTGCACCGGGCCGGGACACCGGCCGTCCGGGCCCGCCTCACACTCGCCGCGCCGAACGCCGTGTCGATCACCGTCGCCGACGACACCGGCGCCCCCGTCGCCACCGTCGACTCACTGGCCCTGCGGACGGTCCCCGTCGAGGCCCCGGCCACCGACTCGCTGTTCCGCCTCGACTGGGTCCCCGCGGAAACGGGCGCCGCAGCCGAACCCGTGGACATGGTCACCGTCGCGCCCGGCGACGTCCACGAGGTCGCCGCGGCCACGCTGACCGCGCTGCGGTCCTGGCTCGACGACCCGGAGTCCGCCGGCACCCGCCGCGCCTTCCTGACCCGCGGCGCGATTGACGGATGCGAGCCGGCCGCCGCAGCTGCCTGGGGCATGGTGCGCTCCGCCCAGCTCGAGCACCCTGGCCGGTTCGTCCTGGTGGACACGGACGGCGAACCAGCCTCCACCGCGGCACTGCCCGACGCGCTGAGCACGGCCGAGCCACAGCTGATCCTGCGGGACGGTCAGGCCTTCGCGGCGCGGCTGGTCCGCGTCGCCCCGGCCGCCGAACCTGTGTCGTGGGACCCCGAGGGCGTCGTGCTGATCACCGGCGGCACCGGTGGCCTGGGCACGGCACTGGCCCGCCACCTCGTCACCCGGCACGGCGTCCGGCACCTGCTGCTGGTCGGCCGCCGGGGCGGCGACGCCGCCGAGCTGGCCGACCTGGACGCCGAGGTCACCGTCGCCGCGTGCGACGTCACCGACCGCGCCGCCCTCGGACACCTGCTGGCGAACCTGTCGCGGCCGCTGACCGCCGTCGTGCACGCCGCCGGCGCACTCGACGACGGCGCGCTCACGTCGTTGACGCCGGACCGGCTCGACGCCGTGCTGGGCCCGAAGGCGGCCGCCGCGTGGACGCTGCACGAGCTCACCCGCGGCTCGGACCTCGCCGCGTTCGTCATGTTCTCGTCCGTCGTCGGCACGCTCGGCGGCCCGGGCCAGGCGAACTACGCCGCCGCGAACGCCTACCTCGACGCGCTGGCCGTCCACCGCCACGCGCTCGGACTTCCCGCGCTGTCGCTCGCCTGGGGACCCTGGGCACCGGACGTCGGCGGGATGACCCGTGACCTCGGCGAGGCCGACCGCCGGCGGATGGCCCGCGCGGGCCTGCTGCCGATCGGCCTCGAGCACGGGCTCCGGCTGTTCGATGCGGCCCTGGCCGCCGGTGACCCCGCCGTCGTCCCGGCCCGGCTGGACCTCCGGGCGATCCGGGAGCGGGGCGAGATCCCCACGGTGCTCGGCGGTCTCGTCCGTGCCCGGCGGTCCTCGCGAGCCACCGCACCGGCGCGGCTGTCCGGATTGGACCCGGCGGAGCGCGGCCGGGCCGCGCTCGACCTGGTCCGCGGGCTGGCCGCCACCGTCCTGGGGCACGACTCGGCCGACGGCATCGACGGGGACGCGACGTTCAAGCAGATCGGGTTCGACTCGCTGACCGCGGTCGAGCTGCGTGACCAGCTGAGCAAGCAGTCGGGCCTGCGGCTGTCGCCGACGCTCGTCTTCGACTACCCGACCCTGTCCGGGCTCGCCGAGCACCTGGCCGAGGAGCTGTCCGGCTCCCGTGCCGACTCGCGGGTGCCGACGGTCGCGGCCGTCGCCGACGATCCGATCGTGATCGTCGGGATGGGCTGCCGCTATCCGGGCGGCGTCACCTCGCCGGAGGACCTGTGGCGGCTGGTGTCCGACGGGGTGGACGCGATCACCGAGTTCCCGGCCGACCGGGGCTGGGACCTGGACGCGTTGTACGACCCCGATCCCGACCACCCGGGCACCTCCTACACGCGGGAGGGCGGGTTCCTGCACTCGGCCGCGGAGTTCGACGCCGAGTTCTTCGGATTGTCGCCGCGGGAGGCGCTGGCGACGGATGTCCAGCAGCGGTTGCTGCTGGAGGTGTCCTGGGAGGCGGTCGAGCGGGCCGGGATCGACCCGGTGTCGTTGCGGGGAAGCCAGACCGGCGTGTTCGCCGGCGTCATGTACAACGACTACGGCCGGGTGCTCGACGGGGACGAGTTCGAGGGCTACGTCATCAACGGGAGCTTCCCGAGCGTCGTCACCGGCCGGGTCGCCTACACGCTCGGCGTGGAAGGCCCCGCGGTCACCGTCGACACGGCGTGCTCGTCGTCGCTGGTGGCGATGCACTGGGCCGCGCAGGCGCTGCGGTCGGGGGAGTGCTCGCTCGCGCTCGCCGGTGGCGTCACCGTCATGTCCACCCCCAAGTCCTTTGTGGAGTTCTCGCGCCAGCGCGGCCTGTCACCGGACGGCCGCTGCAAGTCGTTCTCGGACTCGGCCGACGGGGTCGGCTGGTCCGAGGGCGTCGGCGTCGTGGTGCTGGAGCGCCAGTCGGACGCCGTGCGGAACGGGCACCGGATCCTGGCTGTGGTGCGCGGCTCGGCGGTGAACCAGGACGGCGCGTCCAATGGGCTGACGGCGCCGAACGGTCCGTCGCAGCAACGGGTGATCCGGCAGGCGCTGGCACAGGCCGGGTTGGGCACCTCCGATGTCGACGCGGTGGAGGCACACGGCACCGGGACGAGTCTGGGTGACCCGATCGAGGCGCAGGCGCTGCTGGCGACCTACGGCCAGGATCGTGAGACGCCGTTGTTGCTGGGGTCGGTCAAGTCGAACCTCGGGCACACACAGGCCGCCGCGGGCGTGGCCGGGGTGATCACGATGGTCGAGGCGATGCGGCACGGCGAGCTGCCCCGCACGCTGCACGTCGGTACCCCTTCGTCGCATGTGGACTGGGACGCCGGGTCGGTGTCGTTGCTGACCGAGACCGGCCGAGTGGCCCGCGGTGGATCGCGCGCGGCGGGCCGGGGTGTCGTCGTTCGGGATCAGCGGCACCAACGCGCACGTGATCGTCGAGCAGGGGCCGGCCGAGGCCGGGCCGGGAGCTCCGGCGACCGGGGCGGTGCCGCTGGTGTTGTCGGGCCGGACCGTGGCGGCCGTGCGGGACCAGGCGGTGCGGCTGGCGTCGCACCTGGAGACGCGTCCGGAGCTGGGTCTCGCGGACGTCGCGTACTCGCTGGCGACCGCGCGGTCGACGTTCGCGCACCGGGTGGCCGTGGTCGCCGACGACCGGGAGACCGCGTCGGCGCGCTTGGCCGCGGTGGCGGCGGGCGACGTGGCGCCGGGCTCGGCGGTATCCGGGAAGACCGGGTTCCTGTTCGCCGGTCAGGGCTCCCAGCGGCTGGGGATGGGCCGTGATCTTTACGACTGGTTCCCGGTCTTCGCCGAGGCGTTCGACGCCGTCGTGGCGGAGCTGGACCCGGGTCTCACCGAGGTGATGTGGGGCGAGGATGCCGAGACTCTGAGCCAGACTGGGTGGGCGCAGCCTGCGTTGTTCGCGGTCGAGGTCGCGTTGTTCCGACTGGTGGAGTCGTGGGGAGTGCGCCCGGACTTCTTGGTGGGTCATTCGATCGGGGAGATCGCGGCCGCGCACGTGGCCGGGGTGTTGTCCCTGGGAGACGCCTGCACGTTGGTGTCGGCGCGGGCCCGGTTGATGCAGGCGCTGCCCACGGGTGGCGCGATGGTGTCGCTTCGCGCCACCGAGGCTGAGGTGGCGCCGCTGCTGACCGAGCGGGTCAGCGTCGCGGCGGTGAATGGCCCGTCGTCGGTGGTGGTCGCCGGGGACGAGGCCGAGGTGCTCGCGATTGCCGATCAGTTCGAGAAGTCGAAGCGGCTGCGCGTATCGCACGCGTTCCACTCGCCGCTGATGGATCCGATGCTCGACGAGTTCCGAGCCGTGGTCGAGGGACTCACCTTCCACGAGCCGACCATCCCGATGTTGTCGCCGGTCGACTCGCCGGACTACTGGGTGAGGCACGTGCGGGACACCGTGCGGTTTGGTGATCATGTCCAGGCCTTGCACGAGACGGGGGTGGGGCGGTTCGTGGAGATCGGACCCGATGGGGTGCTCTCGGCGATGACCCGGGAGATCCTGCCCGCCGAGTCCGTCGTGGTTCCCTTGCTGCACCGGGACATCGCCGCTGTGGTCGGCCGCCTGCACGTCTCCGGGGTGAAGCTCGACTGGGCCGCGCTGCTGCCCGGAGCGCGCCGGGTCGACCTGCCCACCTACGCCTTCCAGCGCGAGCGCTACTGGCCGGCCGCCGGCCGCCCCCTCCTCGACACGACCGTCGACCTGGCGGACTCGCCCGACGAGCTGCTGCTGACCGGCACGCTCTCGGTCCGGGCCCACCCGTGGTTCGCCGACCACCGGGTGCGCGGCGCGATCATGGTGCCGGCCACCGCGTTTCTGGAGCTCGCCGCCCAGGCGGGCGACCACGCCGGGTGTGACCTGGTACGGGAGCTGACGCTGACGAACCCGCTCGTCCTGCCCGAACGCGGCGGCGTCGAGGTGCAGGTCTCCGTCGGCGCGGACGACGACGGTGCCCGGCAGCTGACCGTCCACTCGCGACTGACAGCGACCGGCGAGTGGACCAGGCACGCCATCGGCGTCCTCGCCACCGGCACCCTGGACGCCGACCTCGACCTCGCGGAATGGCCACCCGCGGGCGCCGTGCCCGTCCCCCTGGACGGCCTCTACGAGCGGCTGGCCGACGACGGCCTCGACTACGGGCCGTGCGTTCCAGGGCCTGCAGGCAGCGTGGCGGCGCGACGACGAGGTCTTCGCCGAAGTGGCGCTCGACGACCGGCACCAGTCGGCCGGCCTGTTCCGCATGCACCCCGCGCTGCTCGACTCCGTGCTGCGGGCCACGGCTCTCCTCGACCTCGGTGCGCAGAGCCGCGGCGCGCTGCCGTTCTCCTGGACGGACTTCTCGCTGCACGCCACCGGCGCCACCACTGTGCGCGTGCGGATGTCGGCGGCCGGCGACAACACCGTGACCGTCCGGATCGCCGACCCCGCGGGCGGACAGGTCGCCTCGGTCGGCTCGCTCGCGCTGCGACCCGTGTCGGCCGCCCAGCCCGTCCGGGACGCCCTGTTCGCGCTGGACTGGGTGCCGGTGTCCATTGTGGAAGGAAGTGACTCCGATGTTGTGGTGGTGCCAGTGGTCGCTGCCGGTGGTGTTGTCGATCGCGTACATGTGGCGACAGCATCGGTTCTGGAGCGCATCCAGGAGTGCCTGACCGGGGACCACGGCTCCCGCGTCGCGTTCGTGACCCGGGCCGACGACCTGGCCGCCGCCGCGGTGTGGGGCCTGGTGCGCTCGGCCCAGGCCGAGCACCCCGGCCGGTTCGTCCTGGTGGACACCGACGACACCGACGCCTCGCGGGCCGTGACGGCCGCCGCGCTGGCGACGGGCGAGCCCCAGCTGACGATCCGGGACGGCGACGTGCGGGCCGCCCGCCTGGCCCGCGTCACCGCGAACCCGGAGCCGCACGAGTGGTCGGGGCCGGTGCTGATCACCGGCGGGACCGGCGGTCTGGGCGCGCTGGTGGCCCGGCATCTGGCCGCCGAGCACGGGGTCCGGGACCTGGTCCTCACGAGCCGGCGCGGGCCCGACGCCCCCGGTGCCGCCGAACTGGTCGCGGAGCTGGCCGACCTCGGCGCCCGGACGCGGGTGGTCGCGTGCGATGTCGCCGACCGGGACGCGGTGGCCGCGTTGCTGGCCGACGTCGAGATCTCGGCCGTCGTACACGCCGCCGGCGTGCTCGACGACGGCGTGGTCGGCTCGCTCACCCCGGACCGGCTGGCCGCGGTGCTGCGGCCGAAGGCCGACGCGGCCTGGCACCTCCACGAGCTGGCCGGCGACCTCACCGCGTTCGTCGTCTTCTCTTCCGTCACGGGCACGCTCGGCGGCGCCGGGCAGGCGAACTACGCCGCGGCGAACGCGTTCCTGGACGCCCTGGCGGCGCACCGCCGGGCCCGGGGCCTGCCCGCGACCTCGATGGCCTGGGGGCCGTGGGCGCAGGCGGCCGGCATGACGGGTGCGCTGACCGACGCCGACATGCGGCGGATCGCCCGGTCCGGCCTGCCCCCGATCGAGCCCGCCGACGGCCTGGCCCTCTTCGACGCCGCGCTCACCACCGGCACCGCGACCGTCCTGCCCGTCCGGCTGGACCTCGCCGCGCTGCGCGCCGGGGACGAGGTCCCGCACGTCCTTCGTGGACTGATCAGGAAGCCGGCCCGGCGGACGGCGGCCTCGGCCGGCGCGGCGACCCGCACCGAGCGCCTCGCCCACCTCGGTGTGGCGGAGCGCCGCGCGGCGTTGCTCGAGCTCGTCCGCGGTCAGGTCGCGCTGGTGCTGGGGTATGCGGGGTCGGCCGGGATCGATCCGTCCCGCGCGTTCCAGGAGCTGGGGTTCGACTCGCTGACCGCGGTGGAGCTGCGCAACAAGCTCGGCGCGGAGACCGGGCTGAGCCTGCCGGCGACGCTGATCTTCGACTACCCGACGGTGTCCGCCCTCGCCGGGTACCTGGCGGACGAGCTGTCCGGCGCCGCACCGGTCACGACCGCACCCGTCGCGGTGGCGGTCGCCGACGATCCGGTCGTCATCGTGGGGATGGGCTGCCGCTATCCGGGTGGGGTCTCCTCGCCGGAGGACCTGTGGCGCCTGGTGTCCGACGAGGTCGACGCGATCACGGAGTTCCCCGCGAACCGCGGTTGGGACCTCGACGCCCTCTACCATCCGGACCCCGACCACGCGGGCACGTCCTACTCCCGGTCGGGCGGGTTCTTGCACGACGCGGGCGCGTTCGACGCGAACTTCTTCGGGTTGTCGCCGCGGGAGGCGTTGTCGGCGGACGTGCAGCAGCGGCTGTTGCTGGAGGTGTCGTGGGAGGCGGTCGAGCGGGCCGGGATCGACCCGGTGTCGTTGCGGGGCGGCCCAACCGGCGTGTTCACGGGAGTCATGTACAACGACTACGGGTCGCTGCTGTCCGGCCGGGAGTTCGAGGGATATCAGAGCAGTGGCAGCGCCGGGAGCGTGGCGTCGGGCCGGGTTTCGTACGCCTTCGGGTTCGAGGGTCCGGCGGTGACGGTGGACACGGCCTGTTCGTCGTCGTTGGTGGCGGTGCATCTGGCGTCGCAGGCGTTGCGGTCGGGGGAGTGCTCGCTCGCCCTGGCCGGCGGAGTGACGGTGATGTCGACGCCGCAGTCGTTCGTCGAGTTCTCTCGCCAGCGTGGGTTGTCACCGGACGGCCGGTGCAGGTCGTTCTCGGATGCGGCCGATGGTGTGGGCTGGTCCGAGGGCGTGGGTGTGCTGGTGTTGGAGCGGCTCTCCGATGCCGAGCGCAACGGTCACCGGATTCTGGCCGTGGTGCGCGGCTCCGCGGTGAACCAGGACGGTGCGTCGAACGGGATGACGGCGCCGAACGGTCCGTCGCAGCAGCGGGTGATCCGGCAGGCGTTGGCCCAGGCCGGGTTGTCCGCCGCGGACGTCGATGCGGTGGAGGCGCACGGGACGGGCACCAAGCTGGGCGACCCGATCGAGGCGCAGGCGGTGCTCGCCACCTACGGCCAGGATCGTGAGACGCCGCTGTTGTTGGGGTCGGTGAAGTCCAACATCGGGCACACGCAGGCGGCCGCCGGTGTGGCCGGGGTGATCAAGATGGTGGAGGCGATGCGGCACGGCGCGCTGCCGCGTTCACTGCATGTGGACTCCCCGTCGTCGCATGTGGACTGGAAGGCCGGGTCGGTCGAGTTGTTGACTGAACCCGCCGAGTGGCCCGCCGTCGAGCGGGCGCGGCGGGCGGGGGTGTCGTCGTTCGGGATCAGCGGCACCAACGCACACGTGATCATCGAGCAGGGGCCGGACGTCGACGAGCCGTCAGCCGAGACGAACCAGGTGGTGCCGCTGGTGCTGTCCGGCGCGACCGAGGACGCCCTGCGTGACCAGGCCGCCCGCCTGAAGTCCCATCTGGACGGTCAGCCGGACCTCGACCTGGCGAGCGTCGCCGGCACACTGGCGACGTCGTACCGCGTTCGACCACCGGGCAGCCGTCGTGACCGCCGACCCGGGGCCGGCCCTTGCCGCGCTGGCGACGGGCACGGCCGATCCGGACGCGCTGACCGGTTCCGTCGTGTCCGGGAAGACCGGGTTCCTGTTCGCTGGTCAGGGTTCGCAGCGGTTGGGCATGGGCCGGGACCTGTACGAGCGGTTCCCGGTCTTTGCCGAGGCGTTCGACGCCGTGGCAGCCGAGCTGGACCCAGGCCTCGCCGAGGTGATGTGGGGCGAGGACCCCGAAACCCTGAACCAGACGGGCTGGGCGCAGCCTGCTTTGTTCGCGGTCGAGGTCGCGTTGTTCCGGCTGGTCGAGTCGTGGGGGATCCGGCCGGACTTCCTCGTCGGGCATTCGATCGGGGAGATCGCCGCGGCGCATGTGGCGGATGTGTTGTCGTTGGCCGACGCGTGCGCGTTGGTGTCGGCGCGGGCGCGGTTGATGCAGGCGCTGCCCGCGGGTGGCGCGATGGTGTCACTTCGGGCGGCCGAGGCAGAGGTCCTGCCACTGCTGACCGAGCGGGTCGGCATCGCGGCGGTGAACGGCCCGGGCTCGGTGGTGATCGCCGGGGACGAGGCCGAGGTGCTCGCGATCGCGGAGCGGTTCGAGAAGTCGAAGCGGCTGCGGGTGTCGCATGCGTTCCACTCGCCGTTGATGGATCCGATGCTGGACGAGTTCCGGGCGGTGGTGGAAGGGCTGACCTTCCACGAGCCGACGATCCCGATGCTCTCGCCGGTCGAGTCGCCGGAGTACTGGGTCCGGCACGTGCGCGAGACCGTGCGGTTCGGCGACCACGTCCAGGCCCTGCACGAGGCCGGGGTGGCGCGGTTCGTCGAGATCGGGCCCGACGGGGTGCTCTCTGCGATGGCCCGGGAGATCCTGCCCGACGAGGCCGTCGTGGTTCCCCTGCTGCACAAGGACATCACTACCGCGGTGGGGCAGCTGTTCGTGTCCGGAGTGGAACTGGACTGGGCTGCGCTGCTCCCCACCTCGCACCGGGTCGACCTGCCCACCTACGCGTTCCAGCACGAATGGTTCTGGCCGGCGGCGCACCCGCTGCTCGGCGGGAGCGTCGAGCTCGCCGACTCCGACGACCTGCTCTTCACCGGACGGCTGTCCACGCACACTCACCCGTGGCTGACCGAACACGTCGTCAACGGCGCGGTCCTCGTCCCCGGCGCGGCGTTCGTCGAGCTGGCGCTCCGCGCCGGCGAGCAGGTCGGCTGCGACCACCTTGCCGAGCTGACCCTCGGCACGACCCTCGTGCTGCCGGAACACGGCGGAGTGCGGCTCCAGGTCCGGGTGGGCGGTCCGGACGACACCGGCCACCGCGCGATCGACGTCCACTCCGATGTGGACGGACGGCCGTGGACGCGGCACGCCACCGGTGTGCTGAGCGAGGACGCACCCGAACCGCCCGCGCGACTGGCCGAGTGGCCGCCCGCCGGCGCCGTCCAGGTCGACGTGACCGGCTTCTATGACGACCGGGCCGCGGCCGGGTTCGACTACGGCCCGCTGTTCCAGGGCCTCACCGCCGCCTGGCGCCTGGACGACCACGTGTTCGCCGAGATCACCGTCCCCGACCACCACGACGGCTCCTTCGCGCTGCACCCGGCCCTGCTCGACGCGGCGCTGCACCCGGCCCGCCTGCTCGGCCTGGACGAGCGCGGCGTCCCGTTCGCCTGGGCGGGCGTGACCAGGCACGCCCCCGGCGGCGCCGCACTACGGGTCCGGCTCGCGCGCACCGCCCCGGACGCGGTTGCCGTCGACCTCACGGACGCCACCGGCGCTCCGGTGGCGTCCGTGGCCTCGCTTGCGGTCCGCCCGCTCCCCGACACCCCGGCCCGCGCCACGGACAGCCTCTACCGCGTGGAGTGGGTGGCCAAGAAACCCCCGGGCGGCGATGCGCCGGGTACGGACACGCTCGTGCCGGTGGACACCGGCGGGGAGGTGGTCGACGCGGCGCACGCGGCCACCGCGTCGGTGCTGGCGAAGATCCAGGACTGGCGAGCCACCGAGCAGCCCGCGGGCTCGCGGCTGGTGTTCCGCACCGCAGGCGCGGCCGACGGCTCGGACCTCGCGGCCGCCGCCGTGTGGGGGCTGGTCCGCGCCGCGCAGGCCGAGCTCCCCGGCCGGTTCGTCCTCGTGGACACCGACGGCACCGACGCGTCCCAGGCCGCCCTCCCTGCCGCGCTGGGCATGGACGAACCGCAGCTGGAGATCCGCGACGGCAAGGTCCGGGTGGCCCGCCTCGCCCGCGTCACCTCGGGCGACCCGGCCGGGTGGGATCCGGACGGCACGGTGCTGATCACCGGCGGGACCGGTGGCCTGGGTGGCCTCGTCGCGCGGCACCTGGTCACCGTGCACGGCGTGCGACGGCTGTTGCTGGTCAGCCGGCGGGGTGGCGGCGCCGACCTCGTCGACGAGCTGGCCGCGCTCGGCGCCGACGCACGCGTCGTGGCCTGCGACGTCGCCGACCGCGACGCGCTCGCCCAGCTCCTCGCCGGCAACTCCGTCTCGGCCGTCGTGCACACCGCCGGCGTGCTCGACGACGGCGTCGTCGACTCGCTGAGCCCCGAGCGGCTGGCCGCCGTGCTGCGCCCGAAGATCGACGCCGCCTGGCACCTGCACGAGCTCACCGCCGGCATGGACCTGTCGGCGTTCGTGCTCTTCTCCTCCGTCGCCGGCACGTTCGGCAGCGCCGGCCAGGCCAACTACGCCGCGGGCAACGCCTTCCTCGACGCGCTGGCCGCCCACCGGCACGCCGCGGGACTGCCCGCCACCTCGCTCGCGTGGGGACCGTGGGCGCAGGCGGCCGGGATGACCGGCGCGCTGACCGACGCCGACCTCGACCGGATGGCGCGCTCGGGCCTCCCGCCGCTCGAGCCCGCGCACGGGCTGGCGTTGTTCGACGCCGCCCTGGGCGTCGGCGAACCCCGTGTGGTGCCCGTCCAGCTCGACCTGCCGGCGCTGCGTGCCGCCGGTGACGTGCCGACCCTGCTGCACGGTCTCGTCCGGCCGTCGCGCCGCCGCCCCGCGAGTGCCGCCCCGCTGGCGGCCCGGCTGACCGGGCTCGACGCGGCGGAACGTCACGACGCGCTGCTCGACCTGGTCCGCGGCCAGGTCGCCGTGGTGCTGGGCCACGCGACCGCGGCCGGCGTGGACCCGGATCGGGCGTTCCAGGATCTCGGCTTCGACTCGCTGACCGCGGTGGAGCTGCGCAACAAGCTCGGCGCGGAGACCGGGCTGAGCCTGCCGGCCACCCTCATCTTCGACCAGCCGACCGTGTCGGCCCTGGCCACGTACCTGGCGGACGAGCTGTTCGGCAGCGCGCCGGTACCGGCGGCACCCGTGCCCGCGGCGCCCTCCGACGACCCGATCGTGATCGTCGGGATGGGCTGCCGCTATCCGGGTGGGGTCTCCTCGCCGGAGGACCTGTGGCGGCTGGTGTCCGACGGGGTGGACGCGATCACCGAGTTCCCGGCCGACCGCGGGTGGGACCTCGACGCCCTCTACGACCCGGACCCCGACCACACCGGTACCTCGTACACGCGGGAAGGCGGCTTCCTGCACGCGGCCGCGGAGTTCGACGCCGACTTCTTCGGGTTGTCGCCGCGGGAGGCGTTGGCGACCGACGTGCAGCAGCGGTTGCTGCTGGAGGTGTCGTGGGAGGCGGTGGAGCGGGCCGGGATCGATCCGTTGTCGTTGCGGGGCAGCCGGACCGGGGTGTTCGCCGGCGTGATGTACCACGACTACGAGACCTTGTTGGCGGGTGGGGACTTCGAGGGCTACCAGGGGAGCGGCAGCGCGGGAAGCGTGGCGTCGGGCCGGGTGGCGTACGCCTTCGGGTCTCGAGGGCCCGGCGGTGACGGTGGACACGGCGTGTTCGTCGTCGTTGGTGGCGGTGCATCTGGCGTCGCAGGCGTTGCGGTCGGGGGAGTGCTCGCTGGCGTTGGCCGGCGGTGTGACGGTGATGTCGACGCCGCAGTCCTTTGTGGAGTTCTCCCGGCAGCGCGGGTTGTCGCCGGACGGGCGGTGCAAGGCGTTCTCGGAGTCGGCCGACGGGGTGGGCTGGGCCGAGGGTGTCGGCGTGCTGGTGTTGGAGCGCGCAGTCGGACGCGGTGCGGAACGGTCACCGGATTCTGGCCGTGGTGCGCGGCTCGGCGGTGAACCAGGACGGCGCGTCGAATGGGTTGACGGCGCCGAATGGTCCGTCGCAGCAGCGGGTGATCCGGCAGGCGTTGGCGCAGGCCGGGTTGTCCGCCGCGGACGTCGATGCGGTGGAGGCGCACGGGACGGGCACCACGCTGGGTGACCCGATCGAGGCGCAGGCGTTGCTGGCCACCTACGGCCAGGATCGTGAGATGCCGCTGTTGCTGGGGTCGGTGAAGTCGAACATCGGGCACACGCAGGCGGCCGCCGGCGTGGCCGGGGTGATCAAGATGGTGCAGGCGATGCGGCACGGGGAGCTGCCGCGCACGCTGCACCTGGACGCCCCGTCGTCGCATGTGGACTGGGATGCCGGGTCGGTCGAGTTGTTGACCGAAGCGGCCGAGTGGCCGGTGGTGGACCGGGCGCGGCGGGCGGGGGTGTCGTCGTTCGGGATCAGCGGCACCAACGCGCACGTGATCGTCGAGCACGTCGTGGCCGAGGTCGAGCAGGGAGCCGCTGAGGTCGGGGCGGTGCCGCTGGTGCTGTCCGGCCGGACGGCGGAGGTCGTGCGGGACCAGGCGGCCCGGTTGGTGTCGCAGCTGGAGGACGTCCGGAGCTGAGCCTGGCGGACGTCGGGTTCTCCTTGGCGACGTCCCGGTCGGGCTTCGCGCAGCGGGTGTCGGTGGTCGCCGACGACCGGGAGACCGCGTTGTCGCGCCTGGCCGCGGTCGCTGCGGGAGCGGTGGAGCCGGGTTCGGTCGTGTCGGGGAAGACCGGGTTCTTGTTCGCCGGTCAGGGTTCGCAGCGGCTGGGGATGGGCCGGGACCTGTACGAGCGGTTCCCGGTGTTCGCCGAGGCGTTCGACGCGGTGGCGGCCGAGCTGGACCCCGGCGTCGTCGAGGTCGTGTGGGGCGAGGATGCCGAGGCGTTGAGCCAGACCGGGTGGGCGCAGCCTGCGTTGTTCGCGGTCGAGGTGGCGTTGTTCCGGCTTGTCGAGTCGTGGGGTGTGCGTCCGGACTTCCTGGTGGGTCATTCGATCGGCGAGATCGCCGCGGCTCACGTGGCGGGTGTGCTGTCGCTGGCGGACGCGTGCGCGTTGGTGTCGGCGCGGGCGCGGTTGATGCAGGCGCTGCCCGCGGGCGGGGCGATGGTGTCGCTTCGGGCGGCCGAGGCCGAGGTGCGTGCCGTTGCTGACCGAACGAGTCGGGCTCGCCGCGGTCAATGGGCCGTCCTCGGTGGTGATCGCCGGTGACGAGGCCGAGGTGCTCGCGATCGCCGGGCGGTTCGAGAAGGCGAAGCGGCTGCGCGTATCGCACGCGTTCCACTCGCCGCTGATGGATCCGATGCTCGACGAGTTCCAAGCCGTGGTCGAGGAACTCACCTTCAACGAACCGACCATTCCGATGCTGTCGCCGGTCGACTCGCCGGAATACTGGGTGAGGCATGTTCGGGACACCGTGCGCTTCGGTGACCATGTACAGGCCCTGCACGATGCCGGGGTGGTGCGGTTGGTGGAGATCGGGCCTGACGGCGTGCTCTCCGCGATGGCCCGGGAGATCCTGCCCGACGAGGCCGTCGTGATTCCGCTGCTGCACAAGGACATCACCACCGCGGTGGGGCAGCTCCACGTCTCCGGCGTGACGCTCGACTGGGCTGCGCTGCTGCCCGGGGCGCGCCGGGTCGACCTGCCCACCTACGCCTTCCAGCACCGCCGCTACTGGCCGAGCGCCCGGCGGCGGCCCACCGGTGCGGGACTGACCGCGACCGACCACCCCGTGCTCGACGCGGCGATCGACCTCGCGGACTCCGGCACGGTTTTCACCGGCCAGCTGTCCGCGGCAACCCACCCCTGGCTCGCGGACCACGTCGTCCACGGGTCGGCCCTCGTGCCCGGCACGGCGTTCCTCGAGCTCGCGGTCCGGGCCGGCGACGAGACCGGCTGCGGCCGCGTCACCGAGCTCACCATGGCCCAGCCGCTCGTCCTCGACGGCCGCCGCGCGGTGGACCTCCAGGTCTGGGTGGGCGCGACCACCGAGTCCGGCGACCGGCCGGTGACGATCTCCTCCCGCCCCGCGCACGAGAAGGACCACCCGTGGACCCGGCACGCGACCGGCATGCTGGCGGTCGCCGCGCAGCCGGATGCGGTCGGCGCGACCGACTGGCCACCGCCCGGCGCGCAGCCGATCCCACTCGACGACTTCTACGACCGCCGCGCCGAGGACGGCTTCGAGTACGGGCCCGCGTTCCAGGGGCTCACCGCCGCGTGGACGTCGGGCGACGAGGTCTACGCCGAGGTCGAGCTCACCGGGGACACCGGGTACGGACTGCACCCGGCGCTGCTCGACGCCGCCCTGCACGCCGGGCTCTTCCTCGACCTGCCGGACCGCGGCGTCCCGTTCGCCTGGGAGGACGTCTCCCTGCACGCCGTCGGGGCCACCGCGTTGCGGGTACGGCTGACCAGGACGGGACCGGACACCCTGTCCCTCGCGGCGGCCGACACCACGGGTGGCCCGGTCGCGTCGATCGCGACGCTGACGGTTCGCGAGGTACCGGTCGAGCAGGGCCGGACGGTCGGCCGTGACTCCCTGTTCGGCGTGCGCTGGACCCCGCTGGCGCTCGACGCGTCGGCCGGGTGCGAGCACGTCGTCCTGCCGATCACCACCGGCGGCCCGGCGGTAGACGCCACCCACGACGCGACCGCCGCCGCGCTGGCCCGGGTCCAGGAGTGGCTCGCCGACGAGCAACCCGGGCGGCTGGTCTTCCGCACTCAGGGCGCGGTCGGCGGTGGCGACCTCGCCGCCGCGGCGGTGTGGGGGCTCGTGCGGTCGGCCCAGGCCGAACATCCCGGACGTTTTGTCCTGGTCGACAGCGACGACACCGACGCCTCCCGGGCGGTGCTGGCCGCCGCGGTCGCGTCGGGCGAACCCCAGCTGACGATCCGCGACGGCGAGGTCCACGCCGCCCGTCTCGCCCGCCTCACCCCGTCCCGGACCCAGGCCTGGGACACCACCGGGACGGTCCTGATCGCCGGCGGTACCGGCGGTCTGGGTGCGCTGGTCGCGCGGCATCTCGTCACCGGGCACGGGGTCCGGGACCTGCTGCTGACCAGCCGCCGCGGCCCGGATGCGCCGGGCGCGGCCGACCTCGCGGCCGAGCTGACCGGGCTGGGCGCACGGGTACGGATCGCGGCCTGCGACCTGGCGGACCGGGACGCGGCCGCGGCGCTGCTGGCCGACGTCGAGGTCGCCGCGGTCGTGCACGCGGCCGGTGTCCTCGACGACGGGGTGATCGGCTCGCTGACCCCCGAACGCGTGGACCCGGTCCTACGGTCCAAAGTGGACGCTGCCTGGCACCTGCACGAGCTGACCGGCGAGCACACCGCCTTCGTCATGTTCTCCTCCCTGGCCGGCACGCTCGGCGCGGCCGGGCAGGCGAGCTACGCCGCGGCGAACGCGTTCCTGGACGCGCTGGCCGAGCACCGGCGCGCCCGGGGCCTGCCCGCGACCTCGATGGCGTGGGGGCCGTGGGCGACCGGGATGGCCGGCGCGCTCACCGAGGACGACACCCGGCGGCTCGCCCGCCTGGGCACCCCGCCGCTGACCGCGGCCGACGGCCTCGCCCTGTTCGACGCCGCGCTCGGCTGCGACGAGGCGCTGACCGTGCCGGCCCGGCTCGACCTCGCGACGATCCGCACGTGCGACGACATTCCGGCCGTGCTGCGCGACCTCGCACCCGCCCGGCGAACCGCGCGGGCCGTGAGCGCCACGGACGACCTGGCGCGGCGCACGCCGGCCGACCGCGAGCGTGCGCTCGCCGACCTCGTCCTCCGCGAGGTCGCGCAGGTGCTGCACCACGAGAGCGCCGGCACCGTCGACCCGTCGCGTGCCTTCCAGGAGCTGGGCTTCGACTCGCTGACCGCGGTGGAGCTGCGGAACCGGCTCACCGCGGCCACCGGGCTGCGGTTGCCGGCGGGCGTCGTGTTCGACTACCCGACGGTGACCGCGCTGGCCGCGCACCTCGGCGACGAGCTGTTCGGCTCCGCGCCGGCACCGGCGGCACCCGTGCCCGCGGCGGTATCCGACGACCCGATCGTCATCGTGGGGATGGGCTGCCGCTATCCGGGTGGGGTCTCCTCGCCGGAGGACCTGTGGCGCCTGGTCGACGACGGCGTGGACGCGGTGTCGGGCTTCCCCACCGACCGGGGCTGGGACCTGGACGCCTTGTACGACCCGGACCCCGACCACCGCGGCACCTCCTACACGCGGGAAGGCGGCTTCCTCCACGACGCGAGCGAGTTCGACGCGGGCTTCTTCGGGTTGTCGCCGCGCGAGGCACTGGCGACGGACGTGCAGCAGCGGTTGCTGCTGGAAGTGTCGTGGGAGGCCGTGGAACGAGCCGGGATCGACCCGGTGTCGCTGCGCGGCAGCCAGACCGGCGTGTTCGCCGGCGTCATGTACAACGACTACGGAAACCTGCATGTCCGGCGGGGAGTTCGAGGGCTACCAGGGCAACGGCAGCGCGGGCAGCGTCGCCTCCGGCCGGGTCTCCTACGCCCTCGGGCTGGAAGGCCCGGCGGTCACCGTGGACACGGCGTGCTCGTCGTCGCTGGTGGCGATGCACTGGGCCGCGCAGGCGTTGCGGTCGGGGGAGTGCTCGCTCGCGCTGGCCGGTGGCGTGACCGTGATGTCCACGCCAGCGGCGTTCGTCGAGTTCTCCCGCCAGCGCGGCCTGTCGCCGGACGGCCGGTGCAAGGCGTTCGGCGAGTCGGCCGACGGGGTGGGCTGGGCCGAGGGCGTCGGGATGCTGGTGCTGGAGCGCCAGTCCGACGCCGTGCGGAACGGCCACCGGATCCTGGCCGTGCTGCGCGGGTCCGCGGTGAACCAGGACGGCGCGTCGAACGGGCTGACCGCGCCCAACGGCCCGTCGCAGCAGCGGGTCATCCGCCAGGCGCTGGCCGCGGCGGGACTGTCCACGGCGGACGTCGACGCCGTCGAGGCGCACGGCACCGGCACCCGGCTGGGCGACCCGATCGAGGCCGAGGCGTTGCTGGCGACCTACGGCCAGGAGCGGGAGACGCCGCTGCTGCTGGGGTCGGTGAAGTCCAACCTCGGGCACACGCAGGCCGCCGCCGGTGTCGCCGGGGTGATCAAGATGGTCGAGGCGATGCGCCACGGGCGACTGCCGCGCACGCTGCACGCCGGCACCCCGTCGTCGCATGTGGACTGGGCGGCCGGGGACATCGACCTGCTGACCGAACCCGCCGAGTGGCCCGCGGCCGACCGCGCACGGCGGGCCGGGGTGTCGTCGTTCGGCATCAGCGGCACCAACGCGCACGTCGTCATCGAACACGTGGTGACCGAGCCGGCCCCGCCGCTCGACCTGGGCGTGGTTCCGCTGGTGCTGTCCGGCAAGACCGCCGAGGCCGTCCGCGACCAGGCCACCCGTCTACGCTCCCATGTGGACAGCCGGCCGGACCTCGGCCTCGCGGACGTGGCGGGCTCGCTGGCCACCACCCGGTCGGCCTTCCGGCATCGCGCGGTCGTCCTGGCCGGCGACCGGGAGACGGCGCTGACCCGCCTGGCCGCCGTGACGCCGGGTTCGCCTGTGCCCGGCGGCACGGGCTTCCTGTTCGCCGGCCAGGGTTCGCAGCGGTTGGGGATGGGGCGTGAGCTGTACGAGCGGTTCCCGGCGTTCGCCGACGCGTTCGACGCCGTGGTGGCGGAGCTGGCCCCTGGCCTCACCGAGGTCGTGTGGGGCGAGGATGCCGATGCGTTGAACGAGACGGGGTGGGCGCAGCCCGCGTTGTTCGCGCTCGAGGTGGCGTTGTTCCGGCTGGTGGAGTCGTGGGGGATCCGGCCGGACTTCCTGGTGGGCCACTCGATCGGCGAGATCGCCGCGGCCCACGTGGCCGGGGTGTTGTCGCTGGCCGATGCGTGCACACTGGTCTCGGCGCGCGCTCGCCTGATGCAGGCTCTCCCCACGGGCGGCGCGATGGTGTCGCTGCGCGCGGCCGAGAACGACGTACTTCCCTTGCTGACCGCGCGGGTCGGGCTGGCGGCCGTGAACGGTCCGGACTCGGTGGTCATCGCCGGTGACGAGGCCGAGGTGCTCGCGATTGCCGAGCGGTTCGACCGGTCGAAGCGGCTGCGGGTGTCGCACGCCTTCCACTCGCCGCTCATGGACCCGATGCTCGACGAGTTCCGCGAGGTGGTCGACACGCTGACCTTCCACGAGCCGACCATCCCGATGCTGTCGCCGGTCGACTCGCCGGGCTACTGGGTCCGCCACGTCCGGGACACCGTGCGGTTCGGCGACCACGTCCAGACCCTGCACGACGAAGGCGTGGCCCGGTTCGTGGAGATCGGACCCGATGGCGTGCTGTCCGCGATGGCGCAGGAGATCCTGCCCGACGACGCCTTCGTGGTTCCGTTGCTGCGCGAGGACATCATCGCCGCCGTGGGCCGGCTGTTCGTGTCCGGAGTGGAGCCGGACTGGGCCGCGCTGCTGCCCGGTACCCAGCGGGTCGACCTGCCCACCTACGCCTTCCAGCACGAACGGATCTGGCCGACACCGCGCCAGGCGGCCCTGCTCGGCGGCGCGGTCGACCTGGCCGGCACCGACGGCGTCGCGTTCACCGGCCGGATCTCGGTCCAGACCCACCCCTGGCTCGCCGACCACGTCGTGCTGGGCTCGGTCCTCGTGCCGGGCACGGCGTTCGTGGACCTCGCGCTGCGGGCCGGTCAGCACGTCGGCTGCGACCGGATCGACGAGCTGATGCTGGCCGAGCCGCTGATCCTGCCCGAACGTGACGCGGTCCACCTCCAGCTCCGCGTCGGCGAACCGGAGGACACCGGCCGGCGGCCGGTCACCGTGTACTCCCGCGCCGACGGACCACAGTGGACACTTCACGCCACCGGCATGCTCGGCCAGGCCGCGCCCGACCACGGCACCGCCCCGGCCGAGTGGCCGCCCGCGCACGCCGAACCGGTCGACCTGGCGGGCTTCTACGACGAGCGCGCCGCCGCCGGGTTCGACTACGGCCCGCTGTTCCAGGGCCTCGCGGCGGCGTGGCGCGCGGGCGACGACGTGTTCGCCGAGGTGCGCGTGCCCGACGCGGACGGGTTCGGGCTGCACCCGGCACTGCTGGACTCGGCCCTGCACGCCGCGTCCGTGTTCGGCCTGGCCGAGCGGAGCGTGCCGCTGCTGTGGGAGGGCGTGTCGCTGCACGCACCCGGTGCCACGACGCTGCGCGTCACCCTGACCCGCACCGGCGACAGCACCGTCTCCATCCGCGCCAGGAACGAGGCGGGCGAGCCGGTGGCCGACGTCGACTCGCTCACCGTGCGCGCCCTGACCGCGGACCAGCTTGCCGCCGCGCCCGACGCGCTGTTCCGGACCGACTGGGTCACCGCGACCACCGTCGCGAACCGGCCGACCCTCGTGCACACGGACGGCCCGGGCCTCGCCGCGCTGGAGTCCGTGCCCGACGTCGTGGTGGTCGACCTCGGTGGGGACGGTCCGGTCGTGGCGTCCGCCCACGCCGTCGCCACCCAGGTGCTCGAGCTGGTACGGGAATGGGTGGCCGACCCGCGGTTCGCCGACGCCCGGCTCGCGCTGCTCACCCGGCACGCGGTCGACGGCGACGACGTGGCGGCGTCCGTCGCCTGGGGGCTCGTCCGGTCCGCCCAGGCGGAGCACCCCGGCCGGTTCCTGCTGCTGGACACGGACGGCACGGACGCGTCGGCCGCGGCGCTGCCCGCCGCGGCCGGGCTCGACGAACCACAGGTGCTGCTGCGCGACGGCGAGGTCCGCGTCGCCCGCCTGGCCCGCGTGCGGGACGCTGGGGGAGCGGCACACCTGGGACCCCGACGGGACCGTGCTGGTCACCGGCGGCACCGGCGGCCTGGGCCGGCTCGTGGCGCGCCACCTCGCGGCCGAGCACGGCGTGCGGGAGCTGGTGCTGACCAGCCGCCGCGGCCCGGCGGCCGCCGGTGCGGCGGAGCTCGTGGCGGAGCTGGCCGGGCTCGGTGCCCGCGCGCGGGTCGTGGCCTGCGACGTCGCCGACCGCGACGCGGTGGCCGACGCTGCTGGCGGCGACGCCGGTGTCCGCGGTGGTGCACGCCGCCGGCGTGCTGGACGACGGCGTGCTCGCGGACCTGACGCCGGACCGCCTGGACGCCGTGCTGCGGCCCAAGGTGGACGCGGCGTGGCACCTGCACGAGCTGGCGGGCGACCTCACGGCGTTCGTGCTGTTCTCCTCGCTGGCGGGCACCCTCGGCGGCGCCGGCCAGGCGAACTACGCCGCCGCGAACACGTTCCTCGACGCGCTCGCCCGGCACCGCCGGGCACGGGGGCTGCCGGCCACCTCGCTGGCCTGGGGCCTGTGGGCGGAAGGCATGAGCGAGACGCTCACCGACGCCGAGACCCGGCGGCTGGCCCGCTCCGGCGTCGTCGCGCTGCCGACCGAGGACGGCCTGGCCCTGCTGGACGCCGCACTGTCCACACCGGACGCCGTGGTCGTGCCGGCCCGGCTGGACCTCGCCGCCTTCCGGCCGACGGCGACCGGATCCCGCACCTGCTGCGCGGAACCTGGTCCGCCCGGCCGTGCGCGGGCCGGCGGCACCCGCGGCGGGGGCCACGGTCCAGCTCGACGGCCTCACCGGGGCGAAGCGCGCGGAAGCCCTGCTCGAGCTCGTCTGCGAGCAGGTCGCCGTGGTGCTCGGGCACACCGGCGCGGACGCGATCGACCCGGCCGCGGCCTTCAACGACCTGGGCTTCGACTCGCTGACCGGGGTGGAGCTGCGCAACCGGCTCGGCGCCGCCACCGGCCACCAGCTGGCCGCGACCCTGGTCTTCGACTACCCGACCCCGGCCGAGCTCGCCGGCCACCTGTCGGGGCTCTTCGGCGAGCCGGGCCTCGACGGATCCGACGGCGATCCTGGCCGAGCTGGACCGGCTGGAGAAGGCGTTCCTGGAGTCCGCAGTGGACAGTTCGGCGCACCGGCAGGTCGCCGCCCGGCTGGACGTGCTGCGGACGCAGGTGGAGCGACGCACGGCACGGCACCCGACGACGCGGCGGAGCTCGACCTGGACGACGCGACCGACAGCGAGATGTTCGAGCTGCTCGACCAGGAGCTCGGCCGGTGAGCCCCGGCATTCACTCGTAATTTCCCGCGTTCCTGCTGGCTACGCTCCGAAGCAGGAAAGCGCGGCGTGAGCGGAGATGACGATGAGAATCGAGTATCCGGTGTCCCGGCCCCACCTCGCCGGGCGGGAGCTGCACTACCTCACCGAGGCGATCGAGACGGGCTGGATCTCGTCGCAGGGGCCGCTCGTCCGGCCGGTTCGAGCAGGAGTTCGCCGCCTACAACGGCGTCGCGCACGGCGTCGCGTGCTCGTCCGGGCACCGGCGCGCTGACGCTGGCGCTGCGCGCCCTCGGTGTCGGCCCGGGCGACGAGGTCCTGGTCCCCGAGTTCACGATGATCGCCTCCGCGTGGGCGGTCACCTACACCGGCGCGACGCCGGTCTTCGTGGACTGCGCCGACGACCTGAACATCGACGTGTCGCGCATCGAAGCCAGCATCACGCCGCGCACCAAGGCGATCATGCCCGTCCACGTCTACGGCAGGCGCTGCGACATGGACGCGATCATGCGCCTCGCCCACGAGTACAACCTGCGGGTCGTCGAGGACTCCGCCGAGGCGCACAGCGTCCGCCCGGTCGGCGACATCGCCTGCTTCTCCCTGTTCGGCAACAAGATCATCACCGCCGGCGAGGGCGGCGATCAGCGTCACCGACGACGCCCGCCTCGCCGCGCAGATGGCGCACCTGCGGGCGATGGCGTTCAGCGAGAAGCACGACTTCATCCACCGCAAGCTCGCCTACAACTTCCGGATGACCAACATGCAGGCCGGTGTGGCGCTGGCGCAGCTGGAGCGGATCGACGACATCCTCGCCGCCCGCAAGCGCATCGAGACCCACTACGACGAGGGGCTCGCGGACGTCGCCGGCATCACCAGGATGCCGCCGCGCGACGTGCTGTGGATGTACGACCTGCTCGCCGAGGACCGCGACGAGCTGATGGCCCACCTGGTGCGGGACGGCATCGAGACCCGCTACTTCTTCCAGCCGATGAGCCGCCAGCCCATGTACCACGACCCGGAGTGGCCGTCGCTCAACGCGGCCCGGTTCGCCGCGCGCGGGCTGTACCTGCCGACCTATGTGGACCTCACCGAGCAGGACCAGGACCGGATCGTGGACTCCGTCCGGGCCTTCTACCGCGAACGCTGACACGTGAGAAGCACCGGAAGACCGAAGGCGCAGACCGGCGGAACCGGTCTGCGCCTTCGGTGGTTCGGCGTGCTCAGGCGCGCCGCGCGCGGTGCGCACACCCGGCGCACCGTGGCGACCACCGCGAACGGCGAGGGCAGCATCTGGTTCGGCCGCGGCTCGGTGATCCACCGCCAGCCGCCCGGTCGGCCGTCGCGTCGCCGGGATCACCGTGTAGGCGCCGCGCACCCGCGTACGGACGTCGTGCTCGACCAGGTTCGCCACGAAGTCCGTGCTCATCGGCGCCACGGGCTGGGTCAGGAACGTCCACCGCCGCCGTCCGTGTGCCCGATGACCGGGCCGGCCAGCATCGCGATGCCCAGCTGTGCGTGCACCTGGGCCGCCAGCCCGGCCGGCATCGTGACGGCGTCGACCACCGTGCCGAGCCCGACCGCGAGCTGCCGCTCGGCGACCTGTACCGCGACCGGCCAGCCGAACCGCTCCTCGTAGTGGGCGCGGGCGTCATCAGATCTCGTAGCCAATCTGGCGCCGGCCGGGAATCCGGGATCGACACCGGCATGACGGCTCCTTCAGCACAGGCGCGTTCATGTGCTCCGTCCTTGTCAGTAGCCGTATGTCGAGATGGAGCCCGAGCGTAGGTGCGATACCGACTGGCGGGATTACCGGAACTCCCCGCCGAGTCCTGCAGAGGACGGTCAGGCGGCCTCGAGCCGCGGCCGGCGGGAAGGCGCTCGCGCAGCGCGTGGAGTCGCGTTGTGCACCCTGCTCTTGACCGTGCCGACCGGCACGCCGAGCACCGACGCGGCGGAGGTCGCGGTGCGGTCGGCGAGGTAGACCTCGACCAGGGTCGAGCGGTACACGGCGGACAGGTTGCCCAGCGCCGAGTTGACGACCACCCGGGTCTCCACCGCGTCGCTGGGCGCGGGCACCACCGGGGTGGCGCCCGGCACCTCCTGCTCGGGCAGCTCGACCTCGGTCGGCCGGCGCGCTGCGGCTGCGGTGCTGGTCGATCGCGACGTTGTGCGCGACCCGCATCAGCCAGCCGCGCACCGAGCCGCGGTCCTCGGTCAGCGGCCGACGTGGCGCCAGGCGCGCAGCCAGGTCTCCTGCACGACGTCCTCCGCGCTGTGGTGGTCGCCGCCGGTGAGGCGGGTTGCGTAGGCGAGCAGCGCGTGCTCCGTGCGCCTGCACGACGTCGTCGATGGCGGCCATGTCGTGTCCTCGCCTGGGTTTCGGTTGGGAGCGTCCTCGTTTCGTTGGGAAAGCGTCTCTGATCTGGGCTGTCCGCGTCGGTGGGTCTGCCCCTCCGACCGCAGGTGCAGACCCGCCGGTTCGCAGGGGCTGACCCACCGCGGGCGGGTAGGGATAACCCCCGGGCCAGGTCAGCGGGTGCGCGGCCGCGAAAACGCACGCTCGCGGCGGTCGTCGCGGCCCGAACCTTTGGTCGCCACGGCGCCGTGTCCAGAACAGGAGCACATCGCCGAACGGACGGAGAAGACGATGGTTCGACGACGGCGGCCCGCCACGGGCGACGAGTCCACCGGCCACCGGTTCAACCCGCGGCTGCATGCGGCCCTGCGGCACGTGGCCGAGCGGCGCGACCGTCTTGCGCGGCGAGCCCGTGACGAACCCGGTCCCCGCCCGAGAACGTGCGGGACGGGTGGACCTGGCTGCCGCAGGAGGAGAGCGTGCCCGAGCGCGAACTGCCGTCTCCCTCGGTCACCAGTGGCGCCGCCAGGGCCGGACACCCGGCGACGGGCTGACCGTGACCCCCACGCCGGACGGCGCGGTGATCCACCCGGCCGGCGTGGGTATCCCCGCGGTGGTCCCCGTGCGCTGCACGCCCGCCATCCGCGGCCGCACCCTGCACATCGCGGCCGGGGTGGACCTGACCGCGGTCGGGGCGTTCGTCGACTCCCTACCGGCCGGCCTGCGGCCCGCCAACTACACGGTCGCCGCCGGCGTCACGTTCGACAGCGCCTGAGCCGGGCGGCGCTGGCCTACTTCAGGTTGGCGCACCGTCGTGGCCTGGCGGGCCGGTCGCCACGTCGGGCGCCCAGCGGATGTCGGAGAAGGTGACGTCGAAGGCGCCCGTGGTGTAGACCAGGAACGGCGTGTTGACCGTGGCTCGGGTTCAGGCCCTTGGCCGTGAAGCAGGACAGCGGGATCGTGACCTCGTGCGCTTGCCCGGCGGCAGGCTGCGGAACAGCTTCGTCGCCTCGACCTCCGCCGACGCACGGGTAGACGCAGTGCACCGCGACGCGTGACGAGGCTGGCCGGGCGCCGGTGCACCACGGCGTCGAAGACGAGCCCGCCATTGGCGTCCACGTAGGCCCGTCTTGTCCTCCGTGTCGGTCGGGTTCTGCATGTAGACCTGGCCCGGGGCGCCGCCGGCCCACTGTCACCCGCAGGTCGCCCTGGCCGTCGGGGGTCGGCGCTGATCGCGGTCTGGCGGGCGCCCTCCGGCGATGTCGACGCCCGCCCAGTTCTCCGCCGACGCGATGAAGCTGCGTGTACGGCGTCGACCGGGCCCTCCTTGCCGTAGACCTGCATCGTCTTCGGCGGCCCGGTCGGCGTGCGCCGGCCGCGTCGGTGCCGGCGTCCTCCGCGCCGGTCTCCTGCGCGTTGCCGCCGGTCGATCAGCACGAACGTCGTGACGACGCGGCGACGACCGCGACCGCGGCCGCCGCGGTGACCGGCACCGGCCACTTCCGGCGGCCGGTGTCGGCTCGGCCGCGACGCTCGGCGCGGCGGCGGGTGGTGGGCGGTGCGGGCGTGGGCGCGGACCGCCGGCGGCGGCGCGCGGCCGCGACCCGTGCGGAGGTGGCGGCGCCGCCGAGCGCGACGGTGAACTTCGGGTGCAGCGTCACCCGCACCGGCCTGCCGAACTCCTCGGACACCATCTGGTCCACCAGCGGGATCCGCGACGAGCCGCCGGCCAGCAGCATCGCGGACACGTCCTCGGTGCGCAGGCCGGCCGAGGCGATGGTGCGGCGCAACGCGTCCGTCGTCAGCCGCACCGACGGCCGGATCATGTCGTTGAGCTCCAGCCGCGTGATCAGTCACCTCGCGCGGCCCGGACGGCAGCGGGACCGTGAGCATGCACGTCCGGCTCGATGGACAGCTCCTCCTTGGCGCGCACGCACATCGCGCGGATGTCCGCGAGCGCGGCCGCCGCCCGCGGGTCGGCCTGGTCCAGCGCGCTGACCGCGCCGTCGAGCCGGTCGTCGACGTGGGCCAGCAGCGTCTCGTCGAAGTCCATGCCGCCCATGTGCTCGATGCCCTCGGGCGTGCCGAGGATCTCCATGCCGCCCGGCGCGCATGCGCAGGATCGTGGTGTCGAACGTGCCGCCGCCGAGGTCGTAGACCGCGACGACCTCGCCGTCGCCGAGCCGCCGTTCCATCGAGTAGTGCGTCGCCACCGCCTCGGGCTCGGTGAGCACGTGGCTGGCCGGCACGCCGGCGAGCCGGGGCACCTCCTCGAAGTGCTCGCGCCGGTACGGCCCCCAGATCGCCGGGCAGGTCAGCACGACGGTCTCCGGCGGCGCCGCCCTCCATGCTGGTCACGTGCGTCGAGCACGTCCCGCAGCTGCGCGGCCATCAGCGCGTCCGGCGAGTAGGCGGTGCCGCCGAGCACCAGCGGCGTCGGGTCGCCGATGCGCCGCTTGAACCCGCGGGCCACCCGGCCGAGCTCGCCGCCGCGCGCCGCGTCCTGCGGCCGCGAGGCCGGTCAGCAGGGTGCCGTCGGGTGCCGCGTAGGCCACCGACGGGACGACCACCTCGCGGGACAGCGGCACCATGCGCGCGCCCGCCGGGCCCGTGCACCGCGGCCGAGGTGAACGAGGTCCCGAGGTCGATACCCACTCCGTACCGCATAACGCACTCCCCGCGTCCGGTCGGCAACCGCCGCGTCAATCCTAATCGTCCGTCCAGACATGGTGGTGGGGATGTCCCTACCACGGCGTGGGGCCGGCACCCCTTGTAACGGCCTGGTAAGACCAGCGAGGCTGGTGCGATGGACAGTCGTGCACGCGGTGTGCCCAGGCCGGCCACCTGGCTGCCCCGACGGCTGCGCGCGCCCGGCCGGGACGCCGTGCGACTACGGCACGACCTGGAGAGAGACCTGCACGACGGGGCGGCCGCGGGGATGTCCGCGCTGGCGCTGGAGCTGGGGTTGATCTCCATGGCGGCCGACGATCCGCGGCTGGGCGCGCGGATCGACGCGGCGCAGGGCCTGCTGCGCCGCGTCCTCGACGACCTGCGCGGCATCGGCACCGCGCTGTACCCGCCGGTGCTGGTCAGCGCCGGGCTCGGGCCCGCGTTGCGCGCCCTCGCCGAGCACCGCGACCTGCGGCTGCGGCTGGACCTGCCGCGCCACGAGCTGGACACCGAGGCGCGGTCCCGGGTCGGCCTGCTCGTCGCCGACCACCTGCACACCCTGTGCGCCGGCAGCGCGGTGCGGGTGCGGGTCCGCGGCCGGCGGCTCGTCCGGGTGCACATCACCGACCAGCAGCCCGGGCCGGCCGCGCCCACGCCACCACCGGGCGGTGCTGCGATGCGGGTAGCCATCGCCGAGGACGGCGCACTGTTCCGGGAGGGCCTGGTGCTGCTGCTGGAGGCGGCGGGCCACGAGGTGGTCGGCTGCGTCGGCGACGGTGACGCGCTGCTCGCGATCGTCGCCACCGAGCCGGTCGACGTCGCCATCCTCGACATCCGCATGCCACCCGAGCCCGACGGCGGGCTGGTCACCGCCGAACGCATCCGCGCGCATGCAGCCCCGACACCGGCCTGCTGCTGCTGTCGCACTACGCCGAGACCCACTACCTGATGCGGGTGCTGGAGATCGGCGCCGAGCGCATCGGCTACCGGCTCAAGGAGCGGGTCGCGGGCGTGCAGGTGCTCGCCGACACGCTGGACCGGATCGCGGCGGGCGAGATCGTGATCGAGCCGGTGCTGGCCAAGCGGCTGGTGCAGGCGCCGGCCGGCGGCGCGGACAGCCCGCGTCGCGTCGCTGACCGAGCGGGAGCTCGACGTGCTGCGGCTGATGGCCGAGGGCCGCGCCAACAACGCGATCGCCAAGGAGCTGTTCGTCTCCACGAAGGCCGTGGAGAAGCACATCGCGGCGATCTTCGGCAAGCTCGACCTGCCCGGCGACCAGACCGTGCACCACCGCCGCGTGCTCGCCGTGCTCGCGTACCTGCGGGCGCGGCGGATCGACGGGTAGCCGCCGGTGAAGCGGCACCCGTCCGCACCGGCTGGCCGCCACCGTGCCGCCCGAGCACCTGGTCGCGCGCGCTCGTCCGCAACCTGGCCGACGCCGTCGGCGGGCAGGCCGCCTACGGCGTCGTGGTGACGACCGAGCGGGCGCCGCGGTCGCGGTTCGTGCCCATCGCGTCGTGGCCCGAGCACGCGCCGACGAGCTCGCCGGCGGCGAGGTCGTGCGCGAGCCGGTCGCCGGCGGCGGCGTGGTGTGCGTCGCCGCGCCGTGGCGGTGGGACGACGGCGAGCGCGACGATGCTGCGGGAGACCGCGACCTGGCTCGGCGTGGCCGCGCGGCTGGCCCGGCTGCGGGCCGACCACGAGCGCGCGGACGTCCGCGCCGAGCGGCTGCGGGCCGAGGTGTCCGCCGCCCGCGAGCGGCTCGCCGAGGTCCGGGACCTGGAGCGGCGCCGGCTCGTCGGCGCGATCACCACGACGACCCTGCGCGACCTCGCCGAGGTGCGCGAGCGGCTGCGAGGACTCCCGGCCGGCGGGCGCCGCGACCGTCGACGACCTCGCCGAGGCGCGCGAGTCCGCTCGACGACCTGCTCGACGACTTCCGCACGGTCGTGCGCGGCGTGTACCCGGCGATGCTGCCCGACCGTGGCCCGCGGGCGGCGCTGGAGGAGCTGGCGGCGATGCTGCCGCGCCCGGTCCGCTTCCGCGGCGACCTCGGCCCGCGCGTCGGCTGGCAGGTCGAGTCCGGGCTCTACCACGCGGTCGCGGCCGTGCTGAACGTGCTGGCGGGCAGGAAGGCCGGCGAGCCGGTCACCGTGGCGTTCCGCCGCGACGACGCGCTGCGGGTGCGGTTGATCGACGCCCGGCGGACACGGTGTCGGTGCGCCAGCTGCGCGCGACGCTCGGCCACGACGCCGAGCGGCTCGCCGTGCTCGGCGGCGCCATGGAGTGCGCGGCGAGCGGCGGCCCGGCCGTGGTGAGCGTGCGGGTCGCCGAGCGGATCGAGCCGGTCTCGACCGGCGGGCCGACCCCGGCGCTCGAGCACAGCGCGCTGTACCGGCAGGTGCGCGACCTGGTCCGGCAGGGCCAGCGGACGGCCGCGGCACGGACCGGACCGGGCCCGCTGGGACGCCGTGGCCGAGCGGATGGCCGCGCCGGCCGCGCCTCGCCGTCGTCGGCGGCCCGCCCGGCGAGCTGGGCCCGGCGGAGGACGCGGTCACCGTCGTCGTCGCCGGCGGGCCGGCCGACGAGGCGCTCGCCGAGGAGTTCCTCGCCGACGACGGGCCCCGCGGCGCGGTCGACGCGGTGCTGTGCCTGGTCGCCGCCGGGCGAGGAGTTCCGGGCGGCGCTGCGGCGCGGACGCCAGCGGGTGGAGCTGGCCGAGTCGGCGAGCGTGGACCGGCTCGCCCGCAAGCTCGCGGCGTGGCGGCCGGTGATCGCCGCCCGCCGCGCCATCGTCACGATGACCGACCTGGTGCGCGGCGGACCACCCGCTGCGCTGGGCGGTGGAACGGATCGGCGCGGAGGCGCACGAGATCGCGGAGCTGGACCTGCTCGACGAGCTCGAACGCGGCGACACCCGCCTGCTGCGCTTCGCCGGCGGCGCCGTCGTGCGACGCGGTCCGGCTCCTCGGCGCGTACGGCGCCGACCCGCGCGCCCGGCTCGGGCCTGCCCGAGGACGCCGACGACGCCAGGTCCGCGGCCGCCGCCGAGACGGCGGTCGCGCGGTGGCGTGCCCACGCCGAACACCCGGCGACCGGCGGGCGGGACCGCGCCGCGTGCGAGGTGCTGGTGCGCACGGCCGAGGGGATGCTCACAGCGGGACGAACCCGCTGACCGCGGTGCCCCGGCCCGGCGCGGAGTGGACCTCCACCGCGCCGCCGACGGCCGCGGCCCGCGCGGACAGGTTGCGCAGCCCCGAGGTGGCGGTGGCGGCGTCGAAGCCGGGGCCGGTGTCGGTCGACGGCGAACTCGAGGCCGCGGTAGCTGTCCCGCACGGTCACGGTGATGCGCGCGCCCGGCGCGTGCTTGTGCGCGTTGTTCACCGCCTCCAGGCACGCGAAGTAGACCGCCGACTCGACGACGGCGGGGTAGCGGCGGCGCAGCTCCGCCGATGTCGAGGGTGACGTCGCGCGTGGCTCGCCAGCTCCGCGGTCAACGCCGCCGCGAGACCGTTGGTGACCAGCGTCGACCGGCAGCACCCCGGCCGCCGTGTCGACCAGCACGCGCTCGGCGGTGTCCAGCCGTGCCAGCAGGTCGGCCACCTGCTCCGGCGCACCGCCACCGGTGGCGATGGCGTGCTCGACCAGGGCGAGCGACATCCGCAGCGCGACCAGGTGGTGCTGCGCGCCGTCGTGCAGGTCGCGTTCGAGGCCGCGGCGTTCCTGCTCCATCTCCGCCGCGGCGCGCCACCGGTCGTCGATCAGCTCGCGCGCCGCCGCGTCGCCCTCGCGCCGCAGCCGGTCGGTCTCGGTCTCCAGGCGCAGCAGGGCGACCGGCGCGCCCGAGCACGCGCGGCGACGGCGGTCAGCGGCCCGGCGGCGACTCCGGCGGCGTGATCGCCAGTACGCCCTGCTGCTCGCCGTCGTAGCCGATCACGCTGCTCGAGCCACGGGCCCGGCCCGTCGCCCCACTGGAACCGCTCGCCCGCGACGGTCAGCGCGCACCCGGTCGCGCCGGCCGCCGCGCCGACCACCTGGGCGAGCGTCGCGCGCGGTCGGATCCGGCTCCGCCGCGAGGTATGCCGCGATCGCCTCGACAACCTGCCGCATCCACCACCCGGCGACGGTAACCCGCGCGGCGCCGCGCGCGGCGACCCCAGGTCACCGGCCGTACCCGCGCGGTCAGCCGTCGGCGCTGGTCAGGGTGTGCGCAGCGCGGCGACGAGCGAGATGTCCCCGCGCACCGTCACGGTCGCGGGCCGGTGCCACACGGCGCGGTAGACGGCGTCCGCGGTCCCGGCGAGCGTGGCGTCGGCGGCGAGGTCCGCCCCGGGATCGACCGCGTCGACCGCCGGAGCCGCGCCGGGCACGAGCCGCACCAGCCAGCTCCGCCCGGCATCGACGGCGTGGACGGCGACGTCGCCCCGCAGGTCCGGCGGCTCGGCGCGGACCCGGCGCGGGACCCACATCGTCAGCGCCTCGTCGATGCCGTCGGCGGCGAAGTCCGTGGCGTACAAGGATTCCGGTACGGGCGAGCCGGGCCGCGCATGCTCGGCGTCGAGGCGGTGGACGGCGGTCTCGTGCGCCTGCCGGCGCGCCCAGAACGCGGCTGTCGGCGCGTCCTCGTCGTCGAACACCCACGCGGGCGCGTGCGGGCCGGCCGCGGTGAGCCCCGCGACCAGCGCGCCGGTTCGTCCAGCCCACCAGGACAGCAGGTCCGCCCATGCCGCCGGCCCGGAGCCGTCCCGGAGGTCCGGTTCGGCCGGGTCGGTGTGCAGCGCGCGGGCCGCCCAGTCGTGCACTTCGGCGACGTGCCGCGCGAGGTCCAGGACCGTCCACCCCGGACAGGTGGGCACGCCGGCCCACGGGCCGGCCGCTCGGCCGCCGCCCGCAACGCACCGGTCTGCCGGCCGATCTCCGCGACCCACCGGTCGAACTCCACGCGACGGCCCGGTCAGGAGGGGTCTGAAGTGGACAGTTGAGCCACGAGCTTCTTGTTCGCGAGCAGGCGGAAGCTCTCCTCGATCCAGCGGTCGAACGGATCGGGTGCCGGATCCGCGGTGAGCTGGACGGTGACCCACCCGTGCGCGCCGACCGCGTAGCGCTCCGGCCGCGCGGCCGCCAGCTCGGTGACCTCCGGCAGGGACTCCCGCAGCTTCAGGCGTGCGTCGGTGTCGCGCAGGAACAGGAACGCCTTGCCGCCGGCGGTGATCGTGCGGGTCTCCAACGTGGTGCCGGCGCAGGCGATGCCCTCCGCGGTCCCCGGCAGCAGCAGAGCCAGTCGGCGCAGTTCGTCCACGGCCGGACCATAGCCCACTCCCCAGCCCACACCCCGTGGCGAATGCGGTGTCGCGGTGCCGGGCCGATGCGGGCAGACTCGGCCCATGCGCTCCGCCGGTCTTGTGCTGCATCCGCGGCGTGACTCGGCCGCGGCCGTCGCCGCGGTGCTCGGCTGGGCGGCGGAGCGCGGGATCGAGATCCTCGGCATCGCCGAGGAGATCGCCCGGCTGGACTGTGCGGCGGTCGCGGTGTCCGCGGCGGAGCTCGCCGGCCGGGCCGACCTGCTGGTCAGCCTCGGCGGGGACGGGACCATGCTGCGCGCGATGCGGCTGGCCGACGGGCAGCGCGCCCCGGTACTCGGCGTGAACCTGGGCAAGCTCGGCTTCCTGGCCGAGGTGGACGTGCCGGACCTCCCCGAAGCGCTCTCGGCCATCGACAGCCACGGGTTCACCATCGAGCCCCGGCTGGCCGTGGACGCCGTCCTCGGCGGCCGGACGGTCACCGCGTTCAACGACGTCGCCGTGGTGCGGGTGCCGGGCGACGGCAGCGCGGTGGTCGCGGTCAGCGTCGCCGGGCACCAGTTCGTCAGCTACGCGGCAGACGCGGTCATCGTCGCGACGCCGACCGGGTCGACCGCGTACAGCTTCTCCGCCGGTGGCCCGATCACGAGCCCGGCCGTCGAGGCGCTGCTGGTCACGCCCGCCGCGCCGCACTCCGCGTACAGCCGCGGCGTGGTGCTGTCCGTGCAGGACACGGTGGCGCTGGACATCCTGCCCTCCAGCGGCCGGCTGGCGGTCGAGGTCGACGGGGAGGTCGCCGGCTACGTCCAGCCGGGGGACCGCATCGAGCTGCGCGGCCGTCCCGGCGCCGCGCGGGTGGTGCGCCTCGGCCGGACGACGTTCTACCAGCGCGCCCGCCGCAAGCTGCGCCTGACGGACTCCGCGGAGATCCCCGCAGTCTGAAGACTGGCATGGCGCGTCAACTTGATTGATTCCAGAAAAGGGACCAGACTTCGGCCCGTGCCCACGACATCGGACTTCGAGCGCATGCTGCGCGGGGTCGCCCTGCGCGTGACGCGTCCTCGGGTGGCGGTGCTGTCCGCGGTGCACGACCATCCGCACGCCGACACGGACTCGATCATCGGTGTCGTGCGCGAGGACCTCGGCGAGGTGTCCCACCAGGCCGTCTACGACGTGCTGCGGGCGCTGACCGCCGCCGGTCTGCTGCGGCGCATCGAGCCGCCGGGCTCCGTGGCGCGCTACGAGTCGCGGGTCGGGGACAACCACCACCACGTCGTGTGCCGGTCGTGCGGTGCCATCGCCGACGTCGACTGCGCCGTCGGCGACGCGCCCTGCCTGACCGCGTCCGACGACCACGGCTTCGCGATCGACGAGGCCGAGGTCATCTACTGGGGCCTGTGCCCCGGCTGTTCCACCGCAACCAGTTCCTGAGCAACACCCGCTTATCCCGGAAGGATTCCCGTGTCTGACAGTCCTGACGCCGTCGTTGGAGAGATGAACGAGGAGAGCGCGGGCGGGTGCCCGGTCTCGCGCCGGCCGCTTCAACCACCCGACCGAGGGCGGGAGCAACCGTGAGCTGGTGGCCGAACCAGCTCAACCTGACGATCCTGCGCAAGCACCCCGCCGTGGCCAACCCGATGGGCGAGGACTTCGACTACGCCGCCGCGTTCAACGACCGTCGACCTCGACGCCCTGGCCACGCGACGTCGACGAGGTGCTGACGACCTCGCAGGAGTGGTGGCCCGCCGACTTCGGCCACTACGGGCCGTTCATGATCCGGATGGCGTGGCACAGCGCCGGCACGTACCGCATCGACGACGGCCGCGGCGGCGCCGGTGCCGGCATGCAGCGCTTCGCGCCGCTGAACAGCTGGCCGGACAACGGCAACCTCGACAAGGCGCGCCGGCTGCTGTGGCCGGTCAAGAAGAAGTACGGCCGCAAGATCTCCTGGGCCGACCTGATGATCTTCGCGGGCAACCGCGCCCTGGAGACGATGGGCTTCACGACCTTCGGCTTCGCCGGCGGCCGCGCGGACGTCTGGGAGCCCGACGAGGACGTCTACTGGGGCCCGGAGCGCACCTGGCTCGGCGACGAGCGCTACACCGGCGACCGCGAGCTCGAGAACCCGCTCGCCGCCGTCCAGATGGGCCTCATCTACGTCAACCCGGAGGGCCCGAACGGCAACCCGGACCCGCTCGCCTCGGCCCGCGACATCCGCGAGACGTTCCGGCCGCATGGCGATGAACGACGAGGAGACCGTCGCGCTGATCGCGGGCGGCCACACGTTCGGCAAGACCCACGGCGCGGCCGACCCGGACGAGCACGTCGGCGCCGAGCCCGAGGGCGCCCCGATCGAGGAGCAGGGCCTCGGCTGGAAGAACAGCTTCGGCAGCGGCAAGGGCCGGGACGCGATCACCAGCGGCCTCGAGGTCACCTGGACGCCCACGCCGACGCAGTGGAGCAACAGCTTCTTCGACAACCTGTTCGGCTACGAGTGGGAGCTGACCAAGAGCCCCGCCGGCGCCAACCAGTGGCAGCCGAAGGACGGCGCCGGCGCGAACACCGTGCCGGACCCGGAGGACGGCTCGCTGTCGCGTCCGCCGACGATGCTGACGACCGACCTCGCGCTGCGGTTCGACCCGGTCTACGAGCCGATCTCGCGGCGCTTCCACGAGAACCCGGAGCAGTTCGCGGACGCGTTCGCCCGGGCCTGGTACAAGCTGACGCACCGCGACATGGGCCCGATCCAGCGCTACCTCGGCCCGCTGGTGCCGCAGGAGGACGCTGATCTGGCAGGACCCGGTGCCCGCCGTCGACCACGAGCTGGTCGACGCCGACGACGTCGCCGCGCTCAAGGCGCAGATCCTCGACTCGGGGCTGTCGGTCGTCCCAGCTCGTCTCCACCGCGTGGGCGTCGGCCTCGACGTTCCGCGGCAGCGACAAGCGCGGCGGCGCGAACGGGGCGCGCATCCGCCTCGAGCCGCAGCGGGACTGGGAGGTCAACGACCCCGACACGCTGGCGACGGTGCTGCGCACGCTGGAGGGCATCCAGGAGTCGTTCAACAGCGCCAGGCCGGCGGAAGAAGGTCTCGCTGGCCGACCTGATCGTGCTCGGCGGGTGCGCCGCGGTCGAGCAGGCCGCCAAGAACGCCGGCCACGACGTCGAGGTGCCGTTCACCCCGGGCCGCACGGACGCGTCGCAGGAGCAGACCGACGTGGAGTCGTTCGCCGCGCTCGAGCCGACCGCCGACGGGTTCCGCAACTACCGCGGCAAGGGCCACCGGCTGCCGTCGGAGTACCTGCTGATCGACCGCGCGAACCTGCTGACCCTGAGCGCGCCCGAGATGACCGTCCTCGTGGGCGGCCTGCGGGTGCTGGGCGCGAACCACCAGCAGTCCACGCTGGGCGTCCTCACCTCGACGCCCGGGTCGCTGACCAACGACTTCTTCGTGAACCTGCTCGACATGGACACGGAGTGGACGGCGACGGCCGACGACGCGGAGACCTTCGAGGGCCGCGACCGCACCACGGGCGAGGTCAAGTGGACCGGCAGCCGCGCCGACCTCGTCTTCGGCTCGAACTCCGAGCTGCGTGCCGTCGCCGAGGTCTACGCGAGCGACGACGCGAAGGAGAAGTTCGTGCGCGACTTCGTGGCCGCGTGGGACAAGGTCATGAACCTCGACCGGTTCGACGTCGCCTGATCCACGCCTGAATCACGTCACGGGCCGCACCCCTCAGTGGGGTGCGGCCCGTGACGTGTCGGGGGAGTCGTCGTCAGACCCGGACCGGCTCGGCCGGTTCCGTGGTGACCGCCGATGACGGCGCGGTCTGCCACGCCTTGCGGTCCAGGGTCACCAGCCCGATGGCGATCACGATCCACAACGTGCCGGTGAGCCAGTCCATCCGGTCGGCGTCGGCGTGGGTGAAGCCCAGTGCGGCGGAGCTGATCGTGCCCTGCGCCACGTGGAAGACCAGCGTCATCAGGGCGCTGCCGCCGCTGCGGTTGAACAGCCACACGTAGACCAGGGTGATCGCGAACGTGACCGGGATGCCGAACGGCGAGAGCGTGCCCGACGTGACCAGCGGCAGGTGCCACAGCGCGACGATCGCGCCGAGCGTGCACCCGGATCGCAGCGGGGACCACAGCTGCTGCAGCCGCGGCGTGGCATAGGCCCGCCAGCCCGGTTCCTCGCCGAACGGCCCGTCGAGCGGGTCGACGAACCGGATCGCGAACACCAGGCCGATGTCCGCCCACGCCATGGCGGCGAGGTCGGGTGCGGTGGCGCCCCAGATCGTCACGTTCGCGAGCGTCGCGACGGCCAGCACGGCGAACGGGATGCCGAGAGCGATGACCCACCAGTGCCAGCCGACCCGCCATCGGGTGAGCCGGGAGAGCAGATCCCGGTAGCCCGACCGGCCCTCGGTGACGCCGATGATGATCAGCGCGGAAACCAGGGGGCCGCAGGGAAAGAAGGGCACCGGAGCGAGGCCGACGGCGTAGAAGGGCCACGACCACCAGGACAGGACGAAGGTGAGAACGAAGAACGCGATGAGGCGGTGCTGACGGGTCCACGCGGCGATCGCTGACATGAGGTCCTCCTCGAGGTTCCAACGTGGGACCCGTCAACGATGCGGCGCCGAGCGGGTGCCGGGTAGCGGGTGCGCCCGGTGGCCCGGGCAGGGTTTTCCCCGTGCGGCGCAGGGTTTTCCCGCTGCCCCACCATGCCTGGCGGCAGCCACAGTGAGGTCCGAAACGGCGACCCGACCTCACGAGGAGGACCCCATGATCGAAACCCGCGGGCTCACCAAGCGCTACGGGCCCACGCTCGCCGTCGACGACCTGTCGTTCACCATCCATCCCGGACGGGTCACCGGATTCCTGGGCCCGAACGGTGCCGGCAAGTCGACGACCATGCGCATGATCCTCGGCCTCGACCGGCCGACCTCCGGGCACGCGCTGATCGACGGCAAGCCCTACCAGGAGCTCGACCATCCACTGCGGACGGTCGGCGCACTGCTGGACGCGAAGTGGGTGCATCCCAACAGATCCGCGCGGTCCCACCTGCGCTGGATGGCCCGGTCGAACCGGCTGCCGGCGCGCCGGGTGGACGAGGTGCTCGACCAGGTCGGGCTGACCGAGGTCGCCGACCGCCGGGCCGGCGCGTACTCGCTGGGCATGTCCCAGCGGCTCGGCATCGCCGGCGCGCTGCTGGGCGACCCCGGCATCCTGCTGTTCGACGAGCCGGTCAACGGGCTCGACCCCGAGGGCATCGTGTGGATCCGCGAGTTCATGCAGCGGCTGGCGGGGGAGGGGCGCAGCGTGCTCGTGTCCAGCCACCTGCTGCCGGAGATGGCGCTGTCCGCGACCGAGCTCGTGGTGATCGGACGCGGCCGGCTGATCACGCAGAGCACGACCGCGGAGTTCGTCGACAGCGCCACCAGCTCGACCGTGCGGGTGCGCAGCCCGCAGATCCTGGAGCTGGCGGAAGTGCTGATGCGCCAGGGGATGGAGGTCCAGGCGGCCCCCGACGGCGAACACACGCTCGTGGTGTCCGGCACGGACACCGACCGGATCGGGGAGCTGGCCGCCGGCGCCGGGCTGGTGCTGCACGAGCTGGCGCCGCACCGCGGCTCGCTCGAGGAGGCGTTCATGCACATCACCGGGCACGACGTCGAGTACACCGCCGGCGGCTCCGCCGGCAACGACCCCGCGGCGCTCGCCGCGACTGGAAGGTGACCGTCATGTCCGTATCGCAGCCGAGCGAATCAAGCTGACCACGACCCGGTCCCCGTGGTGGTGCGCCGCCTTCGGCGTGGTGGCCACGATCGGCGTGGCGTCCATCTCGATGGTCTCGGAGGACATCTCCGGCTTCACGGGTGTCATGTCCACCCAGCTCGCCTACGGCCTCGGCATGGCCGTGGTCATGGTGATGGCGACCCTCGCCGTCACCACGGAGTACTCGGTCGGCATGATCAGGACGACGTTCCTCGCGGTGCCGAACCGGACCGTGTCCCTGCTGGCCAAGGCGGCCGTCGTCGCGGTGACCGCGGGGCTCATCGGCCTGATCACGGCGTTCGGCAGCTGGGCGATGGGCCTGGTCCTCATGCCGGGGGCCGACCTCGCACTGCACGGAGCGACCGAGTGGCGCCAGGTCGCCGGCGTGGGTCTGGTCTTCCTCGTCGCGGCCGTCTTCGCCGTCGCGGTGGGCGTCCTGGTCCGCCACACGGCCGGTGCGGTCGCGATCGTGCTGACCTGGGCGATGATGGTCGAGCAGCTGCTCGCGCTGATCCCGGGGTTCGAATCGGTGGTCACCTGGCTGCCGTTCCAGGCCGCCAAGCAGTTCCTGCTGGCCGGCCAGACTCCGGAAGGTCTCGGCCTGACCGAGCAGCCGTGGGTCGCGTTGGGCTACTTCGCCGCGGTCAGCGTCGGCCTGCTGGCGGTCGCCATCGGGGTCGCCCGGCGGCGCGACGCCTGACAGTCCACTGTGGTGGCCGGATCCGGAAGGGTCCGGCCACCTCGCTGTCCTGCTGCTGTCTTGCTCAGCCGCGCAAGAAGGTGAGCACGGCGAGCACCCGACGGTTGTCGTCGGAGCCCTGCTGCAGGCCGAGCTTGGTGAACACCGCCCGCACGTACGCCTCGACGGTCTTCGGACTGAGGAACAGCCGCTGGCAGATGGCCTGGTTCGACCGGCCCTCGGCCATCACCCCGAGCACGTCGCGCTCGCGTTCGGTCAGCTCGTTCAGCGGGTTGCGGGTGCGCTTGCGGCCGACCAGCTGCGCGACCACGGACGGGTCGACCACCAGCCCACCGGCCGCCACCCGGCGGACGGCGTCGGTCAGCTCGTCGAGGTCGGCGACGCGCTCCTTGAGCAGGTACCCGGCGCCCTTCGCGCCGGACTCGATGAGCTGCAGCGCGTAGTGCGGCTCGACGTGCGCGGAGAGCACCAGCACGCCGACCGACGGGTGGTCCTCCTGCAGCTTGCGCGCCGCGTCCAGGCCTTCGGTCGTGTGTGTCGGCGGCATCCGGATGTCGAGGACGACCGCGTCCGGCGGGTCGCGGCGGACCCGGTCCAGCAGCGACGATGCGTCCCCGGTCTGCGCCGTGACCTCGAACCCGGCATCGGTGAGCACCCGCGCCAGCCCCTCCCGGAACAGCACGGCGTCGTCGGCGATCATCACGCGCATGGCAGCTCGGCGATCACCCGGGTACCCGTGCCGCGAACGCTCTCCACCCGCAGCAGGCCACCGTGCGCGGCCACCCGGTCGGCGAGGCCGCGCAGGCCCGGCCCGCGCGGATCGGCGCCACCCACGCCGTCGTCGGACACCTCGACCATGACCTGGCCTCCCAACTCGCGCACCAGGACCTCGGCCCGGGTAGCGAACGAGTGTACGGCCACATTGGCCAGCGCCTCGGCGACGACGAAGTAGCAGGTCCGTTCCACCGCGCTGCCCGGCCGTCCCGGCGGGACCGCGGAGACCACCGTGGGCACCGGGCAGCGGTCGGCGAGCGAGCCGAGCGCGGGGCCGAGTCCGGTGTTGGTCAGCAGCACCGGGTAGAGCTCGCGAGCCAGCTCGCGCAGTTCGGCCAGCGCCCGGCCCAGCTCGGCGCCGGCTTCGGCGACGAGACCGGCCGCGTCGGCGGGCGTCGGCCCGTCGAGCGTTCTCCCGGCGAGCCCGAGGGCGAGCGCGGCCGAGGCGAGGCGTTGCTGGGGACCGTCGTGCAGGGTCCGCTCGAACCCGCGGCGCGCATCGTCGGCCGCGTCGACGATCCGGGCGCGCGAGGCGCGCACCTCGGCGAGCTCCGCCAGGTGTCGCGACTCAGCCATCCGCTGGTCCGCCGGCGAGCCTGCGGACCAGGTCACCGCTCAGTGCCGCCTTGGCGATGAACCCCACGGCGCTGCTGTCGTCGACGAGCGACCCGTAGTCGTGTCGCGACCGGCTGGACACCAGTACCACCGCGGGCGGGTTCTCCTGCGCGGCAAGCACTTCCGCCACCGCGAAGCCGTCCATGTCGGGCAGCTGCACGTCCAGCAGCACCACGTCCGGGCGCAGCCCGGGGACGGCCGCGATCGCCGCGGCCCCGTCGGCCGACTCGCCCACCACGTCGAGGCCGTCCGCCACCAGGACGCGGTGCGCGAACGACCGGAACGCGGCGTGGTCGTCCACGATCAGCACCCGGGGCGTCATGCCGCGATCGTCGCAGCCGGACGGTCCCGTCGCTACAGGGTCAACCCTGCGATGTGGTCGGAACCGACGTCTCGCCCGAACAAGGCGCTACCGGACGAGCCGGACCTGGGTTACCGTGCAGGTCCGGAACACCGGTCGACCTCACGAGGATGTGTCATGGTCGAGGAAACCACCGGTGCCGCGTTGGACGGGGGCCACGCCCGCACCACCCGCCGCTTCGCCGGGACCGAGCACGGTCTCCTCTTCTGGCTCGCGCTCGCGGCCGCCGTGGTCGCGGCCGAGTTCGGTGCACTGGTGCCGGTGCTGTTCTCGCACGGCGCCCCGGTCGAGCCGATCGACGTCGCCTTCCGGCTGATCGGCGGCTCCTTCGCGGCGTGCGGGCTGATCGCCTGGAACCGCAGGCCCGACAGCCGAAGCGGCCTGCTGATGACCGTCACCGGCTTCGCGTTCTTCGTCAGCCCGCTGTTCAGCCA
Source organism: uncultured Actinomycetota bacterium (assembly GCA_963841395.1). GTDB lineage: Bacteria > Actinomycetota > Actinomycetes > Mycobacteriales > Pseudonocardiaceae > Actinophytocola. The sequence goes on from CAWJCX010000002.1 coordinate 327,389, forward strand.
GCTCGACTGGCCGGCCGCGCAGGCCATCGCGCTGTGGCTGCCGGATGTGTGGGTCATCTTCTTCGTCCTGCTCGTGCTGACGTTCCTCACCGGCGGCCGGGTGCGGACCCGGACGGACCGGATCCTCGTCGGCACGGTGGCGCTGGAGCTGTTCTTCTTCGCCCCGCTGTGGCTGCTGTTCGCCGACTTCGACGGCAACCCGGTCGCGATCTGGGCCGACGAGGGAGCCGCCGAGATCGTCGACATCGCCCAGCGCGCGACCCTGCTCGGTGCGGTCGTCGGCACCGCCGTCGTCGTGGCCACCCGGTGGCGATCGGCGTCCGCGCCCGGCCGGCGGGCGCTGGCGCCGGCGGTCGCGGGTGCGGCGTGCCTGCTGCTGTTCGGCGGGTTGCTGACCGCCCAGTTCCTGAGCGGGGAGAAGTCCCTGGTGCTGCTCTGGATCGCGTTGTGCTCGCTGCTCACCGTGCCGGTCGCTTTCCTGGTCGGCCTGCTGCGTTCCCGGCTGGCGCGCGGTGGGCTGGCCGACCTGTTCCGCGGGTTGCGCACCATGCGACCCGACGACCTGCGGGGCGCACTGGCCAAGGCCCTCGGCGACCCGGACCTGACGGTCGGCTACCCGGCACCGGGCGGTGGTTACATCGGCCTCGACGGCCACCCGGTCGACCCGGCCGGCCCCGGCGGGTCCCGCTCGACGGCCGGCGTCCACCGGGACGGCCGGCAGGTGGCCGTGCTCGGCTACGACCGGTCGTTGGACGACGACCCCGAGCTGGTCGACGCGGTCACGGCTGCGGCGACGATCGTGTTGGAGAACCAGCATCTGCACGTCCAGGCACAGCAGCGGCTGGAACGGATCATCACCGCCGGGGACGCCGAACGCCGGCGCATCGAGCGCAACCTGCACGACGGCGCTCAGCAGCGCCTGGTGACCCTCGCGATGCAGCTTTCCCTGATACAGCGGGAGATCCGGCGAAACCCCGGCGACGCCGAGCAGCTCGTCACCTCCGCCAGCGACGAGCTCGCCCAGTCGCTCGCCGAGCTGCGCGAGCTGGCCCGCGGTATCCACCCGGCGGCCCTCGAACACGGCCTGGACGTCGCCCTCGAGGCGCTGGCCACCCGCTCGGCCGTGCCGGCGACCGTGGTGTGCGACCCCGGCCCGCGGCTGCCGCAGTCGGTCGAGTTCGCCGCCTACTTCGTCGCGTCCGAGGCGCTGGCCAACGTCGCCAAGTACGCGCGCGCCACCACCGTGACCATCCGGCTGCTGCGCACCGACGCGGGCGCGGTGATCGAGATCGGCGACGACGGCGTCGGTGGTGCCGACCCCGCGGGAGGATCCGGTCTGCGCGGCCTGGCCGACCGGGTCGAGGCACTGCATGGCCACCTGCTCGTGGTCAGCCCGGCCGGCGGCGGGACCGTCGTCCGGGCGGAGCTGCCCACCGTGGACGAGCCGGGCACGGCGCGAATGTCAGGCAGCGGCCCGCTCGGCCCGCGACGCGATCGTCCGGAGTAGCCGCCGGACGAGGACGCGGTGCCCACCCGACCTGATGACCAGCGCGCGGTAGACACCGCCGAGGAGCCCGGGGAACTCGGCGTGCGTGCGTGCCGACAACGTCGTCCCGCCGGACTTCGGAACCAGCGTCAGGTCGAGCGTGTACCGGGAGAACCGGTGCCGGCCCGTGAGCAGCGCCCGGCGCTCGGGATCGGCCGCGGCCACGGCGAAGCCGGGCACGGTGGCGCCCTCGGTCAGCAGGGTGCCGGACGCGTGCCGCGGGTCGGTGGCGATGAGGTGTGCGTAGGCCGCGCCGCCGCGTGCGACGCTGCCCAACTCGGCGCCGAGACAGCGCCACACGTCCGCGGCGGGGGCCGCCACGAAGACCCGGTGCTCGTCGATGAACGGGAGGTCGTTGTCCACATCCGCGAGCCTACGAGCGTCGGGGCCGGCCACCCCGGTGAGAACGCTCACGGCCGCGCGGCGACAACAGCCCGTCCGGTGGGGTGTACTGCACGCGTGGCCCAGCCGGTGCGCTCGCCTGTGCTGGTCGGGCGCGACCTGGAGGTCGCGGCCGTCCGGCAGGCGATCCTGTCCGCGCACGCCGGCGACGGCGGTCTGCTCGTGGTGACGGGTGAGGCCGGCGTGGGCAAGTCCCGGCTGCTGGCCGAGGCCCGCGAGCTGGCTCAGCGGATGGGCATGCCGGTCCTCGTGGGACGGGCGGTGCCGGACGGCGGCGCGTTCCGGCCCGTCGCCGAGGCGCTCTACGGGTACCTGCGACGCGCCGCCGACTCCGCCCCGGACTCCGCCGAGCTCCGGCCGTTCCGGCCGGCGCTGGCCCGCCTGCTGCCCGGCCGCGGCGACGCGGACCCGGTTCCCGGCGTCGACCCGCTGGTCGTGCTGGGGGAGGCGGTGCTGCGGCTGCTGCGCCAGATCGGCGGCGAGCCGGGTTGCCTGCTGGTGCTGGAGGATCTGCACTGGGCGGACCGCGACACACTCGGGGTGCTGGACTACCTCGCCGCGGCGGTGACCGGCTCGCGCGTGCTCGTCGCCCTGTCGTCGCGGGGCGAGGTGGACCGGCCGGCGCGGCTGCGGCGCCTGGCCACCGGGCCCGGCGCCGTCGAGGTGGCGCTCACCCGGCTGGGACCCGAAGCCGTGGCCCGGCTCGCGGCCGCGTGCGCCGGCGGCGACCCGCTGCCCGCCGAGGTGGTGACGTTTCTGGTCGACGCCGCGGAGGGCCTGCCGTTCCTGGTCGAGGAGCTGCTCACCGGCCTGGTCGAGTCCGGCGCGGTGGACGATCGGTGGCAGGTGCGCGGTGCGCTGACCGCGCGGGTGCCGCAGACCCTGGCCGACCTGGTCCGGTCCCGCACCGACGGGCTGGCGGCGGAGCACCGCCGGGTCGTGCGGGCCGCGGCGGTGCTCGGCCGCTCGGTCGACTGGAGCCTCCTGGCGCCGGTGGCCGGGGTGGCGGAGGACGTCGTCGTGGCGGCACTGCGGGCGGCGGTGTCCGCGCAGCTCCTCCAGGTCGACCCGGCACCGCCGGGCAAGTTCGCGTGGCGGCACGCGCTGGTCCGCGACGCGGTGCTGGCCGAGCTGCTGCCACCCGAGCACACCCAGCTCGCCCGGCGGGCGGCACGGGAGATGGAGCAACGCGACCCCGGCCTCGCCGGACCCGACGGCGCGCTCATCGCCGAGCTGTACGTCCGGGGCGGCGATCCCGGCCACGCGGCCGGCCTGCTGACCCGGCTGGCCCGGGTCGCGGTGGCCGGCGGCGCGCTGCGCACGGCCGACGTCGCGCTCGCCCGGGCCGCCGAGCTGGCCCGTGGGTCCGAAGTGGACATCGAGCGGGTACGCGTGCTCACGCTGGCCGGGCGCGCCGGGGACGCGCTCGCCGTGGGCGAGAAGGCGCTGCGCACTGCCGGCGGCGAGGCACGGCCGGAGCTGGCGCTGTCGCTCGCCCGGGCCGCGGTGGCCGTCGCGCGGTGGGACCAGGCGCAGGACTACCTCGACCGCGCGGACCGCCCGGACGACCCGCGCGTGCACGTCCTGGCCGCCGACGCCGCGTACGGGGCGGGGGAGGTGGCGCGGGCCCTGGCCCTGGCCGAAGCGGCGGTGCCCGCGGCGGAGCAGGCCGGCCTGTGGTCGGTGGCCTGCGAGGCGCTGGAGGTCGTCGGACGGTGCCACCGGATGAGCGACGACGCGGCGGCCGCCGCTGCGTTCCGCCTCGCGGCGGACCTGGCCGAGGCCCACGGGCTCGTCCCGTGGCGGATCCGCGCGCTGCTGGGCCTCGGGTTCGGGCAGCTGCTGGCCACCGACACCTCCGCGTACCTGGAGCAGGCCCGCGAGCTGGCCCACGACGCCGGCATGCTCGCCGACGTCGCCGGGATCGACATGGTGCTGGCCAACTCCACCGGCCTGATCGACGGCCCGGCGGCCGCGCTGCCCGTGGCGGAACGGAGCCGCCGGCTCGCCGCGACGCTGGGCCTGCGGCAGGTGGAGGCCAAGTCGATGCTCTTCATCGCGCTGTGCCACGCCACCGCCGGGGACACCGGCCGGATGCGGACCGCGCTCGACGAAGCCAACCGCCTGGATCCCGGGGCGGCCGACGTCGTCAGTACCAGCGACGGGGTCGCCGGGGTGGCCGCGCTGCTCGACCGCGACCTCGCCGCCGCGCGGGACCTGCTCGACCGCTCGATCACCGTGCTGGGCGAACACGCCACCGCCGCCCCGATCCAGGACTGGGGGCTGTGGGTGCTGTTGCGCACGGCGCTCGCCGACCGCGACGACGCCGCCCGCGACGAGCTGCGCGGCCGGGACGTGATCGCCCGCGGCGCGAACCGCGGCGGCCTCTGCTACGCCGACGCGATCGCCGCCGGGCGGGCCGGCCGCGCCGCGGCGGCCGCCGAGCTGCTGGCCGAGGGGGACGCCGTGCTCGCCACCCAGCACTGGTGGCGGCGGCTGCTGCGGCTCCTCGTCCTCGAGGCGGCGCTCGCCGACGGCTGGGGCAACCCGGTCGAGGAGCTGCGGGCCGAGCTGGCCACCTTCGACGCCGCCGGCGAGACCCGCCTGGCCCGCACCTGCCGCGACCTGCTGCGCCGGGCCGGGGCACCCGTTCCCCGCCGGGGCCGCGGGCACAGCGCGGTGCCGCCCCGGCTGCGTGCGGTCGGGGTGACCAGCCGGGAGATGGACGTGCTGGCGCTCGTCGCGCTGGGACTGACCAACGCCCAGATCGCGCAGCGGCTCTTCCTGTCCACCCGCACGGTCGAGACGCACGTGGCGAACCTGCTCGGCAAGACCGGCGCAGCCACCCGCGGCGACCTCGGTCCGTACTCGGTCGCGCAAACTCGGTAGCCGCTACGGATCTGCCGCCGGCCCGCGCGGCCGACGCTGTGGTCATGACACACGACCTGAACCACCACACCGAATCCACCACGACCGCACCGGTCCTGATCGTGGGCGCCGGCCCGGCCGGCCTCGTCGCCGCCGTCACCCTCGCGCGGCAGGGCATCGACTCGCTCCTCGTGGAGAAGCGGGCCGGCCTGTCACCGTTCCCCCGTGCCACCGGCGTCAGCACCCGCACCATGGAGATCATCCGCTCCTGGGGCCTGGAGGATCGCGTGCGCGCCGTCGAGATCGACGCGGCGACGGACGGATGGGTGTGCTCGACGCTGGCCTCGCCGGACGGGCTGGCCGTCTCACTCGGCTTTCCGAGCCGCGCCCACGCCCGCACGGTCAGCCCCACCGCACCCGCGATCGCGGCGCAGGACCAGCTGGAACCGATCCTGCTCGACCACCTGCGCGACCTCGGGCACACCGACATCCGGTTCAGCACCGAGCTGGTCACGCTGGAGCAGGACGACGAGGGCGTGACCGCAGTACTGCGCGAGCACGGGTCGGACCGGACGGTGCGCTGCTCCTACGTCATCGGCGCCGACGGCGCGCACAGCGCGGTCCGCACGAACCTGGCGATCCCCATGCACGGCCCGGGCGAGCTCGGCGACTTCCTCGCCGTGCTGTTCCGCGGCCCGATGGACGAGATCGTCGGCGACCGCCGCCACGGCCTCTACATGATCCAGGGCTCGGCGCAGATCGAGATCTTCCTGCCGGCCGGCGGCGGCCGCTGGCTCTACTCCCGCAGCACCGAGCGCCGCAAGGAACACTCGCGGGCGGAGCTTCTCGAGCTGATCCGGGCCGGCGCCGGCGTGCCGGACCTGGACGTCGACATCCTGCGCGTGGGCACGTTCGCCTTCGCGGCGCAGTACGCCGAGCGCTTCCGCGACGGGCGGGCCTTCCTCGTCGGCGACGCGGCCCATCGCGTCACCCCGCGCGGCGGCACCGGCATGAACACCGCGATCCACGACGGGTACGACCTGGGGTGGAAGCTCGGTTGGGTGCTCCGCGGCTGGGCACCGGCCGCGCTGCTCGACAGCTACGAGACCGAACGGCGCCCGGTCGGGGTGCGCAACACCCTCAACTCCGCGCAGCCCAGCCGGGACAACGGGGAGGCGTTCGCCGCCGACCTGGCCGGCCGGCTCCCGCACGTGTGGCTGCGGCGTGGTGGAAACCGAGTGTCCACATTGGACCTGCTCGGGCCCGGGCTCACCCTCCTCACCGGACCACGCGGAGCGGTCCGGCCCGGTTCTGCGGAACCCGTTGCCGCTCACCGTGGACAGCGTCGACCTCCCCGCGGCAGCGGCCTTCGACATCGGTGCCGGCGGTGCGGTCCTCGTCCGTCCCGACGGGCACGTCACGCACCGGTGGCCGGCCACGGTCGAGCCGGGTGAGCTGGCGGCGGCGGTGGACGCGATCGTGCGCGGTGGGTCCGAGCCGTCAGGTGCGGCGGCGCGGCCGGCCGCGCTTGCCGCCCGGTGAGGCGCCACGCCGCCGCGGGGCCGAGCTGCCGGCCGCGGGCTTGCGTGCCCCGGCCGCGGGCGGCGTGCTCGCCGCCGCGGCGCGGCCCCGGGTGCTGTTGGCGGTCCGCCCGCGGACGATCCCGATGAACTGCTCGACGAGGTCGGTGGTCTCGTCCTCCAGCCAGGACAGTGCGACGCGGGACTGCGGGGCGTCGGTCACCGGCCGGTAGGTGAGGTCCCGGCGGTGGTGGAGCCGGGCGAGGGACTGCGGGACGACGAGCAGGCCGACGCCGGCCGCGACCAGCTCGACGGCGTCGCCCGTCGTGGCGGGGCGCTGGTTCGCCTGCTGCCCCGGCCGTTGCGCCCAGTCGAGGGTGTCGTCGCTGGGGTGCAGCACGACCTCGTCGGCCAGGTCCGCGGCGACCACCTCGTCGGCGGCAGCCAGGTGGTGGTCCTTCAGGAACACGACGACCGTCGTCTCCGTGTAGAGCGGGATCGCGTGCAGGCCCGTGCGGTCGGTGGGCAGCCGCAGCAGAACGGCGTCGGCGCCGCGGTCGCGCACCAGGGCGGCGGCCTCGGCGGCGGGCACCTGGACGAGCTCGAGCGGGACCTCGGGTACGCGCTCCTGCCAGGTCCGCACCCACTTCGAGGGCGTCACGCCCGGAACGTAGGCGAGCCCGAACGACGCAGGCAGGTCCGAGCCCGTCACGAGGTGGAGCGTAACGGGCGCGCAGCTGCCCGATACCCTGGGCGTCATGACGTCGCACAAGACGCCCCAGACGATGAAGCCCGCGACCGCGGCGAAGAAGCTGGGCCTTCTTCTGGAAGCCACCCCCGCGGAGTTCCAGGAGGGTGTCGTCTCGCGCGACGAGCTGAACGCCCTGCAGGCCGACCCGCCCGAGTGGCTTCGCGAGCTGCGCCGCAACGGCCCGCATCCCCGGCAGGTCATCGCCGCGAAGCTGCGCGTCTCCATCAGCGGCCTCACGCGCGGCGGGGTCACCGACCCCCTCACGACCGAACAGGTCGAGGCGTTGAAGGTGAGCAACCCCGAGTGGCTGCAGCAGGAACGCGCCACCCAGGTCGAGGTCCGCAACGAGGCGGCCCGCGTCAAGGCGAAGGCCGGCCCCAAGCGCTCCTGACCGCTCAGCCCGGTTTGCGGGCGACGCCCAGCACGTGTGCGTGGGCGGGGACGAGCCGCTGCGGCGCGTAGGCGAAGCGGTCGAGCTCCTCGATCTCGAACCCGGCCCGCTCGATGGCCGTGGCCGTGTCGCGGTTGAGATGGCAGCCGCCCGCGCCGCGGGACCACAGCGGCGTCACGACGTCCTGCAGCAGCCCACGGACCCGGCCCGCGGAACGGACGTGCTCGAAGAAGCGCAGCTCGCCGGCCGGGCGCAGCACCCGGCGAAGCTCTCCGAGCGCGGCCGCCACGTCCGGGACCGAGCACAGCACCAGCGAGGCGACCGCGGCGTCGACGCTGCCGTCCTCGGCCGGCAGCGCGCCGGCGTGCCCGGCCACCACCCGGACCGGCACCGGGGAGTCCGCCGCGCGCTCCCCGGCCATCGCGCGCAGCACGTCGTCCGGCTCGACGGCCACGACCTCGGTCACGCCGGCGGGATAGTGGCCGAAGTTCAGCCCGTTGCCCGCGCCGAGCTCGAGCACCCGGCCGGCGAGCCCGGCCAGTGCCCGGTCCCGGTGCCCGGCGGTGCCCCGCGCCTCGGACTCCAGGCTGATCCTGGCGTAGGCCCTGGCGAAGCGCGGGTGCTGGTACCGCGAGAGGTCGGTCATCAGCTCAGGCGCGCCTCGATCGCCTCGATGATGCGGGGGCGCAGCTCCTCGGCGCGGATGACGGCGTCGACCGAACCGACCTCCACCGCCCGGTGGATGTTGTGCACGCGGTCGAACTCGGTGGCGACCTCGCCGAGCTTCTCCGTCCGCACCGACGAGCGGATCTCGTCGAGCTCGGCGGTCAGCGCGGCACGGTCGGCGCCGGTCGCCGCCGCGACCCGGGCCTCGATCTCCCGGACCCGTGGGTCGTTGGCGGTGCGGGCGTTGACGTCGCCGGCGAACACGACGGCGGCGGCGGGGGCGCCGCCGAGGACGGAGGCGTAGGAGCCGTCGACGGCCAGGACGGTCATGGTGGGGTTGAGTGCTTTGGAGAACACGACGAACGCGCCGCCGTGGTAGCGGGAGATCACGCAGAACACGATCGGCCCCCGGAAGTTCACGATCGCGCGGCCGATCTCGGCGCCGTATTCCAGCTGCAGTTTCCGCATCGACTCGGGGGAGCCGTCGAACCCGGACAGGTTCGCCAACACCACCAGGGGCCGGTTCCCGGACACCGCGTTGATCGCCCGCGCCGCCTTCTTCGACGACCGCGGGAACAACGTTCCCGCGCTGTAGGTGTCGGGGCCGTCGGTGGGCGGGAACCCACGCCGCGGCACCGACCGGGACTCGATACCGAGCAAACACACCGGCAGCCCACCGAGGTGGACATCGGCTACCGCGGCGGTGTCGGCGTCGGCCATCCCCGCCCAGCGTTCCAGCATCGGGTGGTCCTGGTCGGCGACCGCCCGCATCACCGTGCGGATATCGAACGGCTTCTTACGGTCCGGGTTCGCCGCGACCGAGAAGATCTCCCCGACAGTGGTGAAGTCACTGTCGGGCGCGGTGTGCGGGAAGTCCGACACATCCCGGTCGACCGGGTCCGTGGTCACCGCGCGGCGGGGCCGGTTCTCGCCGGGGGCGATGTAGCTGTGGTCGTAGTGGGCCATCAACACGTTCCGCGCGGCGGCCAGGTCGGGTGCCCAGTACTGGGCCTGACCGTTCGGGCCCATCACCCGGTCATACCCACCGATACCGAAGTTGTCCTCCGCCGACACACTCCCCGAAAAGTCCAGTGCCTGCTTACCGGTCAACACCATCGCCGAATCCGGCGTCATCACCAAGATACCCTTGGTGTGCATCAACATCGTCGCCTCAGCATTCCAGTAGGGCTGGGCGCCGACGTTGATGCCGTTCACGACGATGTTGATCTCGCCGCCGTTCTGGGTGAACTCGACGATGCGCTTGAGCGCGGCGGCCACCCAGTCCATGTTCTCGGTGCCGGACTCCATCGAGATCCGCGCACCGGACGACAACGCGTACCACTCCAGCGGTACCCGCATCCGCTCGGCGAGGTCCAGCGCGGCGACCACGCGGCGACACTCCGGTTCGGACAGTGCGCCGAGGGACTTCGTCGGGTCGCCCAGCAGCACCACCCGCGTCACACCGTCGGGATGGCGCTCGGTCGGCGTGGTGACGACACCGGCGACGATCGCCGCCTTGTTGAGCCCCTTCGGCCGGTCGACGCGGACGAGCGTGTGGTCGCTGTCGAGGTCGTACTCGGTGAACGTGCCGAGCAGGCCGGTCAGCTCGTAGGGGTAGACGGTGTTGCGGCTGTTGGCGCGCAACACCTTCTGCCGGTAGCCGTCGAGCGGCTCGACCAGCTCCGCGGACGGCTCGCCGATGGTCAGCTGGCTGCCGCCGGTGACGTCGAACGCGATCCGCACGGCGACCTTGGCCAGCTCGCCGGTCCGCGGGTCACGCTGCCGGGCGATGAACAGGATCTCCTCGAGCCCGGCGCCCGCGGTGGTCGGCAGCACGCGGGCGGCGATCATCTCCAGCTCGTCGCGGGTGATCTCGCTCGGCGGCCAGACGTAGACGACGATCCTGTTGGTGGGGAAGCGGTTCTTCGCCGGCCGCCGTGACTGCGCGCGGCGGATCGAGTCGAGGCAGGTGGCGATGGTGTCCTCGGCCGTGGGCAGCGCGACCAGCCTGCCGTCCTGCTCGCGCAGCTCGGTCAGGTCACGAACCTGCGCGAACGCGACGAGCCGGTCGTCGGACGGGTTGTCCCGCGCCACGCACTGGAAGAGGTAGACCTCCTCGTCCGACGACGGCAGCCGGGTGAGGTCGAACTTGCGCAGCCGCTCCAGCTGCATCCGCTGCGCGATGTAGGGGTGCAGGCCGCGGATCAGCCGCTCCTCGCTCATCCCGGTGGTCGACGGGCGGAAGGTGAAGTGGTGGTGCATCACCGCGCCGCCGCTGCCGGCGACGGTGGCGGTGAGCCGGCGGACCTGGCGCGGCTGCGGGTGCGCGCTGACGACGTCGTGCAGCGCGGCGGCCATCTCCTCGGAGCTCTCCGGCTGCTTCTCCCAGGCGAGGTAGATGTCGGCGTCCACGGCGTCGCCGCCGGAAGCGGCGACCTCGGCGAGGCCGCGCAGCGCGCCGCCGAGCGCGTCGAAGCTCACCGCGGTGGACACCAGCCGGGAGCCGGCGCGCTCGGCGACCACGAAGGTGCAGCCGGCCGACGTCGCTGGTGCGGACGTTGACCAGGCCCTTGTTGCCGTAGTACCGCCTGGTCAGCACCTCCAGCATCGGCGCGTGGTCCAGGCCCGGCGCGGGCGAGCCGCTGGCCGAGCAGCCGCACCAGCGGTTCGGTGCTGCGCACCATCTCGGCGATCGCGCTCCGCGCGGTCCGGCTGCGTCCGGGTGCGCGTCGAGGTGGCGCAGGTGCTTGCGGACGTCGGCGTAGACGCGGGCGCGGTTGCGGCGCAGCAGCGGCTGGCCGAACCAGGCGAACACCACCCCGCGGGCGAGGTCGGACACCACCGGGAAGCGCACCTGTGTCGCGGCGACCAGCTGCTCCAGCGCGAGACCCGCGGGCTCGCGCAGCGCGTCGTCCGGGCTGCACCTCGCGCAGCCACACCCGCAGCAGCGCGATGACGACCGTCGGCGTCGGACGCCGCGCGCTGCTGGGCGAGGAAGATCCGGAACACGGCCTCTTCCAGCTCCGGGGTGCGCTCCAGGTCGGTGACGCCGTAGTGCCCGAGCGCCTTGGCGAGCTTGGCCTGGAACGCCTCCGGCAACCCGGCGCGGGTCGACGTCGAGGCTCTGCAGGTAGGTGTGGAAGTACTCGCGGGCACTGTGCACGTGGCCGCCGCCGGCGTCCTCGCCCGCCTGCTTGTTGCGGCTCAGCTCGGCGAGGTCGGCGAACAACGTCGATCAGCTCGACCTCGTCGGCGAGCGGCCGCTGCCCGGTCGCGGCGAGCTCCTTGCGCGCGGCGAGGTAGTCGGCGAGCACCCGGCGCTCGTCGTGCGGGTCGACGTCGAAGCCGAGCAGCAGGCTGCGCAGGTCCTGCAGCCCGCGCGCGGCCCGCTCGCGGGCCGGGATCCCGGCCCGCTCGGCGGGCAGGTCCAGCTCGACGGCCTCGGTGGCCTCCTGGGCGGCGTCGCCGTCGTCGTCGGCGATCGGCTCCAGCCGCAGCAGCGGGGCGCCGGCCTCCACCTGGCTGCCCACGGACACGACGCATTCCTTCAGCCGTGCCTTGAACGGCGCGCGCAGCACCGTCTCCATCTTCATGCTCTCCAGCACCAGCACCGGCGCGCCGGCCTCGACCTCGGCGCCGACCTCCAGCGGCGTCGCGACGACCATGGCGGGCGCGGGCGAGCGGACGACGCCGCCCTCGTCGCGGCTGACCCGGTGTGCCACGCCGTCCACCTCGATCAGGTGGATCGGCCCGTGCGTGCTCGGTCACCAGGCGGTACCGGGTGCCGTTGACGACGATCTGCCCGGTGTGCCGGTCGAAGCGGTCCAGCTCGACGTCGGCGGTGTGGGCCTGCGTGCCGGTGTCGATGCCGACGCGGAACCGGTGCGCGCCGACGCGGGCGACCTTGCACGCGGTAGCCGGCGCCGCGCAGCTTGAGCTCCAGCGGCCGGCCGCTCTCGTGCTGCACCTGCGGGCGGCCGCCGAACGCGGTCGACAGCAGCCGCTGCCGCTCGACGCGCTCCTCCTCCTCGTAGGCCTCGATGGCGGCGGCGGCCAGCGCGACCGCGGAGTGCCGGTGCGAGACGAGCCGGCCCTCGCCGCGGACGCGGTCGATCCAGCCGGTGTCCGCGCTGGCGTCGATCACCTCGGGCTGGTCGAGCAGGTCGAGCACGAAGCTCTTGTTCGTCGCGCCGCCCTCGATGATCACGGTGGTCTGCGCCATCGCCCGGCGCAGCCTGCCGAGCGCCTCGTCCCGGTCGCGGCCGTAGGCGATGATCTTCGCGATCATCGAGTCGAAGTCGGCGGGGATGGTGTCGCCCTCGCTGACACCGGTGTCGACCCGGATGCCCGGCCCGGCGGGCAGGTCCAGCCGCGCGATGCGGCCGGGGGAGGGGGCGAAGTCGCGGTCGGGGTCCTCGGCGTTGAGCCGTGCCTCGATGGCGTGCCCGCGCTCCACGGGCTGGCTCGCCGTCAGGCCGCCGCCGGACGCGACGTGCAGCTGGCGCCTTGACCAGGTCGAACCCGGTGGTCGACTCGGTGATCGGGTGCTCGACCTGGAGGCGGGTGTTGACCTCGAGGAACGCGAACAGCTTGTCGCCGGGGTGGTAGAGGAACTCGACGGTCGCCGCGCCGCGGTAGCCGACCGCGACGGCCAGCCGCTCGGCGGAGGTCTTCAGCTCGGCGGTCTGCGCGGGGCTGAGCACCGGCGACGCCGACTCCTCGATGATCTTCTGGTTGCGCCGCTGCACCGAGCAGTCGCGGACGCCGAGCGCCCACGCGGTGCCCTGGCCGTCGGCGATCACCTGGACCTCGACGTGCCGCGCGCCGGTGACCAGGCGCTCCAGGAACACGACGCCGCTGCCGAACGCGCGCGCGGCCTCCTGGCTGGTGCGCTCGTAGGCGTCGGCCAGCTCGGCCTCGCTGGTGATCACGCGGATGCCGCGCCCGCCGCCGCCGGCGGTCGCCTTCAGCATCAGCGGGTAGCCGATCTCGGCCGCCGCGCGGATCGCCGCGTCGAGCGTCTCGACCGCGCCGCGGCTCCACGGCGCGACCGGCACGCCGACCTCCTCGGCGATCAGCTTCGCGCCGATCTTGTCGCCGAGCTTGCGCATGGCTTCGGCGCTCGGGCCGACGAAGGTGACGCCGATCTCGTCGCACAGCTCCGCGAACGCCGGGTCCTCGGCGACGAAGCCCCAGCCGACCCACGCCGCGTCGGCGCCGGTCTCGACCAGCGCGCTGCTCGAGCAGCGCTTCAGGTCGAGGTACGGGCGGGCGGACGCGGGACCGAGGTCGTAGGCGATGTCGGCCTCGCGCACGAACGTGGCCGTCCGGTCGACGTCGGTGTGCAGGGCGACGGTCTCGATCGGTGTCCCGGTCTCCGCGGCCAGATCCCGGACGGCGTGGATGAGCCGCATCGCGGCCTCACCCCGGTTGACGATGGCGACACGACTGAACACCCGAGCGAGCCCTTCTTGTAGCCGACACACAACGGGAGCCGCTCTCCCCGGTCTCCCCACGGGTACAGACTTCCGCCTACCGAGAGGCAGGGGAATGTCGTAAACGGAGCATGCCACGTGCCCATCTTTGTGGCGAACTTCCAAAAGCACCCAAACCCCGGCGGCTGACCAGCGCCTCCGGTGCGGTGCCAGGAGCACGCCGAGCGGCGCTTCCGTTGTGACGTGCGCGATACCCCAGGTGGCCGCGGGTCAGGGCAAGGTCCGCCGCGGCGACGTGGTGGTGCCCGCAGGGGTGTCGGCTCCTGCGTCGCGACAGCGAACGTCGGTGCGTTCGTCCAGTCGCCTTCCACCTGCCTTCAAGCAGGTCGAGAACTCCTCGAGACCGGAGTCCGGGTTCAGTTGCCGTTCGGGCGCTTGCCGTGGTTCGCGCCCTTCTTGCGGCGGGTGGCGCGCTTGCTGGTCTTCTTCGACATCGTCGTCTCCCGGTGCGGCTCGGTGTGCGGTCAGCGTAGCGCCGGGTGGTGTGCCCCCGGCGGTGGGGCGCGAGGAAGAATGCCGGCATGGCCGAGCAGAGCATCTGGATGCGGAAGGTGACCGCCGACCCGGGTCACTCGACCTGGTACATCGAACGCTTCCGGGCGATGGCGCGGGACGGCGAGGACCTCGGCGGCGAGGCCCGCCTCGTGGACGCCGTGCTGCCGCGCCGGGCCCGCGTCCTCGACGCCGGCTGCGGCCCCGGCCGCGTCGGTGCCGCCCTCGCCGACGCCGGGCACGACGTGGTCGGCGTCGACGTCGACCCGGTGCTGATCGAGGCCGCCGGGCAGGACCACCCCGGGCCGTTGTGGCTGGTGGGCGACCTGGCCGAGCTGGACCTGCCCGGGCAGGGCATCACCGAGCCGTTCGACGCCGTGGTGTGCGCGGGGAACGTGATGTCGTTCCTCGCCCCGAGCACCCGCCGCGAGGTGCTCACCCGGTTCCGCGCACACCTCGCGCCGGGCGGCCGCGCCGCGATCGGCTTCGGGGCGGGCCGCGGCTACGAGTTCGGCGAGTTCTTCGCGGACGTGGCGGAAGCCGGGCTCGAGCCCGACCTGCTGCTGTCCACATGGGACCTGCGCCCGTTCACCGACGACGCGGACTTCCTGGTCGCGCTGCTCCGCTCTGCCTGACCGGTCAGGAAGGCCCGCCGCCGAACCCGACCTCGTTCCCCTCCGGATCGCGGTAGACGACCTTCCGCACCCCGTTGTCGTACGTCTCCCGCTCGGCCGGCTCGAGCCCGCGTCCGGATATCCCGGCGACGCGGTCGTCGAGGTCGTCGACGAAGACCGTGTGCTCGGCGTGCCCGGCGCGTTCGGGCAGCCGCTTGATGTACACCCACCGGTTCTCCGCGAGCTGCCACACGGCCTCGATGTCGTTCGGGAAGAAGGCGGGCGCGCTGCCGAACAGTTTCTCGTACCAGGCGAGTGCTGTGGCGAAGTCGTCGACGGGGATCCCCGCGAACAGGTCGAGGCTCGCCGGGGCCTCGGGGGAGGGGTTCGCCAGGGTGATGGTGTCGCCCGGTCCCAGGTTCAGCACGACCTGGTCGATGAGGCCGAGCCGCAGCGCTTGCCCACCGACCTCCCCGGCGACGACGCCGACGTCGCGGTCGGCACCGGCGAACTCGCGGGCCCGGGTGATCGCGGCTTCGACGCCGTCGGTGACGAACGTGAACGGCGCGGTGCCCGCGTGCTTCCAGTCGGTGGGCGGGGAGTGGGTGACGACGAAGACGTGGTCGCCCACGGCCGGGACGCCACCCCACCCGTCGGTGCGGTCGAACAGCCGGCGGCCGATCACCATCGCGCCGACCCGGGAGTACACCTCGTGATCGACCTCGGTGCCGGCCTCGTTGTCGTCTTCCGTGAGGTAGCCGTCCGGCGACACCGTCGCGCCCATGATCGTGCGCCCCATCGGCCGTGTCCTCTCGTCCCGGAGATCGCCGCCGTCAGCATGCCGCACCGGGGACGGCCGGCGCGCGATCAGCCGGTGAAGGGCTGCGGGCCGAAGCGGCCCCAGGCCACGAGCACGGCCAGGGCGAGCAGGGCCACGTTCATCACGATCGCCGGCGACTCGTGGCGGCGCAGGTGCGTGACGATCGCGCCGATCATCAGCAGCACCAGGCCGATGGCGGCCAGCGGCACCAGCACCGGCGCGATGCCGAGCGCGGCGGGCAGGGTCAGGCCCACCGCGGCCAGGACCTCGACCGCGCCGATGGCCTTGACCGCGCCCGCGCTGAAGTCGTCGGCGAAGCCCATGCCGGCGGCGGCCAGCTTCTCCTTGGGGCGGGCCAGCTTCACGACGCCGCCGGCCAGGAAGGTCAGGGCCAGCAGGCCCGCGATGATCCACAGGGTCACGTTCATGCGCCTTCGACGACGCGGCCCCGCGGAACGTCAGGCCTCACAATCCGGTGCGATGCTTCGTCGAAGGTGTGCGGACCGCCGCTACCGAGGGGAGCGAACCATGGCCACCGACCCGGGGCTGAGCGCGATCATGAGCGAGCGTCGCCGGCTGATCAGCCTCGCGTACCGGCTACTCGGGTCCCTGGCCGACGCCGAGGACGTCGTGCAGGAGACCTACGCCCGCTGGTACGCCATGTCCCGCGAGCAGCAGGAGGCCATCGACACCCCGGGCGCC
Source organism: uncultured Actinomycetota bacterium (assembly GCA_963841395.1). GTDB lineage: Bacteria > Actinomycetota > Actinomycetes > Mycobacteriales > Pseudonocardiaceae > Actinophytocola. The sequence continues at coordinate 343,656 of CAWJCX010000002.1, forward strand.
TGGCTGACGACGGTGGCCAGCCGCATCTGCCTCGACCTGCTCGGCTCCGCGCGGGCCCGGCGCGAGCGCTACGTGGGCGAGTGGATCCCCGAGCCGCTGCCCGGGCGCACCGAGTGGGTCGGCACGCGGCCGGGCACCGCCACCGCCGACCCGGCCGACCGGGTCACCCTCGACGAGTCGATCAACATGGCCTTCCTCGTCGTGCTCGAGTCCATGACCCCGGCCGAGCGCGTCGCGTTCGTCCTGCACGACGTCTTCCGCTACCCGTTCGCGGAGGTGGCCGAGATCGTCGGCCGGACGCCGGCCGCGTGCCGCCAGCTCGCCTCGTCGGCCCGCCGCCGCATCCGCGCGGCGCAGCCGCCCACGACCCCGACGGCCCGGCGCGCCGACCTCGTCCGGACCTTCAAGCGGGCCTGGGAGGCCAAGGACATCGACGCGCTCATCGGCATCCTCGACCCGGCAGCCACGGCCGTCGCCGACGGCGGCGGGCTCGTCGACGCCACGCCGCGCCCGGTCCAGGGCGGCGCGCTGATCGCGGGCTTCCTCGTCGACCTCGCCGCCCGGGCACCCGAGCTGACCCTCCTGGAGCAGACGGTCAACGGCCAGCCAGGCCTGGTCGGACAGGTCGAGGGCGTCACCGTGACCGTCATGGCGTTCGACGTGTCGGACGACCGGATCACCCACATCTGGGCGGTCCGCAACCCCGAGAAGCTCCGCCCGTGGACGGACTGACCGGCCCGGTCAGGGCAGCTCGAACGGGAGGGTGAGACCGTCGTGGGCCCGCGCGCACCGGCAGTCGCGCTGCTCGCCGAGCGCGGACACCGCGCTCAGAACCAGTGCCCGGAGCCGCTCGATGTTCGCGGCGAAGACCTCGAAGACCTCCTCCTGGGCCACCCCACTGTCCTCGCCGATGCCCGCGTCGAGGTCGGTGACGAGCGCGATCGAGGTGTAGCAGAGGGCGAGCTCGCGAGCGAGCGCCGCCTCGGGCAGCCCGGTCATGTTGATCAGCGACCAGCCCTGCGCCGCGTAGTGCACCGACTCCGCGCGCGTGGAGAAGCGCGGCCCGTTGATCACGACCATGGTGCCGCCGTCCTCGACGTCCTCGTCCAGCCGCGCGCCGGTCTTCAGCACGGCGGAGCGGCCGTCCGGGCAGTACGGGTCGGCGAACCCGACGTGGACCGCGCCGGTGTCGAAGTAGCTGGCGACCCGGCCGCTCGTGCGGTCGACGAGCTGGTCGGGCACCACCAGACTGCCCGGCCCGAGCTCGGCACGCAGCGACCCGACCGCGCACGGCCCGAGCACCTGGCGCACCCCGAGCGACCGCAGCGCCCACAGGTTGGCGCGGTAGTTGATGACGTGCGCGGGGTGGCGGTGATTGCGGCCGTGCCGCGGCAGGAAGATCACCTCGCGGTCGCCGACGGTGCCGCGCACGAGCTCGTCGGACGGCTCCCCGTACGGCGTGTCGACGCTGATCCGTTCCGCGTCCTCCAGCAGCGAGTACAGCCCGCTGCCGCCGATCACGCCGACCGGCGTACTGGCGTCCATGGCGACGCTCCTTTCCGTTCGGCCGCGAACGCGGCCAGCTTGCCCGCCGCGGCGCTGATCACCGTGGGGGACTTGCAGAAGGCGAACCGGACCAGCTCGCGGCCGGCCGCGGGGTCGGCGTAGAAGGCGGAGCTGGGGATGGCGACCACGCCCGCCTGGGTGGCCAGGTCCTGGCACAGTGCAGCGCCGTCCGCGTAGCCCACCGAGCGGGCGTCCACCTGCAGGAAGTACGTGCCCTCACAGGAGAAACAGTGCCACCCCGCGTCGGCGAGCCCGGCCCGCAGCGTGTCCCGGGCGTCGCGCAGCCGGGTGCGGAGGGTGTCGACCCAGGCGTGCCGCGCGGGCAGCGTGGCGGCGACGGCGTACTGGAACGGGGTGCCGCCGGCGAAGGTCAGGTACTGCTTGACCGTGCGCACGGCGGCGACCAGCTCGGCCGGCCCGCACACCCAGCCGACCTTCCAGCCCGTGGCGTTGAACGTCTTGCCGGCCGAGGAGATCGTCAGCGTCCGCTCCGCCATGCCCGGCAGCGACGCCAGCGCGACGTGCTCGGCCCCGTCGAACGTCAGGTGCTCGTACACCTCGTCCGCGATGGCCAGCACGTCGTGGCGCTGGCAGACCGCCGCGATCTCGGCGAGCTCGGCCGCGGTGAACACCGTGCCGGTCGGGTTGTGCGGCGTGTTCACCAGCAGCACCCGGGTGCGCGGGCCGACCGCCGCCGCGAGCTCCGCCGGGTCGAACGTGAACCGGTCGCCTGACGGTCGCAGCCGGACGGTCCGGCGCCGGGCACCGGCCAGCGCGATGGCCGCGCCGTAGGAGTCGTAGAACGGCTCGAACACGACCACCTCGTCGCCGGGCGGGACCAGCGCGGCGATCGCGGCGGCGATCGCCTCGGTGGCGCCCGCGGTGACCAGGACCTCGGTCTCCGGGTCGTAGCCGGTGCCGTAGTCCTCGTGGCGCTGCCGGGCGATCGCCTCGCGCAGCTCCGGCACGCCCGGCAGCGGCGGGTACTGGTTGTGCCCGGCGAGCACCGCCTCGGCCGCGGCGGAGAGCAGCTCCGGCGGCCCGTCGCTGTCCGGGAAGCCCTGGCCGAGGTTGATCGCGCCGGTCCGCTTGGCCAGCGCCGTCATCTCGGCGAACACGGTGTTCCGCAGCTGCGCGAACCGGGGCACGAGCACGTCGCTCATCGTGACACCTCCGCGAGGGCCAGCTCGGTGAAGCCGGTGACGGCCGGGTGCGCGCCGACCTCGGGCGACCCGTCGGCGGGGCGGCGCACGCCGACGGTGCGCCAGCCCGCCGCCCGGGCGGCGTCCAGCTCGGCGCGGCTGTCCGACAGGAACAGGACGTCGGCCGCGGCCTCGCCGATCGCACCGGCGATCCGCAGGTAGGAGGCCGGGTCGGTCTTCGGCCCGCCGGTCACCGTGTCGAAGTGCCCGGCCAGGTAGCCGCGCAGGTTCCCGTAATCGGTGCGGGAGAACCACAGCTGCTGGGCCAGCACCGAGCCGGACGAGTAGATCCAGCACGGCACCCCGCGCTCCCGCCAGGCCGCCAGCGCCGGCGGCACGTCCGGGTACACCCGTCCGGTCAGCTCGCCGGCGTGGAACCCCTGCTCCCAGATCAGCCCGTGCAGTGTCTTGAGTGGACTGTGCTTGGCGTTCGCGTCGTGCCAGCCGAGCAGGGTCGCCACCATCTCGTCGTGGCCGGCCCGGCCGCCGAGCCGGGCGCGCAGCTCGGCGGCCACACCTGGCGCCCGGTCCTGCCGGACCCAGTCCTCGATCCGGTCGCGCGCGTACGGGAACAGCACGTCGTGCACGGCGGACAGCGGGCTGACGGTGCCCTCGATGTCGAGGACGACGGCGCCGCTCACGGGCGGGTGGCCGGGGCGAGCAGCTCGTCGAGCGTGGGCATCCGCGAGCCGATCGGGTTGCCGGTGAACTCGGCGACCCAGCCGTCCTCCTCCTGGAAGAACCGGATGGCGCAGAAGTGCGGCCGGGTACCCATGTCGAACCAGTGCGTGGTGCCGGCCGGCACCGACATCAGGTCGCCCGCCGTGCACACCACGGCGAACACCTTCTCGTCGAGGTGGAGGTAGAAGCAGCCGGTGCCCTCCACGAAGAAGCGCACCTCGTCCTCGTCGTGGGTGTGCTCGTCGAGGAACTTGCGGCGCGCCGCCTCGGCCTTGACCGTCCACTCGGGATCGTCCGGGGCGGCCACCATCCGGGCCACGTCCACCAGCGGGTACGGGCCCTCGGCGGCGATGCGCTCCACTTCGGACGCGTAGGCGGCCAGCACCTCGTCCTGCCCGGCGTCCGGCGCGAGCGGCACGGTGTCCCACCGTTCCAGGCGGATGCCGTACTCCGCGAGCTGCTTGGCGATCTCGGTGACGTCGTCGGTGCGCAGCAGCACGGTCTCGCCGTCGTGCTGCGGCATGATCTGGAGCAAGGTCATCGTGTTCTCCTCCCCGTCTGCCGGGTCATGGCCGGTCGAGCAACAACGTCAGCTGGCACAGCGACTCCAGGCACTCCATGCGGTTGCGGGCCGCCTCGAGCGTCGGCCCCCAGGTGGTCGCCCCGTGCGAGCCGATCAGCATGACTGGCGGCGCCTGCGCGGTCAGCCGGGCGGCGACGTCGTCGGCGATGCGCGGCACGTCGGCGTGGTTGGCGAAGACCGGCACGCGCACCGCGAACGCCTCGGCCGTACCGAGTCCCTTGATGATCTCGAGGTCGGTGAACTCGACCTCGTCCGCGCCGCGCCGGGCCGCCAGCGCGGCGACCGCCGTCGCGTGCGGCGGGTGCGCGTGCACGACCGCGTTGGCGTCCGGGAAGACCCGGTACAGCGCCGCGTGGATGGAGGTCTCCGCGGACGGGTGCGGTGCGTCCGGGTGGACCGCCCGCGCGTCGTCGACCCGGACCTCGACCACGTCGGCCGCGGTCAGCGAGCCCTTGCTGAGCCCGCTCGCGGTGATCAGCGCGGTGTCGCCGCCGGGCAGGCGGGCCGAGATGTTGCCCGCGGTGCCCTCCATCCAGCCGCGCGCGTAGAGCTGCGCCCCGATCCCGGCCAGGCTGAGGCCGGTGCCGGTCAAGTCGTCGATGACAGTCATGACGCCTCCCGGTGGGCTGTCGGCACGGGGTGCTGGATGCCGTTCTCGGTGACCACGGCGGTCACCAGGTCGGCCGGGGTGACGTCGAAGGCGGGGTTGAACGCCCGGGTGCCACCGGGGGCGACCTCGACGCCGCCGAACGAGGTGACCTCGCCGGCGTCACGTTCCTCGATCACGATGTCCGCGCCACCGGCCAACGTCAGGTCCAAAGTGGACACCGGGGCGACGACGATGAACGGGACCTTCGCCCGGGCGGCGGCCAGGGCCAGCGAGTACGTGCCGATCTTGTTGGCCACGTCCCCGTTGGCGCACACCCGGTCGGCCCCGACCAGCACGCAGTCGACCATCCCGGCGGCCAGCGCGGCCGGCCCGGCCGAGTCGACCAGCATCCGGTGCGGGATGCCCGCCTCGGACAGCTCCCACGCGGTCAGCCGCGCCCCCTGCAGCAGCGGCCGGGTCTCCCCGAACAGCACCTCGGTCACGCCGCTGTCCTGGGCGAGGACCCGGATCGCGCCCAGGGCGGTGCCCCACGCGACGGTGGCCAGGCGCCCGGTGTTGCAGTGGGTCAGCAGGCGCAGCGGGCCCGGCCCGCACAGCTCGCGCACCAGGTCGGCGGCGTGGTGCGCGGCGGCGCGGTTGCGCTCCACGTCCTCGTCCAGGATCGCCAGCGCCTCGGCCAGGACCGCGTCCGCGCCGCCGGCCAGCCGGCCGACCACCCGGCGCACGGCCCACGACAGGTTCACGGCGGTCGGTCGCGCGTCGGCGATCCGCGCGGCCTCGGTGCGCACGGCAAGCTCGTCGCAGACGCCGTCGCGGGTGTGTGCCCGGGCGGCGATCGCCACGGCGAGCGCGCCGGCCACCCCGATGGCCGGCGCGCCGCGGATGGCCAGTCGCTGGATGGCGCCGATCACCTCGTCGACCGTCCGCAGCCGCAGCAGCCGGTACTCGTGCGGCAGCGCGCACTGGTCGACCGCCTCGACCGCGCCGTCCGCCCAGGCGAGCGAACGGGTCACTGTGTCTCCCACGATGTGTTCTCCCCTACGCCGAACGGGCTTGGGACTCGGTGGTGATCTCGAGCGAGATGACCACGGCCGGCCGCCGCCGGGTCTCGTGCCGGTGCCGGGCCGCCACGCCGAGCGCGACCAGGCCGGTGATGCCGACGATGCAGGCGAACGTCAGGCCGGACGGTTGCAACCGCCCGTCGAACAGCTGCAGGGCGAACGCGCACACCGGTGACAGCGTGTCCAGCAGCGACGCCGTGATCGGCTCGACGTACTTGATCCCGACCTGGCCGAGGTAGTTCGTCAGGCCCACGCCGATGATCGCGATGCACGCGCCGGGCAGCAGCGCCGAGCCGACTCCCGATGCCTCGCCCGCGCCGACCAGGCTCCACGACACGGCGATCATCAGCACGTACCGGAAGGCCAATGTGGACAATGGACTGAGGCCGGCGTCGCTGAGGCGCTTGGAGTAGATGATGGTGCCGGAGTAGCCGAGGCCGCAGATCATCCCGAGCACCAGGCCGAGCACGGCCCGCCCGGCCGCCATCTCGCCCACCCCGCTCAGCCCGCGCAGCGAGCCCCAGCTCAGCACGGCGATCAGGACCAGGATGCCGAGCGCCGCCGCGACCTCGGTCGCCAGCACCGTGCTGCCCCGCCGGAGCACCGGGCCCAGCAGGACGGTGATGACCGGCCCGATGGCGAACGTGACCACGCTGACGACCGCGGGCTCCAGCAGCTTCAGCGAGTACAGCAGGGTGAGCCAGGTCAGTGCCGTGCACACGTTGAGCGCGACGATGTCGCGGCGGTGCCCGGACCTCGGCCGGAACGCGACCGCGCCGCGCCGGGTCACGTCCAGGCCGAGGAACACGAGGGCGGCGAGGGTGAAGGCGACCGCCGCGATCGCGATCGGGCTCACCGACTGCGTCATGTTCCCCGCGAAGACGTCGGTGGCCGCGTTCAGCACCACGAAAGCGATCAATGGCGTCAGCCCGCGGAGGGTGTTCGACATCTGGGACTCCCATTGATCGCGTGTGGGGTCCAGCATCGCGACAGGGGCGCCCCGGGACATCTTCAATCGTGTCGAGTCCGGGCTTTCTTCTTCCAGAGTGCGGTATGTGTCGCGGGCGCTCGCCTCCGCCCACCGGCGGACCTACCGTCGATCACAGTCGAAGAAGTCTCTGTGTGTACGAGGGAGCCGCGATGACGATCGCCCCGGACGTGGGCACGTGGCCGCCCACGGTGTTCGACACCGAGGAGTGGCTGGACGCGTGGACGCGGGCGACCATCGACCGGCAGCGCGTCGTCGATCCCGGCGGCCCGCCGCGCTACCTCCTGGAGCACTCCCCGTTCTGGCAGGGATACGAGGACGAGACCGGCACGGGGCGGACGTGGGACCGCCCGGTGCTCACCGTCGGCTCGGTCTACTCCGTGTTCGGGCCCGCCTACCTCGCCGGTGACGCGCACGCGGTCGGCGCGCTGGTGGACAGCGCGCGCGAGCAGGCCCGCGAGCTGGGCGCGGCCGGCGTACTGGTGTTCAACCTGCCGCCGGAGCCGGCCCGGCAGTGGATCGCCCACCGCGCGCCCGACTCGGTGGCCCGGCTGGACACCGCCTACTACAAGGACCCGGGCACCGGCCCCGATCCGGTGATGGGCCAGGTCAAGAAGTCGGTGCGCACCGAGTGGCGGCGGCGCTGGCGGCGGGCCACGGAGAAGGACGTCCGGCTGGTCGAGGACAAGGCGCCGAGCCCGGAGCTGGTGGCGCGGGTCCTGGAACTGACCAACGGCTCGGCGGTCAAGCACGGCTGGCCGGTGCTCTACGACGCGCGGACCCTGTCGGCGGTGCTCGCGGCCCCGCAGGCGAGCGTGATCCGCGCCGAGTGGAACGGCCGGACGATCGGCGCGTTCGTCGCGCTCGAGCACGACCGGCGGCTCTACCTGTGGGCCGGCGGCACCGACCCCAGCGTGTACAGCGAGGTCAGCCCGTACGCGTTCATGCTGTACGAGATCCTGGCGCAGGGCGTCGAGCGCGGCTGGGACCGGATCGAGTTCGGCCGCGGCAACGACGAGTTCAAGCGGCGGCACGGTTTCGGCGGCCTGCATCTGTGGTCGCTGTGGTACGCCGCCGATCCGGACCAGGTGTCCCGCTACGGCCCGCGGCTCACCGCCCTGCACGACGGGCTGGCCGGGGTCGCCGGATACCCGGGGCTGGTGCAGGAGCCCTGATGGCCGGCAACCGCACCGGCATCGCGGCGCTGCTGCTGTCCGCCGCGATGATGAACATCGCCTACACCATGCTGGTCCCGCTGGTGCCCGTGCTGACCGGCCGGTTCCAGCTGTCCGCGGTGGAGGTCGCGGCGGCGTTCAGCGGGTTCGCGCTCGCCAAGGCGCTCGCCCAGCCGGTCGGCGGCATCCTGGTCGACCGGGTGCGGCGGGCGTCGCTGCTCGGCCTCGTCGGGCTGGGTCTGACCGCCGCCACCATCGTGGGGCTGGCGTTCGCCGACGCCGGCTGGCAGGTACTGGTGTGGCGGCTCGCCTGGGGCGTGGCCGAGGGCCTCACGATGCCGGTGCTCTACCAGCTGGCCAGCGTCCTCGGGGCGAGCTCGACGTACGGCACGACCAAGGTGATGGGCTGGTTCGGCGGTTCGTGCACGGCGGGCATGGTGCTCGGGCCGGCGGTGGTCGGCGTGCTGCACCCGTTCCTCGGCTTCACCGGCGTGTTCCTGGCCGGCGCCGCGGTGACCGCGGGCGGCGGGGTGCTGCTGTTCGCCATGCTGCCCGGCGCGGCGACCACACCGGCCGCCGAACCCGCGGCGCCGGCGCCTGCCGGCTCGCGGAGCAGCGCGATCGGCATGCTCGCCGTCCTGGTCGGGCTGTTCGCGGCCATCGACCTGATCAACAACGCGTTGTTCGCCACGCTCGAGCCGGTGCTGCCGCTGCACCTGGATCGCCTGACCGGCAACGGGATCGGCTACACCTCGGTGCTGTTCACCATCGCGCTCGCCGTGTTCATGATCGGCACCGTCACGTGTGCGCGGCTCATCGAGTCACGGCCGTTGCTGGTGGTCGCCACGGCCGCGTTCGTCGCGGAGGCCGTCGGGCTCGCGGTGATGGGGCTGACGGGCGGGGTCGTGGCGCTGTGTGCGGGGCTCCTGGTGTTCATGACCGCGCAGCCGGTGCTCTACATGGTGGCGCGGCGTGGTGTGAACCTCGTGCCCCGCCATCAGCTCGGCCGGGCCTTCGGGGCGTTCGGGCTGGTCTCGGACATCGGGTTCATCGCGGGGCCGTTGCTCGGTGCGCTGATCTACTCCCGCATCGGGACCAGTGCGTTCCTCGTCATGGCCGGGGTGGCCGGGGTTGCCGCTGTCGGGGCCTTGCTTCTGCGCCGGCTGCCTGATCGGTTGCTCGGGCGGCTCAGTCCGGCGGCCGAGTCCGCCGGCGCTGTGCGTGAGGCTGCTTAAACCGCTACTCCAGCGGTGGATGTGGTGCGTACGGTGTGGCGGTGGCCGGTGATCGCGTGCAGCGGCGGCTTACGGAGACAGACACGCGGACACGAAGGAGCGAATGTTGCCAGGCGCTGTACTGCGAGGGGTGACTCTGGACTGTGCCGACCCGCGGACGCTGGCGGGCTTCTACGGTGCACTGACCGGGATGCGCGAGCTCTTCGGTACGGACGAGTTCGTCGCTCTGACGGACGGCTCCGGCTGTGATCTGGGATTCCAGCGGGTTGACGGATACCGGGCTCCGCAGTGGCCGGGTCAGGACGTGCCACAACAGTTCCACCTGGATTTCCGCGCCGACGACCTCGATGCGATGGAAGAGCTGGCGCTGGAACTCGGAGCGGCCAAACCGGACCATCAGCCCGGCGACGGACGCTGGCGGGTACTCCTGGATCCGGCCGGCCACCCCTTCTGCCTGACGTCTTCCTGACATCACCGGCGTTGACAGGATCCCCCGTCAGACGCCGTGGAATCCGGTCTCGGTCGCTGTGCTGTCCTCACTCCACGTCGGACAGTCCCTTGGCCACTGCCCGCGCGATCGCCTCCGCCAGCTGTTCCAGCTGGTGGCCGCGGTCGCCGATGTAGAGGCGCAGGAACAGCGGCTCGTCGTCGGTCGCCGGGACGTACTTGCGCTCGGCCTCCGTCGTGCCGACGTCCTGCGCCCACACCCGCGGTACGGAGTAGCCGAAGCTGACGCCCTTCGTGGCCTGCGCGCCGGTGTCCCGGGCGTGCGCCAGGATGTCGTCGACGACCGCGTTCAGGTGGTTCCACTCGTTGCGGTCCCGCTCGTGGTAGAGGAACGTCACGATGCCGCTGCCGTACGGCAGGGTCTCCGTGAGCTCCACGTCCGGGTGGTGGGGGAGCGCGGGGTGGTGCACCTCGCCGGCCGCGGCCACCCGCTTGTCGGCGTGCAGCAGCTGCGCCAGGCGCTCCGCGTTGGCCCAGATCCTGCGCATCCGCCGCTGGTGCACCAGCACGTCGTAGGTCGGGAAGAGCGCCGCGTTGTGCCTCGCCAGCACCGCGCCGGTGTTGCGGCGCAACATGTCCATGCGCTCGGTCAGCTCGGTCGGGTACACGACCAGGCCGGCCAGCGCGAAGTCCATGCCGAGCTGCAGGTACTTGGTGCAGCTCTCGTAGTAGATGACCTCGAGCTTGTCGTCGCTCGCGAACAGCTCGGGCTGCAGCGACGCGCCGATCATGGTGCCGTCCACGACCAGCGTGGTCCGCTCGGTGACCACCTCGCGCAGCCGGCGGTACAGCTCGGGCAGGTCGAACATCCGCTGCCGCACGTTGTTGGCCAGCGGGTCGACGAAGACGACCTTCGGCCGCAGCCGCACCACGTCGTCGATGATCTCCTCGACGGCGTAGCCGCTCGCCCGCTCGCACCGCACGTGAGGGAGCGCGGTCAGCTGCTGCGCGGTCTCGTAGTAGATGTAGGGCGCCAGGAGCACCGTGTCGCCGGTGTTCAGCCTGTCCCGCAGGAGGAACGCCTCGATCCAGGTGAACGCGGCCATGCCCGACGACGTGACGCCGATGCCGTACTCGTCGGCCGGCAGGCCGAGCACGTCGAGGAGCTGGTTCTCCACCCGGGTGACCGCCCGGTGGGAACCGTTGCGGTCGTAGTTCATCGTCGGCCAGGACTCCGACTGGGTGCCGAAGAACTGCACCCGGTTGGCCTGCCCGTAGGACTTGCCCGTCCACTCCAGCGAGTGCCGCACGTAGGCCAGGGTGGCCAGGCCGAACCGCAGGACCTGCTCGCTGGCGTCGAGCAGGTCCGCCGCGTCCGGAATGGAGTTGTCGGTCAGGATGCGCTGCTGGCGGGTGAGCCGCAACCCGGCCTGCTGCACCGTCGCCATCAGGTGCGCGAGCGAGGGATCGTCGACGGGCAGCCCCTGGGCGGTGCAGTAGTCGGCGAACGCCACGACCTCGTCGCGGGCCGCGCGCAGCTCGTGGCGGCACACGTCGAACTGCTGGCTCAGGTCGGCGATCTGGTCGGGCACGGTGCTGGGCGGCGGCTCGGTCAGGCCGTCCCAGTCCGGGCCGCCCGCGGGCGGGGTGTCAGCTGGCTCTCTCATCGCAGCCTCACGCGGTCCGGCGCGTCGCGGTGCCGGCCTCGGCGACGAGCGATCCCTGGGTCGTCTCGTACCCGCTCGCGCACAGCCGCGGGTGGGCCTCCCGGATGCCCTCGATGACCAGCTCGTAGGGGAAGTCGCCGAACTCGCCGTGCTCGTGGAGGAACTCCATGTACCGCCGCCCGTTGCTGTCGTACGGGTGCGACATGCTGTCGGCCCGGCCGTCGAACTCCAGCGGCGTGATGCCGTAGAGCCGGCACAGCGTGCGGTTGAACACCGGCGTCGCCCGCACCCAGCGGCCCTCGAGGTGGACCGAGGTCAGCGCGTGGAACCGGAACACGTCGCCGCCGACGATCTCGCGCAGCCGGTCGGAGGCGAGGTGGTTGCGGACGTCGGTCATCACCAGCCGGCTGGGCACGCCGGCGGCCCGGCACGCCGCGGCGTACACATTGGACTTGTGGATGCAGAACCCGCGCCCCCGGCGCAGGATGGAGCTCGCCTTCATCCCGTCCCGGGTCAGGTCCGCGTCGTAGACCTCGTACATGATCTCGTCGCGGACCGCGTAGTAGAGCTTGACGGCGTTCTCGAGCGGGGTGCCGGGCTCCCGGCCGAGCACGCGGTCGACGAACCGCCGGACGACCAGGGTGTCGTGGTCGAGGAACTCGGTCACCGCGAGCAGGTCTTCCGGCTCCGTTGACGTGGTCATCGTGTCTCCCTTTCGGTCAGGAAACCCGGAGGATCCGGGAGATCTTGTCCCGCTGGATCTCGGAGGTTCCTGAGTAGATCGTGCCGCCGGTCGCGTCCCGGAGGTCCTTCTCCAGCCCGAACTCGGTGATGTACCCGCGCCCGCCGAAGATCTGCACGGCGTCGGCGGCGGACTTGACGTTCGCCTCGCTGGTGAGCAGCTTCGTGATCGCCAGGCTCATCATCACGTTCGTGCCCTCGAGGAACTCCTCCGCGGTGTCGTAGAGCCATTTCCGGGCGCTCTCGACCCCGATCTTCATGTCCACCAGCTTGCTGGCGATCAGCTGGTAGGAACCGATCTTCGCGCCGAACTGGGAGCGGGACCTGGCGAACTCCACGCACCGCTCCATCCGGTGGCGCATGCTCCCGAGGCTGATCACGAAGGCGCAGAGCACCTCCCACGTCATCACGTAGTTCAGGATCAGGAAGCCCTTGCCCAGCTGCCCCACCATGTTCGACGCCGGCACGACGACGTTGTCGAACGTGATGTTGCAGAAGGGCGAGGTGCGCAGGCCCATCTTGTCGATGGTCGGGCCGATCTCCAGGCCCGGCGTGTCCCGCTCGATGAGGAACGTGGTGATCCCGAACGGGCCGGTGCCGGTGCCGGTGCGGACGTAGACCAGGAACAGGTCGGCGACCGGGCCGTTGCTGATGAAGCACTTCTCGCCGTTGATCACGTAGTCGTCACCGGCCGCGACGGCGACCGACGGTCATGCTGGCCGCGTCCGAGCCGCCCTGCCGCTCGGTGATCGCGTGCGCGCCGATCAGGCTCCCGTTGCCGATCGCCGCGAGGTAGCGGTCCTTGAGCTTGTCGGAACCGAAGCGTTGCAACGGGATCCCGGTGCTCACGAGCTGCGTGGCGATGCTGGAGTTCAGCCCGCCGTCGCGGCAGCTGTAGCCGAGGCCCTCCAGCATGTACATCGTGGTGAGCAGGTCGTGGCCCAGCCCGCCCCACTCGGACTCGAACGGCAGACCGAGCACGCCCGACTCCCCGACGAGCTTCCACTGCCGAAACGGGAACGCGGCGTCGCGGTCCCGCTCGACATGGCCATCGCTCCAGTCGGCGAAGTGGTCGGCGAAGGCGATCCGGAGATCCCGTTGCTCGACCGTCCACTTGCGCATCGTTGCTTCTCCCGCCGCGTCGTCAGTAGTTCGAGAACTCGAGGCTGAAGTCGTGCGCCTCGCCGCCCTGCAGGGCAGGGGTGAACACGCACACCAGCCGCATGTCCTCGTCCGGCGAGGCGATCAGGTGGTGCGGGTCGTGCTTGTCCAGCGCGTACAGCACACCGGGCTTGATGGGGTACTCGTTCCCGGCGGCGTCGACGATGACCCCGCTGCCGTCGATGCAGTAGCACGCCTCGAGGTGGTTGCGGTACTGCAGCGGTGAGCTGGAGCCGGCCCGCACCAGGGTGTCGGTGATGGTGTAGCCCATGCCGTCGGCCTCGGTCAGGAACCGGTGGCTGGTGCCGTTGCCCCACTCGACCGGCTCGACCTCGTCGATGTGTCGGATGATCACCGTTCACCCCTCCTTCGCGGCGGTGTCGGCGAGCGAGACGCTCGGCCGGGCCTCGCGCTCGATGAACTCGCAGATCGCGTCGACCGTGACGAAGTCCTTCTCGGCGATCTCGATGTCGTCGATGGGGATCTCGAAGCGGGTCTCCAGCCAACCGATCAGCCGGAGCAGGCCGAGGCTGTCGACCACGCCGTTGGCGATCAGGTCGTAGTCGTTCGGCCAGATCCGCGGTGGGCACGTCCGGCAGGAACTCCTGGACAATGTGTTCCTTGATGACTTCAGAATTACTCACATCAACTCCTGTCCAACAGACTCCGGCGAATTTCCTGCCGGTTTACCTTGCCCGTCGACGTCGTCGGCAACGGCTCGTGAATGACCTGAATGGCGGCGGGAATGGCCACTCTGGCCAGCCGCAGCCGACAGTGTTCGCGCAGTGCGAGGCCGTTCGGCGCGCCGGGCGCGCGGCCGCGGACGACCGCGTGGACGCGGACCCCCGCGACGTCGTCCGGCAGGCCGACGACGGCCACCTCGAGCACGTCCGGGTGCTCGAGCAGTACGGCCTCGATCTCCTCGAGGTTGATCCGGGTGCCACGCACCTTGACCTGGAAGTCGTTGCGCCCCACCAGGGTGAACACCCCGTCGGCGTCGCGGGCGACCAGGTCGCCGGAGCGGAAGTACGGCCGCGGGTCGCCGTCGAGGCACACGAACCGGTCCGCCGTGGTGCCGGCCGGGTCCAGGTATCCGGCCGTCTGGAACGGCGTGTGCACGTACAGCTCGCCGGTCGCCGGTCCGTCGAGGACGGTCCCGTCCGGGTCGACGACGAGCGCGTCGACGCCGGGCAGCGGGCTGCCGACGGGCAGGTCCCCGCCGGCGGCTCCCGCGCCGATCTCGTGCAGCAGGCTGTCGTTGGTCTCGGTGCAGCCGTAGAGGTTCCAGATCCGGGCTGCCGGGAACATGGCCGGCAGCTCGCCGAGTAATCGCGCGGAGATCTTGTCCCCGGTCAGGATCAGGTGCTCGACGTCGGCGAAGGGCGTGCCGTCCCAGGCGTCGGCGAGCAGCCGGAACAGCATGGGCACGGACTGGACCACCCGCACCTCGTTGGCCCGGACGAGGTCGGCCAGGTGGCGGCCGTTGGTGGACCGCTCGGCCTCGACGAGCACGGCGGTGCCGCCCGCCTTGAGCGTGGCCCAGATGTCCAGCAGGCACAGGTCGAAGTTGAGCGGGGCGTAGTTCAGCACCGCGGTGTCCGGTCCGATGTGGAACTGCGCCGCCGCCCAGTCGGTGAACCGGTCTACCGCGTCCACGGCGAGCGGGACGATCTTCGGCACGCCGGTGGAGCCGGACGTGGTGAGCATGAACGAGATGTCACCCGCCTGCGGGCTCGCCTCCGGCGCGGCTGGGCCGGCGGCCACCGTGCAGTCGATCTTGTGCACCCGGCGGTCGGGCAGCTCGGTAGGAGTCTCGGTCGTCAGCAGGTCGTCGATCTCCGCGCGCGCCAACAGCATGGTCAGCGTGTCGGCGCCGAGCTCGGCCGACGGCAGCAGGAACGGCCGGCGGCTGCGCAGGAGCGCGGCGACCAGCGCGATGGTGCGCGGGGTCTTCGCCGTGTGGACCGCGACCCGGTGCCCCGCCGGAAGGTCCAGCGCCTCGATCGCGGAGCCCGCGTTCCGCGCCATCGCGGCGAGCTCGGCGTAGGTGACGCGGTCTTCGCCGGCGACGAGGGCGATCGCATCGGGCCGGCTGCGCGCGTGCGACGCGAGGCGGTCCAACAACGAGGCTGCGTACGCCATCGGTTCTCCCCACCGGCCTGGGAATTCATGGAAGTCGTTCTTCCCCACAAGGGTGCACCACAATTTCTCCGCCGCGGTCTCCGTGCGTGCTCTCTCCGCCCTACCGGGTGTCGCGTGTGGACCATGGCGCCCGCCCCCGGCGGGACCGTCGCCGGCGGGCTGAATTCATGGTGAGCATCTCCGGAAATGCGGCGCTCGTTCGCCGTCGCGGAATCGGCGGATCTCGGGCGATGCGGGAGGCGAGTTGTCCGGATGTCCGGCACGTCCTAGGCTGGCGCCGAACTCCGGAGTTCATTCTTTCGATGGGTTGCCCGGCGAAGCGGGCTGTTGTTAGCTGGTTCGATGTGGGCTGGCCGGCGTTCTACGCCGGGAACTCGCCCAGACTGGGGTTAGATCGATGAGGCAGTCGGATGCGCTGATGGCACTGTCATGCGCCTTGCCCGATCTCGGCCTGCCACGATGCGGGCCGCGCGGCTGATGCCGCTGCGCGCCGAGGTCCAGGGTGTGCCGGCCGGCACGGCCCCGCTCGTCGGCCGGGGCGCGGCGCTGCGATCGCTCGCGCAGCTGGTCGATGCGCCTGCGCCGGCGAGTTCCAGTTCCTCGCGGTGGTGGGTGAGCCGGGCGTCGGGAAGACGCGGCTGCTGGCGGAGCTGGCCACTCTCACCGCCGACCGCGGGCTCACCACGTTGTGCGGCCGGGCGGCGGAGTTCGAGCAGATCATGCCGTTCAGCGCGCTGGTCGACGCGATGGACGACCACCTGGAGTCGTGCCGCGCCGAGCTCGCCGACCGGCTCGGCGCCGCGCAGCGACGCCTGCTGGGCACGGTGTTCCCCGCGCTGGACGGCGGCGCGGACGAGATCGAGGAGCGCGCCGACCACAGCGGGATCGTCCGGCTGCGGCTGTACCGGGCGCTGCGCCAGCTGGTCGACGAGCTGGCCGGGCCGGACGGGCTCGCGCTGATCCTGGACGACGTGCACTGGGCCGACCCCGGCTCCGCGGAGTTCCTCGACCACCTGGTGCGCCACCCGCCGCGCGGCCGGGTGCTGGTGGCCGTGGCCTACCGGCCCGCCCAGGCGCCGCCGCGGATCGCCGCGCTGGTGCCGACGCCGCCGGCGGCCACCAGATCGCGGTCGCCCCGCTCAGCCCCGACGAGGTGGCCGAGTTCCTCGGTCCCGACGTCAACCGGGCCCGCGGCCGGGCGCTGTACGAGGCCAGCGGCGGCAACCCGTTCTACCTGGAGGCGCTGGCCCGGATGCACCGGCTGGACGGGTGCCGAGCTGCCGGAGTCGGTGCGCGCGGTGCTGCAGGTGGAGCTGGGTGACCTGCCGCCGGACTCGCTGCGGTCGGCGCACGCGGCCGCCGTCGGCCGGGGACGAGTTCGAGCCGGCGCTGATGGCGGTGGCCGCCGAGCTGCCGGCGGCGGACTCGCTGGTCGCGCTGGACGACCTCGTGGCCCGCGACATCCTGCGGCCCGCGACGTCCGGCCGGTTCCGGTTCCGGCACCCGCTCGTGCGCCAGGCCGCCTACGAGTACGCCGAGGCCGGCTGGCGGCTCGGCGCGCACGCCCGGCTGGCCGCCCACCTGGCCGACGCGGGCGCGCCGGCGACCGTCCAGGCCCACCACGTCGAGCGGTCCTGCGTCGTTCGGCGACCAGCGGGCCGTCGCCACGCTGGTGGCCGCCGCGCGCGTCGTCGCCGCCCACGCGCCGGAGACCTGCGCGCACTGGCTGCGCAAGGCGCTCGCGCTGATGCCCGTGGAGCCGGGCACGCTCGAGCAGCGGCTGCGAGCTGCTCATGGAGCTGTGCCGGGCGCAGGGCGTGAGCGGCCGGCTGGCCGAGAGCCGCGACACCGCCCGCGAGCTGCTCGCCCTGCTCCCCGCCGGCCAGCACGACCGCCGGGCCCGGGCGGCCCGCATCTGCGCGCTGATGGAACGCCAGCTCGACCGGCCGCACGAGGCACGCGCGCTGCTGCTGGACGAGCTGAGCCGGATGCCGAACCCGCGGGCCGACGCCGCGCATCCCGCTGCGGATGCGGCTGGTCGTGGAAAGCCTGATGCGGGTGGACTTCCGGGCCGCGCAGGCGGTGCTCGACCTGATGCCCGACTCCGGCGAGGGCTGGGAGCCCGGGCTCGACGTGGCGGTCGCGGCGCTGCGGCCGATGTCGGCCTACGCCGCCGGGCGGATGGCCGACGCGCTGCGCATCGCGGACGCCGCGGAACGCCTCATCGACGCGGCCCCCGACGGTCACCTGGCCGAGTGGCTCGACACGATGGCGTGGCTGTGCTGGGCCGACACCTGCCTCGGCCGCTACCCCGTGGCGCTGCGGCACTTCGACCGCTCCGTGGGCGTGGCCCGCGCCACCGGGCAGGCCTACGTGCTGACCAACCTGCTCGCCGGGAAGGCCCGCACGCTCGTCGCGCTCGGCCGGCTGCCGGAGGCGCTGGAGACGGTCGAGGAGTCGATCGACGGCGCCCGGCTGATCGGGTCGGGCCAGCAGCTGGTGTTCGCGCTCACCCAGCGCTGCCTGGCGCTGGCCTGGACCGGGGACCACGACGCGGCGCTGCGCGTGGGGGAGGACGCCGTCACCACGGTCGCGGGCAGCCGCGAGGTCTGGGACTACATGGCGCAGAACGCCCGCGGCGGTGGCGATGATCGCCGCGGGGCGGCTGGACGAGGGCGTCGACGCGCTCGTGGCCTCCTGCGCCGACTTCAACGACCCCAAGCTCGACCGGGCCACCCTGCTGGCCACCTGCGAGCTGCTGGCCCAGGTCGAGGCCGCGCGGGGCGGCGACGCCGCGCGCGGTGGGCCGAGATGGCCGCCCGCCTCGACGACCCCGCGCTGCCCGTGTTCGCCGGGCTGGTCGCACTGGCCAGGGCACACGTCGCGCGCGCAGCCGACCCCGCCGCCGCGGCCGCGCTGGCCGAGGAGGCCGCGCGCCGGCTCACGGCGGGCGGGCGGCGGCTCGACGCCGGCCGCGCGCTGCTCACCGCGGGCCTCGCCCACGAGGCGGCCGACCGCGCCGACCTGGCCCGGGAGCGGCTGCGCGAGGCGACCGACGCGTTCCACGAGTGCGGCGCCGCCGCGCTGGCGGCCCAGGCCGTCCGGGAGCGCCGCCGCCTCGGCGTCCGCGTGGCCACCGCCGGCACCCGCCGGCCGGCAGGGCGGCACGTACGGGTTGTCGCCCCGCGAGCTGGAGATCGCCAAGCTGGTCACCCAGGGGCTCACCAACCAGAAGATCGCCGGCGGAGCTGTTCCTGAGCGTCCGCACCGTCGAGACCCACCTGTCGCGGGTCTTCGCCAAGCTCGGCGTGACCTCGCGGGCCGGGGTGGCGGCCAAGCTGGCCCGCGAGGCCTGACCGCGGGGTGGATGTACGGGGTTTCCACGATGCCGCGCATCGTCGCGGTTCGCCATGCTGATGCCAGCAGGGCGGGGGAGGGATTCAGGATGGATCGTCGAATACCGAGGTACACGCTGGAGGGCGTCTCGGGGGCCGAGGTCTCGGTCCATCCGTTCACGACCGAGGACGGGCTCGGCCTGACAGCTGACGAGGTTCCTCGCGGCGGAGTCCGACGACGTCGTGCTGCTCGTGCACGGGCTGACCCAGTCCAGCGACATGTTCATCATGCCGGAGCACCGCAACCTGGTGAGCTTCCTGCACGACAACGGTTTCGGGGACGTCTGGACGCTGGACTTCCGGATGAGCAACCGGTTCCCGTACAACACGGAGACCGGCCGGCACACGCTGGACGACATCGCCGCCTTCGACCACCCCGCCGCCATCCGCGAGCTCCGTCGTCACGTGGGGGGACGACGGGTCCACGTGGTCGCGCACTGCATCGGCTCGCTGACGTTCCAGATGAGCCTGTTCGGCGGGGTGGTCGACGGCATCGCCAGCATGGTGGCCAACAGCGTCGGCCTGACCCCGCGGGTGCCGGCCTGGTCGCGGCTCAAGCTGGCCGCCGCGCCCGTCGTCCTCGAGTACGGCCTCGGTCTGTCCTACCTGGACCCGCGCTTCCGCGAGGCGCCGCCGCTCACCCGGCGCTGGCTGCTGGCCACGCGCGGTCTCGCTGGTCCACCGGACCTGCGACGTACCGGCCTGCCACATGCTGAGCTTCATGTGGGGCAGCGGGCAGCCCGGCGATGTACGAGCACGAGAACCTCGCGCCGCGAGACGCACGAGCACGAGCGCCTGGCCGACCTGAACGGCGCGGTGGACGTCACCTACTTCCGGCACATCGGCAAGATCGTGCGGGCCGGGCGGGCCGTGAAGTTCGACCCGGACGACCCGGCACACCGGATGCTGCCCGACGACTACCTCGTGGACGCGGCGAGCGTCGAGACACCCGTGCTGTTCCTGGCCGGCGACCGCAACCACGTCTTCGCCGACTCCAACATCGTGTGCCACCGGCTGCTGAACGAGCGCGTGCCCGGGCGCCACGAGCTGGAGGTCCTCGACGGCTACGGCCACGTCGACCCGCTCATCGGCCGCAACGCGCACCTGGACGTGTTCCCGCGCGATCGCCGACTTCCTCAAGCGGAACGGGGGCTAGGCGGCGTGGGCAACGAACATGTCGACGTCGTGGTCGTCGGGTCCGGGTTCGGCGGCTCGGTCGCCGCGTACCGCCTGGCCGCCGCGGGGTCGTCGGTCGTGGTGCTGGAACGCGGCCGGGCCTACCCGCCGGGCTCGTTCCCGCGCAGCCCCGCCGAGATGGGCGGCGCCTTCTGGGATCCCGAAGCAGGGCCTGCACGGCCTGTACGACGTGTGGAGCTTCAGCGGCTGCGACTCGGTCGTCGCGAGCGGGCTCGGCGGCGGCTCGCTCATCTACGCCAACGTGCTGCTGCGCAAGGACGAGCACTGGTTCGTGCACGACGAGCCGTTCGGCGACGGCGGGTACGAGTCGTGGCCGGTGACCCGGGCCGACCTCGACCCGCACTACGACGCGGTCGAGGAGATGCTCGGCGCCACGCCCTACCCGTTCGACCACCCGGCGTACGCGACACACGCCGAAGACCATCGCCATGCGGGACGCGGCCACGGAGCTGGGGCTCGACTGGCAGCTGCCGCCGCTGGCGGTCAGCTTCGCGGCCAAGCCCGGCGCCGAACCCGGGCTCGACCTGCCCATCGTCGAGCCGGCGTACGGCAACCTGCACGGCGTGGCCCGGCGGACCTGCCGGCTGTGCGGCGAGTGCGACATGGGCTGCAACGACGGCGCCAAGAACAGCCTCGACCACACCTACCTGTCCGCGGCCAAGCACCACGGCGCGGACCTGCGCACGCTGCACGAGGTGTGGAACATCCGGCAGCGCGCGGGCGGCGGCTACGCCGTCGACTACGTCGCGCCACGACGGGCCGGCCCGGCGTCGCGGACCATCGAGTGCGACCGGCTGGTCCTCGCCGCCGGCACGTTCGGCACCACCTACCTGCTGCTGCGCAGCCGAAGCGGGCTGCCCGGGCTGTCCGACGCGCTCGGCAGCCGGTTCTCCGGCAACGGCGACCTGCTCGCGTTCCTGCTGCGGGCCAAGGACCGCAGCCGGACCCGGGAGATCGACGCCAGCCACGGCCCGGTGATCACCAGCGCGATC
This sequence comes from uncultured Actinomycetota bacterium, assembly GCA_963841395.1. Classification (GTDB taxonomy): domain Bacteria; phylum Actinomycetota; class Actinomycetes; order Mycobacteriales; family Pseudonocardiaceae; genus Actinophytocola. The sequence goes on from CAWJCX010000002.1 coordinate 364,499, forward strand.
CGCCTGGCCGACGAGCTCGACGGCCCGGGCGAGGCCGGCCGGGGCGCCTACATCCAGGACGGCGGTTACCCCGGGTTCGTCGACTGGCTGGTCGAGGGCGCCGACATGCGGCACAACGTCATGCGCGCCTCGCGGTTCGTCATCGAACCGGGTCTGGGCCCTGCTCACCCGCGACACGAACATGTCCGCGGAGATCGCCGACCTGTTCCGCGACGCCGACCTGTCGGCCAGCTCGCTGCCGCTGCTCGGCATGGGCCGGGACGTGCCGGACGGCCGGCTGCGGCTGCGGGGCGGGAAGCTCGACGTCGAGTGGAGCGCCGAGGCGAGCGCCGAGCACTTCGACCGGCTCGAGACGACCATGCGGCGGATCGCGGACGTGCTCGGCGCCGAGTACTCCGGCCTGCCCGCGTGGCTGGGCAAGCGGTTCATCACCGTGCACCCGCTCGGCGGCGCGGCCATGGGCCACCACCCCGACGAGGGCGTGTGCGACGCGTACGGCGAGGTGTTCGGCCACCCCGGGCTGTACATCGCCGACGGGGCCGCCATGCCGGGCCCGGTGGGGGCGAACCCGTCACTGACCATCGCCGCGCTGGCCGACCGGATGTCCACCCGGCTGCTGGAGACCCGGCCGGCGCGGGCACCCCGCGCGGCCGAACCGGCCGCCGTCGCGCCGACGTCGCTGTCGTTCGAGGAGGAGATGGCGGGGTTCGTCGTCCTCGGGGCGACCGACCCGCTGTCGGTGGACGGGGCCCAGGGCGCCCGGCTCTCCTTCCAGCTCACCATCCGCGTCGACGACGTGGACGCCTTCCTGGCCGAGCCCGAGCACCTCGCCCGCGCCGACGGGTGGGTGGAGGCCGCCTGCTGCGGTGGCCGGCGGCCGGTCGAACGCGGCTGGTTCAACCTGTTCACGCCGGGCGGCTCGCCCGGCGACCGGGTGATGCGCTACCAGCTGTGGTTCACCGACGGCGACGGGCAGCCGCGCACGCTCAGCGGGTGGAAGGACGTGCGGGACGGGCCCGTCACCCGCATGTGGCCCGACACGTCCACTTTGTACACACGCCTGCTGCGCGGCCACGTCCCACCGGACGGTGACGGAGTGGTCGACGCCGCGGGGACGTTGCACATCCAGCCGATGGATCTGGCCGCGACGCTGGGCAGCTTCCGGGCCGACGGGCCACGCCCGGTCGCCGCCCTGGCCCGGTTCGGCACGTTCTTCGTCGGCCAGCTGTGGGACGTCTACGGACCGGGGTGACCGGGGGGACACCCCGAGGGTGGCCGGTCGGAGCGGGACTGGGGGAGTCGCTCCGACCGGCTGTCCGCTGTGGACAGTGAGGTCAGCGGCGGACGCGGTAGCGCAGGTGCGTGACGCGCTGCGCGAGGTTCTCGACGTCCGGGGTGGTCAGCCGCCGGACGAGGTCGAGCTCGACGTGGTCCGGCGGCAGGTTGTCGAACAGCCGCCGGCCCTGGCCGAGCAGGACCGGGACCACGTGCAGCTCCAGCTCGTCGAGCTCGCCGGCTCGCAGCAGCGCCTGCCCGGCGCCCGCGCCGTGCACCATCACGTCGGCGTCGCCGGCCGCTGCGCGGGCCTGGGCGGCGCACTCGCGCGCGTCGGTGACGAAGTGGACGGTGCCCGGCGCCGGCTCGTCCGGGACGTCGTGGGTCAGGACGAAGATCGGCACGCCGTCGTGGTGGTCGCCGCCCCAGTGACCGGCCAGCTCGTAGGTGCGGCGGCCGGCGATGACGGCGCGGGTGGCCATGGACTCGGCGTACACCTCACCGCTCGGGCCCGGCTCGTCGCGCAGGTCGAGCCAGTTGAAGAGGCGGAACCCGCCGACGCCCATCGGGTTGTCCGAGTCGTCCCGCGGCCCGGCGACGTAGCCGTCGAGGGAGATGGTCATGTCGAGCCGGATCGCCATGGGTCAGCCCGCCGTTCGCACGTGGTAGCGCAGGTGCTGGACGCCCGGCCCGTCCAGGGCGCGGACCAGCTCGAGCTCGACGATGTCGGGCGGCAGGTCGTCGAAGAGGCGCCGGCCCTGCCCGAGCAGCACGGGCATCAGGTGCAGCTCGATCTCGTCCAGCAGGCCGGCCCGGAGGCACGCCTGGGCGGCCGCGGCGCCGTGCAGCAGGATGTCGCGGTCCCCGGCAGCGGCCTTGGCCTGCGCGACACCGGACTCGAGGTCGGTGACGTAGCGCGCGTGCCCCGGCGCGGGCTCCGCCGGTGCGGCACGGGTCAGCACGAAGATCGGCACCCCGTCGTGGTGGTCACCGGACCAGCCGCCCGCGATCTCGAACGTCCGCCGGCCGACGATCACCGCGCCCGTGGCCATCAGCTCGTCGAACACCGTCGCGTTGGTCTCGTCCGCCGGCCGGTGCGAGGCCGGATCGAGGTCACCGGCGTGCAGCCAGTCGTGCAGCCGTCCGCCGTTCACACCGAGGCCGTACTGGGGCCCGTCGTCCGGCCCGGCGATGAACCCGTCCACCGACATCGACATGTCGAGCACGACCTTGCTCACCGGTGCACCTCGGGTTCCGTCGACCGAACGGCGGCCAAGCTAACACGATCACCGCTTCCCGCGTCGGGCCAGCAAAAGGACACCCGCGACGATGCCCAGCGCCACGGTCAGCAGCCCGGAACCGCCCAGCGTCGCCCGCGGGCCCAGCGCCGTGGTGAGCGGTCCGCCGAGCGCCGTGCCGAGTGGCGCCGCGGTGAGCAGCATCGCGCTGCGCGCGGCGAGCATCGCGGCCAGGTGCCGCGGCGGCGCCTTCGCCTGCATGAGCGTCACCGACAGCGCCACGAACGGTCCGTAGATCGCGCCGCCGAGCATGAAGCACGCGATGGTGACCGCCGCCGGCGCACCGAGCCCGAACGGCAGCAGCGCGAGCCCCCAGCCGACCACGATGGTGACCGTCACGGGCCACAGCGGCAGCCGCCGCAGCGCGCCGACCGCGAGCCCGCCGAGCACCGCGCCGATCCCGAACAACATCCAGTACAGGCCGAGCAGCGTGCCCGGCGCGTGCAGGTCGCCGGTCACGTGCAGCGGCAGGGCGACCTCGACCGGGCCGTAGGACAGGTTGAAGAACCAGGTGAGCGTCAGCAGCCCGAGCAGCTCGGGATGGGACCGCAGCAACGCGAACCCGCCGCGGGCGGCCGCCTGGTCGACGGGGGAGACGTGCCCCGACGCCGGCAGCGTGGTGCGCGCGACGAGCACGGCGAGGAAGACGTAGGTCAGCGCGTCCAGGCCGAGGACGAGCGCGGAGCTGACGTAGGTCACCAGCACCCCGGCGATCGCGGGTCCGGCGATCATGGCGGTGAAGTCGAGCGAGCCGACGAGGGTGTTCGCGGCGAGCCGCTGCTCGTCGGGCAGCAGCTCGGCCAGCAGGGTGTACTTGCCCGCGCTGCCCCATGCGTGGAGCAGCGACGAGACCGCGAGCAGTGCCACGTACGGCGCCGGGGTGAGCAGCCCGGCGAGCCAGGCCAGCGGTACCGCGCCGAGAACCACGCCGCGCAGCACGTTGTCGGCGAGCAGCAGCCGCCGGGCCGGCACCCGGCGCAGGCGGCGGCCGAGCACCAGCGCGCCGACCACGCCCGGCAACGTGTACGCGGCCACCGCGGCACCGACCCACAGCCCCACGCTCGCCGGCGGCGCGAGCTCGATCGCGAGCCACGCCACCGCGACGAAGCTCATCCCGTCCCCGAGGTAGGAGACCCCGAAGCCGAGGAGGAGCCGCCGGAACACCCGGTTGGCGAGCACCGGCCGGTAGGCGGCGGGGACGAGGCGCCGGGACGTCACCCGCGGACGCGCCATGGTCAGCCGAGCTCGTTGATGCGGACCAGGTTGCCCGCGGGATCGCGGAAGGCGCAGTCCCGGATCCCGGACGGCTGCTCGGCCGGCTCCCGGACGACCTCGGCGCCACCGGCCCGCAGCCGCGCGAAGGTGTCGTCGAGGTCGGCGGCGGACAGGACGATCACCGCGTAGGTCCCCTTGGCCATCATCTCGACGATGGTGCGGCGCTCGGCGTCGGTGACGCCGAGGTCGGCGCCGGGCGGGTGCAGGACGACGGACGTACCGGGCTGGCCGGCCGGGCCCACGGTGAGCCAGCGCTTGCCGCCGTCGCCGACGTCACCGCGGAGCTCGAAGCCGAGCGCGCCGCAGTAGAACGCCCGGGCGGCTTCCGGATCGTCGTACGGCAGGAAGCTCGCCTGAATCGAGATGTCCATGGTGGTGACGCTAGGTGCGCCACCACGGCCCGCGCTTCTCGATTCCTGACCGGTCAGGCGTCGGTGACGGTGCCGTCGGCGACGTGCAGGTGCCGGTTGGTGTGCACGGCGTCGAGCATGCGGCGGTCGTGGGTGACGAGGAGCAGCGTGCCGGGGTAGTCGGCGAGCGCGGCCTCGAGCTGCTCGATGGCCGGCAGGTCCAGGTGGTTGGTGGGCTCGTCGAGGACCAGCAGGTTCACGCCCCGGGCCTGGAGCAGGGCCAGCGCGGCCCGGGTGCGTTCGCCGGGGGACAGGCTCGCGGCCGGGCGCCGGACGTGCGCGGCGGTGAGGCCGAACTTGGCGAGCAGCGTGCGCAGGTCGGTCGGCGCCCAGTCCGGTAGCTGCGCCTCGAAGACGTCGAGCAGCGCACGGTCCCCGCTCTCGCCGGCGAAGAGGCCGCGGGCCTGGTCGACCTCCCCGACCCGCACCCCGGGGCCGAGGGACGCGTGCCCCTCGTCGGGTTCGAGGCGGCCCAGCATGGCCGCGAGCAGCGTCGTCTTGCCCGCGCCGTTGGCGCCGGTGATGGCCACCTTGTCCGCCCAGTCGATCTGCAGGTCGACCGGTCCGAGGGTGAACTCGCCACGGCGCACCACCACCCCGCGCAGCGCCGCGACGACCGCGCCGGAGCGGGGTGCGGCGGCGATCTCCATCCGCAGCTCCCACTCCTTGCGGGGCTCCTCGACCACGTCGAGGCGCTCGATCAGCCGCTCGGTCTGGCGTGCCTTCGAGGCCTGCTTCTCGGTGGTCTCGGCGCGCTTGTTGCGGCCGATCTTGTCGTTGTCGGTGGACTTGCGGCGCGCGTTGCGCACGCCCTTCTCCATCCACGCGCGCTGGGTCCGGCCGCGGAGCTCCAGCGCGGACTTCGTGTCGGCGTACTCGTCGTACCGTTCGCGCGCGTGCCGGCGGGCGACCGCGCGCTCGGCGAGGTAGGACTCGTAGCCGCCGCCGTAGCTGCGTACCTGGTGCTGGGCCAGGTCCAGCTCGACGACGTCGGTGACGGTCCGGGCGAGGAACTCGCGGTCGTGGCTGACCAGGACGGTCGCTGCGCGCAGCCCCGCGACGAAGGCCTCCAACCGGTCGAGGCCGTCGAGGTCCAGGTCGTTGGTCGGCTCGTCGAGCAGGAACACGTCGAACCGGCTGAGCAGCAGCGACGCCATGCCCGCGCGGGCGGCTTGCCCGCCGGACAGCGCGGTCATCGCCGCGTCGAGACCGACCCGCAGGCCGAGGTCGGCCACCACCTCGGCGATGCGGTCGTCGAGGTCGGCGCCGCCGAGCGCGAGCCACCGCTCCAGGGCCACGGCGTACGCCTCGTCCGCGCCGTCGGCTCCTTCGGTCAGCGCCGCCGTCGTCGCGTCCAGCTCGGCCTGCGCCGCCGTGACACCCGTGCGGCGGCCGAGGAAGCCGCGCACGGTCTCGCCCGCCCGGCGGTCCCGCTCCTGGGGCAGGTAGCCGACGTTCGCGGTCGGCGGGCTGAGCCGCACGGTGCCCTCGTCCGGTGGGTTGATACCGGCCAGCACGCGCAGCAAGGTGGACTTGCCGGCCCCGTTCACCCCGACCAGGCCGGTGACGTCACCGGGGGCGACCACGAGGTCCAGCCCGGCGAACAGCACCCGCTCACCGAACCCGGCGGCCAGCCCCTTGGCGACCAATGTTGCGCTCACCGGTCCGAAGCCTAGAGATCCGCCCTGACGGCCCGCACAACACCTCCCGCACGGTCAGCGACCGACGCGGTAGCGGATGTGGGTCGCCTCCGGCGTGTCGATCACCCGGACGATCTCCAGCTCGACGAGCGAGGGCAGCTCGTCGAACAGCCGGCGGCCCCCGCCGAGCAGCACCGGCACCTGGTGGATCTGCAGCTCGTCGAGCACGCCGGCCTCGATCGCCCGCCGTGCGACATACCCGCCGACCATGTGCACGTTGCGGTCCCCGGCGGCCGCCTTCGCCTGTGCCATCGTGCTCTCGATCCCGTCGGTCACGTACGTCACCAGCGGGTAGCCCCACCGCGCGGCCGGACCGGGCGGGCGGTGGCTGGGCACGAAGATCGGGAGACCGCCGTGGTCACCGCCCCAGTGATCCATGAGCTCGGCGGTCCGCCGGCCCGCGACGACGGCCCCGCAGGCCTTCATCTCCTCGAAGAGCCCGGCGGTGGCCTTGCTCGGCTCGGCCCACTCGCCGCCCGGCGCGAACCAGTTGTGCAGCCGGTGGTCGTCCTCGCCACCGAGGTAGTCGTTGGGGTCGGCGATGTACCCGTCGAGCGACATGGACATGAACAGCACTGATGTGGACAAGGCGAGCTCCTGAGGTCGGGTGAGGTGTGCGTTGCGTGTGCGTTGCCTACGCGTCGAACGACCCACCCCGGAATCGACACGCCTCCCCGATTGACATCATGGCCGGGTGACGATGACACGGTTCGGAGTCGACGGCGGGGCGGTCCGCCGCCTGAGCGTGCTGGTGGTCGCGGTGGGTTTGCTGGCCGCCGCGTGCATGTCGGAGCCCGGCACGCCGGCCACGAGTCCGGACACGTCGTCCTCGTCGGCGGCGGCTCCGGGCGGGCTCGCCCCGGCGCCGGTCGAGGTGCCGGACGGGATGTCCGGCGCGCCCCTGGACACGCAGCGGCAGGCGCTCGTGCCCCGTGGCTGGTCGATGTCGGTGTTCGCGCGGGTGCCGTCGGCGAGGCTCGAGGCGTGGGCCCCCGACGGCGCGTTGCTGGTCTCGGTGCCGGACCAGGGTTCGGTGGTCCGCGTGGTGCCGGACGGGCACGGCACGGCGAAACCGGCCCCGCTGCTGACCGGGTTGAACCTGCCGCACGGGCTCGCGTTCGACGGCTCGACGCTGTACGTCGCGCAGAGCGACCGGGTCGACACCTACACCTACGCCGACGGGAAGGCGACCGACCCGCGCCCGGTGGTCACGGGCCTGCCCGACGCCAAGAGCGTCGACCTGGGCGGCAAGTACGCGCACGCGCTGAAGAGCGTGGCGCTGGGCACGGACGGCGCGGTGTACGTGTCGGTCGGCTCCACGGGCAACGTCTCGGCCGAGGACCTCACGGCGGACCCGCCCCGGGCGGTGATCCTGCGCGTGCCACCCGGCGGTGGGGCGGCGGAGACGTTCGCGGTGGGTGTCCGCAACGGCACCGGCCTGGCCGTGGCGCCGGACGGGGCGTTGTGGACGGCGGTGAACAACCGGGACAACGTCCAGTACCCGTTCGACCGTCCCTACGGCGACGCCTCGGGCTCGTCGAAGGGGCAGGTGATCGAGGGGTACGTGCGCGACCACCCCGTCGAGCCGCTCGCGAAGCTCACCGCCGGGCGGAACCTGGGCTGGCCGTACTGCAACCCGGACCCCGACGTGAAGCCGGGAGTCCAGGGCAGCGAGCAGCACCGCTCGGCGGTCCCGTTCATCGCGGACGTCGGGACCAACCCGGACGGGCGCGAGCTCGACTGCGCGGCGCTGCCTCCGCTGGAGCAGGCACTCGGCGGGCACTCCGCACCGCTCGGACTGTCCTTCGTGGACGGTGGACTGCCCGGCGACTACGCCCGGGGCGCGCTGCTGGGTGTGCACGGCTCGTGGAACGCGTCACCGCCGCGCGCACCGGAGGTGTCGTTCTTCCCGTGGCAGGACGGCGAGCTCGGTGCCCAGCAGACGCTGGTGGGCGGGTTCCAGGCCGCCGACGGGTCCCGCTGGGGGCGCCCGGTCGCCGCTGTCATGGGCCCGGACAAGGCGGTCTACATCTCCGACGACGAGGCCGGTGCCGTGTACCGCCTCGCCCCGCCCGGGCGGTGACCGCCGCGGTGGACCTCTTCGCCGGCTCGTGGACCGCCCTGCTCTCGGCGGTGGCCGACCTCTCCGACGACGACTTCGCGCTCCCGTCCGGCTGTGCCGGCTGGCTCGTCCGGGACCTGGTGTGCCACCTGGTCATCGACGCGCAGGACGTCCTGATCACCCTCGTCACCCCCGCCGACGCGGAACCGACCGTCGACGCGGTGACCTACTGGAAGCTCGGGGAGCCGCCGACCGGCGAGGACCCGCTCGACGCGCTGATCGTCCGGCTGGCCGCCGCGTACGAGGACCCCGCGCTCCTGAAGTTCCACCTCGACGACGTCGGCTCCGCCGCCGGGCGCGCCGCCGGCCTCGCCGATCCCGCGGCCCGGGTGAGTACCCAGGGCGAGGTCCTCACCGCAGGCGACTACCTCGACGCGTACGTCGTCGAGTGGACGCTGCACCACCTCGACCTGAACGCGCACCGCCCGGACGCCGCGGCACCGCCCGCCGACGGCCTGTCCCGCTCCCGCGCGACGCTGGAGAAGCTGGCCGGCGCCCGGTTCCCCGCGTCGTTCGCCGACCCGGACGCCCTGCTGGTCGGCACCGGACGGCGCACCCCGACCGACGACGAGCGGGCCGACCTGGGTGAGCTGGCGGCGCGGCTGCCGCTGGTCCTCGGCTGAGCGCACGCGCCGATCTCACCGTCCGCGCACCTGGGCAGATGGCGGACAGCGGCACGCCAATTGTCGTAACAGTGGGTACCTTGTTTACCACGCTGCATGATCGCGCGTAGTTTTCATGTCGTGACAGTGGTCGCCGGTCGCTACCGCTTGCTCACCCGCATAGGCCAGGGCGGGATGGGCGTGGTGTGGCGGGCGCATGACGAGCTGCTGCGGCGCGACATCGCCGTCAAGGAGCTGCACGTCCGGATCGGCGTCGACAACGACTTCCACACGAAGCAGGTCCTGCGGGAGGCGCGCGCGGCCGCGCAGCTGCGCCATCCCGGGGTGGTGGCCGTGCACGACGTGGTCGTCGACGACGGCCGGCCGCTGATCCTGATGGAGCTGGTCGAGGGCCGGTCGCTGGCCGAGGTGGTCCGCCAGCAGGGGCCGCTGCCCGAGCAGCGCGTCGCCGAGATCGGCATCCGGGTGCTGGAGGCGCTGTCGGTGGCGCACGCGCGCGGCGTCATCCACCGGGACGTCAAGCCGGCCAACATCCTGCTCGACGGCGAGCGGGTCGTCCTCACCGACTTCGGGATCGCCGCGATCACGAGCGACACCATGGGCAGCGACTCGGTGGTCGGCTCGCTGGACTACATGGCGCCGGAACGGGTCAACGGCACGGTGACGACCGGCGTCCGACATCTGGTCCCTCGGCGTCACCCTGTGCGCCGCGCTGCGCGGCGAGTCGCCGTTCGCGCGTTCGGACACCCAGGCCACCCTTGCGGCGGTGCTGAGCTACGAGCCGGCCCCGATCGCCGCGGGCGCCCCGCCTGTCGCGGGTGCTCGCCATGCTGCTGCACAAGGACCCGCGGCTGCGCCCGACCGCGGCCGCGGCCGGCGCGCTGCTGGCCGCGATCGCCAACGGCCCGAGGGCCGAGCCCGACCACGCGGCCGAGCCGGTGGCACCGCGTGCGGCGGAGCGGGTGATCGACCGCCCCAGCCTGCCGCCCAGGCAGCCGGTGGCCGACCCGGACACCGCGCACGTGGTGGAACCGCTGCGGGACTCGCCGACCGGCGCCCGCGCCCGCGCGCAGCGGATGAGACGGCCGCTCGTGGTGCTGCTCGTCGTACTCGTCCTCGTCGCGCTGGGCGGGGTCTCGCTGATCGTGCGGCCGGGTGCCGTGGCGGGGACCGCCACCGGGATCAAGGCGTCGGCTCCCGTGCCGGCCGGCTTCACCGCGCACAGCGGCGAAGGGTTCTCGGTCGCGATACCGCGTGGCTGGTTCAAGGATCCGTCCGAACAGGAGATCTACTGGGTCAGCGACCCGCACAGCCCGCGCCTCGTGCTGGCGCACCTCGAGTGGTGGGACGACGCCGCGCCCGGCGGCGCGTTCGGCGAACTCGCCGATCTCGAGAAGGGCGATTTCCTCGACGTCGACTTCATCACCAAGTACCGGCGGATCAAGCTGGTCAAGACGCCGGCGCCGGACGGCACGACCCGCGCGGAGCTGGAGGTGGCCTACCACGTCAACGAGGACGGCGGGTACGACCTCCACGAGCGGCTGCGGGCGTTCGTCACCGCGAGCGGGCGAACCTACATCCTCACGATCAGCTCGCAGGGCGACAACCGCGGCGAGGCGGAGCGGCTCTGGCGCACCCGGCAGGACGAGCTGAAGACGATTCTCGACAGTTTTCGCCTTACGCCCTGACCGGGGTGTCTAGGCTTGCTAACCGTGCTACGGGTAACGGTGCGTGCGTCGGATGTGCCTCCCGTCGTGCTCGGGTCTGGCGAGACGCTCCTGTTCGGTCGCGCCCCCCGGGTTCCTGACGACCGGCTGGACGCGCAGTTGCGGGTGACGGCCTACCCGCTCCCGGACAGCGCCGACCACGTCTCGCGGCTGCTCGGCGAGCTGGTCGTGGGTGAGGAGACCGCGCGCCTGCGGTGGCACGGCGGCTCCGAGGCGCAGCTGTCCACGATGCTGGACGCGCCGGCGGGCGCCCGCCGCGTCATCCTGACCGTGGGCATGTCCGCGCAGCTCGACGAGGGGGAGAGCCAGCTGCTCGTGCTGCGGGGCAAGCGGGTCAGCTCCGGGCTCGCCGACCGGCTGCTGGTGGTCGACGTGCTGCGGACGGACTCGGCCGTCACGGGCCCGATCCCGCTGGCGCTCATGGACCGCGACGCGGCGGCGACCAAGCAGGCGCCGGGGCTGCTGCCGCACGGGCGGGAGTGGTTCGTGGCGCTGGCGCTGGCCGAGCCGTGGCTGACCGGAGCCGACGACTACCCGCGCCCGCCGACCAACCGGGAGATCTACGAGCGAGTGCTCCACTGGCACGGGTACGCCTGGAACCTCGAACGCCCGCAACGAGTCGACGACGCGATCCGCAAGGTGGCCGGGGTCGCGTTCGGCCGCCACGACGACCCGTTCCGCGCCACCACGGGCCAGCTGCGCAACGTCCGCTTCGCGGTCGGCCGGCGGGCGGCGGAGGTCCGGCTGGTGACGGTCGACGACCTGGACGCCGCGAACCACGCCGCACTGCACCTGCGCCGCGCGCCCGGGGGTACGGCGGGGCTTTAGGCCTTACTTCGCACCGAACTTCGCACTGAACCTCGCACTGAACCTCGCACTGACGAGAACGGCGGCCGCGGTGAGGCAGAAGCCTCGGCCGCGGCCGCCGTTCTCGCCGTGGAGACGTCTGGGTCAGAAGCCGCCACCGGAGTCGAACCCGCCGCCACCGGAGTCGAACCCGCCGCCACCGGAGTCGAACCCGCCGCCACCGGAGTCGAAACTGCCGGAGCTGCCTGAGTCGTAGCCGCCGGAGCTGCCCGAGTCGAAGCTGCCGGAGCTGCCTGAGTCGTAGCCGCCGGAGCTGCCGAAGCCCGAGTCGGAGTAGCCGCTGCCGGTGTCCGTACCGCCGGTGTAGCTGCTGCCGGTGTCGAGGCTGCCGCTGTTGTTGCCGAAGCCCGAGTCCGAGTAGCCGCTGCCGGTGTCGATGCTGCCGGAGTTGTTGCCGAACCCGGAGTCCGAGAAGCCGGTGCCGGTGTCGACGCCGCCCGTGGCGCCGGTGTTGTTGCCGAACCCGGAGTCGGAGTACCCGGTGCCGGTGTCCGGAGTGGTGGCGCCCGTGTCAGTGGCACCCAGACCGGCGTTGGGATCCAGGGAGCCGCTGAAGTTGCCCGAACCGGTGTCGGGGTTGGTGGGCGCGGTGGTGTTGTCGGCAGGAGCGGGAGCAGGGGCGGGGGCGGCCGGGTCGGTGTAGCCGGGGTTGCCCTCGGGGCCGTCGCCGACGTCGGTGCTCGTGGGGTCGGTGTTGTTCTCGTTCCAGGTCGGGTCCTGGCTGTTGGAGATGCCGTCGCGGTCGAGGTCGCCGTTCGGGTCGGTGCCCTCCGGCGGGCTGGACAGCGGCGGGGTCCCGTCCGGCTGGGTCCCGTTCTGCTGGGCCGGGTCCTGCTGCGGCGGGTCCTGCTGGGTCGGGGCCACCTGGTCGGTGCCGGGGATCTGGTTCTGCTGCTGGGACTGCATCTGCAGCGGGATGTCCACCCGCATGTTCCACTCGTTGGCGAACGTCGGGGTCGCCGGCGGGACGTTCTCCGCGCCCTGCACGCCCAACCGGGCCAGCTGGTTGTTCACCGCCTGCTCGACATAGGGCTGCAGCACGCTGCCGAGCAGCTGCTGGCCCAGGTCGTTCGGGTGGTAGGACCCCTGCAGGTTCGTCGGGGTCAGGCCGTTGAGCCCTTCCTGGTTGGTGAGCAGCTCGTGGCCCTGCAGCGCGGTCGACACGTCCGCGTAGAGCCACTGCTGCGCCGGGTGCTGCGACGCGGCCAGGGCCGACGCGGCCTGGTTGTTCGTGTTCAGCGTGGTGGCGAGCTCGTTGGACCGGTCCGCCTCGCCCTGGCTGATCGTCGACCAGCTGAACGGGGAGTACCACGTCGGGGTGCCGGGCACGGTGGCCGGCAACGCCTTGGGGTAGCCGAGCGAGACGATCGTCGCGTTCGGCGCGGCCATGCCGGAGATGTCGTTGAGCAGCTTGGTCTGGTTGGCGAGGTAGGTGCCGTCGTTGAGCTGCTGGGTGAACTCCGGGAACTGCTGCGCCGACGACGAGTCGGTGTTGCCCAGCGCGGTCTTGACCCAGTCGCTGAAGCGCGCGTCGTTGCCGCCGATGCCGACGATCACGACGTCCGCGCCCTTCACCGCGTTGATCTGCGGGGCCTGCTCGAACGGCGTCCCCGGGTTGGTCGTCTGGTACAGGCTGTCGCGGGTGGCCCCCGAGACGGGCACGAACGTCACCTGGATGTCGGCGCCGGGGTTGGCCGCCTGGATCTGGTTGAGCGCCTGCAACGTCGGCGCCGTCGACGACTGGTGCGCCGGGTCGATCTGCTGGACCTGGTAGGTGATGCCGTCCTCGGTGGTGACCGGGACGGGGACCGTGCGGTACGTCGACGAGGTGGCGCCCTCGCCGCTGGTGAACGAGTCGCCGACGACGACGACCTTCACCGTCGGCCGCGCCACCTCGGGCGCCGCGACGGGCTGCTGGGTGGCACTCGGGGCGGCGATGACCTGCGGGGCACTGGGCCTGGTGAGCACGCTGCCGTTGTTGGGGTCGTAGGCGAGCGTGCCGGTGACCGAGACCGCGGGCCGGGCCGTCGTCGCCCCGGCGTTGCCCGGGTTGTTGACCGGCGGCGCGGCCTCGAAGATCTGCGTGCCGCGCAGCTTCATCTCGGTGACGACTTCCTGCGTGCGCAGGGAGTCCTTGCCGCTGACCCGGCCGAGCTCCTGGCCCAGCTGCCGGTCGGTCATCGACCGCACGTCGGCGACGGGCGCGACCTCGTGTCCGGAGTGGACGTCGTGGTGTCGTTGTCCTGCACCGGTTCGGCGGCCGACGCGCCCGAGGTCAGCCCCATGCCGACGCCGGTGAGCGCGGCGCCGAGCAGCACCTTGCCGGCGATGCCGAGCGGATGGCCGGTGCGCGGGCGTCTCCTGCGCCGTCGTCGTCGGGCAGCGGGAGCGGGGGCGGGGGCCTGGCGCAGCGGGCGGCCGTAACCGTCGCGGGCGGGCTTGGTCCTGCGCCGTTGCGGCGGGGCAGGCCGGCGCACCTCGACGGTCGCGGCCGCGACCGCCGCCTCGCGGGCCTCGGCGAGCATCTCGGCGGCGACCTTCTCCAGCCATGCGTGGTTGACGGCGTCCGCCGTCGTCGTCTCGTGTGGACGTTCACGTGATGTTCCCCTTCGTGCTCACGGCAGGGCAGAACGACAGTTGTCGTGCAGGTCGAAGAACGTGACCGACCCCTACGCGTCGCACGGAAAGTGAGTGGGGTGTCACCGTGCGCGAATTATGCGGACGCGAATCTCACCGCGTCAACGAATGCCCGGGCGGAAACTCCCGGTTTCAGCCGGCCGGCATCTCCCGGTTGGAGAAGTACGGTTCGGTGAACGGGAGCACCTCGGCGAGCCAGTGGCGCAGGGCGCGGTACAGCTTCGTGTAGTAGCCCTGCTCGTAGGCGGGCGGCGTGACCCACCAGCTCACGTCGACGTCGTGGGCGAGCAGCTCCTCGGTCAGCGGGGTGCGCCGGCCCATCGGGTAGAGGTAGAGGCAGCCGAGGTAGCGGTCGTCGGTGTCGTAGAGGGCGTAGGTGTAGGAGTCACCGTCGCGGAACTCGGCCTCGTGCCAGACGAGGTCGACGAAGTTACCCTCCTCGGTGACCGCCTCGGTCGGCCAGTCGCCGCCACGCGTCTGCCGGATGATCTCCAGGCTCGCGTTGATCCCCCGGACGTCCTCCCGCAGGTCCGCGCGCGAGATCGCCCTGGCCACGACGTCCTCGTAGGCCAGCGTTTCCGGGACCGGCTGCGCGTCGAGCTTCTTGACGAACCCGCGGTAGTCCATTGCTCCTCCTCGGCTTCCGGCCAACGGTAGCGGCAGGTAATGGCCGCCGCCTGAGGCGGCACTAGGGTCGTGGCGTGACCGACTGGACCGGCATGACCAAGCACCTGCTCGACGGTGTCCGCGACTGCGACCCGATCTACCGCCCGACGAACTTCTGGACCCCGGGACTGCGCGACATCCTCGCCGATCTCGAGTCGCGCGGCCTGGAGGAGTTCAAGTCCTGGCCGACGGCCGGCTACTGGTTCTACCCGGCTTACAGCAGGGCGCTGGCGCCCGGCACGTTCGAGAAGACCTTCAAGCACGCGGTCAAGGCCAACCCGGGGCTGACCAAGCTGTCCTGGCTGCGCTCGCTGAACGGCTTCCACGAGGCGGTGCGGGACTTCGACGCGGCGCGGCTGATGTGGGACCAGTCCCGCTGGCCGTTCGACCTGACGGGCTTCGGCGAGAGCGCGGTTGGCCGGCCGGTCCGGCACTACGCGCTGACCGACGTGGACACCGTGCGGTGGGGCAAGCCGTACCTGAACTACCTGCTGTGCCTGGCCGCGCTGTCCCGGCACGTCGACGAACCGCCGCGGCACGTCCTGGAGATCGGCGGCGGGTTCGGCGTGCTCGGCGAGATCCTGCTGCAGCGCGACGAGCGCGCCCGGTACGTCAACCTCGACATCCCGCCGCTGCTGACGGCCGCCGCATACTACCTGCGCACGCTGTTCGGCGACCGGGTGCTGGTGCCCGACGCCCTGGACGCGACCGGCCCGCTCGACCTGCCCGCGTCCGCCTGCCTGCCCAACTGGCGGCTGCCCGACGTGCGCGGCCCGTTCGACGTGTTCGTGAACTCGTTCTCCTTCCAGGAGATGGAGCCGCACGTGGTCGACCACTACGTCGGGATGGTGGCCGACCTCGGCGTGACCTACGTGGTCTCGCTGAACACCCGCGAGGGCAAGCGCCGCGCCACCGCCGGGGCCGAGGGCGGGGTGCTCGACCCGGTCACCTCCGACCGGATCGTCGAGCTGTTCGGCAAGCACGGGTACACCGTGTGCGGCCGCTACGGCGACCCGCTCATCCACAGCGCGGGCGAACTGGTGGTGCTCAAGCGCGGGTGACGCGGTTAGGCGACCGCGTCAGCTCGCGCAGGCGGCGGTCGCGTTCCGCGGGCGGCAGGCCCTTGAGCCAGAACCGGTGCAGCCGGCTCGTGCGCAGCAGGCCCAGCAGCGCGGCCGTCGGCTCGTCGCAGCGACGCGCGCGCAGGGCCGTGTGGAGGGGTGCCACGACCAGGTCGAGGGCGGTGGTGTTCTCGGGGACGAACAGGCGCTGCCCGCCGCGGCCGGGGTAGGTGTGCAGCAGGCCCCGGGTGCGCATCCCCAGCAGGCGCGCGAGGTCCGGCCGCGCGGCGGCGATGTCGGCGACGCACCGCGAGGCTCGCCGGCCGTCCGGCCCGACCGCGTCGAGGGCGGCGTCCAGCTCCGCGTCGCCCGTGGCGGCCGGGTCGAGGACGGCCGCTCGCCCGCCGGGCGTGACCCGGTTCCGGAGCACCAGCTCGGCCAGCAGCGCCGCCGCGGCTCCCCGGCGGTAGGCCGTGGGAACCCGCGGCTGGTCGTCCTCGGCCATGGGCCAGCCGTCGTTGTCCGCCGCCACGGCGAGGAGCAGGAACCGGTCCGCGAGGTCCATACCGGCAACGTTCGCACAATCCCGCCGGCCCGCGCGTGTCACATGTGCGGCGCCCGCGGTGCTGTACGAGTGTGGACGGTGTTGGCGCGGCAGCGGTGCTGGCTGAGCGGAAGGACGGGGTGGCCTTGCGGGGTGCCCGGAAGCAGGAGGCGGTCCGAGCCGACCTCGAACAGGTCTTCCGGGCCACGTACCCGAAGGTCGTCGGGGTCGCCGCGCGGGTGCTCGGGTCGCGGGACGAGGCCGAGGACGTGGCGCAGGAGGTGTTCCTGGCCTTCGGGCGCTGCGCGGTGCCGGCCGGCCAGGCCATCGGCTGGCTGTCCGTCGCCGCGGCCCACACGGCCCTGAACCATCTCCGGTCGGGACGGCGGCGCGCCGTCCGCGAGGTGGCGGCCCGGGACGGCGACGCCGTGCTCCCGGACGTCGCCGACGCGGTCGTCACCCTGGAGGAGCGCCGCCGGGTGCGGTCGGCGCTCGCGCGGCTGCCCCGCCGGCAGGCCGTCGCCCTCGTCCTGCGGCACAGCGGGCTCAGCTACGCCGAGGTCGCCGCCGCACTCGATCTCTCACCCGGCAGCGTCGGCACCACCGTGCGGCGCGCCGAGTCCGCCCTGCGAGAGGAGTTGAATCGCCATGCGTCATCCGACTGACGGCACGCTGCGCCGGCTCCTCGACGAGTCGGCCGGCGTCGCCGACGCCGATCGTGCGCACGTCGCCGGCTGCCCGGAGTGCCTGGCCGGGCTGGCGGCCGCCCAAGAAGACGCGGCCATGACCGCCGCCGCGCTGGACGCCGACCCGGACGTCGACCTGGACGTCGATGTGGACGCGGGGTGGCGGCGCCTGTCGGGCGCCGTCGACCGGCCCCGGCGGGTGGCCGTCCCCGTCCACCGGAGGCGCGGGCGGCTGCGCAGTCCCGTGGTCGCCGCCGTCGGCGCCGTCGCGCTGCTGGCCGGGGCCGGTGCCGCGGCCGCCGCGGACTGGCTGCCGATCTTCCGGGCCGAGCAGATCACGC
The DNA here is from genome assembly GCA_963841395.1 of uncultured Actinomycetota bacterium. Lineage (GTDB taxonomy): Bacteria > Actinomycetota > Actinomycetes > Mycobacteriales > Pseudonocardiaceae > Actinophytocola. Next base: position 381,731 of record CAWJCX010000002.1, read on the forward strand.
CGGTCACCGCCCCCGAGGCGGACCTGGTCACGCTGCCCGACCTGTCCGCCTTCGGCGAGGTCCGGGTCACCGAGAAGATCGACATCCACCAGGTCGCCGACGCCGCCGCGGCCGAGGAGGCCACCGGCCTGACCGTCCCGCGGGTGCACGAGCTGCCCCGCGGTGTCACGGGGGAGCCGACCTACCAGGTCGGCGGCCGGGCGAGCGCGGTGTTCACCTACTCGGCCGCGACGGCGGCCCGCTCCCTGGGCCGCACGTTGCCGCCACCGCCACCGGGCCTCGACGGCAGCGAGTTCCGCCTGGACGCCGGTCCGGGCCTCGCCGAGATCTGGCCGGAGGCGCACGGCATCCCGGCCATGATCGTGGCGCGGGTGACCGCCCCCACCGTGTACTCGTCGGGCATCCCGTTCGCGACGGCCCGCGACTACCTGCTGTCCCTGCCCGGCCTGCCCGCGAACGTCGTTGCTCAGCTGCGCAACTTCGCCGCCGACGGGACGACGCTGCCGCTGTTCGTGTCCGCCGAGCAGTCGACGACCTCGACCGCGGACGTCGGCGGGGTGCGCGCGACGGTGCTCATCTCGCGCAGCGGCACGACGGCGGGCGTGGTCTGGGTGCGCGACGGCGTGGTCACCGCCGTCGCCGGCTCCCTCGGCGCCAACGAGGTCCTGTCCGTGGCGCGCGGGCTGAGGTGGGACCGGTGAGCACGGGCCAGCCCGCTCTCGACGCCGCACGCCGGCTGCTCGACGACCTGCCGGAGTCGCGTGCGGTGTGGTGTTCCGGCCTGCGGAAGCGCTACCGCAAGCGGACCGCGGTCGACGGCGTGTCCTTCACCGTCGAGCGCGGCGAGGTCGTCGGCCTGCTCGGGCCGAACGGGGCCGGCAAGACCAGTGTCATCAAGATCCTGCTCGGCCTGGTCCGCCCGGACGCGGGGGAGGTGCTGCTGCTCGGCCGCCCGGCCGCGGATCCGCGGGCCAGGGCCCGCGTCGGCTACCTGCCGGAGCTCTTCCGGTACCAGCCCTGGCTCACCGCCGCCGAGGTACTGGACCTGCACGTCCGGCTCGCGGGCGTCACGGTGCCGGCGGGGGAACGGCGCGAGTGCCTCGAGCTGGTCAGCCTCGCCGACCGCGCGGGCGACCGGGTGGGCGGCTTCTCCAAGGGCATGCAGCAGCGCCTCGGCCTGGCCGTCGCGCTGGTGGCGCGCCCGGACCTCGTCGTCCTCGACGAGCCGACCAGCGCGCTCGACCCGATCGGCCGGGCCGACGTCCGGGACCTGGTGCTGGACCTCAAGTCCCGCGGCGTCGCGGTCCTGCTGAACTCCCACCTCATCGGCGAGGTCGAGCGGGTCTGCGACCGCGTCGTCATCCTCGACAAGGGCCGGATCGCGGCCGCCGGCAGCCTCGCGGAGCTGCTCGGCCGCCGCGAGGTGCGGCTGCGGCTGGACCGGGTGGGCGCGGACGCGGAGGCCCGGCTGGCCGCCGCCGGCGCGCTGAGCAGGGAGGCGAGCTCGTACACCGTCACGCTGCCCGCCGACCTGGAGTCCGAAGAGGACGTCGTGCCGGACCTGGTCGACGACCTCGTCCGGCTCGGTGTCCGCGTGCACGCCGTGGAACCCGGCCGGATCAGCCTCGAGGATCGGTTGCTGGACATCCTCCGCCCGGGTGGTGAGCACTCATGATCGTGCTGACGTTCGCCCGCCTCACCCTCCACGAGGCCGGTCGCCGCCGGGTGCTGCGCGCGCTCGCGATCATGACGATCGCGCTGCTGGCGTTGTCCGCATGGGGTTTCTCCCGCATCGACGCGGCGTTCGGCTCGCTCACCAGTGGCGAGGCCCGGCTCGCCGCCTCGACGGTGCTGAACCTCGTGATGTTCGGGCTCAGCCTGATCGCTGCGCTCGGCACGGCGTTCCTCGCCGGCCCCACCCTGTCCGGCGAGATCGAGTCCGGGACGGTGCTCGCGGTCGCGGCGCGGCCGGTCCGCCGCTCGTCGGTGCTGCTGGGCAAGTGGCTGGGGCTCGTGGCGTTCGGCTGCGGGTTCGTGGCCGTGGCCGGGCTGGCCCAGTTCCTCATCGTCTGGTTCACCGTGGACTACTGGCCACCGCAACCGGTGGCCGGACTGGCATTGCTCGCGGCGCAGACGTCCGTGCTGCTGACCCTCGGGCTGCTGCTGTCCACGGCCATCTCGCCGATGGCGTCGGGTGTCGTGGCGGTCGGCCTGTTCGGTTCCACCTGGATCGCGGGCGTGGTCGGCGGGGTCGGCAAGGCCATGGGCAACGAGGGCCTGGCCCGGGTCAGCACGGTCTCGCAGATGCTGCTGCCGACCGACGGCCTGTGGCACGGCGCCATGTACGCGATCCAGGACCCGACCGTGCTGTCCCAGTTCGGCGCGGCGGTCGGCGGCTCGCCGTTCGTCAGCGAGGCCGCCCTGACCGCCGCCTATCTCGTATGGACCGCCTTGTGGGTCGCCGGGGCGCTCGCCCTGGCCGCGTTCGCCTTCCAGCGTCGCGACCTGTGACGGTGATCGGCTGACCGACGCGACCGAGCCCGCCCCGGCAACGGGACGGGCTCGGTCGTGGTTCGGTGGAGTTACTCAGATGGTGCCGTCCTGCCACCACCACGCGCGGCCGAGGTCGGCCCGGCTGTCGACGTGCTGGTGATCCACGGTGTAGGTCTCCAGGCCGGAGAACCCGCAGGTTTCCGCCTTCTGGTACACGGTGCGGTTGGCCACGCCCGGCACGTTGAGGTCGGCCGCCGTGCCGTAGAGGTGCATGCTGTCGCTCGCACCGCCGATGTCGGAGTTGTGCTGAATGCTGCGGAACCCGGAGTTCACGGTGATCGCCTTGTTGCCGAGCTTGAGCCGCAGTGCCTCCAGCTTGTACATGCAGCGCCGCGCGTTCTCCTTGGCGGACGCCGCGCTCACCTTGCCACCGTTGAAGGTCCCGCTGATGCGGTCGGTGAACTCGCTGAAGTTGAAGTGCAGCGTCGAGCCGTCGGACGACTCGAGCGCGTTCAGCTTGCTCTGCGTGCCGGTGCCGACGACGCCGTCGGCGCCCACCCCGTACGCGGACTGGAAGCGTTTCACCGCAGCGGTCGTGGCCGGGCCGAAGTCGCCGTCGAGAGCGAGCCGGGTGTGGCCGGCGCTGCTCGTCGGGTAACCGGCGACCCGGATCTGCAGCTCGGTCACGTCAGCGCCGCTCAAGCCCTCCTTGAGCACGCGGGACCACGTGTAGGCGCTGGCGGATCCGGACAGCAGCAGGGGGCCGGCCACGGCGCCGGCGCCGACGGCGAGGGTGCCGATGAGCAGGCGTCGCCGGTTCAGGGATGCAGGGGACATGCAGTTCCTTCCTCACAAAGAATGAGCGAGGTTCGTTGGAACATTACCGCACCAAGGCCCGTCCGCAATCGGCTTTGCCGTGCAACCTTTGACGCTCGCCGCCGCGTAGGTAATGCCACACCACACGCTTGGAGGGCGGTTTGAGGATCGAGGACGACACGGGCTTCCGCGAGTTCGCCCGCGACCGGACACTCGCGCTGCGGCGCACGGCGTACCTGCTGTGCCTGGACTGGCATCTCGCCGAGGACCTGGTGCAGGTCACGCTGCTGAAGCTGCACCGGGTGTGGCCGCGGATCCGGCACAGCGAGTCGATCGACAACTACGTGCGCCGCGTGCTGACTCGTTGCTGGCTGGACGAAGTACGCCGGCCGTGGCGGCGGCGGGAGAGCCGGGACGGGGTGGTGCCGGAGACGGCCGGAGACGCGCTCGACCCGGCGCTCGTGGCCGCCGCGAGCGGGCTGAGCGACCTGCTGCTGCGGGCGCTCGCCGAGATCGGGCCGCGGCAGCGGGCCGTGGTGGTGCTGCGCTTCTGCCTGGATCTGCCGGTCGCGGAGGTCGCCGACGCGCTGGGCTGTTCGGCGGGAACCGTCAAGAGCCAGGCCACGCGGGGGCTCGACGCGCTGCGCGCGGTCGTCGACCGCTGGGAGTCCGAGGAAATGTCCACCGGAGAGAGGAGTCGGTAGTGGACGACAACGAGATCATCGACGGCCTGCGTGGCATCGCGCTCGCCGAACCCGACCTCGGGTTCGACCCGGACCACGTCGCCGACCGCGGTGCGCGCCGCCGGCGCGACCGCCGGGTGGCACTGGGCGCCGGGCTCACGGTCACGGCCGTGGCGGTCGCCGCGGTGGCCTTCGCCGCCAACCTCCCGAGCCCCGCTCCGGCCGCCGGCGGACCGCCGCCGCCCACCGTGGTCCGGCCGGACCCGCACGACCTGACCACGTCGGCCGCCCGCAACACCGAGCACCTGGAGGAGGTGCTGGCCCGGGTCCTGCCGAAGGCCAGGGAGATCAAGGTGGGCAAGTTCGACCAGCAGTACCGGGACGCGGAGGGCGGTGAGTGGGCGATGATGACCGCCGAGGTGATGTTCCGCGACGACGCCGGCCCGGCGTACTTCACCCTCACGGTAGCCGGCCCGCAGGCGGCCGAGGCCGAACCCGCCACCTGCGATCCGCACGCGGCCCCGCCGACCGACGCGCCGAGGCTGCCCGGCGGTCGGGGGCTGCGGTGCAAGAACGTGCCCCAGCCCGACGGCAGCAACGTCGTGGTCGAGGAGACCGGGGTGATCACCTCGGCCGACCTGAAGCAGCTGAGGCTGAACGGACTCGATGCCAGGCACGTCCGCAAGGACGGCAGCGAGGTCAACATCGTCAACGACCGCCTGATCAGCGTCCGCGTGGCGAACGAGTACGGCACCGACGACGCCGGTGACCGGCCCCGGAACCCGTTGACCGAGCAGCAGCTGATCAGTCTGGTCACCGATCCGGAGTTCACCGTCGACTAGAGGCCACCTGTGTGAGGATGGCCGCATGAAAGACGATCACCGCCGGTACCGGGTACTGGCGGTGCTCGTCGTCCTCTGTGGACTCGGGGGAACGGTCGCCTGGCAGGTCAACGGCGCGCTCGGGTTGAGCAGGCGGCCGGCCGACGTGCCGGTCGAGCGGGCGGCCGCGGCCCCCGCGACGCCGGTCGTGCCGGTGCCCGCCGTCGGGTCGATCGTGGTGCCGCGCGACGAGCGGCTGCTGCTGGCCGCCGGGGCAGTCGCCGACGCGCTCGTGGCCCGGGGCGCGCCCCGCCCCGCCATCGGTGCCGGGCCCGGGCCCGTGCTCACCGCGCGAACCGACGGCGGGTCGACGGGGGAGTCCTACCGCGTCGACGGGCTCACGGTCACCGCCGGCACGCCGGCGGGTGCGGCCGCCGGGCTGTACGCGGTGGCCGACCGCATCCGTTCCGGTGCGGCGTTGCCGGCCGGCACCGTCACCCCGAGGCTCGGGCTGCGGCTCACCGACCTCGGTGCGGTCGGCCTGCCCGACGACCCGGCCCGCTACGCCACCGGCACCGACTACTCGCTCAACTCCGACGTCGTCGGCTCCGCGATCCTGCCCGCCGCCCCGTACGTCGACCAGGACGCCGTCGGCCGCATCGCGGACCAGTACCGCCGGCTGGTCCGGCACTCGCTGGCGCAGGGCTACAACGCGGTCGTCGTCCCCGGTTTCCTGGAGTACGTCACCTTCCGCGGCTCCCGCGTCTACCCCGACGGCGACCCGCACATCGCGCGCGCCGAGGCCATGGTCGCCGCGTTCGCCCCGGTGTGGCGCTACGCGAGCGATCTCGGCATGAAGGTGTTCCTGCAGACCGACATGCTCGCGCTGTCCCCGCCGCTGCGGGACCGCCTCGACCAGCTGACCGGCCTGGACACCGAGGACGACCGGCTGTGGCAGGTGTACCGGGCGGGACTGCGGGAGCTGTTCGACGCCATGCCGTTCGTGGCCGGGCTGATGGTCCGCATCGGTGAGGGCGGCGCCGCGTACCAGCTGCCCGGCTGGGACTACTCGTCGGAGATCGCGGTCACCACCCCGGCGGCCGTCCGCGCGATGCTGCGCTCGTTCCTGTCGGTCGCGGGCCCGGCGGACAAGGACATCATCTTCCGGACGTGGAGCGTCGGCATCGGCGCGGTCGGCGACCTGCACACCAGCACCGCCGCCTACGACCAGGTGCTGGGCGGCTTCGACGACGCGCACCTCGTGGTGTCCACGAAGTACTCCGCGGGCGACTTCTACAGCCATCTCCCGCTCAACGAGACGCTGCTGCGCGGTACCCAGCGCCGGATCGTGGAGTTCCAGTCCCGCAGGGAGTTCGAGGACTTCGGTGCGCTGCCGAACGACCTCGGCCCGCTGCACCAGCTGGCGCTGCGTCGGTTCCTGGCGGCGAACCCGCACGTGGAGGGCGTGTGGTCGTGGGCGCAGGGCGGCGGTCCGCTGCTGGCCGGCCCGCGGACCCTGTTGCTGCGCCAGGGTTTCTGGCAGCTGTACGACCTGAACAGCTACCTCACCGGCCGCCTCGCAGTGAACCCGGACACCGACCCCGCGGCCGCGACGGCCGACTGGCTGCGCGCCACGTTCTCCGACGACCCGGACACCGTCGCCGCGCTGGGCAAGGCCATGGCGCTCTCGCGCAAGGCGGTCACCGGGGGCCTCTACATCGGACCGTACGCGAACCTGTCGGTGAAGGCGCTCGGCCTCGAGCCGCCGCCGATGATGTGGATCTTCGAGTGGGACATCGTGACCGGCGACAGCGCCGTGTGGGACACGATCTACGCGGTGAGCCGCGACCACCTGGACGCGGCGATCGGCGGGGGCGAGCAGGCGGTGGCCGACGCGCGGCGCATGCGTGACCTGGTCGCCGCGACGGATGCGGCGGCGTGGCGGGATCCCTTGCTGCGCAAGCACTTCCTGGACACCCTCGACTACCAGGTGAACCTGTTCGAGACGCTGTCGGCGTACCGCACGACCATGCTGCGCCACGCCGAGTGGCTGGACACCGGCTCGTCGGCGGCCGAGCAGGCGTGGCACACCGCGGCGGCCGGGTACGAGCGGGCCCGCGCGGACCACCTGGCCCGCTACGGCGACGACCCCGACCTGCCGGCCTACAACCTCACCGCCGCCGACCTCGGCCTGTCCCTCGCGGACCGCGACGCGCTGATGGCGTGGCTCGCGCGCGGGCTGCTGGTCGCGCTGGCGGTGGCGCTCGGCTTCCGCCGCGGGCTGTGGGCCCGCGCGCTGTGGACGGCGTCGACCCGCCCGTGGCGGCTGGCCGACCTGCGGGACACCCCGGCGCGCGCCGACCGGGTGCTGGTGTGGGCGGTGCCCGGCCTGGCGGTGGTGGCAAGCCGCGCGATCCAGACGTCCTTCGCCGCGCCCGCGCACCTCGTGCTGGTACTCGGGCGCGTGGCTGATGTTCGCGTTCGTGCTGCGGCTGCTCGTGCCGGACCCGTTCCTGCTGGCGGCCGCGATCGGTGGCGTGGCGCTGGTCCGCACCGCGCTCCTGGCGGCGGCGCTCGTGCTGCGCGGACCCGGCCACTACTGGTTCAGCTTCTGGACCGACCCCACGGCCCGGTCGGCGTACATCACCGTCGCGTTCGCGTTGTTCCTCGCGGTGTTCGCGAGCACGTACGCGGTGCTGCGCACGGCGTACGGCCTGTCGCGGCGCCGCGCGGCCGGGCGCCTGCTGCTGGCGGCCGGTACGGCGGTCACGGTGCTCGGCGGGCTCGTGACGATCATGGGCGCGGAGCGGGCGCTGACCGTGTGGAACGACCAGCTGGCCCTGCTGCCGTGGGGGCTGCACCGCATTCTGGGCATCACGGTCTACCTGGGTATCCCCACGGAGATCCCGGCCGTCGCCACCGCCACCGGGCTCGTGCTCGTGGTGGCCGGCGCGGCGATGGCACCGTCCTGGCGCCGGCGAGCCCGTGCCGGCGAGGCGGCTCGTCGATCCGGATGACGGTGTCCCACGTTTGGCCTATCGGCGGACCGTTCGCCGGCCCGAAAACGCACTTTGGGTAGTAGCCAATTCCCTCGATCATGGTGTACCCAAAAGAGTCCTTGTCCCGTTGTGGCCGGTTGGTATGTTGGTATCTGGCTGGGCCGACCAGATAAAAACAATCCCCACCGAACGTGCATTCCGGAGTCCTTTCGACTTTCATGCATGAATGTGCGGGATTTATCAGTGTGCGTCGAAAGGAAATCCCCGATGACTGTTACCCGTTCGGCTCCCGGCGAGGTTCTGCGCAACGACTACCAGAAATCCGTCGCGGCGTACTGGAACAAGGAGAAGGACCCGGTCAACCTGCGGCTCGGGGACGTCGACGGGCTCTACCACCACCACTACGGCATCGGCGAGGTCGACCGGTCCGTGCTGGAGGGGCCGGCGGAGACCCGCGACGAGCGGATCATCGCCGAGATGCACCGGCTGGAGACCGCGCAGGCCGAGGTGCTGCTCGACCACCTGGGCGACGGTCGGGCCCGGCGACCGGCTGCTCGACGCCGGCTGCGGGCGCGGCGGCAGCAGCATCATGGCCAACGCGCGGTTCGGCTGCCGGGTGGACGGGGTGTCGATCTCGGAGCAGCAGGTCGCGTTCGCCAACGAGCAGGCGGCCCGGCGCGGCGTCGCCGACAAGGTGCGCTACCACTTCCGCAACATGCTCGACACCGGGTTCGAGACCGGTGCGTACCAGGGCATCTGGAACAACGAGAGCACGATGTACGTCGACCTGTTCGACCTGTTCGCCGAGCACTCGCGGCAGCTGGAGTTCGGCGGCCGATACGTCACCATCACCGGTTGCTACAACGACGTCACCGGCGGCCGGTCCAAGGCGGTCGCCCAGATCGACCAGCACTACACGTGCAACATCCACCCGCGCAGCGACGTACTTCCGGGCGATGACGGCCAACAACCTCGTGCCCATCTCGGTCGTCGACCTGACCGCGCAGACCATCCCGTACTGGGAGCTGCGCGCGAAGTCGTCGGTGGCCACCGGCATCGAGGACCCGTTCCTCACCGCGTACCGCGAGGGCAGCTTCCACTACCTGCTCATCGCCGCCGACCGCGTCTGATCCGTCGCGACCGCACCGGAGGTGAGTGATGACCGAACCCGGCGGCGGGCCGGCCCGCGTACTGGCCGGCCCGACCGGTCTGGGCACGTCGGCCGCGCGCTTCGCGGCCCGGCTCGCCGCCGCGCCAGAGCCGGACACCGAGCCCGCGCCCGAGCCCGAGGCGCCCGGCGCTCGATCCCGATCCCGCGTACGCCTACCGGGAGTGGGGCGACGGGTCGGCGTCGCCGCTCTACTGCCCGGTCACCGAGCGGATCGACGACGCGCTCGGCGCGGAGGTCGACCGGCGGCTGGCCCTCTGGGCGGGCGAGTGCGGGTTCGACGAGGAGGAGTGCGAGCAGCTGGGCCAGGCCGGGTTCGGCAGGCTGGTCACGCTCGCCCACCCCGACTGCGACGACCCGGACCGGCTGCTGATCTCGGCGCAGCTGAACGCGGCCTGGTGGGCCGCCGACGACCTCTACGCGGACGACACCGCGCTCGGGGCCGTGCCCGCGAAGCTCCCGCCGCGGCTCGCGCTGGCCATGGCGGCCATGGACCCGCTGCCGCCGGTGGGCGAGTTCAGCCGCGACCTCGACGAGACGCTCGAGGGCGACCGGGTGCTCGTCGCGCTGGGCTCGGCCGCCGAGCACCTGCGGGACAACGGCACCCCCGCCCAGCACCAGCGGGTCTGCTACTCCACGTTCGCGATGTTCGTGAGCTGGACCGCCTACGCGGCCTGGCGGCACGCCGGCGAGTACCCGCCCGCGTGGGAGTACCTCGCGGCCCGCCAGCACGACAGCTTCTACACGTCGATGACCCTCATCGACGTCCTCGGCGCGCTACGAGCTCCCGGCCAACCTCTACTACGAGCCGCGGGTCCGCCGCGCCGCCATCCAGGCCGGCACGGCGGCCGTGCTCGTCAACGACCTGCACTCGGTGACCAAGGACCTGGCCGACGAGAACCCGCCGTGCAACATGGTGCTGCTGATCGCCGCCGACCGGCGACTGCTCGATCGAGGAGGCCACCGAGATCACCGTCGACCTCCACAACGACCTCGTCCGCGACTTCGAGGCGGCGCACGAGAAACTGCGGGCGGTGCCGTCCCCGGAGCTCCAGCGGTTCCTCCACGGCCTGCGGTCCTGGATGGGCGGCGGCTTCGAATGGCACTCGACGAGCCCCCGCTACCGCGACTGAGTCGAGGGGCCGAGGGAGCTTTCGCGCCCTCGGCTCCTCGACTCCTGACCGGAGTCGGTCACTGGGTCCTTTCCCTGGCGTACAGGCGCTTCGACCACACGTAGCCGATGGCCGTGAGGACCACGCACCAGCCGACCGCGATGAGGCCGCTGTTGCCGATCGGGGTGCCGAGCAGCAGCCCGCGGATCGTCTCGATCACCGGGGTGAACGGCTGGTACTCGGCGAACCAGCCGCAGCCACGCCGGCATCGAGTCGGTCGGCACGAACCCGCTGCCGAGGAACGGAAGCAGCATGAACACCATCGGCGTGTTGCTCGCCGTCTCCACGCTCTTCGCCGCGAGGCCGAGCGCCACCGACAGCCAGGTCAGCGCGAGGGTCAGCAGCAGCAGCAGGCCGGCGACCGCGAGCCAGTCGACGAACGCCGGCGGTCGGCTCGAACCCGACGAGCAGCGTCACCCCCGTGACGACGACCAGCGCCAGCGCGGTCTGGATGAGGGTGCCGAGCGACGTGCCCGGTCAGCACCGACGCCCGGCTGATCGCCATGGTGCGGAACCGGTTGATGATGCCCTCGGTCATGTCCATCGCGACCGAGATGGCCGTGCCGAGCGCGGCGCTGCACACGGTGATCAGCAGGATGGCCGGCGTGACGTAGCCGACGTACTCCGCCCGGCCGCCGAGCCGCTGACGGCCGCGCCGCCGAGCCCGTCGCCGAGGGTGCCGCCGAAGACGTAGACGAACAGCAGCAGGAAGACGATGGGCTGGCCGAGCAGCATCAACGTCAGCGACGGGTAGCGCTGCATGTGGCGCAGGTTGCGGCGCAGCATCGTGAGCGAGTCGCTCGGCCGCGAAGGACAGGGTGCTCATCTGGCCATCTCCTTGGTCCGGTCGGCCGCGTGGCCGGTGAGGGTGAGGAACACGTCGTCGAGGTCGGGGGTGTGCACGGTCAGCGCGTCGACCTCGACCGCGGCGGCGTCGAGCCGGTCGAGCACCGTCCGCAGCGCGCGCCACGGTGCCGTCGGTCGGCACCTGCAGCGCGAGCGCCTCGTCGTCCTGTGTGGACACGTCGAGCAGGCGCGCCGCCGCGGTGAGGCGGGCCGGGTCGGCGAACCGCAGCCGGAGGTGGCCGCCCGGCAGCAGGCGCTTGAGCTCGTCGGGCGTGCCCTGCGCGACGAGCCGGCCGTGGTCGAGGACGGCGATCCGGTCGGCGAGGTGGTCGGCCTCGTCGAGGTACTGCGTGGTGAGGAAGATCGTCACGCCGTTGGCGACCAGGTCGCGGATGATGTCCCACATGACGCGGCGGCTGCGCGGGTCCAGCCCGGTCGTCGGCTCGTCGAGGAAGATCACCTTCGGGTCGCCGACCAGCGTCATCGCCAGGTCGAGCTTGCGCCGCATGCCGCCGGAGTAGGTCGCGCGGCGTCTTCTTCGCGACGTCGGTGAGGTCGAACCGCTCGAGCAGCTCGGCCGCGCGCCGGCGGCCCTCGCGCCGCGGCAGGTGGTGCAGGTCCGCCATCAGGAACAGGTTCTCCTCGCCGGTGAGCAGGTTGTCCACGGCGGAGAACTGCCCGGTGAGGCCGATGACGGTGCGGACGCCGTCCGGGTCGGCCGCCACGTCGTGGCCGCCGACGCTCGCCGTGCCGGCGTCCGCACCGGTCAGGGTGGACAGGATGTTGACGGTGGTGGTCTTGCCGGCGCCGTTGGGGCCGAGCAGCGAGAAGATGGTGCCGGGCGCGACGTCGAGGTCGATGCCGTCGAGCACCACGGTGTCGCCGTAGGACTTGCGCAGTCCGGTCGCCGAGATGGCCGGGAGACTCATGGGAGATGTCCTTTCGGGGTCAGCGGATCAGGAGCGGTGGACGGTGATCTCGCCGAACGAGGTGTGGGCGCGCACCTCGACGGTGTCGGCCGCGGTGTCCGGTGCGTCGGCGGCGTCCATCGTGTTGTGCACGCGGCCGAACCGGGTCTTCACGTCGAGCCAGGCCGCGGTGCCCTCGCGGATGCCGATCTCGATGTCGCCCATGGCGGTCTCGAGCACGACCGCGCCGCGGACGACCTCGTGCGCCCGCACCGAACCGTTGGCGGTCTTGGCGTCCACGCGCGTCGGCCGCCTGCTCGACGGTGATGTCGCCGTTGGCCGCGCGGACCCGGATCGGGCCGGTCACCGTGCCGATCGTGGTGGCGCCGTTGGAGTTCTTGACCTCGGCGGTGCCGTCGACCTCGGCGACGCTGACCCGGCCGGAGCCGGTGGTGATCTCGGCGTTGCCGGCGACCCGCTCGACGACGATGTTGCCGGCGCCGGTGTTCAGGTGCAGGTGGCCGGTGTGGTCGAGCTGGATGTTGCCGGCGCCCGACTTGTAGCGGCACTCGCCGAGCCGGCCGGTGCCGTGCAGGTCGCCGAGCCGCGGTGCCGCCGTGCAACCGCGAGCCGGCCGGCAGCTCGATGGTCACGTCGATCGACCGCGTCTTGTTGGAGAAGTCCAGCGGGCGCATCTTCGGCGCCTTGACCGTGAGCGTGCCGGCGGCGTACTCGACGCGGGTCTGCTCGGCGGCCTTGACGTCGGAGGCGTTGGACTCGTCGCTCGGGCGCACGTCGACGACGGTGTCGGCGCGGTCGCTCGCGATGAGGCGCACGTTGCCGACGACGGGCTCGACGGTGGCGGTGATCGGTTGCGGAGTGTCGAAAGTAGGCATGGCTGTCCCCTCGAATGGTGCAGTGGTTGATGTTTGTGCTGGTGAGAGTGGTTAGTGGACCCAGCCGGTGTAGTGCTGGGCCGAGCGGCTGCCGCGGTCGGCCGGTGCGGCGGTCCGGGGTTGCAGGGCGGCGGTCGCGGCACGCACGAGCCAGGCGTTGACCGAGCGGCCCTGCGCGGCGGCGGCCTCCTCGACGCGGGCCTTGAGGTGCTCGGGCAGCCGGAAGTTGATCCGCGTCATCGCACCGTCCTCATCGGACAGTGGCTCGACGACGGGCTCCGCGGCCGGTTCCGCCGGACTCCGGTCCGCCGCCGTGGGCGCCTCGACCACCGGTGCCGTCACGGCGAAGTTCGGGTCGCCGGCCCGCAGCCGCACCTCGACGGAGCCCGGAGCGAGGTCCCGGGTGATCTCGTCGGCCGCGGCGGACAGCGCGTCGAGCAGCGTGAGGCGGATCGACGACGCCAGCGGCGCACTCAGGCGCTCGGCGAGGGCTCGCGCCTCGTCCCCACCGGCCTCGGCGGCGACTGCCAGCTCCCGGCGAACGTTGTCCACATACGGCGTCAGATCCATGGCACAACTATGGCACCACAATGGCATCATGGCAAGTCCGATCTGACACCAGCGCGCTCACCTGCGAAAACGAAGTGCAGACGGGCGTGCCGCGTCGGATCCAGGGAGGAGTGTGGCGCCGGATGGCGCCCCGGTGTGCCACTCATGTGCCACGCTGGCGCGGGGCGCGTCTCGCCCGGTCAGGGGATCCACGCCGCCGGAAGGTCGACCAGGTCGACGAACGGCGAGCGCTGCGCCAGCTCGGGCGTGACCGCGTCCTCGACCGCGGGTCGCAGGTCGGTCTCGCGCACGCGCAGCCGCTGCGGAGCGCCGCCGGACAGGGCGGTCAGGTCGACCTCGGCGGTGGTGGGGCCGGTGAGGGTGACCTGGCCGAACACCGGCCGCCACGCCGGGATGTCGCCCAGCGCGCCGGTCAGGTCGATCAGGTCCGCTTCCCGCGGCGACGACCCGTTCGGCGAGACGAACTCCTCCACCGTCACCTCCAGCGTGCTGCGCGGCTCGGGCGCGGGCCCGCGCAGCTCGACCCGCGCCACCGAGCCGACCCGGGTCACCGAGAGCTGGCGCTCCGCCGGCAGCGGCACCATGTCCGTGGTGACCACTGTGGACAGTTCGAGCCCGGCGATGCTGCTCGGCTGGTAGCGGGCCACCACGAGGCGCACGAACGGCAGGTACGAGGCCGCCGGCAGCGTCACCGACACGTCCGCCAGCCAGCGGTCGCCCGCGTCGACGACCTGGAACGGCACCGCCAGCACCTGCGCCCGAAGTTCCGGCACGAACAGCTTTCTCCCGCGCCCGAACCACGTGTCCGCCGGGAACGCGGGCACCGCGGGCGACCCGAAGATCGGGTCGCGCCCGACGCGGGTCAGCTCCGTGCCGTCCTCGTCCGGCAGCGGCACGAGGACCGCCAGACACTCGCCGTCGCCGGTCTGGAACCAGGGGCGGGCGAGCTCCACGCGCAGGCAGCCGACCCGCGCGTGCTCGATCCGGTCCGGTGTGGACGGTGGGCTGAGGCGGCGGAACGCGGGCCGCACGGCGAGGACCTCCGGGGCCGGCGGCCGCGCACTGGACGGCACGGACACCGGCAGCTGCGTTCTGGTGACCCGGAACGCTGCGTCCGGCTCGTCGGCCGCGAAGCAGTCGCGGAAGCGGCTGACCGCGGTCAGCATGTAGGTGACCATCCGGTGCTTGGTGTCGCCGAAGGCGTGCCGCAGCGGGGTGAACGCCGGTTCGCCGCGGGCGATCGGCTCGGTGTGCAGGTGCCCGACGGTCACCTGCTCGGTACCGCCGTCGTCGCGGTCGGTCCACGCGGCGGCGACGTCGATCGCGGCGGTGCTGTCGGTGTTGAGGCCGTCGGCGTCGAAGCGCGGTTGCAGCAGCGCGGTGGTGTCGCCCTCCAGCCGGACGATCCGATCCTCGGGCAGCCGCCACCGCGGTTCGGCGAGCGGGCGGCGGACCGCGTGCACGAGCCGCAGCACCCGCGGCGGCGACAGCAGCGGGTGCGCGCCGTTCTGCGCGCCCACGAGCGACCCGTCGGGCACGTCGGCCTGTGACAGCCAGTCGTACATGGCGAAGTGGTCGGTGTAGCCGTCGCGGATCGTCGACGACAGCGCGAGCGTGGCCTGCTCGCCCCGGGCCAGGGCGACCACGAGCCGGTCGCCGTCCCAGTGCATCGCGATCCCCGGGTCGCCGCCGCCCTCGACCAGCTCGACGGCCTTCGCGGCCTGGTCCGGCCAGTCCGGGCGCCACGCGGACCGCTCGCTGAGCGGGACGTCCAGCCCGCCCGCCTCGGCCCGCAGCACCGCGTTGACGCCGTTCGCGGCCGGGTCGGGCAGGCCGCGCTCGGCCGCGGTGCCCTGCTGTGCGAACACGGTCAGCGCGCGCTCGGCCCACTCGCGGGTCCGCGCCTCGTTCCGGCTGGGGTCGAACTCGCCGTGCTGCTCGGCGATCGCGAACGTGGTCTGCGGCGCCAGCAGCGTCCGGCCGTCGGCAACGGGGTAGGCGGGCCGCTCGGCGGACAGCTCGGCGACCGTCCGGTCGTGGTCGGAGCGGATCACCAGGCGCTCGATCGACGCGCCGACCGCGAACGGCCCGGCCGCGACCGCCACCGGCGGGGCGACCGGCTCGTGGCGCAGGTAGAGGATCGTGTCGGTGGACGCGGTGCTCGCGCTCTGGTGCTCGACCGGCAGCCCGCCGCCGGCCAGGTCGGCGATGCGCACCCGCATGCTGTAGCGGCGGGAGAAGCGCAGCGGCGGCAGCGATCCCGGTGCCAGCCGGTACTCCCAGCCGAACTCGTAGGGGAGCGGGACGTTCGCCTTGCGCGCGGCGCCCGCGGTGTTGTCGAGCAGGTTGGGCCGCGGCACGGCGAGGCTCCAGCCGTCCCAGCGCGCGACGATCTGGTCGGCGCGCAGGGTGCCGTCGGGATCGCGGACGGCGGCGTTCGCCTTGATGTGTCCCTCCTCGTCGGCGAACCCGTCACCGGCGGTCCCGGCGAGCCCCTCGGCGGGGTGCGCGATCGGCTGCCCGTTCACGTCGTAGCGGGCCTGCCGGGCACACAGCGACTGCCACGTCGGGTCGTCGCCGGAGCGGATGTCCACCCGGTAGCCCAGGATCAGGTCCTCCGCGTGGAACTCGGCGTCGTCCACGGCGGCGACGAGCGAGTTCGCGGCCGCCCGGCCGACCCGCGCGGTGAAGTCCGCCGAGCGGTCGGGCCGCACCAGGCTCAGCCCACCGGTGCGCACGCCCGGCAGCGCGGGCGGGCCGTCGCCCCCGTCGCGCTCCGCTCTGGCCGCGTCCCGCAGCCGCCCGACGACGCCGTCGACCTCGAACGTGGTGACCGCCCAGCGCGGTGCGGGCCGGTCCGTGTCCGGTGCGGGGATCGTGGTGGCCTGGCCGAGGTCGAGCAGCCCGCCCCGGACGTCCGCGGCCGCGGAGGTCGACGGCGCGGGCACGAACTGCGTGGCGGTCAGCTGGTAGTGCGTCCACGGCCCGGTCACCAGGAAGCTCAGCGGCGGGTCCGGGCAGCGGATGGAGAGGAACCGGTCGCCCGGCGCGCCGACGTCGAGCGCCGCGCGGTCGACCGTCACCTCGAACACCAGCCCGAGGCGGCGCAGCACGGCGGGGTGTTCGCGGAGCAACGCGACGGTGCCGTGGAAGTCGGCGGTGGGCGGCGGCGGGACCGGCGGCGGGGGCACCGGCGGCGCCAGCGGGGTCGGGTCGAACCAGGTGCCGAGCTTGTCCCGGACCACCGCCGACGCGTCCGCGTCCGGGGTCGGCCAGTGCGGTCGCCGAGTCCTGGTAGGTGCCGACGACCGCGCTCGCCTGCCCGTAGGTGTCGGCGACGGCCGGCGGCGGGTAGGTCTTCTGCGCGAACTCGTTGACGAGCCCGGCGGCGCCGCCGAAGAACTCCTGCCACACCTCGGAGCTGGCCACGTGCGTGTAGGTCACGTCCGCGGCGACGGCCTGGATGCCCGCGGAGGTCCGGGTGCGCAGCTCGAAGCTCGCCGACTCGAGCAGCCCCGGCCAGTCCTGCATGCCGAAGTCCGACAGCTGCCCACCCTGCAACCGCGGCACGACGAGCACCTGGACCACGGCCCGAGTCCCGGCCAGCCCGCCCGGCACCGGAACCCAGAGAACCTCACTCACGACGTCCTCCCGTCGAAGACGCGCAGCACCCCGTCGTCGCAGGCGGTTACCAGCAGGGTTCCGTCGGCGGTGAAGGCGAGGTCGCGGACCGGGGCCGGGTGGCCCAGCCGGAAGCGCTCGAACCCGGTCCTCGTCTCGAACACCGAGACCGTGGTCGCCTCGGTGAGCACCGCCAGCGCCTCGTTCACCGGGTGGAACGCCAGCGCGACGACCGGGGCGGCCAGCGTCAGCGTGATCCCCTCGCCCGGCACGCCGCCGCTCATCGGCGAGATCCGCACGGTCCGGTCGGCGCCGCCGGTCGCGAGCAGCGTGCCGACCGGGTTGAACGCGACCGCGGCGACCGGCCGCGGGTGGGTCACCGTGCCCAGCACGGTTCCCGTACCCGGGTCGACCACCTGCACCCGGCCGTCCTCGTTGCCGGTGGCGAGCAGGCCGTTGCGGTCGAAGGCCAGCGCCCGCACCCGGCCCGCGCCGGTGACCGTGTGCCGCGCCTGCCCGGTGGCGACGTCGACGATGGTCGTGGTCCGGTTGCTCCCGGTGGCGAGCACCGTGCCGTCCGGGCCGAACACCGCGGCGGTGACCACGCCCTGGTGCGTGCAGCGGGTCCTCTCCTTGCCGTCCGCCACGGCGAGGATCCGCGCGGAGCGGTCCGCGCAGGCCGTGGCGACCAGGTCGCCGGCCGCGGAGATCGCGACCGCGTTCACCGCCTGGCCGTGGTCGACCTCCCACACCGTGCCGAACAGCGCCTTGACCATCCGCGCCTTGCCGTCGAGGCAGCCGGTGGCCACGAGCAGCCCGTCCGGGCTGATCGACACCGACGTGACCGGGCTCGGGTGCACGGCCTCCACCAGCGGCTCGCCCCCGGTCTTCACGCGGTAGGAGCGGACCTTCCCGTCGCCGGTCGCGGTCGCCACCACCGGCTCGGGCGTGCGCGCCATCGCCAGGCGGGTCAGCGGGCTGTCGTGCGGGATGCGCACCCGCTCGGCACCGGTGTCGTGGACGCGCAGGTAGCCCTCCGTCTCGGTGGCGATGCCACCGATGGCGATCCGGCTGCCGTCCGGGCTGAACGCGAGGCCGAAGGCACGGTCGGGGCACCGGTCGGACCAGACGTCCGCGCCGGTCGCGGCGTCGAGCACGGCGACGCCGGGCACCGGGGTGTCGCCGGGGAGCTGGTTGACCGCGATGGTCCGCAGGTCCGGGCCGTAGGTGACCCTGGTGCACTCGTTGACGTCGGGCCGCGGGCCGAAACGCCGGTCACCGGTCACGGTGTCGAGTACCGCCGGGCCCGGCTCGACCAACGCCGCGACCCACCGGCCGTCCGCGCTGACCGCCACCGCGCCGACCGCGGCCAGCTCGTGCACCCTGCCCTCGTGCTCGGTGAGGGTCTCGACGTCGAGCAGCAAGCAGCGCCCGTCCGACGTGCCGGTGACCAGGAACCGCGAGTCGGGGGTGAACACGATCGACGACACGGTCGGCGACAGGGTGTGCAGGCGGTCGCCCTTCTTGGCGTCGTACAGGAAAGCCTCGGCGTTCACGATGGCGGCGAGGAAGCGGCTGTCCGGGCTGTAGGCCAGTGCCAGCCGCTCGTTGTCCGTGTCGAACGAGCCGCCGTCGTTCCACTCGGTCACCCCGGTCTCCGCGTCGTAGACCCATGTCTGCGGCCCGCTGACGAACCCGGTGGTCCACCCGATCGACGCGACGAACTTCCCGTCGGGACTGAACGCCACCTGCTGGGCGACGGCCATCTCCGGATTGACCCGGAAAGGCTCGCCCTTCGGCATCGTGAGCACGCCTTTGGCATCGCCGCCACCGATCGCGAGCCGGCGGCCGTCGGAGCTGATCGCCAGGCCGTCGGAGATCGCCTCGTTCCGCTCGACCAGCTGCATCGTCCCGTCGCGGGTGTCGACGATCGCGATCGTGCCGATGCCCGAGAACGATCCGGTGCCCACGGCGACCAGGTACCGGCCGTCCGGGCTCCAGGTCAGCGCGCTCACCGGCATGGGTGTCGTCAGGGCGTGCAGCCGGGTGCCAGGCTTTCCCACGGCGTGTCCTTTCGGGTCAGTGGGCGAACACGGCCAGGTAGTCGCGCCAGCGGTCCGCGTCCAGCGAGGGGGTCTCGCCGGCCGTGAGCGCCAGGCCCTGGTCGCCGGCGGACCCGCCGGCGAGCACCCACTCGCCGCTGTCCAGCTCGACGCTCTCCGACCACAGCGTCAGGTCGACCTCGACGACGAGCGTCGCCCGCCCGACGAGCGCCTTGCGGGCCGAGGTGTAGGTCAGGCCGATGCGCATCTCCACCGACACCGAGATCAGGCCGAGCACGGACACGCAGCCGCCGATGCGCAGGTAGCCCTCCAGGGACACCGAGCCGTCCTGCTCGAGGGCGAACCGGATCCCGCCGAGTGCGTGCACCTCGCCGTGCGCGACGAGGAAGTCGATCGCGATGAGCGCGCCGAACTCGAGCGCGATCTCCAGGCGCCGCAAGCCGTCTCGGTCGAGCTCCAGCAGGATGTAGCCGCCCCCGCCGAGCGCCAGCACGCTGAGGTTGAACGGGTTGGCGCGGGTGGAGAACCCCAGGCTCAGCCGCACCGGCCGGCCGTCGAAGGGCACCTCGACCGACACGGCGATCCCGATGTTGCGCAGCGAGAACGCGCCGGCCGAGCACGAGGGAATCGGCAGGATGTAGCTCGCGGTGATGCCACTGGGCGACGCGTCGAGGTGCTTGGCGGCGCTGACCACGTCGACGAGCTCCTGCACCTGCTTCAACAGTTCCAGCAGCCCGAGGAACTCCGTCTTGAGTCCGTCGATGCGCAGGTCCGGTGCGTGGCCGGAGTCCTGGACGAACTCGATCTCGGTGAACGAGACCTTCAGCAGCGGCTCGACCGAGTCGGCCGGCAGGATCAGTGCGAAGTCGTTGACCGTGCAGGAGGTGTGCGTGCGCGGCGCCGGGTTCTCCGGCGGGCCGGGCGTCGTGGTGACCGTGAGGTTCAGCCGGCTCCCGGTGGTCGGCACGAACGGGCCGAACTCGGTCAGCTTCACGTCCTCCCAGCGCATGGTCACCTGCGGCGGGCGGCCCGCGGCCTGCGCGAGCGAGGTGATCTGCGGCGGCGCCTTCACCCCGGAGACCAGGTCGCGCAGCGGGAAACCGAGCAGCGTGGCGTCGGCCGGGAAGAGCGCCTTCGGGTCGAGGACGCCCGTGACCGGGTTGGGCAGCGCGTTGCGGTTGACCGGGCCGAGCGTGCGGGACAGGGCGTTGGCCGAGAAGTTCGGGGACGTGAGCCCGCCGGAGCGGTCGGCCTGGCGCGTGAAGTCCACTGTGACCGGTGGGCCGGCCAGCTCCAGCACCACGTCCTCGGCCTCGCCGCGGTCGAGGTAGCGGGCGGCGAAGCGGACCGGGACGGCGCCGTCGAACCCGGTGAGCGAGCGCAGGGCGGGCACCCGGACGTCGAGCCCGTCGAGACGCGGGCGGTAACCGTCGGGGGTCAGGCCGCCCGCCAGGCGCAGCGCGTGCACCTCGTGCACGTCGCCCGCGCGCCGGGTCGCGGAGCGCACCAGGTCGAGGCTGGTGCCGGGCACGGGGATCGACTGGCTCGCGTAGGCGGCGGAGAGCGTGCCGGCGAGCGCGGGGTCGGCGAGCGAGGCGTACCCGGGGGCGTGGTCGGCGACGAAGATCAGGGGGAGTGAGCAGCGGACGTCGCCGGCGGGGGCGGCGATGCGGACCGGGAACGCCACCGGCTGCCCGGACCGGTTCGTCGGCCAGAACCAGGTCGGCAGCGGGTTGCCGCCGGGCGGTGCCTGGAACTGCCAGGCCGGGTCGGCCAGCTCGGCGACTTCGCCGACGAGGATCTCCACGTCGTCGAACGGGAACCGGCGGCGGGCGGCCGGGTCGGCGGGCGCGTGCCGGACCCGGTCGCTGATCGTCAGCACCGACCACTGGCGCAGCACGGCCGCGTGGCCGGCGGCCGGGTCGAAGACGCGCTCGGCGAGCTCCTGGTAGACGGCGGTGTGGCCGAACGGGAACAGCCGGCCGGTGACCGAGGTCCGCACGCTGAGGTCGCGGCCGAGGCGGGTCCGCTGGCGCCACTCGAAGTTGTCCCACCGGCCGTCGGCGCTGAGCGTGCCGCCAAACGCGCCGAGCTCCAGCGCGCTCGCCACCGGCAGCCGGGTGGCGCTGTTGGCCTTGATCAGCGTGCGTTCGGCCGCGTTCAGCGCCACGCGGAAGGCGATCCCGGCGTCGGTGCCGGCGTCCACCGGCCGCACGGACAGGCCGGCGTCGTGCGCCGTGGCGGTCCGGCCGGTGAGTGCCAGGTGCCACAACCCGGTCACCCCGCCGGCCTCGAACATGGCGGGCTGTACGCAGTGGACGGTGCCGCCGTCGCGTCCACCCGGGACGATCGTCAGCCGCCAGGGCAGCTCGATCGCGGTGTCGTCCGGCCCGGGCGCGCCGCCTCCGGTGTGGACGGTCGCGGCCGACATGGCGGCCAGCACACCGGCGACGGTCAGCGGCACGACGGTCCCGGGCGCGACGTCGAACGCGACCCGGCTGCGCTGCGACAGCGTCGCCCGCCACACCGGCACCGGCGGGTTCGACAGCTGCAGCGGCGCCGGGCTGCCCGGCGGCGAGACCTCCTCGGCCACGTGCTGCGGTGGCAGGACTGCGACCAGGCGCGCGCCGGCCCCCGCGACGAGCCCCGGCGCGCCGGTGGTCTGGACGGTGAACCCGATGCAGCGCACGCCCACGAGCACGTGGTCGGCGGCGCGGACGAGTAACAGGTCGGCCATGGCCCGCTCAACCTCCAGCCCTACCCGCCGCACGTCCGGTGGCACTGCCGTGTCGGCCGATACATGCCGGTAATCGGCCGGCAGGCGATCACCATTACGACCCGCACCCGAATTGGTCCCCGCTCCTGGCATGCTGTCCGGCGAGGCGGTATCCAGGCGGGGGAGTCGTGAAATGGGTGGTGGGGGCGAGCGGCGCCGGTCCGTCGATGCCCGCGCGGCCGGGGGCGTGGACAGGATGCGGCAGCGGCTCGACACCTGGACCGCGAAGCAGAGCCCGCTCCCGCGGTTGCGGGAAGAGGTCCGCGCGCTGGCGCGGGCGCAGTGGGACGAACCGGTGGCCGTGGTCTACCTCGGCCTGCGCGTCCGCCCCGGGTACGAGGTCCCCGGCCGCCGCAAGGACGGCACGATCGAGGGCGAGCGGCAGACGGCCCGGTTCGCGGGAACCGTCGTCCGCGGCGTCGTGAACGGCGTGGTCAACGTCTTCACGCTGCTCACCGCGGGCGGCACCGCCGACGTGTTCGAGCGCGAGGGCCGGCTGACCGGCCCGGCCGGCTCACCCGCGGTGGGACTGGTCGACGCCGTGCGGTCGGCCACCAGCGCGTGGCTGGTGTTCTCGAAGCACCCCGACGGCGACGACTGGCCGGGCTACGCGCCCACGCACCTCGGCGTGATCACCTCGGCCTGGGCCGATCCCGGCGACGGCCCGCCAGCGTTCCGGTGGCAGGCACGGCAGCCGGACGCGCCGCGGATCTCGCCGCGCCGCCGCCGCATCACCTGGCCCGACGGCGCCGTGTTCACCTACCGGCCCGACCCCGCGGACACCGCGGAAAGCGCCGTAGGCGACTGATCCGCGGGCCGCGGGTTACGGTGAGTGGGTCGTCGGCGAGGGGATGGCACATGACGAACACGGCTCCACGTATGCCTTTCGAGCGGCCGAACGCGCTCGAGGTGTCGCCGCTGTACGACGAGCTGCGCCGGGAGGGGCCGCTGGTGCGGGTGACGACGCCGGCCGGCGATCCGGCGTGGCTGGTCACCTCGTTCGCGGCGGTGCGCGAGGTCTTCCGGGATCCCCGGTTCGGCCGGTCGCACCCCGCGCCGGACCAGGCGGCGCGGATCTCGGACGCCGCGCTGCAGAACGGGCCGAGCGGCGACTACGAGACCGAGGCCGACGACCACCAGCGGATGCGCCGGCTGCTCGTCCCCGCGTTCTCCGCGCCGCGGATGCGCCGCCTCGGCGACCGGATCCGCGAGCTCGCCGAGGGCTGCCTGGACAACCTGCAGGCGGCGCACGACGCGCACCCGGGCGAACCGGTGGACCTGCACGAGCTGCTGTCGTTTCCCTTGCCGGTGCTGGTGATCTGCGAACTGCTGGGCGTGCCCTACGCCGACCGCGCCCGCTTCCGCGGGCTGTCCGAGCGCGTCGCGACCTTCGACGGTGGCGCGGACGCGCAGGCGGCGCTGGCGGAGTTCACCGCGTACATGTCCGAGCTCGCGGCGGCCAAGCGGGTGGACCCGCAGCCGGACGTGATCTCCGACCTCGTCGCGGCGCAGGCCGAGCACCCGGCGTTCACCGACGACAACCTGGCCATGCTGGCGGCGGGCCTGCTGTTCGCCGGCCATGAGACGACCGCGACCCGGATCTCGCTGGGCACGCTGTTCCTGCTCAGCGACGTCGACCGCCGCGACCGGTTCGTGGCCGACCCGGCCGGGCAGGTGGAGTCCACTGTGGAGGAGATCCTGCGGATGTCGGCGACCAGTGGCACGGGGCTGCTGCGGTACGCGCACGACGACGTGGAGATCGCCGGCGTCCGCATCGCCCGCGGCGACGCGGTGCTCGTGTCCGTCGACTCGGCCAACCGCGACGCGACGGCGTTCCCCGACCCCGGACGGTTCGACCCGTCGCGCAAACCGAACGTGCACGTGGCTTTCGGACACGGCGCGCACGTGTGCGTCGGCGCCAACCTCGCCCGCATCGAGCTGCGGACGGTGTTCCCGTTGCTGTTCGGCAGGTTCCCCGGCCTGCGCCTGGCGGTGGACGTCGACGACATCGACGTCCGGTCGAACCGCCTGGCGGGCGGCGTGGACCGGATGCCCGTCCACTGGTGACCACGCCGCGGGGGTCAGTCTCCGCGGAGCAGGTCGCCGATCGCGGCGATGCCGGCGTCGATCGCGTGTCGCGGGGTGTCGCCGAAGCCGAGGACGAGCTGCGGTCCGGCCGGCCGCGCCACGCGGTGCATCGGGGCCATGCCGTAGAGGCCGACGCCGCGTTCGCGGGCCTGCTCGATCAGCCGGGCCTCGTCGGTGCCGGCGGGCAGGTGCAGGACGGCGTGGAACCCGGCGGCGAGGCCGGTGACGCGCAGCCCGGGCGCGTGCGTGGCGAGGGCGGCGAGCAGCGTCTCCCGGCGGGCGGCGTACTCGGCGCGGGCACGGCGCAGGTGCCGGTCGTAGCGGCCGGACTCGATGAGGGTGGCGAGCGCGAGCTGGTCGAGGCCGGGGCTGCCGCGGTCGGCGATGCGCTTGCCGTGGGCCAGCGCGCCGAGCAGCCGTTCGGGGGCGATCAGCCAGCCGAGGCGCAGCGCCGGCGCGAGCGACTTGCTGACCGTGCCGAGCGAGACCACGCAGTCGGGCGCGAGGCCCTGCAACGAGCCGACCGGGTCGCGGTCGTAGCGGAACTCGGCGTCGTAGTCGTCCTCGATGATCACGCCGCGCGCGGCGCCGCGCCCACGCGATCAGCTCCTGGCGGCGGTGCCCGGCGAGCACCACGCCGGTCGGGCCACTGGTGGGCCGGGGTCACGAGCACGGCGCGCGCTCCGGTGCGGTCGAGCGCGGTCGACGTCGAGGCCGTCCTCGTCGACCGGGACGGGCACCGCGGTCATGCCGGCGGCGGCCGCCTGCTCGGTCGTCGAGTTGCCGGCGCCGGGGTCCTCGAAGGCGAGCGTGTCGATGCCGTCGGCGGCGAGCGCCCGCAGCACCAGGCCCAGCGCCTGCGCCATGCCGGTGCAGACGACGACCTGGTCGGCGGTGGCCGCGACCGCGCGCACCCGCCGCAGGTAGGCGGCGAGCACCTCGCGGAGCCGCGCGCTCGCCGATCGGGTCGCCGTAGTCGAAGGCGGCGTTCGGGGCGGTGCGGCAGACCTCGCGGACCGCCCACGCCCAGTCCTCGCGCGGCGCCAGGCCGCAGGTCGGGCACGCCGTGGCGGAAGTCGGCGACCGCGTGCCGGGCGCTGGGCCGGCGGCGCCGGCGTCGGTGGCGCGGCCGGTCGGCGCCGCGGTCGCCGCCACGCGGGTGGCCGATCCGGGGCGGCTGGTCAGGTAGCCCTCGGCCTGCAGCTGGGCGTAGCAGTCCTGCACCAGGCCGCGCGACAGGCCGAGCGCGCGGGCGAGCTCGCGCGAGGACGGCAGCCGCTCGCCGCCGGCCAGGCGCCCGCTGGCGGATCGCGTCGCGCAGCTGGTCCTCGAGCTGCGAGCGCAGGCCCTCGCCGCTGTCCCGGTCGATCGCGACCAACAGTTCGGGACCCAAACCGGCCCACTCCACAGCGCATGGAACTGGACCTTACCGGTGACCCGGTTCGCTTCTAGCGTTCTTGCCATGACCACTGACCTGCTCACCCGCCCGCGAAGCACCCGGCTGGTGTCCCGCGCGCTGCTGCTGCGTTTCGTCTCGATCGTCGGCTCGTCGATCGGCTTCTACCTGCCGCTGTCGGTGGTGCCGCTGCTCGCCGCGGCAGTCCGGCTCGGACAGCGGCGCCGGGCTGGCGACCGTCGCGCTGCTGCTGGCCACCGTGGCCGCCGAGCTGGTGACGCCGCGGCTGATCGCCCGGGTCGGCTACCGGTGGTCGCTGGCCGTCGGGCTGGTCCTGCTCGGCGCGCCGACGCTCGTGCTCACGTTCAGCGACGACATCTGGGTGATCGTCGCGGTCAGCGTGGTGCGCGGGCGCCGGGTTCGCGATCGCCGTCGTGGCCGGCGGCGCGCGTCACCGCCCTGCTCGATCCCGGCCGACCGGCGGGGCGAGGGCCTCGCGCTCGTCGGGATCGTCGGCGGGATCCCGAGCCTGCTCGCGCTGCCCGCCGGCGTGTGGGCGGCGGCGCACTGGGGCTACGCCCCGGTGTTCGTGGTGACGACCGGTGGCGACGCTGCTGCGCGCTGCTGTCCGTGCCCGGCCTGCCGCGGCCGCGCCGCGACCGCGACGGCCGACGGCGAGCACGGCGTGCTCGCCGGTCTGCGCAACCCGGTGCTGACCCGGCCCGCGACGATCTTCGCGGTGTCGGCCGCCGCGGTCGGGCGTGCTCGTGACCTTCCTGCCGCTCGCCGTCGCCGACCAGCCGGCCTGGGTGGCCGCGGCCGCGCTGCTCGCCCAGCCCGCGGCGGCCACCGTGGCCCGCTGGTTCGCCGGCCGGCTCGGCGACCGCGCACGGACCCGCGCGCCTGCTGGTGCCCGGGCTGGTGCTGGCCGCGGCGGGCATGGCGGCCATGGCGGTCACCGGCACGCCGTCCGCGGTGATCGGCGGGGCGCTCGTGTTCGGCGCCGGGTTCGGCGTGCTGCAGAACGCGACGCTGGCGCTGATGTACGCCCGCGTGCCGGCCGGCGGCGAGAGCGCGGTCAGCGCGATCTGGAACGCCGCCTACGACCTGGGCATGGCCGCCGGCGCGCTCGGCGCGGGCCTGGTCGATCACCTCGGCCGGCTACCCCGCGACCTTCGTCCTCACCGCCGTGGTGATCCTCCCGGCGCTGGCCCTGGCCCGCCGCGACCGCCGCCCGTGACGGAAGTCGGACGCGCACGCTGAACCGGCCCGGTGCCGGTTCAGCGTGCCGTCCAGTAGGTGCGGGTGTTGACGAACGCCAGCATGCCGAGGTCGGACAGCTCGCGGCCGTAGCCGCTCTGTTTCGTGCCGCCGAAGGGGATCCGGGCGTCCGAGGCGACCATCGCGTTGATGAACGCCGCGCCGGTGACGACGCGTCGCGCGACGGCGGCGGCCCGGGACGTGTCCCTGCTCCACACGCTCAGGCCGAGGCCGAACCGGGTCGCGTTCGCCAGCCGGACCGCGTCCTCCTCGTCGGTGGCGACGGTGATCGCCGCCAGCGGGCCGAAGGTCTCCTCGTCGAAGGCGGGCATGCCGGGTGCGGTCCGGTCGAGCACGGTCGGCGCGTGGAAGTAGCCCGGGCCGGGCAGCGCGGTCCCGCCGGTCAGCACGCGGGCGCCCGTCGGCGACGGACTTCGTCGACCTGGCGGGCGATCGCGTCGCGCAGGTCGGCGCGGGCCAGCGGGCCCATCTGCGTCGCCGCGGTCGGTCGGGTCGCCCACCGTCAGGGCCTCGACCCCGGCCACGAACGCCTCGGTGAACTCTTCGGCCACAGTGGACTCGACGATGAAACGCTTGGCGCACACGCAACTCTGCCCGGCGTTGAGGAACCGCGCCTTCACCGCCGTGCGGGCCGCGGCCGGGACGTCGGCGTCGGAGAGCACACGTACGCGTCGGAGCCGCCCAGTTCGAGCACGGACGGCTTGACCGCCCGGCCGGCGGCGGCGCCCACCGCCGCGCCGGCCCGGTTGCTGCCCGTCAGCGTGACACCCGCGATCCGGTCGTCGGCGATGAGCCGTTCGGTGACCGACGGCACGCGGGGCTCGGCTCACCACGGTCGTGGTGAACACGCCGGCGGGGACTCCGGCCTGCTCGCACAGTTCCTGGATCAGCAGCGCGCTGCCGGTCACGTTCGGGGAGTGCTTGAGGAACACGCCGTTTCCCGCGGTGAGGGCCGGGACGGCGAACCGCATCGCCTGCCACAGCGGGAAGTTCCACGGCATGATGGCCAGCACCAGCCCGAGGGGCTCGCGCGCGACCCTGGCGTCGGCGCCGTCGATCTCCACCGCCGTGTCGCCGAGGAACTCGCCGGCGTGCGTCACGTAGAACTCCGCCGTGACCGCCGACTTCTCGACCTCGCCCAGCGCCTCGGCCAACGGTTTGCCCATCTCCGCGGTGATGAGCGCGGCGACGGCGTCGGCACGGGAGCGAAGCACGCCCGCCAGCCGTGCGACGGCCGCGGTCCGGACGTCCAGCGGCTCCCGGCCCCACCTCGCGGTCGCCTCGTACGCGGCGGACAGCAGGCGGTCGAGCGCGTCGTCGTCGTGGGACGGCGTAGGTCGCCAGCGTGGCTCCCGTCGCCGGGTTGACGGTCGTGATGCTCACCGGGAGTCGCTCCGGCCGCCGCGGTCGCTGTCGGAGAGGTGCTCGAACGTCTCGCCCGTCTCGGTCATCGTGCGTGTGACGTATCGACCGCCGTACACCCAGTAGATGCGCATCTCCCCGTCGCCGCGGTTGACGAAACGGTGCGGGACGCCGGCGGGCACCCAGGTCGCCTGGCCGGGCACGAGGTCGAACAGCTCGTCGCCGATCTGGGCGGTGGCGAGCCCGTCGAGCACGAGGACGGACTCCTCGACGTTGTGGCTGTGCAGCGGCAGCCCGGTGCCGGCCTCGAACACGGTCTGGCCGGTGGTCACGAGGTTCTGCTCGCTGTTCCACTTGCCGACGTACGGAATCGTCACGACGCCGGCGCCGCGGTCGAACGGGGCGATCGTCGCCGGGTCCAGCAGGAGGTTGGGCGCAGGGGGCAGCAGCTGAGTCATCTGTTTCCGTTCCTTCACAGGGTGATCGCCGCGACGACCGACGCGGCGAACTCGGTCGTGCCGCGGGTGCCGCCGAGATCGCGGGTGCGGCCACGGGGGTCGTCGAGAATCGTGTCGACCGCGGCCCCCAGGGCCCGGGCCGCCTCGGTCGCGCGGGTGTCGTTCGCGCGCCGGCCGATCCAGTCCAGGAGCATCGCCGCCGAGAGGATCAGCGACACCGGGTTGGCGACGTCCTTGCCCGCGATGTCGGGCGCCGAGCCGTGCTGCGCCTGGGCGACGCAGATGTCGTGGCCGACGTTGATCGCGCCGCCGAGCCCCAGGCTGCCGGACAGCTCGGACGCCTCGTCGGAGAGGATGTCGCCGAACATGTTGGTGGTGACGAGAACGTCGAACGACGACGGCCGCCGGATCAGTGCCGCCGCGGCGGCGTCGACGATCAGCTCCTCCACCTCGACGTCGGGGAACTCCGCTGCGACCTCGCGCACCACCCGCAGGAACAGGCCGTCGGACAGCTTGACCACGTTGGCCTTGTGCACGGCGGTGACCTTCTTGCGCCGCCCGCGCGCCATTTCGAACGCGGTCCGGGCGACCCGCTCGCACCCGCGCGCGGTGATCTTGCGGATCGAGAAGGCACTGTCTGCGTCGGGCATGAACTCGCCCGAGCCGGCGTACATGTTGCGGTCGGAGTAGAACCCCTCGGTGTTCTCGCGGACGATCACCAGGTCCATCGGCTCGCGCAGGTAGGTGAGGTCCGCGCGTGACCGGCAGGGCCTGATGTTCGCGTACAGCTCGAAGACCGTGCGCAGCTCCGCCGAGGGGTTGATGCCGCCCTCGGCTCGCGGCGGGTAGTCGTAGTGCGACACCGGCCCCAGGACCACGCCGTCGACCTGCGGGATGCGGGTCATGACGTCGCCGGGCAGCGTCGTGCCGGCGGTCGCGAGGCTCGCGAGACCGATCGCGCGCTCCTCGATCTCGATGCCGAGGCCGAACCGGGCGTCGAGCGCCGTCAGGACCTCGCGGGTTGCCGCGCTGATCTCCGGCCCGATGCCGTCGCCGGGTAGCAGGAGGAGCTTCACGTCGCTCTGCGGTATGGTGTGTACATGTATACATCTATAGCAGAAGCTGGGCGGTAATGGCAGCACAGTCCACTCGCTACTCGGGAGCGCACGCCGTCTACACCGAGCTCAAGCGGCGCGTCATGAGCCTCGAGCTGGCGCCGGGGGAGCGGCTGTACGAGCCCGCGCTCGCCGAGTCCCTCGACGTCAGCCGGACCCCGCTTCGCGAGGCGATCCGCCGGCTGACCGCGGAGAACCTCCTCGAGCAGCAGCCGACCGGCGGCGTCGTCGTGCCGCGGCTCGATCCGCGCGAGATCGCGGAGCTCTACGACGTGCGTGCGTCGCTGGAGGGACTCATGGCCCGCGAGGCCGCCCGCCGCGCGACGAAGGACGACCTCGCCGTGCTCGACGACATCCTCGCCCGCAACGCCGCCCTGGTCGGCTTCGCCGACGACGCCATGGACATCGGCAAGCGCGTCCACGACGCCATCGCGCGGATCGCGGGCAACGGCTGGGCGGTCCGCCTGCACGAGCAGATCGACGACCAGATGGTGCGCTACCGCGTCGTCACCAACAGCACCCAGGATCGGCGCGACGCCGCGCTGCGCGAGCACCGCGACATCTGCGCCGCGGTCGCGTCGGGCGAGGAGAACCACGCGGCCACGGTGGCTTTCGAGCACGTGATCGCCGCCCGCGACCAGGCCCTGCGCGCCGTCGGGGACACGCTCAACGAAGCGTGAGCGGGACGTCCGGTTCGAGGTGGTGGCCGGTACGGACGGCGAACGGCCGGTCGTGGCCCGGCCGGACGATGTCCGCGATGGCGGTGACCAGTACGACCGAGGCGGTGGCCTGCTCGGCGTCGTGATGCACGACGGAGCACCGTCCGCGGCGTAGCGCCGCGGCGCTGGAGACCGCGTCGCCGGTGAGGACGTGCGTGCCGTCCGGGGTCTCGACGGTGAGCCCCATCGAGCCGGCGGTGTGCCCGGGCAGGTGCAGCGTGCGGACGCCCGCCGCGACGGGGTGGCGGTCCCCGACGGTCCGGACCCCGAGGTGCCGCAGCAGGGTTCCCGTCCAGGACGGGGTGGCGAGGTCGTCGTCGCCCGGGGACTCGGCGTAGGCCGGTTCGTCCGCGTGGACGAGCACCGTCGCCCGGGGGAAGAGGTCGGCGTTCTGCACGTGGTCCCAGTGCGCGTGGGACAGGACGACCACATCGATGTCGGCCGTCGTCAACCCCGACGCGGCGAGCGCGCGCAGGAGTGCCCGGCGGCGTCCCACATGCCCGGTGTCGAACAGGATGCGGGTGTCCGATGTGGTCACGAGGTCGACCGCGCAGAAGCCGACACTGCCCTCGTCCGTCGTCACCGAACGGCCGCGTAGCAGGGTTTGCACCGCCGCGGTCACGAGGCGATCAGCCGGCGGAGCAGGTACGGGAGGATGCCGCCGTGGCGGAGGTACTCCGCCTCGCGCGCGGTGTCGATCCGGGCCGTCGCGTCGAACTCGACCACCCGGCCGGCGGTGCGCGCCCGCACGACGACGCGCGAACGGGGGACCAGCGGGTCGCTCAGTCCGAGGAGGTCCACCTCGTCGAGGCTCGGGAGCTCGCCGGGGACCTCGATCGGCAGGACGCCCAGCTGCACCAGGTTCGTGCGGTGGATCCGTTCGAACGACCGGGCCAGCACGGCCCGGACCCCGAGGAGGGCCGTGGCCTTCGCGGCCCAGTCGCGTGAGGACCCCGACCCGTACTCCGTGCCGGCGACGACGACCAGCGGGGTTCCCGCATGGGACATCGCCGCGTCGAATACCGGCGCGACCCCACCGGCGGCGTTCAGGGTGTGCCCGCCCGGACCGCCGGGCAGCAGGAGGTTGCGCAGCCGCGGGTTGGCGAAACCACCGCGGCGCATGACCTCGAAGTTGCCGCGGCGGGAGGCGTACGTGTTGAGGTCGTCGACGCCGAGCGCGGTGAGGTAGCGGCCGGCGGCGCTGTCCGCCGGGATGCGTCCCGCCGGGCTGATGTGGTCGGTCGTGACGGAGTCGCCGAGGTGCAGGAGCACGCGGGCGCCGAGGAGGTCGGCGGTGTCCGGCACGCCGGGCGCCACGTCGTCCAGGAAAGGCGGCCGGCGCAGGTAGGTCGAGTGCGGCTGCCAGTCGAACAGCGTCCCGGCCGAGTCGGGCAGCGACCGCCACCGCTCGTCGCCGTCGAGGAGGTGCTCGTACGCGGCGTCGAACATCCCGGGCTCGACCGACCCCGCGACCGTGCGGTGGATCTCGTCGTCCGACGGCCAGATCTCCGCCAGGTAGACCGGTTTCCCGTCGGCGCTGGTGCCGAGCGGCTCGTGGGTGAGGTCCACGTCGACCGTCCCGGCGAGCGCGTAGGCCACGACGAGAGGTGGGGAGGCGAG
Organism: uncultured Actinomycetota bacterium; assembly: GCA_963841395.1. Classification (GTDB taxonomy): domain Bacteria; phylum Actinomycetota; class Actinomycetes; order Mycobacteriales; family Pseudonocardiaceae; genus Actinophytocola. Next base: position 413,602 of record CAWJCX010000002.1, read on the forward strand.
GTAGTTGAGGCCGACGTCGTTGTTGATGCGCCCGTCGAAGTTGCGGTTGCCGGACAGCACCGACGCCACGACGGCACCCGCGCGCACGGCAGCGGCCGTGGCCGGCAGCAGGTCGCCGGAGTTGCCGATGCAGGTCATGCAGCCGTAGCCGACGGTCTGGAACCCGAGTGCGCCGAGCTCCGCGGCCAGCCCGGCACGCTCCACATAGGATGTCACCGCCTTGGAGCCGGGGGCCAGGCTGGTCTTGACCCACGGGCGCGGGGCCAACCCGCGCCGCCGGGCGTTGCGGGCCAGCAGGCCGGCGGCGATCATGACGTCGGGGTTGGACGTGTTGGTGCACGAGGTGATCGACGCGATCGCCACCGATCCGTGCGGGATCGGTCCGGCGGCGGCGGCCGACCCGGCCACCGCGTCGCGGAAGCTCGTGCGCACCCCGGCGAGGCCGACCCGGTCCTGCGGGCGCCGCGGCCCGGCCATCGAGGGCTCCACGTCGCCGAGGTCGACGACGAGCCTCTCGTCGTAGGCGATGCGGGCGGCGGGGTCGGGCCAGAGCCGCTGCTCCTTGCAGTACGCCTCCACCGCCGCGACGTGCTCGGCCGGGCGTCCGGTCAGCCGGAGGTAGGCCAGCGTCGCGTCGTCGATCGGGAACAGCCCGCTCGTCGCGCCGTACTCGGGCGCCATGTTGGCGATCGTGGTCCGCGTCTCGACGGACAGCCCGCGCAGCCCGGCGCCGGTGAACTCGGCGATCGTGCCGACGACCCCGTGGGCGCGCAGGCGTTCGGTGAGCGTCAGCACCAGGTCGGTGGCGGTGACACCGGGACGCAGCTCCCCGGTCAGCTCCACCCCGGCCACCGGCGGAACCATGATCGACACCGGTAGCCCCAGCAGTGCCGCCGTCGCCTCGATCCCGCCGATTCCCCAGCCGAGCACGCCGAGCCCGTTGACCATCGTGGTGTGCGAGTCGGTGCCCAGGCACGTGTCCGGATACGCCCAGCCGTCCCGGCGCTCGACGACGCGGGCGAGCCGTTCGATGTTGATCTGGTGCATGATGCCGCCACCGGGCGGGATCACCGTGAGCCCGTCGAGGTGCGAGCCCCACTTGAGGAAGCGGTAGCGCTCGCCGTGCCGGGCGTACTCGACCTCGATGTTGCGTTCGCGGGCGTCCGGCGTCGCGGCGAAGTCGGTCGACACCGAGTGGTCGACCGTCAGCTCGCCCGGCACCACCGGCGCCACGGCGGCGGCCCGGCCGCCGTGCCGTTCGACGGCGTCGCGCAGCGCGGCGAGGTCGGTCAGGACCGGCACCCCGTTGGTGTCGTGCAGGAACACCCGGGACGGCCGGAACGCGATCTCCCCGCCCACGGCGTCCGGACCGAGCAGCGTCGCGATCTGGTCGGCGGTGGCCGTCTCGCCGTCCTCGTGCCGCAGCAGGTTCTCGAGCAGGATCTTGCGCGACAGCGGCAGCGACTCGATGCCGGGCAGCCCGGCCAACCGGTAGGACGTGCCGGCCAGGTCGATGCGGCCACGGGTGCCGAAGCTGTCGAGCGACACGATCAGAAGCCCATCTGCTGGCGCAACGTCGTGAGGGTGTGCGAGGTCTCGACGGTGCTGGCCGCGTCGGAGGCGGCGACGCCCTGGATCAGCACGTCGGCGACGACCATGGCCGTGGCGCCGTCACCGGTCAGGCCGGTGGGGGAATGCGGGGCGATCAACGTGACGGTGACCGAGTCCTTGAGCTCGTCGGCCAGCTCGGCGGTGACGAGCACGCTGCTGGCGCCGACCGTGCGCACCCGGTCGAGCAGCACCTCGATGTCGATCAGCAGGCGCCCCGGGGCGAAGACGACGACGACGTCGCCGCGCTCGATGCCGAGCAGGTCGTCGGGCAGGCCGAAACCGGAGGAGCGGATCGTGCGGGCCCGCCGGCCGAGCCGCCGCAGCTTGAGGGTGAGGTGCTCCGCGACGACACATGACGAGCCGAACCCGAAGGGCACGACCTCGCGGGCACCCAGCAGCAGCTCGACCGCCCGCTGGTAGGCCTGCGGCGAGGACTCGTCGCGCAGCAGCGTGATGCGGTCGATCCACTCGGTCGTGACCTTGTCCCAGATGTCTGGGAGGTGGCTGCCGATCGCCTCGATCCGGCGCTGGGCGCGCACTTCGGGGGCGGTCTGGTCGGTGAAGGGGCGGGCGATGGCGGTCTTCAGCTCGGCCAGGCCGGCGTAGCCGAGGCTCTGCAGCGCGCGGACCACTGTCGCGTTGCTCGTGCGCGTCTCGGCGCCGAGCTCGACCGCGGACTTGTAGAGCAGCTGCTCCGGCGTGATCTCGGCCAGCACGCGGCACACCTCCTGCGCACCGGGGGACAGGCGCTCCCAGTGCCCCCGGATGCGTGCGCGGAGATCCGTGATGCCCTGATTTCGCGTTAACTCTGTTACAACCGCGCCTTCATGCGTATGGTGTCGTTCATTCATGAACGTAATCGTACGACATGCCAGCCGTCTGTAACGAGCTTGACGCACCTGGGGTCAGGAGTTGTTTCGATGCCGAGTCCGAGAGCGATCGAGGTGTCGAGCGGATCGGCGCTCGAACGCGGCACGCAGTACGGCCGCGCGGCCGCCGACCTGATCGCCGACGCGATCGCGTACTACCGGGCGGGTTTCTCCCGTCAGGCCGGTCTGAGCTGGGCCGAGGCGCTCGAGCACAGCCTGCCGTGGCAGTCGCTCATCGAGCGGGACTTCCCCGAGCTGCTCGAGGAGATGGCCGGCATCGCCGAGGGCGCGGGCGTCGCACTGGCCGAGATCGTCGCCCTCAACTGCCGCGGCGAGATCGTGTACGACAACTGGTTCGCGAGGGTCGACGGCCCGGACGCCGCCCGTCAGGAGATCGACGGGTGCACGTCGTTCTCCCTGATCGACGGCGCCGCGGGCGACGATCACGTCTACGCCGGCCAGAACTGGGACTGGCGCCACGCCATCCGGGACACGGTCGTCGTGCTGCGCGTCGTCCAGCCACCCAAACCGACGCTGATCATGCAGCTCGAAGCCGGGCAGATCGGCCGGCACGGGGCGAACTCCCTCGGCCTCGCCCTCAACGGCAACGGACTGGGCGGCCGGTTCGACGACTCGACCGGCATGCCCCAGACCGTCATCCGCCGCGCGGTGCTCGACGCCGCCAACATCGCCGACGCGCTCAAGGTCCTCACCTGGACCAGGCCGCACATCCCCAGCAACGCGCTGCTCACCCATCGGGACGGGTTCTCGATCGACGTCGAGACCACGCCGGCCGGGCACGGCTGGGAGTACCCGGACAACGGGCTCCTCGTGCACGGCAACCACTACCAGGCCTTCGTCCCCCCGACGCCGGCCGACCACCAACGGCCGATGTCACCGGACTCCCTCGTTCGCGTGCCACAAGCGCGCAAGGGCCTGTCGAAAGCCGCGGAGGCCGAGAAGTCCGAGGACGTCCGAACCGCCATCCACACGGCCATGTCGGACCACCTCGGCCACCCCGACTCCCTCTGCGCGCATCCCGACGAGCGGATGTCGCCGATCGACCAGTGGTCGACCACGGTGTCCAGCTGCGTCGACCTCACCTCGGGCGACTACTTCCTCGCCCCCGGTTCCCCGTGCGAACACCCCTACGAGCTAGTTCCCTTCAACTTGTACGACTGACGAGGAGCACCATGTCCACAGTGTCCGTACGGCGCCGGCTCTCCGCCGCCGTCACCGTGTGCGCGATCGCCGCGCTCGCGGCAGCGTGTAGCGGCTCGGCCGGCCCGGCCACCTCGGCGGCCGAGGTGAAGAAGAACGTCAAGCTGGTCGACTCGACCCCCGCGGCCACCGGCCAGCTCGACAAGGCGACGTGGCTCCTGCCGAAGGAGCCGACCAGCCTCGACCTGTCCAGCGACGACGCGAACGACCAGTCGGACCTGATCATGGCCAACGTCTGCGAGCGGCTCAACAAGCTCGAGCCCGACATGAGCGTGGGGCCCGGCCTCGCGTCGAAGTACGAGTGGCGCACGCCGACCCAGCTGGTCTTCACGCTCCGCGACAACGCCACCTTCCACGACGGCGCGCCCGTGACGATGGACGACGTGCTGTGGAGCATGAAGCGCAACGCCACGGACGGCAACGCCGAGTCCGACGAGTTCCCCAACGTGAAGTCCTTCGCGCAGACCGGTCCGAACGAGCTCACGTTCACGATGAAGCAGTCCGACGCGGTGTTCGTCGAGGCGCTCGCCGGCAACGCGGGTCTCATCCAGGAGCGCAAGGTCGTCGAGGCGCAGGGCAAGGACTTCGGCACGCCGCCGAGCGCGGACGCGTGCTCCGGGCCGCTGACGGTCAAGGAGTGGAAGTCGGGCGAGCGTGTCGTGCTGGCGAAGTACGACGACTACTGGGACGCGGCCAAGGCGTCCAAGGTCGACGAGATCACGTTCAAGTGGGCCGCCGACGACGCGATCGTCAACTCGCTCGTCACGGGCGCCGCACAGGGTGCCTACATCGAGAACATCGCCTCGGCCGCGCGCCTGGTCAGGTCCGGGGACATCACCGTGAGCCAGGGACCCGACACCCGGGTCTGGAGCTTCCTGGTGACCGAGCGCGGCGGGCTCGCCGACCCGAACATCCGCAAGGCCCTGTCGCTGGCGCTCGACCGCGACGGCGTCAACCGGGCCGCGTTCGCGGGGCTGGGCCAGCCGTGGAAGGAGCCGGTCGGCTCGGGCGCCTGGGGCTATGAGCGCCAGACCTTCCAGGACGCCTACGACAAGCTCACCGGCTCACCGGCCAAACCGTCCGAACAGGACATCGCGCAGGCGAAGAAGCTCGTCGCGGCCGCGGGCGAGACCAAGCCGATCGTCGTGGCGAGCGACAGCTCCTCGATCCGCAACACGCTGGCCAACGCCCTGGTCGACGCCGCGAAGAAGATCGGGCTGACGGCGTCCATCACCCAGATCCCGACGGCCCAGTACGGCGACTTCTACGACGACCCGGACCTGCGCAAGAAGGCCGACCTGTTCGCGGACGACTACTACATCTCCAAGACCGACCCGGTGGGCTTCTACAAGAACGGCGCGTCCAGCTCCGAGGTCGAGTGGGTGTTCAAGGATCCGGCGTACGACCAGCTCGTGCTGGACGGCCGCGCGGCCCTCGACCCCGCCGAGCGGGCCCGGATCTCCGTCGAGCTCGCCTCGCGCTGGGCCGACGCGAAGCCGTGGATCAGTGCGGTCCAGAGCCCGTGCACGGTGGCGATGTCGGCGAAGGTGACCGGCGTGCCGGCGTCCGGCTCGGTCCGCTACTACCCCTGGGCGGCTGATCTGGGCGCGAAGGGCTGACATGATGCTGGCCCTACCGCGGCGGCTCGGTGCCTTCGTCCTGACCCTGGTCGTCAGCTCGTTCGTGATCTTCGCGGGCATGTACGCCGCGCCCGGCGATCCGCTGACGTTTCTGATCAAGAACCCGGAGGACAGGACACCGGACCGGGTCGCCGCGGTGCGGGCCGAGTACCACCTGGACGACTCGTTGCTCAACCAGTACCTCTCGTGGGGCAAGGACGTGCTGCACGGGGACTTCGGCACCTCGTTCGTCTACAAGCAACCCGTGTCGGACCTGATGGTCACGCGGCTGCCGGTGACGCTGACGCTCGTCGCCATGGCCGCCCTGCTGTTCATCGTGTTCGGCGTGCTGCTGGGCGTCGTCTCCGCACTGCGCCGGGGCACCGCGGTCGACGCCTCGATCACGGGCGTCACGACGTTCCTCACCTCGATCCCGAACTTCGTCGTCGCCCTGGTGCTGGTCTCGGTGTTCGCGGTCCAGCTGCGCTGGTTCGAGGTGTCGGGTGACGGCGAGGGGTTCGCCGACCGGATCTACCACCTGACCCTGCCGGCGATCGCCCTGGCGATCGGCGCGCTCGCCGTGGTCAGCCGCGTGACCCGGCAGACCATGGTGGAGCAGCAGAGCCTCGAGCACGTGGACGTGGCACGCAGCTTCGGCCTGCCGCGCCGCAAGATCATCTGGCGGCACGTGCTGCGCAACTCGCTCGGCCCGGTCGTCACGATGTGCGGGCTGATCATCGCGAGCATGCTCGCGGGCACCGTCGTCATCGAGTCGGTGTTCGGCCTCAACGGGGTCGGCAGCATGCTCGTCGACTCCATCAACGCGCACGACTTCCCTGTCGTGCAGGCGATCCTGCTCTACATGGTCGTCGCCTACATGACCGTGACGATCATCGTGGACCTCCTCTACCCCCTCATCGACCCACGCACGCGGGAGAGGAGCGAAGCAGCATGACACTCGACGTCGCGGCCACCACCGTCCTCGCCGCCGCGCCGCGCAGGCGTCGCGAATGGATGTTCTACCTGTGCCTCGGAGTTCTCGCCGTCGCGGTCGGCGCGGCGGTGCTCGCGCCCTGGGTCGCGCCCTACGACCCCACCGCGACGAGCTTCGACGCGATCTGGCTGCCGCCGGGACCGGCGCACTGGCTCGGCACCGACCAGCTCGGCCGCGACCTGCTGTCGCGGATCATCTCCGGTGCGCGCCCCACGCTGCTCGGGTCCATCGCGCTCCTCGCGCTGGCCACGGCACTCGGTGTCCTCATCGGACTGACGGCGGCGTGGTACCGCGGGTGGGTCGACACGCTGCTCGCGCGCATCACCGACGTCATGTTCGCGTTCCCGGGGCTGCTGTTCGTCATCCTGATCATCGCGGTGTTCGACAGCGGGACGGTCACCGCCGTCATCGGCATGGGCCTGGCCTACGCCCCGGTCATCGCGAAGTTCACCCGGGCCATCGCCCTCGAGGAGCTGGCGAGGCCGTACGTCGACTCCTACCGCCTGCAGGGCGCGGGCGGCCTGGAGCTCTGCGCGCGCTACGTGCTGCCCAACATGGTGCCGACCCTGCTCGGCTACCTCGTCGTGCTGTTCGGGGACGGGCTGATGAGCCTGGCGACGCTCAACTTCCTCGGCTTCGGCTCGCAGCCACCCAGCTCCGACTGGGGGCTCATGGTCGAGGAAGGCCGGGCCGGCGTCATCCAGGGAATCTTCGGGCCCGCCCTGGTGCCGGGACTGACCATCGCGATCGTCGTCGTGGCGACCAACGTGGTCGGCGTCCGGCTCTCCGACAAGCTCGCGGTCCGGAGGTAGGACATGCTGCTCTCGGTCCACGACCTCAACCTCACCGTGCCGATGCCCGCCGGCCCACGCCAGATCCTGCGCGACGTCTCGCTGACGGTCGACGTAGGCGAGACCGTCGGGCTGGTCGGCGAGTCGGGGTCGGGCAAGTCGACGACGGCGCGCGCGGTGCTGGGCCTGGTCCCGGACGGCGCGCGGACCTCGGGGTCGGTGACCGTCCGCGGTGTCGAGTCCACACCGGACGATCCGGACGGCATCCGGGCGATCCGCACCCGCCACGCGGCGATGATCTTCCAGGACCCGCGGTCCTCGCTGAACCCGGTCCGGCGGATCGGGGACTCGGCGACCGAGCGGCTCGTGCACGTCCACGGCGTGTCCAGGTCCGAGGCACGCCGCCGCCTCACCGGCCTGCTGTCCGAGGTCGGCCTGCGTGACCCGGAGACGTTGCTGCGCAAGTACCCCCACCAGCTCTCCGGCGGGATGCTGCAGCGCGTGGTCATCGCCGCCGCGCTGAGCACGAACCCCGGGCTGCTGCTGGCCGACGAGGCCACGAGCGCGCTGGACGTGACGACCCAGGCCGAGGTGCTGGCCCTGCTGCGCAGGCTGCGGCGGGAGCGGGAGACGGCCGTCCTGTTCATCACCCACGACCTGCTTCTCGCGGGGGCGTTCTGCGACCGGGTCTACGTCATGAAGGACGGCTCGATCGTCGACGAACAGCCGGGCAGCACGGTCTTCGTCGACCCGGCCAACCCGTACACCAAGGCGCTGGCGGACGCGACGCCGCGACTGCCGGACCGCACGAAGCCGACGGGAGCAGCACGATGACCGACGCGCTCGTGGTGAGCGGGCTGACCAAGACCTACTTCGGCACCCGGGGTGGCACGCCGGTCGCCGCGGCGAAGGAGATCGGCTTCGCCGTGCCCAAGGGCGGCTCGCTGGGGCTGGTCGGCGAGTCGGGTTCCGGCAAGACCACGGTGGCCCGCATGATCGTCGGCCTGTCCCGTCCGGACGCCGGCACCGTCACGATCGACGGTCGCGACCGGCAGTGGAAGGCGCGTGGCCGCAAGGCCCGCCTGGTCCGCGCCCGCGAGGCGCAGATGGTGTTCCAGGATCCCTACGGCTCGCTCGACCGCCGGCTGACGGTGCAGGACGCGTTGCGCGACGTCCTGCGCCGCCACCACCGCGGCCTGACCGCGGCCGGCGCGGCGGAGCGGATCGAGACGCTGCTCGACCGCGTGGGTCTCGCCGGCGCGCACGCCGCGTCGCGCCCGCATCAGCTCAGCGGCGGTCAGCGCCAGCGCGTCGCGATCGCCAAGGCACTCGCGGTCGACCCCACGGTCCTGGTGCTCGACGAGGCCGTGTCGGCGCTCGACGTGTCGGTGCAGGCGCAGATCCTGGCGCTGCTCAAGGAGATCCGGCGCGAGGCGGGTGTGAGCCTGGTGTTCGTCAGTCACGACCTCGCGGTGGTCGCCGAGGTGACCGACCAGATCCTCGTGATGTACGAGGGCGACGCCGTCGAGCAGGGGAGTACCGGCGACGTCCTGCGCCGGCCCCGGCACCCCTACACCGAGATGCTCCTGTCGTCGGTTCCCGGACCCGACTGGCAACCCGAGCGCGTCGCCGAGCTGCGCGCCGCCTTCGCCGACTCACGCCGATCGCCTTCCTGACAGAGGAGCTCGCTTCCGTGACCACCTCGTTCTACAGCCGGGGCAGAACCCCGGTCTTCGCCTCCCGGTACGACCAGCGCTTCAGCTACTGCCTCTACGTGCCGGAGGACCTGGGCCCGCGGCAGGCGCCGCTGGTCGTCATCCAGCACGGCACCGAACGCAACTTCCTGCTCTACCGCGACCACCTCGCCTCCTTCGCCGACGAGCACGGCGCCGTGGTCCTCGCGCCGCTCTTCCCGGCGGGCATCATCGACCCGGACGACCTGCACAACTACAAGTTCATCTCCTACCAGGGCATCCGCTACGACGAGGTGCTCCTCGCGATGGTCGCGGAGGTCGCGGCGCGCTACCCGGTCGACGCCGACGCCTTCTACCTGCACGGGTTCTCCGGCGGCGGCCAGTTCGCCCACCGCTTTCTCTACCTGCACCCGGACCGGCTGGCCGGGGTGTCGATCGGCGCGCCCGGCCGCGTCACCCAGCTCGACGACACCCTGCCGTGGTGGCTGGGAACCAAGGACTTCGAGCAGCGCTTCGGCAGGCCGGTCGACCTCGACGCGCTCCGCCGGGTGCCCGTCCTGATGGTCGTTGGCGACCAGGACGTCGACACCTGGGAGATCAACAACCCGGGCGAGTCCAACTGGATGGCCGGCGCCGAGCAGGCGGGGGAGACCCGCATCGACCGGCTCCGGACCCTCGAACGCAACTTCACCGCGCACGGCATCGACGTGCGGTTCGTCCTCGTTCCCGGTGTCGCACACCGCGGTTCGCTCACCCTGCCACCGGTTCGCGACTTCTTCGCCGAGCTGATCCTGGCCAGCCGGAAGGACTCCTGATGACCATCGTGACCGCATTAGCCTCTGTGGACAGTGACGTGATCCCGCCGCTGTGGCGCATCCTCACCAAGTTCGGCTACTTCGCCGGCCTGGCCGCCGTGATGGGCTCGTCGATCGTCCACGTGGCGGCGCTGCGGCCCGCACTGCGCGACGACTCGACCGACCCGGCCGACCGCGACGTCCTGCGCCGCCGGTCGGCGCGGATCATGGCGTGGTCGGGGGTGGTGCTGCTGGTCGCGCTCTACCCGCAGCTCGCCGGCAAGGCGGCGCGGGCGACGGACGGGATGTCGTTCGGCGAAGGGCTCGAGCCGTCCACGATCTGGGCCTATCTCACGGTCCCCAAGCCCGACGACGTCTGGATCTCGCCCAACTTCCTCGTGCTCGTCACCTACGTGCTGTTCGCCGCGTCGGGTGTGCTGGCGGTCATGCTCTTCCGGTCCGCACCCGCCGAGCGCGTCGAGCGGATCGCGACGGTCAACGCCCCGCTCATCGTCATCGCCCAGCTCGTCACCGCCATCCCCGGCACCCTCGACGGGCAGAACGCCGACACGTGGACGATGACGGTCCTCAGCTACGCGCATCCCATCGCGGCCTGCACCTGGGTCGGCGGCATCGTGACGCTGGTCGCGCTCGCGGGCGCCCGGTCACGCCTCAGCGAGACGGGTGGCCTGGTCTGGGCCCGCATCTGGCGGCGGTTCAGCGTCGTCGCCGAGGTGTGCGTCGGCGTCGTGGTCGTCTCCGGTCTGTGGCTCGGCTGGAAGTCGGTCGGTTCCCCCGCGCAGCTCTGGGAGACCCCGTACGGCCGCTTCCTCCTGCTGAAGGTCGCGCTCGTGGCCACCCTGGTCCTCTTCGGCGCGGTCAACGAGTTCGTCCTGCTGCCCCGCATCGCGAAGCTGCGGGCCGCCGGAGACACCCGTTCGGTGTTCGCCGTCGCGGTCGGACACTTCCCGCGGGTCGTGGCGATCGAGGCCGCGATCGGCATCGCGGTCATCGCGGTCGTGCCGTTCCTCAACGGCTCCGCCCGCGAGCAGGCCGGCGGCGCCGCCGAGCCACCCGCGACCGGCGCGATCTTCACCGCGGTGTTCGTCCTCCTCGCCTTCGTCGTGGCGGCGTTCTTCGCCAATCTCAAGCTCCACGAGCGCATCGACAACCCCGCGGTCGCCGACCGTGAAAGCGTGCGATGAACATTGCCGACGTTCTCGGGCAGCGATTCGGACTCCGGGGTGTCGAGTTCACCCCGCTGGGCGGCGAGCTGGACGAGAACCGCGCCGTCGTGCTGGACGACGGGTCACGCGTCGTCGTCAAGATCTCGCGCCAGGATCCGTCGCACGTCAGGTGGCAGCACGAGCTGATCGGCCGCGCCGACGGCGCACTCGGCCCGGTCCGGGTGCCCACGGTGCGTGCGGCGCTCGACGGCGACTCCGTCGCAGCCGTCGAGCACGACGGCTCGCCCCGAACGGTCACGGTGACGTCGTGGCTGGCCGGCCGGACACTGTCCGAGCTCGACAACCGCTCGCCGGAGCTGCTGGCGGAGCTCGGCGCCACGGCGGCGCGGATGGTGCGCGCGCTCGACGGCGCGCCCGGGTCGCCGGGCCCGGCGACCCACCACTGGGACGTGCTGCGGGCCGTGGAGGCGGTCGCCGAGGGGATCGACAGCGTCGACGTTCCGGCGAGGCGGGCCGAGGTCCGGAGCATCGTCTCCTGGTTCTCGCGGGCCGTGGATCCGGTGCGGGCGTCGCTCGCGGTGGCGGTCGTGCACCAGGACCTGAACGACTTCAACGTCCTGGCCCGGCGCGGGCCGGACGGCCGCCACCACGTCCACGCCGTCCTCGACTTCGGCGACGCGCTGCGGACCGCACGGGTCGGCGAGCTGGCGGTCGCGGTCGCCTACGCGATGCTGCGCACGGCCAACCCACTGGCGGCCGCGGCCGCGGTGGTGGGTGGCTACGCCACGGAGGGCGACCTCGCGGACGCGGAGCTCGCGGTGCTCTTTCCCATGGCAGCGGCCAGGTTGTGCGTCAACGCGGTGACCTGGACGCGGCGCCGCACCGGCTACGGGCACGAGCGGATGCGGCACACATGGCCGGCCATCGCGGCGATCGCGGCCACCCCACCGGAACTGGCCGAAACGATGTTCCGCGAGGCGGCCGGGCAGGCCGTCGCCTCCGTGGCGGTGCCGGCGGCGGGCGCGCGGTGCGCCGTGCCGGACCTTCCCGGCGGGGCCGTCGTCGGCGCGCACCTGGAACCCGGCGGGCCGGTGCGCAGGAGGACCGCCGGCGCGGAGTCGGCGACGCTGCGGCTCGGCCTCGCGATCGAGTCACCCGAGCCGTTCGCGGTGCACGCCCCGTTCGACGCCGTGGTCGAGAGCGGCGACGGTCCCGCCGTCGTGCTGCGCCACGACGGTCCGCAGGCAGTGTGGTCGCGGTGGTCCGGCGTGACCACACCGCACGGCGCCGGCACCCCGATCGCCGCCGGCGACCCGCTCGGCCGCGCCGAACGGACGCTGCACGTCTCGGTCTTCCGGTCCCACGAGACGGCGACGATGGCCACCCCCGTCCTGGTCCCGCCGTCGGAAGCGGCCGCGTGGGCCCGCGTGTCGCCGGACCCGGCCGAGTTCGCCGGCCTGCCCGGCGCGCGGCGACCGGACGGCGGGTGGGACGTGGACCGCGTCACGGCGTCCCGGAGTGTCCACTTCGCACGATCGCAGCGCTCCTACTACCGGCACCCGATGAACCTCGTCGGCGGCCGCGGCTCGTGGCTGTACGACGACCTGGGACGCGCCTACCTCGACGCCATCAACAACGTCAGCCACGTGGGGCACGCCAACGCGCGGGTGGTGGCCGCGGCCACGGCGCAGCTGCGCGCGCTCAACACCAACAGCAGGTTCGTCTATCCCGGTATCGCCCGGTACACCGAGCGGCTCACGGCCACGCTCCCGGACGCCCTCCAGGTCGCCTTCCTGGTGTGCAGCGGCAGCGAGGCCAACGACCTGGCGGTCCGGATGGCGCGGCAGGTGACCGGCCGGCGGGACGTGCTGGTGGTCGACGGCGCCTACCACGGCAACACGTCGGTCCTCACGGGACTGAGCCCCAGCCGGTACAAGGGCCCGGGCGGGACCGGACCCGACCCGACGACCCACGAGGTCGAGCAGCCCAACCGGTACCGGGGGCGCCACGGCTACGGCGACCCGGCGGCCGGCGAGGCCTACGCCGCGGACGTCCGGCGCCAGGTCGACCGGCTGACCGCGGCGGCCACCCCGCCGGCCGCGTTCCTCGTGGAGTCGGCGATGGGCACGGCCGGCAGCATCTTCTATCCGGACGGCTACCTCGCCGACGCGTTCGCGGCCGTGCGGGCCGCGGGCGGGCTGTGCGTCGCCGACGAGATCCAGGTGGGGTTCGGCCGCCTCGGTGACGTGTTCTGGGGCTTCGAGAGCCAGGGGGTCGTGCCCGACATCGTCACCATGGGCAAGCCCATCGGCAACGGCCATCCCATGGCGGCGGTCGTGACGACCCGGGAGATCGCCGACGCGTTCGACTCCGGGATGAAGTACTTCAACACGTTCGGCGGCAACCCCGTGTCGTGCGCCATCGGCACGGCGGTGCTCGACGAGATCGAGGAGCGCGGCCTGCAGCGGCACGCGGCCGAGACCGGCCGGCACCTCGAGCACGCGCTCGCCGCGCTCGCCGAACGGCACGAGCTGATCGGCGACGTGCGCGGCCACGGGATGTACCTCGGGGTCGAGCTCGTGCGCGACCGGGAGACCAAGCAACCCGCCACGGACGAGGCACTGGTCGTCAGCGAGCTCATGAAGGACGAAGGCGTGCTCGTCTACCCGACGGGCGCGGACGGCAACGTCCTGAAGATCAAGCCACCCCTGACCTTCACCACCGCCGACGCGGACCTGTTCGCGTCGGCGGTGGACGACGTGCTTCGCCGCGACTGGTGACGAGGAGAGGTCCCTGATGTCGACCGGCTTCAACTTCTTCGAGCAGGTCGCCCTGGCGGCGCCGGAGCTCACCGCCGCCGCGGCCGAGACCCTCGTACGCGAGCACTACGGCATCGACGGCGCCGCCACGGCGCTGGGCAGCCAGCAGGACGCCAACTTTCACGTCGTGTCGGCGGCCGGCACCTTCGTGCTGAAGGTGTCCAACCCGGCGTTCACGGCCGACGACCTCGACGCGCAGGATCGCGCGGCCGCGCATGTCGCACGGTGCACCGATATCCGGGTGCCGTCGCCGGTGCCGGGTGTCGACGGTCGCCCGATCCAGCCCGTCACGCTCGACGGCCGGTCCACCGTGGCCAGGCTCGTGACGTTCATCGAGGGCGACGCGCTGAGCACCGGCGGGTATCTCGCCCCGGCGATCGTGGCGGCCCTGGGCGACTTCGCGGGCCGCACGGCACGCGCGCTCGCGACGTTCGACGGCCCGCTTCCGGCGCGCGAGCTCCAGTGGGACCTCCGCAACGCGCGGGAGGTCGTCTCCCGGCTCGCGGAGTTCGTGTCCGTCCCAGGTGGACCCGACGCTGCCCGGGACGCGGCGCGCGCCGCCGCCGAGGCGCTGGCCCCCGTCACCGACCGGCTGGCGCTGCAGGCGATCCACGGCGACCTGACCGCCGACAACGTGATCGCGACCGTCGACGGCGACGGGCGCCGCCGGCCGGCCGGCATCATCGACTTCGGTGACCTGATGCGGAGCTGGGGGATCGCGGAGCTGGCCGTGGCCTGCTCCTCGCTGCTGCCCTACGCGGACGGCGACCTCTCGATCCTCCTGCCCGCGATCCGCGCCTTCGACCGGCTGCGGCCGATCTCCGACGACGAGCTGCACGCGCTGTGGCCGCTGATGGTGCTGCGTGGCGCGTCCCTGATGGTCAGCGGACAACATCAGGCGAGCATCGACCGGGCGAACCGGTACGCGGCCGAGAACCTCGACCGGGAGTGGCAGATCTTCGAGACGGCGACGGCCGTGCCGATCGACGTCATGACCGAGCTCGTCCGCTCGGCGATCCGTCCCCCGGCCGAACGACCGGTGGTCACCGGCCGGCCCGCGCTCGCCGGCCGCGCCCGCGCCCTCGACCTCACGACCACGAGCCCCGCTCTGCACGACGGCGTGTTCCTCCAGGCGGACGCGGAGACACGACTGGCCGCGATCGCCCTCGACGACGCGGACCTGGCCTACGTCCCCTACCTCCAGCCCCGGCTGACCCGGACCCGGCTGAACGCCACCACCCCACCGGCGACGACCGCGCTCGGCGTCGAGCTGTTCGCCACCGGTCCGCGCGAGATCCGTGCGCCGTGGCCGGGAACCGTCGAGGTACACGATGATTCCGTCGCGCTCCGCGCCGAGGCCCAGACCCTGTGGCTGACCGGACCAGTGCTGGACGCGAGGCCCGGCGACGTCCTGGCCGGCGACCTCGTCGGCCGCCTCGTCGGCGACGGCACGTCGCTGCGGGTCCAGGTCGGCCGGCTCGGGAGCCGCCCGCCGTTCTTCGTGCCCGCGGCCATGGCGCGGGCCTGGACGGTGGCCTGCCCGGATCCGACGCCGCTGGTCGACCCGGCCGCACCCCGTCACCGGCAGCCGGACGACACGCTGCTCGCCCGGCGCGGCTCGGCGTTCGCCCCCGTCCAGGAGCACTACTTCACCGAGCCCCCGCAGATCGAGCGCGGCTGGCGGCAGCACCTCTTCGACGTCGACGGCCGGTCCTATCTGGACATGCTGAACAACGTGACGATCATCGGGCACGGCCATCCGCGACTGGCGGACGCCGTCGAGCACCAGTGGCGCCTGCTCAACACCAACTCGCGGTTCCACTACCGAGCCGTGGTCGAGTTCGCCGAACGGCTCGCCGCGCTCCTGCCCGCGCCGCTCGACACCGTGTTCCTGGTAAACAGCGGGACCGAGGCGGACGACCTCGCGCTGCGGCTGGCGTGGGCCAACACCGGGCGGCGGGACGTGCTGGCGGTGCGGGAGGCCTACCACGGCTGGTCCGACGCGACGGACGCCGTCTCGACCTCCGTCGCCGACAACCCCGGCGCGCTCGAGACCCGGCCCGCTTGGGTGCACACCGTCGCGGCGCCGAACACGTTCCGCGGCGAGTACCGCGGCGCCGAGGCGGGGCGCTACGCCGAGGACGCCGTGGCGTACGTGGCCGAGCTGGTCGCGGCCGGGCGCCCGCCGGCGGCGTTCCTGTGCGAGCCGTACTACGGCAACGCCGGCGGGATGGCGCTGCCGGACGGGTACCTGGCCGCGATCTACCGTGCCGTGCGCGAGGCAGGCGGGCTGTGCGTGGCCGACGAGGTCCAGGTGGGCTACGGCCGGCTGGGGGAGTACTTCTGGGGCTTCGAGCAGCAGGGCGTCGTGCCGGACGTCGTCACCGTCGCGAAGGCGATGGGCAACGGGCATCCCCTGGGGGCCGTCATCACGACGAAGGAGATCGCCGCGGGCTACCGCGGCCAGGGCTACTTCTTCTCCTCCGCGGGCGGCAGTCCGGTCAGCAGCATCGCCGGCCTGACGGTGCTGGACGTGCTGCGCGACGAGGGCCTGCAGGAGAACGCGCGGGTGGTGGGCGCGCACCTGCGCCAGCGGCTGCTGGACCTGGCCGGCCGGCACCCGATCATCGGCGCGGTCCACGGCACCGGCCTCTACCTCGGCGTCGAGCTGGTCCGCGACCGCGAGACCCTCGAACCGGCACCGGCGGAGACGGCCGCCATCTGCGAGCGCCTGCGCGAGCTCGGCGTGATGATGCAGCCGACGTCGGACCGGATGTGCGTGCTCAAGATCAAGCCACCGCTGGGCATCGGCATCCCCGACGCCGACTTCTTCGCCGACACGCTGGACCGCGTCCTGACCGAGGGCTGGTAGCGCCCACCGCGCTGACCCGCGCTCGCGGGTACACCATGGACACATGGCGTCCTATGCGGTGAACCCGGCCGGGGTCGAGTACGCGCGGCAGCTCATCGACAAGCGGCGGTACGTCCTGCGCAGCCGGTGGAGCGACGTGCAGCCCGACGCCGAGGCACAGAACGACTTCCTCGACGGCCACTCGTGGGACGAGTACGGCGGGTGGCACCTCGGGCTCACCGAGGACGCGGGGGAGGAGACGAAGGCGCGGTACGCGTTCGGGTACGGCGACTTCCGCCGGCTGCACCGGATGGGCCTGATCGCGTGCCACTACCGGGCCGCCGAGTGGGGCCACAAGGACGTCGAGCTGGCCGCGCACGAGCTGCTCCAGTACCTCGACGAGTCCCGCGGCTGACCGCGCGCCTAACCGTCCTTATCGGACTCCCCGGTCTGCTCGGCCACCGGTTCGCCGGCGTCCGGGTCGGTGGGCTCCGCGGGCTCGGCGCTCGCCGCGGCCGGCTCAGCGGCCGGCTCAGTGGGCTCCGCGGACTCGGTGGGCTCCGGCGCGGGGGCTGCCGCCGCGCGCCGGGTGGTGCGGCGGCGCCACAGGAACATCGCCGCGGCCGCGGCGACCAGCAGCGCGCCGCCCAGCCACCACCACAGCGAGGTGCCGCCGAGGGCGGACATCTGGTTCGCGTGCACCACCACGCGGACCTGGTTGAGGTCTGGCTCGGCGAAGTACAGGTTGTCGTGCGCGTCCACGGCCAGGCTGGTCGGCGGCGTGTACTCGGTGGACGTCCCGTCCGTCCGCTCGCCGCCGGGCACGATCGTGTCGATGTCGCCGTCCGGGTCGACCCGGCGGATGCCGTACACGGTGCTGACGTACAGCGTCCCGTCGCTCGCCACCGCCACGTCGTACGGGGCGTAGACGACCGACTCCGTCGCCGGGCCGCCGTCGCCCGTCTCGCCGTCGGAGGTGACTTCGTCGCCGTTGCCGGCGACCCGGCGCGCCTTGCCGTCGCGTATTGCGACGACGTCGTTCTCGGCGGTCGCCGCGTACAGCGTGCCGTCCGGGCCGACCGCGATGCCGTGGATCCCGCCGCCGCTGTCGCCCGTGCGGGGCATCGTCCACCGTTTCTGCAGGCGACCGCCGACGAGGGCATAGACGGCCTCGTCCGTGGCGAGGACGAGCGTGCCGTCCGGGCCGACCGCGCTGTCGCGGAGCACCATGGCGACCGTGCGGGCGTCCGCGCCGTCGGCCGGGTCGCCGGCCGCGCCCGACACCCCGAGGACCGCCGACCGTGTCGCCGTCGGGGTACTGGTGCCACAGCGGCAGGCCACCGGAGTACAGCGAACCGTCGGGGGCCGCGGCGATCGTGCTGGTCAGGGCGCCGGGCTTCCCGAACGGCTTGGCCCGTTCGCCCGGCCGCACCGCGAGGATCGAGCGGCCGGTGGCGCTCGACGTACACCGTCTCTTGTGGATCGACGGTGAGCGTGTCGCCGATGATCAGCGTCTCGGGTCGTGGGCCGGCCGTGGACGCGAGGTCGGCCGGGGTGGAGATGGTGCCGTCGGGGGCGATGCGGCGCAGCCTGGTGACTCCACGAATCGCTCGACCCAGATCGCGCCGTCGTCGGCGACCGTGAGGTGTTCGGGTTCGAGCAGGGCCGCCTTGCGTCGCGGGCCCGCCGTCGCCGCTCGCCGCCCGCTCGCCCGTGCCGGCGATCGTGGTGATCACGCCGTCGCGGCCGACGCGGCGCACCCGGTTGTTGTAGGTGTCGGCGACGTACAGCGTGCCGTCCGGTCCGAACGCGACACCGCGCGGGTTGTTGAGCAGGGCCGTTTTCGCCGCGTGGCCGTCGCCGCCGAAACCCGCCCGCCAGTACCGGTCGTCGGCATCGCCGGCGACGGTGTCGAGCATGCCGTTCGGGCGCACGACACGCACCGCGTGCAGGTCCGTCCTCGAGAATCGCGACGGAGCCGTCCGGCCCGATCGCGGCCGCCTCGGGCGCGTACATGGACGCGGCGCGGGCGGGCCCGCCGTCGGCCTCCGCGTCGTCACGGTCGCCACCGCCCGCGAACGGCGTGCCCTTGCCTCCGCCGTGTACCGCACCAGCCCCGGCCCCTTCCGGGCGGCAGGTAGAACCGGCCGGCTGTCGGTCCACCTGGAGCGACGGACGGGCCGGTACATCTCGGCGACCACCGGACCGTCCACAGTGGACACCCGCCGTCGGCGTGATGCGCAGGACGTGCCGGGCCACGACGTCCACGGAGTACAGCGCGCCGTCCGGACCTGCCGCCAGCCCGCGCAGGCGGTCCGTCGTTCCGTCGAGCTTGGCGAACACCTCGGCCCGGCCGTCGGCCCGATATGCAGGATCCGCGAGTTGGCGCCGTCGAGCACGTAGACGTAGCCGTCCTCACCCGGTGCGATGTCGCGCGGGTTCGGGCGCTCCAGCGGCGGTTCCTTGGTCGCGGGGGCGTCGTCGCGGTAGCGGCCGTCGCCGGCGATGCGGTGGATGGTGCCGGCGTCCTCGTCCGCCCACGGGTCGGACGCCGGCCGCGCGGCGGGCTGCCGTTCGCCCTCGCGCGCGTCGGGCGCCACCATCCGCTCGACGGTGCCGTCACCCGCGCCGTACAGCGTGCCGTCGTCGGCGACGGCGAGTGCGGACAGGCGGCCGGCGAACGGTCCGGCGGCCGGCGTCGTCGTGCCGTCATCGGCGACGGTCCGGACGAAGTCGCCGTACCCGGCGTACAGGGTGCCGTCCGGTGCGACGGCGAGCGGAAGCGTGAAGGAGGGCGGTGGGTCGAGCGGGACCGCGGTGACCATGCCGCGGGCGTCGACGTGCAGCAGCTGGGCGTTGTCGGTGGAGAGCCGCCGCTGGCTGACGACCCAGTAGCCGCCGTCCGGGTCGAGCTCGATGTCGGCCGGGTACATGCGCGCGGACCGGGCGGGGATCGGCGTGGCCGACGGCGCGGTGGTGCCGCCGCCGGCGATCGTGTTGATCGTGCCGTTCCGCTCGATGCGCCGGACGCGATCCTGGTAGGCGTCGGGAACGTAGACCCGTCCCGCGTCGTCGAGGGCCAGGTCGTCCGCGTCGTAGAGGAACGCCGCGGTGGCCGGGCCGCCGTCGCCCCCGTTGCCGCCGTCGGAGAAGGTCGCGTCCCCGCCACCGCCGAGGATCTTCCAGGATCCGTCGCGGCCGAACCGCGCGATCGCGTCGCCGTCGGAGAGGTAGAGGCTGCCGTCGGGTGCGGCGATGATGTCCCTGGGCAGGAACCGTTTCTCGAACCACGGGCCGGTGCCGCGCTCGGCCGCGGGGGCGGGCACGGTGTCGATCACCCCGTCGGCGCCGACGCGGCGCACCCGGCGGCTGTCCGGGTCGGCGATCAGCAGCGTGCCGTCCGCGGCGACGTCGATCCGCAGGCGGCGGCCGAGCCGCGCCTCGGTCGCGTCCTGGCCGTCGCCGGAGTAGCCGGGATCCCCGAGGCCCGCGACGCGCTGCGTGGCCGCGAGCGGTGGCAGCGCCGGCTCGGCATCCATGGGCTCCGCGCCCACCGGCGCGGCGGTGCCCAGCGCCACGCACACCACGAACCCGACGACACCCGCGCGCCTGCATCCCCTCGACATGGCCGCTCAGACGGGCCTCGCCCGCCACCGGTTCCGCGACCGACGGTTCTAGGCTCGGGCTCGTGCCCACCGCCAGGTTCTTCTTCGACGCCGGCTCGGGCACGCTGCTGTGGGCCGCGCCCGCTGACCAGGCCGAGTGGGGCTACGCCATCGACCTGGACCGGCTGCCGGTCGGCCCGGAGCTGCGTGCCGAGCTGACGGAGCTGGTCACCCGGTACGACACGTCGATCGACTGGGACTACCCGCCCGACCCCGGCCCGTGGCAGGCGGCGGATCACGAACGGTTCGCCGCCGACGTACGCCGGGTACTCGCCCGCCTGCGCGCCGAACTGGGCCCGGCATGGGAGATCCACGACGAGTTCACCGGATAGCGCCCCGGGCCGTGCGCCGCGTCCGGCCACTGTGCACGGTTGCAATCCGATCGCGATCTTGGGGGGCCGCCCCGCTGATTTACTGACGCCGGATCGGGTGTGGTTACTGGGGAGGGCGTGCCGTGCGATTACGTGCTTGTCTCGCGATTGCCGCTGTCGTACTGACGGTGTCCGGAGTGGCTTCGGCGGCCGACGCCGCCGACGCGAACGACCGGCGGAGTGGGTGCGACTGGACGCAGTGGGGCCAGAACGCCGCGCACACCGGGCAGCTGTGCGTGCGGGGCCAGCACGACCTGCGGCTGCTGGCGCGCACGGTGGTCGATCCCTTCGCGGAACAGGAGATCGCCGAGGGCGGCGCGCTCCCGCTGCACGTTCCGGTGCCGCTGGTCGACGGTGACGGGAACGTGTTCGTGCTGCGCAAGGGCGGCTCGTACGTCAACTGCGACCCGCCCGGCTCCGGCGAGCCCGCGCCCTGCGGGTTCGACCCGGAGAACCTGAAGCGGCAGACCTGGTCGGTGCGCGCGCTGCACTGGCGGCACGACCGGCTGGTGCAGAGCTGGACGTTCACCTCGGACTGGAAGCCGAGCGTCATCGGGATCGAGGGGCTGTTCCAGGCCGCGATGAGCAAGGACTCCGTCTACGTCCCCGGCGCCGGCGGGACCGTCTTCCAGCTCGCCAAGGACAGCGGCCGGGTGGTGCGGCGGATCAACCCGTTCGGCCACACGATCGACCCGGCGGCGTTCACGTCCAGTGCCCTCACCCTGGACGCGCACGGCACCCTGTTCTACAACGCGCTCAGGAGCGAGACGACGCCCAGTGGGCGGGTCGACGGGCACGGCTGGCTGGTGCGGGTCACCCGCGACCGGGCCGTGCGCATGGTCGACTACCGCACGCTCGTGCCGGGCGCGCCGCGCCCGACCGACCAGTGCTACTCGACGTTCCTGCAGGCGGGCGCCGAGCGGCCGTACCCCCCGCCGCCGCAACCCGACGGCTCGCCGACGCTGCCCCCGCTGGGGCCGTGCCTGTCGCAGCGCGCCGGGCTGAGCGAGGCGCCGACGATCGGCGCGGACGGCACCGTCTTCACCGTCACCCGCGCGCACGCCTCGGGTGGGGAGCACTACGGGTACATGGTCGCGCTGAACCCCGACCTCAGCCTGAAGTGGGCCACGTCGCTGCGCGGCATCCTCGACGACGGCTGCGGTGTCAACGCCCCGTACGGCGACGGACCCTTCGACTGCCGTCCCGGCACGGCACCCGGCGTCGACCCGTACACGAACCTGCCACCGGTTCCCGCCGTCACCGACGGCAGCTCGGCCTCGGCGGTGGCGCTGCCCGACGGCGGTGTGGTGTATGGGGCGCACAACCTCTACAACGGTTTCCGCGGGCACCTGATGAAGTTCGACCGCCGCGGCCACTACGTGACCAACTACGACTTCGGCTGGGACATCACTCCGGCCGTGTACCGCCACGACGGCACCTACTCGCTGATCATCAAGGACAACCATTATCTGTCCGAGGGACCGTTCAACGTGACCCGGCTCAGCGCCGACCTGACCCCGGAGTGGTCGTTCACCAACACGGAGACGAGGACCTGCGAGCGCGCCCCGGACGGCACCGTCAGCTGCGTGGACGACGGGACGCATCCGAACGGGTTCGAGTGGTGCATCAGCGCGCCGGCGGTGGACCGCGACGGCACGGTGTACGGCCTGTCCGAGGACGGCAACTTCTACGTCATCGACCGGAACGGCAACCAGCTCGCGAAGGTGTTCCTGTCCAAGACCATCGCCTCGGCCTACACGCCCGTCTCGCTGGACACCAAGGGGCGGGTGTACGCACAGAACAACGGCGAGCTGTACGTCCTCGGCCGCTAGGCGAGCCGGCCGGCGCCGCGGGCCAGCCAGTACACGCACAGCGCGACCTGCGGGCCGGCCGCGAGCGCGAGCAGCGCCCGCGACCGGCCGGACACCGACCGCAGACCACCGGCGATCAGCAGGCTGGCGCCGGCCAGCTGCGCGCCCCGCGACGGTCCACAGCTCGGCAGCGCCGGCGCCGGTGCGCACGAGCGCGAAGCCCGCTGTCGCGGCCGAACGGCCCGCGCCGCGCAGCAGCCGCACCGCGCCGATGATCAGCAGCGCGACACCGGCGGCCTGCGCGGCACCGGCCACCACATCGAGCGTGGCCCGAGTTCGGCTTTGTTTCCCTGCCAGCGGTTCCGGCCGCTGGGCCGCTCAGTTAGTAATTAACTGAACTATGTGCCTTTTGGTGATCAATCCCTAGACTGCACATGCGGGCATCCTGCGCCCGTGTGATCATGCGAGGGTCCAGAAGGGTCGAACATGAAGAAGTTGTTGCGCAGCTGGAGGTCGGTTGCCGGGGTCGGCGTCGCGGTGTCCGCGGTGCTCGCCGGTTCGTTGCTGACGACTGCGGAGGCGGCACCCGTGGCGGCGCCGGCAGAGGCACCAGCAGTGGCACCGGCGGAGGCCGACCACCAGATGGGTGCGAGCATCCGCGCCCACGAAGGGGTCGAGGACGTCTCCCGCGTCGCGCCCACGGCCGCCCAGACGGTGGGGCTCGACGTGAGCCACTGGCAGGGCACGATCAACTGGGCGACGGTCAAGTCCCAGGGCGCGAAGTTCGCCTACATCAAGGCGACCGAGGGCACCACGTACCGCGACCCGAACTTCAGCACGAACTACCTGCAGGCCTACAACCAGCGCATCATCCGCGGCGCGT
This sequence comes from uncultured Actinomycetota bacterium, assembly GCA_963841395.1. Lineage (GTDB taxonomy): Bacteria > Actinomycetota > Actinomycetes > Mycobacteriales > Pseudonocardiaceae > Actinophytocola. The sequence continues at coordinate 436,782 of CAWJCX010000002.1, forward strand.
ACCACTACGCGCGACCGGACGGCGCAGGCGGCGCGGCCCAGGCCGACTACTTCGCCTCGCACGGCGGTGCGTGGTCGGCCGACGGCCTGACCATGCCGGGCACGCTGGACATCGAGTGGGGCACCGCCAGTCAGGGCGGGGACTGCTACGGCCTGAGCCAGTCCGCGATGGTGTCCTGGATCCTCGCGTTCAGCAACGAGTACCACGCCAAGACGACGCGCTGGCCGGTGATCTACACGTCGACGAGCTGGTGGAGCGAGTGCACCGGGAACAAGGGTGCCTTCGCCAGCACGAACCCGCTGTGGGTGGCCCGGTACTCGTCGAGTGTCGGTGCCCTGCCGTACAACTGGAGCTCCCAGACGATCTGGCAGTACGCCGACTCCGGCACCTTCCCCGGTGACCAGGACTGGTTCAACGGCACCTACGCCCAAGTCCAGGCGCTGGCCCTCGGCTGACCCACCACGCGGCCGGCGGCCCCGCGACTCACGTCAGGGGCTGTCGGCCGCGGCGGCCACCGACATGTCGACCGCCAACGGCTCCAGCTCGTTCAGCCGCTCGGCGGACAGCTCCTGGACCTCGGTGAAGAGCGCCTTCTGCTTGTCCTGGATGCGCCGATCCACCAGCTGGCCGAGCTCGAAGGCGATCCGTCCGGTCTGGCGCACGGTTGCCTCGTCGACCTGCGGGTGGGGCACCGAGGTGACCACGATTCCCTCGGCCGGGCCGCCGGCGGCCAGCGAGACGCCGACCGAGAACGCCTCGCGCGGGTTGGCCGCCTTGGAAACCAGGAACCTGCGCGCCGTGCCGAGCATCTCGTGCCATGCCACCAGCTCGCCCTGCAGCCCGGTCTCCGCCAGATCGTCGACGGTGAGGTTCTCGGTGTTGTCGCCGGCGCGGAAGGAACGGGCATAGGCATTGAGGGCGGCAGCCCACAGAGCCTCGACCACCACCGGGTCCTGCTGGTCGCCACGGGTCAGCTCGCGCAGCAGCCGCTCGCAGCAGCCGAGCACGAACTGCAGGTCGTCGAACACCGCGGCGAGGCCGGCCAGCTGGACAGCGGCCGGACTCGTCAACTCGCGCGCGGCAAGCGCGGTCGGCTCCACCATGGCCTCAGACAACCACACGGGCAGCCCGCACCGTGTCTCACTTTGCGACAGCCGGCGACACGGTGCTCGCCTGTGCGGACTACTTCGCTTTGCGTGGTAGTGTGCGGTGTGCAAGATCAGGAAGGGGTTGAGGGGCGTGGAGCTCAGCCAGCTGCTCAAGGGAGTACTGGACCTCGCGGTGCTGGCGGTGCTGCGGGACGAGGACGGGTACGGCTACGACGTGTTGCGAAGACTGCGGCAGGCCGGGCTGGAGGAGGTCGGTGACGCCTCGGTCTACGGGACGCTGCGACGGCTGTTCAACGCGGGCGACCTGACCTCCTACGTGGTGCCGAGCGAAGAGGGACCGCACCGGAAGTACTACGGCCTCAACGACTCGGGGCGCAGACGCCTGGCCGAGTCGACCAAGACCTGGCGGGCTTTTTCGGACACCATGGACGGTTTGTTAGGAGAGGCGGCATGAGCACGACCACCCCCACCGCAGTGGCCGAGTACGTGGCCGGCATCCAGGCGGCGCTGGCCGATCTGCCGGCCTCCGAGGTCGAGGAGATCGTCGAGGACATCGGGCAGCACCTCAGCGAGATGGCCGGTGAGCTGGGCGAGGAGATCTCGGTCGAGGCGCTGACCGCACGGCTCGGGTCGCCGGAGCAGTACGCGAGCGAACTGCGCGCGGCGGCCGGCTACCCGCCGCCCACGGCCGCACCGGGCGCGGGCCGGGGCGCCCTCGCGGCCCGGGCCGCGGTGTGGGGCCTGGTGTCCGGCGGCCTGGCCGCGGCTCTGGCGGGCGCGTCGGTCGGGGCGATGCGGCTGGGCAAGGAGTTCGGCCTCGTCGTGTTGCTGGGCCTGCCCCTGCTGGCCGGCATCGCACTGATCGTCAGTGGCGTCGCGCGGCTGTCCACGATCGTCTCGCTGCCGGAGTACCGGGCGGTCACGCGACTGTGGCGCCGTGCGATGGACGCGCTGCCGGCCACGGTCGCGGCCTACCTGCGGTCGCTGCGACCGGCGTGGTGGCTGATCCGGTTGCTGGTGCTGGTGATCGCGGTCCTGGTGGCGTTGCAGCGGGGCAGCGGCGACGTGATCCTGCTGCTGGTGGTCGCGATCGCCGTGCTGGTGTTGTTCGGCAAGCGGGCCAGGACCGACGAGCGGTGGCGGTGGGTCATCGGCCCGGCCAACGTCTTCACCGTCATCGTTGCGCTGGCGCTGACCGGCACGCTGTCGCAGGGACTGGACAGCGACTACGGCTACGTCAGCGACGACAGCATGCCGGGCGGTCTGTACAACGTGGACCGGTACGTCGAGAACATCTACGCGTTCGGGCCGGACGGCAAGCCGCTGACCGAGGTGTACCTCTACGACCAGGACGGGCAGCCGATCTCGCTGGAGGAGTCGCGATGCGACCGGACCAGCGAGATCAGCAACAGGTACCCGCACGCTCGGGTCGAGGACGACGGGTCGGGATGCCGCGAGATCACCGGGGTGCCGTTCACCGTCGCCATCCCGCAGTCCAGCGCCGCGCCCTCGACAACTACGACCCCACCGACGACCACGACGCCACCGGCCACGACGACCACGACCGCCGCACCACCGCCGAGCAAGTAGGGCCGGAGATCACGCCTTCTCGTTGTCCAGGCCGGTGAACAACGTCTGATCGTCGACCATGCACAGGCGGTTGCCATAGGGGTCGCGCAGGTAGAACGAGCGCTCGCCCCACGGTTGTACGTCGATGGGTGAGTCGATCTCCGCGCCCGCGGCGACGGCTCGGCTCTCGACCGCCTCGAGGTCGGCCACGGCGAAGTAGACCGGCTCGGGATTCGGTCGCGCGTCCCACGGATCGGTGTCCTCGCGGGGGCTGAACAACGCGAGGATCGTTCCCTCGCAGTCGATGTAGTGCCGGCCGCTGGAGACGCGCTCCCCGGGCCGCCCGGTCAGGGCCTCGTAGAACCGCGCGGCCTCGTTGATGTCCGACACGGGAACGATCACCCGGAACAACCGCATGGCAGCGAACGATAGTCCGGCGGCGGTTACGGCGTCTTCCCGGCCGCGGCGGCGATGTCGTGGACGTCGGTGTGCAGGGTGCCGGCCGCCTGCGGGGTGACGGTGCCGTCGCGGGCGTGGTCGTCGATGCGGTCGTCGATGGCGTCGAGACCCTTCGCGACGTCCTCGGCCTTCCCCTTGGTGAGCTGCTTGCGCATCTCCTTGACGGCCTCGGTGATGTTCCTGGCAGCGTCGGGACGGATGTCGCCGGTCGTGGTGCCGTCCGCGAGGTCGTCGAGCAGTGCGCGGACGGCGGCCGTGACGGCGGCCCGTCGCGGCCGGTCCTGCGGGGCACCGCTGGTGGCGGTGGCCCGTGCCTGCTGACCCGTGCCTTCCGGCGACCGCTGGCCGGGCCAGACGAGGACCGCGGTGACGAGCAACGCCACCGCCAGGACGCCGAGCAGCGCGGGGCGGTAGCCGATGCGCCGCGGGCGGCGTCCGGCCGAGACGGCCGGCTGGAGGCGGACGGTGCGCGGCGCGCTGTGTGACGGCGTCGTCCGGGCGTGGCCCCGGACCGCGGCGGCGAACTCCGCGGCGGTCGGGAACCGGTCGGCCGGGTCCTTCGCGAGCGCGCGCAGGCACGCGGCGGCGAGCCACGGCGGGGTGCTCGCCGGAAGCGCTGGCGGGGTGCCCGCGGCGTGGGCGTGCACCATGGCGAGGGGGTTGTCCGCGTGGAACGGTGCCCGGCCGGCAAGGGTTTCGTAGAGGGCGACGCCGAGGCCGTAGATGTCGCCCGCCTCGGTGCCGGGTTCGCCTGCGGCGCGCTCGGGGGAGAGGTAGGCGAGCGTGCCGACCATCATGCCGGTACTGGTGAGCCCGGCGTCCCACGCGGTGGCGGCCAGGCCGAAGTCGACGAGCTTCACGCCGTGCGTGGTGAGCATGATGTTGGCGGGCTTGACGTCGCGGTGGGTGATGCCGGCGTCGTGCGCGGCCTGCAGCCCCTCGGCGGCCTGCGCGACGATCTCCGCAGCCTCGGCCGCGGGCAGGACCGTCGTCCGGTCCAGCCGCTGGGCCAGGCTCTCGCCGTCGAGCAGCTCCATGACGATGAACGAGACGCCGTCCGCCTGGAGGTAGTCGAACACGCCGGCGACCCGGCGCTGGTTCAGCCGCGCGACCGCCAGCGCCTCCCGGCGGAACCGCTCCTCCGTTGCGGGCGTCCGCGCGGCCCACGCCGGGAGTGTCTTGACCGCCACGTCGCGGTGCAGCTGCTCGTCGAGCGCCCGCCACACCTCTCCCATGCCGCCGTGGCCGATCACGGCGATGAGCCGGTACCGCCCCGCCAGCAGCACACCGGGTTGTGGCCCGCTCATCACCCGTCCCCGTTTCCTGCTCGGCGAACACCCGCGGAGAGCATCGCCGACCGGGCGCCGTCGCACCGAGGGTCCCGGCCGGATCATCAGGGGATCTTCAGGTTCGCGGGGACCGGTGGCCGGGCCCGCGAGGCCCGGCCACCGGTCTGAGTCACTGACTCGTCAGCCCAGCACGCACAGCAGCGAGCAGGCGCGTGCCGACGAGCCGGCCGACGTGGTCGGCGGGGTGCCGGCCGGCGAGTTCGCCGGCGTGTACTTCACCGACGCCGTGTTCGTCAGCGGCAGCAACGACAGCAGGATCGACGTCGAGCAGTAGACCTGCTTGCTGGCGCCGGCGGCCAGGTCGAACGTGCCGGCCGCGGTGACGCAGGACGGTTCCACCCCGTCCTGGAGCCGCGCGCCGGTGATCGCGACCGGACCGGCGTTGGTGACCGTGATCCGCCAGTGCGGGTGGGCGAGCAGCACCCCGAGAATGCCGACCGGGGCCTGTTTCACCCACGGGCCCGGACCGCCCGGACCGCAGTCCTGGTCGTGGTGCGATCCGCAGATCTCCTTGTTGACGCTGACGTTCGGCAGGCAGCCCGTTCCGGGTGCGACGCCCAGGTTCACGGCGTTGGACGTGAACTCGCCGGCGGTGTCCGTGCCGGTTGCCGTGTTGGTCACGCCGGTCGCCGTGCAGGCCGTGGCCACCGTGGTCCGGAAGCAGACCTGTGGCGCGTCGCCGTCGTAGCTCAGCACCATCGTCGGGTGGTTGCCGCCGGTGAAGTCGCCGGCGTTGTCGAGCACCAGGCTCGCCGTGACGGTGATGTCCGGGTGCGCGGCCACCGAGATGCCCGACAGGTCGACGGTCCCGTCGCTCGCCAGCCCGGGCGCGGCGATCGGCCCGCCGCCGGTGTCCCGAACCTCCACTGTGGACGCTGACAGGTCCACGTTGGACATGTCGATGTTCTCCAGCCGGGCGTCCCGGTAGCCCTGGACGTGCCCGGCGGCGCCGTCGCAGTAGAAGGCCGCGGGATGCAGCGCCGCCGTCGCTCCACTGTGGATACATGGCGAGCCGCCGGTCGCCGGGTCGACGGAGAAGAGCACGCCCGCGTCGCCGAGCGCGATCAGGCAGTCGGTCGTCGAGTCGTAGCTGTACCCGTAGTCCCGGGTGGCGCCGCCGTTCACCGTCGGGTGGAAGGCCGGGTTCTGGAACCCGGCGCAGTTCGCGGCGGTCGTCCAGTCGTAGCAGGTGGTCGAGCCGGGCGAACCGCCCTGCCAGGCACCGAAGTAGCTGTGCAGGTGCCCGTCGCGGGTGGCCACGACCTCCGGGTCGAACACCCACGTGCCCGCGGCGGACACGGTGAACGCGGGCGCGGCGAGCGGATCGTCGGCCAGCGTGAAGCACGTGGCCGCCGGTGCGGCCGCGCCGTTCAGCGCCGTCGAGCACACGCCGGTGGGGGTGCCCGCGGTGTCGTAGGCGGCGAAGGCGTTGTAGGTGTAGAAGTCGGCCGGCCCGAACTCCTTCGAGTCCGCCCAGCCCGCGCACGCCGCCAGCGCGACCGTGTCGAAGCAGCCAAGCTCGGGGCGGGTGCCGCCGCGCGGCGACGACGACGCGAACAGCCGGGTGCCGATCATGACGGCCGAGCCCAGGTAGATCTCGCCGGGACCGTTGCTGTTGGCGGGCACGATCGCCGGGTACGGCTGGCCGGCGCACGGGGTGTGCGAGGCCATGGACAGGCACGCCGGCCGGCCGTTGCTGCCCACCGCCCACAGGTTCCCGCCCGCGGTCACCATCCCGGCGGTGCTGTACGCCCCGCCCGGCGCGGCCGGGAACAGCGGCCAGAACCCGCAGTTGGCGCGCGCGGCGAGGTCGAGGCAGCCGACGCCGACCTGGCTCGCCGTCATGCCGGGGTAGTAGGTGACGCCGGTGTTCGGGTCCTCGACGTAGGTCGAGATGGTAGGGGTGGCGATGTCGCCGGGAGCGCCGAAGGGGCCGGGGGTCGTGCTCACCGTCGTGGGCCACGTACCGCCCGCGCAGCGGGTGTTGGTGGCGAGGTCGGTACACACCAGCTTGGGCGACGACGCCGCGGCGTGGTGGTACATGTTCCACGCCTCGGTCGTCCCGGCCGGGGTGCGGTGCAGGATCGGGGTGTAGCCGTCGCCGCCGGTCTGGCTGGGTGCCGACTGCACCGGCGGCTGCAGCGGGGTGTCGAGCGAGGTGCCACCGGGCCGGGCGGACGGGGTGTCCGCGCGGACGGCGACGGTGCCCGAGCCGGGTTCGGTGGTCTGGAACGTGGTGCCGTCGGTCGACCACCGCGGCGTCCAGCCGGGCGGGACACGCAGCGAACCCGGCACGTAGGACTGGGCGGCACCGGCGTTCGCGATCGGGTCGGTGATCGTCGCCGGGCCCGCCGGTCCGGTGCTGTCGTAGTCGAGCACCCAGTTGACGGTGTCGCCGTGGCTGACGGGGTTGGCCCCGGGATGGGTGATGTCCTGCGCGCTCTTGGCGAGGGTCGACGCGGCCGCCGCGGCGGCGGGTGACGCCGGAACCACCGAGACCAGGGTGGCGGCGAGGAGGCCGGCCCCCAGCACGGCAATTGTTCTACTGCGTCTTCGGGCTCGTCTTCGTGGCATCTTTTGCCTCTTTCATCACGCGGCCCAGCAGGCACATTCCTGGTGCGGTCCGCACGGCAAGAGTAGAAAGCCAGAAAATTTCGCTCTACGGCCGTCACTGGGACGCCACCGCAGGTCAGCCCCTGTGCCTATGCAGAAATACCGGGCACCCACTCCGGGGTTGTCGCCGGTTCGTCCGTTGGGCGAACCGGGTGAGAAGAATTCCCGAACGTCGCAGTCGTGGGCGTCAGAAGAAATGAGCGTGCTATCGGCTCAGGCCCATCGTTTCGAGGGCCGAGTCGACGTCGAAGCCGAGCTCGTCGGCGCGGGCGAAGTAGGTTGCCGCCCGGTCCTCGTCGACCGGGAGGCCGCCGTCGCCGATGAGACACATCAGGCCGGCGGTGTAGGCGCCCTTCCCGTGGCCCGCGTCGGCGGCCATCGCGTACCAGTCGAGCGCGGCGGCCGGGTCGGGCTCGACGCCGCGGCCGGTCGCGTACATGCCGGCGAGGTTGGCCATCGCCCGGGCGTTGCCCATCTCCGCGGCCCGCCGCGTCCACTTGTGCGACTCGGCCTCGTCGACGGGCACCCCGCTGCCGGTCGCGTACAGCACGCTCAGCTCGAACGCGGCGGCGTCGCTGCCCTGCTCGGCCGCCGCCAGCTGGTAGCGCACGGCGGCGGCCTCGTCCCGCGGGCGGCCGTACCCCTGGTGGGTCAGGTATCCGCTGAGCAGCAACACTTCCGGGTCCTCCGGCGCCGCCGCCAGCAGTGTCGCGAGGCGCTCGGACGCCTCGTGGGCGTGCGGTTCGCTGCGGGCGAAGTAGGCGACGCGGATCCAGCCGAGCGCGCCCGCCGCCGACCCTGCCCGGTCGGCCTTGCGGTAGGCCTCGATCGCCGCGTCGACGTCGGGCTCCGGGAACGGCGCCCACGGTGCCGCGCCGTGGGTACGCAGCCGGCCGAGCTCGAGCCACGCGTCGACGACGCCCGCCGCCCCGGACCGCTCGAGGCCCGCGACCAGCAACTCGGGGGCGTCGGCCGGCATCAGCCCGATGAGGTGCTCGCTGCGGACGAAGCCGTCCCGCAGCTCGCAGGCCGCGTCGAACAGCTCCTCGCCGCTGCTGTCCGGCTCGGCGAGCAACCGGGACAGGGCGGCGTGGCTCAGTGCGTTCATGGCGACACCCTGCCAGCGGCCGGTCCGGCTACTGGAGCCCGGCCCGGACCGAGGTGATGCGCTCGGTGTTGAAGCCGAGCCAGTGCATGCGGCCGACGTAGCGGGCGTGCTCGACCTTGATGCAGCGGTCCATGATCACGGTGACGCCGCCGTCCTCGGCGATCAGGCCGCCGTCGGCGTTGACGACGCCGAACTGGCACCAGAGGGCGCCCGCCCCGATCCGCACCGCCTGCCGCGCGATCTCGGGGAGTGCGTCCGGCGCGCGGAAGACGTTGACGATGTCCACCGGCTCGGGGACGTCGGTCAGGCTCGGGTAGCTGGTCTCGCCGAGGATCTCCGTCGCGCGGGGGTTCACCGGGATCACCCGGTAGCCGTGCCGCTTGAGGTAGTAGCCGACGAAGTAGCTGGCCCGCAGCTCGTTGTTCGACAGGCCCACGATCGCGATCGTCTTCGCCGTGTTGAGCACCCGCTGGATCTCGAGCGGGTCCTGGTAACGCGTCAGGTCGGTCATGCCGTCGCGACCTCCTTGTCCGCCGGGACGGTGGCGGAGACGTGGGCGAAGCCCTGCTCGAGGTCCCAGATCAGGTCGTCGACCGACTCGGTGCCGACCGACAGTCGCACCGTGCCGGGGCCGACGCCGGCCGCGCGCAGCTCCTCGTCGCCGAGCTGGCGGTGCGTGGTGCTGGCGGGGTGGATGATCAGGCTCTTGGCGTCGCCGACGTTCGCCAGGTGGGACCACAGCGACATGCCGCGGATGAGCGCCTGCCCGCCGTCCCGGCCGCCGGCGCAGTCGAAGGAGAACACCGCGCCGGCGCCGCGCGGCAGGTACTTCTCGACCAGCGGCCGGTACGGGCTCGCCGGCAGGTCGGGGTAGGTCACCCGCGACGCGAGGTCGTGCGAGGCCAGGAACTCCGCGACCTTCCGCGCGTTCTCGACGTGGCGCTCCATCCGCAGCGACAGCGTCTCCAGTCCCTGCAGGAACAGGAAGGCGTTGAACGGCGAGAGCGCGCCGCCGAGGTCGCGCAGCGTCTCGGCGCGCAGCTTCATCAGGTAGCCGTAGGTGCCGAACGTCTCGTGGAACTGCAGGCCGTGGTAGGCCGGGGACGGGTCGGCGACCACGGGGAACCGCCCGTTGGACCAGTTGAACGTGCCGGCCTCGGTGACCACGCCGCCGATGCTCGTGCCGTGCCCGCCGATGAACTTGGTCGCCGAGTGGATCACGATGTCGGCGCCCCACTCGATCGGGCGGCACAGGTAGGGCGTGGCGAAGGTGTTGTCGACGATCAGCGGCACGTCGTGCTCGTGCGCGATGCCCGCCACCGCCTCGATGTCGAGCACGTTGCCGCCGGGGTTGCCGATGGTCTCGGCGAAGAACGCCTTGGTCTCGGCGCGCACCGCCTGCTTCCACGCGCCGAGGTCGTCGGGGTCGACCCACGTCAGCTCGACGTTCATCTTGCGCAGCAGGTGCTTGAGCTGGTTCACCGTCCCGCCGTAGAGGGCCGCGGACGAGACGACGTGGTCGCCGGGCTGCAGCAGCGTGAACAGCGCGGCCGCCTGCGCGGCGATCCCGCTGGCGAACGCCACCGCGCCGGCCGCGCCCTCCAGGTTCGCGACGCGCTCCTCGAACACCGCGACCGTCGGGTTCATGATGCGCGAGTAGGTGTTCCCGTACTCCTGCAGGTTGAAGTAGGCGGCGGCGGACTCGGGGTCCTCGAACACGTAGCTGGTCGTCTGGAAGATCGGCACCGCGCGTGCGCCCGTGTTCGGGTCCGGCCGCTGCCCGGCGTGCAGCTGCCGGGTCTCGAACCCGAACTCGTGCTCCGGCTCGACCCTGCGCGAGTCACCGGGGGAGTCGTCGGTCACCTGTACCTCTTCCGTGACGTCAGTCGCCGGCCAGGAAGCGGCGGACGATCGGCGTCTGTCGTTCTTCTTCCAGCAGGAAGCAGTCGTGGCCGTACGGCGCGTCGATCAGGTGCAGCTCGATCGGCTTGCCGAGCGCGCGCAGCGCGCCGTCGATGTCCTCGGACGCCGACGGCGGGTAGAGCCAGTCGGAGCTGAACGTGATCAGCAGCGTCCGCGCCGTGACGCTGTCGAGTGCCCGGGTGAGTGAGCCGCCGCCGTACTGCCGTGCGAGGTCGAAGTACGTCAGCGCCCGCGACATCGTGAGGTAGGTGTTGGCGTCGAAGCGCTTGACGAACGAGTCGGCCTGGTGGCGCAGGTAGCTCTCCACCTCGAACTCGGGTTCGGTGATGGTGTACCGGATGTCGTCGGCGAACTGCAGCCGGCGGCCGAACTTGTCGTCCAGCGCCGGCGCGGACAGGTAGGTGACGTGCCCGACCATCCGCGCCACGCCCATGCCGGCGTCGGGGGTGCGGCCGGTGCCGTAGTAGCGCCCGCCCTGCCAGTCCGCGTCCCGCATGATCGACTCGCGCGCGATCGCGTTCCACGCCATGCCTTGCGGGTGCAGGGCATGGGTACTGGCGATCACCACGATCGAGTCCACCTGATCGGGGTACCGGATCGCCCATTCCAGCGCCTGCATCCCGCCGAGCGAGCCGCCGGCCACCGCCGCGAGCCGCTCGATGCCCAGCACGTCGAGGAACGCGCGTTCGGTCCGGACCATGTCCGCGACCGTGATCACCGGGAAGTCCGGCCCGTACGGCCTGCCGGTCGCGGGGTCGGTCGACGACGGCCCCGTCGTGCCGCGGCAGCCGCCGAGCAGGTTCGTGGAGACGACGAAGAAGCGGTCGGTGTCGAACGCCTTGCCGGGGCCGATCATCCCGTCCCACCAGCCGAGCGCCTTGCCGGCCGAGCCGTCGCGGTCCTCGGCGCCGAACCCGTCGCGCGTGCTCGCCTCGGGCTGCTCCGTCGAGAAACCGGCCGCGTGCGCGTCGCCGCTGAGCGCGTGGCACACCAGGATGACGTTGTCGCGCCTGGGGGAGAGGGTGCCGTAGGTCTCGTACGCGACGCGGACCGGATGCAGCTCCCGTCCACAGTCGAGCGTCACCGGCTCCGGCAGGTCGAGGTATCGCGTTTCCACGCTGCCGACCGAACCGGCCGCGAGCGTCGACGCGGGCACCATGCCCGCATCATAGCCATCCCGGCACGTTCCGCGACCGGTGCGACACCGCGTCTCGGACTCTGAGACGCAGGTCAGAGGGGGTGTAGCGTCGTCTACCGGCGCATGAATCAGGGGAGATCAACGGCCGCGAGAGGACCGCTCACATGACGACGATCGACAGCATCGACAACGGGGTCAACGTCCAGGCTCTGCTCGACGCACGCGAAGTGCTCAAGGGCGCACCCGAGGCCGCCCAGTTCACCTGGCGCTCGACCACGCGGTGGGAGAACGGCGTGCACACCACCACGACGGTCAAGGACTACTTCGGACTCGGTGCGGAACAAACCCACAAGGCGGAGTCGGAGTTCACCGCCGACCACCCGGAGGTCTTCGCGGCCGAGGACCACGGCATCACGCCGATCGAGTACCTGCTCGTCGGCCTGGCGAGCTGCCTGACCGCGGGCGTCGCGTCCGTCGCGCAGAACCGCGGCATCCAGCTGCGCTCGGTCGAGGCGACCGTCGAGGGCGCGCACGACATCCGCGGGATCCTCGGTGCCGACAGCGATGTCCGCAACGGCTTCAACGGCATCAAGGTGACGTTCAACATCGACGCGGACGCGTCCAAAGAGGACATCGAGGCGCTGGTCGCCCAGTCGCAGAAGCGTTCGGCCGTGTTCGACGCGCTGACCAATCCCACGGACGTCACCGTCGAAGTTGCCTGAGCGCACCACCACGGTCGTCATCGGCGCGGGCCACGCGGGCCTGGCCGCGAGCCACTTCCTGCGCGAGCGGGCGATCGACCACGTCGTGCTCGAGCGCGGTGAGGTGGCGAACTCCTGGCGGCGGGAACGCTGGGACTCGCTGCGGCTGCTCACGCCCAACTGGCAGAGCCGCCTGCCGGGCCACCACTACGGTGGCCCGGATCCGGACGGCTACATGACGATGGGCGAGGTGGTCGAGTTCATCGACCGCTTCGCCGCGCTCTCGCGCGCTCCCGTCCGCACCGGCACGACCGTGACGTCGGTGCGGCGCACCGATGACGGCTACCGCGTGACCACCGACCGCGGCGAGATCGGTTGCCGCACAGTGGTCATCGCCAGCGGCGCCTGCAACCGGCCCGCCGTGCCGCGGCTGCGCGAGGCGGTGCCGTCGGCCGTCGAGCAGGTCACGCCGTTCGGCTACCGCGGCCCGGACCAGCTGCCCGACGGCGGCGTGCTCGTCGTCGGCGCGTCGGCGACCGGCGTGCAGCTGGCCGCCGAGATCCGGCGGTCGGGCCGGCCGGTCACCCTGTCGACCGGGGAGCACGTGCGGCTGCCCCGCACGTACCGCGGCCGCGACGTGCTGTGGTGGATGGACGCCTCGGGCGTGTGGGACCAGCGGTACGACGAGGTGCCCGACCTGACCCGTGCCAGGAGGCTCGCCTCGCCCCAGCTCGCCGGGACACCGGACCGGGCGACGCTCGACCTCAACGCGCTCACCGGCATGGGCGTCGAGCTGGTCGGCCGTTCGGCGAGCGTGCGGGACGGTGAGATGTTGTTCTCCGGCGGGCTCCGCAACGTGATCTCGCTGGCCGACCTCAAGATGGACCGCCTGCTGAACACCTTCGACGAGTGGGCCAGGACCGCCGGGATCGACAGCGACGTCAAGCCGCCCGAACGCTTCGAGCCGACGCGCGTGCCCGCGTCGACGCGGCTGCGGCTGGACCTGCGCGGCGGCGAGGTCCGGAGCATCGTCTGGGCGACGGGTTTCCGGCCGGACTACACCTGGCTCGACGTACCCGTGGTCGACGAGAAGGGCCACCTGACCCACGACGGCGGCGTCGTCGACAGCCCCGGCCTGTACGCGCTGGGGCTCCCGTGCTGCGCCGGCGCAAGTCCACGTTCATCCACGGCATCGAGGACGACGCACGTGCGGTGGTCGACCACCTCGCACGCCACCTGGCAACCCGTTCCGCATAGTGGATCACCGGGCTGCCGACCGCCCACTCCCACTACCCTCCGAAACAGTGCCGGATCGCGCGCCTCCGGCACGGTGCCTGATCGCGCGGCACCTGGCTCGAGGCGAGGGAGTCGCTGATGCGACATGTGCTCAGGGGCGTGGTGCTGCTCCTGCTGCTGGTGATCATCGTGCCGGCGCAGGCGAGTGCGGCGCCGGCACAGGAGAGGCACCGACCAGCCCGTGGTCCGGGTCGGTACCGAGGGGACCTATCCGCCGTTCTCCTACCACGATCCGCGGACGCAGCAGCTCGCCGGCTACGACATCGAGGTGATCAAGGCGATCGCCGAGCAGGCCGGGTGGAAGCTCGACTTCGTCGAGACGCAGTGGGACGCGATCTTCCCCGCGCTGGACGCGAAGCGGATCGACGTCATCGCCAACCAGGTGTCGGTCAACGACGAGCGTGAGGCCAAGTACGGCCTGTCCGACACCTACACCTACTCCCACGGCGTGATCGTCCGGCGCAAGGGCGACGACAGCATCAAGACGCTCGCCGACCTCAAGGGCAAGACGACCGCGCAGTCGAGCACCAGCAACTGGGCGCAGGTCGCGCGGGACGCCGGCGCGAAGGTCGAGGCCGTCGAGGGGTTCGCGCAGGCGGCGGCGCTGCTCGCGCAGGGCCGGGTCGACGCGATCGTCAACGACAACATCGCCGTGCTCGACTACCTGGCCAGCACCGGCTCCGACGGACGTCGAGATCGCCGGGAACGCCGGCGAGGAGACCAGCGAGCAGGTCCTCGCCTTCCGCAAGAGCCGACACCGACCTGCTCGACCAGGCGAACCAGGCGATCACCGCGCTCCAGGACGACGGGACGCTGCGCGACATCTCGGAGAAGTACTTCAAGGCCGACGTCTCGGTGGCCGACGGCGGCAAGGCCGACCTGTCCGAGGGCCGCGGCGCCCGCAGCACGTGGGAGGTGCTCGGCAGCACGGCGTGGCCGATGTTCGTCGGCCTGGTCAAGGTGACGATCCCGCTGACCGCGGTCAGCTTCGCGATCGGGCTCGTGCTCGCCCTGCTCGTCGCACTCGCCCGGATCTCCTCCTACCGGGTCCTGTCCGGGCTGGCCGCGAGCGTTCATCTCGATCATCCGCGGCACCCCGCTGCTGCTGCAGCTGTTCATCGTCTTCTACGGGCTGCCGCAGATCGGGCTGAAGTTCACGCCGTTCACCGCGGCCATCATCGCGTTCAGCCTCAACGTGGCCGGTTACGCGGCCGAGGTCGTGCGGTCGGCGATCCTCGCGGTGCCGAAGGGCCAGTTCGAGGCGGCGTCGACGATCGGGCTCGGCTACCGCAAGACGCTGCGCCGGATCATCCTGCCGCAGGCGACCAGGACCGCGGTGCCGCCGCTGTCCAACACGCTGCTCTCGCTGCTGAAGGACACGTCGCTGGGCTCGGTGGTGCTGCTGACCGAGCTCTTCCGCGAGTCGCAGCTCGCGGCGGCCGAGAGCAACGAGTTCCTCGCCCTGTACGCCTTCGCCGGGCTGTACTACTGGGTGATCTGCGTCGGGCTCTCCGCCGCGCAGAAACGACTGGAGACCCGACTGGACAGGTATGTGGCCAAATGACTGACACCACGGAGCAGAACGCCGAGCCCGCCCGCATCCGCGTGCACGGGCTGGAGAAGTCCTTCGGCGACCACAAGGTCCTGCGCGGCATCGACTTCGAGTCCCGGCGCGGGACCTCGACCGTCCTGTTGGGACCGTCCGGGTCGGGCAAGACCACCGTGCTGCGCTCGCTCAACGTGCTGGAGACGCCCGAGCGCGGCGTCATCGGCGATCGACGACGTCGAGGTCGACTTCTCCCGCTGCCGCCGGGCAAGGCGGGCCGCAGGGAGAGCAGCCGGCTGCGCGCGCAGAGCGGCATGGTGTTCCAGGCCCACAACCTCTTCCCGCACCGCACGGTCCTCGAGAACATCATCGAGGGCCCGGTCGTCGCCCAGCGGCGGCCCGCGCGAGGAGGCCGTCGCCGACGCGAAGGCCCTGCTGGACCAGGTGGGCCTCGGCGACCGGGCGCGACGCCTACCCGTTCCAGCTCTCCGGCGGCCAGCAGCAGCGCGTCGGGCATCGCCCGGGCGCTGGCGCTGAAGCCGCGGGTCGTGCTGTTCGACGAGCCGACCTCGGCGCTGGACCCCGAGCTGGTCGGCGAGGTGCTGGCGGTGATCAAGGACCTGGCCGCGCAGGGCTGGACGACGGTGATCGTCACCCACGAGATCCGCTTCGCCGAGCAGGTGGCCGACCAGGTCCTGTTCCTCGACGGCGGCGTCATCGTCGAGCAGGGTCCGAGCGCCCAGGTGATCGGCGACCCGCGGGAGGAGCGGACCCGGCGTTTCCTCAAGCGCATCCTCGACCCCGGCTGACGGGCCCGGAACGGCATTGGTGATCATGGTGCGGGCGCGCCCGGCCGTGTTCACCGTCCGTTTCGGAGCATGCCCGTAATGGTGGCCAGGATTTGTCCTGTAATCGGCCGGGAAGGCCACCGCTTCGTCCGGTCGGATGTTCCCGATGAACGGAACGTTCCTTTGGTCCGGTTTTCACCTCCTATTCGCAGGTCAGTGAATCGGTGACGGCTGCAGCGCGGAAGATCGACTGGTGGGAACCCGTGGCCGGTCACGGCCTTGCCGGCGGTCCCGAGGGGTGCCGCACGGGGCCGGTCTGTCGGCCGGCCGGCGGTGCGGCACGTCGGACAAAGTAACGGTAATCGCGTTCATTCGGTGCGGAATTATGTCCGCGAATACCGGGAGGCGGTCGACCGAGAATTCCCGGTAAATGATCTGATAACCGTCACTGCGTGTAATGAATGGCGGGGGCGAGGCCGCTCTTCGCTTTTTGCGGATCATCACCCGTATGGCCGAACGGTGGATAGGTCACTAACTGCGTCGGCGCATCCGTTCGGTGGGCGCCGACCGGGGGCACCCCGAGGCGGATTGTCCGATCTGCACGGTGCGGGCCAGGCCCGCGAGTGGCCTTCAGTGGTGCGCGCGCGTATGCGGACGTACTTGTCGCGCAGGCCGCGATAGTCCTTTGTTGCCAATCGATTCGTCCGTCCGGCCGTATCGCCTACCTGCGGCGACTGACGTTGCGTTATCGACCAATCACGTAAAGCTTTGTTGACTCTTCTGCTTCTCAGGGGATGGGAATTGACGTACAGTCCACCGCTGTCAGGTCGAGAGGCATTACAGCCCGGTACACATCAGCCCCTGTTGGGGGCTGATTTGGGCTGCGATTTTAGTGGGGGTTACGGTGCTCGCGGGGATGAAGGCGGAGACCACTTCCGAGGTTGGTCCGGAATGGGTCGACGACGTCCTTCTGGCCGGTCCGGACGGAAACGTCTCGTTGCGCTTGCCGGCTGGTCCGATTGCCCGATCCGAACTGCGCCGATTGGTCGCAGAGCGGCACGAGGCGCTGGCCGCGGCCGGGCTGCGACCGGGCGGTTGCGCCGCGCTGCGGCTGCCGCCCTCCGCTGGCCTACGTCGCCAATCTCCTCGCGGTGTGGCGGATCGGCGCCCAGGCGGTCCTGCTCGACCACCGGCTCACCGAGTACGAGGTCGACCAGGCGGTGCAGCGGCTCGGCGTCCAGTTGGTCGTCCCGGTGGACCGAACGGTCAGCGGCCCGCTGAGCGTCTTCGCCGACGTCACCGAGACGATCATCCCCTGCGCGGGTGAGCCCGCCCGGACGCCGCACGCGGTGCTGCAGCTCAGCTCCGGGTCGACCGGACCGTCGAAGGTGATCGGCCGCACCGCCGCCGACCTGGTCGCCGAGGTCCACCGGTACACGCTGATCGACGGCGTGCCGCTGGGCGGCGAGCGGATCATCCTGCTGCCGTCGATGGTGCACGTGCTCGGCCTGGTCGGCGGCCTGCTCTACGGCCTGCACGCCGGGCGTCGAGCTGGTCCCGCCGCGGCGGCTGACCGGCGACAGCATCCTCGAGGCGGTGGCGTCCGGCACGACGCCGGCCACCGTGCTCGGCGTCCCGTTCCACATCGGACTGCTCGCCTCGGTGGCCGACCCGCCGAAGCTGCCCCAGCTCAAGCGGATGACCACCGGCGGCGAGCTCGTGCCGGCCGCGGTGGCGAGCGCGTTCGCCGACAAGTACGGCGTGCCGCTGGGCAACATGTGGGGCATGACCGAGGTCGGGGTCATCGCCACCGACCTGTTCGGCGAGCACCGCCCGTCGCTGCTGCCCGGCGCCCGGCCTCGAGGTCCGCGAGGAGGACGGCGAGCTGCTGGTCAGCCGGCCCGAGTCGCCGTACGTCGGGCTGTCCGACCCGACCCGGTGGAGCGACGGCTGGCTGCACACCAAGGACGCCGGCCGGGTCGATCCGGACACCGGGCTGGTGACCGTGCTCGGCCGGCTCGACTCGCAGGTGTCGGTCGGCGGGCTGAAGGTCGACCTGACCGAGGTCGAGCACACGCTCAACGAGGTGTCCGGCGTGGTCGGCGCGGTCGTGCTGTACGACAAGGAGATCACCGCCTACGTCCAGCTGGAGGACGCGGCCACCGGACCGGAGGTCGAGGCGGCGCTGGCCGAGCGGGTGGCCGGGCTACAAGCGGCCGCGCACGCTGCACGTGCGTCGGCGTTGCCCCGCACCACGACCGGCAAGCTCGTCCGCGACCGCGCGGTGCTGCGCGCCGCGGTGCCGTGAGCTGCGGTGATCTCCGTTGGCAGGAAAAAGAATTCTGCTTCGCCCGTCACGATCTTCCGTGCCAGGTGGAAGAACCGAGCGTGCGTGAGTCGCACAGAGAGAGAAGGTAGGCAATGCAGGCTGCGGAGATCCGGGCGTTCGTCCTCGAGACCTTGCAGGAGATGAACTACGACATCGAGGGCGTCGACGACGACAGCACGCTCGGCCCGGCCGGGGTGGACCTGGAGTCCCTCGCGCTGGCCGAGCTCGCGGTCCGGGTCGAGGACAAGTTCGGCGTGCGGTTCGCCGAGGAGGAGTCCGAGGAGCTGGCGCTGATGACGGTCGGCGAGTTCACCCGCACCGTCGCCGAGCGCGCGGGCGAACGTGGCCGGCGCGGGTCAGGCGTGAGCGACGGCCGGCCCTGGAGCGCAAGGACGTCGTCGAGATGGTCGCCAGCTTCGGCGACCGGCCGGTGGCCGAGGTGGGCGAGCGGATCGACTCGATCCAGCTCGCCTGGCTCGTGCACCAGGTGGAACAGCGCTACGGCGTGGAGATCGAGCTCGACGACGACCAGTTCGGCCGGATGAGCACCGTCTCCGGGGCCGTCGAGGTGTTACGCGAGGCAGTGATGGTGGTCGAGGATGCGTGACCCTGCCGCCAGAGCGGGGATCACCGGGATGGCCGCGGTCAGCGTGCTCGGCAGGGGCGCGCACGCGCAGCTGGCCGGTGGCCTCGCCGGTGCCGCCGCGTTCGCGCCGGTCCGGCGGTTCGACGTCGGCCCGCCGCCGGGTGAGGGTCGCGGCGACGCTGCCCGACGCGGGCTCCGCTGGCCGACGAGCTGGCCGGCGCGGTGCGCGAGGCGTGCGAGCAGGCCGGGCTGACCCCGGCCGAGCGCGCGGCGACCCCGCTGCTGCTCGCCGTCCACGGCCACCCGGCGGCGGGCCGGATGTCCGAAACGGACGGTCAGCCGACCGCGGCCGGGTTCGCCGCGGAGCTGGCCACGGGCACCGGGCTCGGTGGCGTGGCCAGGCGTCTACACCTGCGCCTGCGTGTCGGCGAGCACGGCGGTCGCCGACGCCGCGGCGCTGATGCGGCTGGGGCGGGCTCGACCGGGTGGTCGTCGCCGCCGGCTACCTCGTGGAGCCCGACCAGTTCGCGCTCTTCGACGCCGGCCGCGCGCTCGCGACCGACGGCGCCGCCCGGCCGTTCAGCGCCGGGCGCGGCGGGCTGCTGCTGGGCGACGCCGTCTCGGCGGTCGTGCTGGAGGCCAGGCGCCCGCGAACCCCTGGCCGAGGTCGTCGGCTGGGGTCGCGCCGGCGACGCCTACCACACCGTGCGACCCCATCCCGAGGGCGCCGGGCTCGCCCGCGCGATCACCGCGGCGCTGCGCCGGGCCGGGGTCGCCGCCGGCCGAGGTCGGCTACGTCAACGCGAACGCGAGCGGCGCCGAGGGCGACGCCGCGGAAGCGGCCGCGCTGCACCGGGCGCTCGGCGAGGCCGCGGCGCCGGTTCCGGTCAGCTCCACCAAGTCCGTGCACGGGCACGGGCTCGAGGGCTCCGGCCTGCTCGAGCTGATCGTCACCGCGCAGGCCGATCCAGGCGGGCAAGCTGCCGGTGAACGCCGGCTACCTGGCGCCGACCCGGCCTGCGCGCTGGACGTGATCATCGGCGCGCCGCGCGAGGCGGCGAGCCCGTACGCGCTGAGCCTGAACGCCGCCTTCGGCGGCGCGAACACGGCCCTCCTGGTGAGGGCCGCATGACCATCGCCGAGTTAGCCGTGCTCGCCGAGGTGGAGTGGCCTCGGGAACGAGGAACCGCCCGCGGTTCCCGGCTTCGTCGTGTCCTCGTTCAGCCCGCTGGTGAGCCGAGCTCGCGAAGCGCTGCCTGGCCGCGCGGCACGGGGGCGAACCCGCGCCCGCGGACGTGGCGCGCGCACCGGCGATCGTGCTGGTGACCGCCGAGCGGCGACGCGGAGAGCGCCGCGCACGTGGCGCACGCGGTCGACACCGGCGCGCGGGTCGGGCCCGCTGCTGTTCTTCCAGTCCGTGCCGAACAGCGTCGCCGGGCACGTGGCGGCCCGGTGGGGACTGCGCGGGCCGGTGCTGTGCCTCAGCCCGGTCGGCGAGCCGCGCGGCCGACGGGCATGGCGCAGGCGCGGCTGCTGATCGACGACGGGGACGCGGACGAGGTCCTGGTGGTCCTCGTCGAACAGACCGGGGACGGCCACGGGGGATCGGCGTTCCTGGTGAGCGAAGGAGAGTCACGATGAACGGCAAAGGGCTGCGCGCGATGCTGGCCGCCGACCCGGAGATCGGTGCGGGCAACGTGCTGCGGACGGTGCTCGCGCACGGCGCCGACCCGGACGGGCCGGGCCTGACGTTCGACACCCCGGTCGACGGCCGGCCCGCGGAGCATCCGTTCACGCTCGGCGAGCTGGACACGATGGTCGCGGCGCGGGCGGCGTGGCTGCACGCGAAGGGGATCCGGCGGCGCGACCCGGTGGCCGTGTGGACCACGTCCGCGGCCGACATCATCCTGTCGTTCCTGGCGCTGAACCGCATCGGCGCGATCCCGGCGCTGATGAACGGGAAGATGGCGCCCGAGATCGCGGCGGAGTACATCCGCCGGCTGCGGGCCCGCGGGGTGCTGGCCGACGCGGCGCACGCCGAGCTGCTCGCCGGGCACGACCTGGCTTCCCCCGGGTACGGCAGCACCGCGGAGCTGCTGGGCGAGCCGGCCGAGCTCGGCACCGGCGACCCGGCCGCCGCGCCCCCGCCCTACCGCCACCACCAGGACGACCCGGTGTCGATCACGCACACGTCCGGGACGACCGGCGTGCCGAAGGCCGTGCTGCACCTGCACCGGACGCTGTTCGCGGCCACCCGGCACCTGCTGACCATGCCGCAGGCGCAGGGCACCGGCCGGATCCTCAACGCGCTGCCGATCCCGCACACCGCGACGATCCTGATGGTCAACCAGGTGCTCGGCAACCGCGCGCAGATGCTGTGCCTGTCCCAACAGGACGGTGACACGGTGCTCGCCGCGATCGAGCGGTGGCGCCCGGAGTCGGTCTACGGGTTCGCGGTGACGTGGGCGGGCCTGGCCCGGTTCGACCTCGCCGCGCGCGAGCTGGACTCCGTCCGGCTGTGGTTCAACACCGGCGACTGCGCGCACGAGGCCCACATCCGCCGGCTCGTCGCGGTCGGCTCGCGCGAGGTCGTGACCCGGGAGGGTCGCCGGCGGGTGCCGGGCTCGCACTTCCTCGACGGGCTGGGCTCGTCGGAGATGGGCCACAACGGCTTCCACGTCACGCACACCGTCGACTCCGACCACTACGGCCGCCGCATCGGGCGCCCGTACAGCTTCGCCGAGGCGACGGTGCTCGACGACGACGGCGAGGAGCTGCCGGTCGGGCAGGTGGGCCGGCTGGGGTTCCGCTCGCCGTCGATGTCGCCCGGCTACTGGAACGACGCGGTCACCTCCTACCGGGCCCGGGTCAACGGCTGGTTCCTCACCGGCGACCTGGTCTACCGCGACGAGGAGGGCAACTACTACCACGTCGACCGCACCCCGGACGCGGTCGGTGCGGACGGCTTCTACACCGCCCTGTCCGAGGAGCGGATCCTCGCCGCCATGCCGGAGGTCATCGACTGCACGGTCGTGATCACCAACGAGGACACCGGCCTGCACACCGAGGTCATGCTCGAGCTGGACCCGGGTGCCGACGCCGACCTCGACCGCACCGAGGCGGTCCGCGCCGCGCTCGGCGAGCAGGTCGGCGCCACGCTCGCCCAGGTCAGCGTGGTCGACACGGACGACATCCCGCTGACGGTGACCGGCAAGGTGCGCAAGTTCCTGCTGCGCCACGAACACGTGAACACGGTGCGGATATGACGACCACGGTGACGACCACCGCGACCATCACCGGGATGGGCATGTCACGCCCGTCGGCCGGGGGGCGGAGGAGGTGTTCCACGCGCTGTGCGTCGGCAAGTCCGGCCTCGCGGCACCCGCGGCGGACCACCCGGCCGCCGACTCGGTCGACGTGGGCGGGTTCGTGCCCGACATCGACCCGAGGACCGTGGTGTCCGGGCCCGCGGCGTCCGTTGTGGACAAGACGGTGGTGCTGGCGCTGCTGACCGCGGCCGACGCGCTCGCCGACGCCGGCATCGAGGTCGGCCGCGACGTCGACCCCGGCCGGATCGCCGTGGTCGTGGGCGGCGTCGGCGGCATGGCGATGCTGGAGAAGCAGGTGCTGGCCCGCGGCGACCGCGGCCGTACGGCGGTCAGCCCGTACCTGCTGACCGGGGTGCTGCCGAACATGGGCGCCGCGCGGATCGCGATCAAGCACGGCATCCGCGGGTACAGCGCGAGCATCGGCACCGCGTGCGCGTCCGGCGCCCAGGCGATCGCGGACGCGCTGCGGCTCATCCGCGCCGGCGACGCCGACGTCGTGGTGTGCGGGGCGAGCGAGGCGCCGCTGTTCCCGACCTTCGCCGACACGTTCGGCAACGCGCGGGCGCTGGCCCGCCGGTGGGAGGACCCGACCGCGGCGAGCCGGCCGTTCGACAAGCGCCGCAACGGGTTCGTGCTCGCCGAGGGCGCCGCGATGATGGTGCTCGAGCGGACCGGACACGCCGACGCTCGCGGGGCCGCGGGCTACGCGGACGTCGCGGGCTGGGGCGCCACGACCGACGCCCACCACCCGACCACCCCGCGTCCGGACGGCTCGGGCGCGTCGGAGTGCATGCGCCGGGCGCTGGCGAGCGCGGGCGTCGACCCGTCCGCGATCGGCTACGTGAACGCGCACGGCACGTCGACCAAGCTCGGTGACATCGCCGAGACCGCCGCCCTGGCAACGGTGTTCGGTGCCGACGGGCCACCGGTGAGCTCCACCAAGGCACTGACCGGGCACATGCTCGGCACCTCGGGAGTGGTCGAGGCGGCAGCGAGTGCGCTCGCCGTCGCCCGGGGTGTGTTGCCACCGACCTACAACCTGGACGAGGTGGACCCGGACTGCCCGGCCAACCACGTCCGGGCGACCCCACTCACCACCAAGCCGGACTACGCGCTGTCGAACTCATTCGGCTTCGGTGGCCAGAACGTCAGTCTGGTGCTCGGTGACGCGAGCACTGCGAACAAGCGGGAGCTGAGCGACCCGTCAGCACAGAACGGTTGAGAACGATGAAGATTTCAGGGATCGATCACATCGAGTTATACGTCGGCGACGCGCGACAGGCGGCGTTCTACTACTGCACGGCGTTCGGCTTCCAGATCCACGCACAAGGCGGACCGGAGACCGGGCTGAAGGGGCAGCGGTCACTGCTGCTCGCGCAGGGCGACATCCGGATGGTGCTCACCTCGGCGCTCGTGCCCGACCATCCCGCCGCCGAGTTCGTCCAGCGGCACGGCGACGGCGTCGCGGTGATCGCCATGGAGGCCGACGAGGTCGAGTCGACCTACGAGACGCTCGTGGAGCGCGGCGCCGCGCCGGTGTCCTCGCCGGTCAGGTACGAGCTGGGCGACGTGAAGGTGACGACCGCCGAGCTCGGCGGCTTCGGCGACGTGGTGCACCGGCTGGTGCAGCGCGAGGGGCCGCGGGCGGAGTTCATGCCCGGCGTGTTCACGATGTCCGAAGTGGACTCGGGCGACCGGCCGCTGCTGGGCATGATCGACCACTTCGCGGTGTGCGTACCGCCCCAGACCCTGGCCGCGACCGTGAAGTACTACGAGGAGGTCTTCGGGTTCGCCGAGATCTTCGAGGAGTACATCCAGGTCGGCGAGCAGGGCATGTTCTCCAAGGTCGTGCAGAGCGAGTCCAAGCTCGTCACGTTCACCCTGCTCGAGCCGGACACCGCACGCCAGGCCGGCCAGATCGACGACTTCATCCGCTGGCACGGCGGCGCGGGCGTGCAGCACGTCGCGTTCACCGCCGAGGACATCGTCAGCACCGTCCGCACGCTGGGCGAGCGCGGTGTGGCGTTCGCCAAGTCGCCGAGCACCTACTACGACGCACTGCGCGAACGGATGAGCGACCTCGTCGTGCCGGTGTCGGACCTGCAGGACGTCGGGGTGCTCGTGGACCGCGACCACTGGGGACATCTGCTGCAGATCTTCACCCAGTCCATGCACGTCCGCCACACGCTGTTCCTGGAGGTCATCGAGCGCCGCGGCGCGCTGACCTTCGGCAGCGGCAACATCAAGGCCTTGTACGAGGCGAAGAACCGTGAGCTCACTGGAGTTGCCTGAGATGACCACCACCGAACGGTTCGCCCTGTCCGACAAGGACAAGGCGTTGTTACCGTCCGATGAGGACGTGCGGTTCTACGCCGAGCACGGCTGGTACCTGACCAAGAAGCTGTTCACCGACGACGAGATGGACGAGCTCGTCGAGGCGAGCGAGCGGTACTACGCCGGCGAGCGGTCCCGCCGCCTGCCGGCCCGCCCGCCGCGGCTCGCCTACTGGGAGCCGGGCAGCGGGAACGTCCAGCGGCACAACGACTACGTGCACTACGAGAGCGACGCACTCGCCAAGCTGCTGCTCAAGCCGGTGATCGGTGCGGTGGCCGCACGGCTCGCGGAGGCGGACGAGATCCGGGTGTTCCAGTCGACGTTGATCTACAAGCCACCGGTGGCGGGTGAGCCGTCGAACGTCGTGCCGTGGCACTTCGACAAGCACTACTGGTCGTCCTCCTCGTCGGAGCGGATGCTGACCGCGTTCATCCCCTTCCACGACTGTGACGAGGAGATGGGCACGATCACGATGGTCGACGGCAGCCACCGCTGGGAGGAGGTCGGCGCCGAGGACAGCCAGACGCGGCACTTCGCCGAGCGCGACAAGTCCGAGCTGGAGGACATGCTCACGGCCAACGCCGCGCACAACGGCGTCGAGGTCAAGAAGATCCCGATGGTGATCCCCAAGGGGCACATGAGCTTCCACCACTGCCGCACGTACCACGGCAGCGGCCCGAACGTGTCCGACCGGCCGCGGCGGGCGGTGTCGCTGCACCTGCAGGACGGTGCGAACGACTTCCGCGAGTTCCCCCTGTCCGACGGCACCCTGGCGTTCTACAACCACGACTCGCTGGTCCGGCAGACCCCGGTGGGGCATCCGGACTACGCGGACCCGGACTACTGCCCGACCCTCTGGCACGGCTGAGTTCCCCGACTTCCCGAACGACTACCACCGAAACAAGGAGAACCACCAAGTGTCCAGGTATGACTGGGGCAAGACCCACCCGGGAATCGAGCGGCTCGAGAAGAACATCACCGAAGCCCGCGACCGGGTGGTCCACCACCCGCTGTACGCGAGCCTCGACACCCACGAGGCGCTCGTGACCTTCATGGAGCACCACATCTTCGCGGTGTGGGACTTCATGTCGCTGCTGAAGTCGTTGCAGCGCAACCTGACCTGCGTGGACGTGCCGTGGATCCCCACCGGCCCGACGGGCAGCCGGCGGCTGATCAACGACATCGTGATGGTCGAGGAGTCCGACGAGCTGGGCGACGGCTTCATCAGCCACTTCGAGCTCTACGTCAACGGCATGCGCGAGGCGGGCGCGGACACCACCGCGATCGACTCGCTCATCTCGGTGCTGCGCGAGGGCCGCCCGGTGCTCGAGGCGCTGCGCGAGGCCGGCGTGCCCAAGCCGTCGATCATGTTCGCCGGCGTGACCTGGAGCATCATCGAGAGCAAGCCGGTGCACTGCCAGGCCGCCGCGTTCGCGTTCGGCCGCGAGGACCTGATCCCCGACATGTTCACCCAGGTGGTCGCGATCAACGAGCGCACCGCGGAGATCGACTCCGTCGATCGTGACGCGACCCGCCTCCGGATCGAGGAAGCGCAGGAGGAGGTTCGTCACGGTCGTTTGCCCGCCCCAGCTCGGGCCGACGAGCGCGACGCGCGCACCCGGATCGACTCTGAGGTCGAACGCGTGAGCGCCGGCTCGTCGGACGACGCGTAGCGTGCGGTGACGCCTTCGAGAGCAACGCAGACCGGCCCCTGCGGCATCGGTACTGGATCGGCCCCATCGGTCACTCCCGCCTCGCGCTCCGTGAGCTCGAGCACGCGCCGTCCGGACGCCAGCGTCCCGGAAAGCTCGCGCGCTGCAGCCGGGAGGGGCGCGACGGCGTCGAACGAGGCGAGAGCGAGAAGCGCGAGTGCCGCGATGAGCACGCGATCGAGCGTGGCTTCGTCGCTCGCCGCGACGGCCAGCGCGAGCACGCCGACCGCCGTCAGGCCCGCCACCAGGATCGTCAGCGCGTCGGCGATCCCGGAGACGAGCGCGTCACGGCGTCCGAGGCGCAGGAGCTCGCGATCGGCCTCGCGGACGCGCGCGAGCGCATCGTCCTCGCGGCCGTAGGCGACGAGCTCGGGAGCTCCGCGCAGGAGCTCGACGAGATCCGCGGTCAGCTCCCCGCGAGCGGCTGCCTGGCGGGCACCGACGCGGCGCGCGAGCGCGGCGGCGAGCAGCGGGACGGCAACGCCGGCGAGCGCGAGCCCGCCCGCGAGCACGATCGCGGCCGCCGGCAACACGAATGCCGTCGCAGCGACGCACGCCAGCGCGACGACCAGTGCGACGAGCGGCGGCCCGAGCCCGCGCAGGTAGAGCCCCTGAAGCGCGTCGACATCGCCGACCATGCGTCGCACGAGATCTCCGCGACGAAACGTGTCGAGCTCCCCCGGAGCGAGCGGGCTCGATGCGCTCGTACACCGAGGCGCGGATCCGCCCGAGCGCGCGAAGCGCGACGTCGTGCGAGGCGAGTCGCTCGAGGTAGCGCGCCAGGGGACGTGCGAGGGCGAGGAACCGGACGACGACGATGATCGTCGTCAGCGACAGGATCGGAGGCTGCTCGGCCGCACGCGAGATGAGGTAGCCGGCGGCGGTGATGAGCGCGACGCCGAATCCGACCGCGAGAGCGCCGAGCGCGAGCGAGAGCGCGACACGGCCACGCGGGAGCTGAGCCAGCGCAAGGAGACGGGTCACGAGCGTCACGCGGCCTCCCGCGCGGGTACGACAAGTCGCCCACCGTCCAGCCGGACGATGCGGTCCGCGAGCGCCGCGAGCTCGGGGCGGTGCGCGACGAGCACGACGGTTCGCCCGACGCGAAGCCGCTCGATCGCATCGGCGACCACCTCCGCACTCCCGGTGTCGAGGTCGGCGGTCGGCTCGTCGAGGACGACGAGCGGCGCGTCACGGAGGAACGCACGGGCGAGCGCAAGCCGGCGCCGCTGTCCGGTCGAGAGCTGGCGTCCTCCGTCCCCGACGCCCGTCTCGTAGCCTCCGGGAAGCCGCTCGACGAACGCGTGCGCGCCCGCAAGCGCAGCCGCAGCGCGCACGCGCTCGTCGTCGGCCGACGTATCGCCGAAACGGATGTTGTCTGCGACGGTGCCGCGGAAGAGCGTCGGGCGCTGCGGCACGAAGGCCGTCTGCCGGCGCCAGGACGCCACATCGAGAAGCGCGAGCTCCTGGTCGCCCACGAGAATCCGGCCCGACGTCGGCTCGGCGAGGCGCAAGAGCAGCGAGATCAGCGTGCTCTTCCCTGCGCCGCTCGGCCCGACGATCACAAGCGTCTCCCCCGCCCGGATCTCGAGATCGGCGGCGCGCAGCACGTCGACCTCGCGTGACGGGTACCGAAAGGACACGCCCTCGAACCGGATTGTCGAAACAGCCGGGCTCGGCACCTTGGTCGAGGCGCCGGTGCGCGTTTGCAACTGATCGTCACAAGGGTTGTCATCGTCGACCAGCTCGAGTAGCCGTTCCGCGACGGCCGCACCGTCCGCGCTCGCGTGAAACTGCGTCGGCGAGGTTGCGCAGCGGCGCGTAGAGCTCCGGCGCGAGGACCAGGACGGTGAGAGCTGCCTCGAAGCCGATCCCACCTTCTGCGAGCCGCACCCCGACGACAACTGCGACGAGCGCGATGCACAGGGTCGCCGCGAGCTCGAGGATCGCTCCCGAGAGGAACGCCGCGCGAAGGGTCTGCATGGTGGTCCGGCGGTACTCCTCGCTGACCTCGGCGATGCGCGCCGCCTGCGCTCGAGAGCGGTTGAACGCCCGCAGCGTCGGCAGCCCGCGCACGACGTCGAGGAAGTGATTGGAGAGCAGCGCCAGCGCCTGCCAGCGCTCGCGTGCGCGCCGCTCCGTGTAACGCCCGACGAGCCACATGAACACCGGGGACGAGCGGGAGCGTGAGGAGCATCACGCCGGCCGCGAGGAGGTCGATCGACGCGACGAGCGCGAGTACGGCGATGGGCACAGCGACCGCGAGGACGACCTGCGGGAGGTAGCGGGCAAAGGTCGTCTCGAGCGCGTCCACGCCGGACACGGCGGCAGTCGCGACCTCGGCGCTCTGGGCGCCGTCGATCGCGGTCGGCTGCCGGCGAAGCCGCGTCTCGACGACGTCGAGTCGGAGCTGGGAGATCACGTCGCCTGCTGCGCGCCTCCCGACCACCTCGAAGCCCCACGCGCCCAGTGCGCGCGCCGCGACGACGGCGACGAGCAGCACGAGCGGCGCCCCCACTTCCTCGAGTGACGCACCCTCGAATCCACGCGCGGCGACACGCGCCAGCAGCACCGCCTGGGCGAGCACGAGCAACGCCGTCGCGACGCCGAGCACCGCGTCCGCGACGAGCAGCGAGCGCGCCGCCCGCGCACGTCGGACGAGACGCGGGTCGAGGAACCGCATCCGGCTGCTTACGAGGAGGCCGGCTCGCGGCGCGAGTCGATCCAGCCGCAGCTCGGGCACGCAAACACCCGCTCCAGGAGACCGTCAGCGTCGGCTCGACCGCGGTTGCCTCCTCCTGCGTGCTCGGCTGGAAGAGCTTGTCGGCCTGGTGGTTCATCTCGGCTCCGCACTTCGGGCAGGTCAGCGCCGGGGGGTTCAACTCGGATCTCCGATCGTCACGTTCTCACGACCGTAGCGCAGCGTCTCCGCCATCCACAACAGCTCATCGAGGAACTTGTCGATCGCCAGGAACGAGTCGTCGACGAGGTTTCCAGAGTCATCGAAGCGACGACGGACGGTAGTGAAGTTGACGTCCCAGAAGATCGTCACGAGCCCGAGTTCGCGCAGCACCGGGATGAGGTTCTGGATCGCCCGCGCGCCGCCGAAGACACCAGCCGAGACGCCGACGACGCCGGCGGCCTTATGGATGTACTCCTTCAGGTTCGTGTCGAGCACGTGCTTCAGCAGCCCGGGGTAGCCGTGGTTGTACTCGGGCACGACGAGAACGAGAGCGTCGGCGCGATTCACGAGCGCGGCGAAACGGGGATCCTTCGCCGCCTCTCCCGCATCGTCCGCCGAGATCGGAGAGCGGCGATGTCGACGAGCTCCGTCTCGACGTGCGCTCGTCTTGCCACTCGGCGACCATCACTTCCGCCGCGTGCTCGCTCATGCGGCCCTGACGCGGGGTGCCCAGAACGACCGGGACGAACAGTGGTCGCGTCACGACGGGGCGGTGTCTCCGCCGAGCCTCTTGCGGAAGACGTAGTACGTCCATCCCTGGTAGAGCAACACGATCGGCACGAGGATCAGAGCCGCCACGGACATCACCTTGAGCGCGTACGGGGACGAGACGGCGTTCTCGACCGTCAGGCTCGAGCCGAAGTCCGGCTCGGAGACCATGACGCGCGGATAGAGGCTCGTGAACAGCGTCGACGAGTGCGGCGACGCGCCCGCGCGGTCATGGCGAAGGCGCGCCCGGCCGCCCGGCGAGGACGAACACCACGGCAGGACGAGAGCGCGCGATCCCGAGGACGCCGGAAGCACCGGCGGGAAGAGGTCCTTGTCGTTGCGGTCCATCGCGACGACGACGTCCAGACGAGAAAGGCCGCCGGCGACGACAAAGGCTGGGATCGCGAGCGAACGCGCCGTCGTCTCGGCGCGGCACCGTAGCTCGCCCGTCGTCCGCAGCGCCAGAAAGGTCGCGCCGTGGAACGCGAACAGCAGCACGACGCGAGATCGCCGACGACGACGCTGAAGGGACTGAAGAGGTCGACGAGTCGCCGGTGAAGTCGCCGTCCGAGTCGATCGGCGACGCCGTAGAGCAGGCTCGCCAGCGCAACACCCCACAGGAACGGGCGACCACGCTGCAGATCGTGTTCGCCCACGTCCAGACCCTCCGCCAGCGCGGGCTCTCGCTCTTGGCGCGCCACTCGAACGAGACCACACGGAGGATCAGGAGGACGAGGATGAGCAGGAGCGCGAGGTAGAAGCCCGAGAACATCGTCGCGTACCAGGTCGGGAACGCGGCAAACGTCGCGCCCGGCGGCGACGACGAGCCACACCTCGTTTCCGTCCAGACCGGGCCGATCGCCCGGAACATCGTGTCCGCCTCGTCGCTCGGTGCCGCGGAAGGAACGGAAGCAGCATGCCGACGCCGAAGTCGAAGCCCTCGAGCACGAAGTACGCCGCCCAGCAGACCGCGACGACGCAGAACCAGAAGACCTCGAGATCCATCAGTAGCTCGCCGCCGGGAGCGGCAACTCGTCGCCCTCGCCGCCCACGCTCGGGCGGGTCGAGGCGCGCGTAGCGGCGCATGAGACGAAGTCGACCACGAGCAGTGCGCGTAGAGGACGATGAAGACGCCGAGGCTCGTCGCGAGCGTCGTCGAGCTACGCTCGGCGAGTTGGCGACTTCGGTCTTCAGCGAGCCCCAGACGATCCACGGCTGGCGCCCGATCTCGGTGAGCACCCAGCCCGGCGAGCGCGGCGAGGTACGGCAAGGGGATCGAGCGACCCCGTCCACAGGAACCACCGAGCGGCTCGAGCTGCCTCGCCAGTAGAGAAAGCCACCGAGCGCGGCACGATGAAGACCAGCGTGCCGAAGTAGGCCATGATCCGCATCGCCCAGTAAGTCGTCCGGACGGCGGGTGTAGTTCCCCGGCCCGTATTGGGCCTCCGCCTGGCGCTGGAGCTCGTTGATGCCTACGACCTTGCCGTCGAGCGAGCCGGTCGCGAGGAGCGAGAGCAGCTTCGGGATCTCGATCGAAGCTCGGCGTCTGGTCGTCCTCCGTGAACCCGCCGATCTGGAAGAGCGAGAAGGTGCACGGCTGTCGGTTTCCCAGAGCGCCTCGGTCGCCGCGATCTTCATCGGCTGTAGTCGCGTGATGACGATGCCGAAGCTGCTCCCGAACGGCGAGGTTGAGCGCCGAGACCGGACCCGACGATGAGCGGCCAGCAGGGCCGCCTTCCGGAAGAGGTCGACGTTGCGCCCGCGCAGGAGGTGCCAGCACGCGACGCCGAAGACGACGACGGCGGCAGTCGTGAGACCCACGAGGACGACGTGCAGGTAGGCCTGGAGCGGCGAACCGGTTGCCCATCAGCGCCCAGATATCCGTCAGCTCGGCGCGGCCGTCCGGACGTGGATCCGACCGGCCGCTGCATCCACGAGTTGGCCACGATGATGAAGAACGCCGAGAGCCAGGTGCCGAGCGCGAAGAGCCAGACGGTAGCGAGGTGGACGCGCGGCGAGAGCCTGTCCCAGCCGAAGATCCAGAGTCCGAGGAACGTCGCCTCGAGCAAGAACGCCGCGAGGCCCTCGATCGCGAGCGGGGCGCCGAAGACGTCGCCCACGAACACGGAGTAGACCGACCAGTTCATCCCGAACTGGAACTCCTGCACGAGCCCGGTCGCGACGCCGATGGCGAAGTTGATCAGCATCAGCGTCCCGAAGAACCGCGTCAGCCGCAGCCAGCCCTCGTCGCCCGAGCGGTACCAGAGCGTCTGCATGACCGCGACGAGCGGCGCGAGCCCGAGCGTCAGCGGTACGAAGAGGAAGTGGTAGAGCGACGTCGTCGCGAACTGGATGCGTGCGAGGTCGACCGTCGTGATCGCGAGTGCGCTCACAACGTCCTCCGCCCGGTTATCGACTCACGCGGCAAAGCCGCATCATTCTCTCACCTCGACGGTCGGAGAAAGTCCCCACGCTGCAGTGTGCGACTGACCTGGCTCCAAGGTCACGAGTGCCTCGCCGCTGCGGAACGCGTTCGGAGGGCACGTCATCGGCTCAACGGCGAGCCCGCGACGTTGTACGGCGGGGATGTCGCCGGTGAACACCATCACGTACAGGTAGCCCTCGCCGACCCACAGCGTCCGACCCGATCCGTCTGGCGCTTGGACGCTGACGAACGCGACGCCGGCGTCGCGCTCGAGGTCCGTGTACCCGTGGTCGATCTTCGCGTCGTCGATCCGACGTGCTGCGCGGAAGTCGAGCTCCGTGCCGTCGACCGCGACGGTGCCGACCGGGATCCCGCGGTCGTCCGAGCTGAGCGCTGTTTGCGCGGGCACCCTGAGCAGCAGATCGTCGATCGTATCCGTGCCCAGCGTGAGATATGGATGCGCGCCGCTTCCGTACGGGCAGGCGGCCTTCCCGATGTTCGTCGCAGTCGTTCGAACGGTGAGGCCGCTCGCCGCCAGCTCGTACTCGACCTCGAGGTCGAGCGAAAACGGATACCCGGGCTGTGGACGAAGGACGAATCCGAGCACGGCGCGGCGCGCCTCGTGCTCGCGCACCTGCCACGAGACCCAGCGCACGAGGCCGTGGATCGCATTCGAATGCTCCGGCTCGGTCAGCGGAAGTTGATGCCCGGCGTCCCCCGAACTCGAAGCTGCCGTCCTGCAGGCGGTTGGGCCACG
This sequence comes from uncultured Actinomycetota bacterium, assembly GCA_963841395.1. Classification (GTDB taxonomy): domain Bacteria; phylum Actinomycetota; class Actinomycetes; order Mycobacteriales; family Pseudonocardiaceae; genus Actinophytocola. The sequence goes on from CAWJCX010000002.1 coordinate 469,304, forward strand.
GAATGAGCTGCTGGCCGCGACCCCCGGTCGCCATCTCGTGAACGCCGTAGCCATCGATGACGTCCTTGCCGTCGACGCAGTACGTCCACCTCCTCCGGCACGTGCCCCGCGACCACACGCTCACGGCCGACGGCCGGCGCCACGGCGCCGGTCCACCCCCCACGCCGCCCCCGCGACCCCCAGCCCGAGCACCGCCAGCCCCGCCCCCGCCAGGGCCGGGGACGTGACGCCGAAGCCGGCCGCCAGGGCCAGGCCGCCGATCCAGGCGCCGCCGGCGTTCGCGAGGTTGAAGGCGGCCTGGTTGGCCGAGGAGGCGAGGGACGGGGCCGCCGTGGCCTTCTCCATCACCATCAGCTGGAGGGGGGAGCCGGTGACGAAGGCGGCCATGCCGAGCAGGGCCACCGACGCCGCCGCCGTGCCCGGCGTGCGCATCAGGACGGGGAAGAGGGCGAGGACCACGACCAGCGAGGCGAGGCCGCCGAAGAGGGTGCCGCGCAGGGAGTGGTCGGCCAGGCGGCCGCCGAGCAGGTTGCCCGCGGTGGCGCCGACGCCGAAGAGGGCCAGCAGCAGCGTCACGCTCGCGTCCGCGAACCCGGCGGCGTCCGTGAGCATCGGCGTGATGTAGCTGTACGCCGCGAAGAGCGCGCCGAAGCCCGCGACCGTGGTGCCGAGCGCCAGCCAGACCGGCAGGGAACGCAGGGCGGCCAGTTCGCCGCGCAGGCCCGTGGTGGGGGCGGGGGCGTTCTCGCGCGGGATCAGGACGGCCAGGGCCGCTATCGCCGCCACGCCGATCGCGCTCACGCCGAGGAAGGTGGCCCGCCAGCCGAGCGCCTGGCCCATGGCGGTGGCCGCCGGCACGCCGACGATGTTGGCGACGGTGAGGCCCAGGAACATCAGGGAGACGGAGCGGGCCTTGCGTTCCGGGGCCACCATGCCGGTGGCGACGACCGCGCCGACGCCGAAGAAGGCACCGTGCGGCAGGCCGCTGACGAAGCGGGCGGCGAGCAGGGAGATCTCGCCGGGCGCCACGGCCGACAGGGCGTTGCCCAGCACGAAGAGCGCCATCAGGGCGATGAGGACGGAGCGGCGGGACATCCGTGTGGTCGCCGCCGCCAGCAGCGGGGCGCCGATGACGACGCCCAGCGCGTAGGCCGACACGAGGTGGCCCGCGGTGGGGATGGAGATGCTCAGGTCGTCCGCGACGTCGGGCAGCAGGCCCATCATCACGAACTCGGTGGTACCGATGCCGAAGGCGCCCACGGCAAGGGCGAGCAGGGCCAGGGGCATAAGGGGACGTGCCTTTCGAGAGCGGAGTGCGTAAGGGAGGGACGACTGTATGTTCCCCTACGGAACAAAGGCTCTCAGGGCAGGTATTCCAAGGGCGAACTTCAGGAGGCCGTTGTGTCGACCTTCACACGCGCGGCGATCGGCAGGTGGTCGCTGCCCGTCGATGGAAGGGTCCAGCTCGTCATCGGCTCGACCCCGTCGACCAGGATCTGGTCGATGCGGGCCATCGGGAAGGACGCCGGCCAGCTGAAGCCGAAGCCGTTGCCGACGGCGCCCTGCGGGGAGCGCATCTGCGAGGTGATCGCGGTGAGCGAGCGGTCGTTCATGGTGCCGTTGAGGTCGCCGAGGAGGATCTTGCGGGGCAGCTTCTCGTCGGCGATGGCCTCACCGAGGGCGTCGGCGCTCTTGTCCCGCTGCCGGGCGGTGAACCCCGCCTCCAGCTTCACCCGGACGGAGGGCAGGTGGGCGACGTACACCGCGAGCGGCCCGGACGGGGTGGTGACGGTGGCGCGCATCGCGCGCTTCCAGCCCAGCTGGATGTCCACCGCCCGCACGTCGGCGACCGGGTACTTGCTCCACAGCCCCACGGTGCCGACGACGGCGTGATGGGGGTACTTCGACTCCAGCGCCTTCTCGTACGTCGGTACGGCGGACGCCTTCAGCTCCTCCAGGGCCAGCACGTCCGCGCCCGACGCGGACACGGCGCGGGCGGTGCCGGCCGGGTCGGCGTTGTCGGCGTTGACGTTGTGCGTGGCCACCGTGAGGTCGCCGCCGCTGCCGGTCTTGTCGAAGAGCAGGCCGCCGAAGAGGTTCAGCCACACGCTCACCGGCAGCACCAGCGCGATCAGCGCCGTCGCCGACTTGCGGACCACGGCGATCACCAGCAGGACCGGGATCAGGAGGCCGAACCACGGCAGGAAGGTTTCGGTGAGGCTGCCGAGGTTGCCGATGGCGTTCGGGATGCGC
>CAWJCX010000003.1:0-31792 GCA_963841395.1 uncultured Actinomycetota bacterium
CCCTTGCCGGTGATTCGTTCCACCCGGGTGGTCACGGGGCGGGGTGGTCTGCCGCCCCCGGACCGTGAATGTCCGCGACCATCACCACGCCCGGCCTTCGTCGAACATCAGGTCGCGGTCAGCCGGTCGACCTCCTCGAGCAGCTTCGAGACCTGGCTCACCACGCTGAAGTTCGTCCTTGGCGTACGTCTCGGCGGCCGGGCCCTTGGTGCGCTTCCAGTCCTCGTCGACGCGCCCGGTCGACGGCCGCGGCGAGCGACGCCGCGAGCGCCTGCCGGTCGTCGGTCTCCGGCACCAGGACGCCGACCTCCGGGGTCACGAAGTCGCGCGGGCCGCCGGAGTCGGCGCCGATCACCGGCGTTCCGCAGGCCATGCACTCGATGAACACCAGGCCGAACGGCTCGCGGTAGGACGGGAAGCAGCCGACGTCGGCGCAGTTGAACAGCACCGCCAGCTCGTCCTGCGGGCGCGGGCCGAGGAAGTAGGTCCGGCGCAGGCCGAGCTCGGCCGCGAGGTCGTGCATCTGGACCTGCGCCTCGACGCGGCCCGGAGCCGATCACCAGGGTGAGGATCCGCCGCTCGTCTGCTGCTCGTAGATCGCCGCGGCGCGCAGCAGCGCGTCGAGCCGCTTCCAGTCGGCGAACTTGCCGCAGAACGCCACCACCGCGTCGAACCCGTCCGGCGGCGCCACCGGCTCGGGCGCCCGGCCGCTGCCCTCGGGCGGCTGGGTGCATGAACCCGGCCAGCACCTCCGCGCGGTCGGCGTAGACGTCGGTCGGCTCGGTCAGCCGGTGGAAGACCTGCTGGTTGTAGCCGTTGTGGCGAGAGCACCACGCGCTCGCGCGGGAACTCCGGGAACACGCCCGAGCAGCGCCTCGATCTGCTCGGCCGAGATCGCCGCGACCATGTCGACGCCGTGCTCCGGGTCGGCGTAGTCGAAGATCTTCTCGCGCTGCATGAACGGCAGGAAGCGCAGCGGGAACTCGTCCGGCTGGTCGCCGCGCCGCTCGTTGGCGTACATCTTCAGCTCGGTGCCGTGGGCGAAGCACAGCAGCGGCATCCGTGCCGCGCCCGGCCGCGGCCCGGCGCCGGATCACGTCGCGCATCACCACCGTGTTCATGAAGGCGTGGTGGGCGATCGCGAGCCCGAACCGGTCGCCGGTCCCGGCCTCGATCTCGTCCATCCAGCTCCGCGACCTCGTCGGTCAGCCGCTGCCGGTAGGCGGCGACCTCCGCCTCGCTCATGCTGTGCCAGCGATAGTTGCTGACCGGCGAGATGGACTCGCAGATCGGGATGTCGTGGTCGAGCGCGAAGACCCGCACGTCCTCGTCCCGGAACCGCTGCCGCCGCGAGGGGTACATCGAGTAGCAGCGCAGCCCCGGCAGCGCGTTGTAGGCGTGGTGGTGCGCCTCGTGCAGGATCCCCGACCCCGGCGCGAACTCCCCGCCGCGCTGCCAGTTGTTGGTGCCGAGCTGAAAGATCAGCCGGTCGCCCATCGTGGGTCTCCCTCGTTCGATCCGTCGCGTCACCCCGCCGGGCGATCCTAGGGGGCTACGTCGGCGAGGCGGTTTCGAGCAGGAACTCGGCTGCCCGCCGTATCGAGCTGGCCCTGCTGCCCGACCAGGAGTCGGAGGTCGGGCCGTGCTCGTTGCGGGGTGCTGGCGCCGGGACCGGCCGGTTGCGCAGACTGGTCGACGATGACTGAGCAGCCGCCCCCGACCGTGATCCGCCCGGTGACCCCGGCCGGATTCGATCCGTCCCGCGCCGCGCAGCGGGCCGCGGACCCCGCCGGCTGGCGGTTCGACGGGCCCGAGCGCGACGCGGTGTACGCGGTGATCGCCGGGCGCCGGGACATCCGTCGGTTCCGGCCCGACCCGGTGCCGGACGAGGTGCTGGAGCGGGTGCTCGCGGCCGCACACCGCGGGCCCTCGGTCGGGCTGATGCAGCCGTGGCGGTTCCTCGTCGTGCGCGACCACGAGACCCGGGTGGCGATGCGCGGGCTGGCCCAACGGGAACGGCTGGTGCAGGCCGGCCGGTTCACCGAGCGGGCCCGGCACTTTCTCGATCAGAAGGTCGAGGGCATCGTCGACGCCCCGCTCGGCGTGGTGGTCTGCTGCGACCCGGGCCGGCCCGACGCCGAGGTGCTCGGCCGCGGCACGATCTCGGAGACCGACGTGCACTCCACCGCCTGCGCGATCCAGAACCTCTGGCTCGCCGCCCGGGCCGAGGGGCTCGGCGTCGGCTGGGTGAGCTTCTACCGGCGGGAGGATCTGCGCAGCCTGCTCGGGATCCCGGACCGGGTCGACCCGATGGCCTGGCTGTGCGTCGGTTGGCCCGACGAGCGGCCGGTGCGGCCCGGGCTGGAATCGGCCGGGTGGGCGGCGCGGGCGCCGCTCTCGGCGGTCGTGGTAGCCGAACGGTGGCCGGTCGAGGACCTGCCGCCGGTCGGCGGTGCGGCGCTCGCCGCCGGTGGCGAGTTGTCCGCGCACACCGCTGGGGCGGCGCACGACGCCGGGCCGCGCGAGGACGCGATCCCGGCACCGTTGGCCGCGCTGCTCGCGGCGGTCGGCACCAGTGACGAGCGGGCGGCCACCGCCGTCCGTGACCGGGCCGACCGCCTGGTCCGGCCGGCCGGCAGCCTCGGCCTGCTGGAGTCCACGATCGAGCGCTGGGCGGCGTGGACGGGCGACGTCCCGCCCAGCCCGCTCCGCCCGGCGATCCTGGTGCTCGCCGCCGACCACGGCCACCTCCGCCGAGGCACTTCGCTGTTCGGTCAGGAGGTCAGTGCGCAGGTTGCCCAGGCCGCGGCCCGCGGCGGCACCGCGATCGGGGTGCTGGCCCGCCACCACGGCGCGCTGCTGACGGTGGCCGACCTCGGCCTGGTCGGCCCGACCCCGCCCGGCGTGCGGGCCGAGCGGATCCGGTCCGGCACCGCCGATCTCACCGTCGCACCCGCGATGACCGCTGACGAGCTGACCGCGGCGATCCTGACCGGGGCCCGGCTGGCCGGGGAGCTGCTCGACCGCGGCGCGGGATGCCTGATACCCGGGGAGATCGGGATCGGGAACACCACCGCGGCGGCGGCGCTGGCCTGCGCCCTGGCCGGGCTGACCCCGGAGCTCGCGGTGGGCCGCGGCGCGGGGGCCGACGCGGCCGGGCTGGAGCGCAAACGGATGGTCGTGCGTACCGCGCTGCGGCGGGCCGACTGGCCGCGGTCCCCGCTACGGGCGTTGCGCGAGGTCGGCGGGTTGGAGCTGGCCGGGGTCGTGGGGGCGATCCTGGAGGCCGGGCGGCGCCGGGCCGCGGTACTGCTCGACGGGTTCGCGGTCGGGGTCGCCGCGCTGGCCGCGGTACGGCTGGCCCCCTCGGTCCGGGACGGGTTGGTCGCCGGGCACCGGTCGGCGGAGCCGGCGCACGGAGCGGTGCTCGCCCAGCTCGGCCTGGAACCGCTGCTCGATCTGCGGCTGCGGGTCGGCGAGGCGTCGGGTGCGGCACTGGCGCGTGCCGCTGCTGGAGCAGGCGGGCCGGCTGCACCGGGAGATGGCGACCTTCGCCGAGGCCGGGGTGGACACCCCGCCGGGGCGCTGACCGGCGCGACCGTCGTGCGCCTCGGCCAGCCACACCCCGGTTTCGTGTCGGCGCCCCACGATCGGGTTCGCGGGCCGAAGCGGGGTTGTTGCCGATCGTGTTCGACATCATGCCGCCCGGAACCCACCGCCACCGGGCCGGCGGTGACCCGGAGACGCCCAGCTCGGCGAGCGCCGCGCACACACCGACGATGTCGGCGATCGAGTCCCACGACCCACCTCGTCGAAGTGGATGTCCTCCGCCGGTATTCCGTGCACCCGCCCCTCGGCGTCGGCCAGCCGGCGAACACCGCCAGCGCGGGCTCCCGGACCGCCGCCGGCAGGTCCACCGCCTCCAGCAGCGCCCGGATGCGTGCCCACGAGCGTGTGGGTGGTCCCTGCCGCTGCTGGCGACGTCGACCTTCAACGCGCGCAGACCGACCCGCTCAACGGTGCTCGTCGCCGGCGACGACCTCGCCGGGCACCACCGCGGAGACGGCGCAGCGCACCGCGTCGAGGGAGAGCGCCGGCGTCCAGCAGCGCACCGAGGAACATGTTGCCCGCGATGCCCGCCCGACGCGTCGACCCACAGTGCGCCGGATCTCCCCTGCCATGCCGCACACGCTACGGCCGCCGCTGGCAGATCCGACCAGCCCGCTGCGGCCGGGGCGCCGACAAGATCGCCGGACGGGTGCAAAAACGGCAAGATGTTGCCGCTATCGCGCCCAATCGGCGATCAAGCCCTGAAGTCCTGGTAAGCCGTAGGGCACCCCGAGCCGACACCTGAAGGACGGCAGCCCATGGAACTGACACCGATCACCCCCACCGCGAAAGGCCCTGCCGACCGCTTCACCGGAGACGTCTACGTCACCACGATCTCCGCCCCCGCGCCCCGCCTACCTGTCCGCCGGCATCGTCCAGTTCACCCCCGGCGCACACACCAACTGGCACGTCCACCCCAACGGCCAGACCCTGCACGTCCTCGACGGAATCGCCCTCGTCGGCACCCGCGATGGAAACGTCATCGCCGCCCGGCCCGGTCGAGACGGTCGACCTGTGAGCCCGGCGTCGAGCACTGGCACGGCGCCACCGCCACCATCCTCGCCGTCCATATCGCCGCGGTCGTCGCCAGCGAGGACCACAACGGCACCGACTGGTACGAGGCGGTCTCTGACGACGACTACGCCACAGCGCAACGGGCCGTCACCGGGACGGGATGAAGTGACCCCTGAGCGGAGAAGGCGGCTCGAGGCAACGTTCGCGGACTCGCGGATCTCGTCCGGTGTTGTCAGCCGCTGATGCTCAGGCCGCGGGTCTCCTTGAGGATGTAGGTGCTGACCAGGCTGATCAGGGAGAGGAGGGCGAGCATCAGGCCGACGGCCCAGCTGCCGTACGCGACCAGGAGCCCGCTGGCCAGCAGCGGAGGAACTGCGCCGCCGAGGATGCCGCCGAGGTTGAAGGCCAGGCCGGCGCCGGTGTAGCGGAACCGGGTGTGGAACAGCTCGGGGATGAAGGAGGCCATGGGGCCGTAGGTGATGCCGAGGATGCCGAAGGTGCCCATGATGCCGACGACCAGCAGGACCGGGGAGCCGGTGTTCAGGATGGGCATGACGGCGAACGACCACGGCACGGCGAGGGCGAAGCCCAGCAGGATGATGGGCCGCCGGCCGAGCTTGTCGCACTTGGCCGCCGAGATGGCGGTGACGACCAGCATGGCCACGGCGCCGAGCGCTCCGGCAAGAAGCACGAGCCACCGGGGGTGGTGCAGGGCGCTGCTGGCGTAGCCGGTGAGGTAGGTGCCGCCCATGAAGCTGAAGGTGAAGACTCCGACCATGCACCCGGAGCCGAACAGGACCTGCTTGGGCTGGCTGCGGAACAGGTCGCCGAGCGGCACCTTGGCCAGCGAGTGGGTGTCCTTCTCCTGCTTGAAGACGGGGGTTTCCTCGATGTTCAGCCGGACATAGAGGGCCACGGCGACCAGGACAGCGCTGAACAGGAACGGCAGCCGCCAGCCCCAGGCCAGGAAGGCATCGCTGGCTTCCCCGATGGTGGCACTGACCACCAGGAAGATCAGGTTGGTCAGCAGCAGGCCGGCGCCCACCCCGAGCTGGGTGAACATGCCGTAGAAGCCGCGCTTCTGGGGTGGCGCGTATTCGGCGCTGAGCAGGGCCGATCCGGCCCACTCGCCGCCGACCGCGAAGCCCTGGGTGAAGCGCAGCAGCACGAGCAGGATCGGGGCGGCGATGCCGATGACCGAGGCCGGTGGGATGAGTCCGACCGCAATCGTGGAGATGCCCATGATGAGCAGGGTGGCCACCAGCGTCCGCTTCCGGCCGATCCGGTCGCCGAAGTGACCGAAGATGGCGGCGCCAACGGGCCGGGAGAAGAAGGCGACACCGAACGTGGCGAAGGACAGCAGGGCCGCGATCGTCGGCGTCTGTTCGGGGAAGAACACCTTCGGGAAGACCAGCGCAGCGGCGGTCCCGTAGATGTAGAAGTCGTAGTACTCGATGCCGGTCCCGACGAAGCTGGCGAAGGCCACTCGCTTCATGGTCTTCCGGGACGGGGGCGTCGACACCCCCTGCTCAATACTGGCGCTGCTGCTCATGCGGTGCATCTCCTTTGATGTGGGCCAAGTGGCTGGTCGGGTGGGGCCGTATGCGCCGGCTGGATGAATGACCGGCGACGGCGAAAGACCTCGTGCCTCAGGATTCCGGTCAGGCCCGACCGGTGGGCCTCAGCGGGCCGCGGCCAGGGATCGATACAGCTTGATGATCGCGGTATCGTCCTGGCGGCCGAGTCCTTGGTCGGCGGCCCGCTTCCACTGATCACGCATCGCGACGCTCAACGGGGCGTTGTATCCCAGCGCGTTCGCCGTGTCGACCACCAGACCGCTGTCCTTGACGAAGATGTCGAGGTAGATCGATGGATCGAACTCCTGCTCCAGCGACCGGGAAAGCCGGACGCCGCGGTCGCTGAGGATCCAGGACGACGCGGTGCCGGTGTTCAGTGCCGGAAGCAGCTTGTCGAAGTCCAGTCCCAGCCGGGCGGCGAAGCCGATCGCCTCGGCCGCTGCCACAAGGTGCGTGGCCGCGAGCATGTTGTTCACCAGCTTGAACGCCTGACCGTTCCCCGGCTGCGTTCCGCAGTCGACCAGCGATCCCATCGACTGCAGCACGGGAGTGACCTCGGCGACGACCTCGCCGCTGCCGGCGACGAACAGGGTCAGCTGCGCCGTCTCGGCTCGATCGATCCCACCGGTCACCGGGCAGTCCACGAGCCGTATGCCTGCCGGCCCCACCAGGTCTTCCAGGTCATGGATCGCTTGGGGGCCCACGGTGCTCATGGCGATCAGCACCGAGCCGGCCAGCTCGCCGGTGCTGAACGGCGCGGCGGCCAGCAGATCACGCAGCTGCGCCTTGTTCATCACCATGGCGACGACCACCCGGCATCCGGCCAGGGTCGCCAGATCGGTACTGGCCGACATGCCTCGTGCGTTGGCCTCGTCCACCTGCGACGTCGAGACATCCACCGCTCGGACTCGATACCCGGCGCGATGAAGACAGTTCGCCATCGGCAGACCGATCTTTCCGATACCGACGAATCCGACATCCGTCACTGACTGCTGTGCCATAGGAACGCCTCTTCACCCCGGGCCATGTCCGATCACGCCGCAGCGTCGAGAGCATGCTCTGCCCCGAGCAGGTCACGGGTCGGGTTCAAACCGGGTGCGATCGCGGCCCGACGCGCTCCAGGCAAAGACAAGCCGGACGAACGGCCATCGGCGATCAGTTGGTACTACCAATCATATTCGATGGAGCTACCAGGCCTTGTCAAGAGCTTGGTACGCTTTAGTGAAAGATGGTCCTACCAAAGTGGGTTCAGCGGTCCCACGGGTCGAGGAACAGGGGTGACACGGTGGCACGTCCCGCAGTCGCCGGCAACGGTCAGACGCCCGGCATGTCCCCGCCGGAGCAACCCTCGTTCGGGGACCCGACCTCCGACGCTCTGGTCCGCCTCCTGCAGGACGCCGGCATCGGCGGGCGGCTTCCGAGCGAGCGGGAACTCGCCGAAAAGCTCAACGTCTCGCGCACCCTGCTCAGGGACCGGCTCGGACTACTCGAATCCCTCGGCGTCCTGCGCCGTCGAAGCGGCGCAGGCACCTACGTCCAGGCCCTCGATTCCGCCCGCCTCGGTCAAGCCCTCAACATCGGCCTCGTCCTGTCCCACCACACCGTCGACTCTCTCCAGTCGGTGCGGATCGCCCTCGAACGGCAGGCCGCGAAAGAGGCAGCCCTCCGTCAGGACCACGTCGACATCGCCTACATGCACAAGGCCCTGGATGTGATCGAGGCGAACCGCAGCAGCGCCGAGGTCGAACAAGCAGACTTCGACTTCCACGCCGCTCTCCTGCACGCCTCCGGCAACGTCTCCATGATCTTCTTCGCGGAAGCTCTCACCGACGCCCTCCGCCGGACTTTCGCCGAACGTCGCCACCTCGTCGAGACCATCGAAGGCCACGAAGCGATGATGTCCAGGATCCATCGGCGGATCCTGGACGCGGTTCTGTCCCGAGATCCGTTCGCTGCCATGGCCGCCGTCGACGCCCACTTCACCGAGTTCCAGGCTGCGCTCGACCTGGCCCGCAGCAGATGAGTTGGCAGCCCCCGGGCTTCAGGCGATGTTGAGCACCGTGACGTCATTGGAGCTGATGTTGGTGACGTAGGCGTGCTTGCCGTCGGGCGCGAGGAAGACGTTGGTCGGTGTCTGCCCGACGCCGATGGTCGCGGTGACCTGGCTGGTCGTGGTGTCGATGACGGACACGGTGTTGCTGCCGTCGTTGACGACATAGGCGTGCCTGGAGTCCGGGGCGAAGGCGATGCTCTGCGGCTCGCGCTGCGTGGGGATGTTGCCCACCACGGTGTTCGCGGCCGGGTCGATGACCGAAACCGAGTCGGCGTCGTAGTTGACGACGTAGACCCGCGAGCCGTCCGGGGACATCGCGACGCTGTGCGGGCTGCGCCCCACCGGGATCTCGGTCAGCACCGCGCCGTTCTTGGTGTCGATCACCGTCACGACGTTGGAGGCGTGGTTGGCGACGTAGGCGCGGCGGCCGTCGACGGAGAAGGCCACGGAGTGCGGGTTGGGCTTCACCTCGATCTTGTTGACGACCGTGTTGGTCGCCGTGTCGACGACCGAGACCAGGTTGGCGTCGTGGTTGGGCACATACAGCTGCCGGCCGTTCGGGCTGATCGCCATCGAGTAGGGGTACTTCTCGGCGGGGATGGACGCGACGACGGTCCGGGATGCGGTGTCCAACACCAGGACCACGTTGCCGATCTTCGCGATCGGGTCGAAGACGCTGACGTAGGCGAACTTGCCGTCGTTGGTGAAGTTGACGTACTCGGGCGGCCCCTCGTTGATCGGGATGCTCGCGACGACGGCGTTGGTCGCGAGGTCGACGACCGAGATCGCGTTCGTGCTGGTGCTGGTGACCCAGGCGAGCTTGCCGTCCGGCGTCACCGCCCCGGACTGCGGCCCCTTCCCGACCGGGAACGCCCCGGCCACGGTGGGTTGCGCGATGCTGGCGGGGGGCGGGGCGGGCGGCGGGGGTCGTCGGCTTGGGAGCCGGCGGCGGCGTGGTGCGACGGTCGGCGCCGGGGGCGGCGCGGCCGTGTTCTGCGGGTCCGGGCGAACTGGGCCACGCGATGTAGGCGATGGCGAGGCCCAGCACGGCGACGATGACGGCTATCGCAATCGGGACGCCGGCCGACCCGGAAGCGTGTGGGCGGTTCCCGGCCGGGTCCGGTCGGCGGCCCGGGGCCGGCGCGGCAGGGCCCGACATCCACGGCGGCTGACCGTGGGCGGCGACGCCGACGGGACCTGCCCCGTTCACCGCCGGCTGGGCGCCGAAACCGTTTGTCTGGGCGAACGCCGGAGAATGGGCGGGAGCTTCGACGGCGGTTGCGGCCGCCGACCGGCCGGCCGCGCCGGCGCCGCTCCGGCGGGGGCGGCGACCGCGGCGTCGCTGTCCGAGTTCGGGGTGCGGACGCCGTCCACTCGTATGGTCTGGCCGACGGACCGCGTCCGCCGGCAGTGCTGGTGCCGACGATGCCGCGATCGACGCGGCACCGAGGGCGACCGCGTACTTCGGGTGGGTGTCCACCACGGTCGGACGGCCGAACTCCTGCGACACCATCTCCGCGATCAGCGGGATGCGTGACGATCCGCCCACGAGCAACACCGAGCTGAGGTCCGAGGGCGTCAGCCCAGCCGACTGCACGGTCCGGGACAAGGCCCCGATCGTCGACTCGATGGGGGCGCGCACCATGTCCTCGAAGGCCGCACGGGTCAAGCTGGACCTCGAAGTGCCGGCCGGGCAGGAACACGGGGATGACGACCTCGGCGTCCAGCGAGAGCGCCTCCTTGGCCAGGACGCAGTCCTGGCGCAACCGGGCCAGTGCCACCGCGGTCTGCGCATCGCCCATGTCGAGCTTGGTCAGCGTCGCCGCCTGCGGCGTAGTTGACGTGGGCCAGGATCGCCTTGTCGAAGTCGACGCCGCCGAGTCGCTCGATGCCCTCGGGCGTGCCCAGGATCTCGAGGCCGCTCGGCCTGCTTGCGCACGATCGTGGCATCGAAGGTGCCACCGCCCAGGTCGTAGACCGCGACGATCTCGCCGTCGTCCAGCCGACGAGAGGTGGCGTAGTAGGCGGCGGCGGCTGCGGGCTCGGGCACCATCTGCGGCGCCTCCACCCCGGCGGCCAGCCGGCACCTCGTCGAACAGCTCACGGCGGAACGGTCCCCAGTTGGCCGGATGGGTGAGCACGACCCGCTCCGGAGGCTGCCCCTCGACGCCGATCACCCTCTGCATGACATCGCGCAGGAGTGCGCCGAGCAGGGTGGTGACGGGGTAGGGCACGCTGCTCAGCATGATCGGCGTGGGGTCGCCCAACCTGCGCTTGATCTCCCGCCCGACCAGGTCCGGATGGCTCACCGCGCGCCGGTTGGCCGCGTCTCCGGTGATGAGGCTGCCGTCTTCGCAGGGGTAGACGACCGCGGGCGTGACCACCGTGCGGTCGCCGAGGGTGAACATCTCGACCCCGGTCGGGCGCGCGACCGCGGCCGCTACGAACGTCGTACCGAGATCGACGCCAAGGCTGTATGTCATGTCAGGGTGACCTCCCCCGGAATGGAGGTCAGACTAGCGTCAGGAATACCGGCGATCGAAGAAAATTCTGGCGCGCCCTCCCGCGGGTACTCAGGGGTTCAGCACAATCGAGTCGCCCTGAATCGTGATCGTGCGCGGGGTGAGCGCTCGCATTGCCGGACCGTGGACGACCGCGCCGTCGGTGATCGCGAACCGACTCCCGTGGCACGGACAGTTGATCGTCGCGTCGGCGACGGCGTTGAGCAGGCATCCGTCATGGGTGCAGATCGCGGTGAAGGCTTTCAGGTCACCCGCCGTGGGCTGGGTGACGACGAGCCGGAAGTCGGGGAAGACCTGCCCGCCGCCGACGGGGATGTCCGATGTCGCGGCGAGCGTCGGCGCGGTGGTGGTGGGGAGGCGCGAGAGCCGTCGGGGTCGGGGTGGGGCTCGACGCCGGCGCGGGGCTCGCGGCCGGGGGAGGCGCTGACTCGGCGCCACTGCCGCAGCCCGTGAGCGCTGCCGCACACGTCGCCCCGCAGATTCCCCGTATCAGCGATCGGCGGGTGGCGTCGGGCTGGAGGTCGCTGTTCATGGGCTGCTCCGCGGAAGTGGTGATGCCGGGCAGCATTGATGTCACAGCGATATCGGTGCCTTCGCTTCCGCGAGCCGGTAGACCCTGATCGCGTTGGCGCGGCCGATCAGGGTGGCCACCCGCTCGGCGTCGGCCTGGGTCCAGTCTCCCGACTCGACCCAGGCCCCCAGCACCGAGGCGGTGCCCCGCCGCCACAGGTGCGCGCCGAGGTGGTGCAGCTCGGCGGGCCCGTAGGCGTCGGACGAGAAGAGGATCTTGGGGAACGGGGCGAGCTCCAGCGACTCGGCGACCACCTGGCGGCTCTGCACGCCCGTGTGGTTCATCGCGAGGCCGACGTCGAAGTAGACGTGCGGGAACACCTGCGCGAGGTAGCCCGCCTGGCGGTGGTACGGGTAGCAGTGCAGCAGCAGCATCGCGACGCCGTGCGGCTCGACCAGCCGGAGGAAGCGGGTGAGCAGCAGCGGGTCGCAGCGGTGCAGGTCGAGGTCGGGGTCGCCGTAGCCGCAGTGCAGCTGCAGCGGCAGCCCGCGCTCGATACCGCGCCAGAGCAGGAAGCGCAGCAGGGTCGGGTCGGCCACGCGCGGCCCTGCGGCCCCGCCAGGGCGCAGCATCGACCCGGCCGCCGCGACGGCCTCGGCGTCGGGTCGGTGGCTCGGGCGCGAAGTCGAACCCGAAGCGGTAGGCGACCATGCTCTTGAGGCCCGCCGCGGCCGCCGCGCGCTCGGCGAGCACCTCGGGGAACGTCCGAAGAGCGGCCGGCGCGCCGACCTCGGCCGCGAGCGTCCTCGAACACCGACTCCAGGCGGACGATCTCGCCCGCGTCCGCGCACCGGCGGCGGCCATCTCCGCGGGGCCGAGCACGCCCTCGGCGTAGCCGGTCTCGACGAGGTAGTGCTCGACCCCGTTGTGGCGCAGCATGCGCCGGGTGACCTCGGCCTCGCCGAGCGCGGCGCGGCGCGCGACGTACTCCGTCGGCCGCGACGCCCGGTTCGAGGTCGAGCAGGGGCGCGCACCAGCGGCGGATCGCGAGGCCGAGCGGCGAGTCGAACATCGTCATCCAGGGCGGCACCGGCCGGTCGGACTCGGTGAGCAGCGCTTCGAGCGCGGCGCGGACGGGGTGTCGCGCAGCGCGCCGTGCACGTGGTGGTCGACGAGCCGCATCCCGGTCAGGACCGTCGACATGTCGCTCATCCGGCGGCCGTCACCGCGGGTCGAGGTCGGAGTGGCCGGCCTCGACGTCGGCCAGCTCCCGCGTCAGGGATTCCCCGATGCGCGCGGTGAGCCGCCCGGCCAGCGCGGCGACCAGGACACCGATCAGCACCCAGGCCACCGCGAGGTAGACCGGGGAGACCCCGGACGCGTCCTTGATGTTGTAGGTGATCACGGTGAGGATGAACGCCGCGCCGAGGGCGGGCACGATCAGCTCCGCGGCACCCACGGTGACCAGGCCCTTCCGCGCCGCGACCACCACCGCGACCTCGACCAGCAGGTACGCGAACAGCAGGCAGGTGGCGCCGACCACGGCGAAGAAGAAGTACGAGTCGATGGCGGCGTCCCCGGTGCCCATCTCGGGCCAGCCGGCCAGCCACGAGACCAGGTTCACCACGACGCCGATCGCGCCCATCAGGTAGACCGCGTTGCGCGGCGAGTGGTGGGTCGGGTCGGTGTGGGCCAGCGCGGCCGGCCCGAATCCGTCCCGGGCAAGGGCGAGCATGAGCCGCGCAGCCGCGGCGACCGAGGACAGGTTGGAGGCGAATGCGGACAGCACCGCCGTGATCACCATCAGCACCGCGAACCACTGGGCGATGTACATGGCGCCGAGGTCGCCGAGCGTGTTGCCCGAGCCCTGGAACGCCGCCAGGCCGGCGGCGTCGGTGCCGAATCCGATCGTCTCGGCGAACATGACCACGACGAACAGCACGCCGGTGAGCAGGACCGAGCCGATCAGGGCCCGTGGGATGTTGCGCCGCGGGTTGTCGGTCTCCTCGCCGAGTGCCGCGCAGCCCTCGAAGCCGGCCCAGGACAGGAAGGCCGCGACGACCGCGGCGATCACCGAGGAGAACCCGACGTCGCCAGGGCTGAAGGTGCTCAGGTCGAACCCGGTCGTGTCGGCCCCGCCCCGGCCGAAGATCACCACGACCAGCACGAGCATGCCGGCGATGCCGACGCCCTCGATGACCAGCAGCAGCCGGGAGATGGTGGCGGTGTCCCGGGTGTTCAGGTAGGAGGTGACGACGAGGCAGGCGGCAGCGGCGATCCCGAAGCCGACCGCACCCGAGCCGAGCCCGCCGAGCAGCGCGTTCAGGAAGGCGCCGAACACCGCCGCGGTGCAGACGGTGAAGAAGAGGTAGGTGCCCAGCAGTGCGAACCCGGCGACGAAGCCGGCCCGCGGACCGATCGTCGCCCCGACCAGTGCGTAGGCGCTCCCGGCGTGGTTGTAGCGCTGGGTGAGCCGGACGAAGCCGTATGCCACCAGCGCGACGCCGATGAAGCCGAGCAGGAACACCAGCGGAACCGCTTTGCCGACGCTGCCGATGATGCCCTGCCCGTTGCCGGACATGGCCAGGGTCGGCCCCATGAGGCCGAGCGAGAGCGCCAGCGCCTCCCAGAGCTTGAGCTTGCGCTTGGGCATGGTCGTCACCTTGTTGGAGTCGGGATGTGCGGAAGTCGAAGGTCAGGCCGACCAGGCGAACCTGGTGAGCCGGTGGGCGTCGAGGCCGTCGAACGCGGTGGCCTCGTGGCGCCGGACCGCGAGCACCGCGTCGTGCAGCGGTGCGCCGAGGATGTCGCGCACGACCGTGCTGGTCTCGAACGCGGCGATCCGCTCCCTGGCGGTGCAGGGGAGCGCGACGATGCCGCGGGTGCGCCGCTGCGCCTCGGTGAGCGCGGCCGGGTCACCGTCGGTCGGCGCAGGCGGCCGGTGGCCGGGGTTGGCGCGGGCGTTGTCGATCCCGGTCCGGGCCAGGCCGAGGATCAGCCCTGCGGACAGCCACGGGTTGGCGCCCGCATCGGCGCACTTGACCTCGATGTTGGCGCCGTGTGGGTTGCCCCGGTTCGCGACCAGCACCCGCACGGCCACCTCGCGGTTCTCCACCCCCCATGCGGACCACGCGCCGGACCAGTGACCGGGCTGCAGGCGCTGGTCGGAGACGACCGTGCCCGCGAGGACCGCCATCGTGGCGGGCAGTTCGGCGACCAGGCCGCCGATCGCGGCCAGGCCATCGGGCCGCATTCCGGCGTGTCCTTCGCCGCCGGACAGCAGGGTCTCCGCTCCTTGGGTGAAGGAGACGTGCAGGTGGGCGCCGTTGCCCGAGTTCCCGGCGTAGGGGACCGGCGAGAAGGAGGCCCGCAACCCGTGCCGCCGGGCCACCTGTGCGATCACGATGCGGGCCTGGATGACGTTGTCGGCGGCGGTGATCGGCTCCCGCGGCGGCAGGGAGATCTCGAACTGACCGAGGCCGTACTCGGTGTGGATCTGCTCCACGGGGATGCCGACGCGGTCCAGCTCGTCGCACAGCTCGGCCGGGAACGCGCCGAGCTCGGCGTATACGCCTGCTCCGTAGCAGGGCCAGCCGAGCTCGCCACCGAGTACCTGCCCGGCGGCGTCGGTCAGCACGAACTCGATCTCGTTGCCGACCTTGGCCGCGATCCCCAGCGCGGCGAGCGCGGCGACCTCCCGGCGCAGTACGTCCCGCCAGCAGTACGCGGAGCGCCGGCCCTCCTGGTCACGCACATCGCAGACGGCCCAGGCCATCCCGTGGTCGAGCACCATCGCGGTGTCCAGGTCCGCGGTGAGCCGCAGGTCGCCGACCACACCCACGGTCTCGGTCATGGCGACGTGGTTGTCGACGCAGAACACCGGCCAGGTGAGGGAGGCGCCCATCCCGGACCGGGCGAACGCCCCGATCCGCGCCGCAGGCACCGTCTTGGCTCGCAGCACACCGCCGGTGTCGCTGATCGCGCCGGTCAGGGTGCGGACGCCGGCCTTGCGGAGCCGGTCCGCCTGCTCGCGGTACCGGGTCCTCGTCGTCCTCCAGCATCAGCTTCACCGCGCCCTTCCCGTCGCCGAGAACGCTTGCTCGGCATATGAAACAGTCATTACACTCGCTTGTACAGAGTCAAATCTGAATTCGGCAGTTCAGGAGGTTCGGATGTGCCGGCTGTTCGGTTTCGTGGCCACGACACCGCGCTCGTTGGCGGGGTCGCTCGGCGACGAGTTCGACGAGTTCACCGCCCTCGCCGCTGTGCACGGCGATGGCTGGGGAGCTGCCTGGACCGACCCGTCGACCCGGCAGGCCGCGGTCGTGTCCTCGCCACAGTCGGCCGCCGCGGACCCGCGCTACCGGCAGGTGTGCGACGCCGTGCTGGGCCCGGCGGCAATCCTGCATCTGCGCTGGGCCACCGACGGCCTCCCGGTCCGGCCCGAGAACACGCACCCGTTCGTCGCGGGCAGCTACGCCTTCGCGCACAACGGGAGCATCAGTCCTGTCGGGCAGATCGAGGAGCTGCTGGACGAGCGCGTCCGTGCGGACCTGCGCGGGGACACCGACAGCGAGCGCTACTTCCGATTCCTCCTGCAGTGCATGGACGAGGCCGGGGACGAGGAGAAGGGGATCCGGCTCGCCGTGCAGCGGCTGGGTGAGCAGTTCCCCGAGGCCAGCCTGAACGCGTTGCTGCTCGGCGAGCGCGCGCTCTACGTCGTGCATCACAACCGTGGAGCGGCGTCGCCCGCCGACGAGCTGCGCGCGCGGTTCGGGTCGTCGCCGTTACCGCGTGGGCACGAGTCGGCATACTTCGACATGGCCTACCGGGTGGAGCCGAGGCGGTGCTGGTCTCGTCCAGCGGAGTCCCGGGCGAGGGCTGGGAGCCGGTGCCGGTCGACGCCGTGCTGCGGGTGGACCGGAGTCGCGGAGCATCCGGCAGGTCTGACGACCCCGATCCGAGGGAGCCGATGACGGTGGCGCGGGACAAGGGGCAGGCGGCTGCAAAGAACGGGACGCCGGTGGCCGATGACGCCACGGTCGCCGAGCGGGTGCGGCGGGCGATGGGTGACCTCTCCCCGCAGGAGCGCCGCGTCGCCAGGACACTGCTGGCCGACTACCCGCGGGCCGCGCTGGGCAGCAGCCCCGAGGTGGCCACCAGGGCCGGGGTGAGCCCACCGACCGTGGTCCGGTTCGCCCGCAGCCTCGGTTTCGCCGGATACCCCGACCTGCAGGCGTCGGTCGTGGCCGAGCTGTCCGAGCGGCAGGCATCGCCGCTGAGCCAGTACGTCGAGCACACCGGGACCGAGGGGCACTGGTCCGAGCGGGGACTGGCCACCGCCAACGCGGAGATCGCCGGCTCGCTGTCGCGGATCCCGCGCGAGGAGCTGGATCGGGCGGTCACCCTGCTGGCCGATCCGAAGCTGAACGTCGGGGCGTTCGGCGGCCGGTTCTCCGGGATGATCGCGTCGTACCTGCTGGCCCACCTGCAGCAGATCCGGGCCCGGGTCAGCTTCGACGGGGTGGGGACATCCGGAGTGAACGACATCGTCGACGCCGGGCGGCGCAGCGTGTTCGTCGTCTACGACTTCCGCCGCTACCAGGCGTCCACCGTGGCGCGAGCGCAGCTGCTGGCCGAGAGCGGGGCCCGGCTGGTGTGCATCACCGATCCCTGGCTGTCACCGGTTTCACGGGTGTCGGACGTGGTGCTGCCCACGTCGGTGGCGTCGGCCAGCCCGTTCGACTCGGGTGCGGCGGCGTTCGTGCTCACCGAGCTGTTGATCGCGGGCACGATGGAACGGGTGGGGTCCCGGCGTTGTCGCGGATGCGGCGCTGGGACGAGCTCAGCTCGTCCGAGGTGCTCAGCAACCTGCCGCTGCCGACCGAGCCCGTTCGCGCCGAACCGCCGTGAGTTCTTGGCGGCGGAGCCGAGCCGGATTGTACAATTTGGGGTATGAGTGAAATGCCGATCAGTGAGGCGCGCGATCGGTTGGGCGAGGTGGTGTCTCGGGCCGAGCATGGGCAGGAGCGCACCGTGTCTGACGCGGCACGGTAAGCCGGTGGCCGTAGTGATCTCCATCGACGATCTGCGTGAGCTTGAGGTGCGGCCTGGACGAGGCCGATCTGGAGGCGGCCCGGGAGGCGTTGGCCGATCCGGTACGTATTCCTCATCGCGAGGTGCTGGCCGAGTACGGCATCGAGATCGCTGAGCGGTGAGCTACGAGATCGAGTGGGCGGCCCCGGCTCTGCGGGAGCTGCGAAAGCTGGACAAGCAGGCCGCTCGCAGGGTCTTGCGGGCGGTGACCGGATTGGCGGCCGATCCTGGCCCGGCCGGGGTGCGTGCCTTGTCCGGCCAGCCCGCCCGGGACGATGCGGCTGCGGGTTGGCGATTACCGGGTCGTGTTAGTGATCGCCGGGGACAAGGAGGAGATCCGGATTCTCGTCGTTCGGGTCGCGCACCGTCGCGAGGTCTATGGGGGCTTGTGACGCCGCGCG
Source organism: uncultured Actinomycetota bacterium (assembly GCA_963841395.1). GTDB lineage: Bacteria > Actinomycetota > Actinomycetes > Mycobacteriales > Pseudonocardiaceae > Actinophytocola. The sequence goes on from CAWJCX010000003.1 coordinate 17,784, forward strand.
GCGAACACCGCGCGGTGCAGGTCGGCCGGAGGCTCAGCGATCCCCGGTCCGCCGCTGCGCACCCAGACGGCCACCGCCGCGACCGAGACCGGGGTCGAGCGCCGGCCAGCCAGACCGGGCGGCCACCGGCGCGCCGGCCCGTCGCGGACGCTCCGACGACCACCACGTTCGACCGCTTGCAGGCGTCGAGGCAGTCACTGACCCGCACCCGGCCTGCAGGGCTTCGCCGATGCTCTCGGTGAGGTCGACGAGCTGGGCGTCGTGGTCGACATCGGGATGCTTACGGAGGGTTCCACAACAGCACCCCCGGCACACCGTGACGATGGGTGAGCCCGTTGACGACGAACACGTGCGGCTTCCTTCCGGTCGGCCTCGTCCGTCCACAGGTGCGGGTCCTCGGCCTTGATCTGGTCGATACTGCTCGGCGATGCCGACCATATTGCGATGACCAGGTGGATGGCGATCAGACCGCGCCGTCGCCGCGTGTTCGCCGTGGTTGCGGGTCAGTACCAGGGCGACGCCGGCCACCACACCCGGTAGCGCGTCCTTGATCCGCTCACCGGTCTGCTTCAGGCCGCTCTTCATCTCGTCGGTCCTGCCCTCGTTCTCCAGACGCCGGTCGCCGGTGACCTCGCCGGTGTTTCGCTTGATGCGTCCGCGCAGCTCCTGGGCCTTATGGCTGACCTTGTCCGCGAAACTCATGACAATCCTCCTCGTCGCCAAAGTCCCTGCCGGGCCCGTGCTCGGGACGTCGCCGACTCGTTTCAGACCTACCCCGATCGGAATGTCCCCAACCGCGATTTCCGGCGACGTAATGGGATCGACGTAATGGGTTGGCCTAACTGGACGAGGTCGTAGATTAGAGTTCCTGCCCTCGGCGAGGCTCGCGGCCCGGTCGGTGAGGAGGTCGAGTCCGTCGGCGGCGGGTGAGTTCTGCGGCGCCGTGTAGACGAGCAGGGTGAGACCCGGGTGGGCGGGAAACTCCATGGCCTCGAAGCGGGAGATCGAGGCGGCCGACCGCGGGATGATGGAGCTTGTTTGTAGCCGGTTCGGTGAAAGCGCACGTTGTGGGCGGCCCAACGGGGATGCGGAATTCTTCGCTCCGGGTGGACAGCTCGCCGATCAGCTCGACGAGATTCTTGTCATGAGGGTGGTGCGGGCCGACTTCGGTGGGGATCATGGCGGCGATGTCGTCGGCGGCGCGGTCCCAGTCCACGTAGAAGTCGCGTGATGCCGGGTCGAGGTAGATGAAGCGGGCGTTGTTGGTCAGCGAGCAGCGACGTTGTCTGGCGGGTGCGGGTTCGGCGGCCTGGGCGAGATCGAACAGGTGGGCGCGTTCGGCGTCGTCGGTGCAGGGCTGGCGCAGAGATTGAGCAGGACGCTGTCGGAGGCGCCGGCGAGGTTCGCGCTCGAGCCGGACATAGTAGTCGATGCTGACTCCGGCCAGCAGGGCGACCTCTTCGCGGCGCAGTCCTTTGACCCTCCGGTTGCCCACCGCCCACCGACCTGGGCCGGCCTACGGCGCGACCGATGTCGTCGCCGAGCGCCGCGACGAGGGCATCGCCGAGGTGCGCGACATCACCGGCGGCGACGGCACCCACGTCGTCATCGAAGCCGTCGGTCACATGCCCGCCTACCAGCAGGCGCTCGGCGTCGTGCGTCCCGGCGGCGTGATAAGGCAGCCGGGTCGGGCGTTCCGCAGTGAAACGAGGACGCTTGCCGGTCGGGTTCGGGCAGCCTCTTCGGCCCCAACATCACCCTGACCGGGGGGGACCCGCACCGGCCCGCGCCTACATCGAGAGGCTGCTGCCCGGCGGTTCTTTGACGGCCGTCGACCCCGGCCGCGTGTCGACCGGTGAGGCCTCGAAGCCACCCGGACGCGGCGCCTCGAGCGCCGCTCGGTCCCCGCCGGCGCCCGAGCGGGAAAACACCAGGACGGTCGGCCAGGCGCTTGGGTTCAACTGGGGCGGTCGCAACACCGTTGGTTGTTGGGGTCCGACCGTAGCCCTTGGTGAGGGGTGGCGGCGAGCTGAGGTGTCCGGGTGCGCCGCGCGTGATCGAGGGCAGGCCCCCTGGCCTGTCCGTAGTGTGCTGCCCGTAGGGGTCGCAGAGGCTCGCCGGTCCAGGGTGGCGTTTGCGCCATCGCGTAGCGGCGCCGCAGGCGCCCTTGACCGGGGAGGGGCGGCCCCGCACCCTGCGCGGCGCACCCGGACACCGACCCACCCACCGGGGCCGGTGAACCGCTCGGGTGCGTGAGTTCTATCCGTGTCAGCTGGGGATGAGGGTGTCCGGGTGGGTCAGTAGGTGGGCCAGTGCCTGGGCGGGGGTGTCCCAGTCCAGGGTCTTGCGGGGTCGGGCGTTGAGCTCGGCGGCGACCGCTGCGAGGTGCTCGGCACTGTGCACCGACAGGTCGCTGCCCTTGGGGAAGTACTGGCGCAGCAGCCCGTTGGTGTTCTCGTTGCTGCCGCGCTGCCAGGGGCTGTGCGGGTCGCAGAAGAAGATCGGCAGGTTCAGCGCGACGGTGATCTCGCCGTGGCGGGCGAGTTCGACGCCTTGGTCCCAGGTCAGGGAACGGCGCAGCGCGGCGGGCAACGTCGCGATCTCCTCGATCATGGCGTCGCGGACGGCCTCGGCGGTGTGCCGGCCGGGCAGGTGCAGCAGCATCACGAACCGGGTGCTGCGCTCGACCAGGGTCCCGATCGCCGAGACACCACCCGCCCCGATGATCAGATCACCCTCCCAGTGCCCGGGAACCGCCCGATCCTCGGCCTCCGCGGGACGCGCCGAGATCAGCAGCTCCGGGGGGATGTGGACCCGCCGGCCCCGCTGGTTGGGCAGGCGCCGGGGCTTGCGCAGCGCCCGCCCGGTGCGCAGACAGCGCGTCAGCTCCCGGCGCAGCTCTCCGCGTCCCTGCACGTAAAGGGCCTGGTAGATCGTCTCGTGGGACACCTGCATCTCCGGCTGGTCGGGGTAGTCCCGACGTAGTGTGCGGCTGATCTGCTCCGGGCTCCAGCGCCGCGCCAACCCCGCGCTCACCGCGGCGTGCAGCTGTGGGTTGCGGGCCAGCTTGCCCCGTTTCGGCCGGCGAGCCCGCTCATCTGCCTTGGACTGGGCCACCCCGGCCCGGTAACGCAGCCGTTCGTGCTGGGGCCGGTCCCGACCCCGGTTCGTGCCCGGCACCGGACCCCGCCGCGGCCGCTGCCCGTCCGGGCCGGGCACCGGCGCCGGGCGGCGCACCGTGCGGTTACGGCTCAGCTCCCGCCCGATCGTGGTGCGGTGCCGACCCAACCGGCGGGCGATCTCGGCCTTGTAAAGCCCCGCCGCCCAGCCCGCGGCCAGCTCCTCCCGCTCGGCCTCATTCAGATACCGGCCCGAGCGGCACTCCTGCAGATCGACAGGGATCATCCCGCCAGACTCCGTGATCCACTTGCATCCCGCACTCTCCGTCACCCCGACCGACGCGGCCGCCTCCCGAATCGACGAACCCGCCAACCGAGCCCGCCAGAACCCCCGCACCCGCTCCCTCGACACCCGAGGCGAACCAGCCATCACCATCACCCCTGCTCAGACAGGGTGTTGCGACCGCTCCTTGAATCCGCCGCGTCCGGTCACATCGACCGGGGCATCTGAATATTGATCTTGTCGATGGGTGCTCGGGACAACTAGCTTCTCTCGACAGGAGGCGTCAATGACGATGAACCGGGTCGACATCAACTGCGACATCGGGTCGGTCCAGGTGCCGTCCGGTCAGGAGCCGATCGTGCTGCACCGCGACGCCGTCTCAAGTGGCGGCTGCATGATGGTCGGCACAGTGATCAGCGCGGACATGGACCGGATCGGGCAGCTGCCGCCCAACGCGAAGGTCCGCTTCGTCGAGGTGACTCTGGACGAGGCGCTCGCGGCCCGGGCTGAGCGTGAGCGGTGGCTGGAGCAGATCCGGTCCGCCGCGGCCGCCGGCACCCCGGTCGGCGGCCATGGCTGACGAATCACCAGGTTGGGCTCCCGGGTCCCGGATGGGCACCCGGGACCTGGCCTTGATCGCCGTCTTCTGCGGGATCGTCGCCGCCCTCGGGGTGGTGCCGGCGCTGTTCCCGTTCGGCGCGGCGGTGCCGATCACCGCCCAGTCGATGGGGGTGATGCTGGCCGGGTCGCTGCTCGGGGCCCGGCGCGGCGCGCTGGCCCTGCTGCTGTTCGTGGCCCTGGTGGCGGCCGGGCTGCCGCTGCTGGCCGGCGGCGCCGGTGGGATCGGCATGTTCTTCACCCCGCGCGCCGGGTTCCTGGTCGGCTTCCCGCTGGCCGCGTTCGCGGTGGGCTGGCTCGTCGAGCGTTTCGCGCGTGCCCTACCGGCTGCTGCCCGGGGTGCTGGCCAACGTGGTCGGCGGCATCGTCGTGCTCTACGTGCCGGGCATCCTCGGCATCGCGCTGCTCGGCAAGGTCGGCCTGCTGACCGCGGCGGCCGGCGCGCTCGTCTACGTGCCCGGCGACCTGATCAAGGCCGTGCTCGCCGCGTTCCTCGCGCGCGCGGTGCACCGGGCCTACCCGCTCACCCCGCCCAACGGGTCGGCCAGCGGGGATCGTGCCGGTGTCTGAACGGTCCGGCTGGTCGATCGGGTGGTCGACCTGCCGCCGCGGCCGATCCCGGCGCCGCGTTCGCCGCGGCGCACCGCCGCGGCGCCACGCTGTCGCTGCGCACCTCCGGGACCACGGACCGGCCGCGCCGGGTGCTCCGCACGACCGGCGTCCTGGGCGAGCTCGTTCGCGCCGTACTCCGGTTCGCCGAGCTGGACGCGACTGCGCGGCTGTGGGTGCCGGGTCCGCGGACCTCGACGATGAACCTGTTCGCGCTGGTCCATGCGCACGCGGTGGGCGCCGACCGTGGTCGGCTCGCCGGGCGGGGCCACCCACGCCTGCCTCACCCCGAGCGCGCTGTCCCGGCTGCTGGCCGACGGCCCGGCCCGGCCCGGCCTGCGGGTCGTCGTCGCGGGCGATCGGCTGCCGGCCGCGGCTCGCGCGACCGGGCCGTCGCGCCGGGCGTCGCGGATCCGGCACTACTACGGCGCGTCCGAACTGTCGTTCGTGGCCTGCGGGGACGGCGCCGACAGCCTGCGCGCCGTTCCCCGGCGTCGAGATCGAGATCCGGGCGGGCACGATCTGGGTCCGCTCGCCCTACCTGGCCCTGGGCTACGACCGGCGACGGCGGGCCCGCTGGTGCTCGGGACCGACGGGTTCGCCACCGTCGGCGACGCGGGGCAGCTGCGCGACGGCCGGCTGATCGTGACCGGCCGGCCGGACGTGGTCGTCACCGGCGGGGCCACCGTGCTGCTGAGCGACGTCGAGGGCGTGCTCCGGCGCGGCGCGCCGGCGGCGCGTCGCGGTCGTCGGGGTGCCGCACACGCTACCTGGGCGCGGTGCTGGCCTGCGTCGCCGAGGACGCCGCCGACCTCGCGGCGGCGCACCGGGCGGCGCAGGCCGAGCTGTCCGCCGCGCAGCGCCCGCGGCTGTGGTGCCACGCTCGCCGACCCTGCCGGTGACCGCGGCCGGCAAGCTCGACCGCGCGCGCCCTGGCGCGGCTGGTCGTCGACGCGCGGCGCCGGCGGGGGCCGGCCCGCGTCGTCGTCCCGCCGGCAGCCGGCATGAGCCGTCGACCCGCGCCCGGTGATCGTGGCCGCGCGGCGCACGCCGATCGGCACCGCCGGGCACGGGCTGGCCGGGCTCGACCGCGGCCGAGCTGGCCGCGCCGGTGCTCGCCGCGCGTCGCCGACGACCTGGGCCGTGCCCGCCGGCGACGTCGACGACGTGGTGCTCGGCAACTGCATGGGCCCGGCGGCAACGTCGCCCGGGTCGCCGCGCTGCGGGCCGGGCTGCCGGTCACGGTGCCCGGGGCTGACCGTCGACCGGCAGTGCGCCAGCGGGCTGGCCGCGGTCGGCCGTGGCCGCCGCGATGGTCCGGGCGGGGCCGGCGTGGTGCTGGCCGGCGGCGTGGAGTCGGCGTCCACCGCGCCGTGGCGGTTCTGGCCGCCGGTCGACGGCGGCGACGCCGGCTCCGCTACCTGCGCGCGCCGTTCGCCCCGGCCGAGCTCGGCGACCCGGACATGGGGGTGGCCGCCGACCTGGTCGCCGCGCGAGGCCGGGATCGACCGGGACCGCAGGACGCGTACGCGGCCCGCTCGCACGCCGCGCGCCGCGCGCGACCCAGCGGGCCGGCGGCTTCGCCGCCGAGATGGTCGCCGGTGGGCGGCCTGGTCGCCGACGAGCGGCCGCGGGCCGGGATGACCGCCGGAGCGGCTGGCCCGGCTGCGCCCGCTGCACCGCGCCGACGGCACCGTGACCGCGGGCAACTCCTGCGGCGTCAACGACGGCGCGGCCGCGGTCGCCGTGGTCGACGCGCGCGCCGCACCGCCGGCTGGACCGGCCCGGCCTGCGGATCCTGGCCGCGGCCACCGCCGGGGTGCGACCCGCGCCGGCCCGGGCTCGGCATCGTGCCCGGCGGCCCGGCTGGCGCTGCGACCGGGCCGGGCTCGCGGCTCGACGACATCGGCGCGGTCGAGTTCAACGAGGCGTTCGCCGGGCAGGTCCTGGCCTGCTGTGACGCAGCTCGGCGTCGACGAGACCGGGTCTGCGCCGAGGGCGGCGCGATCGCGCTCGGCCACCCGTGGGGGGCGTCCGGCGCGGTGCTGCTGGTGCGGCTGTTCGGCCAGCTGGTGCGTCGCGGCCGGGCGGCCGGTTCGGGCTCGCGGCCATCGCGGCCGGCGGCGGCCAGGGCGTGGCGATGGTGGTGGAAGCGTGCCGCTGATCAGGCTCGACGCGCGGTCGGCCACGCGTTCGGCGACGGCAGCACCCGCCGGGTCGTGCTCGCCGGCATCGACCTGGCGCTGCCCGAGCAGCGGGTCGGGGTGGTCGGCGCCAACGGCTCGGGCAAGTCGACCTTCGCCCGGCTGATCAACGGCCTGGTGCTGCCCGACCCGGGCGGTCACCGTCGACGGCCTGGACACCGCCGCGACGGCGCGGCGGTGCGCCGCCGGGTCGGGTTCTGCTTCACCGACCCGGACACCCAGATCGTGATGCCGACGGTGCGCGAGGACGTCGCGTTCGGGCTGCGCCGGCACCGGCTGCCCCGCGCCGAGGTGGCCGAGCGGGTGCTCGCGGCGCTGGCCCGGTTCGGCCTGGCCGGGCACGCCGACCACCCGGCGCACCTGCTCTCCGGCGGGCAGAAGCAGCTGCTGGCGCTCGCCTCGGTGCTGGTCACCGAGCCCGACGTGCTGGTGCTCGACGAGCCGACCACGCTGCTGGACCTGCGCAACGCCCGCGAGGTCGGCCGACCGGCTGGCCGGCCTGCGCCAGCAGGTCGTGCTGGTCACCCACGACCTGACGCTGCTCGACGGCTTCGACCGGGTGCTGGTCATCGACGGGGGCCGGGTCGTGTTCGACGGCGACCCGGCCGGCGCGGTCGCCGCCTACCGGGCGGCGATGGCGATGACCGTCCTGGGCATGTACCGGCCCGGCGACAGCGTGCTGCACCGCGCGGGCGCCGGCGCCAAGTTGCTCGGGCTGGCGGTGGTCGGGATCGGGTCGGCCTTCGTCGACGCCCCCGCGCTCGCGGTCGTGCTGATCGGGGTCGCGCTGCTCGGCTACCGGGTGGCCCGCATCCCGATGCTGGTCGCCGCCCGGCAGCTGCGGCCGCTGCTGCCGGTGATCCTGCTGATCGGGGCCGTCCAGGTGGTCACCGGTGGCTGGTCGCGCGCCGCGACGGCGGTCGGGGTGCTGGTGGCGCTGCTGCTGCTGGCCATGCTGGTCAGCCTGACCACCTCCACCGCGGCCATCGTCGACGCGCTGGTGGCGCTGGTGCGCCCGTTGCGGCGGTTCGGGGTCGATCCCGAGCGGATCGGCCTGGCGCTGGCGCTGGGCATCCGGGCGGTGCCGCAGGTGATCGACCTGGCCCGGACGATCCGGGAGGCGCAGCGGGCGCGGGGGCTGACCCGCGATCCCCGGGCCTTCGCGGTACCGCTGATCGTTCGTTCGCTGCGGCAGGCCGACCTGCTCGGCGAGGCCCTGCACGCCCGCGGGGTGGACGACTGACCCGGCCGGACCGCCGGGAGTTCAGCCCCACCGGCAGCGAGGGCAGCTGGCCCGACACCAGGCCGTCATCCGCACATCCGCCGGTCCGGTGACAGCAAGATCACCCGTTGCGGGTGTGCCACGAACACGGAGGGTGGGGTTGATGTAGGTCGTCCTTGCTTGAAGTGATGCTATGCAGGAGATGAAGGATCATGGCCCTTCGGCGTCGCCCTGCGGTGGGAGACGTCAAACCGCCCTGGAGCTGCGCGGGCTGAATGCCTGTGTGGTGAGCGTCTGGGGAAAAGGCGCTGTTTAGGCGTCAGGTGGGGACTGAGAAGGCGAACGCAAGTGAACCGCTGTTGACGTGTCGAAAGCTGTAGGTGGCATCGAAACCGGGGTGTCCGCAAGATCCCGGGATGAGCCTGGCGGGTGACCGCTTATTGGCCAGGCGGTGTCCGGCATGAAGGCGGCGCGAGCTCAGTCTGCTGCTTCTGCATGGAACGTGGGAAGGCGTGTCGCGATACTGCCCGGTGCAGCGGCTGGGTGAGAGGGAGAATCCGGTGCGGAAGTTCTCCGACCGGGTGTTGAGTACCGTCGCGCGGCGCGCTGGCGGACCGGCTCGTAGTAGTGGGGAAGCCTCGGTAATCGGGGTGGAGCGAAGGGGTCGGGTCGTTCGTGACTGGTGTGTTCGGTCAACCGGATGTTCTCCGGGAGGAACGGGATGGGCGAGTTGAAAGCTTCGGTGAAGCCGTTCGACATCTCCAAGCAGGAGGTGTGGGACGCCTGGGGGAAGGTGAGAGGGAATAAGGGCTCGTCCGGGGTGGACGGGGTGTCGATCGAGGTGTTCGAGGCCGACCTGCAGAACAATCTGTACAAGGTGTGGAATCGGATGGCGTCGGGCACCTATTTCCCTCCGGATGTGAAAGCGGTGCCGATCCCGAAGGGCGGGGGTGGTACCCGGGTGTTGGGGGTGCCGACCGTCGCGGACAGGGTCGCGCAGACGGTGGTGGCCGGGCATCTGTCGGCTCGGGTGGAGCAGGTGTTCCACCGGGACTCCTACGGGTACCGGCCGGGCAAGTCGGCGTTGGACGCGGTCCGGGTGTGCCGGGAGCGGTGTTGGCAGTTCGACTGGGTGGTCGAGTTCGACATCCGGAAGTTCTTCGACACCGTTCCGTGGGACAAGGTCGTGGCCGCGGTCGAGGCGCACACCGACGCCCGGTGGGTGGTGCTGTATGTCAAGCGGTGGCTGGCCGCGGGGCTGCGGTTACCTGACGGGTCCCGGGCTGAACGGGTAGAGGGCACTCCGCAGGGATCTGCGGTGTCGCCGGTATTGGCGAATCTGTTCCTGCATTACGCGTTCGACAGGTGGATGTTACGGGAGTTCCCGGGGTGCCCGTTCGAACGTTACGCCGATGACGGGGTGATTCATTGCCGCACCCGGTCGGAGGCGGAAAGGGTCCTGGCCGCGCTGCGCGCCAGGATGGCCGAGGTCGGTCTGGAATTGCATCCGGACAAGACGAGGATTGTGTACTGTCAGGACAATAATCGGCGGGCCGGGTTCCCGGTCGTCGAGTTCACGTTCCTGGGTTTCACTTTCCGGCCACGAGGAGCCAAGGACAAGAACGGGGCGATGTTTACCGCGTTCCTGCCCGCGATCAGCAAGCAAGCCCTGAAGAGGCTGAGTAGGACGGTGCGGTCCTGGCGGCTGCATTGTCGCACCGGGAAGGGTTCCGACGAGCTGGCCCGGATGATCAATCCGGTGATCCGGGGCTGGATGAACTACTACGGGTGCTTTTACCGCTCGGCGTTGTATCCGCTGTTCGACCGCATCAACACCTACTTGAGGCGGTGGATTCAGGAGAAGTACCGGGTTGGGATGAAGAAGTCCTGGCGGCGGCTGGCCGATGGCCACACGCAGCGCCCGCGATACTTCGCTCACTGGACATGGGCGCCCCCGGCAGGATCGAGGCCCAGAGCGACAAGAGCCGTATGACGGGAGACTGTCACGTACGGTTCCGTGGGAGCCCGGGGGCGAAACTCCCCCGGGCGACCCGACTGGCTGAGCTGCATCTGTGCAGCTCAGCCACCGCAGACGCTGATCACGGCGAGGCTTGCCGCCGCCCGGAACCGGGACGGGACGGGCCGCGCCGCCGCCGCCCGATTCGGCAACAGCATTTGTGGTCTTGAGGGCCGGCCTCGGGCCCTGCCGAAAGGTGGCCGGTAGCGACGGTTTCCGGTCGGGGACTTGGACGGCCGGCGAACCGCTCCGATGCCGGCGACGACGGGCATTCCGCTCATTCGGGTTGAGCCACGGGCGCTGCACAGAAATGGAAGGCCGCGGCGGGAGGGGGGACCCGGGCTCCGCCGCGACCATCGTGGGGGAGTACCCGCTTCGGTCGCCGGTCAACCCGGGTCCGGTAGGCCAGCAGGCGAGGAAGGTGCGGGCGCTGGGTGCCCAAGGCCGGTCGGGACCGCGGCCGGTCAGCCCGACGACCGCACGCGGCCCCGCCTGGACGTCCATCCGCTCTCCCCGCCGTCAGGGCTTCGTGCTCTGTGACCACTGTCACTTCACCGCGCGTCTTGCCCGCCACAGGTATCGCCGGAGCGGTTCGCCGCCTCCTACCCGAGGAGCGCTGGGGCCCCACCGCATGGACGGCCCCTGGGAAATGGGAGCCGTCATGTTGAGCGAGCGGGAACAGCAGGCGATCGACGAGATCGAGCAACAGATCTCGGAGCAGGACCCGCGGTTCGTCGCGTCGATGCAGCGGCTGCTGCCGGGCCGGGTCGGGCGCTGGACCCGGCGCGGCTACGACGCGGTCATCGTGGTTGCCGCCCTGTCCGCGCTGTTGTGCTTGACCCTGTCCGTGCCCGGCGCCGCACTGACCGCCGTCCTGCTCGCCGTGGTCACCGGCTACCTCCGACTGCGGGGCTACCCGTCCTGTACCGGCCGCCGGTGGAGGCGGCGTCGAACGACATAGGCGTGCGTCGTGCCTCGAGCTCGGGCTGGTCCACGGCGGGTGAACCGCCGGTATCGTCGACCCCGCGACGTGTGGAACATCGCCCCCGGCCGGGGCGTTGCCCTGGTCGACACCGAGGAGGTCGCACGATGACAACCGAGACCGCGATCCTGGCCGGCGGCTGCTTCTGGGGCGCGCAGGAGCTGCTGCGCAAGCGCCCGGGGGTGATCTCGACCCGCGTCGGCTACTCGGGCGGCGACACCCCGAACGCCACCTACCGCAACCACGGCGACCACGCCGAGGCGGTCGAGGTCGTCTTCGACCCCGAGCGTGATCACGTTCCGGGAGCTGCTGGAGTTCTTCTTCCAGATCCACGACCCGTCGACGAAGGACCGGCAGGGCAACGACGTGGGCCGCAGCTACCGCTCCGCGATCTTCTACACTGAGCGACGGAGCAGCAGCGCGTCGCCCTCGACACGATCGCGGACGTCGACGCCTCCGGGCTGTGGCCGGGCAAGGTGGTCACCGAGGTGACCGCGGCCGGGCCGTTCTGGGAGGCCGAGGAGGACCACCAGGACTACCTGCAGAAGTACCCGTACGGCTACACCTGCCACTTCGTGCGGCCCGGCTGGAAGCTGCCGCACCGCGAGACGCAGACCGCCCGGTAGCGAATCGCGTTCGGGTGACAGAGGAGGAGCTGGTCGTCGAGTTCGCGCTGGCCCGGCTGGACAACCCGGGCGTCGCACCTCGAGGAGATCGCCGCGATGGTCGTCCGGCGGGTCGGCCCGGACCGGATGCTCCAGTTCGCGTCGCAGAACCTCGCCGTGCGGGACGAGCTGCGGGGCGGCGCGTTCGAGTCGGCCGTCGAGTACGTCCTGCGGACCATGCTGAGACTGCGGAACGAGCTGGACACTGACCGAGCGCCGGTGATCAGGAAGCGATCGCGCCGGGCGGGGCGCCGAAGGTGTCGGTCACGCCGCACACCACGTCGCAGGCGGCGAGCACGGCGGCGGCGAACTGGTCGGGGAAGCTGAGGAAGGCGCCGTGGTCGGCGTCGATCTCGATGGTGGTGTTGTCGGGCAGGGCCCGGGCCAGCTTGTACTGCCGTCGCGGCGGGCACCACCTGATCGCGCAGCGTGACCACCGACGCGGTGGGCACGTTGATCGACGCGGCCCAGTCGTGCGAGGTGAATGCGCAGCCGGCCTCGACCGCGACGCAGCGCGTCGAGCAGCGTGGTGCGGCGCATCTGGGCGAGCGCCCAGGAGCGGGCGGCCGGGCCGAGATCGTGATCGAGCAGCGAGCTGCCGAGCATGTCGGCGCCCAGCGGGAAGAAGGCGGGGGACCAGATGGCCGTGGCGACCAGCGCCGGGCAGCATCATGGCCACCGTGCGCTCCCACGGGGAGCCGCAGACGTTGCGCGAGGTCGAGCAGAGCACCAGGCCGGTGACCAGGTCGGGCTGTCGCCGCCAGAGCAGCTGGGCGACGAACCCGCCCATCGAGTAACCGACCGGGACGATGCGCTCGATGCCGAGGGTCTCGGCGAGGGCGGCCACGTCGTCGGCACAGTCCTCGAGCCGGAAGCGGGATCCGCGTGGGCCTCGCCGTGGCCGCGCTGGTCGAAGGTGATCACCCGGTAGTGCTGGGCCAGGGTGGCGACGGCGCCGGACCAGTTGAGCTCGGCGGTGAGCGTCGCCCCATGCAGCAGGAACACCGCGGGCGCGGCCGGGACTGCCGGCCTCCCACACCAGGAACCGACCCCGACCGGGGAGGTCGAGGGTCCGCGGTCGCGTACAGTCGGCGAGCGTCGTGCGGCTGTTCCGGTTCATCGGCATCCCCCGCAGAGCCCGGACGCCGCACACGTCGGCGAGTGTTTCGTGATTATTACCCGGAAGTTGCCTCGAAGCGAAACATCTGCGGTTAGCGAGCGCGGCGGTGTCGGACGGTTGGTCGGGCAGATGATCGCGTGGTCGGCTCCGCGGCGAGCAGACTGGGGCCATGCGCCGGCGGCTGATCGTGTTGCGCCACGCCAAGTCCGAGTGGCCGGACGGGGTGCCGGATCACGACCGACCGCTGGCCGGGCGGGGCCGGCGGGAGGCGGCCCTGGCCGGACGGTGGCTGCGCGAGCACGTCGCCGATCTCGGCCTGGTCGTGTGCTCGTCGGCCACCCGGGCCCGGCGGACCTGGAAGCACGTGGCCAAGCAGCTCGGACTCCGGGCCCGAGCTGCGCGTCGACGAGCGCTTGTACGGGGCGTCGGAGCGCGAGCTGGTGGGTGTGGTCCGGGAGCTCCCGGACGCCGCCACGGACGGTGCTGTTGATCGGGCACAATCCCGGCCTGGAGGACGTGGTCGCCGCAGCTGACCGGGGTCGTGGTGCCCGCTGAAGACCTCGTCGATCGCGGTGCTGTCCAGCCGTTCCGCGTGGGCCGACGCCGGGTTCCGCTGGGCCCGGCTGGACACCTCGGTCACGCCCCGGGCTTAGCGTTCTTGCGCCGGAGATCCGCTGCGTATCGGCGACGATTCTCCGCGGTGCAGGCGGTGTACCCCCGACCCCGCGTGCCCGGCTCTTCTGGCCGCTCGAGCCTACGTTCCACTCGGTGATCGGGAGCTGGCCCCCCGGCGACCGGGACACTGGTAAGGCCGCTCAGGCCACCGCAGCAAGGATCTTCGCCACCGACGGCGTCAGCTGGGCTCGGCCGTCGGGTCGTCGGCGTTGACGTAGTAGCATCGTTCGTGGTGACAGCGGCGCCGCCGGGACCCCATTCCAGCACGAGACGCCCCCTCCAGCACGACACCGTCGTGCCGACAGAGCAGGCCACCGTCCACCCCGGCCGCCGGTTCGACCGTGCCGCCGTTCCCCGCGCAGCTCTCGTTCTCGAAGTCCGCCTCCACTGTCCGGACTGTCACCGACGCCGCGTCTCACCCGGAACCACGGCACGGCCCTGCGCCGCGCAGACTCGGCTCGACAGCACGCGATATCGGCCGAGGTGTTGATCTTC
>CAWJCX010000004.1:0-74449 GCA_963841395.1 uncultured Actinomycetota bacterium
CGGCGGCCTTCGCCGGGGTTGTCGGTGGCATGTGCGAAGCTCGTTCGGTGGGTACCTCGGTGGGTGGACGGCCGGCCGCCGAACGTGGCGGGCGGCTGCTCGACCGGGTGCTCGCCGGCGTGCCGAGCGGGGAGAACCCGCTGCGCCACGTGCGTGAGCTGCCCGAGCGCGCGGCCACGCCGGCGCCCTGGCCGGACTGGGTTTCCGCCGACCTGCGGGCGGCGTTCGGACGGTGCGGGGTCGCCGCGCCGTGGGCGCATCAGGTCGAGGCGGCGGCGCACGCGCGCGAGGGCCGGCATGTGGTGATCGCCACGGGGACGGCGTCGGGGAAGTCACTCGCCTACCAGGTGCCGGTGCTCTCGGCGCTGGCGCGGGACCGGCAGGCGACGGCGCTGTACCTGTCGCCGACGAAGGCGCTCGGCGCGGACCAGCTGCGGTCGGTCGCGGCGCTGGACGTGCCGGAGGTGCGGGCGGCGAGCTTCGACGGGGACACGCCGATGCCCGAGCGGGACTGGGTGCGGGCGCACTCGCGGTGGGTGTTCACGAACCCGGACATGCTGCATCGCGGGATCCTGCCGGCGCACGCGAGGTGGGCGCACTTCTTCCGCCGGCTGGCTTTCGTCGTCGTCGACGAGTGCCACGGGTATCGCGGGGTGTTCGGGTCGCACGTGGCGCTGCTGCTGCGCCGGCTGCGGCGGGTGGCGCAGCGGTACGGCGTCGGACCCGGTGTTCGTGCTGGCGTCGGCCACGGTGTCGGACCCGGCGGCGTCGGCGTCGCGGCTGTCGGGGGTGCCGTGCGAGGCGGTGACGGCGGACCGCTCGCCGCAGGGGGCGCGCACGGTCGCGCTGTGGGAGCCGCCGCTGCTCGAGTCGCTCGCGGGCGAGAACGGCGCGCCGGTGCGGCGGTCGGCGGGCGCGGAGACGGCGCGGATCCTGACGGATCTGGTGGTGGAGGGCGCGCGGACGCTGGCGTTCGTCCGGTCGCGGCGGGGCGCGGAGCTGACCGCGCTGTCGGCCCGGCACGCGCTGTCCGAAGTGGACTCATCGCTGCCGGCGCGGGTGGCGGCGTACCGGGCGGGGTTCCTGCCCGAGGAGCGGCGGGCGCTGGAGAAGGCGCTGGCGTCGGGCTCGCTGCTGGGCGTGGCGAGCACGAACGCGCTCGAGCTCGGGGTGGACATCGCCGGGCTGGACGCGGTGGTGGTGGCCGGGTATCCGGGCACGCTGGCGTCGTTCTGGCAGCAGGCGGGCCGGGCCGGGCGGGCCGGCGACGGGGCGCTGGTGGTGTTCGTGGCGCAGGACAACCCGCTGGACACGTACCTGGTGCACAACCCGTCGGCGATGCTGGACAAGCCGGTCGAGGCGACGGTGATCGACCCGGCGAACCCGTACGTGCTGGCGCCGCAGCTGGCGTGCGCCGCGATCCGAGCTGCCGCTGACCGACGCGTGCCTGGCGACGTTCGGCGGCGCGGCCGCGCGGCGGGTGGTCGACGACCTGGTCGCCGACGGCATGCTGCGCCGCCGGCCGACCGGCTGGTTCTGGACGTCGCGCGAGCGCCCGCACGCGTCGGTGGACATCCGCGGGTCGGGCGGCGACCAGGTGGCGGTGGTGGAGGCGGACTCCGGGCGGATGCTGGGCACGGTGAACCCGGGCTCGGCGTGCACGACGGTGCATCCGGGGGCGGTGTACCTGCACCAGGGCACGTCGTACGTGGTGGACGAGCTGGACCTGGAGCCGGGTCTGGCGATGGTGCACCGCGAGGACCCGGAGTGGTCGACGACCCCGCGCGAGCAGGTCGACATCTCCGTGCTGTCCACAGTGGAGCGACCAGGCGTTCGGCGGCGGCGTGTCGGTGAACCTGGGCGAGGTGGCGGTGACGTCCCATGTGGTCGGCTACCTGCGGCGGCTGCCGTCGGGGCAGGTGCTGGACCAGATCCCGCTGGACCTGCCGGAGCAGACCCTGCACACGCGGGCCGTCTGGTACACGCTGAGCGAGGCCCTGCTGGCGGAGGCCGGGCGTGGCGCACCGGGAGGTGCCCGGCGCCCTGCACGCGGCCGAACACGCGGCGATCGGCCTGCTCCCCCTGTTCGCGACGTGCGACCGGTGGGACATCGGCGGCGTGTCCACGGCCCTGCACCCCGACACCGGCGAGGCGACGGTCTTCGTCCACGACGGCCACCCGGGCGGTGCGGGTTTCGCCGACCGCGGCCACGCCGCCCTGGTCCCGTGGCTGACGGCGACCCGCGACGCGATCGCGGCGTGCGAGTGCCCGGCCGGCTGCCCGTCGTGCGTGCAGTCCCCCAAGTGCGGCAACGGAAACGAGCCGCTGGACAAGGAGGGCGCGGTCGCCGTGCTGGACGCGGTCCTACGCGTGGCGGGCACCGCGAAGGACGAGAGCCCGCCGCCTGAGGTCGCACGTGGACTGTCCACACGTTCCGGGTTGCCTACAGCGGACCAATCGGGCCGCTGCCACGACCCTGTCGTCCGCCGGCTTGTCCGAGAAATGGCAACGCGCCGGGGGCCGGAGATCCGGCAACCCCGGCGCGTTGCGTTACGCCAGGCGCGCGAGGAGCGGTCTCTACCGCTCGGGTCGGTGCGCGGTCAGTTCGGGCTGTCGGCGGGGCGTCCGTCGGTCGCGGGGGTACGGGGAGGCGGTGACCTCCGCGTCCGACGGCCATCCCTGGGGCCAGGTTCTCGCCGATTGTCCGATGCTGGCCGCGCCGCGGGAGATCGTCTCCTCCTGCGGGCGCCCGGCATGCTCCCCGTCCCAGTGTCGGCCACCAGGTTGCGGGAGCGGCGCCGAACAGCGGGACGGGTTGGTTGCGGTGGAGCGGCATTTCTGCGGAACGCCCACCGCGGGCGTGCCGGGAGGGTGCTCCCGGCGAAGCGTGGTTCACGGGTACTGCTGAGCGCATCCCACTCAATCCCTTGTGGTCAGTCCGCGGTGACGACGAGCCCGGTGGACCGGGCGTGCGTCGACGTCGGCGGCCAGGGCGTCGATGAGCGCGTCCTGCACGGTGCTCGACTCCGGCATCTGCCAGCCGCAGACCTCCGGGCGAACCCGCCAGTGGACGACGCCGTGCTGCAGCGGGGTCGGCGGCAGCGGCACGTAGCTGCCCTCGGCGTGCAGGACCACGTCGCCGTGCTCGGCGAGCGGGCGCTCCAGCTCGTGGCCGGCGCTGACCAGGAACGTCCAGCGGTCGTCCGGGCGTCGCCATGATCGGCACGGGGAGGCCGACGCTGCGCAGCACGCGGGCGGCGCCGCGGCCCAGGTGGCCGGGAACCTCGATGGCGTCCAGCTGCACGCCGGTCGCGAGCAGGAGGCTGTACGGCCGGCCGGTCCACCACGTGGCGACCTGCTCCGGCGCGGTGCCGATGCGGTCCTGCCAGTCCGTGTGGACGGGCCGCGGTCCGGTGTGCTCGTCGTTCGTCGCGGCCCGCCCAGTGCGAGCCAGCCGGATAGGTGCCCGGCAGCACCGGCCATCCGCGCCACGCGAGGCCGATGGCCTGTGCACGCAGCTCGACGCGGAAGGCCCTGCGCCAGCTATCCGACCAATCCATGTCCAACATCTCGGGTGCTTGCCTCCTTGTACTCGGGCACCCGCGCTCGCGTGAGGTGCCCTGCGCTCACTTAACGGCATGTTCACCGGCCGACGAAACTTGCAGTCGACAACTGGTCGTTGTGGCACGGTGAACGAATAACGGGATAGGCACGGCTGAAGCCCTGATGACCGGTCAACGGGCCGTCGGACGACCGGGGATGCCGCTCACCGTCCGAAGACGACCGTTCGACTTGCGTCACCGCGCTCGACGACCGGTCCGGCGCGTGCGCGGGCTTCCGCCGGGCCGAAACCCGCCAGCACGCCGGGCGGCTGCGCGACCACTTCGACGAGCGCATCGGCGCCGTTCAGCCGGCAGACGTGCAGCACGACGCCCATCCGATCGGTGACCCAGCGGGCCTTTCCGCAGGCCACCCGCTCGCCCTCGACCGCGGCGCCGGCGGCCGCGAGCGCGGCGAGGTCGGCGGCGCCTGCCGCGCGGTGTCGGGTCGCGGCCGCCGCGCCGAGCCAGACGACCAGCGTGGTCACCGCCAGCAGAGCCGCGACCGCTCCCGCCGTCCACACCGTCGCCGCGCCGCGGTCGCGCTCTCCGGCGGTCGGATGCGATGTTGCTTTGTCACGAACTGTCTCCGCCGGCTCGGCGATCGCGTAGGCGGCGCCGTGCAGCTGGAGGCCGGGCAGCAGGCCGTTGACCGGCGCCGCGCGGACGTCCACCTGGATGTGTGTCGCCGCGGACCGTGATCGCGACGTTCGCGCTGGTCGGAGCGATCTCGGCGGCCACAGCCCGGGCGCGGTCGGCCTCGCCCCGGGCGACCAGGCGGGCCGCCTCCCGCGCCGCGTCGATGCATCTGCAGCTGGTCGATGGCCGCCGAGATGGCACCGAGCGCGAGCGCGAGCACCGTGACGAACGCGCCGAGCGCGATCGCCGCCTCGACGGTGACCGCCCCGCGTCGTGGTCGGGTCTTCGGCGGCCACGCCTGGTCGGGGACATCAGACCTTCACCGAGAGTGCGCGCTGGATGATCGACGTGATGGCGTTCAGCACGTCGTCGCCGGTGACGATGCCGTAGAGGACGACGGCCAGCGCGGCGGCGGCGATCAGGCCGACGCAGTACTCGACGGTGCTCATGCCGTCGTCGGCGAGCAGGAACTCGCGGCGGGGGCGGATTCGAGGTGGGTCGGGCGGGGAAACATCGGTCATTCTCCTTATATCGGTGGGTGGTCAGATCGAGAGCTGACCGGCCAGGCCGGCCACGACGGGCGCGATGCCGAGGCAGATGAACGCGGGTAGGAAGCAGACGCCGAGCGGTGCGGCGATGAGCACGCCGGCACGTTGGGCCCGGGCCTCGGCGGCGTCGCCCGCGCAGTCGCGGACGGTGGCGGCGAGCGCGGCGACGACGTCGGCGAGGGCGGTGCCGGAGCGGGCGGTGTGCCGGGCGCCGCGGGCGAGCGCGGCGGTGTGCGGGCAGGCCATGGCCGGCGCCCAGGCGTCGACGGGGTCGGCGCCCATGGCGAGCAGGTCGGCGGTCGCGCGCAGGGCGCGGCCGGCGTCGGCGGGCAGGTCGTCGGCGATCGCGGTGACCGCGGTCGGGACGGGCAGGCCGGCGCGCAGGCAGGCGGCGAGGAGGTCCCAGGTCGCGGCGAGGCCGAGCGGGTCCGGCCGGACGCTCGCGGGCCGGGTGAGGCGGCGGGTCAGCCACCAGGCCGCGGCCGCCGGTGCCGCGCCGGCGACGGGCCCTGGGGCCAGCCGGTCAGCGGCGGCGGCCAGGACACCGGTCGCGATCGGCCAGCGCCAGGCGCTGCGCCTTGGGGCCGGGGTGCCAGGTGCGGCCGCCGGCCGCCGAGGCGGGCGAGGCGCGTGTGCGGCAGGTTCGCGCGGGACCAGAGCGGGATCGCGGCGGCCAGCAGCAGCAGGCTCGCCGGGTTCACGGCGTCACCGCCGATCGGGGCGCTCATTGCGGGACCACCTGGCCGGTGAGGCGGCCGCACCAGGCGACGCCCGCGCACAGGAGGGCGACGCCGACGGCGAGCAGGAGCTGGCCGGGGCCGGTCAGCATGCGGAGCGGGTGGGCGCCGATGGCCTCGCCGAGCGCGACGCCCAGGGCGGGGAGCAGGGCCAGGACGGTGGCGCTCGTGCGGGGGCCGGCCATCCGGGCGAGGACCTGGCGGGCGAAGCGGGCGCGTTGGTCGAGGTCGCGGCCGACCGCGTCGAGGATGTCGGCCAGCGGCAGGCCGTGGCGCTGGGCCAGGGTCCAGGCCCGCGAGATCCTGGCCAGGCCGGGTGCAAGCGTTTGCGGGCCGGCGCCGTCAGGGCCAGCCGGACGTCGCCGTCCAGCCGGGCCGCGGCGGCGATCGCGCGCATCGACGTGGCGGCGGCGGGGTGGGCGTCGGTCGCGGCGGACTCGGCGGCGTCGGCCGGGTGGGCGCCGGCGCGTAGGCCGGCGACGAGCGAGCGGACGGCTTCGGTGAGGCCGTCGACCGCGGACAGGGAGCGGTTGCAGGTCTCCCCTGGCCTGCCAGCGGCGCCGGGCGGTGACCGTGGCGAGCAGTGCGGCCGTCGCGCCGCCCGGCCCGGCGACGAGCCAGCCCGCGACGGTCGCCGCCGAGGCGAGGGTGACCGAGCTGGGGCGCGGCGGGCGCAGTGCCGTGCGCCGGCGCCGGCCGGTGAGGTCGCGCAGCCGCCGGGCGGCCGGGGTCGGGGCCAGGTGAGGACGGCGGCGGCACAGCAGAGCGAGGGTCACCATGGCGGCCGCACTCCCCTCGCGTCGAGGAGGTCGCCGAGGACCTGCCGGCCGGCGGGCACCACGCGGACGCCGTCCGGCGTGCGGTCGAGGACGCCGATCTCGTCGAGGTGGCGGGTGCCGTCCGGATGGCGGCGCATGTGCAGGACGACGTGGAAGGCGGCGGCGAGCTGGCTGTGCAGCGCGCCGCGGTCGAGGCCGCCGAGCGCGGCGAGTGCTTCCATGCGGGCGGGGAGCTCGGCCGGCGAGTTGGCGTGGACGGTGCCGGCGCCGCCGTCGTGGCCGGTGTTGAGCGCGGTCAGCAGGTCGCAGACCTCCGCGCCACGGACCTCGCCGACGACGATGCGGTCGGGGCGCATGCGCAGGCCCTGGCGGACGAGGTCGGCGAGCGTCACCTCGCCGGCGCCCTCGACGTTCGGCGGGCGGGCGATGAGGCGGACGAACTGCGGGTGGTCGGGCTGGAGCTCGCCGGCGTCCTCGACGGTGACGATCCGTTCGTGGTGGTCGACCCGGCCGAGGAGCGCGCTGAGCAGTGAGGTCTTGCCGGCGCCGGTGCCGCCGGTGACGACGAACGCGAGGCGCGCGTCGACGACGGCCTCGAGGAGGCGGTGGGTGCGGTTCGTCGAAGGTGCCGAGGCGGCGCAGGGAGTCGAGGTCGTGGCCGGCGCGGCGGAGGACGCGGAGCGAGAGGCAGGTGCCGTCGGCGGCGACGGGCGGGAGGACGGCGTGCAGGCGGACGCGGCCGAGTGCGCCGGCGGGCAGCCAGGCGTCGACGAATGGCTGGGCGTCGTCGAGCCGGCGCCCGCAGCTGAGGGCGAGCCGCTGAGCGAGGCGGCGGACGGCGTCCTCGTCGGGAAAGGTGACGTCGGTGCGGCGGAGGCCGCCGTCGCCGTCGAGCCAGACCTGGTCGGGTGCGGTGACGAGGACGTCGGTGGTGCCGGGCGCGCGGAGGAGGGGGTCGAGCGGGCCGGCGCCGACGAACTCCTGGCGCATGAGGTGGAGGGCGTGGAGGACGTCCGCGTCGCCGACGATGCCGCCGGCCTCTTCGCGGACGGCTCGCGCGACCTCGGCCGGGGTGATCTCGGTGCCGCTGCTGGCCAGCCGGCTGCGGACGCGGTCGACGAGGTCTACGGGGACGCTCATGACACGGCCCGCGTCGGTGTCGGTTGTGGATGGTTGGGCGCACTGGTCGTTCGCAGGCCGGACGACGGATCCGTGGCGCGTGGCTCACCTGGATGGGGCCGTGGACCACACGAGCCGAGGTGATCTTGGTGTCGCTACTCGACAGGCGGCTAATGGCGCGATCCATGGCGGCGCTCAAAGCAGGACTCACGTCGGGTGTCGTGTGTAGACGGTTGTCGAGAGTTGCTTGGACGCTTGGCGACGCGCCGGCAAACTCGACCTGGAGAATCACGGTGCCGCGGCGCGCCGGACGGATAGGGATGCGGCTCGCAAGGCCTCCGGGGGCGCTTGTGGTGCGACCCGCACGGAAGGTCGCGTGTGGACGGCTGGCGCGAGTCGTTGGGAGACCTAGCGAAGAGCCGGCAAAGCGACTCTTGTTGATGGATGGGCGATCGCGCCAGACCGCGTTTGCGGGAACGGCCGAGGTGATCTTGGCGCCGCTGCTCGCCCGACGGCTACGGATGCGACTCCTGAGGTCGACGGGGACGCTCATGATGCGACCTGCACGGAAGGTCGCCTGCGGCCGATTGACGGGCCTCGCGTGGGGCCTAGCGACGCGCCAGCAAGGTGACGCTTGCGGATGGAAGGGATGTTCGGCCAGACCACGCTTGCGGGCGCGGCCGGGGAGACCTTCGTGCCTCGGCTCGGCAGGCGGCTACGGACGCCGCTCGCGAGGGCCACGGGGACGCGCATGGCGTGGCCTACACAGAAGGTCGTGTGTCGAGGGCTGGCGAGAGTCCTTGGGAGGCCTAGCAACGACGCGGCAGCAAAGTGGCGCCTGTGGAAAGGGGCCACGAGCCAGACCGCGATTGTGGGCTCCGCCGGGGTGATCTTTGTGCCGCGGCCCGACGGACGGCTGCGGACGCGGCTCACGAGGTCCGCCGGGACGTTGAGGGCGTGACCTGCACGGAAAGTCGTGTGTGGACGGTTGATGGGAGTCGTTTGGAGGCTTGACGACGACTCGGCGGCAAAGTGCCGCTTGTGCGTGGACCGGCGATTGGGCCGGGTCGGGTTTCGGGGTTTGTCCGGGGCCGTGCCGCCGCTCGCCAGGCGACTACGCACGAGGTCCACGGGGACACCCGCAAGGAGGGTCGCGTGTGGACGGCTGGTGAGAGTCGTTGGGAGGCCTCGCGATGCGTCGGCGAAAGGGCGCTTGTGGTTGGAAGGGTGATCGGGCCGGGTTGGGTTTGTGGGGTCGGCTCGAGTTATTGGCGGGCGGTTGTGTGCGCGTGGGTGGATGGGCTTCGGGCGGTCCGTGGGTAGGGCGGCGATCGGCGGGTGGTGGGCCTTGTGGGCGTGTGGGCGGCTTGGCTTGGCAGGGCTGGCTGTTCGGGTGGTCATGATGCGGCTCGTAGTTGGGTTGGGATGGGTGGGCGGCGCAGGGTTCGCAGACCAGTGGGGCGTTCCGGTAGTTGCGGGCACGGTTGGGCCGAGACCGGGCATCGGCTTGGGGGTGGGTGCGGGTGGGCGGCGGGGTGGGGACAGCGGGACTACGCCGTAGGCGGGTGGGTGGGGTCATGACGCCGCTCGCAGGGTTCGGGTGGTGCGGAGGGGGTTGGGCGGCCAGCGCGGCCAGGGTCGTTCTCGCGGCCGTGGCCAGTGGGCCTCTTGGGCGCGGGGTGAAGTCGCCTCGGTCCAGGGATTGGGCCAGGTTGGGTTCGGGGCGCATCGTCGTCAGCAGGGGGACGTTGACGGCCTTGGCCACCTGGTCGGGGTGCAGGGCGCCCGGGGCCGGGCCGCGCACGACCAGCTGGGCCTGTCGCGCCCAGGTCGGCCAGGCGTTCGGCCAGCAGCCGCGCCGAGACGCAGGCTCGGACCTCGCCGGGGACGACGATCACCGTCAGGTCCGCTCTGGACAGGGCCGCCTGGGCGGCCGGGTCGAGCGCTCTGGGGAGGTCGCAGATCACCGTCTCGCCGGCCCGGCGGCCCGCTTCCAGGACCGCGGCCACCGCGTCGGGGGCGGGGGCCGGCCCTTTCTGGCGCCGGAAAGCACCGTCAGCCGCGTCGTGCCCCGCGTTCTGCTGGGGAGGGCGTCGTGCAGGCTCGAGGCGGCCACCCGGCCGGCGCGCAGGTGCATGTCGGGCCAGCGCAGGCCCTGTTCGGACTCGGCGCCCAGCACCAGGTCCAGGCCGCCACCCAGCGGGTCGCAGTCGATCAGCAGGGCGCTCTGGCTCATGCGCAGGGCGGTCAGGCCCAGCGCGGCCACGAAGACCGACGCGCCGGCGCCGCCTCGGCCGCCGACCACCGCCAGGGCTCTGCCCGTGGTCGGGGCGGGGCCTTCCGTGGCGTCGGCCAGGGCACTGACCAGCCAGGACTCGGCGCCCGGCAGCTCGATGACCCGCTCGGCGCCGATCTCGACCGCGCGTTCCCACAGGCTTTTCGACGCCGGCTCGGCGCAGACCAGGACCACCGCGTCGCGGCGCGGCAGGCCGGCTCGCTCGCAGCGTCTCGGCGCCCGCCGCGTCCAGCAGGACCAGCGGCGCGGTCGACCAGCGCAGGCGGGCGGCCGCCGCGTCGGGCACGCATTCCAGGTCGCAGCCGGCGGCGGCCGCGAGCTTCAGCACGTCGTCGAGCAGGTCCTCGTCCTCGACGAAGGCCACCGGGCGGTTCGGGTCCACCATGCCCCCTTGAGCTGATCGTGTGCGCGGCAGGCGGGTGCCTGGCCGCGTTGCCACGATCGCCCGGCAGCGCGGGGCCGACAACGCGTCAAGATCGACATGTGGACAGCCGCGCGAGTTGTGGACAACTCGAAGCGCTGACGAGTAGGGACGACCCCCGTCAGGGGGGAGGGACGGGGGTCGTCGAGGGTTCAGCTCCGGGGGGTCGAGCTGAACCCGTCCGGCCGAAAGCCGGACGACACCCACTGTATCCCGTCCATTCCGAGCCATGGTTGCAACTTGCTCGAACCGGCCTGGCGCGTCCGTTGCACCGGTCCGCTGCCAGACCACCGCTACCTATGCTGGCGACGTGACCCAGCGCCGCGAAACGACCGATGACCGGCCCAAGGCCGCCGCGTTCTTCGACCTGGACAAGACGGTCATCGCCAAGTCGAGCACGCTGGCGTTCAGCCGCCCGTTCTTCCGCAACGGCCTGATCAACCGGCGGGCGGTGCTCAAGGGCGCGTACGCCCAGTTCGTGTTCGCCGCCTCCGGCGCGGACGCCGAGCAGGTCGAGCGCATCCGCGCCCACCTCGCCGCGCTGTGCACCGGCTGGGACGTCGCCCAGGTCCGCTCGATCGTCGAGGAGACGCTGCACGACATCGTCGACCCGCTCGTCTACGCCGAGGCCACCGAGCTCGTCGCCGCGCACAAGGCGGAGGGCCGCGACGTCGTGATCGTCTCCGCGTCCGGCGCCGAGGTCGTCACGCCGATCGCCGAGATGATCGGCGCCACGCACAGCATCGGCACCCGCATGGTCGCCGCGAACGGCCGCTACACCGGCGAGATCGAGTTCTACTGCTACGGCGAGAACAAGGCCACCGCGATCAAGGAGCTCGCCGCCGAGCGCGGCTACGACCTGGCCGCCTGCCACGCCTACTCCGACTCGATCACCGACCTGCCGATGCTGGAGGCGGTCGGCCACCCGACGGTCGTCAACCCCGACAAGGGACTGCGGGCGCTGGCCGCCGAACGCGGCTGGCCGGTGCTCGAGTTCACCAAGCCGGTGTCGCTGCGCTCGAGGTTCCCGGCGCCGTCCGGCACGGCCGTCGCGGTCACCGCGATCGGGCTCGGCGCCATCGCGACCGCGGGGGCGACCTGGTACGGGATCCACCGTCGCCGGAAGCGGTGACGGCCTACACCCGCATGGCGGTACCCGGTGGCGGGCGAACCGCATATGAGCTGCGGAAAGAGCCCGCAGAATACGCTCACTACGCGTATTCGTCGACACCTACACGGCTCTGAAACGGTGCACCCGACTGTGGTCTTGAAGTGACCTCCATCACTGGGTAGAAAGGACATGCGGACCCCCGATCGGCCAGGGTCGAGGCGGAAGAGAAGCTCCGGTCACCCCGGTGGGGCTCCGTGCACAGAACACCGGGCACCCACGCGCAGCCAGCCGCGGGAGGCATGTCGTCAAGGGACTGCGTACCGGGACGCCGGACGCCGAGGCCAGGTAGGTACGACACTGTTGCACGCTTGGTAACCCGAGCGTTCTGTGCGGGCGATTTGGGCGATCCCGCCCACGGCGACGTGGGTCGGGATCGCCCTTTTGCTGCGCGGGGTACGGCGGACACGGTTGCCCCGAACGCGCCCTTGCCGGCCCAACCTGGACGTGGGTAACTTACCTGTGCTGCTAGCTCTCGGTTAAGAGGTTACGGAGTGACCCTGCTGGCCGGCCAGGGAGGCCGTTGTGCCCATGTCTCGTTCATTAGCCCGTCGCAGTCTGTCCGTCGCTATCGCCGCGATCGCGACCTCGGCCATGGTTAGCGGGTTCAGCCAGGCCGGCGTGTCCGGCGCCGCGCCGGACGGCGACGCCGTCCTCGCCCAGGCGCAGGCGCAGCTGCGCGGCATGTCGCTCGACCAGAAGATCGCCCAGCTGTTCGTCGTCTCCGTGTGGGGCAAGTCCGCGGACGAGGTCAACCCCACCAACAAGACGAACTACGGCGTGGACACGCCCGCCCAGGTGGTCGAGAAGTACGGCGTCGGCGGCGTCATCTACTTCAACAACGCCACGACCGACAACGTCGACGGTCCCCAGCAGCTGGCCGCGTTCTCCAACGGGCTCCAGCGCGCCGCGGTCCGGCACAACACCCACCTGCCGCTGGTGATCGCCATCGACCAGGAGGGCGGCAACGTCACCCGGCTCGAGTCGCCGGCCACCGAGTTCCCCGCCAGCATGGCGATCGGCGCGGGCCGCAGCACCGCCGACGCCAAGACGCTCGCCACGGTCAACGCCACCGAGCTGCGCGCGATGGGCATCAACCAGAACTTCGCGCCGGACTCGGACGTGAACTCCAACCCGCTGAACCCGGTCATCGGCGCCCGCAGCTTCTCCTCGAAGCCGGACCTCACCTCCAGCCTCGTCACCGCCGAGATCAACGGCTACCAGCGCGGCAGCCGGAAGATCACCGAGACCGTGTCCTCGGCGGCCAAGCACTTCCCCGGGCACGGCGACGCCGCGACCGACAGCCACACCAGCCTGCCGATCATCGACCGCACCGAGGCCGAGTGGCGCGAGTTCGACCTGCCGCCGTTCAAGGCCGCGGTCGACGCCGGCATCGACTCGATCATGACCGCGCACATCGAGGTGCCCAGCCTCGACCCGACCGGCGTGCCGGCCACGCTGTCCAAGCCGATCATGACCGGGCTGCTGCGCAACGAGCTGCACTACGACGGCGTGGTCGTCACCGACGCGCTCGGCATGGGCGGTGCGAACGTCTTCCCGCCCGAGGAGATCCCGGTGATGGCGCTGGAGGCCGGTATCGACCAGCTCCTCATGCCGCCGAACCTGGACGTCGCGATCAACGCGTTGCGCGCCGCCGTGGACAGCGGCCGGCTGACCGAGAAGCGCATCGACCAGAGCGTCCTGCGGATCCTCAAGCTGAAGCTCAAGCGGGGCATCCTCACCCACCCGTTCGTCGACGAGAAGAAGGTCGACAAGATCGTCGGCACGCCGGCGCACCTCGACACGATCCAGCAGATCAGCGACCGCACCACGACGGTCGTGCGCAACGACGCGAACCTGCTGCCGTTCGCCGACGCCCCGGCGAAGGTCCTGGTCACCGGCGTCGGCGACACCGTGATCACCAACCGCAGCCCGGAATGGCTGCGCGACGCCATGATCCGGCGCGGCTCGGCCGCGACCGCGCTGCCGACCGGGACGAGCCCGACCCAGGCGACGATCGACCAGGCCGTCGCGGCGGCGAACCAGAACGACGTGACCGTCGTGCTGACCAACAACCTGTCCGGCCGCGCGCAGCAGCGGGCGCTGGTGAGCGCGCTGCTCGCCACGGGCAAGCCGGTCGTCGCCGTCGCGAGCCAGATCCCGTACGACGCGGGCTTCGTGGACGCACCCACCTGGCTCGCGACGTACAGCTGGCGGGCCGTCTCGATGGAGTCGCTGGCGAAGGTCCTCTACGGCGAGATCTCCCCGCACGGCACGCTGCCGGTGGACATCCCGACCGGCGAGGATCCGAACACGATCCTGTACCCGTTCGGCACGGGGCTCACGTGGTGAGCATGGACCGCCGCCGCTTCCTGACCGCATCCGCGCTCGCGGCCCCGGCGCTGACCGTCGCGGCCGCGAGCCCGGCCGCCGCCGCCCCTGTGACGGGCCAGCACGGGGCGGGCCACCACGGCGTGACCCCGGCGGCCGACCTGCTCGCCGCGGACGGCTGGGGGGCGCTGCGGGGCCGCAAGCTGGGCGTGCTCACCAACCCGACCGGCGTGCTGCGCGACCAGACGCACATCGTCGACTCGATGGTGGCCGCTGGCCTCACGCCGACCGCGGCGTTCGGGCCCGAGCACGGCTTCCGCGGCACCGCGCAGGCCGGCGGGTCCGAGGGCGACTACCTCGACCCGCGCACCCAGATCCCGGTCTACGACGCGTACGGCGCCACGGCGGACAAGCTCGCCGGGCTGTTCACCAAGTCCGGCATCGACACCTTGGTGTTCGACATCGCGGACGTCGGCGCGCGCTTCTACACCTACATCTGGAGCCTGTACACGGCCATGCACGCGTCGGTCCTGACCGGCACGTCGGTCGTCGTGCTCGACCGGCCCAACCCGGTCGGCGGCGCGCCCTTCGGCCCGATGCTCGACCCGGCGTTCGCGTCCGGGGTGGGCCGCAAGCCGATCGTCCAGCAGCACGGCATGACCGTCGGCGAGCTGGCGCGGCTCTTCGACGCCGAGTTCCTGCCCGCCGACGCCGGCGGGCGGCTGGAGAGCCTCGAGATCGCCCGGCTCCAGGGCTGGCGCCGCGACGAGCTGTTCTCCGAGAGCGGCCTGCAGTGGGTCCTGCCCAGCCCGAACATGCCCACGCCGCAGACCGCGCTCGTCTACCCGGGCACGTGCATGTTCGAGGGCACCGTACTGTCCGAGGGCCGCGGCACGACCCGGCCGTTCGAGATCATCGGCGCCCCCGGGATCGACTGGCACTGGGCGGAGGCGCTCAACGCGGCCGGCCTGCCCGGCGTGCGGTTCCGCGAGCACTACTTCGTGCCGACGTTCTCCAAGTGGGTCGACGAGGCGTGCGGCGGCGTCCAGCTGCACATCACCGACGAGCGCCGCTTCGACGCGATCCGGACGGCGGTCACCATGATCGTCACCGCCAAGCAGGCGCACCCGGACGTGTTCGGCTGGCGGCCGGACAACTACATCGACAAGCTCTCCGGCTCCGCCCGCCTGCGTCAGATGGTCGACGCGGGCGCC
Organism: uncultured Actinomycetota bacterium; assembly: GCA_963841395.1. Classification (GTDB taxonomy): domain Bacteria; phylum Actinomycetota; class Actinomycetes; order Mycobacteriales; family Pseudonocardiaceae; genus Actinophytocola. The sequence continues at coordinate 14,852 of CAWJCX010000004.1, forward strand.
GGGGTCGACGAGGTGATCGGCGCCTGGCGGGGCGAGCTCGCCGCTTTCGCGAGACTGCGGGAGCGGTATCTCATCTACCGGTGACTACTTCGAGGTGGCCATGTTCAGGCGAACCCTGCTGTCCGTCGCGTTGCTCACCGTGCTCGCGACCGTCACGACAACGGCGAGCGCGACGGTGAGTGCCGAGCCACGCGGCGGCGGCGCGACCGGCCGGTTCGACAGACCGCAGGAGGGCTACGCGCCGTCGCGGACGGTCCTGCGGGACGGCTCGCCGCGGTCGGTCGGCCTCGATCCCGAGCCGATAAGCGCGGCGCTGGACAAGATCGACGGCTGGACGCGGCCGGACCCGGCGACGGGCCACCCGCTGTTCTCCGGTGCGGTCAGCCTGCTCGCGCACGACGGCGTCGTGGTCAAGCGGGCGACCGCCGGGTACGCGCTGCGCTACGCCGACGCCGCGGGCACCGAGCTGCCGGACGCGGAGAAGGTGCCGATGCGCACCGACACGATCTTCGACATGGCCTCGGTGTCGAAGCTGTTCACCTCGATCGCCGTGATGCAACTCGTCGAGAAGGGGCAGGTCGACGTCGCCGCGCCGGTCGCGACGTACCTGCCCGAGTTCGGCGTCAACGGCAAGGAGTCCGTCACCGTCGCCCAGCTGCTGACCCACACCTCCGGGCTGGTGTCGTGGCTGCCGCTGTGGTCGGCCTACCCGGACGTCCCGTCGCGGATCAAGGCCGTGATGGACGTCGCGCCGCACAACCCGCCGGGCAGCACGTACGAGTACTCCGACCTGAACCTGATCACGCTGGGCGTCATGGTCGAGCGGCTCACCGGCAAGACCCTGGACAAGGTGGTGGCCGAGCGGATCACCGGGCCGCTGCACATGGTCGACACCGGCTACAACCCGCCGGCGAGCAAGCTGGACCGGATCGCGGCGACGGAGTTCGAGGCGGCCCCGCCGCGCGGCATGGTGCGCGGGTCGGTGCACGACGAGAACTCCTGGTCGCTCGGTGGCGTCGCCGGGCACGCGGGCGTGTTCTCCACGGCCGGCGACATGGCGATCCTGGCCCAGACGATCCTCAACGGCGGCACCTACCGCGGGCACCGGATCCTGCGCGAGGCCACCGTCACGAGCCTGCTCGAGAATCACAACCAGGACTTCCCGGGCGATGACCACGGCTACGGCTTCGAGCTCAACCAGATGTGGTACATGGGCGGTTTGTCCGGTCCGCGCACGGCCGGCCACACCGGGTTCACCGGCACCGACGTGATCATCGACCCGGCGTCGCGGTCGTTCGCGATCCTGCTGACCAACCGGGTGCACCCCAGCCGTAGCTGGGGCTCGATCAACATCGCCCGCGAGACGCTGTGCACGGGCCTCGCCAAGTCGCTCGCGGTCCGGCCCCACCGCGGCCGTGACGCGTGGTACACGGGCATCGGGGACGCGTCCCAGGCCACGCTGACCACCGACGCACTGCGGCCGGACGGTCCCGTTCGAGTGAACTTCGACTCGTTCGTCGACTCCGAATCCACAGATATTTTGGTGCTCGAGGCGAGTACCGACGGCACCTCCTGGACCCCCGTCCCGATGGACGTGACAGGGCCGGGAGCACCGGACGAAACGGTCAATTCGCTCTCAGGATCGGGTCACCGAAGTTGGTGGCGGGTTGATGTTCACATACCGCACGCTGCGGAGATCACGCTGCGCTGGCGGTTCACTACCGACACCCGGTACACCGGGCGAGGAATTTTCGTCGATGGGATCAGCGTCACAGACAGTGTTCATACGCTCCTCAACGGTGAGAAAGAACCCCACAAAGTGCAGGCAGACGGCTGGCAGCTCAGATCACGATGAGAAACGAAAACTGGTTGAAACGCTAACAAGCACCCCCCAACCGTCGATTCCGATGTTGAGCTAGCACGACGAAACAGGAAGTTTCAGCCCCGGTTGGGTAGCGTTGTCACCAGACAGCGACTGCCGTCTTGTTGTCTCAAATGCCTGTTAGTAAGTTTCCCACGTGAGCGCGAGTGTCATGACCACACAACACACTGAGTCAAGTCCTCTGGTTCGCATCCGGTCGCTGCTGCCCGGTCTGGCCCGCGCGGAACAACGCGTTGCCAAGGTCGTGCTGGACAGTCCGTCAACGGTTGCCCGACGAAGCATCACCGAGGTGGCCGAGGCCGCCGGTACGAGCGAGACCACCGTCACCCGGTTCTGCAAGGCCATCGGCGTCGGGGGCTACCCCGAGCTGCGTATCGCCCTGGCCGCGGACACCGCCCGATCCGAGGCGCACGCCGAGCGCGACCTGGGCGGCGAGATCGGCCCCGAGGACGATCTCGGCACCATCGTCAGCAAAGTCACCTTCGCCGACGCGCGCGGGGTCGAGGAGACCGCCGCGCAGGTCGACATCGAGGTCCTCGAACAGGTCGTCGCGGCTCTGGCGGGAGCCAAACGCGTCGACGTCTACGGCGTGGGCGCGAGCGCGTTCGTCGCCGCCGACCTGCAGCAGAAGCTGCACCGCATCGGGCGCATCAGCTTCGCCTGGAGCGACACCCACATCATGCTGACGTCGGCCGCGGTGCTCGGGAAGGGCGATGTCGCGTTCGCCATCTCCCACACCGGCGCCACCGCCGACACGGTCGAGGCCCTCCGGGAGGCCCGGCGCGCCGGCGCGACCACCGTCGCGCTGACGAACTTCCCCACCGCGCCGATCAGCGAGGTGGCCGACCTGGTGCTGACCACCGCCGCGCGGGAGACCACCTTCCGCTCCGGCGCGATGTCCAGCCGGATCGCCCAGCTCACGATCGTCGACTGCCTGTTCATCGGGGTGGCCCAGCGGCATCTGGCCGACTCGATGCGGGCGCTGGACGAAACCAGGGACGCGGTGGGCTCGCATCGACTGGAGACCCGCCACGACGGTCGCCGCAAGGCGCGGGAGACCGGTAAATGATCCTTGGGGGAGGAAACATGACGGTGCCGCGCCAGGCGGTTCACGTCGACTCGCCGACCGAGCGACGTAATCCGCGTACGACCGACCTGGACCTGCTGTCCACGTTGGACCTCCTGCGATCCATCAACGCCGAGGACCGCCTGGTGCCCGACGCGGTGGCGGCCGCGTTGCCGGCGCTGGCCACCGCCGTCGACTGGGCGGCCGAGGCGTTGCGCACCGGGCACCGCGTGCACTACGTCGGTGCCGGCACGTCGGGCCGCATGGCCGCGCTCGACGCCGCCGAGCTCGCGCCGACCTACAACGCGCCCGCCGACTGGTTCGTCGTGCACCACGCGGGCGGCAGCTCGGCGCTGCGCAGCGCCCGCGAGGACGTCGAGGACGACGACGAGGGCGGCGCCGCGGAGCTGGGCCGGTCGGCCCAGCGGGGCGACTTCGTGCTCGGCCTGACGGCGTCGGGCCGGACCCCGTACGTGCTGGGCGCGCTGCGGGCGGCCGGGGCGCTCGGGGCGCGCACCGGGCTCGTGTTCTCCAACCCGCACGCGAACGGGCTGTCGGACATCGACGTGCTCATCGAGGTCGACACCGGGCCGGAGGCCGTCGCCGGCTCCACCCGGATGAAGGCGGGCACCGCGCAGAAGCTGGTGCTCACCGCGTTCTCGACGGCCGTGATGGTGAAGCTCGGCCGGACCTACTCGAACCTCATGGTCGGCATGCGCGCCACGAACGCGAAGCTGCGCGGCCGCACGCTGCGCATCCTGCGCGAGGCGACCGGCCAGGACCTGCACGAGTGCTCGGAGGCCCTGGACGAGGCCCAGGGCGACCTGAAGGTGGCCCTGGTGCACATGCTGTCCGGGGTGGACGCCGACCAGGCCGCGCGGGCACTCGCCGACGCGGACGGTCACGTGCGCAAGGCCCTCATGGCCGTGCGCGCCACGGTCTGAACGGAGTCGTGTCGATTCGCGGGGTCGTCGTTCGACGGTGGGGTATGAGCCACCTGACCGGACGGGGACGACGATGACCTACGCACACGTGAACGGGCTGGACGTCTACTACGAGACGCACGGCGCCGGGCGACCGCTGGTGCTGCTGCACGGCGGCGGGCTGACGATCGAGCTGACCTTCGCGGCCATGCTGCCCGCGCTCGCGAAGACGCGGCAGGTCGTGGCCATCGAGCTGCAGGGGCACGGGCACACCGCGGACACCGACCGGGAGTTCGCGCTCGAACACCTCGCCGACGACGTCGTCGGGGTGCTGGACGTGCTCGGGTTCGAACAGGCCGACTTCTTCGGGTACAGCCTCGGCGGGCTGGTCGCGCTCCAGGTCGCCATGCGCCACCCGCGGCGGGCGGGGCGGCTCGCCGTCATGGGCTCGCACTTCCACGCGGACGGCTACCGGCCGGGCATCTTCGAGATGGACTCCGAGCTGGCGCCCACCGCCGACGACTTCCGGGAGATGCACGAGGCCTACCTGGCCGTCGCGCCGGACCCGGGCCATTTCGAGGGTTTCCTGGCGAAGTTGTCCTCGTTGCCGGCGAAGCTGGCCTGGTCCGCCGACGACCTGGGCTCGGTCGCGTCGCCGGTCCTGATCATCATCGGCGACCGGGACTTCGTCCGCGTCGACCACGCCGACGAGATGCGGGAGCTGATCCCGGACGCGCGGCTGGCCGTCCTGCCGGACACGACGCACATGGACCTGCCCCGCCGCACCGACCTCGTGCTCCTGCTCGTGGAGCCGTTCCTCGACGCCTGAACGGGAAACGGACCGGGATGGATTCCCGGCCCGTTCCTATGGGATCCCGTCTACACACAGCGAGGAAGGGGTACTCGCAGCACCGATGGTGCGGGCGCCCCCACGAACCCGGCTCGAGAGCGAATGAACCCGCAGGTCAGCGGGCCAGCGCCGACTCGGCGATGCTCGTCGCCTCGCGGGCGCCGGCCTCCACCGCCTCGCAGCAGAACACGATCCAGTCCGCCAGGCCCTCGTCGGTGCCCGTCGCGAAACCGTCGGCGGCCGCGGCGTAGCGGTCGGAACGGCGCAGGAAGTAGACCTCGGGGACGATCAGGCCCTTCGGGTCGAGCCCGGTGCCGATCGTGGTCAGGCGGGCGGCCGCGCGGGCCACCACGCCGTTCGCGCTGCGGAAGGGCGACAGCGCGAGCAGTTCGCCGTGCACGACCGCGACCAGCACCGCGCCCGGCACGGACGTGCCGCCGGCGACGATGTCGCCCAGCAGGTCCAGCCGGCGGGTCACGCCGCGGCTCGGCCGGGGCCGGCCCAGCTCCTCGTCGCTCGACAGGTCGGTCGCGGCCAGCACGTGCAGCCGGGCCAGCGCCTGCATCGGCGCGCGCTGCCAGATCGGCACCAGCGTGCCGAGCGACTCCGCGATGCGCAGCGCGCCGGCCAGGTGCGGCTCGTCGACCTCGCCGGCCGCGGGGATCTCGGGGTCGCCGCCGTCGAGCGCGGCGGACGCGCGGGCGGCCCGCACGGACGCCTCCGCGGCGGTCGCCGGCCAGCCGCGACGGTTGGCCGGATGCCCGTGCACCTGGTCGACGGCCTCGCGGGCGGCGCGCACCGCGTCGTCCACACCGGGCAGGTCCAGCAGCGGCGCCAGCGGGTCAGTCACGGCCACGGACCCTACCGGGTGACATCCGGTCGTGGCAGTGCTGTTGGGTGGTCTGGACCTCTATGCGTGCCGTCGCCACGTGTGATAGCACAGGGCGAGCAATTACATCTCTGGGTCGAGAGGATCCACATCATGACCGACCAGGGCCCGACGCTGGACAACCTGCTCACGGAGAGCCGGACGTTCCCGCCCAGCGACGAGTTCGCCCAGCAGGCCAACGCCGGGGCGGATCTCTACGAGCAGGCGGACGCCGACCGGGAGGCGTTCTGGGCCGAGCAGGCACGGGAGCTGCACTGGGACACCGAGTGGAACCAGGTGCTCGACTGGTCGAACCCGCCGTTCGCGAAGTGGTTCATCGGCGGCAAGCTCAACGTGGCGTACAACTGCGTCGACCGGCACGTGGAGGCCGGCAACGGCGACCGGGTCGCCATCCACTGGGAGGGCGAGCCCGGCGACGGCCGCACGATCACCTACGCCGAATTGCAGCGCGAGGTCTCCAAGACCGCGAACGCGCTGCTGTCGCTGGGCCTCGAGGCCGGTGACCGGGTCGCGATCTACATGCCGATGCTGCCCGAGGCGATCTTCTCGATGCTCGCGTGCGCGCGGCTGGGCCTGACCCACAGCGTCGTGTTCGGCGGATTCTCCGCGGAGGCGCTGCGCTCCCGGATCGACGACGCCGAGGCCAAGCTGGTGATCACCGCGGACGGCCAGTACCGGCGCGGCAAGCCCGCCCCGCTCAAGGCCGCGGTGGACGAGGCGGTCGCCAAGACGCCGACGATCGAGCACGTGCTCGTGGTGCGGCGCACCGAGATCGACGTCGAGTGGACCGACGGCCGGGACGTGTGGTGGCACGACACAGTGGACGGCCAGTCCGACAGCCACACGCCCGAGGCGTTCGACGCCGAGCACCCGCTGTTCATCCTCTACACCTCCGGCACGACCGGTAAGCCCAAGGGAATCCTGCACACCGCCGGCGGTTACCTGACCCAGACCGCTTACACGCACCGCAACGTCTTCGACATCAAGCCCGAGTCCGATGTGTACTGGTGCACCGCCGACATCGGCTGGGTCACCGGGCACAGCTACATCGTCTACGGCCCGCTCGCGAACGGCGTGACCGAGGTCGTCTACGAGGGCACGCCGAACACCCCGCACGAGGGCCGGCACTGGGAGATCGTGCAGAAGTACGGCGTCACCGTGTACTACACCGCGCCCACGCTGATCCGCACGTTCATGAAGTGGGGCAACGAGATCCCGGCCAAGTTCGACCTGTCGACGCTGCGCGTGCTCGGGTCGGTCGGCGAGCCGATCAACCCCGAGGCGTGGATCTGGTACCGCGAGAACATCGGCGGCGGCCAGACGCCGGTGGTCGACACGTGGTGGCAGACCGAGACCGGCGCGATCATGATCTCCCCGCTGCCCGGCGTGACCGCGGCCAAGCCCGGCTCCGCGCAGGCGCCGCTGCCCGGTATCTCCACCAAGATCGTCGACGACCAGGGCAACGACGTCGGCAAGGGCGGCGGTGGGTACCTCGTGCTCGACCAGCCGTGGCCGGCCATGCTGCGCGGCATCTGGGGCGACGAGGAGCGGTACAAGGAGACGTACTGGGCGCGCTTCGCCGACAAGGGCTACTACTTCGCCGGCGACGGCGCGAAGTACGACGCGGACGGCGACATCTGGCTGCTCGGCCGGGTGGACGACGTGATGAACGTGTCCGGCCACCGGATCTCGACCACCGAGGTCGAGTCGGCGCTGGTGTCGCACCCGACGGTGGCCGAGGCCGCCGTCGTCGGCGCCACCGACCCGACCACCGGCCAGGGCATCGTGGCGTTCGTGATCCTGCGCGGCGGCGTCCCCCAGGACGAGTCCTCGGGCGAGGAGGCGCTGAAGAAGCTGCGCGACCACGTGGCGAAGGAGATCGGTCCCATCGCGAAGCCGCGCCAGATCATGGTCGTGCCGGAGCTGCCGAAGACGCGCTCGGGCAAGATCATGCGCCGCCTGCTGCGTGACGTGGCCGAGAACCGCGAGATCGGCGACGTCACCACGCTCGCCGACTCCTCGGTGATGGAGCTGATCTCCGATGGCCTGAACAAGGGCAGCTCGGAGGAGTAACCCGCGACTGGCCGCCCCGTGTTGCGGAACACGAGGCGGCCAGTCCGGCGGCACGGCTCAGATCATCGCGGGGCTGCCGTTATTGCCTGGTCGGCCGCCCTGCCGAAGCTGTTCGGCCAGCAGGGTCACCTGCCGGTCGAGCTCCACGTCGAGCGTCGCCTCCTGGACGCGGCGCTCGTGGTCGGCGACCGACCGCGCCATGTGCGCCTGGTCGTCATCCTTGCGCTGACGCTTGCGGAGATCGTGAACCAGCGCGCCCTCCATGGTGCGCACGCTCTGCCCGTACACCGACATCGCGCTTTGCACATGCTGCTCGGCGAGCTTGTCGTAGCAGGTCTGGCCGCTTAGGAACTTCACCAGAACCGGCAGGCAGTCGATCGCGATGAAGAACAGCCGGATGAACCACTTCGCCGTCGCGAGGAAGACGCTGGACGAAGTCAGCTCGTCGAGCGCGGCGAACCGTTCCAGCAGACCGATCGCGCCCTGACCGTCCCGCAGCTCGGACACCTTGTCCTGGATGGCACGCGTGCGGTTGCCTTCGTAGTTCTGCTGGGCCGAGTTGAGCTGCGCCTCGAGGTCCCGGATGTCGTCCCGGACCTTGCCGAGCTTCGCCTCCTGCTCCGCCACGGGGTGAGACGCCTGGTAGTCGGCCGCCTCCCGCTCACGCTGTTCGCATTCCGGACCGCGGCCCGCCCGTCCGGTCGTCCCGGGCGCCTTGGTGCCGGCGCACTCGTTGCTTGCCAGGATGTCGCGTCTGGCCTGTTCCTTGCTCCAGGCCTGCACCGTCGAGTCAAGCGTCGTCTCCGTCCGGCGTTTGGCACTCAGGTCCGCCTGGACCGCGGCGAACTTGGTGTCGAGGCCGAGCTGGTGGGTCGCGCAGTCCGGACCGCGCGCCGCATCCTTCACGGCCTTGTCCGCGTTCGGCTCCGGGTTGCACCGGGTCAACGCGCTTTCCAGCACGGCTACGTCGTGCGCTCGCCCCTCGTGCACGTGCTCCTCGATGGCTGTCTCGAACACCCGCAGGACCAGCGGCTCGGCGATGACCACCCCGAACGCGAAAGCGAGCAGGAAGCGCGGCAGCAACAACGCCAGCCGGCGGCCCCACCAGCCACCGTTCGACGAGGAGACCAGCCACCGGTCGAGGTTCGCGATGAAGACGCCCCAGATGAGCACGGGCACCAAAGCCAGCACGTGGAAGCCGCCGAGCACCTCCGCGAGAGCCATCGACATCGAGAATGCCGCGATGGTCGCGGTGCCGAGCACGACGCCACCGAGCGCCGTGTACTTGGCTCGTTCGGCTGGTACCCAGGCGAGCAGCTTCTCGTCGACACCGGCCAGCCAGCGCAGTCCCCGGCCGATCCGGTGCCGGCGGTCGTCGGGTAGCGGATCATCGTTCGGCAGCAGGCTCAGGCCCGGCTGGTCGAGGATGTCGGTTCGGTCTTGCTGGCGGTGCGCCGGTCGAACATTCTCTGGCGGCTCCTCGCCGTCACTGTTCGAGCTGGTCACGCTCACCACCGTTCTCGAGCTCGGTCTGCGCCGGGTTCTGCTGGTGCCCGACCAGCTGCTGGACCAACGTGCCGACCATGGCCTGGGTATCGACGGCAACCGTGTGCCACTGCTCCTCGGGCATGGTCTTGAGCAGCTCGATCAGCTGGTTGCGCTGCTCGGCGACCATCGCGTACTCGCGGTTGACCGCCGCGTCGAGGTCGAGCTGGCCGCGGGCTGCGCTCAGGCCGGCAACTGCGGCGGGGCCGCTCTCGAAGTAGGGCCGCAACCGTGCCGCCTTGCGGTCCTCGCCGTCGCCTTCGAGGACCTCCTGGTCCTGCTGCCAGCGCACATCACGCAAGGTTCGCTCGTGTTTTGCCAGCGAATGCGGGGTGACGACCCGAACGCCCGCGAGCTCGACCGACATGCCCTCGACGTGGGGCCTGCGCAGCCGGGTGTACGCGTCGACCCGGGCCGACAGCTTGTCCCGGACGACATTGATCTCCTCGACCGAGTGCTGGATCCCGAGCTGGGTGAGGCTGACGTCGCGGCTCAGGTAGTGCCTGAGTGGGACGGTCATGTCGCGTAGACCGGCTGCCACGACCTGCTCTGGATCGCTGACCTCACACCGGAAGTCGACGAGCAGCACGAAGTCGTCGGCCGCGCTCTGCGACGGCACGGGCAGCTCGACCGTGACCGTTCGCGGTCGAATGTCGACGATGCTCACCGAGATCGCATTGACCACCAGGTCTTCGCGCTTGCCGAAGTGGCGCCTCTCGCGGAAGGCGACGAAGCCGTCGCGAACCTCGAACACCGGGATGGTGCCGGGGATGTGTCGCGGCAGGTCGCTCAGGTTGCGGCTGCGGCCGAGCCAGCCGCGCACGGCGGCGTCCAGCGGTCGTTCGTCGACGACCGGAAAGTTGGCGTTGTCAGACATGGTGATCAGCTCCGGAGGGTCGGGGAACCGCCGCGTTCAGCGCGGCGAGAAGGGTGGACACGAGGTTGTGCGCGGGACGTTCGGTCTCCCGCTTCGGAGTGGTCATGGCGCGTAGCAGCTCGGCCGTGCGCAGCGGGCGATGGGGCCGCGGCATGGCGGTGTAGATCGCGTTGCCGAGCCGGCCGACCGCCTCGGTGACCGCTGGTTCGTGCTCGAGGGCCACCAGAGTGCGGCGCAGGGCCTCGATGGCGGCCAGGCGGTGCGGTGCGCTGCACAGCGTTTCGGCCCACAGCGCGCCAAGGATCTCCACGTGCTCGGGCTGCTTGCAGAGGATCTTGGCGGCTACCGGCCGCGGCAGGTTCTGCTGTTCCGCCTCGAGCACGGCGAGGACGAGGGATCGTGCCGCGGTGGCGACCCGGCCGTTCCACCCGCGTTCGTACTGGTCCTGGTCGGGGTCGTCCTCGTCGTCGTTGAGCAGGCCCTCGGTGACATAGGAGTCTGTGGGGTCGTCCGGTGTCTCGCCCCGCCGGGTCGCGCGATGCAGCTCCTCCTGCACGAGAGTCAGCATCTGGCCCGTCGCCACCGGGCCGTCATCAACCGCGACACCGAGCAGCAGCCCGACCGCGGCACGCGCGACGACGCCGATCCGCTTCGCGCGCAGCGAGAGGAAGCACAGCCGTCGCATGGCCTCCTCCATGAAGCGGACACCGAGCGGGCCGCTCAGTGCGAGTGCCGACGTCACGCCTCGGAGCAGGCCGTTGTTCTCGCCCCACTCCAGTGCGGTGCGCAGTGCGACGGGCGCCAGACGGTCGTCCTCGCTCATGAACCAGAGCACCATGGCAGCGGTCATGCGCTCGGGCGCGCTGCCGTTCGCCCATGGCGACAGGAACGTCTGCCGCACGTGCATGAAGTTGTGCCGGGTCAGGGTCGCGAGTGCGGCAGCGAGGCCGCTCTGGATCTCCTCCTTCGGGTCGATGCTGCACAGTTCGCACACCCAGGCGCGGACCGGTCCCCACAACTGGTCGTCGTATCGCTCGTGCAGCTCACCCAGCACGAGGTCGCGGTACTCGACGTGCCGGAACCGCACCCATCGTCCGGACAACCAGCCGTCCTCGTCCGGATCATCGTCGAGCTGGCTGTCGCCGCTCACCACGACAAGCTCGTGGACACGGGCACGCGGTTCGAAGATCTCGTCCACCCACGGCACGTGCGGAGCGGCTTCCCGAGCCTCTCGCGCCGCCTCGATCTGCATCCGCAGGGTCCGCACCAGCGCGTCGTGTATGGACTCCGGCTGGCTGCCGCCGATCGCCAGAGCGGCTACCGAAACCAGCTCACGGGCCTTGACCTGCTTTTCGAACCACGCCGCCACCTGCTTGGCGGGAACGTCCCGCATGGACTCCACGGCGGTGGACGGGCTCGCCACCAACTGCCGCGCCAGAAGCTCGATCTCCTTCGGCCGATGCTCGTCCCGGACGAACTCCTCGGCCATGGCGAGGACGTCCGGCGCGACCTCTGCATCGCCCAGGTGACTGTGCAGCACCTGGTTCGGGTCGGCGGACGCCGCGAGAACGGCGTACGACGGCAGGTAGCGCGGGCCGAGCTTGCGCGAAGTCGTCGTCAACACGAGGTACGCCTGCTGCTCGCCTACCCGGTTGCGAAGCTGGTCGGCGTCGAACCGTCGCACCGCCACCTCGTCCGTCGAGCCCATGTGGTCCGCCACGAGATAGCCCGCTCCCCCGGCGAAGGTGAGCGCGGCGAGCTGTCCCAGGCTGCGTGCGGGCGACACCGCATGGAGTTGCGCCTGCTCCCCGCACATCGCTCGGAGCAGGTGCAACGCGAGTGCCTTCTTGCCGGCTCCTTCAGCTCCGACGAGGACGAGAAACCTGTGCTCGCGAAGCAGTTCGAGCGCATCGGCGTACCCGGGAGGACGGACGAAGCCGTCAAGCGCCCGGGTCACCCAAACCGGCTCCAGCACGCCGGTCCTGGTCGTGGAGACCCGCCCGTTGTCGCCGGCGGCGCCGAAGTTCGCCCCCTCGGCGTTGACATCGGCGTAGAAGGAGTTGTGGACGTAGAACGCGTGCCGGATGTTCTTCAGTTCCGAGGTATCGAAGTCGGACTCCCGTTTCCGGGACTCCCCACGAGGTTCCTCCGCCTGATCAGCAGTACTTTCCTCGGGGGCCACGGGTTCCGCTGGTTCCGGCGTTGCCGGTTCCGCCTCGTCGGGCTCCACCGCCGTCACCGGTCACCGCCTAAGCTCATCCCGAAGACCGCGCCCGGTGCATCGACCCGGTCCTGGAAGGTGTTGTGCACGACGTGCGAGTCGCCATGCGCCGCGTCGTCCCGACCACGAGACGGTGGTGCGGCGTCGCGCTCGGGCTCGGTGCCAGGACGTGACGTGGCGAGGGCGGCGGCCGGGTCCTCGTCGTCGAGAGGCAGGTTGTGCGCGTCGTGGCCGGGCACCCAGAGCCACGCGTCCTCGGCGAACTCCTTGTGGGTGACCCTGACCCGCCGGAAGTCAATGGGCCGCAGCGTTGTCCCCAGTGTGGCGACCGTGTCTTCGAAGACGGACGCGGAGACCAGCAACGCGAGATCGGCCGCCGGCGCCGCTGCCAGTGCCTTGCGCAGGATCGCCGAGTCGACCAGTCGCGCGACGGCGACAGGGGCGGGCCCGGCGTGGCCGATGCTCCCCGTGGACAGGCGACCGAAGTGGATGGCGACCCGGAGCCGAAGCCGGGCCTCCGGGATCAGCCGTCCGTTGTACCGGTCGAGCTCCGCGACGAGCTCACGCACGTAGTGGTCGACGACGACGTCCTCCGGTTCGTCGGGCGGCAGCACGGCCAGTTCCCCGTCCCCCGAGCCCTGCCGGTGCCATGCGTCGCGGTGCAGGTCGGCGGCCCTCGCTGCCGCGCCGCACACCGCGACGATCGCGCGCTGCAGCTCCTGCTGGTCGATGTCTATGCGCGTGCTGTAACCCTTCGCGTCCACAGCCACGCACAGCCGCCGTGTTGATCGTGCATCGGAAACCACTGGTTAGGCCTTTCGAGTGATGAGCGATGACATTGCTGCCATAATTGGGCACAGTGCGTGACCACAACCCGCCTGAGTGCGGGATTGACTAAACCTCGGCGATCTGCTGTAGCCGGTCGAGGTCGACCACGTGGATGTCGCGGTAGCGCCGGACGAGAACACCGTCGTCCTGCAGCCTCCGCAGCTCCTTCTCCATCGTGCGCAGACCGGTCGCGGCCAACGACGCAATCTCCGGCTGCGTCAGTTCGACACCGAGTTCCCAATGCGTGCGACGAAAACTCCCGTATGCCCGGACGACCTCATACAGGATGCGCGCCACGCGGGCACGCGAATCGCGTGCCGTGAAGTCCAGCCGCCGTTGGTTCGCCCACCGCAATCGGCCGGCCATCATGCGCGTTATACCCAGGGCAATCTCGGGCTTTCTCCGCGATAACTCACGAAGGTCCGCCGCCCGGATAATCCGAACAAGGATGTCACCGCTGGCGGTGACATCCGCCGAACGCGGAGGCCCGTCCAGTGCGCCCATCTCGCCGACCAGATCACCGGCGAGCCGGATGCCGAGCAGAGCGGAGCGCCCGTTGTGGTCGCGCAGCGCGACCTTGACCATCCCGTGCAGCAGAAGGTACGCGTGATCATCGTCGGAGCCCTGCACGATGAGACGCTTCCCGTCCCGAAACGAAACCTCGGTACCGACCGCCAGGAGCATCGACCGCTCAGCTCGGTTCAGGCCGCCCAGCAGGGTCGACTCAGGCCATTCGCGCATCGGATCCCAGGTTCGCCTGCCAATACCTACCGCGTCACCGGAGGGTAGCTCCAAACATCGTCATTCTGATGACAAATCCTGGCCACTATCGACGATATTGACGCAGGCACTCCGAATGCCCGTGCCACATCAACCAATCGGTCCAACCAGCCGCGACCACGTATCTCCACGTGATCATTTCCTGATATGCCCTCGGCCAGCCGAGTGACGGCGCAACATACCCCACCAAAATTCGTGCGCCTGAATTCACGCGAGCTATGCGTGCCGTGCACCGACGCACCTGCGGTCACGCAAACCAAGGGATCAATGCACTGCTGACTCGGCCACCCACACCACTGCGGCCGCAGCAACAGCTGACATAGCTGCGCGGGATGCTCGGCTCGACCGGCGACACCTTGTCGTCGTCGTCGTGATCGACGTGGCCGACGCGACGAGCGCCATGACTCGCGTTCTATGCCGAAGACCGAAAAGAGCGCGAAACGCCGACGGCCCGGCCACCTCGCTTCGAGGTGGCCGGGCCGTCGTGTCGTCTCAGCGCATGCGCTGGGTTACGTCCTCGCCGGAGTCGCCGGAGCCGGGACCGAAGTCCGGGTTGGCCGCGGGCGGGCGGGGAGGTGCCTGCGGCGGCCGGGGCGGGAAGGTCGGCTGCTGCTGGTGCTGCTGCGGGGCGTACTGCGGCGGGAACTGCGGCGGCGGCGTGTGCGCCGGCTGTGCGTACCCCGGCCCGGCCTGTGCGGCGGCCTGCTGCTGGAGGTACATGTCGGCGGTCGACGGGCCCTGCGCCTTGCGGCGGCGGCGTTCCCGCATGACGCCCCAGAATCCCAGACCGGCCAGCCCGATCCCGATGCCCAGCACCGTCCACCGGCCCCACGTGACCCACGTGTGGTGGGCGGACACGCTGTTCTCCGCGACCTCGTCGTAGGTCTCCTCCGAGGTCACGTCGCCGCTGCGGTTCTTGAACTGGCAGGTTTCGCCGGGCACCATCGGCTGCCCGTCGCATTCGACCCGGTCGTCGCCGGGACTGATGGAGGCCAGCGCCATGGCCAACCCGATGACGAGAAATACAACCCACTTCTTCATGAGCTCCCCCAGAGAGCTGGTGACAGGTCGCGCCATAGTGCCACACGGTTGCGACCGGGAGTTCAATGAGCGGGTGACAGAGCTCAGTGCCGAGGAGCCGGCCCATGTGCACAGCGGCGAGCCCCACCACGGGAGCCTCGGCGAGCGGCTGAACTGGCTGCGCGCGGGCGTGCTCGGCGCGAACGACGGCATCGTGTCCGTCGCGGGCCTCGTGGTCGGCGTCGCCGGCGCGACCACGAACCGGACGGCCATCATGGTCGCCGGGGTGGCGAGCCTCGTGGCCGGCGCGCTGTCGATGGCCGGCGGCGAGTACGTCTCGGTCAGCACCCAGCGCGACACCGAGCAGGCCGCGCTGCGCCTCGAACGCTACGAGCTCGAGACGATGCCCGAGGCCGAGGAACGCGAGCTCGCCGAGATCTACGAGCACCGCGGCCTGTCCACCGAGCTCGCCGCCGAGGTCGCCCGCGAGCTGACGGAGAACGACGCGCTCGAGGCACACGCCGAGGCCGAGCTCGGCATCGACCCGGACGAGCTCACCAGCCCGTGGCACGCGGCGTGGGCCTCGCTCGTAGCGTTCACCTGCGGCGGGTTGCTGCCGCTGATCGCCATCGCGCTGCCGCCCGTCGCCTGGCGGGTCTGGGCGTGCGCCGCGGCGGTCGGGATCGGCCTGGTGCTCACCGGCTGGCTCAGCGCCCGGCTGGGCGGAGCGATCGCCGGCCGGGCCATCGTGCGCAACGTCGGGGTGGGCGCGCTGACCATGATCGTGACGTACGCGGTCGGCCTCCTGTTCGGGGTCACCACGGGATGACCCGCGTGCCCGGCCAGCTTCTTTGATCGGCGCATGGCACGATGGCGCACGTGACCAGTGCGCACGACAACAGCGGCAACGGGACGGGGCTGCCGCGCGTCCCGTCGATCCCGTTGTCCGACGAGACGAGCGGCGCGGCGAACGGGCATTCGATCGGCAGCTTGGTCAAGGACGCGACCCAGCATCTGTCGACCCTGCTCAGGGCGGAGATCGAGCTCGCACGGTCGGAGGTCGCCAAGGAGGTCAAGAAGGGCCTCACCGGCAGCCTCTTCTTCATCATCGCGCTCGCGGTCCTGCTGCCCCTGCTGCCGTTCGGTCTGATCGCGCTCGCGCTGGGCTTCAACGACATGTTCGACTGGGAGGCCCACCCCTGGCTGGGGTACGTGTGCGTGTTCGGCGTAATCCTCCTGCTGGCGGGCCTGTTCGCGTTCATGGGTTTCCGCAAGCTGCGCTCGGTGCGCGCGCCCAAGCGGACGATCGAGACGACGAAGGACACCGTCGCCGTGCTGACACACCGCGGCGAGGACGGTCACGAGACCGCTCCCGTGCCGGCGTCGGGCGACGCCGTGCGCCGCTCCTGATCGGACACCTCCGCTGAGCACCGCCGCACCCGTGCGTCCCGACCCGTCGACCGTGCGCATCGACGGGCCCTGGCGGCACCACGACGTGCACGCGAACGGCATCCGGCTGCACGTCACCGAGACCGGCGAGGGCCCGCTCGTCCTGCTGCTGCACGGTTTCTGCGAGTTCTGGTGGACCTGGCGCCACCAGCTCACCGCGATCGCCGACGCCGGGTTCCGCACGGTCGCGGTGGACCTGCGCGGCTACGGCGACTCGGACAAGCCGCCGCGCGGCTACGACGCGTGGACGCTCGCCGGTGACGTCGGCGGGCTGATCAAGGCGCTCGGCGAGCCGAGCGCGCACCTGGTCGGCCACGCGTGGGGCGGGATGCTCGCGTGGACGGTCGCCGCCATGCACCCGCGGCTCGTGCGCTCGGTCGGATCGGTGTCGGCGGCGCACCCGCTGGCACTGCGCCGCGAGATCCGCCGCACCGCGCTGCACCGCAAGCCGACCAACCAGGCCCGCGCACTCGGCCACGTGTTCCGCGCGCAGGTACCGCTCGCGCCGGAACGCCGGCTCACCCGCGACGGCGGCGCCGAGGTCGAGGCTCAGATGCGCCGCTGGTCCGGTCCTGAGTGGACTGTCCAACCGGGATTCTCGGAGGTCGCGGACCGGTACCGCTCGGCGATCACCGTGCGCGGCGCCGCGCACAGCGCGCTGGAGTACTACCGGTGGGCGGTCCGCGCGCAGCTGCGCGGCGAGGGCCGGCGCTTCGGCGAGGCCATGCAGCGCGAGATCACCGTGCCGGTGCTGCAGCTGTCCGGCGCGGCGGACCCGTGCATCCTCCCGGGCACCGTGCGCGCGTCGGCGACCTGGGCCCACGGGCGGGTGGAGACCACGCTGCTGGACGGGATCGGTCACTACCCGCACCAGGAAGCCCCCGCGGTCACGAACCGCGCGATCACCGAGTTCCTCGCCGCGACCCGATAGATCGGGGCCATCTCAGGGATTTCCCTGAGTCCGCCGCGCGGGCCGGCGCACCATACTCGCTCTCCGGGAAGATCCACAGGGACTGCCGGGGGGAACCGGATGAAGCTACTCAATACAACTGCACTGCTCGCGTCGTTCGCGGTCGGCGCCACACTCGCGGGCGCCGCCACGGCGGTCGCCGAACCCGGGCCGGTCTGGGGGCCGTGCCCGGAGAACGCGGACGTCCAGTGCGCCACCGTGACCGTGCCGCTCGACTGGTCCGCGCCGCGCGGCGCCACGATCGAGGTCGCGATCGCCCGGCGCGCGGCGGCCCGTCCGATCGGGACGCTGCTGCTGATGCCGGGTGGTCCGGGCGACTCCGGTGTGGACCGGATGGTCGAAGCGGACCCGGTGCCGGCGGAGCTCGCGTCGCGGTTCGACGTGGTGAGCTTCGACCCGCGCGGTACCAACCGCAGCAACCCGGTGGTGTGCGACGCGAACCTGGTCGCCAACCCGCCGGACGCGAACCCGGAGGCCGGCGCGACGTTCGCGTCGCTCGCTGCGTACGGCGCCGCGCTGGGCCGCAGCTGCCGCGAGCACACCGGATCGCTCCTCGACCACGTGGACAGCGTGAGCGTGGCGCGGGACATCGACGCGATACGTGCGGCGCTCGGCGAGCGGCAGCTGTCGCTCTACGGGCGGTCGTACGGGACGCTCGCGGGGCAGATGTACGCGGAGCGGTTCCCGTCGCGGGTGCGCGCCATGGTGCTGGACAGCGTGTTCGACCACAGCCTCACGCCCGGCCGGTTCCTCGCGACCGAGGCGGCGACGGGCGAGGACGCGTTCGGCGAGTTCGCGTCGTGGTGCGCGGCGGATCCGTCGTGCGTGGTGCCGGGGCGGGACGCGCGCGGGGTGTACGACGCGCTGTACCGCCGGTCGGTGGCCGGCGAGCTGACCGACCCGGACGACCCGGCGCGGGTCATCGGGCCGATGGAGCTGGTCAACCGGACGGTGAACTTCTTCTACGCGCCGGAGTGGCCGGCGGCCGCGGAGTTCCTGCGCTCGCTCGCGTCCGCGGCGCCCGCGCGTTCGGTGCGGCAGGCGGAGGTGGCGCCGTTCCCGATCGGCGCGTTCTGCGGCGACACCCGGGTGGGGATCTCGTCGGAGCGGGAGTGGCTCGCGTTGTGGCAGCGGCAGAAGCGGTCGGCGCCGACGCTGCGGACGCACTTCGCGTGGCTGGCGGTGTCGCTGTGCGCGGGGTGGCCGGCGCGGGTCGCGAACCCGCAGCACCGGCTGGACGTGCACGGCGCGCCACCGGTCCTGGTGCTGAACTCGCTGCACGACCCGGCGACGGCGTACGTGTGGGCACGCAACGTGGCACGGCAGCTCCCGGGCGGCGTGCTGCTGACCTACGACGGCTGGGGGCACGGGATCATCGACCGGAGCGAGTGCACGCTGACGGCGACGACCCGCTACCTGACCGACCTCCGCCCGCCCCGGCCCGGCACCCACTGCCCGGCGGTCCCACCCACGGCGCCGTCAGCAGCGCCTAAAACCGCCTGGTGAAGCCAAGATCCGCCGCCCCGTGATCCGCAGCCCCCAGCGGCCACCAGATGGCGGGCGCGCGCCGAGCGCGGCCCGAGACGGGCAAGCTGGCGGCCGATCCGGTTCTGCGAGCGTCGTCCAGGATGGCCTGGAGCAGCGGCACAGCCCGCAGCAGATCACGCGCGGCTGCGCCGGGACCATCCCGACCGTCCGCAGCGGCACGTGACCCACGAGACCATCTACCAGGCGTTGTATGTGCAAGCCAAGGGCGGGTTACGACGTGAGGTCGCGTCCTGGCTCCGCAATGGCCGCGCAGCGCCGCCGCCAGACAGCCCGATCAACGCCAGCGACGCATGGCCACACCCATGATCATGATCAGCGAGCGGCCAGCCGAGGTGGCCGACGGGCAGTGCCCGGGCACTGGGAAGGGGATCTGATCATGGGCGCGCACAACAAGACGGCGATCGGCACCCTGGTCGAACGCTCCACCCGGTTCGTGCTGCTACTGCACCACCGAACGGCTACGCACCTGCCGCGGTGGGGAACCCCCTCTCCGGGGGCACCCCTCGAGGCCCAGCCTATCGAGGACGGCCGGGGAGCAGGGGCGGCAAGATCCACTTGTGGACAGGTGCGGCGGGTGTGGACAGGTCAGGCCGCGCAGCTCCCGGTGCCCACGGCGCGCGACCAGCCGGGGGCGGCGCGCACCTCCTGGCTCACCTCGTTGGCGGTCAGCGCGAAGCCCGTCTCCGACTCGTCGACGGCCGCGCCGAAGATCACGCCGATCACGCGGCCCTTCGTGTCCACCAGGGGGCCGCCGGAGTTGCCGCTGCGCACCAGCGCCCGCAGCGTGAACACCTCGCGGGTCACGGTGCTGGCGTCGTAGATGTCCGGCCCGGTCAGGTTGATCCGGTCCCGCACCCGCGCCGGCGACGCCGTGTACGGGCCGTCGAGCGGGTAGCCGAGCACGATGCCGTCCTGGCCGGAGGTCGCCGCCTGCGGGGCGAACCGCAGCGGCGGCGTGGGCAGCCCGGGCACCGCCAGGACCGCGACGTCGGTGTCCGGGTCGTAGTGCACGACGCGCGCGTCGTACGGGCCGTCGTCGGTCTCGATGGTGACCTCCGACGTCCCGGCCACCACGTGCGCGTTGGTCATCATCCGCTCGGGCGCGATGACGAAGCCGCTGCCCTCCAGCGCCCGCGAGCACGACGGCGCCTTCGCGTGGATCTTGAGCACGCTCGGCCGCACCCGCTGCACCACGGCACTGCCCTGCAGCTTCGGGTCCGGCGGCGCGACCTCCTTCGACGGCGTCCGGTCGAACGGGTCGACGGCGGCCGGGAAGCCCGACACGTCCAGCAGCCGGCGCAGCTCGTCGGGCAGGTTCTGCGCGGACGAGGGCATCACGCTGTTGACCCCGCCGAGCACGGTCGAGTCGCGGATCGCGGACGCCAGGCTCGGCAGTCCGCCGACGGTCACCAGCGGCAGCGCGATCAGCCAGGCCACCACGAACACGACCGCGCCCTGCACGATCGCGCCCAGCGCGTTGTCCACCCCGGCGAGCTTCGGCGAGTTGATCTTCTGCCGGATGCTGCGCCCCAGCCACACGCCGAGCGTCTCGCCCAGCGCGACCAGCAGCACGAAGATCGCCACCGCGAACGCGACCCGGGTGGGCGTCGACTCGATGTACTGGACCACCAGCGGGGCCAGCTTGATCCCCGCGATCGCGCCGAGCAGGACGCCGATGAACGCGGGCAGCGCCGTGATCACGCCCTGGCGCGCGCCGGAGATCGCGGCCAGCACGGCCAGCCCGATCACCAGCAAGTCGACCCAGTTCACTCGTCAACCTCCCCGACAACTGAGCCAACTGAACGCCACGCGGCGTCAAGATCCCGTATGTCCGTACCGTCCCACGGCCGCTCCCAGCCGCCGGCCTGAAGCATCAAGGTCAGCAGCGCGGCCGTGAAACCCCACACCAACATCCCGGGCAGTGCGAACGCAGGGCCAAGGAAACCAGACGGGTGGCGCAACTGGAACCGGTTGGCGGGATCCGTGAGCGCCGCGAGCGGCGCGCGGGCGACCGCCTGGGTCTCGGCCGGGTCCACCGCCCACACCCGGCTCGGCTTCTCCCAGTGCGCCAGGACCGGCGTCACGTGAAAGCCCGACACCGGGATGTGCAGCTGCGGCAGCAGCGCGACCGGCCGCACGCCGGCCGGGTCCAGCCCGGTCTCCTCCACCGCCTCGCGCAGCGCCGTGTCGACCGGCCCCGCGTCGACGGGCTCGGCCGAGCCGCCGGGGAACGCGACCTGGCCCGAGTGCGCGCCACCGCCGTCGGCCCGCAGCTGCAGCAGCACGTCCGGGCCGCGGGTCTCGTGCTCGCCGAACAGGACCAGCACCGCGGCGTCGCGCGGGTTCTCCGCCGGCGGCGCGAGCCGCCGGAAGTAGCTCACGTCGACGTCGCTGGTGGCGGCGACGAGGCGGGACAGCCAGGCGGGCACATCGGCGGGGTCGACGAGCGGTCCGAACTCGGTCACGTCGCCCCCTCGCAGGCTCGGTGCCGCCGCTCGCGGTCGCCCTGTGTTGAATGGTTCGCTCCGCAAGCTCCGCTCACGACGCTCCCCCGTACGTCGCGACCGCGTGCCGGATCGCCTCGACGGAGTCGAACAGGCGCGGCTTCGCCACCAGCCGCACGGTCCCGTCCGCGCCGACGACGTAGCTCGCGGGCAGGCCGGGCGGCAGCGCCAGCGCGCGTTCGGCCGCCCCGTCCGGATCGGCGAGCATCGGCAGCCGCACCTTCAGCGCGCCGAGCAGCTCCAGCGCGCCGGCCTGCGTGCTCTGCACGGCCAGGCCGACGACCGGCACCGCGCCCGACTCGGCCGCGTACCTCGCGAGCAGCGGCAGCTCCTCCTTGCACGGCGCACACCATGTCGCCCAGACGTTCACCAGTACCGGCCGGTTGCCCAGGGCCTTCGCGAGGTCCACAGCGGACCCGTCGGCCAGGCACTCCGCGCGCACGCCCGACAGCGCCCGCAGCCCGGCCGGCGGCGCGCCGGCGGCCGCGAGGCACGGCGGCAGGGCGGCGTCCGCCCGGGCCGCCGCGAGGTCGGGCGGAGCGGGCGTGCGGGGCCGGGGTGCGGGGTCGTCGTGGCGCGGCCAGATCGCGACGACGGCGGCCACCACCAGAATCAGCCCGGCGATCGACCACCGTGCCGCACGCGTCACTCCGCGCCACCCCGGCCGGGCTTGTAGCCGTTGCGCGTGCGCTCGGCGAGGTCTACGAGGTGCTCGGCCTCCTCGCCCTTGACCAGCTTCGCGGCGACCTCGAACTCGGTCGGGCCGGCACCGAAGGCCGGGCAGTCCTTCGCCAGCACGCAGGCGCCGCACGCGGGCTTGCGCGCGTGACACACGCGGCGGCCGTGGAAGATCACCCAGTGGGACAGCATCGTCCAGTCCTTCTTGGGGATCAGCGCGCCGACCGCGTGCTCGACCTTGACCGGGTCCTCCTCCTCGGTCCACCCGAAACGGCGGACCAGCCGGCCGAAGTGCGTGTCGACCGTGATGCCGGGGATGCCGAACGCGTTGCCGAGGATGACGTTGGCGGTCTTGCGGCCGATGCCCGGCAGCGTGACCAGGTCGTCGAGCGTGTTCGGCAGCTCGCCGTCGAACCGCTCCACGAGCGCGGTGCCCAGGCCGATGAGCGAGGTGGTCTTGTTCCGGTAGAAGCCGGTGGACCGGATCAGCTCCTCGAGCTCGGTCCGGTTCGCACCCGCGTAGTCGGCGGCCGTGCGGTACCGCGCGAACAGCGTCGGCGTGGTCAGGTTGACCCGCACGTCGGTGCTCTGCGCGGACAGGATCGTGGCGACCGCTAGCTCGAGCGGGTTGGTGAAGTCCAGTTCGCAGTGAGCGTCCGGAAAGGCCTCGGCGAGCACGCGGGTCATCCGGCGCGCGCGGCGCACCAGCGCGGTGCTCGGGGCGGGCGCTGTTTTGCCGGCGCCACTGCGGGGTAGTTGGCGGGTGGCTGGTGGCACCCCGCTAGCCTACGGGCCGCCACTGAACCTCGACCCTGCCCCGCACGTCTCTATATATAGGGCCGCGAACGACACGCCCGGCGGCCCAGCCGTCCGAGCCGGCCACACCGACCTGAGCGAGGATCGACGACACCATGGCTGTCTGGTTCGTTTTCGCAGTGCCCTTCGTGGTGATGTTCTTCGCCCTGTTCATGGAGCGGGTGGAGTCCAGACTCCGGCACGTCGCCGTCCAGGAGGACGAGGTCGAGGAGCTGCTGGAGAACGCGCGGCCGGACGAGGTCCGGGCGCTGTACGGGCACGGCATCGGGCGCGCGCTGGAGATGTTCCGGCTGCGGCGCCGGGGCAGCAGCAAGCCGCGCCGCCCCAGGGCCCGCGTCTGACTCCTACTGAGGAGTACGCTTCCCGCCTGCAGATGTCCGCAGCGGCTTCACCAGCGGCGCGGTCATTCGACGTGACCCACGGCACACGCCCTACACTGCTCTCAGGGTGATCAGGGCGCGATGCCCAGGGTCGAGGGTCGGCGCGCCGGCTCGTGTCTGATCGGGAGGGACGAAGGTGGACGAGACCCTTGCCAGGGCCGGCATCTTCCAGGGCGTCGAACCGGCCGCCGCTGAAGCGCTGGCCCAGACGCTGGAGACTGTCGAGTTTCCGCGTGGGCACGTGATCTTTGCCGAGGGAGAACCGGGGGATCGCCTCTACATCATCCAGTCGGGCAAGGTGAAGCTCGGCCGGAAGTCGCCGGACGGCCGGGAGAACCTGCTGGGGATCTTCGGCCCGGCCGACATGTTCGGGGAGCTGTCGATCTTCGACCCTGGCCCGCGGACCTCGACGGCCACGACGGTCACCGAGGTCGTGGCCCGGTCCATGGACCGCCCCGCGCTGCGCCAGTGGATCGGGACGCGGCCGGAGATCGCCGAGCAGCTGCTGCGGGTCGTCGCCCGCAGGCTGCGCCGGACCAACGGCATGCTCGCGGACCTGATCTTCACCGACGTCCCGGGCCGGGTCGCCAAGGCGCTGCTGCAGTTCGCGCAGCGGTTCGGCAGCCAGGAGGCCGGGCTCCTGCGGGTCATGCACGACCTCACGCAGGAGGAGATCGCCCAGTACGTCGGCGCGTCGCGGGAGACCGTCAACAAGGCGCTGGCCGACTTCGCCCACCGTGGCTGGCTGCGGCTCGAGGGCAAGAGCGTGCTGATCCTGGATCCGGAGCGGCTGGCGCGCCGCGCGCGCTGAGCAGGCCACTCGAGACAAAAGAAGAAGCCGGGCGCCGCCCCCGACGCGGCGCACCGGCTTCTTGCTTTGCGTGGACCATCCCCCGACGGTCCACGCTCCCCGCCCTCCGGGCGTTATAGGCCCCGACCCACGGTTGCCGGAGGGAGCTGTACCGAGTTCAACGTTTTTCCACTCGGATCGTTACCCGAGCGGGCGAAGAACTTGGCGGTCTTCACTGTGAGGACTCCGTGGACTACCCATCCGTTGTCCGGGATTCCCGGAATTCAGCGCACCGTTACCGAACCGAGACCTACTGTCGGTGACCTCAAGCGCTTACAGCTCCGCCCACCTGCGACGACTGCCGACAGCCGACTGCGCCACAAATAACTGGTACGCGCGTACCAAACCTTGCATACTGGTACGCGTGTCCCATTCTGCTGGTCTCTCCGACTACCGCGCCGCGCTGGCCTCGCCCGGCGCGGGCGTGCCCGCGATCATGTCCGTGCTCGCCAGGATGCCGATCGCGATGGTCGGCCTGTCCCTGCTGTTCTTCGTGCAGCGCGAGACCGGCTCCTTCGCGATCGCCGGGCTGGTGTCGGCCGGGTCGCTCGTCGGCGTCGCGGTCGGAGCGGTCATCCAGGGACGGATCATGGACCAGCGCGGCCCGACCGGGCCGCTGCTGATCACGGTGGGGCTGTTCGTCGTGGCCGTGACCGGCGCGCTGGTCGCCGTCGAGACCCACCAGGCGACCATGGTGATGGTGCTGCTCGGCGGCCTGGTCGGGCTGTCCGAGCCCATGGTCGGGTCGGCGTCGCGCGCGCTGTGGAGCCATCTCGTGCCCGCGGGCCCGCTGCGCCACGCCGCGTACGCCTACGAGGCGATCAGCATGGAGGTGTTCTTCATCCTCGGGCCTGCGATGGCGGGCCTGCTGATCGCGGCGCCGTGGGGCGGCACCGGCGTGGTGCTGGGAGCCTCGTGCATGGCGGTCGGTGGCGTCGGCTTCGCGCTGAGCCCCGCGGTCCGGTCGGTGCGGCCCGTCCGCTCGAAGCGTGACCTGCTCGGCGCGCTGGCGAGCCCCGGCATGCGCACGGTCGCGCTGGCCGCGCTCGGCTTCGGTGTCACGGTCGGCTTCGTGGAGGTCGCGGTCCCCGCGGCGGCCACCGAGGCCGGGCACGCGCCGCTCGGCGGGCTGCTGCTCGCCGGGTGGTCGCTCACCTCGG
Organism: uncultured Actinomycetota bacterium; assembly: GCA_963841395.1. GTDB lineage: Bacteria > Actinomycetota > Actinomycetes > Mycobacteriales > Pseudonocardiaceae > Actinophytocola. The sequence continues at coordinate 40,161 of CAWJCX010000004.1, forward strand.
TCGTGTTCGGCCTCTACTACGCGATGCACCCGTGGCCACGGCAGATGCACCTGCGGCTGCCGGTGCTGCTCGGCGTGTTCGCGCTGCTCGTGGCGCCGCTGTCGCTCATGACGAGCCTGCTGGCACTGGCCATCGGGCTGCTCGTGGCCGGCCTCATGATCACGCCGCAGTCGACGGCGCACTCGACGGCCATCGAGCTCGTCGCCCCGGGCGGGACGGCGACCGAGGCGTTCGGTTGGGTCGTCACGGCGGTGACGCTCGGGCTAGCGGTCGGGCAGTCGGTCAGCGGGTACCTCGTGGAGCACGTCGGCGTGCCCGCGTCGTTCCTCGCGTCGAGCGTGTCGGGGCTGGTACTCGCCGGCGTCGTCTGGGCCCGGCGCGGGACGGTCACGACCTACTCGCCCGCGCGGCCGGCACCGGTAGCGGTCGCCGCCCGCTGACCGCGCGCGATTGTCGGTGCCTGCCGCTAGCTTGGCGCCATGAACCTCGATCTGACCGTCACCACCGCGGAGCTGGCCTCCGCCGCGTCGGCTCTCGTGCGGCTCGTGCCGGGCAAGCTGATCGACCCGGTGCTGTCCGGTCTGCTGGTCTCCGCGTCGGAGCACGGCGTGTCGCTCGCCGCCAACGACCGCGAGCGCGCGGCCCGGCTGCAGCGGCCGGCGATGGTGCACACCGAGGGGCGCGTGCTCGTGCCGGCCAAGCCGCTCGCCGACACGCTGCGGGCGCTGGAGCTGCCCGAGGTGCGGCTCGTGGTCGAGGGGTCGAAGCTCGCGATCCGGTCGCCCGGCGCGCGCTACGCGTTGCCGCTGCTCGACGTGGACGTGCACCCGGGCGTGGCCGCACCGCCGGCGGCCGTGGGCACGGTCGACGGCGCGCTGTTCTCCTCGGCGCTCACCACGGTGGCCGCGGCCGCGTCCCGTGACGATGCGCTGCCGATGTTCACCGGCGTGCGCATCCGGTCCGAGGGCGAGCGGTTGATCATGCTGGCCACCGACCGGTACCAGATGGCGGTGGCCGCGGTGGCGTGGCAGCCGACGGGCGAGCCGGTCGATGCCTTGGTGCCGGCCGCGCTGCTGTCCGAGATCGCGAAGCAGGTCGACGGTTCGGTCGTGCTGCACGCCGACCGCGACCGGTTCGGGCTGGCGTGGGCGCGGTCGGTGGCAACCACGGCCGTGCTCGACGGCAGCTTCCTGCACGAGTCGAAGGTCTCCGTGTCCGATGTGGACACCCGGGTGACGGTCGACGCCGACGCGCTGGCCGGTGCCGTGCGACGGGTCGGCCTGTACACCGACGCGCGCGGCGTGATGCTGCTCGAGGTCGGCGACGGGGAGATCCGGCTCCGCGGCGCGGACCAGCGATCCGGGGAGGCGGAGGAGTCGGTGAAGGCGAGGGTGGACGGTGGCCGTACCCCGCAGGCCTACCAGGCCCGCTTCCTCTCCGACGCCCTGCGCGCCTTCGGTGGACGCCAGGTCCGGATGGAGATCCAGCCAGGCATGCAGGCGACGGTGTTCAGCTCGGTGGAGGAGGACGACCTGAACCTGCGCTACGTGGTGATGCCGATGCTCCCGCCGAAACACTGAGCCTCGTCGACCCTGGGTTAGGTTGTCGCGTCTTCGGGCCGCCGGGTGCGGTTGGCCCGGTGGCAGAACGGACCGGTTGAGCTGCTTGGCTTTGCGCTGCCGAGGCGCGCTCGGCGGATTGGCGCCGACCTGGTCGGGTTGCCTCGACCCAGCGAGCCTGGGTGCGTTCGGATGGCCTCGGACTCGGTTGACCTGCCCAATCTCAGCGTGTCGACCCACGTTCGGCGATGTGCGCGGCGGGCCGGCCGGGTTGCTCAAACCCGGCGTTGCTGAGCGCCGGTTCGACCGATGGCGCGACGAGCCAGTCGGGCCCAGGTCGGGCTTTGCCCAGACGCGCTGTGCGGCCGATGGTCGCGGCGATCCAGTTGGATTGCTGGGCGATGACCGCCGGGAGCGGCCGGCCGGTGGATCTGAGGACCAATCGAGCGGGCCGCCAGCCGGCGTTGCCGAGCGCGCGTTCGCCGGTGGGCGCGGTGGGCCGGCCCGCTGCCTGAGCGTCGCCGGGCGCGCGTTCGACTGGGCCCGAAGGACGGTCGGGCTGCCCTAATGCGAGCGGAGGTAGTCCAGCTGGGCGTTCACCGACCACTCCGCCGATGGCCACAGTGAACGGTCCACGTCCGCGTAGACCAGCTCCACCACCTGGCGCGCCGTCGCCTTCTCGCCCAGCCGGGTCAGTGCCGCGCGAACCTGGTTCAGGCGTTGCTCGCGATGCGCCAGGTACTCCGCCGCAACCGTTGCCACGTCTGGAAGTTCACCGCCGTGGCCCGGGAGGACGGTCGTGTCCGGCGGCTCCTTCATCAGGCGGCGCAACGACGTCAGGTACGGGCCCAGCTCGGTGATCACCGTGGTTCCCCGGCCCAGCACCGAGTCGCCGGTCAGCATCGCTCGGGCACCGTCGTGCGTGAACCGCACGCATACCGAGTCATCCGTGTGGCCGGGGGTGTGCAGGACCCCGAAGGTCAGGCCCGCCGCGTCGAACGTCTCGTCGTCGCGCAGCGGCGGGGCGCCGTGGCACAGGTCCGCGTCGAACGCGCGGACCGGGGCACCGGTGCGTTCGGCCAGCCACGCGGCGCCCTGGACGTGGTCGGGGTGGCGGTGGGTGATCAGGATCAGCTCCACCGGCGCCGCCTCGGCCACCTTCGTCAGGTGGGGCTCGTCCTCGTAGCCGGGATCCACGACGACCACCGCGCCCGCGCCGGGCGCACCCAGCAGCCAGGTGTTCGTGCCCTCCAACGTCATCGGGCCCGGGTTGTCCTCGAGAATCACCGCGGCCGTCGACGTCACGCGCCGCAGCTCGCCGTAAGCTGGATGCGACGTCATGCCGGGTCGCCCGGCGACAGGTGCGACGCCGCGGTCGTCGTAGCCCGGGTCGCCCGGCAGCACGATGCGCAGCACGTCGCCGTCGCGGGTGACCCGCGGCATCAGCTTCTCGATCGTGCGCTCGCGGCTCATCGCGTCCGCCACCGACGCACACTCCTCCAGCTCCGCCAGCGTGGTCCACGTCGGCGGGAGCAGGCCGACCTCGCCCGCCTTCCACTCGTCCAGCGCCAGGGTGCGGCCGCTCCCACCGGGTGTCCGCCGCCTCCGACGTGTCGCCGTCGGGACGCTGCCCGGCCGGCACCTGGGCCAGGAAGAACCGCGTGTCGAAGCGGCGCTTCTCCTCCACCGGCGTCACCCAGTTCGACCACGGCCGCAGCAGGTCCGCGCGCAGCACGAGCCCCGACTCGGCCAGGAAACCCGCCAGCGACAGCTCGCGGTTGACCAGCTGGCTCCGCGCCTCGGCGAAGGGCCGCACGTCCGACACGACCGTCTCCTCCGACGGCCCCGCCAGCAGCACGCCCGACTCCTCGAACGTCTCCCGCACCGCCGCGCACACCAGCGACCGCGCCAGGCCGACATCGCAGGCGAACCGGGACGCCCACCACGCGGGCGGCGGGCCGTGCCAGGCGAGCGAGGTGTCCGCGTCGCGACGGTCCACGCCGCCGCCCGGGAACACCGTCATGCCGCCCGCGAACGGCATGCCCTTGACCCGGCGCTGCAGGAACACCTCGAGCCCCACGTCGGTGTCTCTGACCAGCATGACCGTCGCGGCGTCCTTCGGTGTCGCCGGCGGGTCCGGGATCTCGGGCGGGACGAAGCCCTCCGGCAGGATCAGTTCCTTCGGCAGCTCACGCACACGCCGAGCCTACGCAGAACCGCCCCCGCAACCGGCAGGATGTGACCATGAACGACACACGGCTGCGGATGGGACTGGTCGGCGCGGGACCGTGGGCGCGCAAGGTCCACGGGCCGGGCGTCGCCGCGCACCCCGGCACCGAGCTGGTCGCGGTGTGGGCCCGCCGGGCGGAGGCCGCGGCCGAGGTCGCCGAGCTCTGCGGCGCCACGTCCGTCACCGACTTCGACGACCTGCTCGCCACGGTCGACGCGGTCACGTTCGCCGTGCCGCCCGCGGTGCAGGCGCCGCTCGCGCTCCGGGCGATCGAGGCCGGCAAGCACGTGGTCCTCGAGAAGCCGCTGGCCGCGCACCGTCGAGGAGGCCGAGCAGCTCGTCGCCGCCGCCGAGAAGGCCGGCGTCGCCACGCTGATGATGCTCACGTTCCGGTACGACAGCGCGACGGTCGACTGGCTGGCGGAGGTGCACCGGATCGGCGGCTGGCACGGCGGCGCGGCGCGGTGGATGTCCGCCACGCTGCTCGACGCCAAGTACGAGAACTCCCGCTGGCGCCACGACGGCGGCGCGCTCGCCGACATCGGCCCGCACGTGTTCGACCTGCTCGACGCCGCCCTCGGCCCGGTCACCGACGTGCTCACCGCGCACTTCGCCGACGCCGGGCGACGTCTGGCACGTCCTGCTCGGCCACGCCGGCGGCGCGACGAGCACCGCCACGCTCACCATGCACACCCCGGCCGACCCGCCGATCACCGACTTCGCCGTGTTCGGCGCGAACGGCTACCGCCAGTTCGACGCGGCCGGTGACGCGTCGGCGCGCTACGCGGCGCTGCTGAGCGACTTCGTCGGCATGGTGCGCGACGACGCCACCACGCACCCGTGCGACATCCGCCGCGGCCTGCACATCCAGCGCCTGCTGCGGGCCGTCACCGACAAGGTCGCCGCCGGTCAGGTGGCCGGCGGGTAACCACGCCCCTCCGGGTTGGGCGGCACGCCGTTGATCATCACCGGTCCGCCGGGCGCGCGTGCCTGGTCGAAGCCGGGCTTGCCGTGCCGGCCCGACCACGCGCTCGAGGACGTGCTGCCCTCGTCCTGCTGCTCGCGCCGCGCCAGCTCGTCCTGCAGCTCCCGCAGCAGGTTGCGCTCCTGGGTGTTGAGGATGTCGTCGCCGAACGCCGCGGAGTGGGCGTCCGGGTTCGCCGGGACCAGCCGCGGCCGGGACGGCGGGCCGTCCTTCGGCTTCGCGCCGGCGCCGCGGCGAGGGCCGCGAGTTCGTCGGCGTGTCCATGCTCAGCGCGGAGGGCGGCAGGTCCTCGGGCTCCTCGTCGGGCAGCCGCTCCTGCGCGAACGCGGACCGCGCGGCCTGCGGCCCCGCGACCGGCGGACCGTCGGACCTGCGCAGCTCGATCGGCGGGGGCAGCGGGCCCGACGACTCGCCGGGCGCGGTGTCCGGCGACACGATGCGCGGCCCGGGCGCCTGGCGGTGCAGCTCGATCGGGGGCGGCAGCATCCCGCCCTGCGGCGGCGTCGGGGCGTCCGCCGCCTCGCCACGGTGCAGCTCGATGGGCGCCGCGAGCTCGCTCGCCGACTCCGCCGCGGACGCGTGCGGCAACCCGACCGGCGGCGGTAGCCGGCGCTCGGCCGGCGGCTCGACGGCCGGGAGGATCTCGGTCCGCGCCGGCAGCTCGACGGGTGGCGGGAGGGGCCGCTGCGGCTCGGCCGCCTGCTCGGCAGGCTGGTCGTACCGCTCGCCGCCGAACGGCTGCGCCGGCGCCGCGACCCGCGGCGACTCGAACGACTCCGCTCGGGCCGGCTCCACCGGACTCATTCGCGGCCTGTTACCCGAGTCCGGCTCAGCGAAAGGGACCTGTCGCGCGCAGCGCATCGCCTCCTGGTGGTAGTCGGTCGGCTGGTTGCCGTCCACCAGCACCTCGACCGACGCCCGGATGCCGGCGCGGCGCAGCGCGTACTCCACGCGGTAGGCGGTCGCCGGGGCGAACCCGCCCGGGCCGACCCCGACCAGCACGACCCGGTGCGGCACCGGCCCGGACACCGGACCCGCCGGCGTCAGCCGCCACACGCACCACACCGACCGCACGTCCGGCAGCACGTCCAGCACCGGCCGCACCGCGTCGGCGACGCCCCGGTCGGGCTCGCGGCCCTCGACCGCGCCGACCGCGAAGCGGTGCCGCGCCGCCGGAGCGGGGTCCCGCACCGCGACCCGGTCGATGACCGACGGGTCGAGGTAGGTGTCCGCGAACAGCGACTCGAGCTCGCGGTGCTGGGTCTTCGACAGCACGACCCGGCCGGCCACGAGGCAGCCGGCGACGAACTCCAGCGAGCGGTCCAGCTCGGCGGACGCGAGCATCTGGCGCGCGTCGGCCAGTGCGTCGTCGTCCAGCCGGCCGGCGAGGCCCAGCAGGAGATCATGTATTCGGATCGGCAACGCGACACCCGGCCGGTTCCCCCTTGAGACCTGGGTCACGGTCGGCTCCTTCCGCTCGTCTGACGCGTCGACGGGCAGCGGGAGAGCCTCAGCCCTGGTGCACGACCATCCCGGGCAGCAGCGGCTCGGATGCCGCGAGGGCCGCCTGGTGGTAGGGCGGGAGGTCGATGCCCTCCGGCATGACCTCGACACCCGGCTCGTGCGTTCCAAGCGCCCGCAGCACGCGCTGCAGCTCCCCGGTCAATCGAGCGCAGCCGGCTGTTGCGGTGACGAGCACGATCCTGGTGGCCGGACCCAGGCCGGATCGGTGTCGTCGCCAACTCCCACGCACGTCGACCAACTCGGGCCGACCATGGAGGACCGCCCCGAGCACTACCGCTTCAGAGTCGCCCGTGTTCACCCGTTCGGGCGACTCCGAGTGAATGTGTAGTCGACTTCGTCGATTTGGTCCACCCAGGGCACCGCGTGCAGCCGTCCCGCGTCCGCGCCCGCGTCGAGCAAAGCGGCGTTGAGCAGCAGAGACTCCCGCGCGGTGATCGCGACGCGTTCCCTGAGCAAAGTCAGCGGCAGCGCCCGGGCGAGCGCGTCGAGCGCGCCGCCGGCGAGCCAGTCACGCAGCCGCCAGAGCTGCCGGTCCGGCAGCCGGCCGGCGAGCCGGAGGAGCAGCTCGTGGCACGGATCTTCCATCTCGGGCATTCGCTCACCTCCACTGTGTCAGGACACCTCGACGATCAGCTCGACCTCGACCGGCACGCCCAGCGGCAGCTCGGCGACCCCGACCGCGGAGCGCGCGTGCTTGCCCGCGTCGCCGAAGATCTCGCCGAACAGCTCGGACGCGCCGTTGATCACCGCCGGCTGGCCGGTGAAGCCCTCGGCGGACGCGACGAACCCGACGACCTTGACCACCCGCACGACCGCGTCGACGCCGACCAGGTCGTGCACGGCGGCGAGCGCGTTCAGCGCGCAGGTGCGCGCGTGGCCCTTGGCCTCCTCGGGGCTGATCTCCTGGCCGACCTTGCCGGTGGCGGCGATCGTCCCGTCGACGAAGGGCACCTGGCCGGCGGTGTAGACCAGGTTCCCGGTGCGCACGGCCGGGACGTAGGCGCCGGCCGGCGCGGGCACGGCGGGCAGCTCGATGCCGAGCTCGGCGAGCTTGTCGCTCCAGGTCATCGGCGTCACGCGCCCTTCGGCCGCTTGAAGTAGGCCACCATCTGGTCGCCCGTCGGACCGGGCAGCACGGTCACGAGCTCCCAGCCGTCCTCGCCCCACTGGTCGAGGATCTGCTTGGTCGCGTGGATCAGCAGCGGCACGGTGGCGTACTCCCACTTCGTCATGAACGGGACTTTAACCGGCCCTACTGTCGAAGCCATGGCCCAGGTACGAACCGCGACGCCCGCCGACATCCCGGACCTCGTCGAGCTCCGCAGCCTGCTGTTCGCGGGCCTCGCGGGCGGCTGGGGACCGCCCACCGCGGGCGAGGGCTGGCGCGACGCGTGCGCCGCGGCGTTCGCCGACCAGCTGGACACCGACGCGATGCGGGTCGTCGTGATCGACGGCGAGGGCGACGGCGAGGGGCTGGCCGCCTGCGGGCTGGGGGTCGTCGACCGGCGGTTGCCCAGCCCGTACAACGCGAGCGGTCTGGTCGGGCACGTGTTCGGGATCGTCACCGCACCGCCGTACCGCAAGCGCGGCTACGCCAGGGCGATCGCGACCGACCCTGCTCGGCTGGTTCGACGACCGCGGCCTGACCAGGGTCGACCTCAACGCGAGCGCCGACGGCCAGGCGCTGTACCGCAGCCTCGGCTTCGCGGTCCATCCCGACCCGGCCATGCGCCGCAACCGGTGAACACGGCCCCGCCGGTACGGTTGCCGCGTGGAAGCCTGGCGAGTGATCGCGACCGTCCTGCTGGCGGCCGGCGGGTTCGTGATCGTGCTGCTCACGATGGCCAAGACCCGCGACCGCCGGGAGGCGACGAGCGGCACGGTGGCGCTCGGCCGGGGCGATCAGCTTCACCGTCCTCGTCGTGCTGTGCGTGCTGACGCTGACCGTGCTGGCGCCGGCGGTCACCTGGATCGTCGTCGGCGTCGTCGCGGTGGCCGTCACCGTGATGCTGCTCGCTAGTTGACCGCCTGTCCGGCACGCCCGCGAACAGTCCACATACCCTGAGGTCGTGACCTCCTCAGCACCGTGGACCGAGCAGGTCTCCCGCGCGCGCCTGCACGTGGTCACCGGCAAGGGCGGCACCGGCAAGACCACCGTCGCGGCCGCGCTCGCGCTCGCGCTGGCCACCGGCGGGCGGCGGGTGCTGCTCATCGAGGTCGAGGGCCGGCAGGGCATCGCGCAGCTCTTCGACACCCAGCCGCTGCCGTACGCGGAGAAGCGGATCGCGTCCGCGCCGGGCGGCGGCGAGGTCCGCGCGCTGCACGTGGACGCCGAGGCGGCGCTGCTCGAGTACTTCGCGATGTTCTACAACCTGGGCTTCGCCGGCCGGACGCTGCGCCGGATGGGCGCCATCGAGTTCGCCACCACGCTCGCGCCGGGCCTGCGGGACGTGCTGCTGACCGGCAAGGTCAAGGAGACCGTCGGGCCGCACCGACGAGCACGGCCGGCACGTGTACGACGCGGTCGTGCTCGACGCGCCGCCGACCGGCCGGATCGTGAAGTTCCTCGACGTCACCAAGGCCATGGCCGAGCTCGCGAAGGTCGGGCCGATCAAGGGCCAGAGCGACGGCGTGGTGCGGCTGCTGCACTCCCAGGACACCGCCGTGCACCTGGTGACGCTGCTCGAGGAGATGCCGGTCCGCGAGACCATCGAGGCGGTCGCCGAGCTGTCCGCCGCCGACCTGCGGCCCGGCGCGGTGATCGTGAACCGGGTCCGCCCGCCGCGGCTGCCGGCCCGCTCGGTGACCCCGGCCGCCGGCGGCCGGGTCGACGCCTCCCGGGTGCGCGCCGGCCTGACCAGCGCGGGCCTCGACCTCGCGCCCGAGGACATCGAGGGCCTGGTCGAGGAGACCGTCGAGCACGCCATCCGGGTGCTCGCCGAGCAGAACGCCCGCGAGCAGCTCGCCGAGATCGACCTGCCGGTCGTCGAGCTGCCGGACGTCACCGACGGCATCGACACCGCCGCCCTGTACGAGCTGGCCGAGGCCCTGGTCGAGCAGGGGGTCCGATGACCGGTCTCGACGTCGACACGTTGATCGACAACCCGGACATGCACGTCATCGTGTGCTGCGGCTCCGGCGGGGTCGGCAAGACCACGACAGCCGCCGCGATCGCGGCTGCGGGCCGCCGAGCGCGGCCGCAAGACGGTCGTGCTCACCATCGACCCGGCACGCCGCCTCGCCCAGGCGCTCGGCCTGCGCGAGCTGGGCAACACGCCCAAGGAGGTCGAGGTCGACGGCTTCGAGCCGGCCGGGCAGCTCGCCGCGATGATGCTGGACATGCGCCGCACCTTCGACGACATGGTGCTCGCGCACGCCGGGGAGAAGCGGGCCCAGGAGGTGCTCGCGAACCCGTTCTACAAGACGATCTCCAGCTCGTTCTCCGGCACGCAGGAGTACATGGCGATGGAGAAGCTGGGCCAGCTCGCCGGCGAGGGCCGCTGGGACCTGATCGTCGTGGACACCCCGCCGAGCCGCTCGGCGCTGGACTTCCTCGACGCGCCGCAGCGGATGTCGACCGCGCTCGACGGCCGGATGATCCGGCTGCTGTCCGGGCCCGGCCCGCACCGGCGGCTGGGGCGTGCGCAAGGTCGTCGAGCGCCGGGATCATGCTGTTCGCGAAGGCCGTGTCGACGATCGTGGGCGGGCAGCTGCTGGCCGACGCGTCGGCGTTCGTGCAGGCCTTCGACAGCATGTTCGGCGGGTTCAAGCAGCGGGCCCGCAAGACCTACGAGCTGCTGCGCTCGGGCGGGACCGCGTTCGTCGTGGTCGCCACGCCCGAGCCGGACGCGCTGCGCGAGGCGAGCTACTTCGTGGAGCGGCTGGCCACCGAGGGCATGCCGCTGTCCGGGCTGGTGATCAACCGGACGCACCCCGTGCTGACGAAACTGTCCGCGTCCCGGGCGACCGCCGCGGCGGACAACCTCGAGCGCACCGGCGACGCGCCGCTGGCCACGGCGGTCCTGCGGCTGCACGCCGACCGGGTGGCCGTGCACGACCGCGAGCGGCGCCTGCTCGCCCGGTTCACCAAGGCGCACCCGTCGGTGCCGGTCGTCAGCGTGCCGGCCATGCCCGCCGACGTGCACGACCTGACCGGCCTGCGCGGCATCGGCGAGCGACTGACCGGCAGCTGACCAGGGACATCTCCCCGCTTCAACCGACCCGGACGTCCTCGTCCTCGTCGGAGTGGTTCTCCCGGGCCGTCTGCAGCAGCTCCAGCCAGGACGTGACGTCCGGGCGACGGCGCAGCAACGCGCGCCGCTCACGCTCGGTCATGCCGCCCCAGACCCCGAACTCGATCCGGTTGTCCAGCGCCTCAGCCAGGCATTCCGTGCGTACCGGACACGCGATACACACGAGCTTGGCCTTGCGCTGCTCCTTGCCCCGGACGAACAGCCCATCCGGGTTCTCGTCACGACATGACGCGTTGACTCGCCAGTCCGCCTGCTCGATGTACATAACCCCCGCCCCTACTGTCGTCGCGACCTGCTACTCCGGTCCCCCTCGTTGCCGAAGTGCCGATATAAGGAAATACGTATAGAACGCGTATCCCGTTCGGCTGGTGTCGTTGAGACGTTGACGGACTCTAGGGCCCGGCGGTTCCCATCAGCATGACGGGGTCCACAGCCGTTACAGAATGTCAATAACTTCGTGCGGGTCACGGGGGCTTGATGCCACCTCCGCGTACCCTGGTCGCCGTGCGAGTGGGAGACGGTCTGCTGAAGATGCTCGGTCTGTGCCTGCTGGCCGGGGTACTGATGGCCGGCATGCTGTTCCCGGTGGTAGGCGCGCTGGGCGTGGTGTCCAACCGGGCCAGCGACACCATCGACAGCGTCTCGGCGGACCTGGTGGCCACGGACCCACCGCTCATCACGACCATCACCGACTCCAAGGGCAAGCCGATCGCGTACCTGTACGACCAGTACCGGGTGCCGGTCACGCCGGACCAGATCGCGCCGACCATGAAGGCCGCGCTGATCTCGGTCGAGGACCGCCGGTTCTACGAGCACCACGGCGTGGACTGGAAGGGCACGGTCCGGGCGCTGATCAGCAACCAGACCGGCGAGGACGTGCAGGGCGCGTCGACGCTCACCCAGCAGTACGTCAAGAACTACCTGATCAACGTGGTCTACCGGGACCAGATCGGCACCGACGACGCGGACCCGGGCAAGAAGATCGAGCGCGAGCCGCGCGCAGGAGCAGACCGTCACCCGCAAGCTGCGGGAGGCCCGGCTCGCCATCCAGCTCGAGCAGTCGATGAGCAAGGAGGAGATCCTCACCGGATACCTCAACGTCGTCGAGTTCACCGACCGGGTGTTCGGTGTCGGCGCCGCGGCTCGCGCGTACTTCAAGACCACGCCCGACAAGCTGACCGTGGCCCAGTCGGCGCTGCTGGCCGGCATGGTCAACAACCCGAGCCTGTACAACCCGTGGCGCCGGCCGAAGGAGACGCTGGAGCGGCGCAACTTCGTCATCGACAAGATGGTCGAGACGAAGAGCCTGTCGCCGGAGAACGCGGCGGAGGCGAAGAAGGAGCCGCTCGGCATCCAGCCCAGCCCGAAGAAGCCCGCCGCGAACTGCGTCGGTGCCGGTCCCGCAGTACGGCTTCTTCTGCCAGTACGTCGAGGACTACCTGATGAAGATCGGGTTCACCGAGGACCAGCTCTACACCGGTGGCTACACGATCAAGACCACGTTCGACGCGGCCGCCACGCGCATCGCCAAGCGGGCCGCGGAGGCCCAGGTGCCCAAGCACACGCCGGGCATCAACGACTCGATGGCCATCATCCGGCCCGGCAAGAAGCGCCACGAGGTCACGGTGCTGGTCTCCAACCGCGACTACGGCCTGAACGTCCGGGCCGACCAGACCCAGATCGCCTACCCGTACGGCGTGCAGAACAAGTTCGGCGCCGGGTCGATCTTCAAGATCTTCACCTCGGCCGCCTTCCTCGAGAAGGGCGGCGGCATCAACACCACGATCAAGACGCCGCACGAGTACACGTCGCACCTGTTCAAGGGTGGCGCGGACAGCTGCCCGTCCACCGGCGAGCCGAACACGCACTGGTACTGCCTGTCCAACTTCGGGGAGAGCTCGGGCTACCCGGCGCAGATGCCGCTGCAGAACGCCCTCGCCACCTCGCCGAACACCGGCTTCGTCATCCTCGAGGAGACGGTCGGCATGAACAAGGTGGTCGACATGGCGAGCCGGCTCGGCCTGCGCGAGACCATGGGCACCAACATGGTCGGCCAGAAGCCGAACCCGAAGTCGGACGACCCGAACTTCAACCAGAGCCAGTCGCAGTTCTTCCGCGGCCGCAACGGCAGCCCCGGCAACGCGTCGTTCACGCTGAGCCCGGCGCCGCTGTCCACGCTCGAGCTGGCCAACGTCGGCGCCACCCTGATGAGCGGCGGCGTCTGGTGCCCGCCGACCCCGCTCGTCGAGGTGCTCGACCGCAACGGCAAGAAGGTCAACTACAGCGAGCAGCCGTGCGAGCAGGCGGTCGACCGACGGCCTGGCGAACACGCTGGTCACCGGCATGTCCAAGGACGACATCTCGGGCACCGCGGCCGGCGCGGCCCACTCGTTCAACTGGACCCGGCCGATGCTCGGCAAGACCGGCACCACCCAGCAGAGCAAGTCGGCCGGCTTCGTCGGCGCCACCCCGCAGCTGGCCGGCGCGGTCCAGGTGTTCAACGACGGCCGCAGCCCCGAGGGCATCTGCGACAGCACGCCGGGCCAGCCGTACCTGTGCGGCGAGAACGGCAACATCTTCGGCGGCAAGGCCCCGGCCCGGACCTGGTTCGACGCGATGACCCAGATCCACCAGGGACTCGCAGGTGCGCCAGCTGCCGCCGACCGACCCGAGATACGTCAACGGCGGGCCGCAGAGCCAGGTGCCCGACGTCGTCGGCTACAGCGAGCAGGAGGCGCGCGACCGGCTGCAGCGGGCCGGGTACCGGGTCGCCGTCGAGGAGATCAACTCGTCGTCGGCGAAGGGCACCGTGGTGAGCCAGTCGCCGCGCGGCAGCGCGCTGGCCAACGAGCTGATCACGATCCGGGTGAGCACCGGCTACGTGCCGCCGCCGCAGACGTCCGAGCCGCCGTCGCGTCGCCGACCAAGCCGCCGCGCCAGCGGCGGGCCGGTGGCGGCGGTGGCGGTGGTCGGCGGCACCGGGCCCGGCCCCGGCGGACGGGGGCGGCGGCGAGCCCGGGCCCCGGCTAGCTACCCTGACATGACGAGGGCGGCGTTCCATCCGGGACGCCGCCCCGTTCGTTCGTCTGTCCGGTCAGCCCTGGAGCTTGGCGCGCACCGACGGCGGCCACCCGGCCGCCCTCGGCGCGGCCGGCGACCTTCGCGTTCGCGGCCTTCATGACCTGGCCCATCTGCCGCTGCCCCGGCGCCTCGCCGAGCTGCGTCGGTGACCTCCGCGACGGCCTCGGCGACCAGCGCCTCCAGCTCGTCGTCGGTGAGCTGCGTGGGCAGGTAGTCCGGTCAGCACCGCGGCCTCGTCCCGCTCGGCCTGCGCGCTGCTCGGCCCGGCCCGCGCCGGCGAACGCCTCGGCGGCCTCCTTGCGCTTCTTCACCTCGCGGGTGAGGACCTTCTGCACCTCGGCGTCGGACAGCTCGCGGGCCACGTCGCCGGCGACCTCCTCGGTCGTCACCGCGGCCAGCGCCATGCGCAGCGCGGCCATCCGGGTCGTCTCCCGGCGCCTTGATCGCCGCGCGAGGTCGGCCTGCAACCGTGCCTTGAGCTCAGCCATGGGCCGAACCCTACTGGCCGTTGCCGGTCACCCGGTGCACGCATCTAGGCTCGGGAGCGTGGGCACATTGGCGCGAAACATCGGACGGACGGCGCTCGGCGCCACGGCGCTCGGCACGGCGACCGTGGCGTACGCGGCGGGGATCGAGCGCACGCACTGGACGCTGCGGCAGGCCACGCTGCCCGGTGCTCGCCGAAGGCGCCCGGCCGCTGCGCGTGCTGCACATCTCCGACCTGCACATGATGCCCGGCCAGCGGTCCAAGCAGCGGTGGGTGGCCGAGCTCGCCGACCTGAAGCCCGACCTGGTCGTGAACACCGGCGACAACCTCGCGCACAAGCTCGCCGTGCCGGCGGTGCTCCGCGCGCTCGGCCCGCTGCTCGACCGGCCCGGCGTGTTCGTCTTCGGCAGCAACGACTACTACGCGCCACGGCCGAAGAACCCGGCGCGGTACCTGATCAAGTCGAAGCGCCGGGTCCACGGCATCCCGCTGCCCTGGCGCGACCTGCGCGCCGCGCTGGTCGAGCGCGGCTGGCACGACCTGACCCACGTGCGCCGCCTGCTGACCGTCGACGGCCAGACCATCGCCGTGGCCGGCGTCGACGACCCGCACCTGCACCGCGACCGCTACGCCGACATCGCCGGCCGCCCCGACCGCTCGGCGGCGCTGCGCCTGGGCGTCACCCACTCGCCCGAGCCCCGCGTCCTGGACGCCTTCGCCGGCGACGGCTACGACCTCGTCATGGCGGGCCACACCCACGGCGGCCAGCTCCGCGTCCCCGGCTACGGCGCGATCGTCACCAACTGCGAGCTGGACCGCTCCCGCGCCCGCGGCGCGTCCCGCTGGGGCGCGCACATGTGGCTGCACGTGTCCGCCGGCCTCGGCACGTCGCCCTACGCCCCGGTCCGCTTCGCCTGCCCGCCCGAGGCGAGCCTGCTGACCCTCGTCCCCCGCCCGACCGGCACGAACACCCCCGACAACGCCAAACACGGCGCCCGCTTCGGAGCCGGCGCGGACGTCGGCTAGACTCTCCGCGCGTACCACCGGGGTGTGGCGCAGCTTGGTAGCGCGCTTCGTTCGGGACGAAGAGGTCGCAGGTTCAAATCCTGTCACCCCGACCATTTTGGGCGACTTGTGCCCGCGGAAAGCGCGGGCTTCAAATGGTCGTCATCGACGCCTGGGGGGCGACCCCCCAGACCCCCACGGTGCGAGCTTCTTCCGACCCGGCGCTGGTTTCTTCTTGTGTTTACCAGCGCTCGTCTTCTTTTCTTTTCTTTTCTTTCTCGTTTTCCTTTCGTTCCTTTTATTCGTAGATTCCTAGGTTCATTCTGTTTGTGACTGTGTCTGGGTAGACTCGCCATTCCGTTAGGCGGTCGGCCATTACTGTGGCGGTCCAGATTGCCGGGCCGGTTAGTTCTGGGTGGTTCGGGCAGTCCGAGAAGCCGGTGATCGTCACGAAGTTGTCTTGAACTCGTGGTAGCGGTCGAACGTGTTGCGGTAGCCCGGAAAGGCTCTGAAGAAGCCGCTCCACGCCGCGATGCACGCCGGCTTGCCGGAGACGATGTTGCCCTGCGAGTCGATGAACCGGTGGTCCTCGGACATGAGGCGACGCCAGCGCCGCGGATGTTCGCGGCATTGATGTGGTCGTTGAACTCGATTGGCCGCGTTGGCAGGGGTGAAAGCCATGTCAATCCAACTTGCCCTCTCTGCGGCCGCGGGCCACCAGCGCCCGCACGTTCGTCAACGTGCCGCAGTTGTCGTCGATCTGGCGGTTGCGCTCCTTCACGAACTCCGCGCCGAGATCGGCCCGCGCCCGCGAGCCCAGCTCCTCGCGGGCCGGGTTGAGGATCGTCAGCTCCTCCTCGGCCAGGTGGTGGTTGATCGTCCCCGACAGCTCCTCCACCGCGTCGTCGAAGGCCTGCGTGTCCGTGCCCTTCAGCTCCAGCACCTTCAGCAACGCCTCGTGACCCTCCGCGTGCTCCTCCGCGCCGTGCTCGGCCTCGTGACGCGCCGACCGCCGAACGCTTGCGCAGCTTCGGGTAGACGTACTTCTCCTCGGCCTCCGCGTGCGCCACCAGCACCGTGGCCAGCGCGTCCCGGACCGTCGCGCGGTCGGAGCTCGCGTCGCGCAGGTTGCGGAGCAGCTCCTCGAACAGCCGGTGGTCGTCCAGGATCAGGTCGATCACGTCGCCCGATACCGGCCGGTGAACATCGACGACATGGTTCATATGCATAGTTCTACCGGCCGGCGTCGATCGGCCGATAGCGGCTGACCACGCGCGAGCGATGAGGCAGGATCGAGGGGTGAGCAACCACCCCATGGCCGAGGTCCCCGACGCGCTGTTCGCCGACGCCGACGCGGAGGCCCGCTGGCGCGACCGGTTCACCGCCGCCCGCGTCTCGCTGCCGCGCTGGGCGCACGACGCGCCGGACCGCAACCTGTACCTGTCGAACTCGAGCGGGGTCTGGGAGGTCTACGCCTGGGACCGGGCGACCGGCACCCACCGGCAGGTCACCGACCGGCCCAACGGCACGTCGTACGCCGCGATCGGCCCCGGACGGCGAGCACATCTGGTGGTTCGCCGACTCCGACGGCGACGAGTTCGGCAGCTGGGTCAGCGAGCCGTTCGCCGGCCGCCCGGCCGACGAGGCGGCCGGCGCCGCGGTGCCCGGCAGCGTGCCCGGCTACCCGGCCGGCGTCGAGATCGGCCGCACGGTCAGCGCGGTCGGCGTCTCCAACGACGACGGCACCACGGTGTTCGTGCCCGCGGCGGCGGCGAGGCCGAGACCGTCTACCGCGACGAGCACGACGGCGGGGTGGCCGCGCTCTCCCGGGACGAGACGCTGCTGGCGATCGAGCACTCCGAGCACGGCGACAACCGGCACCCGGCGCTGCGCGTGCTGTCGGTGGCCGACGGCAGCGTGGTGGCCGAGAAGTGGGACGGCAAGGGCAAGGGGCTCGACGCGATCGGGTTCAGCCCGGTCGACGGCGACCAGCGGCTGCTGGTGCTGCACGAGCGGCGCGGCCGCGAGGAGCTGCTGATCTGGGACGTCGCCACGGACACCGAGACCGAGATCGCGCTCGACCTGCCCGGCGAGGTCTCCGCCGACTGGTACCCGGACGGCTCGGCGATCGTCGTCATGCACACCCACGAGGCGCGCAACACGCTGCACCGCTACGACGTGGCCACCCGTCACCCTGACCACTTTGGACACTCCCAACGGGACGATCGGCGCCGCGGCCGTGCGGCCGGACGGCACGGTCGAGTACGCCTGGTCGAACGCCGCGCAGCCGCCGGTGGTGCGGGCGCGGTTCGCCGACGGCACCGAGCGGGTGCTGCTCGAGCCGCCGGGCCACAAGGCGCCGGCGTCGGTGGAGCTGACGGACGCGTTCGTGCCGGTGCGCCGGCGCCGGCGACGTGCACGCGCTGTACGCGCGGCCCGCGGGCGCGCCGGACGGGCCGCTGCCGACGGTGTTCACGCTGCACGGCGGCCCGCACTCGGCCGACGAGGACCGGTTCTCGGCGTACCGGGCGGTGTGGCTGGACGCCGGGTTCGCGGTGGTGCACGTCAACTACCGCGGCTCGACGGGCTACGGCTCGGCAGTGGCGCGACGCGATCGAGGGCCGGCCGGGGCTGACCGAGCTGGCCGACGTCGCGGCGGTGCACGCGTGGGCGGTGGAGAAGGGCCTGGCCGACCCGGCGCGGTGCGTGGTCAACGGCGCGTCGTGGGGCGGGTACCTGTCGCTGCTGGCGCTGGGCACGCAGCCGTCGCTGTGGGCGGCGGGCATCGCCGGCGTGCCGGTGGCCGACTACCTCTCGGCGTACGCGGACGAGATGGAGCCGCTGCGCGCGTTCGACCGGGCGCTGTTCGGCGGCTCGCCGGACGAGGTGCACGAGCGGTACGTCGAGTGCTCGCCGATCACCTACGTCGACGAGGTGCGCGCGCCGGTGCTGGTGGTGGCGGGCGAGAACGACCCGCGCTGCCCGATCCGGCAGATCGAGAACTACCTGGAGCGGCTGGCCGTCCGCAAGCGGCGCCTACGAGGTGTACCGCTACGACGCCGGCCACGGCTCCCTGGTGATGGCGGAGACGATCAAGCAGATCGCCATCGAGGTCCACTTCGTGCGCCGCATGCTGAGCCCGACCTGACAAATAGAACCCGCGAGTCCCGGGCAGTGGACTCGCGGGTTCGGTGACCGGGACTCGCAGTCGGGTCGCGAGTTCCGGAAAGACTCAGATCTTGGCGGTCTGGGCCTGCCACATCCAGTGCTGCTTCTCCAGCTCCTGGGCGATCTCGATCAGCAGGTCCTGGGTGACCAGGTCCGACTTGTCCGTCTCGTCGATCCGCTTGCGCAGGCGCTTGATCATCTCGCCGAGGATGTTCACGATCGCGGCGACCGTGGACTCCACGGACTGCCAGTTGTCCGGGATAGTCCGGCATGCCGGAGCTCTCCACACCGTCCTGGCCTTGCCGTTCGGCGAGATGCCGATGGCGTTGGCACGCTCCGCGACGTCGTCGACGTACTGCCGCGCCGCGTCGACCAGCTCGTCGAGCTGGAGGTGCGCGCTGCGGAAGTTCGGCCCGACGACGTTCCAGTGCGCCTGCTTCGCGATGAGCGACAGGTCGATCAGGTCGACCAGGGTGGCCTGCAGGACCGCGCCCGTCGACTCGCGCTCGGCGTCGCCGAGGGGGCTGGTGATGGGTGACTTGCTCATTGAGAACCTCCGTCCGCTCATCTCAACGGACCGCGTACCCGGTTCAGTCCCCCTCACACGCGCGCTGTGGCGAAATCCACCACCTGTAGCCCGATCGTGCGAAGCGAGGCCGTCGACCTTCTCGTCCGTGCACCCACCGTCAGCGGTGAACTCGACCTGCGCGGAGTTCACCGCGGCGCCGAGCGGGGTCGGCCAGCCGCGCAGCGCGTGCACGATCGAGCGCAGCGAGGTCAGCGTGGTCACCGCCGCCTGCCAGCCGCTGGCCGTCGCCACGCAGCCGACCGCGCGGCCGTCCAGGTACGGGCGCGGGTCGTCGCGCAGGTCCTCGATGTAGTCCAGCGCGTTCTTGACCAGGCCGGACACCGTGCCGTGGTAGCCGGGCGAGACCAGCACGACGCCGTCGGCCGCGCGCAGCTCCTCGACCAGCCGGCGCGCGATCGGCGGGCGGTCGAGCGTCGGCCGGGTCGTAGAACGGCAGCACCAGGTCGGCGCCGGACACCAGCGTGGTCTTCGCCCCCGCCTCGCGCGGCGCCGTCGAGCACGATGCGCAGCGCGCGCTCTGACTGCGAGTCGGCGCGCAGTGACCCTCCGATGCCCACCACGTTGACCGTCACGCCCCCGATCATTCCCCATCAGGTGACACGGTGGGGCGAGCCTGTCCGCGCGGGTGCAGACGAATCACGACCCGGTGTATAGCCTTCTGTCGGCAAAGCTGGGAGGCCGCCGATGTCAATCGCTGCTGAGCAGGATTCCGCTGTCCGTCCAAGGCGCCGCGCTGCACGCCGTGTTCGCCCTCCCCCAGCCCGCCCGCCGGCTGCTCGCCGGCCCGCCGATCCGCAGCGACGGCCTCGAGCTCGCCCTCGACGCGCAGCTGCTGCTGCGGATGCTCGCGCTCACCGACATCAACCTGAGCGGCGCCACCCCCGAGGCCGCCCGCGCCCAGATGGAGGCCGGCCGCACGATGCTCGGCGGGCCGATCGTGCCCGGCGTGCGCACCCGCAACCTGAACCTGCCGGCCGACCGGCGGCACGCATGCCGGCCCGGCTGTACGAGCCGGACGAACCTGCCGCCCGGCTCGCCGCTGCTCGTCTACTTCCACGGCGGCGGCTGGGTCATCGGCAGCGTCGACAGCCACGACGGCCTGTGCCGCTACCTGGCCAAACAGGCGAACCTGCGGGTGCTGTCGGTCGGCTACCGGCTCGCCCCGGAGTACCCGTTCCCGGTCGCCGCCGACGACGCGTACGCCGCGTACCGGTACGCCGTCGAGCACGCCGAGTCGCTCGGCGCGGACCCGGCGGCCATCGCGGTCGGCGGGGACAGCGCGGGCGGCAACCTGGCCGCGGTCGTCTGCCTCGACGCGGTGCGCTACGGCGGCCCGCGCCCGGTGTTCCAGCTGCTGTTCTACCCGGCCACCGACCCGTCGGTGCGCCGCCGCTCGCGCGACCTGTTCGCGGACGGCTTCTTCCTCACCGACGCCGACATGACCTGGTTCGATGGACCACTACTGCCCGGACGTCGAGACCCGCACGCGACCCGCGGGTCGCGGTGCTGCTCGCCGACGACCTGCGCGGCGTGCCGCCGACCTACCTCGCGACCGCCGGGTTCGACCCGCTGCGCGACGAGGGCAACGCGTTCGCCGACCGGCTGCGCGAGGCCGGCGTGCCGGTGGTCAAGCGCCAGCACGACGACCTGATTCACGGATTCGCGAGTTTCATCAGCCTCGGCACGCGATTCCGGGAAGCCGTCTCGGAGGCGGCCGGCGCCCTGCGCACGGGCCTCGCGCTGCGCTCGCGCGCGAATGTCGTCGACATTTTCCGGCCGACCGCGTAAATCGATACGAAAAATGTGCCGCACAAGGCCGCGGTAATCCACCCCCCCTCGAGGGATTACCGCGGCCTCGTGGGAATTGCCGCCGCTATCAGGGCACGGCAGGCAGCGGCGCATCCGGCGCCGGCACGTCCGGCACGGCGGGAGCCGGCACGTCCGGCGCGGGAACGTCCGGTGCGGGACGTCCGGGGCGGGGACGTCCGGAACCGGGACATCGGGGGTCGGCACGCCCGGCAACTCGGGCAGCGGCACCGGCAGCTCCGGCAGCGGCAGCGGCACCGGCAGGCCACCCAGCAGGCTCGTGACCAGGTCCAGCAGCGTCGTGAGCAGCGAGGTCACCAGCCCGGTGACCGGCGCGAGCAGCGTCAGGCCGGGCAGGTCCCGCTCGACCTGGGCCGCCTGCGTGTCGGCCCGGTCGTTCAGCACCAGCGCGGCCCGCTCGACCGGCGCCTTGGCCACCGCACCCAGCATCGGGCGCAGGTTCTTGATCGCCGCCTCGACCGCGGCGACGTCGTCCTGGTCCACCGCGCCGGCGAGGTAGGTCGCGCAGCTGCTGCAGGTACGTCGCCCGCCGCGTGCGTGTTCGACTGCCCGGTGACCGTGCGCGATCTTGGATTCGGCCCGGTCGGCCGTGGCGGCGTCGGCCATACCGGCGCCCATGCACGGAAACGACCGCCGCGGAGGCAACCGCGGCGACAAAGCGAATTAGTCTTGCGTTCATTCGCGGACTTCTCCTTCGGGGTGTGCGAAACTCCCTCCGAAAGCATCGTCACCGCATCAGCCCGGCCGCGCCACGCAATAGCGCGACGCACGATTCCACAATCGATTAGCAATGCGTGAATGAATGCGGCCGGAAGAGCGATTTGCCCGGGTACCGAAAGGGTGACCTGAGCAACGACCGGTTACCACGCTCTCGGTGACCAGCGAAAACGGCGCGACGCCAGTGGCACGATCGAGCCGCGGAACAACCCGTGCGGCGGATTTACGCCGGTCGACCCGTGTGCCTGCTTGACCGTCACCGTTGCCGGGCCCCGTGTCAGGTCCGCAACTCCGCGCCCGGCGGGTGACCCGCGCAGCCGGGGCAGAGCCCCCAGAACACGACCTCGGCCTCGTCGACCACGAACCCCGCCGACTCGGAGCGGATCCAGGCACGGCGCGACCCCGACGACGCAGTCGACGTCCTCGGTGCGCCCGCACGCCCGGCAGACGACGTGGTGGTGGTTGTCCGCGGTGCGGGTCTCGAACCGGGCGGGGTGGCCCGCCGGCTCGATGCGGCGCAGCAGGCCGGTCTGCGTGCAGGCGTGCAGCACGTCGTAGATGGCCTGGGTGGAGACCGAGCCGAGGCGCCTGCGCACGCCGTCGGCCACCTGGTCGGCCGTGGCGTGCGGGTGCCCGGCGAGCCAGTCGAGCGTCGCGATCCGGGGGGCGGTGACGCGCAGCCCGACCGCACGCAGCTGATCGGCGGGCCGGCACGTGCGGCGTCCGGTCGTCCATGGTGACCTCTACGCCATCACCTGGACTGGAACGGGTCAAGAAACGTCCGGGTGATTGTCGGTGGTCAGCTCGTAAATTGGTTGCCGCCGTCCGTCCACGAGAGGTCACATCGAGCCATGCAGCTCTACCGCCGAACGCTCGCGCTGCCCGGGCGTGCGCACCCTGATGGTGCTGGTGTTCTTCGCCCGCGTGCCGGCCGCCGCCGGCGGGCATGGTGCTGACGCTGCACGTCGCGGTCGGGCTGGGGCACGGCTACGGCGCGGCGGGCACGGCGGGGGCGGTGGTCACGATCGGCATGGCGGTCGGTGCGTCGGTCATGGGCCGGCTGATCGACCGGTTCGGCCTACGCCTGGTGCTGGTGATCACGATGGTCGGCGAGGCGCTGTTCTGGGGGCTCGGGTCGCAGCTGTCGTACCCGGCGCTGCTGGTGGCCGGGTTCGCGGGCGGCTTGCTGCAGCTGCCGGCGATGTCGATCGGGCGGCAGGCGATCGCCGCGCTGGTGCCGCGCGGACCTGCGGCGCACGGCGTACTCGATGGACTCGGTGTCGACGGAGCTGTCGTTCATGGTCGGGCCCGGCGGCCGCGGTGCTGATCGCGACGCAGTTCTCGACGGTGACGGCGATGTACGCGATGGCGGTCGGGATCGTCGGTGTCGGCGCGCTGCTGCTGGTCGTGAACCCGGCGGTGCGCAGCGAGGAGGAGCTGGCGGCGGCCACGGGCGAGCGGGTGCCGCGGCGGTCGTGGCTGGGCCCGCGGATGATCGCGGTGCTGGTGATCGCGGCGGGCGCGGTGTTCATCCTGGCGGGCACCGAGGTGGCGATCGTGGCGCAGCTGCGGTCGACGGAGCAGCTGGCGTACACGGGGCTCGTGGTCGGCGTGTGGTCGGCGGTGTCGGCGGTCGGCGGGCATCGTGTACGGGGCGCTGCGGCGCTCGCCGGGCCAGGTGACGCTGATGGCGCTGCTGGGCCTGCTGACCGATCCCGATCGGGCTGGCGTCGGGCCAGTGGTGGCTGCTGGCGCTGGCGCTGATCCCGGCGTCGGCCCTGTGCGCCCCGACGATCGCCGCGACGGGCGAGGAGGTGAGCCGCCTGGCCCCCTCAGCCGCCCGCGGCGAGGCGACGGGCATGCAGTCGTCGGCGTTCACCCTGGGCGCGGCGGCGGGCGCGCCGCTGGTGGGGTTCGTGGTGGACCACTCGTCGGCGAGCTGGGGCTTCGCGGTGGCCGGCCTGGGCGGCGTCGTGGTCGCGGCGGTGGCCGCCCTGCTCATCGCCCGCCAACGCCGCGCCGAACCCGTCCCGTGTCTAGTTATCCACAGGGCCTATCCACACTGTCCACAGGTTCAGGCGGTGAGGCTGGGGACCGCGCCGACGGCGGCGCGCAGGCGCACCTGGGTGTCCTCCATCCAGTTCCGGATGTCCGCCCATCTGTCCCGCTGGTGGACGGTGACGTCGTGCAGCCGGGTCTCGATCCGGCAGCCCTTGTTCTGCGGCAGGTCGTCGAAGATCAGGCCATCGCCGAACCGCGCTTCGATGTCGGCTTGCCGGGCTTTGAGGATCCGCCAGCGCGCGAGGTTGACCTCGGGGTTCGGATGCTCGAAGAAGAGCTCGGACCGACACCCGAACCGCGAGAAGGACAAGGCCCAGGTTGCGCCGGAGACACCGGCGGGCATGTTCCACCAGTTCTGCGGCTGCGGCTGAGCCGTTGTCCATCCGCGGCGTTCGACCACCGGCTTGAAATCCGTCCAGAACTGGAGATAGAGCTCCTGCCTCGATGACCGACCGATGACTGGCTCCAACTGCGCTCGGCTCGGTGTCGAGTCGAGAACCGTCCTGATCGCATCGCTGATCCGCCAGATGCGATCAATCGTGCTATCGGCCTCTTCAGCCGACAGTGGGACCTTGTCCAGGCCGTCCACCGGATCCCGGTCAGCGGCGTGAGCGATGTTGTCGCGGCGCTTCACGATGTAACGCAGACATTCCACGATCGCCGATTCGGTGGCCAGCTCCCCATCGGCTTCCTTGGCGAGCTGATCAGCCACACCTGGCCACAGTGGCTTCTCGCTGACGAGAGCGAATCCTTCACTGGTCTGTTCGGGAAACCCGGACGACTTATATCTCAAGTGGTTGTGCAAGTGCTCGAAGAACGCCTTCTCACCACTATCTGAGTGGCGGTGCAGATCCTCGAACACGCCGATTGGCATCTGCAACCCTAGGAACTTGGACGGCCGCTTCGCGGCCGCGTTCAACGCAAGGTCGAGTGCGCGTTGGTGAATCTCCCTGAACACCCAGCGATCCAGCGCCGAGACCGCCTGTACCCAGGCCGCGCGGTACAGGTCGGAGATCTCGACGTTGTCGACTTGGTCGCGCTCGAGGTTTCGACCGCCCGCGACAAGTCCCCGCGCGTAATTCAGGTTGGTCTGCAGTTCCTCGAGCGGACCTGTGGTCCAGTGCCGCTCGCCGTCAACGGTGTCCGGCATGCCCGGAGCATCGCGTTCCAGGCCGTCGGTATTTCAGCTTTCGGTGGCCAGGGCTTCCGCGATCTCGTAGGTGTTCAGGGCCGCGCCCTTGCGGAGGTTGTCCCCGCACACGAAGAAGTCCAGGGTGTTCGGGAAGTCCAGGGCCTGCCGGATGCGGCCCACGTACGTCGGGTCGTTGCCCACTACCTCGGCGGGGGTGGGGAAGACGCCGGCGGCCGGGTCGTCCATCAGGACCACCGTCGGGGACGCCTCGAAGAGCTCGTGTGCCTCCGCGACCGTCACCGGGGCGGCGAACGTCGCGTGGACGGCCAGCGAGTGCGTGGTCACCACCGGCACGCGGACGCAGGTCGCCGACACGCGAAGGTCCGGGATGCCCAGGATCTTCCGCGACTCGTTGCGGACCTTCAGCTCCTCGGAGAACCAGCCGTCGCCCTTGTACGAACCCGCCGACGGCACCACGTTCAGCGCCAGCGGCGCCGGGAACGGGGAGTCCGCAATGGACAGTCCGGCCGCCTCGACCGCCTCGCGGACGTCGCCCGCGCGTGCCCCGACGCCCTTGCCGGCCACCGCGGCCAGCTCCGCGTGCAGGCGGTCGACGCCGGCCACCCCGGCGCCGGACACCGCCTGGTAGGACGCCACCACCAGCTCGCGCAGGCCGAACCGGTGATGCAGCGCCCCGAGCGAGGCCATCATCGACAGCGTCGTGCAGTTCGGGTTCGCGATGATCCCCCGCGGCCGCGACGCGATCGCGGCGAGGTTGACCTCCGGCACCACCAGCGGCACGTCGTCGTCCATCCGGAACGCGCCCGAGTTGTCCACCACGACGGCACCGCGCGCGGCCGCGATCGGGGCCCACTCCGCGGACACCTCGTCCGGCACGTCGAACATCGCCACGTCGACGCCGTCGAACACCTCAGCGGCCAGCGCCTGGACGGTCACCGACGAGCCCCGCACCGTGAGCTGACGACCGGCGGACCGGGGCGACGCGATCAGCCGCACCTCACCCCACGGCCACGAACCACGCGCGTTGAGGATGTCGATCATCACCGAGCCGACGGCGCCGGTGGCGCCGACCAGCGCGAGCGTGGGCGCCATCAGCGACCACTCCCCGCGTACACGGTCGCGACCTCGTCGCCGCCGAGGTCGAACGCCTCGTGGATCGCGCACACGGCCTCGTCGAGCTCCGTGTCGCGGATCAGCACCGAGATCCGGATCTCCGACGTGTTGATGATCTCGATGTTCACGCCGGCCTTCGCGAGCGCCTCGCAGAACGTCGCCGTCACGCCCGGGTGCGAGCGCATGCCGGCGCCGACCAGCGACACCTTGCCGACGTGGTCGTCGTAGAGCACCGCGGTGAAGCCCAGCTCGTCCTTGATCTTCTCCAGCGCCGACACCGCGGTCGGGCCGTTGTCCTTGGACAGCGTGAACGTGATGTCCGTGCGCCCCGACACCGTGCTCGACACGTTCTGCAGCACCATGTCGATGTCGATCTCGGCGTCGGCCACCACCCGGAAGATGCGGGCCGCGACGCCGGCCTGGTCGGGCACGCCGGTCACGGTCACCTTGGCCTCGGAGCGGTCGTGTGCGACGCCGGTGATCATCGCCTGTTCCACGGGAATGTCCTCCACTGAGCCGGACACGATCGTCCCCGGCCTGTTGGTGTACGACGAGCGAACATGGATCGGGACGCCGTAGCGCCGGGCGTACTCGACGCAGCGCAGCATCAGGACCTTCGCCCCGGACGCCGCCATCTCGAGCATCTCCTCGTAGGGCACCCGGTCCAGCCGCCGCGCGTTGGTCACGATTCGCGGGTCCGCGGTGAAGACGCCGTCCACGTCCGTATAGATCTCGCACACGTCCGCGTTCAGCGCCGCGGCCAGCGCGACCGCGGTGGTGTCGGACCCGCCACGACCGAGCGTCGTGATGTCCTTCGTGTCCTGGCTCACGCCCTGGAAGCCGGCCACGAGGCAGATGAAGCCGTCGTCGAGCGACGTCTGCACCCGGCTCGGCGTCACGTCGATGATCCGCGCCTTGCCGTGCGTCGAGTCGGTGATCACCCCGGCCTGGGAACCGGTGAACGACACCGCCTCCGCGCCGAGCGCGCTGATGGCCATCGCCACCAGCGAGTTCGATATCCGCTCACCCGCGGTGAGCAGCATGTCCATCTCGCGTTCCGGCGGCACCGGGTTCACCCGCTGCGCCAGGTCGAGAAGCTCATCGGTGGTGTCGCCCATCGCAGAGCAGACCACCACCACGTCGTTGCCGGCCTTGCGGGTCTTCACGATCCGCTCGGCCACCCGCTTGATCCGGTCCGCGTTCTCCAGCGAAGACCCGCCGTACTTCTGGACCACGAGCGCCACTTGTCCGAAACCTCCTCAGCCGACCGAGGCGAGCCTAACGGAGATGGGCAATCGGTTCGGTGCTCCGTGTGGCCCCCGCCACGTGCGCCGATAGGCGTCCTAGGCTGTAGCGACCGAGCAGATGGACAGTGGCAGCGTCACGGAAAGGATCGGGGTGTCTGCGACGGACGTGACCCGTGCCGACTCCGAGGAGGAGTCGGCCGCCGAGCCCGTGACCGAACCGGCCGCCTCCCCACGATGGACGGTGCGCCGGGTCGGCAGCGTGCTGGCACCCGCGCTGATCTTCCTGGGCATCCGGGAGTTCGGCCTGCTCGTGCTCACCTGGATGGCGGCGGTGACCGACCGGTCGGTGACCGAGGCGCTCCGCTCGTGGGACGGCCAGTGGTTCCTCGCGATCGCCGACGGCGGGTACCAGGGCGTGCCCGCGGGCCTGGTCGACGCGTTCGGCCGGCGCAGCGCCGAGACGCCGCTCGCGTTCTTCCCCGGCTACCCGACCGTCGTGCGCTGGGTCGCCGGCGTGGACGGCAGCGGCGGGATCGGCCTGGTCACCGCGTCGTTCACGGTGACGATCGTCTCCGGTGTGTTCTGCTCCTACGCGCTCGCGCGGATCGGCGAGCACATCCGCGGCGGCTCGCGGCGGACCGGCCTGATCCTGGTGGCGCTGTTCGCCGCGACGCCGATGTCGATCGTGCTGTCGATGGCCTACTCCGAGGCGATGTTCTGCGCGCTGGCCGCGTGGTCGCTGGTCGGCGTGCTGGAGCGGCGGTGGGTCCTCGCCGGGGTGTGCTGCTCGCTCGCCGGGCTCGTGCGCTCGACCGGCGCGGCGCTGGTGCTGGCCGTCGGGCTCGCGGTGATCGTGGCGATCGTCAAGCGGCGGGACGGCTGGCGGCCGTGGGTCGGCGGGCTCGATCGCGCCGGTCGGGCTGATCGTCTACCTCGCGTGGGTCGGCGCGCAGACCGGCGAGTGGGACGGCTGGTTCGCGGCTGCAGGAACGCGGCTGGGGCACGGGTTTCGACGGTGGCGCGGCGACGGTCAAGTTCAGCCTCGAGGCGCTGGCCGACGCGCGGTCGGTGCTGGAGGTCACGACGGTCGGGCTGATCGTCGTGGCGCTCGCGCTGCTCGTGATCGGCTTCGTGCGCAAGGTGGAGTGGCCGCTGATGGTCTACGCGGCGACGGTGCTGGCGATGGACCTGCTGCGCGAACGGCCTGATGAACTCGAAGGCCCGGCTGATGCTGCCGGCGTTCACGCTGCTGATCCCGGTGGCGCTGGCCCTGGCCAGACGAAGGCCGTCGACCGCGGTGCTCACGCTGTGCGCGCTGGCGGTGGCCGGCTCGTGGTTCGGGGCATACTCGATCACGTCGTGGGGTTACGCGATCTGATGGAGCACGAGAAGCCGGCCGAGACGAGCGTCCCGGTGCACCCGCTCATCGCGGCGCGGTGGAGCCCGCGGGCGCTGGACCCGAACGGCCAGGTCAGCGACGTGGCGCTGCGCGCGATGCTGGAGGCGGCCCGGTGGGCGCCGTCGTACGGCAACACCCAGCCGGCGCGCTACCTGATCGGCCGCCGCGGCGACGACACGTACGCGCGGATCTTCGAGGTGCTGTCGAAGCGGAACAAGGGCTGGGCGTGGTCGGCGGCGGTGCTGATGCTGTGCTGCATGGTGACCACGAACCAGAAGGGCACCATGCCGGTGCCGGAGTACGGCGCGGGCCTGGCGTCGGAGAACCTGGTCCTGCAGGCGGTCGCCGAAGGGCGTGGTCGCGCACCAGATGGGCGGCTTCGACAAGGAGGCCGCGAAGCGGCGTTCTCGCTGCCCGGGGACGTCGAGCCGCTGGCGGTGATCGCCGTCGGCACGCTGGGCTCGCCGGACCTGCTGGACGACGAGCGCCGGGAGAGGGAGCTCGCGCCGCGCAAGCGGATCCCGCTGGCGGAGATGGCGTTCACCGGCGAGTGGGGCGAGCCGGCGTTCTGAGTCCGATCCCGTTGTCACGTATCGGTTTCTGCGTGACTCCGTGTGGGTCACAGTCTTGCCGTTCCACCCGGACGGTGACCTCCCTACCGATAGGTTCGCCGATCAGTACCTGTCCGATCTTCGAACGGTTGAAACAGGTTGACGGAGAGTGATTAGATCACTCCCGTCAGTGGTACCCGTTAGGTCGCAGCGCCGAACACGAGCCCGCGACCAGCGGGCGGATGGGAGGGACCACGATGGGAATGCTGCGGAGGATCGCGGGTGTGGTCGTCAGCGCGTTGGCTTTGGGCGCGGTGACGATGGTCGTGGCTCCGGCCACGGCGGCGCGGCGGCGGTCGAGGGTGCCGTGTGGCGGCGGTGTACGGCCGCGTGTCTCGATCTGAGCGCGCAACAAGGCGTGGATGATGGACGGTAAGGGCCACGTCACTACGGGCCGGTGCCGGTCACGACCGGCAGGCCGGGCTACCGGACGCCGGTCGGCGTGTACCGGGTGCTCTGGAAGGACATCGATCACTGGAGCCAGGAGTTCAACGGCCCGATGCCGTACTCGGTGTTCTTCACCAACAGCGGGATCGCGTTCCACGAGGGGAGCCTGTCCGTGCAGTCGCACGGCTGCGTGCACCTCTCGCACGCCGCCGCGGTGAAGTTCTTCAACACACTGAAGGTCGGCCAGGTCGTCGCCGTTCAGCCGTAGACCAGAATCCGCATTCCGGCGGGGTCGGCACGGCCGGCCCCGCCGCTGTTTGCCCAGGTGCGGACCGGGTAGGCGAACAGATGCGTACCCACACCGAACGGGAAAGCAAGTACGAGCTGCCGCCGCACGCCGAGCTGCCGTCCCTGGCCGAACTGGCCACCTCGGTGGGCCCGCGGGACGAGAAGCTCGACGCCGTCTACTACGACACGCTGAACCTGCGGCTGATCCGGTCGGGACTGACGCTGCGCAAGCGGACCGGGGGCAAGGACGCCGGCTGGCACCTGAAGATCCCGCGCGGGGCCGACACCCGCGAGGAGCTCCACTTCCCGCTCGGCGACTCCAACACCGCCGCCGGACGAGCTGGTCGAGCTGACCCTCGGCTACACCCGCGCGCGTGCCGCTCGTGCCGGTCGCGCGCATCGTGACCCACCGCGCGAGCTGGCAGCTGGTCGACGACGCGGGCGCCGCGATCGCCGAGCTGACCGACGACCACGTCCGGGCGGAGAACCTCAGCTCGTCCACAGTGGACGACTGGCGCGAGCTGGAGTTCGAGCTGGCCGAGGACGCCGACGCCGCGCTGCTCGACCGGGCCGAGCGCCGGCTGCGCAAGGCGGGCCTGCGGCGGGCCCGGTACGGCTCGAAGCTCGCCCGGGTGCTGCGCCCGGCCGCGCGGCGGTGAGCCCGGCGCGCACCGCGGGCGACCAGCTCGTCGCGTACCTGTCCGGCAGGTCGACGCGCTTGCTGCGCACGACCTGCTGGCCCGCCGCGACACCCCGGACGCCGTGCACCAGATGCGGGTGGCGACGCGGCGGCTGCGGGCCGCGCTGCGCGCGTACCGCAAGCTGCTCGACCGCGGCCGGGTCGACCGGCTGCGCGCCGAGCTGAAGTGGCTCGGCGGGCGGCTCGGGCCCGTCGCGCGACCTCGAGGTGATGGACGACCGACCTCACCGAGGCCGTCGACGGGCTGCCGCCCGACACTCGCGATCGGCCCGGTGCAGGCCCGGCTGACCCGGCACTTCTCGCCCGCCCGCGCCGACGCGCAGCGCGCGGTGGTGCGGACGCTGCGCACGAAGCGCTACCTGCGGCTGCTCGACCAGCTCGACCGCTTCGTGACCGACCCGCCGCTGACGAAACGGGCGCGGCGGCGGGCGCGCCGGCAAGGAGCTGCCGGGGCACGTGCGCCGCGCCTACCGCCGCACCGCCGCGCCGGTGTCCGACGCTGGACGGCACGGACGCGAGCCTGCACGAGGTGCGCAAGGCGGCCAAGCGACTGCGCTACGCGGCCGAGGTCGCCGTCCCGGCGGTCGGCAAGCCGGCCGACCGGACCCGCAGGCGGGCCAGGAAGATCACCAAGATCCTCGGCGACCACCAGGACAGCGTGGTCGTCCGGCCGGTGCTGCGCGAGCTGGGCATGCAGGCACATCTCGCCGGCGAGAACGGGTTCACCTTCGGCCTGCTGCACGAGCGCCGGCGGCCGCGCCGCGGCGGCGAGGAGCGTTTCGCCGGCGCGTGGGCCGGGTCGAGGCCAAGAAACACCGTGCGTGGCTGAAGTGATCACGCCGGTCACCCGGCCGGGTGGGATAGCCGACCGGGACGCATAACCGCAGGCAGTTCGGGTCAACTCCTGCTCCCGCAGGGATCGGTCATCGATCGAGAGGGAGCGGGAGACCCATGATCGGCCAGAACATGATCAACCGGTTGTACGACTGTCAGGTCGTCGACCCCGTGGCGAGAAGATCGGCTCGGTCAAGCAGGTGTGGCTCGACGGGCAGACGGGCGACCCGGTGTGGGCGTCCGTCCACACCGGAATGTTCGGGATGAAGGAGAGCTTCGTGCCGCTGCAGCGCGCCGAGCTGCACGACGACCAGGTGCAGGTGCCGGTCGCCAAGGACCAGGTGAAGGAGGCGCCGAAGATCGACGCTGCGGGCGACCGGATGAGCGAGGCCGACCAGGCCGCGCTCTACCAGCACTACGGCGTGGCGGGCCCGGGCGGGCAAGCAGACCGGCCGCCAGCAGGCAGCCGGGCGGACCCACGGCCAGGGCAAGCAGCCGGCCGGCAACCAGCCCGCCGGGCAGCAGGCCGGGCGCACCGGCCGGGAACGGCCGGATGAGCAGGTGAGCATCAGCGACGAGCGCGGCCGGCACCCGACGCCGGGATGACCCGGTCCGAGGAGCGGCTGAAGGTCGGCACGGAGCAGGTGGAGACCGGCCGGGTGCGCCTGGTGAAGCACGTCGTGACCGAGAACCAGCAGATCACCGTGCCGGTGTCGCACGAGGAGGTCCGGCTGGAACGCGAGCCGATCACCGACGGACGGCCGGGCGGCAAGCTCGGCGACGCCGAGCAGGAGGTTCACCTGCACGCCGAACATCCGGTGGTGGACAAGGAGACCGTGCCGGTCGAGCGCGTCCGGCTGACCAAGGACACGGTCACCGAGCAGGAGACGGTCAGCGGCGAAGTCCGCAAGGAGCGGATCGACGTCGAGACGAGTCCGGCGGTCGGCAGCGCAGAACTGGTGCGGCACGCGGACGTCGTTCCGCCGGCTCGCGTATCAGGCGAGGCGGCGGACGAGGCCGGGCGACGACGGAGGAGGCGATCAGCCAGAACAGCGCGGCGAGGCCGTAGTTGACCAGCACCCGCAGCTCGGCGTTCTCCGGCGTGAACAGGTTCCGGAACGCGAGCGCGAGCGGCTCGGCCGCGTCGGCGAAGAAGACGGTGATCCCGTTGCCGGGTTGGCATTGCCCACGGTCAGCAGGACGTGGGCCACCAGGACGATCGCGAAGAGCAGCCCGATCCAGCGGACCAGACCCGCCAGAAATCCCACCACGGACGCGCGGACCTCCGCGGCGACTGCGGCGCGGTGCCTGCCGCTTCGGTGCCTGCTCGACGTCCTCCGGACGTTCGGCTTGCGCGGCCATGGTGGGAAGTCTGACACGTTCGCCGCCGGCTGGCTACCAGCCGGTAGACAATCGGTCACCGGGAAACGAGCCTGGCGATGAAAGCTGGCGACCACGATCCAGAACACGGCGGCGAGGCCGTAGTTCACGATCGACTGAAAGGTTGTAGTTGCCGAGGGTGAACAGACCAGGGAAGAACAGCGCGAGCGGCTCGGCGAGCGACTGGATGAACTGGAAGAACGAGTTGGCCTGGTTCGCGCCGAACAGGATCATCAGGATGTAGACGACCTCGATGAGCGCGAACAGAACCCCGATGCCGGTGATGACTCGCGCTGCGGTGCCCCGACCTGACCTGACGGCCCATCACTTGTAGTCATGGGGGGTGGATTCCCGATCCCCGCGTGACGAAACTCCTGTCGGGGACTAAACCGCTCGCCCGGTCGGCTCACTATGTGGAACGGTGATTTCCCGATGCGGGACGCGGTCGCTACGCTGACGCCCGTGGCGCGTGTTCTCCTCCTTCGTTGCCGCGACGGGGCCTGACCGGACCGGCTCCCCGCCGCGGGGCGACGCCTGCCGGTCGCCGTCGTCACCGAACCCGGCCAGGAGACCTCACATCATGACCATCCCGGACACCCAGCGCGCCGCGATCAGCAAGCATCCGCATGCCGTCCCGCCCGGCGCCCGCCGAGCAGCCCGCGTGGAACACCCAGCGCGGCTCGGCCATGCCGATCCACCGCTACCGCCCGTTCGGCGAGCTGGTCGAGCCGGTCACGCTGCCCGACCGCACCTGGCCCGACAAGCTGATCACCCGCGCGCCGCAGTGGTGCGCGGTCGACCTGCGCGACGGCAACCAGGCGCTGATCGACCCGATGTCGCCCGCCCGCAAGCGGAAGATGTTCGACCTGCTGGTCCGCATGGGGTACAAGGAGATCGAGGTCGGCTTCCCCGGCCGCGTCGCAGACGGACTTCGACTTCGTCCGCGAGATCATCGCCGACGGCGCGGTACCCGACGACGTGTCGCATCCAGGTGCTGTCGCAGTGCCGTCCCGAGCTGATCGAGCGGACCTTCGAGTCGTTGCAGGGCGCGCACAAGGCGATCGTCCACATCTACAACTCGACGTCGATCCTGCAGCGGCGCGTGGTGTTCCGCGAGGAGCGCGAGGGCATCAAGAAGATCGCCACCTCGGCGGCGGAGATGGTGCCCGAGTACGCGGGCAAGAACGCCGAGACCGACTTCCGCTTCGAGTACTCGCCGGAGTCCTACACCGGCACCGAGCTGTCCTACGCGGTCGAGGTGTGCAACGCGGTCACCGAGATCTGGCAGCCGACGGCGGACCGGCCGGTGATCATCAACCTGCCGGCCACCGTGGAGATGGCCACGCCGAACGTCTACGCCGACTCCATCGAGTGGATGCACCGCAACCTGGAGCGCCGCGACTCGGTCGTGCTGTCGCTGCACCCGCACAACGACCGCGGCACCGCGGTGGCGGCCGCCGAGCTGGGCTACCAGGCGGGCGCGGACCGGATCGAGGGCTGCCTGTTCGGCAACGGCGAGCGGACCGGCAACGTCTGACCTGGTGACGCTGGGCATGAACCTGTTCAGCCAGGGCATCGACCCGCAGATCGACTTCTCCGACATCGACGAGATCCGCCGCACGGTCGAGTACTGCAACCAGCTGCCGGTCGGCGAGCGCCACCCGTGGGGCGGCGACCTGGTGTTCACCGCG
>CAWJCX010000005.1:0-82719 GCA_963841395.1 uncultured Actinomycetota bacterium
ATCCCG
This sequence comes from uncultured Actinomycetota bacterium, assembly GCA_963841395.1. Classification (GTDB taxonomy): domain Bacteria; phylum Actinomycetota; class Actinomycetes; order Mycobacteriales; family Pseudonocardiaceae; genus Actinophytocola. Next base: position 7 of record CAWJCX010000005.1, read on the forward strand.
ACGCGCTCGTCGACTGGTTCGAGTCGTTCCGCACCGACCACGAGCAGGCGCGCTAATTCGGTGGACGGTGCGCAGGCCGCGCGCGAACCTGACGTCATGGACGTGCGAGCACACGACGATCGGGACAGGTTCGCGGCGGCGGTCGGCGCGTTGTACTCCGCCGACCCGGTGCGGCACACTCTCGCGATCTCGGTGATCGCCCGCTTCTTTCCGGACCCGGCCGCCGAGCCGGTGATGTTCACCGCCCACCGCGGCGGCGAGCTGTACGGCGCCGCGTTCCGCACCCCGCCGTGGCCACTGATCATCAGCGGCCTGCCAGTCGACGCCGCCCCGGCGGTCGCCGAGCTGCTCGCCGCCGTCGACCCGGAGGTGCCGGGCGTGAACGGTCCGCGCGAGCTGGCCGAGGGTTTCGCCCGGGCCTGGGCCGAGCACACCGGCGCCGGCCTGCGTGAGGCGATGGCCGGCCGCCTCTACGAGCTCGGCGACCTGGTCGTGCCGACCGCCCCGGGCAGCAGCCGCCCGGCGACGGCGGACGACGTCCCGCTGCTGGTCGGCTGGCGCACGGACTTCCACCTGGAGGCGCTCGGCCACGACCGCGAGCACGGCCGCGGCGAGCACATCATCCGCGGCAGCCTCGACCGCGGCGAACGCCAGGAGCTGTGGGAGCACGAGGGCGAGGTCGTCTCGTGGGCACACGCCGGCGCACCGACCGACGGCATGTCCCGGATCGGGCCCGTCTACACCCCGCCCGGCAGGCGCGGCCGCGGCTACGGGTCCGCGGTCACGGCGGCCGCGTCCGGCTGGGCCCGCGACGCCGGCGCGCGCCACGTCCTGCTGTTCACCGACCTGGCCAACCCCACCTCGAACTCGATCTACCAGAAGATCGGCTACCGCCCGGTCTCCGACATCTGCGAGATCGAGTTCACGCCCGCGCCCTGACACCGAGCGGGAAACGCCTGACTACTCTGAAACCGTGACCCGTCTGCTCGTCATCCAGCCCGACCCGGAGGACCCGCCGGGCCCGCTCGGCGACTGGCTGGCCGATGCCGGGGCCGAGCTCCACGTCGTCGCGCCGCCCGCCGACCCGCTGCCCGCCGACCTCGACGGCTACGCCGGGCTCGTCGTGCTCGGCGGCGACATGGGCGCCGGCGACGACCTCGACCACCCGTGGCTCGCCGACGTGCGCCGGCTGCTCGCCACCGCCGTCACCCGGCAGCTGCCGACCCTCGCCATCTGCCTCGGCGGCCAGCTGCTCGCGGTCGCCGCCGGTGGCCGGGTCGTGGTGGGGGAGGACGGCCCGGAGGTCGGGCCGCACCTGGTCGCCAAGCGCGACGTCGGCTGGAAGGACCCGCTGTTCGCGGAGCTGCCGTTCATGCCCGACGTGCTGCAGTTCCACTCCGACATGATCGAGCGGCTGCCGCCGAACACCGAGCTGCTCGCATCCGCCACCCGCTACCCGAACCAGGCGTTCCGGGTCGGCCGGTGCGCCTACGGGCTGCAGTTCCACATCGAGACCACGACGCGGCTCGTGCTCGACTGGGCCCGCGACAGCCCCGGCGAGGCCGAGTTCGCCCGCCCCGGCGACCTGACCGAGGAACGCCTCGACCAGCTGCACGCCGACCTCGCGGAGACCTGGCGCCCGGTCGCCGCCCGGTTCGTCCGGCTCGCCGCGGGCGACCTCGAGCCCGCCGGGCCGGCCCGCCCGCAGCTGCCACTGCTCGGCCACTGACGAGTCACCCGCGATGGCCGACCGCGTCCGCTCCGCGCCCTCGATCGCCCGCTACGGGCTGACCGACGAGCCGCGCCGCGGAGTACCTGCGCGCGGCCGGCTGGTGGGGCGACGGCGGGCCCGGCGCCGGAGCGCGAGTCCAGCATGGTCGCGCTGTCCCGCAGCCCCGACCCGGACCTGGCGCTGCTCGCGCTCGACCGGATCCGGACGGCCGACGAGGCCGGCTGGCCCGCGCTCGACCGGGCGGTCGCCACCGACCGCGGGCTGCGCGGGCGGCTGCTCGCGGTGTTCGGCGGCTCCAGCGCGCTGGCCGACTTCGTGATCTCCCGCGAGGGGGAGTGGCGCCGGCTGCTGACCGACCGGCAGCACGCGGCCGCCGACTACGCGAGCGTGCTGCTCGACGCCGTCGAGGCCGACGCGACGGCGTCGCCGGGCTCACCGGGTCGCGCGCCGTCCGCGCGCTGCGGGCCGCCTACCGCGGGCTGCTGCTGGAGATCGCCGCCGACGACCTCGGCCACCTCGTCGAGCGCGACCTCCCGGTGCCGGACTACGCGCGGACGACCGCCCGGCTGACCGCGCTCGCCGAGGCCGCCATCCGCGCCGCGCTCGCGGTCGCCGCGGCCGACGCCGGTGGCGCGCGCGAGAAGTGCCGGCTCGCCGTGATCGCGATGGGCAAGTGCGGCGGCCACGAGCTGAACTACGTCAGCGACGTCGACGTGCTGTTCGTCGGGGACGGCGACCTCGACACCGCGACGCGCATGGCCGCCACGATGATCCGCGTCGCGGGCCAGGCGTGCTTCGACGTCGACGCGGCGCTGCGGCCGGAGGGCAAGGCCGGCCCGCTGGTGCGCACGCTCGACGGGCACGCCGCGTACTACGAGCGCTGGGCCCGCACCTGGGAGTTCCAGGCGCTGCTCAAGGCGCGGCCGGTCGCCGGCGACGCGGAGCTGGGCCGGGACTACCTCGACGTCGTCCAGCCGCTCGTGTGGGCGGCCGCCGAGCGGGACAACTTCGTCGACGACGTGCGTTCGATGCGCCGGCGGGTGGAGAACCACGTGCCGGCCGAGCTGCTCGACCGCGAGCTCAAGCTCGGCCGCGGCGGGCTGCGCGACGTCGAGTTCGCCGTGCAGCTGCTGCAGCTGGTGCACGGCCGCAGCGACGAGTCGCTCCGCCGTCGGTCCACTGTGGACAGCCTGGCCGCGCTGGGCGACGGGGGCTACGTCGGCCGCACGGACGCCGCCGAGCTGGGGGAGTCCTACCGGTTCCTGCGCCTGGTCGAGCACCGGCTGCAGCTGCAGAAGCTGCGCCGCACGCACATGTTCCCCGCCGCGGGCGACACCGACGAGCTGCGCTGGCTCGCCCGGGCCGCCGGGGTCCGCCCGGAGCGCGGCAAGGCGGAGGGCGCCGTGCTGCTGGCGGAGTTCCAGCGGCACCTGCGCCGGGTCCGCCGGCTGCACGAGAAGCTGTTCTACCGCCCGCTGCTCGAGGCGGTCGCGCGGGTGCCGGGCGAGGCGCTGCGGCTGTCGCCCAAGTCGGCCCAGGCCCGGCTGTCCGCGCTCGGCTACGCCGCCCCGGACGGCGCGCTGCGCCACATCGAGGCGCTGACCGCCGGGGTGTCGCGGCGCGCGGCGATCCAGCGCACGCTGCTGCCGGCGCTGCTCGAGATGCTGGCCGAGACGCCCGACCCGGACGGCGGCCTGCTCGCCTACCGCCGGGTGTCCGAGGCGCTCGCCGACACCGGGTGGTACCTGCGGGTGCTGCGCGACGAGGCGGCCGTGGTCGAGCGGCTCGCGGCGCTGCTCGGCACGTCGAAGCTGGTGCCCGACCTGATCGTGCGCGCGCCCGAGGTGCTGCGGCTGCTCGGCGATCCCGCGCAGCTCGCCGGCCGGGACACCGACGAGGTGGCCACGTCGTTGCGCCAGGCGGTGAACCGGCAGAGCTACCTGGGCAACGCGGTCGTGGCGGCGCGGTCGCTGCGCCGCCAGGAGCTGCTGCGGGTCGCGTCGGCGGACCTGCTGGGGTTCATGGACGTGCTGACCGTGTGCCACGCGCTGTCGAGCGTGTGGGCGGCGGTGCTGCAGGCGACGCTGGCCGTCGTCGACCGGGCCGAGGCGGTCGCGGCGGGTGGCCGGCGGGCGCGGATCGCGGTCATCGGCATGGGCCGGCTGGGTGGCGCGGAGCTGGGGTACTCCTCCGACGCCGACGTGCTGTTCGTGTGCGAGCCGGCCGAGGGGGTGTCGGACTCCGACGCGGTGAAGTACGCGTCGCGGGTGGCGCAGAGCGTGCGCAAGCTGCTGGGCGCGCCGAGCCAGGATCCGCCGCTGCAGGTCGACGTCGACCTGCGGCCGGAGGGCCGGCAGGGGCCGATCGTGCGGACGCTCGAGTCCTACCGGTCCTACTACGCGCAGTGGTCGCAGGTGTGGGAGGCGCAGGCGCTGCTGCGTGCCCGGCCGATCGCGGGCGACGAGGACCTCGGCGCGCGGTTCGTCGAGCTGGTCGACCCGGTGCGCTACCCCGAGGGCGGGCTGGACGCGGCGCGCATACGTGAGATCCGGCGGATCAAGGCGCGGGTGGACACCGAGCGGCTGCCGCGTGGCGCGGACCCGGCCACGCACATGAAGCTGGGCCGCGGCGGGCTCGCCGATGTCGAGTGGACGCTGCAGCTGCTGCAGCTGCGGCACGCGCACGAGGTGCCGTCGCTGCGCACGACGTCCACTGTGGACGGTCTGGTCGCGGCGGTCGAGGCGGGCCTGGTGGACGAGGCCGACGCGACGGCGCTGCGCGAGGCGTGGCTGCTCGCCACCCGGGCGCGCAACGCGACCACGGTGGTGCGGGGCAAGGTGTCCGACCAGCTGCCGGCCGCGGGCCGCGAGCTGGCGGCGGTGGCCGCGGTGCTGAGCCCCGACGCCGACCCCGGCGAGTTCCTCGATTCCTACCGGCGCACGCTGCGGCGGGCGCGCGGTGTGGTGGAGCGGCTGTTCTACGAGGGTTGACCCGTCAGCTCCTACAGTGGGGCCATGGCCGGCTTCCGCATCCCGATCGTCGTGCGCAGCTACGAGCTGGACACGCTCGGGCACGTCAACCATGCCGTGTACCACCAGTACGCCGAGGTCGCGCGCATGTCCGGGTTCCATGCGGCCGGCTGTGACTGGGACGGGCTGATGGGTGGGCGCGTGGCGCCCGTCCTGCTGAGCACCACGGTCAACTTCCGCCGCGAGCTGCGCGCGAACGAGCACCTCGAGGTGTCCTGCCAGGTCAAGTTCGGCACGGGCAAGACGTTCAACCTCGACTCGATGATCACCAAGGCGGACGGCACCGTCGCGGCCGAGGTCTACTGCATCGTGGGGCTGATGGACCTCGACGCCCGCAAGCTGCTGACCGACCCGCGCGCCGCGCTGGAGGCGGGCGGCTTCGACCCGGCCAAGCTCGCTTAGCCGGCCACGATCGCGGCGATCGCGCGGTGGTCGTGGTAGTCGCGCGAGGTGACGATGCGGCCGTCGCACACCCGGATCACCAGCACGTTGCCGACCGTCCCGGTGTGGCCCTGGGCGTCCACGTCGTAGTCGTACTCCACGACGACCACCTCGGGGTCGGTCGTCTCGTGCACGACGACGTTCTTCGCGGTCACGCACAGCGGGCGGTCCGCGGCCCCGGCGAAGTGCTCGGCCAGCTCCTCGCGGCCGCGCAGCACGGTCGGTTCCGGACTGAACGGCAGCTCGACGACGGTGTCCTCGGCGTACAGGTCGGCCAGCTCGGCGAATCTCGCCTCGCTGATGCCGAGGATCAGGCGCTGCGCGACCTCGCGCGGTGTGTCGGCCACGGCGGTCTCCTCCCAGTAGAATCGGAGCCATGACTCCGCTATCGCGACGATACGGACTGCTCGCTCCGCTTGTCAACGAGGCAGCGTGACGCCGCCGGGCATGCGCGCGGACGCCCGCCGCAACCGCGAACGCGTGCTGGAAGCGGCCGAGGAGGTGTTCGGCGCCCGGGGCGCGGCGGCGTCGACGGAGGAGATCGCGCGCCGGGCGGGTGTCGGGATCGGCACGGTGTTCCGCCACTTCCCGACAAAGGAGGCCTTGTACGAGGCGATCGTGGTCCGCCGCATGTCGCAGCTCGTCGAAGAGGCGCCACTGGACAGCGACGATGCGGGCGCCGCCTTCCGCGAGTTCTTCGCCCGCATGGTGGAGGTCGCGGCGACGAAGAAAGCGTTTGCGGAGTCGATGGCCGTCGTCGGCGATGTCCGGAAGTCCACGGCCGACGTGGGCGAGGAGGTCCGCCGGACGTTCGCGCTGCTGCTGGAGCGCGCCCAGCAGGCGGGCGCCGTCCGGTCGGACGTGTCGCTGCCGGAGGTGTGGATCCTGCTGGCCGGCGCATGCCTGTCCGCGGACCACACGATGGACGCGGCATTGCGCTCCCGCACCCTCGAGGTCCTCTTCGACGGTCTGCGCGCGCGTTAGCGTTATATTGCCGCGTGCCCAAATGCTTCGTGATCATGCCGATTTCGACCCCGGCTGACGTGGTCAACACCTACCACGGCGATATCAAGCACTTCGAGCACGTGCTCGACCACCTCTTCGAGCCGGCACTGGAAAAGGCCGGCTACGAGGTGGTGAAGCCGGCGGTGGTGAACTCGGAGATCATCCAGGCGGAGTTCATCCGTAACCTCGAGATGGCAGACCTCGTGCTCTGCGACATCTCGATGTGGAATGCCAACGTGTTCTTCGAGCTCGGTATCCGGGTGGCGCTGAACCGGCCGGTCGTGATGGTGCGCGACTCGGAGACGAACGGGATTCCCTTCGACGCGGCCATCGTCAGCTGTCACACCTACCGCGCCGAGCTGGCTCCGTGGCTGCTCCCCGACGAGATCGAGAGCCTGGCGAACTTCGTGCGGTCGGCCGGCAAGCAGAAGCAGAACGCGCTGTGGCGCTACTTCGGCATCACGCGGCGTTCTGAGCCGAGCGAGACGGAGTCGTCGCCGGTGGAGGAGAAGCTCGACATACTCCTGCGGCTCGTCACGGCTGATTCCCGGTCGGGTCGCTCTTTGCCCGAGCCGGTGCGCGTCGCGCCCGAACAGTCGAAGGTCGAGGATCCGGCCGCTCTCGCGATAATCTCCGGCGCCGCGGAGATCGCGAAGGGGCTGCACGCGGAGATCTCGGTCGACCGTGTCGACGAGGACGAGATCGTCTTCGACCTCAAGAACTTCTTTCTCGACGACCCCCGAATTCGCCGGATCGTCGACCTGGGAAAGGGAACGCGCTACCGGGTCCAGGTGATCGGCGACTTCATTCCCGGTCCGCGTGACGCGGACAGTTGAAAGCCCGGCGATCGGGTCTTCCCGCGGTCGCCGGGCTTTCCGTCCGGGTGTGATCAGACGTCGTAGTAGAGGGCGAACTCGTACGGGTGCGGGCGCAGCCGCAGCGGGTCGATCTCGTTCTCGCGCTTGAAGTCGATCCACGTCTCGATCACGTCGGGGGTGAAGACGCCACCCTCGAGCAGGAACTCGTGGTCGGCCTCCAGGCTGTCCAGCACCGCGTTCAGCGACGCCGGCACCGTGGCCACGTCCTTCGCCTCGTCGGGTGGCAGCTCGTAGAGGTCCTTGTCGATCGGCGTGGGCGGCTCGATCTTGTTCTTGATGCCGTCCATGCCGGCCATCACCATCGCGGAGAACGCGAGGTACGGGTTGCCCGACGAGTCCGGGCAGCGGAACTCGATGCGCTTGGCCTTCGCGCTGTCGCCGGTGATCGGGATGCGCACGCACGCGGAGCGGTTGCGCTGCGAGTACACGAGGTTGACCGGCGCCTCGAAGCCCGGCACCAGGCGGTGGTAGGAGTTCACCGTCGGGTTGGTGAACGCCAGCAGGCTCGGCGCGTGGTGCAGCAGCCCGCCGATGTAGTGCCGCGCGGTGTCGGACAGCCCGGCGTACCCGGACTCGTCGTAGAACAGCGGCTCGCCGTCCTTCCACAGCGACTGGTGGCAGTGCATGCCGGAGCCGTTGTCACCGAAGAGCGGCTTGGGCATGAACGTCGCGGTCTTGCCGGCCGCCCACGCGGTGTTCTTCACGATGTACTTGAACAGCTGCAGGTCGTCCGCGGCGTGCAGCAGCGAGTTGAACTTGTAGTTGATCTCGGCCTGGCCCGCCGTGCCGACCTCGTGGTGCGCGCGCTCCACGGTGAAGCCGGCGTCGGTGAGGTTCAGCGAGATCTCGGCCCGCAGGTCCGCGAAGTGGTCGACCGGCGCCACCGGGAAGTAGCCGCTCTTGTACTTCGTCTTGTAACCGCGGTTGCCGCCGATCTCGTCGGCGCCCGTGTTCCACCAGCCCTCGACCGAGTCGATCTCGTGGAAGGAGCCGTTCTCGGCGGAGTCGAAGCGCACCGAGTCGAAGATGTAGAACTCGGCCTCCGGGCCGAAGTACGCGGCGTCGGCGATGCCCGACTCGGTCAGGTACTCCTCGGCCTTGCGCGCGATGTTGCGCGGGTCGCGGCTGTACGCCTCGCGGGTCAGCGGGTCATGCACGAAGAAGTTGATGTTGAGGGTCTTGTACTTCGTGAACGGGTCGACCCGCGCCGTGGCCAGGTCGGGGAGCAGCAGCATGTCCGACTCGTGGATCTCCTGGAAGCCACGCACGGAGGAGCCGTCGAAGGCCAGACCCTCGTTGATCGTGTCCTCGTCGAACGACTGCACCGGCACCGTGAAGTGCTGCATGATGCCCGGGAGGTCGCAGAACCGGACGTCGACGAACTTCACATCCTCGTCGGATATGAAACCGAGAACTTCATCGGAAGTGTTGAACACGCTCGTTGGCTCCTTACCTCTTGCTCAAACGCTCGCGGCCAAGCTATGAGGGCGGTGTTGCCCGACCATCACCCTCATGTTTCGCCGGTGTTAACGACGGATGTGGGGCCTTCGAGCATGCCAGCCGGTCCCCTCCCGCGCACCTGGCCTTACGCTGGAAGGGTGAGCAGGTGGACGGGTTCGTGGTTGTCCGGGCCGAGCGCGGCCACTGGCCAGAGTGCGCAACAGCAGTGGCCGGGTGAGCGGCTGGGCCTGCCGCAGGAGGGTCCCGGGTCGGTGGCCTCGCGTGGCGCGCGGTTCGCGGCGCTGCTCCTCGATCTCGTGATCGCCGGTCTGGTGACGAGCCTGTTCGTGCCGATGGACGTCGCGCGCCCGGAGGTCATGCAGACGTTCAACTACTGGTCTGTACTGGTGTGGTTCCTGATTTCCGTCGCCGCGGTCTCGCTGTTCGGCTTCACCGCGGGCATGGCCGCCTTGGGCATCCGGGTGGCCCGCCTGGACGGCGCGGCGATGGTCGGCCCGCTGCGGGCGGTCCCCCGCGCGGTCATGACGGCGGTGATCGTGCCGGCCGTCATCTGGGACGCCGACTCGCGCGGCATGCACGACAAGGCGGTCGGCACGATCGTGTTGCGCACCCGCTGAACTGCGGACTTCGCCTCAGCGCCCGTTCAGCGGCGGCCCAATGTCAGTTCAGTGTCAGTTCAGTGCCAGTTCATCAGCGGGTCAGCGGCGGCGCATCGCGCGCTGCACGCTGCGCATCTTGGCGCCCTGCGGCATCGGGCCCTTGGGCATCTGCGCGCCGGCACTGCGGGCGGCCAGCGCGGACAGCCGCTTCTCCAGCGTGTCGATCTGGGCCGGCTTCAGGTTGTTGGGCAGCTTCATGATGCGCTGCTGCAGCTTCGCGAGCGGCACCTGGTTCTCGTCGTTGCCCACGACGAAGTCGTAGATCGGGGAGTCGCCGACGACCCGGGCGACGCGCTTCTTCTCCTGCGCGAGGAGGTTCTTCACCCGGTGCGGCGAGCCCTCGGCGACCAGCACCACGCCCGGCCGGCCGAGCACGCGGTGGACGAAGTCGCCCTGGGTCGTGGCCGCCACGCCGGACGTGACGCGCCAGCGTCCGCGCATGTTGTCCAGCGCCCAGCCCGCGGCGCCGGGCTGCCCGTCGGCCTTGCCGTAGACGTTCTTCTGCACCCGGCGGCCGAACAGGATCACCGCGCCGAGCAGGCCCAGCGCGATGCCGACCGGCAGCAGGATCCACTGCATGCCGAAGGGCAGGCCCACGGCGAACAGCACGCCCGCGACCACGACGAACACCCCGAGCATGAGCGGGAGGAGCGCCTTGTCCTCCTTGCGCTGCATGTTGAACGCCTGGAAGAGCTGTGACCGCTTGGCCTTGGACGCCGCCTTGCGGGCCTTCTTGGCCTCCGCGGTCGCCGACTTGTCCTGCTTCTGAGCCATAACCACCAGGATACGGGGCAGCTCCGACACCGGAGACGGCCGACCGGCATGTCCCTGACCGACGCGGCCGGTGCCGTCTGTCAGGATGCCTCTCATGGCAGGGCGGCAGGGGGAACCGGGCACGCACGACGAGGGACCGCTCGCCGGGTTGGACCCCGAGCAGCTCGCCGCCGTCCAGGCCCCGCGCGGGCCGGTCTGCGTGCTGGCCGGTGCCGGCACCGGCAAGACCCGCACGATCGTGCACCGCGTCGCGCAGCTCATCCAGTCCGGGCACGTCGCCGCCGGTCAGGTGCTCGCCGTGACGTTCACCGCGCGGGCCGCGGGGCAGCTGCGTACCCGGCTGCGCACGCTCGGCGTGCACGGCGCCCAGGCCCGCACCTTCCACGCCGCCTCGCTGCGCCAGCTGCGGTACTTCTGGCCGCGCGTGGTCGGCGGGCCGCAGTGGGACCTGCTCGACAGCAAGCTGCGCGTGGTCAGCCAGGCCGCGCACCGGGCGGGCGCGGGCACCGAGTCCGAGGTGCTGCGCGACCTGGCCACCGAGATCGAGTGGGCCAAGGCGTCGATGGTCACGCCGGACGACTACGCGGCGGCCGCCGGGCGCGCGCACCGCGAGCCGCCGGCGCCGGCCGAGCTCGTGGCGAGCGTGTACCGCTGGTACGAGTCGTTCAAGGGCAAGGCCAACCTGCTGGACTTCGACGACCTGCTGCTGCACACCGCGGCCGCGCTGGAGGAGCACGCGGCGGTCGCCCAGGAGTTCCGCGACCGCTACCGCTGCTTCGTGGTCGACGAGTACCAGGACGTCACGCCGCTGCAGCAGCGCGTGCTCGACGCGTGGCTCGGCGAGCGCGACGACCTGACCGTGGTCGGCGACGCCAACCAGACGATCTACTCCTTCGCCGGCGCCTCGCCGCGGCCGCTGCTCGGCTTCACCCGCCGGTTCCCGAACGCCACGGTGGTGCGCCTGGAGCGCGACTACCGGTCGACGCCGCAGGTCGTGGCGCTCGCCAACCGGGTCATCGGCGCGGCCCGCGACCGGCCGGCCGGTTCGCGGCTGAGCCTGGTCGGCCAGCGCGAGCCCGGACCGGAGCCGACGTTCGCCGAGTACGACGACGAGCCGGCCGAGGCCGCGGCGGCCGCCCGGCAGATCGCCGAGCTGCTCGACGCGGGCACACCGGCCAGCGAGATCGCCGTGCTGTACCGGGTGAACGCGCAGTCGGAGGCCTACGAGCAGGCGCTCGCCGAGCTCGACATCCCGTACCTGGTGCGCGGCGGGGAGCGGTTCTTCGCGCGGACCGAGGTGCGGCAGGCCACCGCCGCACTGCGCACGGCGGCTTCGGCCCGGCCGACGGGGGAGCTGCCCAAGATCGTGCGCGACCTGCTCGAGCCGCTCGGCCTGAGCGCCGACCCGCCGGGCGGCGGCGCGGCGCGGGAGCGCTGGGAGTCGCTGCTCGCGCTGGTCGAGCTGGCCGAGGAGCTGGCGTCGACGGTCGAGGGCGCCGACCTCGCGCAGTACGTCGCGGAGCTGGACATGCGGGCACGGGCCCAGCACCCGCCGACGGTCGAGGGCGTCACGCTGGCCTCGCTGCACGCGGCGAAGGGCCTGGAGTGGGACGCGGTGTTCCTCGTCGGGCTGGTCGACGGGACGTTGCCGATCATGCACGCGGACGGCAACGACGCGGCGGTCGAGGAGGAGCGGCGGCTGCTCTACGTCGGCGTCACCCGGGCGCGGCGGCACCTGGCGCTGTCGTGGGCGCTGGCCCGCGCGGACGGCGGCCGCCGTAACCGCCGGCGAAGCCGGTTCCTCTACGGGCTGGTGCCCGAGGACCACCCGACCGCCCGGCTGGCGCGGTCCCGCCAGCAGCGCGCGGGTACGGCCGCGGCGCCGCGGTGCCGGGTGTGCGGCGGACCGTTGATCGCCGCGACGGCGGTGAAGCTCGGCCGGTGCGCGAGCTGCCCGGCCGATCTGGACGAGGATCTGCTGGCCAGGCTCAGGGACTGGCGGGCGAAACGAGCCCGGGCGTTGAAGGTGCCGGCCTACGTCGTGTTCACCGACGCGACGCTGGTGGCGATCGCCGAGCAGCGGCCGGCCGACCCCGCGGCGCTGGTCGCGATCGCCGGGATCGGGGCGAGCAAACTGGACAAGTTCGGCACCGAGGTGCTCTCGTTGCTCCGGACCCCGTAACACTTCTCGAGGAAGTCCCGAAAAACCTGTTGCAACGGTGTGCTGTCGGCTAATAGCCTGCATGAGCAGGGCGAGAGTGCCCGGTAGATCTTCGGACGAGTGAGGAGGTGGCCAGTCGTGGACAACATCAAGATCATGTGCGCCCCTGGCTACCCCGCGTCTGGGGCCAGCGGTGTGTCCGTGGTCAAGGCCGTGCACCAGGTGAAGAACGTCGCGTTCCAGCGCGAGCGTATTGCCGCCACCGGTCTGACCGTTACGCCGCCGAATGCCGATCTTCCGTTCGACCCGTCCGCTACTACTTCTGAGCGCAGAACTTGACGCCACGTCAAGACAGCTGGCTCACGAAGGCCGCGGACCCGTAATCGGATCCGCGGCCTTCGTGTTTTTTGAGGTATGTCAACAGAAAACCGCGATCAGTGAAGTACCGAGAACAGGAGTAGTACGTCATGTCTACCGCGACTGTCCCACTCTCCGGTGGGGCACTTCCGGACCTTCTCAGCCCTGGTGGGCTCGGCGTGAGCGACCTGCTCGACGTCGCGCCGGCCGCCGGGCTGGACCTGCCATGCCGGTCGGGCAGCAACCCCGACCTGTGGTTCGCCGACACCCCCGCCGACCTCGAGCGGGCGAAGGAACTCTGCGTGGACTGCCCGGTCCGCAGTGAGTGCCTCGCCGGTGCGCTGGGCCGGCAGGAGCCATGGGGTGTCTGGGGTGGCGAGATCTTCGAGCGCGGAGCGGTCATCGCCCGCAAGCGGCCTCGCGGCCGCCCGCGCAAGGAGGACGTTGCTCGTGAGGCGGCCGAGCGTGCCGCACGTGCCCAGGAGGCAGCTGCATGAACCACACCGTGATCGACCCGATGACCGCCAACTACACGATGACCATCCTTCGCCCGAACGGGGACACGTCAATGCTGATCTACGAAAGTCTTGCCAGAGAACGAATGCGTGAGGCGGAACAGGCTGCCGACCATGCGCGCCTGGTCCGCCGGTTGAGCTCGGCCAGGCGCTGGGAACGGCTCTCCGCCTGGGCGGCCGGACGCGCAAGGCGCGCGAACGACCTGCTCTGAGCCTCGACCGGAACCGCCCGTCACCACCTCAGGTGGCGGGCGGTTCGCCGTCTCCACCGACGTCGCTGCCGAACGTGTGCCGGGTGGTGGGGTGGGCGACTAGCGTCGCGGGCATGGCGCACACGCATGACGGGATCGACTGGACCGAGCGGCTGGTCGCGATGCGGCGGGCCGACGAGCTCGACGCCGAGTTCGACCGGGCGGTGGCCGAGCGGCTGGTCGACTCGCTGACTCCTGGTGGTTCTCCTCCCGTCGTGGTGGACATCGGGTCCGGGGCCGGTGGCATGAGCGCCGCCTTCGCGGCCGCGCTCGCCGCCCGGGGTGGCGGGCGGGTGGTGCTGGCCGACGCCGTCGACGAGCTGCTGTCCGCCGCCGTCGAGGTCACCCGCGACGCCGCCGGCGACTCCGTCCGGGTCGAGGGCGTACCGGTGGACGGCGCCGACGAGGGCCTGCCCGACCTGCTGCCCGCGGCCGACCTCGTGTGGGCCTCACGCGTGGTGCACCACCTCCCCGACCAGCAGAAGGCCATCGACCGCCTGGCCCGGGTGCTCGCGCCCGGCGGCTGGCTCGCCCTGTCCGAGGGCGGCCTCGCCACCCGGTGCCTGCCCTGGGACCTCGGCATCGGCGAGCCCGGGCTCGACTGCCGGATCGCCGCGGCCCGGGACGGCTGGTTCGAGCGCATGCGCGCCGACATGCCGGGCTCGGTGCGGCTGCCCGTCGGCTGGACCAGCGCGCTGGCCGCCGCCGGGCTGACCGGCACGTACTCGTTCAGCTACCTCACCGACCACCCCGCGCCCGCACCCGCGCCGGTCCGGCAGTCCGTTGTGGACTGGCTGACGTGGATGTCCGGCGTCGGCGACGACCTGTCCGCGTCCGACCGCGAGGTGATCTCGCGGTTGCTGGACCCGGCCGACGAGGCCTACGTCGGCAACCGCGACGACGTGTTCGTGCTCAGCGCGTCGACCGTCCATCTGGGACGCAGGGGAGGGTGACGTATCCTTGTGTGCCATGGCTTCCAGGCCCCCTGAACCTCCGATATGCAAGCGCTGCGGCCGGTCGCGTGCCGACGCGCCGCCCGCCGAGGCGCTCGCGTGGAGCATGGAGAACGACCGGCTCGGCCAGAGCTGGCTGTGCCTCGCCTGCGCCCGGACCCACGTCCGCGACATCGAGGGCAAGCTGCCCGACGAGTACTGGTGACCGCGGGAGCTACCGGTGCGGGTTCGCCGCGGCGTAGGTGAACGCCGCGGCCAGCTCCGCGATCACTGCGTCCGGGTCGGTGCGCAGGCGCGCCGGATCGGTGTGCAGGACGGTGATGCCCAGCCCGGCGAGCTCGGCCGCCGACGGTTCGCCGCGGGGTAGCGGTCGCTGCTGTGCGCCCAGGCTCCACGCCAGGCCGGCGTCCGGCCACCACGCGTCGGCCACCCCGAGGACGGTGCCGTCGCGGGCATGCAGCTCCACCTGCCACCGGGGCGGCGGCAGCGGCGCCAGCCGCAGCACCCGCTTGGCCAGGCCCTGGGTCACCGGGACCACCTCGTGCTCGCGGCCGGCCAGCAGCGCGCGCACCGCCGCGGTGCCCCGCTGGTTGCCGGCGTTCAGCTCGACCCGCAGCTCGGTGACCGTGCACGCGCCGGCCCGCACCGGTTCGAGGACGAGCGCGGCCAGCCGGTCGTGGTCGTGCTCGCGCCGGGCGGCGTCCACGACCGCGCGCGCCAGCGGGGCCACCGGCAGGCCGCCGCGCCGGATCGCCGGTGGTAAGCGCGTGGTCCGCTCCACCGTCAGGTACGCGCGGCTGGTCTGCCGCCGGGCCGACGGGATCAACACCAGCACCTCGTCGCTCCCCGGTGGTGCCAGGCCGTGGGCGCACATCGCGTCGGTGCCGGTGAGCACGGCGTGCTGCCCGGTGTAGAGCAGCGCCGCCCGCACCCGCTGGCGCCGCGACGGGGGAGCGTGGGACAGCAGGACGACCCCGGGCAGGATCCGCTGCCACGGTCCGGACGGCCGGCATCTGGCCGCCAGCGCATGGTTGGACAGCCCGGCCGCGCGCAGGTCGGCGACGCGGACGACGCCGTCGAGCGCGGTCCGGTACGGGTCGGGAAGAGCAGTGGGGGAGGTGGTGGCGGTGGCGGATCGGGTCATGACTCGATCTTCGGCGCCGGAGCCGGGCCGGCCAAGGCGGCGGCCGCGCCTGTGGACAACTCGGCGGTGCGAATGGACCGTTCGCACCGCCGCACCCGCTGCTACGTGGTGAAACCCGGCTGCCAGCGGGTGATGAGCGCACGCACCGGGATCTCCGCGTCCAGCTGGCACAGGATGCCCGTCGATCCGCCCAGCACCCGGTGCAGCAGCAGGTACTGCGGGGGCAGGTTCAGCGCGCGCCCTGTGCGGAAGTCCTGGCTGCGCACGTTGCCCACCCGCATCGCCTGCTTCTGCATCCAGCGCCGGGTGAAGTGGAACGTCGACTCCTCCAGCGGCTCAACGAACGGCGCGAGGTAGGCGTACACGTGCTCGGCCTCCGGCTCGTGCACGCCCGGCAGGATGAAGTGCTCCTCGCGCAGCAGGTCGAGCAGGTCGGCGGAGCGGCCCTCGACCGCGAGGCGCATCATCCGGCCGTGCGCCGCCGGCAGGCCGTCCGGCAGCTGCGCGACCGCGCCGAAGTCGATCACGCAGAGCCGGCCGTCCTCGGTGATCATGAAGTTGCCCGGGTGCGGGTCGGAGTGCAGCAGGCCGGCTCGCGCCGGCGAGGAGTAGTGGAACTCGGCCAGCAGCGCACCCGCGTGGTTGCGTTCCTCGCGGGTGCCGTCGCGGATGATCGACGCCAGCGGCCGCCCGTCGACCCACTCGCTGATCAGCACCTTCGGTGCGCTCGCGACCACCCGCGGCACGATGACGTGCGGGTCGTCGGTGAACTCCTTCGCGAACGCCCGTTGGTTCGACGCCTCCGCCCGGTAGTCGAGCTCCTCGCTCATCCGGTCGGTCAGCTCCTGGAGCAGCGGCTTGACCTCGGTCCCCGGCACCAGCATCTGGAACAGCCGGCTGAACCGCTGCAGCTGCCGCAGGTCGGACATCAACGCCTGGTCCGCGCCCGGGTACTGCACCTTCACCGCGACCCGGCGTCCGTCGTGCCACACCGCCCGGTGCACCTGGCCGATACTGGCCGCGGCCGCCGGCGTGTCGTCGAACGAGCTGAACCGGTCGCGCCACGATCTGCCCAGCTGCTCGGCGAGCACCCGGTGCATGGTCTGGCTGCTCATCGGCGGCGCCGCGGCCTGCAGCTTCGTCAGCGCCTCGCGGTAGGGCTCGGCCATCTCGCTGGGCACGGCCGCCTCGAACACCGACAGCGCCTGGCCGAACTTCATCGCGCCGCCCTTGAGCTGCCCGAGAACGGCGAAGAGCTGCTCCGCGGTCTTGGCCGAAAGTTCCGCGCTGACCTGGTCGGCGTTCTGCCCGACCAGGCGTTTCCCCCAGCCGCCGACCGCTCGGCCGGCCACTCCGAGCGGGATGCTGGCGAGCCGCGCGGTACGTGCTGCCGTGTTACGTGGCATCTCCGTCACCATTTGATTCTCTCAATTCATCCATGGTGTCTGCAGCAACAATGGGGCAGCGCGTTACGGCACCACATGAGCACGCAGGGTGCGCGGGCCAGGCTCGATGCCGGACGCCTGCCGAATAAACGTCCAGCTCAACGGTGGCGTTACAGGTGGTGGGCGGCCTCGCGGCACCCTTCAGCCAGCGCGCCGCGTCCAGTACCTGACCGACCGCGAACGCGGCCGTCGCCTGGGTGCTCGCGAGGTCGGCCTGCTGCACCTTCCCGGCCAGCTGCGCGGCGAGGTGCGGCCAGCATTCGTCCCGGTCACAGCGTTGCAGGTCGGCGCAGCGCAGGCAGCTGGTGAGGCCGGGAACCACGAGCGGGCCGACGATGCCGGTGCCGTCGCGCATCCGGACGGTGAGATGCGGCACTCCGGCCGCCATCAGCGCGGCGACCCGGGCCGGTTCGGGCACGACCGCGTCGGTCAGCACCACCAGGTCGGGCCCGCGGTCGACACGGAACGCGCTGGTCCGCACGGCCGCGTCCGCCCGGCGCAGGGCCTCCCGGGCCGCCATGGCGCGCCGCCGGCCGACGTCCCCGGCGAGGTAACCGGTGCCCGTGTCCTCCGGCCGCACCGTCCCGTCGGCCCGGACGTGGACCCAGCCGACCCCGGCGCAGGCGAGCAGCGCGGCCACCGAGACCGCCAGCCTGCCGTCGCCGTGCACGACCACCGCGAGGCCGCGCCGTGCCGCCGGACCGTCCGGCTCACCCGGCTCGAGCACGCCACGCAGGCCGGCCGCGGCCTGGTCGCCGCCGAGCCGGCCCGGCAGCGGGCCCGCGTGCACCGACGCGTCGTCGACCAGGCCGCGCGCGGTCAGCGCGGCCAGCAGCTCGCGCATCGCCTCCCGGTGCTCGCCGGCCGCGGCCAGCACGTCCTCGGCGTGGTCGCGGCCCGTGAGCCGCGCCACCGCGGCGACGACCGGCTCCGGCAGGCCGGCGGCGACCGCGCCGAGGCGTGGGTCGAGGCCGATCTGGATCTCGTCGGGGCGGCGGCGCAGAACCGGCAGGTCACCCACCACGCGCGGCCGCCTCGGAAGCATCGTGTCCATGCCTCCAGGTTCCCGGCCGATCACCCGGCGGCGAAATCGTTATCCACAGGCCGCCCAGGTGGGCGGGGTTTCACCGAGGTCGGTCCTCCCGTTCTGTCGGTCCTTGGTCGTAACGTGGCTACCGTGGCTGAACACCGCGTCGAAGTGCGCCGCAGCAAGCGGCGCACTCGCACCGTCACGGCGTATCGCGAAGGCGACACGCTGGTCGTCCTGATCCCTGCTCGGCTGTCGAAGGCCGAGGAGGCGCACTGGGTCGCCGAGATGCAGCGCAAGCTGCTGCGCGGCGAGACCAAACGCCGTCCCCCGACGAAGTCGTCCGACGCCATCCTGCTGCGGCGCTGCCAGGAGCTGTCCGACAAGCATCTGAACGGCCGGGCGGTCCCGGCCAGCGTGCGCTGGGTCCCGCCGATGCGGACCAGGTGGGCGTCGTGCACGCCGTCCGACGCGACCATCCGGGTCAGCGAGCACCTGCGCGAGGTGCCGCCCTGGGTGCTCGACTACGTCCTCGTCCACGAGCTCGCCCACCTGCTGGTGCCGGCGCACAACGCCCGGTTCTGGGACCTCGTGCGCGACTACCCGCGCACCGACCGGGCCATCGGCTACCTCGAGGGACTGTCCGCCGCGGCCGGCTGGGGCATCACCGCGGAGGAGTGAGAGCAGACGACGCGGCCCCGGTCAGGCGTACTGCCTGGCCGGGGCCGCGTCGGGTTCTCTGACGTCAGGAAGCGTCGCCCGGCTTGTCCGCGTCCGGGTCGTCGGCCTTGCCCGCGGCCTCGGCGCGCTCCGCCTCCTCGGCCTGCTCGGTGCGCTCGATCGCCGCGATCGGGTCGTCGTCGATCGCGGGCGTGCCCAGCCGGTCGGCGAAGTCCATCGGCTCGTCGAGGTCCTCCGCGGTCGGCACCAGGTCGGGGTGGGCCCACACGCCGTCGCGCGCCGCGATGCCGTGCCGGTCGCCGACGAGGCGCCACAGCGCGGCCGCCGCGCGCAGCCGGCGTGGCCGCAGCTCCAGGCCCACGAGCGTGGCGAAGGTCTGCTCGGCCGGCCCGCCGCTGGCCCGCCGCCGGCGCAGCGTCTCGCGCATCGCGTCCGCGCCGGGCAGCCGCTCGGCCACCGCGTCGCCGACCACCACGTCGACCCAGCCCTCGACCAGCGCGAGCAGCGTCTCCAGGCGATTCAGCGCGACCTGCTGTTCGGGGGTGGTCTGCGGCTCGAGCATGCCCGAGCGCATCGCCTCCTCGATGGACGCCGGGTTCGACGGGTCCACCTGCGTGGCCAGCTGCTCCAGCGCGGAGGTGTCCACCCGGATGCCGCTCGCGAACTCCTCGACCGTGGCCAGCAGCCGCTGCCGCAGCCACGGGACGTGCGCGAACAGGCGCTGGTGGGCGGCCTCGCGCGCGGCGAGGAACACCATCACCTCGCTGCTGGGCCGCTCCAGGCCCTTGGTGAACTCCTCGATGTTGGCCGGCAGCAGCGCGGCCGTGGCCGGCGGGCCGAGCGGCAGGCCGATGTCGGTCGAGGTCAGCACCTCGGCGGCGAGCTGCGCGAGCGCGTTGCCCAGCTGCGAGCCGAACGCCATGCCACCCATCTGGCCGACCATCGACAGCAGCGGACCGGCCGCCTGCTTCGCCTCCGCGGGCAGCGCCTCGACCCACGCGCCGGACACCCGCCGCGCCACCGGGTCGCACAGCCGCTGCCAGGTCGGCAGCGTGTGCTCCACCCAGTCGCGGGCGGTCCAGGACTTCGCGCTCGTGGCGCCGGCCGGCAGCGTCGTCACCGGGTCGAGCCACATCTCCGCCAGGTGCACGGCGTCGCGGACCGCGCCGACGGAGTCCGACGGCGGGCCGAAGCCAGGCTGGCCGGCGAGCTTCTGCAGCGCGATCTGCTTCGCGAGGTCGTAGTTGACCGGGCCGGCCGAGGTGCCGGCCTGGCTGAGCATCTGCCCGAGCTGGCTGAGCATCTGGCCGAGCTGGTTGAACGCCTCGGCCGGGTTCTCCTGCCCGCCGCCCTGCTCAGCGGGGTCGTTCTTGCCACGCCGGTCGGGGTCGTCCGGGTTCGGCGGCCCGAAGCCAAAGGGAAACTCGGTCATGGGTCCACGGTACGCGGGAGGAGGTCGTCAGCGACGCGCGGTGATTCGCTTGCGGAGAACGTCGTACCCTCTGACGTCGTGAGTGTCTCTTCGCAGGCCCCCGTGGACGTCGAACCCGAGCCGAGTCGTTCGGGAGGACTGACCAGGCGCGGCTGGACCATCGTGCTCAGCTTCGCGATCGCCGCGGTCCTCGGCCTGCTCGGCGGCCTCGTGCGGGTGCCGTACGTCTCGATCGGCCCCGGCCCGACCTACGACACGCTCGGCAGCGTGGACGACCAGGTCGTGGTGCAGGTCGAGGGCGAGAAGACGTACAAGACCAGCGGCCAGCTGCGCATGACGACGGTGTCGATCAGCGACGACGTCACCCTGTTCGGCGCGCTCGGCCTGTGGGTCAGCGGCCGCAACGCGCTGATGCCGCGCGAGGAGTACTTCGGCCCCGGGCAGACCGAGGACGACCTGCAGCGGGAGAACAAGAAGATGTTCCAGGACTCGCAGAGCGACGCCGAGGTGGCGGCCCTGCGCTACCTGGACTACCCGGTGAAGGTCCTCGCGCAGGAGATCACCCGCGGCGCGCCGGCGGACGAGGTCCTCGAGCCGGGTGACCGGCTCTACGAGGTCAACGGCCGCCAGGTCACCGTGCAGGAGGACGTGCGCGACGCGCTCGCGGGCACCAAGCCCGGCCAGCGCGTCGAGATCACCTTCCAGCACGGCGACGGGGCGAAGGAGACCAAGTCCGTCGAGCTCGGCAAGGCGTCCGACTACGGCTCGGACGACCGCAAGGAGGGCTTCCTCGGCCTGCTGCCGATCGACCGCGCGGACGTGAAGTTCCAGACGACCATCCACCTCGAGGACGTCGGCGGCCCGTCCGCCGGGCTGATCTTCGCGCTGGCGATCGTCGACAAGCTGACCCCGGGCGAGCTCGAGAACGGCCAGACCGTGGCCGGCACCGGCGAGATCGACGTCAAGGGCAACATCGGCCTGATCGGCGGCATCTCGTTCAAGCTCGTCGCCGCCCGGGACGCGGGCGCCACGACCTTCCTCGTGCCGGAGGGCAACTGCGCCGAGGCGAAGGCCGACGCCCCCGACGGCCTGCGGCTGGTGAAGGTCGACACGCTCGCCTCGGCCGTGCAGGCGCTCAAGGACATCGACGCGGGCAGGAACCCGCCGGCCTGCTAGCTCAGCGCAGGGTGGCGAGCAGCGCGTCGGTGAGGTTCGGCGCCAGCTCGGGGTGCTCGACGAGGTGGTCCTCGTCGTCGCCGTCCTCGCCGCGCAGCCGCAGCACGCACGCCGCCGTGCCGTCCCGCAGCACCGCGGCGACCAGCCGGGCCTCGCGCCGCCGCGGGTGCTCGGCCGCGATCCGGCGCATGGTGTCCGAGTCGCCGGTGGAGTCGCCGGTCGGCAGGGCCGCCTCGGCCTCCGGCGGCAGGACGACGATCTCCTGGGCGAGCGCGCACCCGTGCACCGCGTCGGGCCACATGAGGCCGGCCGAGCGCCTCGGCGAGGTCCTCGCTCGGCAGCGAGTCCTGCGCGACCGGGGTCAGCAGCGCGGCCTGGTCGACCTGGCCGGCCAGCTCGGGCTCGCGTTCGACCAGCTCGGCGGTCGGGACCAGGGCGAACAGCTGCGGCGGCTGGTCCCAGCCCGCGGTCGAGACGAAGTCCTCGACCTCGCGGGCGACGGCGGACAGGTGCTGGGCGTGGCTGGCGGGCATGGCCACCATCCTCACCTATCCTCGCGCTCGAGCATTTCGCCCCCGAACGGGAACCAGACACGGCCCGAATAGAGTTGGACATCTAGGACAGCTATCTCGCTGTTCACGTGGGATGTCGACGAACGCGATCAGGAGAGTGCACCGTGGCCACTCGGCCCCCGATCGGGATGCCAAAACTGTCCCGACGCGCCAAGATTCTGCTCAGCATCGCGGGTGCGTTGATACTCGTGCTGCTGGTCGGAGCGCGGCTGCTCGACACCTACGTCGACTGGCTGTGGTTCGGCGAGGTCGGCTTCAAGTCCGTGTTCAGCACGGTGCTGGTCACCCGGATCATCCTGTTCTTCTCGATCGCCCTGTTCGTCGGCGGTCTGCTCGCGGTGAGCCTCACGGTCGCCTATCGCAGCCGGCCGGTGTTCGTACCGGTGTCCGGCGCGGACGACCCGCTCGCCCGGTACCGCTCGACGATCGTGCAGCGCGTGCGGCTGTTCGGCATCGGCATCCCGGTCGTCGTCGGCCTCATCGCCGGCGCCACCGGCCAGTCCGACTGGCAGCCGATCCAGATGATGCTGCACGGCCAGGCGTTCGGCACCACGGATCCGGAGTTCGGCAAGGACATCGGGTTCTACGCGTTCACGCTGCCGTTCATCGGCTGGCTGACCACCTGGCTCTACGTCACCGTGATCATCGCGCTGATCGGCGCGATCATCACCCACTACGTGTTCGGCGGCATCCGGTTGGGCACCAAGGGGGAGAACTTCTCGGTGCCGGCGCGGGTGCAGCTGTCGGTCACCGCGGGCGTGTTCGTCGTGATCCTCGCGATCGACTACTTCTTCGACCGGTACGAACTGCTCTTCTCCACCCGCAACGACCTTTTCGACGGCGCCACCTACACCGACCTCAACGCGGTGCTGCCGGCCAAGCTCATCCTGATGTTCATCGCGGGGTTCTGCGCGGTCGCGTTCTTCGTCGGGGCGTTCGTGCGGAACCTGCAGCTACCCGCGATCGCGATCGTGCTGCTGATCCTGTCCAGCATCCTGGTCGGCTGGGCATGGCCCACCGTGCTCGAGCAGTTCTCCGTGCGCCCCAACGCGGCGGAGAAGGAAGCGACACCGATCACCCGCAACATCGCGGCCACCAAGAACGCCTTCGGGATCACCGACGACAAGGTGGAGAGCACCGACTACGCCGGCGTCACCACGGCCGACCCAGAGCAGATCCGCGACGACAAGGGCACGATCCCGAACATCCGGCTGCTCGACCCGAGCATCCTGTCCCGCACCTTCACCCAGCGCGAGGGCGGCCAGAACTTCTACGGGTTCCCGGAGAAGCTCGACGTCGACCGCTACGACGTGAACGGCAAGGAGCAGGACTACGTCGTCGCGGCGCGCGAGCTGGACCCGAACCGGCTGGTCGACAACCAGACGTCGTGGATCAACAAGCACCTCGTCTACACCCACGGCAACGGGTTCGTGGCCGCGCCGGCGAACAAGATCAACCGCGCGCTGGCCGAAGGCGAGTCCAGCGGCGAGGGCGGCTACCCGGTCTTCACCGTGAGCGACCTGGACGCCATCAAGGCGGACGCCAAGATGGACATCCCGGTCAAGGAACCGCGGATCTACTTCGGCGAGCTGGCCACCGACTACGCCATCGTCAACTCCCGCGGCGAGTACGACACCGCGACCGACCAGAACTACCAGTACAAGGGCAAGGGCGGCGTGCCCATCGACGGCTGGTTCAACCGGTTCGTCTTCTTCGCCCACTACGGCGAGCGCAACATCCTGTTCAACGGCGACATCAAAGACGGCTCGAAGATCATGTACAACCGTGATCCCCGCGAGCGGGTGTCGAAGGTGGCGCCGTGGCTGACCGTGGACGGCGACCCGTATCCCGCGGTGGTCGACGGGCGCATCCAGTGGATCGTGGACGGCTACACGACGCTGGAGAACTACCCGTACGCGCAGCGGACCGCGCTCGGCGAGGCCACCGCGGACACGCTGAGCGGCGTCGCGCGGCAGGACAACCGCACCATCAGCTACATCCGCAACTCGGTCAAGGCCACCGTCGACGCCTTCGACGGCAAGGTGACGCTGTACTCGATCGACGACAACGACCCGGTGCTCAAGACGTGGGAGCAGGTCTTCCCGGGCACGGTCAAGCACGGCGCGATCCCCGACGCGCTGCGCGCGCACTTCCGGTACCCGGAGGACCTGTTCAAGGTCCAGCGCGAGCTGCTCGCCCAGTACCACGTGGACAACGCCGCGCAGTTCTTCTCGACCCAGACGTTCTGGGACGTGCCACCGGACCCGACCGGCGGCAACAACGAGGGCAGCGCCGCGCCCAACCAGCCGCCGTACTACGTGCTGGCGCAGGCGCCCGGGCAGAGCCAGCCGACCTTCCAGATCACCAGCGCGATGACGTTGTTGAACCGGCAGTTCCTGGCCGCGTGGGTGTCGGTGTCGTCCGATCCCGCTGACTACGGGAAGTTCCGGGTGCTCCGACTACCCACCGACGAACAACCCAAGGGCCCGGTCCAGGTCCAGAACGAGTTCGAGACCACCGACAAGGTGACCGAGAACAGAACGCTCTTCAACAACCCGAACGTCAACGTCACCTACGGGAACCTGCTGACGTTGCCGGTCGCGGACGGGCTGCTCTACGTCGAGCCGATCTACATCGAGCAGAAGGACGAGAACGCCTTCCCGCAGCTCGCCCGGGTGCTCGTGTACTTCGGCGGCAAGGTCGGCTTCGCGCCGACGGTCGACGAGGCGCTCGACGACGTGTTCGGGGAGGGCTCCGGTGTCGGCACGACGCCACCGGAGGAGGGGCAGCCGCCGTCCTCGTCGTCCTCGTCGTCGACCTCGCAGCCACCGGACGCCGGTGGAGGCGAGTCGCCCCAGCTGAACCAGGTGGTGAAGGACATCGCCGACGCCCTCGGCCGGCTCAAGGAGGCGCGGCAGAACAACGACTTCGCCGCGGAGGGCCAGGCACTGGCCGACCTCGACAAGGCCGCTGCGGCCTACGAGGCAGCGCAGAAGGCGGCCGGTGGCAGCGGTGGACAGCCCAGCTCGGCGCCACCGGCAGCGGCGGCGGCTGAGCCGCGAACGACCTGAAATAACGAGAACGGCCCCCGTACCCAACGGGGGCCGTTCTCGTTGTCATGACGGGGAGCGGTGGCGACGCGACGGCACATGGGCGCGCGTCAGCCCGCACAGTTGAAATCGAAACAAATCAGCCCGGTCGGGCCGATCCTTTCTCTCACGGACATCTACTGTGGACCTCGGTCCACGGCCGGGCCGCGGGAGCGTGGGGAGCCGGGTGTCAGGCCTTCTTCGCCCGGCTCCGTCGTTTCGCCGGTGCCTTCGCCGCCGCCGCGGTCCTGCTCTTCGGCTTGCCCTCGATCTGTGCCTGCTTGTACGCCTCCACGACGTGCGAGGGGATCCGGCCGCGGCCCGCGAGCTCGTAACCGTTCTCCTGGGCCCACTCGCGGATCTGGCCGGCCTCGCTGGCGTTGGCCGACTTGCTGCCCGCCGCCGGCCTGGTGCCGCGCTTGACCCGGCCGCCGACCCGGCGCGCCGAGTCGACGTACGCGGCAAGGCTTTCGCGCAGCCGCTCCGCGTTGTCGTCGCTCAGGTCGATCTCGTAGGTGACCCCGTCCAGACCGAAGAGGACGGTCGTGACGTCCAGCGAGCTCGTCCCGTCGAGATCGTCGACGAGCTGTACCAAAACTTTCTGTGCCATTCACTGCTCCCTATCGACCACCGCGCACGGCAGAATCGTGCACACCGGTTGGTTTGTGACCGCACAGTAGCAAATAGTCGAACGCTAACACCTTTTAACTGGCGTACGTGCTGTCCGGCAATTTGAAAATGACGGTGCCGGAGCCGATAAGCGGGTCCGAATGGTCCACACCGGATGGTCGGAACGGGCGACCGGGCCCAAAAGATGTGACGGCGATTACGCGCCGGGCGCGCATACTGTAATATCGCGAACAAGGCGAAGGCCCCCTCGGAGAGTTCCGAGAGGGCCTTCGCCGTAGTAGCGGGGACAGGATTCGAACCTGCGACCTCTGGGTTATGAGCCCAGCGAGCTACCGAGCTGCTCCACCCCGCGCTGTGAGGACAACTATACACGGGCTCAGAACGGCTTGCACGCACCCCCCTTTAAGCCGTTGTCGCAGGTCAGCGCGCTGTCAGGGCGTATCGCGTTAGGACGGGCCTGTGGCGCACCGCGTTCGCCGGAGTGTCAGGGGCCCGCGGACCTGCTCTCAGTTTGGTAAATGCGCGGACCACACCGATGCCGCCGACGGCCGGACCAATGGGTTCTGTGCGGAAATGACAAGAAATCCGAGTCGTGTTCGGTTCCGGCCTCTCGTCGGGCAGCATGAGTGCGTGCAGACGAAACGGATTCGGTCGTGGTGGGGATGGGGCTGGGAGGACGCCGCGGTCGGCGCTGCGGAACGCGCCGGGCTCATCGCGCGGCTGCCGCCGCACTGGGCCGCCGACGAGCTGCCCGTGCCGCGCGTCGAGGATCTGGAACTGCGCGCGCCGCGGGTGAGCCTGTCCGCCGCGTTCAGTCGCATTTGTACCGTGCATCCGCACGTGCGTGTGTCGCATGCGTATGGAAAGGCGTACCGCGACGTGATCCGCGCGCTGCACGGTGACGTCGGTTCCGCGCCGGATGCCGTGGCATACCCCGAAACCGAGGCACACGTTGTCGACCTCCTCGACTGGGCGGGTGCGAACGGTGTCGCGGTGATCCCCTACGGCGGCGGCAGTTCGGTCGTGGGCGGCGTGGAGTACCGCGGGGACCGCCACGACGCGGTCCTCACCCTCGATCTGACCCGAATGGACCGCGTGCTCGAGGTGGACCGGACCTCCCGCGCCGCGCTGATCCAGGCCGGCGCGCTCGGGCCGGTCCTGGAGGAGCAGCTCGCCCCGCACGGCTACACGCTGCGGCATTTCCCGCAGAGCTTCGAGTTCTCCACTCTCGGCGGCTGGCTCGCCACCCGCGCCGGCGGGCACTTCGCCATGCGCCACACGCACATCGACGACTTCGTCGAGGCGCTGCGCGTGGTGAGCCCGGGCGGTACCAGCCAGACCCGCCGGCTGCCGGCCTCCGGCGCGGGACCGTCGCCGGACCGGCTGTTCCTCGGTTCCGAGGGGACGCTCGGGGTGATCACGCAGGCCTGGCTGCGGCTGCAGGATCGTCCGGTGCACAAGGCATCGCGCGCCGTTTCCTTCGGCGACTTCGCCGGTGGACTGCAGGCAGTGCGCGCGATAGCCCAGTCCGGGCTGGATCCCAGCAACTGCCGGCTGCTCGACGAGGCCGAGGCGGCGATCAACGCCGGGCGCGCCGACGGGCGGGCCGTACTGGTCCTCGGATTCGAGTCCGCGGACCATCCTGTCGACACTGCACTGGTGCGGGCACTGGAGATCGCCGCCGATCACGGCGGAAGTGTCGACTCCGAGTCCACTCAGGACTCGGTGGGCGACTGGCGGGCCGCGTTCCTCCGAATGCCGTACATCCGCGACGCGCTGGCCCGCTCAGGGGTCGTCGTGGAGACGTTCGAGACCGCGTGCACGTGGGACACCGCGATGGAGGTCTGCGACACCGTCCGAACCGGCGTCCGGGCCGCGACGGGCGAGATCTGCGGCGAAACGGGCATCGTCACGGCCCGCATCACACATGTCTACCCGGATGGAGTAGCGCCGTATTTCACCGTGATCGCGCCGGCCCGCCGGGGCGAGGAAGTCCAGATGTGGGACCAGATCAAGGCCGCGGCGAGTGACATCCTGAGCCGCCTCGGCGCCTCGATCACGCACCATCACGCGGTTGGTCGAGACCATCGTCGCTGGTACGAGGCTCAGCGGCCCGATCCGTTCGGCGAAGTCCTTCGCGCTGCGAAGAATTCACTGGACCCGCAGGGGATCCTGAATCCCGGCGTACTGTTCGACTAGAAGGACCGCCTACGGGGCACCAAACCCCGGGTTCAGCCACTGTGGACAGATGCCGGGCCACTGTGGACACCGGCGCGGCTTCGTGGCACGGTGGAGAGGTGTCTGAACTGAATGCAACCGCCGCGGCCCTGCTGGGCCTGCTGCACGAAGGCCCGGCGACCGGTGGACAGCTCGTATCCGCCGCCCGCGACCGATTCGGCTCGTTCTTCAGCGTCACCCGGAGCCAGGTGTACCGGGAGCTGCCGGCCCTTGCCGACGCGGGCCTCGTCCGGCTCGGCAAGCAGGGTCCCCGCTCCAGCCAGCAGTACCTGGTCACCGCCGCCGGCAAGAAGGCGTTCAAGTCGTGGCTCGGCAGCGAGCCCGGCCCGGATCACCTTCGCAGCCCGCTGATCCTGCGCCTCGTCCACGCGAACGCGTTGACCATCCGCCAGCGCTCGGCTCTGATCGAGTCCGCCCGGAAGGTCTACGCCGACGAGCAGGACGCGGCGAGGGCGGCGGTGAAGGCGGCCGACGACCCCTACGCCAAGGCCGTCGCGGAGTTCGGGGTGGCCCGGGCCCGTGCGGTGCTCAAGCTGCTCGATTCCATTCCGGCGTCCTGACCTGGTCTCCTGATACCCCGGCGCCCGGGTTCACGTAGGCTTTTTGGTCGTGAACCCGGACGTCGCAGCTGACCTCAAGGAATTGTCCGACACCCTCGCCAGCGTCGAGGCGGTGACGGACCTGGCTGCCTTGCGCTCGCAGATCGTCGATCTCGAGCAGCAGGCGTCCCGTCCGGACCTGTGGGACGACCCCGAGTCGGCACAGCAGGTGACCAGCCAGCTCTCCCACAAGCAGAGCGAGCTCCGCCGCGTCGAGGAGCTGCGACAGCGCCTCGACGACCTCGGCGTGCTCTACGAGCTCGCCGAGGAGGAGGGCTCGGCCGACGACACGGCCGACGCCGACGAGGAGCGCGCGAAGCTCCGCGCGGAGGTCTCTCTCCTCGAGGTGCGCACGCTGCTGTCCGGCGAGTACGACGAGCGTGACGCGCTGGTCACCATCCGCTCGGAGGCGGGCGGGGTCGACGCCGCCGACTGGGCCGAGATGCTGATGCGCATGTACCTGCGCTGGGCGGAGCGCCACGGCCACCCCGTCGAGGTCTACGACACCTCCTACGCGGAGGAGGCCGGCATCAAGTCGGCCACCTTCAAGGTCACCGCGCCCTACGCCTACGGCACCCTGTCCGTCGAGCAGGGCACCCACCGGCTCGTGCGCATCTCGCCCTTCGACAACCAGGGCCGCCGGCAGACCTCCTTCGCCGGCGTCGAGGTGCTCCCCTTCGTCGAGGCGGTCGACCACATCGACATCCCGGAGAAGGACATCCGCATCGACGTGTTCCGCTCCTCGGGCCCCGGCGGGCAGAGCGTGAACACCACCGACTCCGCGGTGCGCATCACGCACCTGCCGACGGGCATCGTCGTGTCCTGCCAGAACGAGAAGTCCCAGATCCAGAACCGGGCCGCGGCCATGCGGGTGCTCCAGGTCAAGCTCCTCGAGCGCAAGCGCACCGAGGAGCGGGCCGAGATGGACGCGCTCAAGGGCGACGGCGGGTCCAGCTGGGGAAACCAGATGCGCTCCTACGTCCTGCACCCGTACCAGATGGTCAAGGACCTGCGCACGGAGTTCGAGGTCGGCAACCCGGGCAGCGTGCTCGACGGCGACATCGACGGCTTCATCGAGGCCGGAATCCGCTGGCGGCGCACCACCCCGGCTTAGGCTCGTCGTGGATCCGGGAGGCGGGTTAGCAACGGGTCGATAACGGGCGGAGGTAGACTCGCGCCTCGTGATCCGGCTCGAACACGTATCGAAGGTCTACAAGACCTCCACGCGACCTGCCCTGGAGAACGTGACGGTCGAGATGGACAAGGGGGAGTTCGTCTTCCTCATCGGCGCGTCCGGCTCCGGGAAGTCCACCTTTCTGCGCCTGCTGTTGCGCGAGGAGGTGCCCACCAAGGGCCGGGTCTACGTGGCGAATTTCGACGTCGCCCGCATGGCCCGGCGCAGGGTCCCCCGGCTGCGTCAGTCCATCGGCTGCGTCTTCCAGGACTTCCGGCTGCTGAACAACAAGACCGTGGCGGAGAACGTCGCGTTCGCGC
This sequence comes from uncultured Actinomycetota bacterium, assembly GCA_963841395.1. Lineage (GTDB taxonomy): Bacteria > Actinomycetota > Actinomycetes > Mycobacteriales > Pseudonocardiaceae > Actinophytocola. The sequence continues at coordinate 29,750 of CAWJCX010000005.1, forward strand.
TGGAGGTCATCGGCAAGCCGCGCAACACCATCCGCAAGGTGGTGCCCGAGGTGCTGGAGCTGGTCGGTCTGGAGGGCAAGTCGGCACGCATGCCGCACGAGCTCTCCGGCGGTGAGCAGCAGCGGGTGGCGATCGCGCGCGCGTTCGTCAACCGGCCGCTGATGCTGCTCGCCGACGAGCCGACCGGAAACCTGGACCCCGACACCAGCCAGGACATCATGCTGCTGCTGGAGCGGATCAACCGCACCGGCACGACGGTGCTGATGGCCACGCACGACCACTCGATCGTCGACTCGATGCGCCGCCGCGTCGTCGAGCTCGACCTCGGCCAGGTCGTTCGCGACGACTCACGTGGTGTATACGGCGTCGGCCGTTAGGCTTCCGTCCGCCCCCGACCCGACGAGGACTACTTCTCCCGATGCGTGCCAGCTTCGTGTTCAGCGAGGTCCTGACCGGCCTCCGGCGCAACGTGACGATGACCGTCGCGATGATCCTGACGACGATGATCTCGCTCGCCCTGCTGGGCGGCGGTCTCCTGGTCGTGCGGATGATCGACAAGACCCAGGCTGTCTACGAGGACAAGCTCGAGGTCAACGTCTACCTGACGAACGACATCAGCGCGAACGACAAGGAATGCAAGGCCGACCCCTGCCGTGGGCTGCGCTCGGACCTGGAGAACAACCCGGCCATCGAGTCCGTGCAGTACGAGAACCGCGACCAGGCCTACGCCCGGTTCAAGGAGATCTTCGAGTCGCAGCCCGAGCTCGTGAAGCTCGCGCGGCCCGAGGCGCTGCCGGCGTCGTTCAACATCAAGCTGACCAACCCGGACCGGCCGGACGTGATAATCCAGTCCTACTCCGGGAAGGTCGGGGTGGACTCCATCGCCGACCAGAGCGAGTTCCTGCAACGGTTCTTCGACGCGCTCAACGGGGTCCGGAACCTGACCTTCGCGATCGCGTTGATCCAGGCCATCGCGGCGCTGCTGCTGATATCCAACACCGTCCAGGTGTCCGCGTTCACCAGACGGACCGAGGTCGGCATCATGCGCCTGGTGGGCGCGACCCGCTGGTATACCCAGCTGCCGTTCCTCCTGGAGGCGGTGGTGGCCGGCATCGTCGGCGCGGCGCTGGCGATCCTGCTGCTGGTCGGCGCGAAGCTGTGGTTCCTCGACAGCGTGCTGCAGGGACCGTTCGCGGCCGGGGTGGTCAAACCCATCGACGGCCTGGACATCCTGCTGACCGCGCCATGGCTGCTGCTCACGGCCATAGCCATCTCCGCGGTGACCGGTTACGTCACGCTGCGGCTGTACGTCCGGAATTAAGCAGGTGCGCGGGCACGTAGAGTTGTCCGCATGTCCAAGGAACGTGGCCGCAAGGTGATCGTGTCGAACCGCAAGGCGCGGCACGACTACACGATCATGGACACCTACGAGGCCGGCATCGCGCTCGTGGGCACCGAGGTCAAGTCGCTGCGGGAGGGCCGGGCGTCCCTTGTGGACGCCTTCGCCACGGTCGACGGCGGCGAGGTGTGGCTGCGCAACCTGCACATCCCGGAGTACGTGCTGGGCACGTGGACCAACCACACCCCGCGGCGCACCCGCAAGCTGCTGCTGCACAAGGGCGAGATCCTGCGGCTCATCGGCAAGACCAGGGAGAGCGGTCTGTCGCTGGTCCCGCTGTCCATGTACTTCAAGGACGGCAAGGTCAAGGTCGAGCTGGCGCTCGCGAAGGGCAAGAAGGCCTACGACAAGCGCCAGTCGCTGGCCAAGCGGGACGCGGAGCGGGAGATGACCAGGGCCGCCGGGCGGGCGCTCAAGGGCCGCTGGTGATCGACGGCTCATGAGGGACACCGACGTTCCCGGGTTCGTGGCCTCGCTGGGCCTGCCCGGGATCGTCGACCTCCACACGCACTTCCTGCCCGACGCCGTCGAGCGCAAGGTGTGGGCCTACTTCGACCGGGCCGCCGAGCACTACGGCACCGAGTGGCCGATCCACTACCGGCGCCCGGTCACCGAGCGGCTCGACGTCCTCCGCGGCCTCGGGGTGCGGACGTTCGCGCCGCTGGTCTACCCGCACAAGCCGGGCATGGCGGCGTGGCTGAACGAGTGGGTGCTCGACTTCGCGGCCAGGACCCCGGGCGCGGTGCCGACCGCCACCTTCTTCCCGGAGCCCGGCGTGGCCGACTACCTCGGCAAGGCCATCGCCGCGGGTGCCCGGTGCGCGAAGTCGCACGTGCAGGTCGGCGGGTACGACCCGCGGTCGCCGGAGCTGGACGCCGCGTGGGGCCTGCTCGCGGAGGCGGGCGTGCCGGTCGTGGTCCACTGCGGCCACGGCCCGGTGCCCGGCACGTTCACCGGCCTCGACGTGTTCGCCCAGGTCCTGGCCCGCCATCCGCGGCTGGTCGCCGTGCTCGCCCACGCCGGCGCGCCGGACCACGCCGAGGCGCTGGACCTGATGGACACCTACCCGGGGGTGCACCTGGACACCACGATGGTCGGCGTCGCGTTCAACCAGGCCGTCGAGCGGCTGCCGGCCGACTGGACCGCGCGGCTCGCCGGGGTGGCCGACCGGGTCGCGCTCGGCACCGACTTCCCGAACATCCCGTACGCGTACGCCGTCCAGTTGGACGCCATCGCGTCGTGGGCACAGGACGACCGGCTCGGGCCGGCGTTCCTCCGAGCCGTGCTCTACGACACACCTCGTCGCCTGCTCGCTGTGGGCGAACACCCAGCGGAAACATCCTGAGCCGAATCCGGGTTGAGCTAGTCAGACTCAACTTTGGAGGGTGAACTCATGGCAGAGTCGCTGACGCTCCCGGTGCTGCCGCTGGACGACACCGTGCTGCTGCCGGGCATGGTGGTGCCGATCCGGCTGGCCGGCACCGACGGGACGGATGTCCGCGCCGCGGTGGAGGCCGCGCAGGCGGTCGCCGAGCCGGGGGAGAAGCCGCGTGTGGTGATGGTGCCCCGACCGGAGGGCAAGTACTCGCGGGTGGGCGTGCTCGGCGTGGTCGAGCAGGTCGGCCGGCTGCCCGGCGGTGACCTCGCCGCGGTCGTGCGCGGCACCGAGCGGGTACGCATCGGCGCCGGGACGACCGGGCCGGGCGCCGCGTTGTGGGTGCAGGCCGAGGTGGCCGCCGTGCCACCGGTCTCCGAGCGGGCCCGCGAGCTCGCGAAGGAGTACAAGTCGCTGGTCATCACGATGCTGCAGCAGCGCGGTGCCTGGCAGGTCGTGGACTCGGTGCAGCAGGAGGACGACCCGTCCGCGCTCGCCGACCTGGCCGGGTACGCGCCCTACGTGACCGACACGCAGAAGATGTGGCTGCTCGAGACGCCCGACGTGGCGCAGCGGCTGGAGAAGCTGCTCGAGTGGGGCCGCGAACACCTCGCCGAGCTGGACGTCGCGGAGACCATCCGCAAGGACGTCAAGGAAGGCATGGAACGCCAGCAGCGGGAGTTCCTGCTGCGCCAGCAGCTGTCCGCGATCCGTAAGGAGCTCGCGGAGCTGGACGGCAAGCCGGAGTCCGAGGAGCAGGACTACCGCGCCCGGGTCGAGGCCGCCGCGCTGCCCGAGAAGGTGCACGAGGCCGCGATGTCCGAAGTGGACAAGCTGGAGCGAACCTCGGAGCAGTCGCCCGAGGTGGGCTGGATCCGCACCTGGCTCGACACCGTGCTGGAGCTGCCCTGGAACACCCGCACCGGCGACGCCTACGACATCGCCGGCGCGCGGGAGATCCTGGACGCGGACCACTCCGGGCTCGACGACGTGAAGGACCGGATCATCGAGTACCTGGCCGTGCGCAAGCGGCGTGACGAGCGGGGACTCGGCGTGGTCGGCGGGCGGCGCAGCGGTGCCGTGCTGGCGCTGGCCGGACCGCCCGGGGTCGGCAAGACCTCGCTGGGCGAGTCGGTCGCGCGGGCCATGGGCCGCAAGTTCGTCCGGGTGGCGCTCGGCGGCATCCGCGACGAGGCGGAGATCCGCGGGCACCGGCGCACCTACGTCGGCGCGCTGCCGGGCCGGATCGTGCGGGCCATCTCCGAGGCCGGCTCGATGAACCCGGTTGTGCTGCTCGACGAGATCGACAAGGTCGGCGCGGACTACCGGGGCGACCCGACCGCGGCGCTGCTCGAAGTGCTGGACCCGGCGCAGAACCACACGTTCCGCGACCACTACCTCGAGGTCGAGCTGGACCTGTCCGACGTCGTCTTCCTGGCGACCGCGAACGTGATCGAGTCGATTCCCGCGCCGCTGCTGGACCGGATGGAGCTGGTCCGCCTCGACGGCTACACCGAGGAGGAGAAGGTCACCATCGCGCGCGACCACCTGCTGCCGCGGCAGCTGGAGCGGGCGGGCTTGTCCGCCTCGGAGGTCTCGCTGTCCGACGACGCGCTGCGGCTGATGGCGGGGGAGTACACCCGCGAGGCCGGGGTGCGGCAGCTGGAGCGGGCGATCGCGCGGGTGCTGCGCAAGGTCACGGCGCGGCTGGCGCTGGGGTCGACGACCCTGCCGCTGGCGCTGGACCTCGGTGACCTGCGCGACTACCTGGGCCAGCCGAAGCACACGCCTGAGTCGGCGGAACGCACGGCGGTGCCCGGCGTCGCGACGGGCCTCGCGGTCACCGGTGCGGGCGGCGACGTGCTGTTCGTCGAGGCGTCGGTGGCGTCGTCGGAGTCCGGCGCGTCCGGGGTGACGTTGACCGGCCAGCTCGGGGACGTGATGAAGGAGTCGGCGCAGATCGCGCTGTCCTACCTGCGTTCGCACGGTGCCGCGCTCGGCGTGCCGGTGGAGTCCCTGTCGACACAAGGGGTCCATGTGCACGTCCCGGCGGGCGCGGTCCCGAAGGACGGCCCGTCGGCCGGGGTCACGATGACCACGGCGCTCGCGTCGCTGCTGTCGGGCCGCCCGGTGCGCGCGGACGTGGCGATGACGGGTGAGGTGTCGTTGACCGGCCGGGTCCTCCCGATCGGCGGCGTGAAGCAGAAGCTGCTCGCCGCGCACCGGGCGGGCATCACGACGATCGTGCTGCCCAAGCGGAACGAGCCGGACCTGGAGGACGTGCCGTCGTCGGTCCTCGACGAGCTGACCGTCCACCTGGCCACCGATGTCCGGGAGGTTCTGGAGGTCGCCCTGGCGCCGGTCTCCTCGGCCGCCGTGGCCGCCTGACCCCACCCGCGAGTCCCCCGTTCTCGACGAACGGGGGGACTCGCGGGTTAGCCGCGTTCGAGGAAGGTGAGTACCGCGCGCACCCGGCGGTGCTCCTCCGCGCTCGGCTCCAGGCCGAGCTTCGAGAAGATGTTCCCCACGTGCTTCTCCACCGCGCCGTCCGAGACGATCAGCGACTTCGCGATCGCCACGTTCGTCAGGCCCTGCGCCATCAGGCCGAGCACCTCGCGCTCGCGCGGCGTGAGCACGTCGATCGGGTTTCTGCGACCTCGGGCCATGAGCTGCGCGATCACCTCCTGGTCGATGCACGTGCCGCCGCCGGCGACCCGGTGCACCGCGTCCACGAACTCCGCGACGTCGGCCACCCGCTCCTTGAGCAGGTAGCCCACCCCGCCGGCGCCGCCGGACAGGAGCTCCACCGCGTAGCGCTCCTCCACGTACTGCGACAGCACCAGCACCGGCAGCCCCGGCTGCTGCTCCCGCGCCCGCAACGCCGCGCGCAGGCCCTCGTCGGTGAAGCTCGGCGGCATCCGCACGTCGACGATCGCCAGGTCAGGGCGGTGCTCGCTGACCGCGACCAGCAGCCCGTCGCCGTCGTCGACCGCCGCCACGGTCTCGATGTTCTCGTCGGCCAGCAGCCGTTGGACCCCGGCACGCAGCAGTACGGAGTCCTCCGCGATCACCACACGCATGGCAGGTCGGCCCTGATCACTGTCGGCCCCCCGATGGGGCTCACCACGGTCATCACGCCGTCAATCGTGGCAGCCCGGTCCGCGAGACCCGACAGGCCACCACCGGCACGCATCATCGCGCCGCCCCGGCCGTCGTCGGTGATCTCGACGATCACCAGGTCGCCGCTCGGCCGCTCCTCGCGCCACGCGTTGACCCGGGCCTCCGTCGCGCCGGAGTGCTTCGCGATGTTGGTCAGCGACTCGCCGACGATGAAGTACGCCGTGCTCTCCACCGCGGCCGGCGGGCGCGGCTCGATCGCCACGTGCACGTCGACCGGGATCGGGCACTTCGCCGCGAGCGACGACAGCGCCGCGTCCAGCCCGCGGTCGCCCAGCACCGCCGGGTAGATGCCGCGGGCCAGGTCACGCAGCTCCGACACCGCCAGCTTCGCGTCCGCGTGCGCCTCGTCGATCAGGGCGCGCACCGCGTCCGGGTCACTGTCCATCTTGGACTTCGCGCGGCCGAGGCCCATCGCCACCGCCACCAGCCGCTGCTGGGCGCCGTCGTGCAGGTCGCGCTCGATGCGCCGGCGCTCGGCCTCGGCCGCGTCGACGCCGCGGGCCCGGGACGCCTGCAGGTGCTCGGCCTTCTGCGTCAGCTGCTCGTTCGTGTTCGGCCCGAGCAGCGTCCTGGCGAGCATGACGTGCAGCGCGGCGAGGACCGGCAGCACGAACACGCCGACCGGCAGCACGATGACCCCGACGATGGCCAGCGCGAACTCGAAGGTGTGCAACGGGAACGAGACGACCAGGTAGGCGACGTTGCGCCACATCTGCGGGTTGACCAGCCGGTTGAGGTAGCGCCGCCAGAACGAGCCGGACTCGTCGAGCTCGATCTGCGGCGCCGGGATGTCGACCTTGAGCGTGCGGCTGATCAGCCGCCGGTTCATCGCCGCGAACCCGGAGACGACCTTGGTGAGCAGCAGCAGGACCGCGAGCCCCAGCCAGACGATCAGCGTGCTGACGCCGACCGAGAACAGCGTCACGATCAGGACGAAGGCCAGCGTGCTGATCGGGAAGCCGGCCAGCATGAACGCCGCCGCGCGGAAGCCGCGCCGGACCATGGTCGGACCTGGCTCGTGGGTGTCGGCCGGAGGAGATGCCACGGTCACAGCATCCCCGGTGTGCGTTTCCGGCACCAGGTACAGCGGCTCGGGGCTGGTCACCGGTAGCTCACGTTCGCGGTGTTCGGCCACTCCGCGGTCCAGTCGATCGCGCCGGCGGTGGAGAGCTCCTCCAGCTTGTCGATGCGACGAGTGCTCGGGCCGAGCAGGGCGCGGGCGTAGTGGGCGTGCATCGTGCCGAGCACCCTGGTCAGCGCGACCGCCATGGCGAGGACCAGCACGCCGAGTGCCGCCCAGGGCAGCGTCTCGGTCCAGGTGTCGACCCGGAAGAGCGGGGTGTCGCTGTCGTTCCACACCTCGGCGCGCCACGAGTCCGGCAGGAAGCCCCAGTAGACCGGGAGCGTGACCAGCCAGAGGCTCGTCGCCCAGAACGTCACCATCAGCGTGAACTCGGCGATGCCGATGGGCAGGAGGAGCACGCAGTAGGCCATGTCCTTCCAGGTCGCCGGGTCCTTGATGCGCGTGGTCCAGCGCTTGGTCTTCTCGGGCAGCGGCCGGTAGGGCGTCGCGATGTAGGTGCCGAGCATCGCGTGTACCCGGGCGCGCTCCACCTGGGCGAACCCGCGGCAGACGAGCATCGAGACGGCCAGTACGGCCAGCCCGACCCAGATGACGACGGTGCCCACGCCCAGCGAGAGCGTGGTGACGACGAAGACGAACGACGCGATGCCGATCGGCAGGTTCATCACCAGGTAGGCGAGCGAACCGAGTAGCGGAGGGTTCGGCCGGGTGCCGTCACGCTCGGTGGTCATCGTTGGTCTCCTTAGCGGGATTTTCGTCGCATGACCAGCATGGCCCGGCCGGGAATCACGTGACATGGGGCGTGCCGCCGGGTTCGTGGTGGGGCTAGCCCTACCCCTCGAGCGGAACCGGGATGATCCTGAGCGCCGGAGGCGTTATCCTCTTGTAGGAAGTACCCAACAAGGGGGTGAACGGTTTCGACTTTGGACGTTGCTTCAGGGGAAGCGTGCAGGTGCAGGCGGATGGCCACCTCAAGCGTCGCCGCAAACCAATATGCGCCAAGGTTAATTCCCAGCGCGACGTCGCTCTCGCTGCCTAGTCAGCCGGAGTGATGTCTGTCGGCCCGGGGTCGCCTCCGACCCGGTCTGCCGGCATCAGCTAGGAGGCTCACCGTCGCGGGTCGGCCGCGGACCTGCGACGGGACATTTACAGCGGCTGGGCCCGTCACACCGGCTTGTTCACGTGACCGGCGGGGCCGAGTAGAGGCACAGTGAACTGCGCACGGAGAAGCCCTGGAAAGACGACAGAGGACCCGGGTTCGATTCCCGGCACCTCCACGACCTCTGGCCGACCCTGCTCGGCGCCTAGCGGCGCCTCGCCGGGTCGGCCATCGTCATTCTGGGGGGCCGAGCCCCCCAAACCCCCCACGGTGCGAGCTCCTGCCGACCCAGCGTGGTTGCGCTGCTCTTGACCAGCCCGCCGTAGATCGCGCGCTTGGTTCCATCGCCCCGCTCTCCCTCGCTGCTCGCTTCTTCTCGAACCCCGCCCTCGCTCGATCACGCCCCCCGGTCTCTGTCTCGCGATCCCGCGCGCTCTCGCCACCCCGCTCTCTTTCGCGGTGGCCCCTCTCGCACTCGCTTCTCGACCCCCGCGCTCTTACTCGACGCGCCTTCTTTCCCGCGATCGCTGCGCAGGTCACCCGCTCTGTCTGGCGATCCGTCCCTCTGGTGACGGCGTTCTCTCTCGCAGCACCACTCCCTCGCCCCGCGCTGTCTCGGGACCGTGCTCTCGTTCGCGACCCCGCCCTCTCGCGCCGCCGCCCTCTTCGCTGCTCCGCCATGTCTCTCGCCACCCCGCCCTCTCTCGCGATCGCCGCTTCGCACCATCCGGCTGCCTCACGACCCGACTGCCTCGCACCGCCTTGCTGTCCCGCGATGCCGTGTGCGCTCTCTCGCACCCTGCGCTTTCTCGACCTGCTCTTTCTTGGGCCCGGCGCTCTCTCGCGCGCCCCCGTTCTCTCTCGCCATCCCGCTCTCTCGACCTGGCTCTCTCGTGATCCGGCTCTCCCTCCCGACCCCCCTCCCGACCCCGTCCCCTCCCGACCCCGGCGTTCCTCTCGACCCCGGCTTCCCTCCCGGCGCCGGCGTCTGTAGCGGCCCCGACCCCTCCTTCGCCACCTGCTTTCGGCGCTGCGTCCCTCTCTTCTGCATGATGGGGGAGTGGGCTGGGCGCGCATCGGACTCAGGGCCGGGGTGGTCGCTGGGGTGCTCAGTGGGGCGCCTTCCACTGCCCACGCCCTTGTCACGCGGCGCGATCCGCTTGCGGCTACCCGGGCGGCGGGGGCGATGTTGCTGCCTCGCGAGGCTCGGTCGGCGCCGCTGCTGCTGGCCGCTGTGCCGGTCCACATCGGAATCTCGCTCGGGTGGGCGCTCGTGCTCGCCCGGGTGCTGCCGCGACGGGGGACCGTGGGCTGGGGCGCGGTCGCCGGGCTCGCCATCGCCGCGCTCGACCTCAACGTCCCCGGTGCGCGGACCGCGGCGGTGCGGGAGCTGGTCACCTGGCCGCAGGTCGCCGATCACGTCGCGTTCGGTGTCGTGGTGGGTGTCGTGGTCGCTGACCTGCGGGGTTCTCAGCCTGTCCTAAGGCGGCTTCGGTAGCGTCGAGGGTGTGGTTCGACCGTCCGCGCGTGTGCTCGACTGGATCGGCACCGTCGCCCGGCTGGGCCTGGCCGCGGTGTGGCTGATCTCGGGTGCCGTCAAGGCGAGCGACCCCAACCAGACCTACATCGCGGTGCAGGCCTACGACCTGCTGCCCGCCGACGCGGTGAGCGTCGTCGCCGGCGCCGTTCCGTTCCTCGAGCTCGCGCTCGGCGTACTGCTGCTCGTCGGGCTCGGCACGCGGCTCACCGCGGCCGTGTCGGCGCTGGTGCTGCTCGCGTTCATCGTCGCCGTGGCGCAGTCCTGGGCCCGCGGGCTGACAATCGACTGCGGCTGCTTCGGCGGCGGCGGCCAGGTCGAGACCGGTGACACGCAGTACCCGCTGGAGATCGCCAGGGACGTCGGGTTTCTGGTGCTCGCCGGCTGGCTGCTGGTCCGGCCGCGAACGCTGCTGACCCTGGATGGTTGGCTGAACCCGCACAGACGCGCCGGTCCGACCGGTGAAACACAGGGAAGGACTTGATCGGTGGGTGGAGCAGAGCGCAACGCGCGGAAGAAGCGCCAGGCGCAGACGACCGCGTCGACGGGCGGCCAGGCGCCGGCCGTCGCGCGGCACAAGTCGGGCGACCGCAAGAAGATCGTCATCGGCGTGGTCGTCGTCGTGCTGCTGCTCGGCGCGGTCGTCGGCGGCGTGATCTACACGAACAACAAGAAGAACGCGACCGAGGGCCAGGACATCGCGGGCACGAGCACCTCCCAGCTCGACGACGCGGCAACCGGCGCCGCGGCCGACGACGTCACCTACCCGGTGCGCCGGGATGGCGCGGTCGTGGTGGTCGGCAAGGACACCGCCAAGGTGACCCTCGACGTGTACGAGGACTTCCTGTGCCCGGTCTGCGGCGGGTTCGAGCAGAACTACGGCGACGACATGGAGCAGCACGTCAAGGACGGCACGCTGCGGCTGCGGTACCACATGCTGCCCATGCTCAACGAGAACTCCGACCCGCCCGGGTACTCGATGGACTCCGCGAACGCCGGCCTGTGCGCGGCGGACGGCGGGAAGTTCCCCGAGTTCCACCAGAGCCTGTACGACGCGCAGCCCGAGGAGGGTGCGCGCGGCTGGGACAAGCAGCAGCTCGCCAAGCTGGGCAAGGATCTCGGCATCAAGTCGGCCGGCTTCAAGTCCTGTGTGGAGAGTGGCAAGTACGAGAAGGTCATCCAGTCCCAGTTCGAGCAGGTGCGCACCGCCGAGTACCTGCAGCAGGAGATCCACGGCCAGAAGGGTTTCGGCACACCGACCGTCGCAAAGGGACACGAGGTCATCGACACGTCCAGCGCGAACTGGCTGGACGACGTGCTCGGGAACGCGAGCTGACGCTCAGTCGATCCCGGCGAGCGGCGGCTCGCCCTCGGTCCACCGGGCGAAGCGCCGCGCCTTGCCGACCTCGGTCCGCGGCACGGCGCCGTGCGCGAGCACGCGCACCACGCAGGTGATGCCGAGCCGCTCGCGCAGCGCGGCGTCCAGGTCCGCGGCCAGGCGGCCGGCGTCGACCGTGCCCGCCGGCTCGACCGCGACGCGCAGCTCGGGCCGCGCGGCGACCCGCCGGTCCTCGACGACGAGGTAGTGCGGGCTGACGCGCTCGTCGGCGAGCAGCACGGCCTCGATCTCGGTGGGGAAGACGTTGACCCCGCGGACGACGAGCATGTCGTCGGTGCGGCCGAGCAGCTTCGACATCCGGCGCAGGGTGCGCGGCGCGCCCGGCACCGGCCCGGCGAGCACGGCGACGTCGCCCGAGCGGTAGCGCAGCAGCGGCATGCCGGTCTTGGTGAGGGTGGTGAACACCAGCTCACCGGGGGTGCCGTCGGGCACCGGGTTGCCGTCGGCGTCCACGGCCTCGACGTAGAAGTGGTCCTCGGCGACGTTCAACATCCCGTCCGAGTCGAGCGACTCGCAGGCGACGCCGGGGCCGATGATCTCGGACAGTCCGTAGATGTCGAGTGCTCGCAGGCCCAGCAGCCGCTCGATCTGCGCGCGCATCTCGTTGGTCCACGGCTCGGCCCCGAATACGCCCGCGCGCAGGCTGCCGACCTCGATGCCGGCGGCCTGCATGGCCTCACCGAGGAAGATCGCGTAGGACGGCGTGCAGGTGAGGATGTCGGGCCGCAGGTCGACGAGCATGCGGATCTGCCGGTCGGTCATCCCGCCGGACAGCGGGATGACCGTGGCGCCGAGCCGCATGCCGCCGTGGTGGACGCCCAAGCCGCCGGTGAAGAGCCCGTACCCGTACGCGTTGTGCACGATGCTGCGCCGGGTCGCGCCCGCGCCCCCGAGCGCCCGGGCCATGACGCGGGCCCAGACGTCCACGTCGTGAGCGGTATAGGGCACAAGCGTCGGCCGCCCGCCGGTCCCCGAGGACCCGTGTATGCAGACGACGTCCTCGGTGGGCACCGCACGCAGCCCGTGAGGGTAGTGCTCCCAGAGGTCACGCTTGGTGACGGTAGGCAGCCGGCCGAGCGAGTCCAGCGAGACGTCGCCGCCGCCCGTGACGCCACAGTCCGCGAGCCGCCGGGCCTGCACCCCACCGGCCGCGAGCAGCCGATCCACGAGCTCGCGGAGACGTCGTTCCTGAACCTGTCGCCGCAGGTCAGGCGCCACGCCCTCGGCATCAGGCTCCACCAACGGCACACGCACGACCTCATCGGCGATCACGCCATCGGTGTAGCACGCAGGGCCCGCCGAGGGAACCTCCCGACCCGATTGGGCGAGCCCCCGAGAGTCATGTAGCTTGTACTGGCACGGACGGGAGCCGTTCCGGCGTGCAAATTCATACGGGGCTGTAGCGCAGCTGGTAGCGCACCACACTGGCAGTGTGGGGGTCAGGGGTTCGAACCCCCTCAGCTCCACCATCTTACCTAGCCCGCTGACTGGGACATTCGCCGAGGTCAGCGGGCTATTTTGTGATCTTGACCGTCTGTCCCAAGTGGACTCCTTGCATGATCGACAACGTCAAGATGAAGCAAAACTGGAGCACGTTCATGATCGTTGCGAAATGGGGTCAACGGTCTGCTCCAGGACATGTGTTCGATATGGGCTGATAGGGCCCCATATTGCCGCAGTGGGCCGATGCAGAAGACGGCGTTCCGTGCCGGAAGTCGGGCAGCCGAGCGTCCGGTGCAGGGGTCAGCCGGCTCGGAGCAGAGTGGTTGCGTCGACTTGTCGTAGGTTCGAGCCTTGAGCAGGATCACCAAAGGATGGGAACTGGCCTGACCAGCGGTTTCCTGTCGGCAGCCTGGGGATTGAGTCATCAGCGAGTGTCGATCAACTGCGGAACGCCCGCGAGCGTGGGGACGACACCGATATAGCCGCGTTGACGTCCACACCCCGGGGAACAGCCCCGCAGCGTGGGACGACCGAGCCCGTTTCAACTCGGCACCGATGGTTTGAGGAACAGCCCCGCCGGAGCGTGGACGACCCACGTCCCCAAGTGCGCGAGCCACTGCACCAAGGAGTCAGCCCGCGGGTGCGGGACGACGTACCTGACGCCACCCGGATCTGCGGCGACGTCGGAACAGCCCCGCGGGTGCGCTGACGACGGCGCTGACCGCCGAGACCTAGGCGCGAGACCCGACCCGTGGTCGGTACGATCCAGGCCGACGGGGCGACGGTGGCCGCGAAACGGCTCCTCGACGCGTCCGGTGTCATGACGAGGCGAGCATGATCGTTTCGGTTGGGGTGGACTCGCTGTTCGAGCGGCGTTCCAGCAGGGTGATGCCGGCAGCGATGTCGCAGAACTCGGCGACCAGTCTCGCTGCCTTGTGCTTGTTGGCCTCGACCGCCAGGCACAACGCGGCGAGGCGGACAGCCCTGATCACGTGCGAACCATGCGCGTAGTCGCGGTAGGCCACCACCGGCAGCGCGGTTTCCCTGAGGTTGATCAGCACCTGGCGGGCCCATGGCCCGTCGCCCAGGCCCGGCATGTTCAAGGCGGTCTCGCACGCTCCGTCCAGCAGCGGGCCTAGCCTATCGGGCGACACGACGCAGGGTTTGCCGTCGGAATTGACGGCGGCGACGGCCTCCTGGAACTTCAAGGAGAACGCCGCCAGCCAATTTCGGGGATCTGGTGAGGTGTACATCGACGACCCGAGCGCGTAGGCCAGCGCAAAGCCCACACTCCGGTCGAGGGCGCCAAAGCCGTTCAGCGCCAGTCCCTGGTGGTAGCTCGTCGCGGTCCCCGGCGTGTCGTCGACGAGCTGATCATGGTCGAGCGACCTGACCGTGTCGAGTGCGAGGATCCGGTCGATGGTCGTGGCCGGCAAGCCGTTCACGTCGAGCGTCATCGCCTCCCGGTCGGCCGCATCCACGTCGAGCTTGATCATTTCCTGCGCTTCGTCGATGCCGATCGTGACGGTGAGTTCCGCCCGGACGATCTGGGTCAGGCCGAACGCGGGCGCGATGCCCACTGGACGCTCGAGATCGACCGCGCCGGTGAGCTGGAGGTCGAGGTTCGTGCTGTCCCGGAGCGCAGCGTCGAACAGGCTGGGTCGCCTGCGGGCCAGCGTGACGGCGTTGTAGATCGCCGGAATGCTCATGGTGGACCGTGAGCTCGCGACGTCGACGGTTCGCTCGAGCACCGCGTACCGGACCCGGTTGGCCACGATGGAATGGACGAGCAGGAGGCGGGCGAGCGTGCTCCGGGCCCGCTGGAGATCTCGATCGACAACGGTGAGAATGGTGGTCCAGTCCACCTGATGTGGATGAGGGGCGCCGGGCGCCGTCCAGAGCGCCGGCTCGCGCGGCTCGCGCGGTTCGCGCGGCGATGTCCAGACCGACAGCGCGACACCGTTCTGCGACGCCTTGGCCACCGCGCGGCGTACCGCCGGATGGTGCATCTCCTCCGCGGTCGGCAGCCGGTAGGAGACGTGCCCCGCGGTGATCTCGTTGATCCACCGGATGAGATCGAGCGCATCGACGCCGCGCACGCCGGTAACCGGTGACTTCATGGTCGGCGTGGCGCGGGCCGACGTATCCGGTTTGTGCCCGACGACGTCCTGCTGGAACAGCCAGTAGATCCCGCTCGTGATCGGCGCGATGCTGATCCGGGAGGTGGTCCCGGTACGGATCACCGGTCGCAGATGCCGCATGACCTGTACTCCGGTCATCAGCCGGCGCAGGTCGGCGGGAGTCGCGGGGTCGAACGCCGACGCGAGCAGATCGTCGAGGTAGTTGCCGAGCGCCGGATCCAGCTCGCGGTCCTGCTGTTCGGTGCAGTCGAACGCGAGGGCCAGGGCCGGCACCGTGGCCGACTTGATGCAGGCGCGCACGATGGGATCCGCGTCGGACTGCGCGGTGTACAGCAACGTGGTTTCCCGCCACCAGCTGTCGTCGACCGCGTTGGTCAGCACCTCGCGTTCCGACTCCCGGCCGGAGATGTACATCGCCGCTAGGTACTCCTGGAACGTGAGATGCGCGAAGGAGAACTGGTCGCGTTCCCGTTCCACCATCAACCCGTTCGAGGCGACGTCGGCCAGGAAGTCCTCGACCGAGACCTCTCGG
Source organism: uncultured Actinomycetota bacterium (assembly GCA_963841395.1). Taxonomy (GTDB): domain Bacteria; phylum Actinomycetota; class Actinomycetes; order Mycobacteriales; family Pseudonocardiaceae; genus Actinophytocola. The sequence continues at coordinate 44,939 of CAWJCX010000005.1, forward strand.
GACATCCGCTGCAGGCGCGGTTTCAGCTCGTCGATGACCTCCTGCCGCGGCAGGTGGAGCACGCGGCGGCGCATCATGGTGTAGGCCAGCCCGCGCAGCAGCGCCTCCTTTCGATCCCGGTCCAGGTTGTTCGGGATCTTCTTCGCCTCCTGCCGCAGGCCCAGCATCACGTGGCAGATCTCCCGGTACAGCTTGGCCCGGCTACCGGGCAGCACGCCGCCGTGCCGGTGGACGTTGACGATCATGGTCAGCAGCAGGGGGTTGATCGTCAGCTCGTACAGGTCCGGCGCGCCGGCCAGCCGCTCGAGCAGATCGTTCGCGGCTGATTCGGCACGTACCCGCGGATCCCCCTCCTCGCCGTCCGGGGCGTGCTCTTCCACCGCCGCGTACCACTTCTGGACGAACGTGGTCATTTGTGTCTCGGTGAACGCGAGCACGGTCACGACGGACGCGCCGGCGATTGGCGCGGACGTGTAGCCCTGCCGCCGGGACGTGATCACGAAGTCGTTCTTGGCATAGTGCACGATCTGCCGCTCGACCCAGTGCGCCACCAGGGTGCGCTGCCCCTGGTTGGGCACCTCGTCCAGCCCGTCGAACAGCACGACACAGTTGCCCTTGCGCAGCTGCTGCTCGAACCAGCCGTCCGGCTCGTCCGGGCCACCGGACGCGCGCAGCCCGAGGGCCATGAGGTCCGCCAACCAGATGTTGAGGTCCTTGGTGATCGTTCCGGCATGGTCGCGCAGGTAGACCAGGATGGGCACGGTGCGCCGCCGCTTGATGCCCGACCGGTAGATGTCCTGGGCGGTGTGCCGTAGCAGCGTCGTCTTCCCGCTGCCGGGTCCGCCGATCACAGCGTGGACCGTTGGTGACGGGCGATCGAGGTATTCCTTGATGTTGTGCCGCTCGGCAGTGTCCGTGAATCCGCTGGCGAGAAGGTCGGTGGGAATCTGTTGTGGTGCCTTGAAAGCCACGCTGACCTCGATGTACACGTCCTCCAGCCGCGGCGTGTACCAGCCGACCGTTTCCAGGCCTTTCTGGTCGACCTTGTCCATCATGGTCAGCACGTAGTCGCGATAGCGGGCGCCGAAGCGGGATATCCGGCGTCGAACGAGCTTGTCCACGTAGTCGGCGATGGGGTTGCGCCAGCGGTCCCGCACGTCGCCGGCGATCTGTCCGAAGAAACGTGCGCCTGCCACCAATGCCTCGTAGGCGAGGAACGCGGCTATCGCGAGTACCGGATGCGCCGCGATGGATTGTCCCCACAGCGCGACGGCGACCGCCGGGGGACCGGCCGCGAAGAAAAAGCGACCGAGCCTTGCGGCCAGGCCGTCCACATTAGCCACCAGCGACGACCTCCGGAATGCGGCGAGCAGTCCGGGGCATCTTACCCGTGGCCAGATCTCATGTTGCGCGATCGGCGGGCGGGAATTGTCGATGGACAGCTTTTGTCATACCTCCACCGGTGGTTACGGGACATCTCTGCCGGTCGGCTCGTTGTCGTCGAACAGGTCGCCTTCCTTGGCGCCCTGCGCCTGGGTGCCCTGGCCGGTGGTTGCTCGGCCTGTCGCCCGACGGGCAACACCTACGTGGGCTGTTCCGACGGCCACCAGCGAGCGCGTGCAGCCCGTGATCGTCGAGGGTGGCGGCCAGTGCGGCGACCCCGACCGTGCGGGCGGCGCGCAGCTCACTGAGAAAGGCGGGCGGGAACGCGGCCCACACCGTCCTTAGGCAGCGTTAGATCGGCTCGTGGTGCTCGGACGCGTCCCGGCGCAGCGCCTCGAACAACAGGCTCGGGTCCGCGTCCTGGCGCCCCGACCATCCGCACCGCACGCAGCTGCACGATCCGGGTCTACGGCATCCGCGCGACGTGCCCGGTTCACGATGCGAGGGTGGAACATTCGCCCGTCCATGCAGGTCCAGCATTAATCTGTCAACGACAAGGGATCTCGATACGGGAACAGGCCCGCGAGCGCGGGGACGACCGCCGCCAGATCCGTCAAACCGGACAACACCAACGCCTCCACGATGTCGCCTATCGCGACAGCTAATCAAATAGAACGCAAGTCAACGGTCACCGAGTAGGCGCTTCCGCGAGCTCCTCAGTAGTTTGATTGCTCAAATACAATTCCGTCTTCAAATAGAGCGAGTGCCTTGCGAGAACTCCGTTCTGGATTCGCCCTTCCGTCGCGACGAGGTCAAGAAACTCGCGCCTCCACCCTCGGCGATCGTCCGCCCTTGCTCATCTGAACGACAATCTCGATCCTGGCTTTATGTGCAACGCGGATGGTCTCGATCGACGTAGATGAACTACCGGAGTTATCAAGGTGTATACATTCTCGCCGTTCGGCTCCTCGCGCTGCTCGTTCGGCTTCAGACGCATTACGCCTGCGTCCTTCAGAGACACGACACGTACGGCGCTCGTCGCCGAGCCAAGCCAGATGAAACCGTTAGCGAACCAGCGGACTGTAGGTCGGTTGGGCGCACCATTTGACAAGGCCTTCAGTACCAGCGCGTCCAGCGCGGGCGGCACCCGGTCGTTGAGCGCCGACGGCGGTATCGGTTCCTCCTAGGCGTGCTGGTAGGCGCCCGCGACCGGGAGTCCCGGTGAACGGCGGGCCCCGGTGAGCAACTCGAACAGCACGCAGCCCGCCGCGTAGACGTCGCTGCGCGCGTCAACCGCCTCAGCATGGCAGGACGTAGAGGCGCAGGTAGCGGCGGTAGTTCTATCCTCGGAGCGCGGCTCGAGGTCGATCACGTCGATCCACCGTTGTGTCCACGTCGTGAGGAGAGTTCTCGCGCCGGCTGGGGCCAGCCACGTTCCGCGCCGCTGATCAACCTGCACACTGTGCACGTACTCCGCAGCCATGGCTCGGCTGCGGAATCCGCCCTGCGAGTTGCAGCCGCTACCTGTTCTGTAGCGCACTCGCGACGAACTCCGGCACGCCACGGCCCAGCCTCCAGCCTGCAATGTCTGAGCCGACCCTTCCGATCGTAAACGTGGACACAGCTTGTGGAAGAGTCCGGCGCGCAAGTAAGTCGGGTTGGCCAGGCGGGGACGTGGTTGGGGTCGTGCTCGCCGGTATGTGTTTCGGCGGTCGGTCGGACTCGTCGGTGCTGAGCTCGGTCACCCAATCATCGAACTACCGGTTGCGGCTTGTGGCACCATGGCTGCACGGCACTTGGCTCCTGGGGGAGCGCGATATGAGGATATGGATCTTCTGCTTGGTCGCCGGGCTCGGTCTGCTCGTGCTCGGCGCCAGTCTCACGGGTGACCCGGTCGTCCGGTGTGGCGGCGTGCCGATTTCGCCCGGCAGGGTTTGTGTGAACGCCACCGGTAGTGGCGAGGTCGTGGAGCGGAAGACCTACGACGAGGTCGAGAAGGAAACCGAGGCTGCGCAACGCACCCGCGACACCTGGAGTCTCGGGGCCTTCGTGAGCGGCGGCGTCCTGATCCTGATGGCCGCCACGGGCACTGTCATCCGCCGCCGCAGGAGGGCGAACCAGGGGCAGTCGGCCGGCGATCTGTTCTTTCAGCGGCGTGCCGCTGCGCAGGCAGCGCCCCCGCCCGATGAAGGCCCGCCGCAGCCGGGGCCCTGATCCCGAGGCCGGCGACGACGTGACCCCGCGACCGAGCTGAACCGCGGCCTTCGGGTCAGGCTTCCGAGGCTTTGCTATGGGGCCGACGGTGATCGCGTTGGTTGGCGTTGAATCGCGCCTTCTTCTGACGATTTCCGCACGTGTTCATGTCACACCATCTGCGGGTGCGACTTTGGCTGGTGTCGAAGAAGGCGGCCTGACAGGTTGGTGACGCGCACAAGGCCAATTTCCCGTCTCGTTCGCCTGCGATGATGCTGATCGCGTCGGCGGCGATCACGCCCAGGGCATCCTCCACGCGTGAAGCCGAGCTGAGCTGCCACCGCCGCTTGCCGTCGGGCGTCAGGACAGCTGCGGCCCGGCCCTGAGTGCTGCAGGCGTTGATGACTTGGACAGCAGACGCAGGGAGAGCGTCCTGGCACGCGGCCGCGGTCGCGGCGGCGTGGATCGACTCCCGCAGGTCCCGAGCGAGGTCGAACTGGGCGGTGGTGCAGGACTCCACGGCCAGGCCGCTCACCGCCAGCCAGTCGACGAGGCGCTGCGGCGTGGGTATGCGCTCCACAGCGTTGCCATGACGCTCCGACAGCGTCCCCGTGAAGCTGGTCGCCAGCACGCTACCGAGGCGGAAGTCAGGGAACCCGGCACGCATGGAACCACCTTAGCTGGTTGCACGCTGGCATGACGACGTGTTAGAACCGTCTTAGCCGGTTCCGCGATGACAGGAGGTCTCATGCCCCGTCTGACCAGCGACGTGCAGGCATTTGAAGCCCACGCAACCGACGCTGACCTCGACGATCTGCGCGCGCGACTGGCCGCTGCGCGGCTACCGGAGGCCGAGACCGTCTATCGCGCCGCGCCCGACCCTCGCCGGTGGGAACAGGGCGTTCCTCTCGCCGACCTCGTCGATGTCGTGAACTACTGGCGCACTGGGTACGACTGGCGGTCGTTCGAAGCGCGCCTCAACCGGATCGGCCAGTTCCGCACGACCATTGACGAGTTGGGAATCCATTTCTGCACCGCCGATCCGCGCGTGCGGATGCCACTCCGCTGATCTTGACGCACGGCTGGCCGGGCAGCATTGCCGAATTCGTCGACGTAGTGGACGAACTGGCAGACCCGAAAGAAGCAGACGCGCCGGCGTTCCACGTCGTGGTCCCGTCGCTGCCAGGATTTGGTTACAGCGACAAGCCGGCCACTACCGGGTGGGGAATCGAAAAGATCGCGGCCGCCTGGGTGGAGCTGATGGCAAGGCTCGGCTACGGCAAGTTCGTAGCCCACGGCGGCGACTGGGGAGGTGTGATCACCACGGTCCTCGGCGGCAGATTCCCGGCGCACGTGCTCGGCATCCACACAACGACCGCGCAGGCACCACCCGGGTTGACAACGGACGGGCTGACGGCAGTCGAGCGCACCTGGACGGAGGAAACCCGCAATTTCTGGCGCCACCGCGCGGCGTACGCGAAGCAGCAGGCGACCCGACCGCAGACCATCGGCTACTCCCTCGTCGACTCACCGGTCGGGCTTCTCGCCTGGATCCTCGACAAGTTCGCCGAATGGTCGGACACCGAAGACAGCCCGTTCGAGACGATTTCCAGAGACCGCGTTCTCGACGACGTCACCCTGTACTGGCTGACGCGGACCGGCGCGTCGTCAGCCCGCATCTACTACGAAAGCCACAACTCGCTCGACCCCGACCTTCGGGTCGACGTCCCGTCGGCGATCACGATGTATCCCCGCGACATCGAGAAGTATTCGCGCCGCTGGGCACAGCAGCGGTACCGGCAGATCGTCCGATGGAGGTCACCCGAAACCGGGGGACATTTCCCGTCGCTGGAGGTTCCCGAATATTTCGTCAAAGATCTGCGAGAGGGCCTCGCGGCAGTGCTGGCCGCCAATCGGTGAACCTCGTCGCCCCGACGGGCAATGTGTCATTCGGCGAGTCGAGACGTCGACGTGTTGGTGGGCGAAGTCTGCTCGGGTTCGGTCGGGTGGATGAGTGCCGTCGCCAGCGCGATCGTGATCATCGCTGTGCACAGGACGCAGCGGATGAGTGTGCCCAGACGGACGTAGACGATCATGAGGACCTCCGCTGTCGGGGAATCGGGAACGCATTCCAGGGTCCGACTCGCCGCAGCGCGTCGACCCCTACAGCTTTCCGTCGATCACCGCTAGGTTTCTGGCGTGGGGCGTTGGCAGTCGGACCCGTGGGCGACGGCCATTCGAGCGGGTATGCGGGCGAAAGGCATCCCGGCCGAGCGTGCGGCGGACCAACTCGGGGTCCCGATCAGTACGTTCCGGGCCTGGCTGGACGGTCGGCACCTACCGCGCGTCACCGTGCTGGATCACTGGCCCGAGCTGGCTCGGTTGGCAGGTGTGTCCGAGGCCGAGTTGCTGCGCCTGGCCGGCGTGCTCCCGGATGTCTTCTCCGGCTCACTGCTGCTCTCGCAGGCCACCCGCGAGCTTCGCGAGGGCCTCGAACACAGCCAGCGGCTGCTGCGGCAGGCAGCCACGCTCGCCAATGCCTCCGCGGCTGCGCAGGTGGTTCACGAGCTCAGCAACTCCGGCATCAACTGGGAGATCCGGCTGCGTTCAGCCATCCGCGGGACCGACGTCCGGCTCATCTATCACCACTACGTCGGCGTCGTCCCACCCGACCAGCTCCGCGACTGGCAGGTCGACCAGGTCCGCGCCTACATCCACCACGAAGTCCTCGGGAACGTCTGGCAACACCTGGGGCTCTACTGGCGTGTCGGCGAGGTGCACGACTGGGAGAACGCACCCGAACTCCTCATCCAGGTCCCCGAACAGGAGGCTTCCCGACCCCCAACAGGACACGGCCCACGCCCGGACGGCCCGCCCGTGCTCGTGCTGTCCCCACCATGGGGCTACGGCGAACTGCTTGCCTCCCTGGTCGCCGACGGCCTCGGCTACGGCAACATCGACTTCCGCTATTTCGGCCTGCCCGACGACGAGCCGGCACGCACCGAACGGGTGCAGGCCGAACTCGACAATCTGCCGGCGGGGTTCGCGGTCACGGTGCCACCGCTCATGCTGCTCGACGGTCTGCGGCTGAGCGCCGACCGCCTGCGCGGAACCATCCCCGTGCTGCTCACTTACGGCGAGCGGGTCCGGCGCCGGGCCGGCCAGATCTACGACACCGTGCTGACCGAACTCGCCGGTGACGCCGATGCCGGGATCGCCGACATCGAGCTTCAGTACGCCGTCGCCCTGCGCGGCCTTCCCGCCGGCACGGAGTACCTGCACGTCACCCTCGCCGACGAGGACGCCACCTCCGCCGCCACCGTCGACCGGGACCAGGTCAGCGACACCATGGCCTGGCTCGCGCTCACCGTCACCAGAATGATCCTCGAACGCTGGCAGGCACCTCCGTCACCAGTGGCGGGCCCGCTGCGCGACCTCGTCCTGCCCTCCGGCCGCCCACGCACGCCACCACCCGCGACGAGCCGTGCCGAGTGGCGAATGATCGAACCACGGCACGACATCACCTGACATGACGTGTTCCGGCGGAGGTCACGGCACTTCCTGGATGCGGATGTGGTTGCCGGCGGGGTCTCGGAAGGCGCAGTCGCGGATGCCGTAGGGCTGCGCGGTCGGCTCCTGGAGGACTTCGGCGTTGCTGGCCTGCACCTTCTCGAAGGTGCCATTCAGATCCTTCGTGGCCAACATGATCCAGCCGTAGGTGCCCTTGGCCATCATCTCGGTGATGGTGTGGCGTTCCTCGTCGGTGAAACCGGGTCCGACGGCCGGCGGCGACAGGAGGATGGAGGTGCCCGGCTGCTCCGGAGGACCGACCGTGATCCAGCGCATCGTGTCCTTGCCGACGTCGCTGCGGACCTCGAAGCCCAGGACGTCGCGGTAGAAGGTCAGGCAGGCTTCCGGGTCGTCGTGCGGCAGTGTGGTGGCGTGAATGGTGAGGTCCATGCCGGTCACCCTAAATGCGCCTCGGAGGAGGTGCTTCTCGATTCCTGACCGCGTGCCAGCGGTGACGGTTCACGCGACCCGGCCTGTGACAGCAAGACAGAGGTCATCCCGATGTCCGGGACACGGCACGGAAGACGTCGGCGCTCCGTACCGGTAGATCCTCCGGATCGAGAGCATGACGAGACTCCATGGCGTCGGCGATGTCGGCGCAGTTCTCGTACAGCCGGACCGGCAGCGCGTACAGCTGCGTCCTCAGCTCGGTGTCCGCGCCGTACATGTCGGCCTCCGCGAGGATCTGCCATCGTTGAGCCGGAAAGCAGAGACCTTGCAGAATGTGGTGTAACCGCGGAAGTATCTCGTCGATCGCCATACCCATTCCCATCTGTGACCCAGGTAGTCGGGTTCCCACGTGGACGAGACGGAAACACCTCGGAGGCCGTTGCTCGTAGCTGTTCGGCAGCACGTTGCGGTGGCTACGATCCCTCCGTCCGGAGTGGAAGGTGCCATGATCTGCCCGCACTGTGACGAGTCGTTGCTGTACCAGCAGCGGGGTGGCCGGCGTTGTTCCCGCTGCGGCAAGCAGTTCGTGTTCGAGCCGCGGTTGAACCGGCTGCACCTGCACGACGTCAGGGTGCGCGGGCTCGCCGCCATGCTCAGCGACGGCGGCAGGCTGAGCTACACCGTGACCCAGCTCTGGTACGCCGCCGCCCGCAGGTCGGCGGCGCGGCGCGTGCGGTCGGTGGGCAGGCACGCGAAGCCGGCTCCCGGCCTCGGTTTACTCCGCGCGTGGGCACGCAAGCCGCGTCCGCCGAGGCTTGTCGCCATGCCGCTGGGGGAGTTCCGCGAGCTGGTCCTGTGGACGTGGCCGGACATCTACCAAGCGCGGCCGGACGGCGTGGTGGACGAGACCGCCGTCGAGGTGCCGCCGCGGGAGCGGCCGCGGCTCGCCCTGGTGTGCCCGGACCGCGCGGTGCTCGTCTGCCTGCAGGCGAACGGCCTGCCGGACGCGTACGACATGGTGCTCACCGCGTCCCCCGCGGACGTGCCGCCCGACGTGCCGGTCCTCCTCCTGCACGACGCGAGCCCGGACGGCTGCCGCTTCGCCGCGCGGGCCCGCGCGGCGCTGCCCGGCCGGACGTTGACGGTCGTCGGCCTGCGACCGCGCACGGTTCTGCTGCGCCAGTACCGCTACCTGCGACTGCGGTGGCCGGACCGGCCACGCACGCTGGACGGGCTCGGCCTGGACGAGCAGGAGAAGGACTGGCTCACCCAACGCTGGTGGTCGCCGGTCGCGGCGGTCCCGCCACGGCGGCTGCTCGCCGCGGTGATCAAGGCCGCCGTGCGCGCGGATGCCGACCAGCGCCGCGCCCGGCGGATCGGCTTCCTGACCTGGCCGGCGGACGATCGCGTCTGAGGCGACGGTCGACCCGGCGTGCACTACTGGAACCGCGTCGGCTTCGGGGCCTTGTCGCGGCCCCGGATCTTCCAGGCCACCATCGCGGCGGCGGCGGGGATCAGCTTCAGCTCGCGGGGCATGCCGGGCAGGGGCTCGGGGTTGTCCAGGGCCGGCCGCGTCCATACGGCGTCGACCTTGGTCGACTCGGGGCGCAGGCCGAGCTCGCGGAGCTGGTTGACCGCCATCATCCCGGTGAACATCTCGTTCGGGTTGGCCCCGCCGACGCCGAGCTCGGCCACGGTGTCTGCGTACCGGGCGGTGAAGGCGCTGGGGCGGATCGGGCCGCCCGCCTTGGTGATGCCGATCGCGGCCGCGTGCAGCGCGGTCACCTGGTCCAGGAGGCCGTCCAGGTAGGCCTGCGCGGTCTCCCGGTCCTTGACCTCGAAGGTGTGCCCGTCGGTGAGGGTGGTGGCCTCGCCCTCCTCGAACAGCGTGGCCGCCGCGCCGAGCGTGGTCTGGATCTTGAGCTGGTCGGCGTCCGCCATCACCCCGCACGGGCCGTTGGCCTCGTCGGACAGGTGCAGGACCTTGTTGTCGCGTAGGTGCACGATGACGTGCCCGGCGCAGCGACCCTGGGTGCGCAGCACCCGGACCGCGCCGTCGGCGAAGGTCCAGCCGGTGAACCGGGCGGAGCCGATGCGGATCCGCTCCAGCGGCAGCTCCTCGTAGGTCCGGGTCGTCGCACCGAACGGGAGCATCGGCTGGAACAGCGAGACCACCTTGTTCCCCGCCAGCGACGGGGGTGCCACCAGCGGCACCACGCCGGCGATCCGGGAGAACGAGCGCACCCAGTAGGGCGCCGGGTCTCGCATCTGCTCGAGGTCACGGGCCGGGACGTAGTGCTCGACGGGCACGCCGAGCTCGTCGGCGAGGTCGTTGTTGCCGATGTGGTCGGGGTGGCCGTGGGTGGTCAGCACGATCGCCCTGCGGTACCCGCCGACCTGCTGGGTCGCGGTCTTCAGCGCCGCCTTGAACGCCTGCGTCACGCCGGTGTCGACGAGCACGAGGGTGTCGCCGGCGCGGTGCACGAGGGCGTTGGCGACGTCGGGCTGGTCGTGGGCGATGTCGAGTTCCTGGCCCAGGACCAGCACGGTGCGGTCGTCGATCTGGATGCGGTCACCGAGGGTGGTCATGAGGTCCCTCCTGTCTGCGTCCCGGTGAAGGGGTGCCGTGCATAGTGTGTCCATGCTGGTGGACTACGCGGAACGGATGTGGCGCGGCGAGATCGGCATGGACGGCTTGCTCGCGGACGGGTCGCTCTGGGGTGTCGCCCACGAGCTGACCGACGGGGTCGCGGTGGTGGCCGGCTTCTCCAACGTCATCGTGTTCCGCACCGGCGATGGCCTGCTGTTGTTCGACACGGGTGTCGAGTTCGCCGCGACGGCGACGCATCAGGCGATTCGGGCGTGGTCCGGGGACCCGGTGCGGTACGCGATCTACTCGCACGGCCACGTGGACCACGTCGGCGGCATGGCGCCGTTCGACGCCGAGCCGGGGCCGCGGCCGATCGTGATCGCGCATGAGGCCGTGCCCCGACGCTTCGACCGGTACCTGCTGACCAGCGGGTACAACGAGCTGATCAACCGGCGTCAGTTCGGCGTGCCGCAGCTGCGGTGGCCGCGTGAGTACCGCTATCCGGACCGGACCGTCCGCGATGAGTACACAATGGAGTTCGGTGGGCTGACCTTCGCGATGCGCCACGCCCGCGGCGAGACCGACGACCACCTCTGGGCCCACGTGCCCGAGCTCGACATGCTGTTGCCGGGCGACCTGTTCATCTGGAACGCACCCAACTGCGGCAACCCGCAGAAGGCCCAGCGCTACCCGGCCGAGTGGGCCGCGGCCCTGCGCGCGATGGCCGAGATCGGCGCCGCGCGCCTGGTGCCCAGCCACGGTCCACCCGTCCTGGGCGCGGACCGCGTCCGCGAGGCGCTGACCGACACCGCCGAGTACCTGGAGTCGCTGCTCGGCCAGACGCTGGACCTGATGAACCGCGGCGCGCGGCTCAACGAGATCGTCCACACCGTGACCGTGCCGGCGCACCTCGCGGACAAGCCGTACCTGCGACCCGGCTACGACGAGCCCGAGTTCATCGTGCGCAACATCTGGCGACTCTACGGCGGCTGGTGGGACGGCGACCCGGCGTCGCTGAAGCCGGCTCCGGCGAGCCGCGAGGCGGCGGTGATCGCGGAGCTGTGCGGCGGTGCGCACGCGCTGACCGAGCGGGCCGCGCGGGCGCTCGCCGAGGACGAGCCCCGCGTCGCCGCGCGCCTGGCCGAATTGGCGGTCCAGGCGGCGCCGCACGACGAGGACATCCGGGCCGCACACCGCGCGGTCTACACCGCCCTCGCCGACGCCGCGACCTCCACGATGACACGCGGGATCTACCGCGCCGCACCAGGTTCCTAGGGCTGCGTCGCCAGCGGGCCCTCACCGCCCGGGTAGCAGAACGAGGCCGACGGCGAGTAGAAGCCCCACGTCACCTGCAGCGGATCGGCCGGCCGCAGCGCGCTGACCGGGTGATCGGGCTCCAGGAACTCGAAGCCGGTCACGCGCCACCCCTCGACCTGCGGTGCGTGGAAGGGGTACAGGCCGCTGATGTGCGTGCCGTCGACGTCGGTGACGTACCGGAGCTGGCCGCGGCCGATGTCGGCGATCCCGCGCCGACGGTGGCGGTCGTGCGGATGACCGGCACGCCGTCCGCCTCGTGGTCGCCGTCAGCACCCCGTCCTCGATGACGAGCGTGGTCTTTCCGGCGCCGGCGGGCACGCCGCGCTGTGCCGCGTAGTCGCGCATCTCGGCGCTGGAGTTGAAGTAGTGCGTCCACCACCGGCCCGGCACGTTGCCGTCCGGCGTGTCATGGCCCGACAGGTCCGCGCCGCAGTAGGTCAGCGAATACGCCTCGAAGGCGGAGGTGTATTCGGTCGAGTCGACCACGTACTGGTTGATGAAACATTGCGCATTCGGCGCCAGTTCGAGGTCCGCGGGCACCAGCGCGCGCACCGCGGCGGGGGTCGGCGGGAACCCACGTGAAGTACAGCATCCTGCTGGCGGTCATTCCGGGCGAGCGGCGCCGCACTGCGCGCCGTTGGTGTCAGGCCACCGCCTTCTCGATGAGCGCGCGAATCCTGGCTTCCGTCGCGTCGTCCAGCGACGTGAGTGTCCACGCGACGGGGTGCATGTGGGCGCCCTCCTCGCGGGCGGGGTTCACGACCTCGCCGAAGCCGAATGCGATGAAGTCCTTGTCCAGCTTGATGTAGCAGACGTCCTTGCCGTCCTTCACGTAGAACGGAAGCCCCCACCGCACGATCGGCTCGAGCGACGGCGCGCTGTCCCGGATGATGCCGTGCAGGCGCTCGCCGATCTCCCGATACTGGGCAGGGGCATCGGCGAGCTTGGCGAGGACGGCCGCGTCACCCTTCTTGGTGAACATGTGATCACGCCTCCTTGATGGATTCGGTGGAACTCATGGCGCTGACGCTAGCCCCGGCATCGCACCGGATGCTTCTCGAATCCTGACCGTCCCTCCGGCTGTGCGGGGACCCCTCCCGAGGGGAGCGCGGGACAGTGCGCGTGCCATGCCGATCCACCGGAGGTCACCCGCGATGTACCAGCCGCCTGAGCAGCCGGCCGCCGACCTGTTTGCTGCCCGGCCCCCGGTACCGGGTGATCCGGTTGCCGTCGCGTTGGGGAACGCGTCGTTGTTCGGCGTCGGCTATTTTCTGCTCGGCCGCCGTGTGCTGGGGGTCCTGGCCGCGCTGGTCTCCGTCGTGCTGCTCGTGGTTCTCGGGAGTGCGGCGGGCTCTGGCTGGGTGCAGTGGGTGCTGTTCGCCTGGTGGGTCGCCATGATCGGGCACGGCTGGCGTGCCGCGCGCCGGCGCCCGGCCGCGACGAGGACGCGGCAGCGGATCGGTGCGGGGGTGCTCGCCGTGGGCGTGCTCGGGGCGTTCGTGGTCGTCCGGGTCGACGTCGACGGCCGCGCCGATGACATGGACGCCGCGCACGTCCACGGCGACTGCGGACTTGCTCTGTCCGTTGTGGACGGCGTCGGCTTCTGGCAGCGGATCGGCGACGGACCGGTCGCGGACGGCATGCTGGACGCCGCGGGCGCGTGCCGGGTCGTGCAGCGGGCCCGCGGGCAGGCCAGGACCGATCGCCTGCTCGCCGCCGAGACGATGGCGAGCTACGCCCGGCTACCGGAGGCACGCTGGACCGGCGCGCACCGCTACCGCGAAGACCTCCTGCTCGACCAGGCCGGCGACGACCTGCGCGCCGGCTTGACCACCGTCACAGAGCTGGAGAACGGCTTCGCCTTGCTGACCAGGCTGCGGTCGAAGCTCCCGGACCGCCGTAAGGACGTGGACGCCGTGCTGGACGAGTTCATTGCCGGCCTGCGGAAGAACAACGCGTGCCACACCGTGGAGGTCATCGACTGGATCGCCGGGCAGCACGCCGACACCACGGAGCTCGACCGGGCGCGGGCGGTCGCCGTCGCCTTCGCCCCGACCGCGTTGCTGTCGTGTGCGGACAATCGGCTGGCCGCGGGCGTTCCGACCGTCGCGCGCACCCATTATCAGCGGTTTGTCGGCACCTACCCGGACGACCCCGGCGCGTCGCGGGCGAAGCGCGGCGTCACCCTGGCGACCTGGGCGATCCAGCTGAACGAGGTCCGCGCGCTCGTGCAGACGACCTACGAGGACCAGATTCCGGCGTACTGCAAGCATCCCAAGCCGTACGGCGCGGCACCGCGATACACCGGGCACGGCACGTTCCGCGCGATGATCTTCGGGCAGGACACCTTGCGCAACAACCTGCCGCCCGGCTGGAAGTCGCCCGATCCGAAGAGCGCGGCGATCGTCATCTGCGCCGGCGCGGCCCAGCTCGGCGAGGTGACCCAGACCTGCCCGTACACGTCGTCGTCGGGCGGCGGAGGAGTCAGTTACGTCTCGTTCCACAAGAAGAAGGTGCCGGTGCGGGTGTACGAGGTACGCACCGGCCGGCGGGTGCTCAACCGCGCGCTCCAGATCGGCGGGTCCAGCTGTCCGCAGATCATCTTCGAGCAGACGCCCGGCTCCGGCCTCGGACCGGGCTCGCAGTACGTCAGCTCGTCGCGGGAGGACATCCGGGCCGCCTACCGGAGCCTGATCGTCCGCTAGGCATCAGGATGGCCCTACAACGGGCGTGGCCGATTTTCTGGGATACCTGTCGTATCGGCACCCCGCCGATGTGGCTGCGGGCGCATTAATGTGTGGGTATGGGACCGCACCGGGTTGTCGTGGTCGGGTACGACGATGCGGAACTGGTCGACATCGCCTGCGTCACGTCGGCGCTCGCGCTCGCGAACCGGCTCGGCGCCGATCCGGCGTACCACGTGGTGCTCGCGAACGTGACCGGTGACCCGATCCGCTGCGAGACCGGGCTTTCGTTGCACGCGCAGGCACGACTCGACGCGATCCGGCGCGCCGACACCGTGATCGTGTCCGGTGGCGCGGGTCATCGGGCGGCGGCACGCGACGCCGAGCTCGTGGGTCAGGTGCGGCGCCTGGCCGGGCGCGCGGACCGGATCGCCGCGGTCTGCACCGGCGCCACCGTGCTCGCCGAGGCGGGGTTGCTCGACGGCAGGCGCGCGACCACGCACTGGCTGTTCGCCGACGAGCTCAAGCGGGACTATCCCGGCGTGCGGGTCGACCCGTCCCCGATCTTCGTGCGCGACGGTGCCGTGTCGACCTCCGGTGGTGTGACCGCGTCGCTGGATCTGACGCTGGCGTTCATCGAGGAGGACCACGACGCCGAACTCGCGCGCTGGGTGGCGATGGGCATGGTCACGTACCTGCAGAGGCCGGGCAACCAGGCGCAGATGAGCATGTTCACCGCCGCGCGGCGGCCGGATCACGCCACTGTGCGGCTGGTGACCGACTACGTGGTCGCGCACCCGGACGCCGATCTCGGCGTCGAAGCCCTCGCCGGCCGCGCGGGCGTCAGCGCGCGGCAGCTGACCAGGCTGTTCCGCGAGCACACCGGCCAGTCACCGGGCAGCGCCGTACGCCTCATGCGACTGGAGATCGCGGCCCGCCTCGCGGCGACGACCGACCTGAAACTCTCGCAGATCGCGCACCGGTGCGGCTTCAGCTCGGCCGAGACCCTGCGCCAGGCGTTCGTCGCCAAGTTCGGGGTGAGCCCGCGAACGTTCAGGCACACGCAGGTGCGCGACCGCGTACCCAAGCGACAGCGAACGCGACCGTAAAGGCGAGGTGCACGATCAAGAACACCTTTGCCAGATCACGCGCGCTGCCGCTGAGCACCCCCACGACGTCGTTCGCGGCGACGACGCCGAAGCCGACGAGGTTCGCCAGGATCACCGTGTTGCGCACCGTCGACGGTTCCGAGTTGCGCGACATCCAGTTCAACACCGCGATCCCCAGGAACGGCCCACCGAGCAGCCGAAGCAACGCGAGCAGCTCGGAGGAGGCGTCCTCCGGCACCGCGTCGACGCCGAACTGCAGCGGCACGATCAGCAGCGCCAGACCGACAGCAGCCAGATACACCGCCGCGGCCGTGAACAGGTACTTGATCATCTGTGGTGACCCATCATCTCGGCTACCCCGAAGTGTTGCGGGGTGAGGGTCTGCCCCCAAAGCTGTCGCGCGCCATCGGTCGGAAATTCTGGTGTTCCTGTCTGATGAAGTCTCAAAGCTCGAGCCGCCAGTGATTGCTGCGCAGGATGCTGCCGGCGAACCGGAACTCGCACTCGCCCAGGTGCGCGAACCCGTTCTTCTCGCAGATCTTGTTGGACGGGCCGTTCGTCACCGCGGGGAAGGCGTGGATCCGGCCGAACGTCCGCTCCGCCCGCGCTTTGCCCAGCACGTCCCGAACGGCCTGGCTGGCGATTCCCCGGTTCTGGAACTCGGGGAGGACCATCCACCCGATCTCGTAGATCGTCTCGCCCGCATGGGAGGTCTCGAAGACCTCGACCATGCCGGCGGCCGAGGTCGAACCGTCCGGGATCACCTTGAGTGGCCAGCACCGGCCCTCGGCGGCCGCGGCCAGCGACCTCGCGTGCGTCCGCTCGACGTCTGCCGGCGGCCGGGGTCCACCCAGTTCGGCCATCATCACCGGGTCGGTCTCCGTCCGCAGCCGCAGGTCGACATCGGCCGCGGTCATCAGCTCCAGCCTCACCCCGGTCACCGTAACGGCCACGGCTGAGTCGAACATAATTTCGAATTGTCCCCAACGTTGTCCACAGGTGTGGACAACCTGCCGGCGGTGGCCTCACCAGCGTGAAGTTAGCGCCGGGTAAGCGACCGCGTCCTACGGTGGACCTGCTCGCCAGCAACCCGAGAGGTGCTCACGGTGCATGCCACGCTCGAGGTCGCCGAACGGCCGCTGAACAGGTCGTTCCAGGTCTCCTTCACCAGGACCGACGTGGTCGACGTGCTGGTCCTGCGGCTGTGCGACCGGCACGGAGCCGAGCTCGGTCTCGGTGAGGTCGCCGCCGACGCCAAGCACGACCAGGACAGCGCCACCTACGCGCGGCAGGCGACCGAGCTGGCCACGCGACTGTGCGACGAACCGCCCTCGGATCCGGCCGCGCTGGACGCGGTGCTTCGCACGAGCGACGTCGAGCCGCCGGTGCGGATGCTGGTGGAGATGGCGTTCCTGGACCACCTGGCCCGCCGCGCCGGGCTGCCCGTGTGGCGCCTGGTCGGCCTGCCGGAGCCGGGCCTGGTCCGGCTGATGACCACGGTGCCGATCGGCGAGCCGGTGCCCACCACCGCCGGCCCGCTCAAGGTCAAGCTCGGCGGGCCGACCGACGAGAGCCTGCTGCGTGAGCTCGCCGGCGCGCCGGGACCGCTGATCCTCGACGTCAACAGCGGCTGGGAGGAAGCGGACTGGTACCGGCTGCGCGACCTGGTGCGCCCCCTGCGCCCGGCCGTTCTCGAGGACCCGGTCGCCGATCTGAGCCTGCTGCCACGGATCCGGGCCGACCTCCCCGGGACCACGCTCGTGCTCGACAAGGCCGTGCACGACGAGGCGAGCATCGAGTACGCCGCCCGCGTGGCGGGCGGCGCGAACGTCAAGCTGATGCGCGTCGGGGGGCTGGCGGCCGCGCGGCGCGGGTTCGACCTGCTCGCCGCCGCGGGCGCCACCCCGATGCTCGGCTGCTTCCTCGAACCGCCACGCGCGATCGCCTACGCCGCCCAGCTCGCCGGCCGGTGCGAGTGGACCGATCTCGACGGCCACTTCTGGCTGACCGACACCCCGGCCGTCACCGAGTACCGGCTCGACAGCAGCGTGCCGGGAATTCCGCGCATCGCGCCATGATCCGGGCCACGAAAGGAGCCGACCGCCGATGACAGCATCCTCGACCGCACCGGTCACCCCGTACGTGGCCTGGCGCTCGCCGATCACCGCCACCGACGTCGCGCGCAACGAGGCGCTGGTGGAATGGGTGAGCTTCGTCGGCGACGAGGTCTGGTGGACCGAGGCCAGGCCGGACGAGAACGGCCGCAGCGCGCTGGTCCGCCACCACGCGGGCGGCACGGCCGAGGCCCTGCCGTCCACATGGGACGTACGCACCCGCGTCATCGAGTACGGGGGCCGCCCGTGGGCACCCCTCGGCGACGACGTGCGGGCGGGCGCGGTGTTCACGCACTGGGCCGACCAGCGCGTCTACCGGTGGGCTCCCGGCGCGGAACCCGTTCCGATCAGCCCCGAACCGCTCCTGCCGGCGGGCGAGCACTACTGCGACTTCGCCGTGTGGGGCGCGGAGGTCTGGTGCCTGCGGGAGACCCGCACCGGGCCGGCGGAGACGGACGTGCGGCGCGAGATCGTCGCGCTCCCGCTCGACGGTGCGGCCTGCGCCGACCCCGGCGCGGTCCGGATCCTGGCGCGCAGCCACCATTTCCTGACCGGCCCGAAGATCTCGCCGGACGGCCGCCGGGTCGCGTGGATCGGCTGGAACCACCCGGACATGCCGTGGCAGACCTCCGAGCTCATGTGCGCCGAGATCGGCCCGGACGGCGCCGTGGGCGCGCCCCGGCGCCTCGCCGGCGGCGGCCGCGTCTCGGTGGGACAGGTCGAGTGGGCGCCCGACGAGCCGGACTGCCTGTACGCGGTGACCGACCCCGGCGGCTGGTGGAACATCCACCGCGTCGAGCTCGACGGCACGCTGCGAAACCTCTGCGAAGGGCCGGAGGAGTTCGGCGAACCGCTGTGGCGCATCGGGGCACGCTGGTTCCTGCCCCTCGGCGGGCGACGCCTCGCCGTGCTGCACGGCACGAGCAGCCGGCGCCTGGCGGTCCTCGAGCCCGACGGCAGCCTGGTCGACGTCCCGTCGCCGTACACCGAGTGGCACCAGCTCGCCGCGAACGGCGCGGCCGTGGCGGCCGTGGTCGCGAGTCCGCGGCACCGGCGCACCGTCGTGGTGACCGAGCTCGCCACCGGTGCCACGCGGACGCCGCGCCCCGTGGCGACGGTGCACGCCGAGTACCTGCCGGCGCCCCGCCACGAGGTGTTCACCGGAGTCGGCGGGCGGGAGGTACACGCCTATCGCTACGCCCCGCACAACCCGGACGTGACGCCCGCCGGCACCCGACCGCCGTACGTGCTGCTGGTCCACGGTGGACCGACCAACCGCAGCCAGATGGTGGTCAACTACGAGATCGCGTTCTTCACCAGCCGCGGCATCGGGATCGTGGACGTCCAGTACGGCGGCTCGACCGGCCACGGCCGCGAGTACCGGGAACGCCTCGACGGCACCTGGGGCGTGGTCGACGTCGAGGACTGCGCCGCCGTCGCCAGGGGACTGGCCGAGGGCGGGATCGCCGACCCGGCGCGGATCGCGATCCGCGGCGGCAGCGCGGGCGGGTGGACCTCGACGGCGTCGATCGCCGCCGAGCCGGACCTCTATCGCGCGGCGGCCATCTACTACCCGGTGCTCGACGCGGTCGAATGGCGCCGCCGCGGCACGCACGACTTCGAGTCCCAGTACCTCGACAGCCTCATCGGCCCGTGGCCGGACGCCGAGCGGGCCTACGTCGAGCAGGCACCGATCAACCGCGCGGATCGCATCCAGGTCGAGTTCGTGTTGTTCCAAGGACTTTCCGATGCGGTGTGCCCGCCCGCGCAGGCGGAGCGGCTCGTCGCCATCGCTGAGGAGCGCGGCGTCGCGCACCGCTACCTGACGTTCGACGGCGAGGGTCACGGGTTCCGCCGCACCACCACGATCATCGCGTGCCTCGAAGCGGAACTGGAGCTCTACGCCAGGGCCTTCGGGACCCCTCGGGAGGACCGGTGATCCACCTGAACACGGCCGGCTCGGGACTGGCCGACCCCAGCGTGCACCGGGCCATCGTCGACTGCCTTGCCTCGGAGGCCGAGCTGGGGGCCTACGAGACCGAGGCGCGTTTCGCCCGGGAACTGGACGACGTGTACGACCGGCTCGCCCGCCTCCTCGGCGCGCACCGCGACGACATCGCGCTGTTCTCCTCCGCCACCGACGCGTGGTCGCGGCTGGTCTGCGACGTGAACCTGCCGGCGGGCAGCCGGATCCTGGTCACGCCGTACGAGTACGCCGGCAACCTCATCCTGCTGCAGCGGCTCGCCGCCCGCACCGGCGCAGTGCTCGAGGTGCTGCCCGTCCTGCCGGACGGTGGCCTCGACCTCGACGGGATCGCCCGGTCGCTGGACGAGCGCGTGGCGCTCGTGTCGGTGGTGCACATGCCGTCCGCGGTGGGTGCCGTGCAGCCGGTGGCGGAGATCGGCCGGCTGCTGACCGGTACGCCGGCGCTGTATCTGGTCGACGCGTGCCAGACGGTCGGGCAGGTGGACATCGACGTGCGGCGCATCGGCTGTGACCTGCTGACCGGGGCCGGCCGGAAGTTCCTTTGTGGACCACGCGGGACCGGGTTCGCCTACGTGTCACGGGAACTGGCCGCCCGGGTCGAGCCGCGCTTCTACGACCTCCACGTGGCCGAAGCCGAGTCCCTGCATCACCACCGGGTGACCGACACCCGGGCCACCCGGTTCGAGACCGCGGAGCGGAGCACGGCGAACGTTCTCGGCCTGCGGGCGGCTCTCGGACTGGTCCTCGACGCGGGCGTGCGCGGCGCGGACGCGCAGGTGTACGGCGCGCTGCTGGCGGCCGTGCGCGACCGGCCGGGTACCCGGGTGTTCACTCCCGGCCCCGTCGCCGCGGGCATCGTGTCCTTCGTCCACGACACGATGCCGCCGGCGGCGATCCGGGACCGGCTCCGCGCGGACGGCATCAACGGCTGGGTCGGCGTCGGCGCACACACCCCGCTTTATCTCGGGGCGGCCGGTGTCAAGGAATTCGTGCGACTTTCGGTACACCATTACAATTCGGTCGCGGAAGTCGAGGCATTGAGTCGCAGCCTCGCGGCGGCTCTGTGAGTCGAATGAGGAATCCAGCATGAATGACGCAGCCGTGAATTCCGCGAACCCGGTGATGGTCATGGTCGGCGGATCCGGGGAGATCCTGCTGGGCGAGGACGTCGCCGTGCAGGCGTTCGTCCAGGCCCGGGCGCGGGGCATGGCGACGTGCCAGACCAACCAGGCGGGCCCGTTGGCGAACACGCTGCTGGTGCGCGCGCAGTGCGACGAGTCCTGGGTGGTGGACTACGAGGACCCGGCGGCGTGCGCCGCGTGGGCCGCCGAACGGGTCGCCTCGGGCGGGCGCATCGACGTCGTGCTGGGCACCAGGGAGTTCGCGCAGGTGGCCACCGCCGAGGTCGCCGCCGCAGTCGGCGCACCGGGCAACCCGCCGGACGCCGTGCGGACGGTGCGGAACAAGGACCTCGGCCGGGCCGCGCTCGCCGCCGCGGGATTTGCCCAGCCGAAGGTGCGCCTCTGCGAGTCGATCGAGCAGGCGCGGGAGTTCCTCGGGACCACCGCGGGGCCGTGGGTCGTCAAGCCGCGCGACGCCCAGGGCAGCGAGGGAGTGTGCAAGGTCGAGGCACCCGGCGGGCTCGAGGACGCCGTGGCCGCGCTGGCGCCGGGCAAGCCGTTCATCGTCGAGGAGTTCGTCGCGGGCCGCGAGTTCAGCGTCGAGGGGGTGTTCCTCGGCGGCCGGCCCGTCGTGCTCGCCGTGACCGAGAAGCAGCTCATGCCCGCGCCGCTGTTCGTCGAGGCCGGACACGTGCTCCCGGCCCGCCTTCCCGAGGCGCTGCGCGACGACTGTGTGTCCACTGTGGAGGCCGCGTTGACGGCGCTGCGCCTGCGCTACGGCGTGTTCCACGTGGAGCTGTGGAGCACCGAGTCCGGGATCGTGCTCGGCGAGGTGCACGTCCGCAACGGCGGCGACTGGATCCACCGGATGATCCAGCATGCCGTGCCAGGGCTCGACCTGTTCGGCGTGGTGTACGACGACGCGCTGGGCAATCCCGTCGACCGCGGCGGCCTCGTCGCGACCAGGGGTGCCGCGGTGCGCTTCTTCCTGCCGCCGCCGGGGGTGATCGCGAGCGTGGATGGCTTCGACGAGGTGGCCGCGCACCCCGCCGTGCTGCACGCCCGGCTCTCGGTCGGCGCCGGCAGCCGAGTGGGCCCCGTGCGGCATTCCCACGACCGGGTGGGCGAGGTCGTTGTCGGGTGCGACACCCCCGACGAGGCCGAGGCACTCGCGCGGAAGCTGGTCGACGCCGTCACGTTCGAGATGGAAGAGGACTGACCCGGCGGGCGATACCGCGCTGATCCGGCCATCCCGGGGCGGATTGGCCGCTGGTCTGGTCGGTGATGGAAGTGGTCGTGCGCGAGCGTCGGTTTGGGGATCTCGGCGACGGCGGCGCGGTGGGCCTTGTCACCGCCGGCTTCGTGGTCGCGTGGGGATCGTGGTCGTGCCGACGATCCGGCACCCCGCTGATCCGGCCACCCCGGGGCGGGCTGGCCGCTGGTCTGGTCGGTGATGGAAGTGGTCGTGCGCGAGCGTCGGCTTGGGGATCTCGGCGGCGGCGCAATGGACCTTGTCCGCCGCCAGCTTCATTGGTCGCGCCCCGGGACCATGGTCGTGCCGACGATCCGGCGCTTGGCGGAACCGTGGTGGCCGGGCTCGGCGGGCGGTGACCGGTCCTCAGCGGAGGTGGAAGACCTTGTCCTTGAGGTCGCGGATCCGGGCGTAGTCCTCGGCCAGCTGCTCGACCGTGTCGCCGAGCATGCAGATCTTCATGGTGCTCGTCTTGAGGCTGACGGTGGGCTGGATCCGGCCGCCCGGCTGTGCCTTGATCTGCTTCCAGAACACGGTTTCGAGGCTGTCGATGTCGTCGAGCACCGCCTCGTCCCAGTGGTCGACGGTGCCGTCCAGGTCGGTCGGGGTGCTGTAGACCCAACCCTCCTTGAGCTTGCGGTAGGTGCGGTCGGCGTGGGTTCGGCGGAACTCTTCCGGCTTCAGGTAGGCCAAGGCGGCGATGTCCGCCTGGTTCCCGCCCAGACAATGGTTGTGGAAGGCGGGGTACATGTTGCCCCCGGTCCGCGCGCCGACCTCCACGAGCACCGGGCCGTCGGGCGTCGCGATCACCTCGGCGTGGCTGGCCCCGTGGTCGATGCCGAGCGCCGACAGCGCGGCGTCCACGTAGGCGATCAGCTCCGGCACGGGCTGCTCGTCGTGCGGCAGCACCACCTCGGTGTCGTAGATGTTGTGCATGCCGCGCAGCTTCTTGCGGTACTCCCAGACCCCGCAGGTGTACCGGCGCCCGTGCGAGGAGACCATGTCCACCACGTACTCGGTCCCCGCCAGGTAGGACTGGACGAGCACCTCTTCGTTCGGGTCGTCGAAGATCGTCGACGCGGCCAGGACGGCCTCGGCCGCCTGGCGCGCCTCGTCCTCGCTCCGGCAGACCGCGACGTGGTCGGTCGCCGCCGAGGTCAGCGGCTTCACCACGACCGGGTATTCACCCCGCCGCGCGGCCCACTCCACCACCCGCTCGACGTCGTTGCTCTTGAACTGGTCGGCACAACGCACCCCGGCGCCGCGCAACGCCTCGATCATGTCGTACTTGTCCCGCCGCGCCAGGGAAGTCGCCGGGTCGTTGCCCGTGAGGCCCAGCCGGGCGGCGAGCGCGTCCGCGAGCGGCACGTCCGGTTCCTGGCCGGCCACGACCGCGACGGGGGAGTACCGGGCGAGCTCCGCGGCGAGCTCGCCCGCGTCCGAGCCGAACACGGTGGCCAGGTACGGCAGTTCCGGAATCGCGGGCGACACCTCGGGTCGCGGCCGGACCTGGACCACCTCCGCGCCCAGTGCCCGGAACCCGGCGAGCAGGTGCTCGCTACAGGTGTACACGTCCACGATCACGGCCACTGGCTTGTGCTGCCCGGTCATGGTGAACCCCAGCTCTGTCGGCGCGGCATGTGTTCGGCAATCACTGTGACACCGGCTTCCTAAATTGGCGGTACATCCTGGATATACCTCTGTTGCCAATTGCTCCGCCATGATGACAACGTAATTTGCCGTGACGGAGGACGTGATATCCGATTCCGGAATCAGCACCGGCGGCGGGATGAGCGAGTCGGCCCTGCGTCTCACGCTCGCGGTCGACTACCTGACCTCCTACATCGGCCGGTTCTCCCTGATGCCGGTGCTCGCGGTCGTGCTCGCCAACCAGGCCGGCGGCGCGAGCTGGGCGACGACCGGTATCGGCCTGTTCGGGTTCATGCTCAGCGCGGGCCCCTCGTCGCTGCTGATCAACCGCTGGCTGCCGCGGATCCCGTACCGGGTTTCCCTGCCCGCCAGCCTGTTGCTGTCCGCGGCCGGCTTCGGCGCGCTGCCCTACGTGCGGCACCCGGCCGCGGCCATGGTCATGTTGCTGCTCGCCGGGTTCGGCATCAGCGTGCACGCGGTGGTCTCCCGGGTGCTGATCGCCGAGGTGGTTCGCAGCGACACCGGGCGCAACAACATCTACGCCATGCAACAGATCGCCACGAACATCGCCGCGTCGGTCGGCCCGTTCATCGCGGCCTGGTTGTACGGAACCGGCGACACCCGGGGCCTGATGGGCCTGGTCGCCGTCACCTACCTGCTCGCCGCCGCGGCGGTCTCCATCGGCCTGCCGAACCGGCTGAGCCCCCCGGTGGCGGCCCGGAAGCAGACCCGCGGTCTCGCCGCCGGCCTCGCGCTCATGCGTGACCCGCAGTGTCGCCGGGTGACCGTGGTGACCGCGCTCGGTGCGTTCGTCTACGCCCAGTTCTACAGCGCGTTCGCGCTGCTCGTCGCGTTGGCGATCGACGCGACCCTGCTGCGGGGCGCGCTGCTCGCGGGCCCGGCGATCGCGATCGTGGTGTTCCAGGCGCTCGTCACCAGGGGCGCCAACAGGTCCCTGCGCGCCGGCGTGCCGCCGGCGCGGCTCCTCGCGCGTGCCCTGCTGACCTTCGGCGTCGCCATGCTGCTGCTCGGTCTCGGCATGCCCGTCGTCGCCGGCGCGACCGCGGCGATGGCCGTGTTCGCGTGTGCCGAGATGCTCTTCACCCCGATGGTCAGCACCGCGTTCAACGGGCTGTCGAACGTGTCCGCGCTGGCCGCCTCGAACCTGCAGGGCGTGGCGTGGACGGCCGGTGAGGCGCTCGGGTCACTGTGCGGCGGCGCCGTCTTCCTCATCTGCTTCGACCACGGCGTCGACGGCGTGTACTGGCTCGTGCTCGCCGCCGTCGCGATCTCCGGCGCCGTGGGCCACCTGGCAACGCGGCGTTCTGTTCCGGAAAGGACAGTCACATGACCGAGCAACGTCCGGTCCTGCTGGTCGGCTACAGCTCCACGTTGCTGGCGGAGTTCGGCCGGCTGGTGGGTGAGGGCGGGCTGGTGATCGTCGAGGAACCGGACGCGGTGCGCAAGCGCGGCGCGGCCGCGGCGGCCGATGCCACGCCGGCGTGCCGGGAGCTGGTCGAGGAGGAGTTCCTGCTGCCCGGCGGCGCGGACCGGTTCTACCTGAGGCGCCGCGACCTCGATCCGGTGGCGGTGATCCCCGCACACGAGTACGCGGTGCCCGCCGCGGCGCGGATCGCCGAGCGGTACGGCGTCCCCGGCCCGGGCCTGGGCGCCGCCCTCGCCCTGCGGGACAAGCACCTGCTGCGTTCGGTCGCCGCGGCGGCCGGCATCGGCAACCCGGCCTCCCGCCTGGTGGCCGACGCGGACGAGGTGGCTGCCTTCTACGCCGAGTTCGGTGGGAAGGTGATCATCAAGCCGACCAACCGGCAGGCGTCGCTCGGCATGCGCACAGTCACCGATGCCGCGTCGATACCGGCGACGTGGGCGGAATGCATCGACCAGGACGCGGAGGCCGTGCTGCCGGACCGCCCGCAGGAGCTGCGGATGCTCGTCGAGGAGTTCGTCGAGGGCCCGGAGTACAGCGTGGAGCTGTTGTACAGCAACGGGAACCTGGTCTTCGGCAACGCCACCGAACAGCTGCACTTCCCCGGCATCTACCCGGTCGAGCAGGGCCACCTGGTGCCCGCGCCGATCCCGGCGGAGCTCACCGAGCTGCTGATCGACGAAACCGTGCGGCTGCTGGACGCCGTCGGCTTCGGCGTCGGCATGGTGCACTGCGAGTGGATCGTCAACGACGGCCGGCCCTACCTGGTCGAGTGCGCCGGACGGCAGCCCGGTGACTACATCCTCGAGCTGATCGAGGGCGCCTACCAGTTCGATCTCTACGCCGCCTACCTCGACCTGATGTCCGGGGGCCTGCCCGACGTCCCCCGCGCGCCCGTCGCGGGCGCGGCCACCTGGTACCGGGCGGACGACCCGGGGGAGGTCGTCTCGGTCGACGGCGTCGAGGTCGCGGCCGACCTGCCCGGCGTGAAGACCTGTGCCGCGCTCGTGGAACCGGGCAAGCGGGTCAACCAGCTGCGCAACTCCTGGGACCGCACCGCCGTGGTGACCGTCCACGCGGGCTCCGCGACCGAGGCCCACGCCGTCGCGCAGAAGGCGACGGACCTCATCGAGATCACGACCAAGCCCGCGGACGACCTGGGGAGCAGTCGATGACCCGTTCCTGCGGCGTGCTCGTGGACGCGTACAGCACCGGAAACTACCTGCCGGCCGCGTTCGACGCGCTCGGCGTGGACCTGCTGCACCTCCAGAGCACCCCCGAGCTGATGGCCGGCATGGTCCCGCCCGCCCGCGAGCTGTACCGGGACTTCCTGGTGTACCAACCGGACGGGGAGACCGAGCGGACCCTCAAGGAGCTGGAGCCGCTGTTCGTGGTGGCCGGCCAGGAGTACGGCGTGCCGCTGGCCGACTCGCTCAGCGAGGCACTCGGCCTGCGCAGCAACGGGTCCGCGCTCTCGCCGGCCCGGCGCGACAAGCACCGGATGATCGAGGCGGTGGCCGCGGCGGGGCTGCGCACCGCCGACCAGCTGCTCACCACGGACGCCGAGGCCGCCGTCGCCTGGGCCGACGACCTGGGCTACTGGCCGTGCGTGGCCAAACCGCTGGCGTCGGCGTCCACCGACGGCGTCTTCGTCTGCCGCGACGCCGCGGACCTGCGCCGCGCGTTCCCGGCCATCCTGTCGGCGCGCGACATCTTCCACGACCGCAACGAACAGGTGCTCGTGCAGAGCTACCTTTCCGGCACGGAGTACATCGTGGACACGGTGAGCGTGGCCGGCCACGCGTACGTGTGCGGCGTCTGGCGGTACGACAAGCGGCTGCTGCCCAACGGGAAGCCCATCTACAACCGGGACATCCTCGTCCCGGCGGACGACCCCGTGGTCGCGCCGATCACCGCCTACACCCGCCAGGTCCTCGACGCGCTGGGTGTCCACAACGGACCGGCACACTCGGAGATCATCGTCACCCCGGCCGGCCCGGTCGTGGTCGAGGTCGGCGCCCGGCTCAACGGGAACATGCACCCCGCCTTCCACGACCGCTGCCTGGGGGCCAACCAGGCGGACCTGACCGCGTTCGCCTACGTGTGCCCGGACGGGTTCCTCGCCGCCCGGTGCGACCGCGACTACGAGGTGCGCCAGCCGGCCGTCGTGTTCAACACCCCGACCGAGCTGTCCGGCCGGATCGCCGCGGTGGACGAGGAGCTCGTGGCGCGGATCCGCGCGCTGCCGTCGGTGGTGGACGTGACGGTCAAGCGGCGGCCGGGGGAGGAGATCGTGCCGACCCGGGACCTGCTCACCAGCCCGATCCGGGTGTTCATGACGGCACCCGACGCCGCGACCCTCGACGCGGACTACCGGTTCGTCGACTCGGTCCGTGAGTCGGTCTTCGTCCTCGGCACATGAGCCCGACTCTGCGGGAGAGCCTGCCCGGGTTGTGGCCCATCCGTGGCCTGCTGGCGTCGGTCACCATCGCGCGCTGCTCGGTCATGCTCTACCCGTTCTACGCCGCGTACCTGTCGGTGAGCCGCAACGGGTTCTCCGCCGGCACGATCGGCATGGTGATCGGCGCGTTCGGCGTCGGCGCGCTGGTGGCCGACTTCGCGAGCAGCGCGCTCATCCGCCGCGTCGGGGAGCGCGTGGCGGCCTCGGCCGGCCTGGCGGGGGTGGCCGTGGCGGTGCTGACCATCTCGGTCACCGACGCGCCGGCCGTGCTCGTCGTCGAGACCGCGTTCTGGGGGTTCTGCTACGAGCTGGTGAACCCGATCGCCTACACGCTCGTCGCCCGGACGTTGCCCGAGGAGAAGCGGCGCTTCGCGTTCGCCGTGGTACGCCTCGCCATCAACATCGGCATGGGCCTCGGCCCGGTCGTCGCCGGCGTGCTGTTCAAAGTGGACCCCGGGCTGCTGGTCTGGGCCACCGCGATCGGGTACCTCGCGGCGGCGGTCGTGCTGGCCAGATGCAAGTCGACCGGGCAGTACCCCACGACGGCCGGCGAAGAACCGGCCGCGGCCGACCCGAGCGCCAACCACGAGCTGCGCTTCTGGGGCTTCTTCGCCGCCACCCTGCCGATCCACATCGCCTACGCCCTGCCGCCGACGGTGGTCAGCGTGTACGTGATCACCGAGCTGGACCGGCCCGCCGGCTGGGTGAGCGCGATCTTCGCGCTGAACGCCGTCCTGGTGATCACCTGCGAGATCGCGCTGAACCACGCCATGAACGGCTGGCGGCGCCGCACCACCCTGTTCGCCGGGTTCGCCTGCGCGATCGCCGGGTTCGCGCTCATGGGGCTGGGTGGGACGAGCC
Source organism: uncultured Actinomycetota bacterium (assembly GCA_963841395.1). Taxonomy (GTDB): domain Bacteria; phylum Actinomycetota; class Actinomycetes; order Mycobacteriales; family Pseudonocardiaceae; genus Actinophytocola. Next base: position 73,065 of record CAWJCX010000005.1, read on the forward strand.
CGTGGTTCCTGCTCGCCGCGACCGCCGTGTGGACCTTCGGCGAGATGATCATCTTTCCGGTCCTGCTCGACCACATCAGCGCGATCACCCCGCACCGCCTCAAGTCCCGCAACATGGGCCTGTACTCCGCCGGCGTCAACCTCGGCGTCGTGCTCGCCCCCTCGCTGTTCCTGCCGCTCTCGGCGGTCCTCGCCCCCACGCTCACCTGGGCGCTGGTGGCCGGCGTCCTCGTGGTGGGCCTGGTCGCGGTCGGCGCGCTCAGCAGCGCGCGGGCGACCTGGGGCGACGACGCCGTCGGGCAACCGGAGGCGCTGGCCGAGAGGTAGCCGTCCCGATCAGTCGCAGTCTGGGAGATGCGGGTGTGGGTGCGGCGCCCCGAACATGGTCCATGCGGTCCGCGGAAAGTCACTCGAAAAGTCACAGCCGCACCAGTGTCCGGTCAGATTTGTCGTGGTGGTCGACGGACCGAGCGACTCGAGCCTGGAGGCCCCCGATGACAGAACCTGCCGGCAGCTCCGAGCATTCGGGTCATGTGGACTACGACTTCGCGAAGATCACGCCCGCGGTGCGCAAGCGGCTCCGCGCGCTGTGCCGGCTGGACAACTACCACGCGCCGCTCGGCCTCCTGCAGGACTTCGCGGTCATCGCCCTGTCGGTGTACCTGTGCGTCGGCGTGTCCTGGTGGTTCTATCCGCTGTCGGCCGTGCTGATCGGGTCCACCCAGCGGGCGTTCGCCAACGTCCTGCACGAGTCCGGGCACAAGACGCTCACCAGGAACCTCAAGCTGAACGTGCTGCTGGGCACCGTCTTCTCCGGGTACCTGATCCTGCACCTGATCAACCCGTACCGGAACTCCCACATCGGCGGGCATCACCGGTTCCTCGGCGATCCGGAGAAGGACCCGGACTACACCTTCCAGCAGGAGTGCGGGCTCTACCACCACAAGGGCTCGAACGCGCGGTTTTTCACCCAGCACATCCTGTTCGCGGTCCTCGGCCTGCGCACGCTCGAGTACGTCCGCTACATCGCCCAGGACCGGATCTTCATCAGGATGAACCGCGCCGACGTGTCGATGCCGATCTCCCTGCGCACCGAGCGGATCGTGCTGTTCACCCAGTGGGCCCTGATCATCGGCTCGGCGATCGCGTTCGGCTGGTGGCCCTACCTGCTGGCCTTCTGGTTCGTGCCGATGTTCACCACCGGCGTGGCCGTCGGCTGGATCTCCGAGCTCGTCGAGCACTACCCGCTGCCGGAGAGCGAGAGCAAGCAGCTGCTGATGACGCGCAACCGGCACGGCTGGGCGGTCGAGAACTTCCTGTTCGGCCGCCACCACGACCACTACCACCTGGTGCACCACCTCAACACCGGGATCCCGTTCTGGCACATGAAAAAGGCGCACCACATCCTGCTGGACGACCCGTCCTACGCGGCGTGGGACCGGCTGTGGGCGGGGATCTTCACCCGGCCACGGAGCAGGAAGGGCGGCGAGACGCTGATCAGCTACGCGGCGAAGTACCGCGACTGGCGGCGCTCGGGCGGCGACCCGCGCGCGGCGTCCGCGACGTTCGCCGAGGTGCTGACCCTGGCCAACGAGGGACACGAAACCCAGCAGGGCGGCAATGTCGTGCCGTTCCCGGTGCGCGCCGAGTCCGACTCGCTGCGCGACGCGGCCTGAGGGGCGGGCATGTCCGAGAACGAGCTCCTGTCGGCCGCGGCCACGGCGTTGAAGGCGCTGGCCGCGAGCGCCGACCACCGCGCCGCCTTCGCCCGGAACCCGCTGCTGCGGGAGACGTTGTGGCCGGCCGCGAGCCGCTACATCGTGGCCCGCGACCGGGCCGGCATGCTGGCCCGGATGTCCACTTTGGCCTCCTACGGGTACCGGCTCGGCGTCGAGTACGTCGGCGAGGAGGTGCACGACGCGGACGAGGTCGAGCTGGCCGTCCAGGAGAACGAGGCCATGATCGAGGCCGCCGGCCCGTCCGTGCAGCTGGGGTTCGACCTGTCCAGCATCGGGTCGATGGTCTCCGCGGACCTGGCCCACGACAACGCGGCCCGCCTGCTGAAGGCCGCCGCGGTCAAGGACATGACGCTCGTGCTCAGCATGGAGCGGTCCACGTTCGTCGGCCCGATCCTGGAGGTCTACGGCGCGCTCGCCGCCGAGCACGACAACATCGCGATCACCCTGCAGGCACACCTGCACCGCAGCGTGGCCGACGTCGGCGAGGTGGCCGCGCGTGGCGGGAAGGTCCGTCTGGTGAAGGGCGTCTACCGCGAGCCGCCCGAGGTGGCCCTGCCGCGCGGGCCGGAGCTCGACCGGCGCTACGTCGAGCTGCTGCGGACGCTGCTGGATCGGGGCGTCCCGGTCGCGGTCGGGACGCAGGCGCCGGAGCTCTACGCCCTGATGGCCGAGGCGGGGCTGCTGGCGCGGGTCGAGGAGGCCGAGATGCTGCACGGGATGCGGCCGTGGCTGCTGCGCCGCCTGCGCGACCAGGGCATCGCCACCCGCATCCTCGCGGTCTACGGCGAGAACTGGTGGCTGCACTTCCTGCACCGGCTGGCCGAGCAGCCGCACAACGTCCTGATCGCACTGGCCGACCTCGCCGACCCCACCCGGATCCGGTTCGGACAGCAGTACCGCTGACGGACCGCCGCTCGTACCAGCAGTCATTACGTCAGAGGGAGTCAACAAACCCGAGGTTTCCGGTAAATCCGTTACGTTCGCGCCCGGGCGCCGATAGAGGGATCGGTACATCACGAGAACCTGGGGGCTTTCACGATGCCGACAACCATGAGAAGACGGCTTGTGGCGCTTGCCACCGCTGCGGTGGCCAGCATGCTGGCCCTGCCGGGCGTCGCGGCCGCTGACTCGCCGACGAACGACGAACTGGAGGGTGCGACGGCGGTGACGGCGTTGCCCTACAACGTCGACGCCGACACCAGTGCGGCCACGCGAGCCGGCGACGATCCGGCCTGGTGCCAGTATTTCGCCATCGGGGGGACGGTCTGGTTCGACTACACGCCGGCCGAGGACCTCCTGCTGCGCGCGACCGCGCTGGACCCGGCGAACGGCGTGATCCTCTCCGCCTACACCGGCACCCGCGGGGACCTGACGCCGGTCGACGGATCGTGTGAGATCGGGACCCAGACGACGGCGGCGGCGACCTTCCCCGTGCGGGCGGGCACCACGTACCACCTGATGGTGGCGGGCTACAACGTGGCGGGCGGCGACCTCTCTCTCGGGCTCGAGGCCGTTGCGCCCGCACCGAACGACGCGTTCGCGGACGCCGAGCCGGTCACCGTGCTGCCCACGACGCGGGAGATCGACCTGTCGGTCGCGTCCACCGAGTACGACGAACCGGTACCGGGGTCGCTGTGCCCCACGGGCGACCGGTCGGTCTGGTACCGGTACACCCCCACCTCGACCACGACGTTGCAGGCGGACACCGATGGTTACGGCACCGGCGTGACCGCCCACACCGGCGACTCGTTGCTGTCCTTGCAGTCGGTCGCGTGCGCCGACGACGGCTTCTCGAGCCGGGCACTATTCCGCGCGACGGCGGGCACGACCTACTGGTTCCAGGTGACCGGTTCGCAAAACGCGGACCAGGCCACCTTCACCCTGGCCGAGGCCCCGCCGATCCAGCCGTACGTCAACGTCGGCTCCGAAACGCCGACGATCTACGAGCTCACCCAGTTCGACGTCGAGTCCGGTGAGTTCGGCACTCCCGTCGTCAGCGGTGAGCTGGATTTCGGCGACGGCACGGTCGTGCAGCTCGACGGATCCGGCGTGGCGCACCACTACACCGTGGACGGCACCTACGAGGTCGGGCTGACCGCGACGACGGCGGACGGCCGGACCGGGACGGCGACCAGGACGGTCACCGTGGAGACGCACGACGTGTCGGTCGCCCGCCTTGTCGTGCCCGCCGAGGCCCGGGCCGGCGAGACCGCGTCCGTCACGGTGCGCGTCGCGAACACCCGCTACCGCGAGCAGGGCGTCACGGCGACCCTGTACCGGTCGGACGGGTCGAGCTGGCAGCAGGTCGGGACGCTGACGCTGACCGTGCCGAAGGACAAGACCGTGAAATTCCCGTTCGCCTACACCTTCACCGCCGCCGACGCCGTGGTGGGCAAGGTGGCGTTCCGGACGGTGGTGTCGCTGCGCGACGGGGTCCGCGACGCGCGGCCGTTCGACAACGAGCTGATCTCCAAGGCCACCACCGTCACGCCGAGTGCGGCCGATCTCCGGTTCGCATAACCACAGCACCCTGGGGAGTAAGGGAAATGAGACCTCGCATCATCCGAAGATCCGTGCTGGCCGGGTTCGCCGCGGCGGCACTGGTCGTGCTGACGCCCGGCGTCGCGGCCGCCGCGCCACCCGCGGGCGACGACTTCGACGACGCCGTGCCGGTCACCGCGCTGCCGTTCACGCACACGGTCGACACCGAGGAGGCGACCGTCGCGCCGGACGATCCGCCCGACTGCTACGCGTACAGCAGCAGGAGCGTCTGGTTCAGCTACACGGCGCAGACCGACGGGTACGTGATGGCGACCCCGGTCGCCACCTTCGGCACGGTGTTGTCCGCGTACACCGGCGCCCGGGGCGCGCTCGAGCCGGTGCCGGGCATGTGCTCGTTCTACAGCGGCATCGGGGAGACCTTCCATGTCACGGCGGGCACGACCTACCACCTGCTGGTCGCGTCGCAGTACGGCTACGGTGGTGAGCTCACGCTGCGGGTGACGGAGACGGCGCCCTCGCCCAACGACGACGTGGCGGACGCCGAGCCGGTGCCCGGCCTGCCGACCAGCACCACCGGCGACCTGACCCGGGCGTCGGCGGAGGCGGACGAGGTCCCGCCGTCGTGCGATCCCCTTGCCACCCAGTCGGTCTGGTACTCCTACACCCCGTCGACCGCCCGGTGGGTCAGCGCGCAGGCGACCGGAGGACCACCCGCGGTGTCCGTCCACCGCGCGACCGACATGTCCGAGGTGGACTGTGCGGCCGACTCCGGGTACGCGGTGTTCCGGGCCGAGGTCGGCGAGACCTACTACGTGCGGGTGGCGACCAGCGTCGCCGATGCGGACCGGTACAACGTGCACTTCCGGACCGCGCCCGCGCTGCACCCCAGCGTGTCCGGCTATCCCGACCCGGCGACGGTGTTCCGCCCGGTGACGCTGTCCCCGTGGTCGGGCGACCAGCTGAACCAGCCGGTGACCGCCGCGCACCTCGACTTCGGCGACGGCACGTCGACCGACCTCACGGGCCTCGAGCCGGTCGAGCACCAGTACACAGTGGACGGTGCCCGCACGCTGACGCTCACCGTCACCACCGAGGACGGCCGCACCGCCACCGGCACGTCGACGCTGCGGGTGGAGTCCCACGACGTCGGCATCACCACGTTCACCGCACCGGCGACGGCACGGCCCGACCGTCCCAAGCCGCTGTCGGTGACGGTGACGAACACGCGGTACGCGGAGACGGTGACCGTGGAGCTGCGCCGGCAGACCGCCGACTGGTACGAGACCGTCGGCAGGCTCACGCAAACCGTGCCGGCGGGCGGGACCGTCACGTTCCCGTTCGCCTACACCTTCGGCGCGGAGGACGTCGGCCCAGTGACGTTCACGGCCGTCACATTGCTGGACTACCCGTCCACCGACGACAACCCCGGCAACGACACGGCATCCGCCATCACGACCGTCCGACCATGACCAGGCGGGTGGCCCACACGTAGACGTTGTTGCTGTAGGAGTGCAGAGTCCCGTCGTATTCGCCGCCGCAGGTGACCAGGACCAGGCGTCGCGGGCCTGCTGGTCCTGCCAGGGCGCCGGGGTCCACGCCGGCGGTCTTGGGGGTGGTGGTGACCGCGGTGACGATCCACGCGGTGGGGCTGCCGGTCGCGTCGACGGTGGTGACAGAGGAGCCGACCGGGACGAACGACAGGTCATGGAAAGCGCCGTTGCCTTGGTGGACGTAGTTGACGTGGCCCACCAGTGTCGTGGTGCCGGTGGTGGCGTCGAGGGAGGCGCCACCGGTCCAGATGCCGGCCACGTGGACGTCGCGCGGTGGGCTGATCTGGTCGCCGTCCACCGTCGCCGCCACGACCGGCACGTTGCGCTGGTCGATGGAGGGAACGGTCACCGTCGACGGTGTGTTTCTGGTGGTTGCTGGTGCTGGAACCGAGCGCACCGTGGTGACGGTGTTCGGCAGGGGGGCGGCCAGGGGGAGTTCGGGCGGCGAGGTCGCGCACGGCGAGGAAGCCCGCGACCGCGGCCCCGCCGGCCAGCACCGCGGCCGATACGGCCAGCACGCGGGTGAGGCGGTCTCGCCGGGGGCGGTTGCCTTGGTGGGTCAACGGATCAGTTGTTGCCGCCGCCACCGCCGCCCGTCGTGGTCGTCGTGGTTGTCGTCGTGGCGGGGACCTCCACGGGTGTGGTCGTGGTGGGAACGTCCGTGGTCGTGGTGGCGTGGTGGTCGTCGTCGACGGGCCGGTGACGGACGTCGTCGTGTTGGTGTGTGCGGAGGAGGTGGTGGTGACGGGGTGCGCCGGGGTGACCGGGCAGGGGGCGCTGGCGGTCGCCTGGGGAGGGGCGACGATCGCGACAGCACCGAACGTCAGCAGGCCCAGTGTCACGACCACGGCCGCCGCGCCCGCGGCGCGTCTGCCGCGCACGCGGGCCAGGACGGCCACCGCGACGGCGGCCGCGAAGAGAGCCAACGCGACGATCGCCAGCGGCAGACCCGTGCTGGTGACCGGGCCGCCTCCCGCGTCGATGCCGCAGGGTGCAAATGCGTTCATCGCAGGATCCTCTTCCCGTCCGCGGTATGAGTCCGAAATGGACGTTAATGGAGCGGAGTCAGGAGAAACGAAGTTCCTATGGGTGAAAAGCGCGCCCGACCGAGTGGATTAGAAGTAACCCTTCGCCGTCGAATTTGCGCAAGCGCCCCGCCGCGCAGGGAAACGGCGGGGCGCCCCAAACCTTTCGAGCCTTACCTCAGGTCGAAACCCCAGCCGACCATCGGGTTCGCGCAGCTGGCCACCGAGACGTGGCCGGGACCCTGCAGCACCCACGGGCCGAAGTGCGTGTCGCCGCTGGGGCAGTTCGCCACCGCGCGGAACTCGGTCCCCGCCACGCCGGCGTCGCAGCGCACGGTAACCGTCGCCCCGCCGGAGGAAAAGGTGCCACTGCAGGAAGCCGCGGCGAAACTCCGCCGGGCGCCGCCGCGACCGACGCCCCAGCCGTTCCGGCGCCGAGTAGCAAGGCGGCCGCCGCAACGGGAAGCATGGCCAGTCGAGCGAGTCGGATCATGATTATCTCCTTTCGCCGCCGCACCAATTGCGGACGGCGAGGAACACTCTCATCATTCATCGCGGCCAATTCCAAGGGGGCCGGGCGCGAACTACCCGTTTGGCGCAGTGTTTTCGAGCCGTCGAAGCCAAAATTGTCACCAACACAAGAACTTGTCGGATAAATATGAGATGGCGCACAGGTTCACGCGCCGTCAGGAGTGCCCGCGCGACCGATGCCGGAGATCGACATGGTCCCAATCTCTGAACAATTATTCTCGCGGTACAACCTGCGCCGCGTTGAGCCGTCCTGGGGGTATGAGTCAGGCAGATTTCGAACAAAACAGGGGAGAGCAAAATGTCGTGGAGAACCGGTTCGTTGATCGGAATAGTCGTCGGCGCCGTGCTGCTCGCCGGGTGCGGGCCAGGAGAACCCGCGGCGGATAGCACTTCGCCGGCCACGGCCACGGCCACGGTCCCGTCCGCCAGGCCGTCGCCGGCCAGGTCCTCGGTCACCGGTCCGCCGCCGGCCACGACCCGTAAACCGTCACCGCCGGCCGTTCCCGGTCGCCGGTGCTGGGCAACGGACGCTACGCGGTCTGGCTTACCGGGCTCGACCAGCGTTCGGGCACTGTCACGTTCGACGTCGTCCAGTGGCTGACCGGCGCCGCGGCGGACGCGGCGTTCCATCGCGAGCACCCGGAGGCCCCCGACCGGCATGTGCCGAACGGCTACTACATCGTCAACCAGAACCCGCGCCTGCGCACCTTCCGGTGCGTCCGGGTGTTTCGCTGAGCGTCCTCGTGCCGATGCACGGCGCCGAGCAGCAGCGCATCTCGTTCGCGACGTTCCCGACCTATCTGGCCGGCGATCTCGAACCGCACGACAACAAGCTCTGGCACAACCCGTTCTGGCTGACCATTCACAATGACCGCGTCGACTCCGTTGTGGAGCAATACATCCCATGAGTTGCGCGAAATCGGAGAGGAACGAGTCATGATGAAGCGATTCATGCTGGGAGTTCTCGGATCCGTCGTGGTGTTGAGTTCGGGAGGCGTGCCGGCGGGCGCGACCCGCCGGCAAGTGGGCGGGCGCCGGTAACCGTTCGGGCGTCGGTGTCGACCGCGGGTCAGCAGGGCAACGGGGAATCGTCCGCCTCGACGATCAGTACCAACGGGCGGTTCGTGGTGTTCGCGTCCGAGGCCACCAACCTGACGCCCGGCAACACCGGTGGCGTGTTCGTGCGCGATCTTCGGTCCGGGCGCACCGAGCGTGTGTCGGTGGCTGGCGACGGCACGATCGGGGACGGCCCGTCGTGGTATCCGTCGATCAGTGGTGACGGCCGGTATGTCGCGTTGATGTCCCGCGCTACCAACCTCGTGCCCGACGACACCAACGGCGTCGAGGACGTCTTCGTGCGGGACCGGCGGACGGGCCGCACCGAGCGCGTGTCGGTGGCCACCTGATGGCACCCAGCTGAGCACGTACTCGACGGAAACGTCGATCGACGCCAGCGGCCGGTACGTCGCGTTCACCACCGGTACCTCCAGCGGCGGCGACATCATGGTGCGGGACCCGGCGTGCCAGACGCACGATTCTCGTCTCGGCCGCTCCGGACGGCAGTGCGGCTGCCGCCTACAGCATGACACCGAGAATCAGCGCCAACGGCCGTTTCGTTGCCTTCATGTCCTACGCCTCAAACCTCGTGCCGGCCGACAACGAACTGGGCGTCGGACATCTTCGTCTACAGCATGGCGACCTGGGCGGATCACCCGGGCATCCGTCGGCGACGCCGGCGAGGGCGACCTGTACTCGTTCCTACCGGCGATCAGCGGCAACGGCCGCTACGTCACCTTCGAAACCCAGTCGACGAACCTCGTGCCGGGACACACCGGCTACGTCGCCGACCTCTTCGTCCGCGACACGGTCGCGCAGCGGACGACCCTCGTCACGGTCACTCCGGACGGCACCCAGGCCGACGATGACACCTACACGTCTTCGATGGACTTCTCCGGCCGGGTACATCGCCTACTCGACCTTCGCGGGCAACCTTGTCGCCGGCGGCACGCCGGACCGCCCGGACGTCCTGCTCTACGACCAGGTGACGCGGCGAACGAGGCTCGTGCCGACACACCCGAACGCCGATTCCAACTCACCCACCCTCGATGCGCACGGGCGCCGGGTCGCCTACACGTCAGACGCGACGAACCTGGTTTCTTACGACACCAACAACCACGGCGACGTCTTCGTCACCACGATCGCAAGACCGTGAGGTTGGTATCGACTTTCCTCGATCGGGTGCATTTCGCGGTTTCGAATGGCGGGGCGGCGGGAGCGACATCAGCCTCGCGAATCAATTCCCATTTCAG
>CAWJCX010000006.1:0-89222 GCA_963841395.1 uncultured Actinomycetota bacterium
GCGATCGCCATGGTCCTGGATCGCGATGTGCCCTCGCGATTCACGGGCGTAAGTGGGGACGTCGCGATAGGGGCTGACGTCGAGTCTCGACAGCCAGTCGGGGCTTCCGATGGTGTACTCGACGATCTTCACGTCGTTCAGCCAGTGCTCGATGTGCGCGCCGTTGACCACCAGGCGGACGTCGTTCCATGCGCCGGCCGGCCGCGTGACGTCCTGAGACGGCGCGTAGAGCCCGTAGCAGGCGCCGGCCGAGCTCAAAGGGTTGCGGCCGTCCGGGTGGCGAAGGTTGTCGAGCACCTGCATCTCCGGACCGGTGAGATGCGTGGCCTCGCCCGCTTCGCTGACGCGGAACATGATGCCGCTGTTCCCGCCTTCGGCAATCTGCCACTGAATCGCAAGCTCGAAGTTGGCGAACTGATCGATCGTGATGAGGTCGCCGCCGCCTCCGGTGCGCGTCAGCGCGCCGTCGACGGCCTGCCAGCCGCCTGGGACCGCCGCCTGCCGGAATCCGCGCCACCCGGCCGTCGTCGTGCCGTTGAAGAGCAGTCGCCACCCCGCCGCGCGCTCGGCGCTCGTCAGCGTGTTGGGCCCCGTCGGTTCTTCGACTCCGCCCGGTTGGGCCGGGTTCGAGCAGGCCGCCGACAGAAGCACGCGGCCAGCACGCACCTCGCCCTCGGGGTCAGGTCTTGCATTTCGCTATTCTGATCCGTCGCGCGACGAAATGCGGCACATTAAGAGGCGAAATCCACGACCTGACGCCGGGTGGTAGAATGGCGCCGGTTTGTCCTGAAATCCATTGCGAGGTCTACCATGACGGAACGAGAGAAAGCTCAGCCGGACGCCGCCGAAAAAGCAGGTGTGTCGCGGCGTGAATTTCGTGACCCGGACAGCGGCGGCGGGGGCGGGGCTGGTCATCGTCCCGCGGCACGTGCTCGGGCGCGGCTTCCAGGCGCCCAGCGACACCGTCAACATCGCGACGGTCGGCGTCAGCGGCATGGGCAGCAGCAACACCAGCGCCGTCCTGAGCCAGAACATCGTCGCGTTCTGCGACGTCGATTTCGGGCTGCTCGATAGCGCGCATCGAGCGCTGGAAGAAGCAGGCGGCCGCCGCCGCCGGCCGACGCCGCAGCGACCGCGCCGCGCGCCGGCGCCGCGGCCGCGCCGCGAGCCGACGGCCGGCGCAGCTCGCCGCGAACGAGAAGCGTCCGCGCGCCGAACGGCGCCGAGACCTCAAGCGGTTCGTCGACGTCAGCAGCTGCCGAAGATCCAGCAGTACCGCGACTACCGCGAGATGCTCGACGAAGCAGAAGGACATCGACGCGGTCATCGTCGCCACGCCCGATCACATGCACGCCGCGATCGCGCTGGCGGCGATGGACGCTCGGCAAGCACGTCTACGTGCAGAAGCCGCTCTGCTGGTCGGTCCACGAGGCGCGGCAGCTGGCGAAGAAGGCGAAGGACAATCCGAAGGTCGTCACGCAGATGGGCAACCAGGGCCACTCGCGCGACGAGGCGCGGCTCGGCTACGAATACATCACGGCGGGCGCGATCGGCGACGTGCGCGAAGTGCACGTCTGGACGAACCGTCCGCTCGGCTACTGGCCGCAGGGCGTGCCGCGTCCGGCGCCGCTGCCCGCGGCGTCTGCAGGATCCGGCGACGGCAGGCCGCGGTGGCGTGGACCGCGACGTCGACGCGCGGCTCGCGGCGGCGCTCGTCGGCAACTACCCGCCGTCCGATCAGCTCGTCTGGGATCTGTTCCTCGGCGTCGCGCCGCCAGGTCGAGTATCACCCGATCTATCACCCGTTCAACTGGCGCGGCTGGGTGGACTGGGGCCAGGGCGCGCTCGGCGACATGGGCGCGCACCTCATCGATCATCCGTTCTGGTCGCTGAAGCTCGGGATGCCGACGGTCATCGAGACGCAGTCCGACGCCGTTCAACGGCGCGTCCTATCCGCACGCGACGACGACCTACTACGAGTTCCCGGCGCGCGGCAGCATGCCGGCGGTGAAGCTGACGTGGTACGACGGCGGGCTGCACGCCGCCGAAGCCGGACGAAATCGGCGACGAGAAGCTCAACGGCGAAGGCGGCATCCTCTACATCGGCAGCAAGGGCAAGATGATGCAGGACACCTACGGGCTCGAATCCGCGGCTGCTGCCGGACTCGAAGCCATGCGTCGACGCCGCGGCCCAAGCAGAAGCTGCCGCGCATCCCGCACGAAGCGCACGAGATGAACTGGGTCGACGCGATCAAGGGACAGCAGGAGATCTCCTCGCCCGTTCGAGTACGCGCGCGCAGCTCACCGAGGTGATGCTGCTCGGCATCGTGTCGCTGCGCGCCGGCGGCAAGATCCACTACGACGCCGCCAACCGCCGCGTCACCAACAAGATCACGTCCGAGAACAACCGCGACGGCGGTATCGATCCGAATCAGTTCCTGACCCGCGACTACCGCACCGGCTGGACGTAAACTGCGTTCAGGCTCTCTAGGCTTTAGGCTCTAGCAAGACCCTCGACTAGGCACTCGAAGAGGTCTTGCCAGAGCCTAGAGCCCAGAGCCTGAAGCCAGAGTGTCCCCGCCCTTCTCCTCTCGCCGCCCCTTCCTGGCCCAAGCCGCCCGGGTATCTGCTTCCCAGCCTGCTGACGCTGACACGGCTATACCCCCGCCGGCGACGTCTAAATCCTCCGACTGGGCTTCTTAGCCACGAGGAGGGTTGGATGAGAAAAATCCTGTATCTGACGTTCGCGATCGCGTTTGTGCCGACGCCGTCGACCGACGCGTTTGCGCAAGGGCGCATGGCCTCCGTAGCGCCGGCTGTGCAGAATGAAGCAGCCTGCACCCGCCGCCCTCAGCATTCCAGAAGAGGCGAGAGTGGCCTACGTGGACATCGAGCGAGTGGCGGCGTTGTCTGCGGAGGGGAAAGCCGCTGCCGCCAAGTTGCAGGATCTGCGTACCAGGAAATCCGCCGAAGTCTCCGCGCGCAGCAAGCAGGTCGAGGCACTGCAGGCGAAGCTTGTCCAGGCGGACGGGGTGTTGACCGACGTGGTGAAGGTGCGGCTGCAACGGGAGTTCCAGCGCGCGCAGATTGATTTTCAGCGGTTCTCGGAGGACGCCCAGGCCGAGGTCCAGGAGGCGCAGCAGGATACCCTGCGGGGCTTCAACGACCAGCTGTTTCCGGTAATCGGTCAGATTGCGAAAGAGAAAAAGCTGTGGGCCGTCTTCGGCAACGACAACATCATCTGGTACAGCCCCGCGGTCGACTTGACCGAAGAAGTCGCCAAACGCCTGGACGCCGCCGCGCCGAAGCGCTGACGGTCGCGGCGGGGACACTCAACCGGGACAGTCCCCGGGGACACTCAACCGGGACAGTCCCCGGGGACACTCAACCGGGACAGTCCCCGGGGACACTCAAGGTTGAGTGTCCCCGCCGGCCGAGTCGGCTCAGTGCGGTATATGAACCACGCCGAACGACTGTGCTGACCCGATCGGCGTCACGATGTCGCCGACCATCCGGCCGAGTGTCGCGCGATAGCGACCGGGCTGGACGAGCGGCGGCTGGTTGGCGCCCCGGCCGCCGCCGAAGCCGCCGCGTCCCCCTTGACCGCCCCGGCCCGCGGCCGCGGCTTCCGGTGTGCCCGGCGCCGGTGCGGCGGGCGGATCCGTCCGCAGGTTCCACGCCACGCGACGCAGTCCGGCACCCTTGTCGAGATCCATCCGGCGGATCGGGCGGCCCGACTCATCGCTGATCGTCAGCACCAGCTTGGCATCGGCCGGCAGCTCCTGCCGCACGTGATACGTGAACACGGCGCCAAACGGCGGGTTCTCGGCGCGCCACAGTTGCCCGACAGCGGCGACGAGTCCGGCGCTGCCCGCAGGCGCGAGCCCGAGCGGATTGTGAAGATAGGCGTCGCGCAGCGGGAACAGCCGCGCGTCTTCGGCGAGCGTCGCCGGCGTGATCTCGCGCAGCGCGCTGTAGTCGTCGAGGATGTAGAAGCCGCGCCCGAACGTGCCGAGCACGAGATCGTTCTCGCGCTTCTGCACGGTCATGTCGCGCACCTGCGCCGGCGGCATGCCGCCTTTGAGCTGGACCCAGTGCTGCCCGCCGTCGACGCTGGCAAACAGACCGAACTCGGTCCCCGCAAACAGCAGGTTGCCGTTGACGTGATCCTGGATGATCGACCAGACGTCGTGTTTCGGCGGCAGGTCGCCGCTGATGTTGGTCCACGTGCGCCCGCGGTCGGTGCTCTTGACGATGTACGGCTTGTAGTCGCCGCGCTGCCAGTTGTTGAGCGTGGCGAAGACCGTGTCGACGTCGCGCGGCGAGGCGAACACGTCGGTGACGTAGGTCCACTGCGGCACGCCGGGGAACTGCTCGATCTTGCGCCAGTTCTTTCCGCCGTCCTCCGTCACCTGCACGAGCCCATCGTCGGTGCCGACGTAGAGCAGCCCTTCGAGCAGCGGTGACTCGTCGATCGTCACGATGTTGCTGAGCGGCGTCGTCGACGTGTTGCGCGCGATCGAGTCAGCCGGCCAGACCTTGCCCATGATCGGGATCTCTTCGCGATTGAGGTTGCGCGAGAGATCGGGGCTGATGCGCGTCCAGTTGTCGCCGCGATCGTCGGTGCGATAGACGTAGTTGCTCGCCCAGTAGAGGCGGCGCGGCGCGTGCGGGCTGATGATGTAGGGCGCGTCCCAGTTGACGCGATCGGCGCTCCCGCGGCCCTGCCCTGGCCGTCGAGGGCCACGGCCGCCCTGCCGTCCGCCTTGCGCGCCTTGGCGTCTGCGCCGCGGCGGCCGGCGCACCCGGCGCACCTGCGGCACCGCGGCGCCCGCTTCGCCGCCGCGGCCCTGCGGCTGCGCGCCGGGCATCTCGTCGTCGCCACCGCCACCGCCGAAGCCCTGCGTGCCCGGAGGCCGAATCGACTCGGCTGAGCCGGTGCGCAGGTCGAGGCGCGAGATGCCGCCGTTCTGCGACGACGCGTAGACGATGTTGGGATCCTCGGGATCGTTGCGCGACTGGAACCCGTCGCCGCCAGCCACGATGTACCAGTCGCTCGTGCGAACGCCAAGGCGGCTCATGTTCCGCGACGGACCGCAGAACGAGAAGTTGTCCTGCGTGCCGCCGCAGACGTTGTAGAACGGCTTCGCGTTGTCGACCGAGACGCGGTAGAACTGCGTGATCGGCAGGTTGGCAAAGAAGCGCCAGGTCGCGCCTTCGTCGTAGGACTCGTAGAGCCCGCCGTCGTTGCCGAGCAGGATGTGGTTTCGGTCCGACGGATCGAACTCGACGCGTGGTGGTCGACGTGCACGCCCGTGCTTTCGATCGACGTCGTCTGCCAGGTCTTGCCGCCGTCGGTGCTGCGCTCGACGTTGGCGTTCATCGACCAGATCCAGTCGGGACGATACGGATCGACGAAGATCTCGTGGTAGTACCTGCGCGCCGCCGCCGCGATAGCAGTCGTCGGTCGGCGCATTGCCGCGGCCGCCCAACTGCGCCGGGTCCTGTTCGGCTTCTTCCTCTTCTTCTTCCCCTTCCGCGGTCGCGACCTCGACGGCCTGCGCAGGAGCTATCGCCACGTGTCCGCGGCCCGCCGCCTCGCCAGGAGCGGGCGGCGTCGGAGCTACGCCGAGTGGCGCGCACGGCGCCGGTGGGGGAGGCGCCGGAGCGTTCGGGTCTCCGCCGCGCCCGCGTCCACCGCCCGCGCCCCGTCCGCCGATCATGCGCCCGATCCGCGCCCACGAATTCCCGCCATCGTCGGATCGGAAGAAGCCGGACTCCGGCCGCTTGGCGTCGATGAGCGCGAACAGCGTCGCCGGGTTCTTGCGACCGTCGATCGCCAGGCCGACCCGGCCCATGTCGCTCGTTGGCAGGCCCTTGGTCAGCCTCGTCCAGGTCTTGCCGCCGTTGGTCGTCTTGAAGATGCCGCCCTCCGGCCCGCCGCCGATCATCTGGCCGACGTGACGGCGGCGCTGGTAGGCGGAGGCAAAGATGACGTCGGGGTTGCGCGGGTCGAACACGATGTCGCTGACGCCGGTGTCCTTGCTGATCGTCAGGACGGCATTCCAGGTCGCGCCGCCGTCGGTCGTCTTGTAGAGCCCGCGCTCGCCGCCCGCCGAGAAGAGCGGCCCCTGCGAGGCGACGTAGACGACGTTCGAGTTGCGCGGGTCGATGAGGATCTCGCCGATGTGCTCGGAGGTCTCGAGTCCCATCCGCTTCCAGGTCTTGCCGGCGTCGGTCGACTTGTAGACGCCGTCGCCGAAGTGCGCGCTGCGCTGGCTGTTGTTCTCGCCGGTGCCCAGCCAGAGGACGTTCGAGTCCTTCGGATCGATCGACGACGCAGCAGAGCGTGAACACGCCGTTGTCGTCGAAGATCGGCGAGAAGGTGATGCCGCGGTTCACCGTCTTCCAGACCCCGCCGAACGCGGAGGCGACGTACCAGACACTGGGGTTCTTGGGATCGATCTCGACGTCGACGATGCGGCCTGTGGTCAGCGTCGGCCCGATGCTGCGCAGCGCGAGGCCCTGAAGGACGGCGGTCGTCACGGGGGGCTGGCTCTGGCGGGCGCCGAGCCCCACCGTCACCAGACCAATGGCCACCAGGATCACCAGGGTTCTGCGCGTCATGTCATCAGCTCCGGGAGGTTGCTCGAAGGGATTGGAAGACCTGCATTCTGTCATTGTGTGTGTCAGCCCTGCAACGGCCCTGGGAGTTGCGCCCGCGCGCCGAAGAAGGCAGGATCGTTCGGGACGCTGCAGGTGACACTGGCGTCCTCGTTTTTGGTCGCAGGCGTATGTGCTTCGGATGTCCCGGGGACAAACCGCGGCAGCGCGAGCCATCGTTTTCGTCTCACCCCGGCATATCCGTTGCTTGAGCGAGGCTACATGAACGGTTATTCCGCCATTGTCGTGACAGCCCTGTGCGTTCTGCTCGGGCTGCCTGCAGCGTCCCTTGCCCAGGGAGGCTACTTCGGCCGCAACAAGGTTCAGTACCGGGAGTTCGACTTCAAGGTGCTGAAGACCGACCACTTCGACATCTACTACTATCCGGAAGAGGAACAGGCCGCCAAGATGGCTTCCCGGATGGCTGAGCGGTGGTACACGCGCCTGTCCCAGTTGCTCAACCATCAGCTGACCGGCCGCCAGCCGCTCATCCTTTATGCGAGCGGGTCGCACTTCCGCCAGACGAACACCGTCGAAGGCGAGATGGGGGAAGGCACCGGTGGCGTCACCGAGGCCTATAAACGACGCATCGTGCTGCCGTTTGCCGGTCCGATCGAGGCGAGCGACCACGTCCTCGGTCACGAGCTGGTGCACGCCTTCCAGTACGACATCACCGGGACGAACGTCAGCTCGGGCTCGGCCGGTGCCCTTGCGCTTCCGCTGTGGTTCATCGAGGGGATGGCGGAGTACCTGTCGATCGGCCCCGAAGATCCACTCACGGCGATGTGGATGCGCGAAGCAACGCGCCGCGAGCAGCTGCCGCATATCGACAAGCTCGACAATCCCAAGTATTTCCCGTATCGCTACGGCCATGCGCTTTGGGCATTCATCGCCGGCAAGTACGGCGACGGCGCCGTCGGGAACATGCTCCGCGCCGCGGCCGGACGCGATTCCACCTACGACACGGCGATCAAGTCCGTCCTGCAGATCGATACCAAACAGCTGACCACGGACTGGCACAACGCCGAGTTCGAAGCGTTCCGGCCCATCGCCGAAGCCACGAAGATGCCGGCCTCGTTCGCCAGGGCGCTCATCACGAAAGAGAAGCAGAAGGGCGATCTCAACGTCGGGCCGGAGCTCAGTCCTGACGGCTCGCGGTTGATCTACTTCTCGGAAAAAGATCTGTTCTCGATCGACCTCTTCGTGGCCGACGCCCGCACGGGCGAGGTGATCAAGAAGATCACCAACACCGCGACGAACTCACACTACGAGAGCCTCTCGTTCCTGACGTCGGCGGGCGCGTGGGACGCCGCCGGCAAGCGGTTCGTGTTCCCCGGCATCAGCAAAGGCGAAGCGGTCCTCACCATCGTCGACGTCGATCGCGGCCGCACCGAGCGCGAGATTCGGCTGAATGACGTGCACGAGGTCATCAACCCGGCCTGGTCTCCGGACGGCAAGCAGATCGCCTTCTCGGGTCTCATCGGCGGGTTCACCGACCTGTATGTCTACGACCTTGAAAAGGACGACAAGAGCGCGCTGCGGCGGTTGACGACCGACGCCTACGCCGAGATGGATCCGGCCTGGTCGCCCGACGGCAAGACGGTCGCCTTCAGCACCGATCGCTTCACCACGAATCTCGAGACCATCAAGCCCGGGCGGCCGCGCCTGGCCATCATGGACGTGGCGACTGGTGCCGTGAAGGAGCTGGGCGGATTCCCCAATGCCAAGAACATCAGCCCGCAGTGGGCGGCCGATGGCCGCTCGATCTACTTCCTGTCGGATCGCCAGGGCATCACGAACATCTATCGCACCGAGGTCGACGGCGGGAAGACTGCGCAGCTGACCAACATGCTGACCGGCGCGAGCGGCGTCACCGCGCTCAGCCCGGCGATGTCGTTTGCCGGCGGACGCCTCGTGTTCAGCGCGTACGAGAACGACGGCTACAACATCTACGCGCTCGACACCGCGGAGCAGCTGGCGGGCGAGCCTTCGGTGGACCTGCCGCGCAATGCTGCCGTTCTGCCTCCGCGCCGCGACGCGGGCGGCCTCGTCGTCGAAGCGCTGCAGGACGCCACGTGGGGACTGCCCGGCACGGAAGTTCCAGTGGGCGAGCCGTACAAGCCGAAATGGGGGCTGGATTTCGCCGGTCAGCCGTCGTTCGGCGTCGGCGTCGATCCGTTCGGGACGTATGCCACGGGCGGCATCTCGCTCCT
Organism: uncultured Actinomycetota bacterium; assembly: GCA_963841395.1. Taxonomy (GTDB): domain Bacteria; phylum Actinomycetota; class Actinomycetes; order Mycobacteriales; family Pseudonocardiaceae; genus Actinophytocola. The sequence goes on from CAWJCX010000006.1 coordinate 8,877, forward strand.
TTTCAGCGACATGCTCGGCAATCACGTGATCGGCACCGCGGCACAGGTGAGCAGCCGCTTCGACGAGTTCGGGGGGACGCTCTTCTACCTCAATCGGACGCACCGATGGAACTGGGGCGCATCAATCGACCAGACGCCCTATGTGTCGCGAGGCTACGAAGCCGGGCGGATCGGCAACACCTATGTCGAGCGCGAGTATCGCTACCTTCAGCGCGATCAGTCCGGCACGGGCTTTCTCACGTATCCCTTCAGCCGCTCCTGGCGCGTCGAGTTCTCCGGCGGCTATCGCCGTATCGGTCAGAGCTACGACCTGAGGGAACTGACCTACGACCTGTCGTCGGGCCAGCAGATAGGCGAGGAGGAAATACCGCTCCAGTCGTTCCCGACCCTCAACCTGGGAGAGGGGAGCACCGCGCTCGTCTTCGACACGTCCATCATGGGCGCGACCAGCCCGATTCGAGGCAGCCGCTACCGCATGGAGTTCTCGCAAAGCGCGGGATCGCTGACCTACTCGGGCGTGCTGGCAGACCTGCGCACGTATTTGATGCCGGTCCGGCCTTACACGATCGCGCTCCGCGGGATGTACTACGGCCGCGTCGGCCAGGACGCCGAGGACGGCATGCTGCCCGCGCTCTTCCTGGGCTACCCGGGGCTCGTGCGCGGCTACGACCAGTACTCTTTCGAGGCGGCCGAGTGTTCCGATGGCACCGGTAGTACCGTGTCCGGCATTCGATCGGTCTGATCGGAAGCCGCGTCGCGATCGCCAACGCCGAGCTCAGGTTCCCGATCTGGGGTGCCTTCGGCGGGAATCAGTTCTACGGGCCGCTCCCGATCGAGGCCGCGATCTTCACCGACGCCGGCGTAGCGTGGGGCCGCAGCGAGCGCGCCGGTACGCCGCAGGGCGACAGCAAGCCGGTCATGAGCGTCGGCGCCGCCATCCGCGTCAACATCCTCGGCTTCGCCGTCGCCGAAATCGACTACGTCCGCCCGATCGATCGGCCGCAGCGCGGCTGGCTGTGGCAGTTCCAGTTCAGGCCGGGGTTCTAATCTTATCCGAGGGGCTTCGCCCCTCGGACTCCCCGACATCCGCCTTCGCGCAAAGCGCTTCGGCGAGACCTCGGCGGAGCTCGAAGAGCGTAGGCGGGCGCGCTCTCGCGCGCCGCTGCGCCGGCGCGCTTCCGCCTCCGCGCGAAGCGCTACGGCGCGACCTCGCCGAAGCCTTGGCGTAGGCGGGCCGATCGCGTGGCTCGCTCGCCGTGCTCGCTCGCGCCTTGGAATGACCGTCGGGTCTGTGAGGCAGCCTGTAAGACTGCGGCTCCAGGCTCAAGACTCAGGCAAGACCTTCGAGTAGATTCTCGAAGCTCTTGCTTGACCTGAGCCTTGAGCCCTGTCTTCTACTCAGTCTTCAACGCTCTCAACGGATCCACTCTCGCGGCGCGTAGCGCCGGCAAGGCGCTCGCCGTAAGCGTCGTTCCGACGACGAGGACGGTTGTCCCCAACATCGTCAGCGGGTCGATGGGCGAGACCCCGACGATGAAGCCGCCGAGGCCGACGGCGCCGAGCGTGCCGAGACCAAGTGCCGGCCACAAGACCGAGCCCCACGGGAATCGCGCTGCCGGAGACGACGAGCCGGACGATGTCGGGTGTTGTGGCGCCGATCGCTTTGCGGATGCCGATCTCGCGCGTGCGCTGGGCGACGCTGAACGCGACGAGGCCGTAGATTCCCATCATTGCGAGCAGCGCACCGAGCATTCCGAAGCCGCCTGTCAAGATCGCCCCCGCTTGCGCTGGCACGAGTGCCGCGCTGACGGCGTCGGTCATCAGCTCGTACATCGACGAACTTCGTCGGGTCGAGCCGCGCGATCTCCGTGCGCAGGGCTTTCGCTGTGCCGGCCACATCCGAAGTGCGCACGTACAGCTCGACCTCTGTCTCGGGCCGCTGCGCGTAGGCCGTATAGACCTGTGGCCGGATGGTTTCGCCAAGCGTCCAATACTTGCTGTCGCCCACGACGCCGACCACTTCGGCGTCGTCCAAGCGCTTGCCGAGCGCGTCTCCGTTCCAGAACTCTTTCGCGAGCGTTTCGTTCACGACAACCACACGCGGCGACCCGGGCCGGTCGTCCGCGGTGAAGTCGCGTCCCGCCAGCAGCGGAATTCGCACGGTGCGGAACCACTCGGTGGTCACGCGATTCACCAGGACCCATCGGCCAGGGCGGTCGCGCGAGTCCGTCTCTGTCCGCATCTTCATCTCTTCGCGGCCCAGAAGTGCGAGCGGGATGATTTTGGCGAGGCCCTGACTCTCCACGCCGGGAATCGCACCGATCCTCGACTGCAGGTCGCGCAGGAGCGCTACGCTCGCACCAGATCGGTCGCCTCTTCGTCGAGCTGAAGGTTTGCGAGCAGAACGCCGGCCGGCTCGAATCCGGGATCGATGCGGTGGGCATTCAACAGGCTCCGTGCGAAGAGGCCACCCCAGAGGAGGAGTGCGCACGACAGGCCGACCTGGCCGACGACCAGCCAGTGCCGGAGACGCTGGCGAGCGCGCAGCGGATCGTCCTCTTTCAACGCCGGCAGCACGCTCATGCGTGTGGCGCGTCTTGCCGGCGCGAGGCCGCACAGCACCGAGGTGATGAGCGATACGACAAGCGTGTAGGCGAGCATTCGCCGATCGAGCGCGAGGTCGAGCTCGAAAGAGACGGGCAGTCGCCCGAGCAGGGCGTTGATCGATCCCCCCAGCCAGAGCGCGAGGACGATGCCGGCGGCTGCCGCCGGCAAGGGCAAGCAGGAGACTTTCGGTCAGGAGCTGACGGATCAAGCGACCCCGTCCCGCACCAAGTGCCAGCCGCACGCCGATTTCCCGCCGCCGGGCGGCGCCGCGGCCGAGGAGCAGCCCGGCGATGTTGGCACAGCCGACAAGCAGCACCAGTCCCGCGAGGATCGTCATCACACCGACGAAAGCAAAGAGCGGCAGCAGCGTCTTCGTCATGCCGCGGAAACCGCCGATCCCGTCTACGCGAAAGACCTCGGTCTGGGCGAACCGGGGGCCAAGGCCAGGATGTTCCGCGGCGATCTGTCCGGTCACGACTTGCACGGCGGCTTGCGCCTGCGCGTACGGCACCCCAGCTTTCAGTCTGGCGACGACCGTGTATTCGGTACGGCCGCGATCCTCGCGCACGCGCCTGGAGAGCGACGTGTCGATAGGAAGCCAGAACTCGCTCACGAATCCCGGCGGCTGCGCGCCGCGAAAACCACGCGGCATGATGCCGATCACTTCGAACTGCTTTCCACCCAGCCGGATCGTCCGGCCGACGAGCGACGGATCGCTCCCGAAGCGGAGGCGCCAGGCGTGTTCGCTGAGCACGACGAGATCGGTTCTGGTATCGGAGGGGAAGTACGTCCGCCCCAGGAGCGCCGGCACTCCGAGCATCGTCAGATAGTTCGTCGACGTCGTCTCGCCGCGGAGCCGGGCGGCTGAGTTGTCGGTCGTCAGCGCGACGGACATGCCGGTCTGGACCGCCACGTCGCTGAACACCGTGGTGCGTTGCGCAATGTCCTGATAGTTGAGCCACGATGTCTGGCTTTCGCCGGTATAGACGCGGACGACGTCGCGCGGTGCGGCGACCGGCAGTGGCTTGAGCGCGATGGCGTTGACGAGGCTGAAGATGGCGGTGTTGCCGCCGATGGCGAGCGCGAGGGTCAGGATTGCAACGGTCGAGAATCCCGGGCTGCGGCCGAGCAGCCGGAGCCCGAACACCGCGTCCTGCCGAAGCTCGCTCGCGATTCGCGCCACTGCTCGTTGTCGTTCCACGCTCGACCCCTCTCTGGCGCATACCTGCGCGCCGCGCGTCTGATCGCCAAACTCGCGGCGGGCCTGCGCCCGTGCATCGGCTTGTGACAGGCCTTCCTTGATCAGATCATCGACGCGCATGTCGAGGTGGAAGGCGAACTCCTCGTCAACGTCGGCACGAATGTCGTCACGTGAGCGATCCGCAAAGCGGAACAGCCGCTTGATGCCCCGTGGCCGAATTCGATGTGTCATGGTGCGTCGCTCGGACCGGTCAGGCCGGCTCGATCACCTTGAACACCGCAGCGGCGTACTGTTTCCAGATCGAGACTTCACTCCTGACCTGCTGACGACCCGCTGCCGTCAGTCCGTAGTACTTCGCCTTCCGGTTGTTCTCGGACAGCCCCCACTCGGCCTCGATCCAACCTCGTGCCTCGAGCCGATGGAGCGCCTGATACAGCGCCGCGTCTTCGATGGAGAGGACGCCGTCCGTGCGCTCGCGTACCCAGCGTGAGATCGCATAGCCGTGGGCCGCCCCGCCCTGCAGGGCGCGCAGTATCAAGAGGTCCGCCGTGCCCTGGAGTAGGCTCAATGCGGTGGTCGGGCTCATTCGATTCCTTAGACTGAGCCCGTCACAGAAATGTTCCCCTAAGAATGTGAGTGGACTGGGTCGAGAGGTGGAGGAGAGGAGTCAGGGGAGCCAGAGGGGACGAAGCCAACGGGTTCAAAACGAAGGAACGGAGGCGAACGAAGACGAACGAAGGCTGTCAGGGTTGTGGAGAGCCGGACGTCGCGATAGATCGAATGCCAGCCGTGCAGTTCGTTTTGCTCGACTCAGACTGCCTATGGCCGGCGCGCAAGCAGTCCGCACCGTGACAGCCTTCGTGCGTCTCCGTTCGTCTTCGTTTCTTCGTTTTGAATCCGTTATCTTCGTCGCCTCCGTTACCTTGTCGCTCAACGCCCCGACCGCACTAGCATCGTGGCCAGGAGCATTCCCAGGACACCCGTTACGACAATCCCCAGCGTGTGCGCGCCGAAGACATGCATGGGCTGCGAGAAGTGACAGAACAGGCGCCAGCCGGCGTCGGCCATCAGTCCGGCGCCGACGCCGTAGAGTGCCCCGGCAAGTCGCGGGCGCAAGGGGAAGGCGCGCGCGGCGAGCCAGCCGGCCACGGCGAGCGCCGGCAGCGCGCTGACGATCGTGCCGGTCAGGCAGATTCCCCAGATGGGGATCCCGTAGCCCGGCGCGACGCGCGTCGGGCTCGTCGACCACGTCATGAAGGTCAGCGTGAGTACAGCGATGACCACGGTGCCAAACGCAATCCCGACCGCTCGACGCGCCAGCGTCGTGCCTGGCACGGCCTCGCGCAACGCCGCGACGACGAGCGCGATGCCGAGGAGTATCTGCAGGGTGGAAGCGCCCCAGGTCAGGAACAGGCCAATTCGACTTGCGTCTCGACGGAGGCCGAAGAGGAGAACCGCGGCCACGAGCAGTGCGACGGCGACCGGCACGAGGCCAACCGCCCGGCGCGCGGGCGACGCCAACGGCGTCAGGGGCCGCAGGTCGCGTGCGACGAGCGCCCGCAAATCGGCAGGAATGTCGATGTGCTGATCAGCCACGCGATGTCTCCGTCAGGAGCCGGCGAAGATCGGCCATGCCGCGGCTGGAGCGCAGCTTGGCGGCCTCGGCGCGGATGCCGAACATCTGCCCGATCTCGGCGAAGCTGAAGCCCCAGACGTGGTGCAGCAGCAGGGCTTCACGGCGATCGGGGATCACCGCGTCGAGCGCGCGGTGGAGCTGGTCCCGATCGGCCAGCGCTTCGACCTCGGCCGGCACGGGCAGGTCCGGGAGCTCTTGATCGGGCCGAGGCCGCCGGCTGCGAAGACGGCGGTCCATCAACCACACGTGTCTGGCGATGGTGAAGACCCAGGGGCGGACCGGAAGATCCGGACGGTAGGCGCGGCGGGATCGGTGAATCTGCAGGAACGTCTCCTGCAGGAGATCGCGTGCCTGCCCACGATCCCGTGCCAGCGCCGTCAGATAGGCAAGGAGCGGTGCCGCGAGCGCCGAGTACAGCGCCTCGAAGGCGTGCATGGATCCGGCCTGATACGCCGTCATGTGCACCACCAGTCGTCCGAGCTCGTCATCCTCAGGGCGGTCCGCCACGCCATTACCTTATTGGGTTTGCCGGCGGGTCGTGAAATGTATCAGGATGAGTGGATATGGCTGCTGTAAATCCCTATGGCGAGGACCTCGGCACACGGCGTCCGCTCGACGCGCTGGCCGAAACACCAGGCACAATCCGACAGCACGTCGCGAGCTGGGGCGACGCCGACTTCGAGGGCACATATGCGCCCGGCAAGTGGAGCTTTCGCAAGGTGCTCGTGCACCTGGCGCAGACCGAGCTCGCGCTGACGACGCGCGCCCGCTTTGCCCTGTCGACGGACAACTACGCCGCGCAGTCGTTCTCGCAGGACGACTGGATGGTGATCGACAATCAGGCGAGCGCCCGCACCGCGCTCGACGCCTATACGACGCTGCGGCAGTTCAACCTGGCGATGTGGCAAGCGCTGACCCCCGAGCAGATCGATCGCGAGTTCACACATCCCGAGGTACGGGTACGTTGACCGTCGGCTGGATCATGGCTCAGATGGCGGGCCACGATATTCATCACCTGAAACAGTTTCAGCAGGGTGTCCACACAAAAACGTCAGGCTGAGGCGTCAAGAAACCGACAGGCCAGCGGCTCACCCTCGCCAACCGACCTGCCACTCGTGCAGTCTAGATCGCATGAGAAGATCGTGACGCGACCGATGACGACAGAGCCTGTTCACGGCTGACGATGGATCGCCTCCGCACCGATGTGCGCTTTGCGCTACGCCTGCTCCTGAGATCGCCGGGCTGGACGGCTGTTGCCGTACTGTCGCTGGCGCTCGGCATTGGCGCCAACGCCGTGGTGTTCAGCCTCCTCGACGCCGTACTGCTGGAGCCGTTCCCGTACCGCGATTCGGGCCAGCTGGTGCTGCTGTGGGGCTCGAAGAAGGAAGATGTCACGCGGGGGATCTCCGGCGCTGATCTCAAGGACTGGCGCGAGCAGAGCCGTTCGTTCGAGGACATCGACGCGTTCCTGGGACGAGATATGGCGTTCTCGCTTGGCGCGAGCGAATCGGATCGCGTGAAGGGGGCGTGTATCGGTCATCGCGTGCTGCCGATGCTCGGCGTCCATCCCGCTGTCGGGCGCAATTTCACGGAACGAGAGGCGCAATTCGGCGGCGCGCCAGTCGTCATGATCAGCGATGCGCTCTGGCGAAGCCGTTTTGCCGGCAGCCCGTCGATCGTGGGGAGCACGATACGGCTGGACGACAATCCGCACGAGGTCATCGGAATCACTCCGCCGGGTTTTTTCTTTCCAGACACCGACGCGCGGCTCTGGGTGCCGGCGCCATGCGGGATGCAGAGCTTCGAAGCCCGCGGCTCGGTGCTGCTGCACGCGGTGGGGCGGATGCGCGCCGGCGTCTCGGCGGCGCAGGCGCAAGCCGATCTGGATCTTGTCAACGCCCGTCTCGCGAAGGCCTTTCCGGACACGAACAAGGACGTGACCGCGGGTGTGTTCCCTCTTCGGCACATTCTGATCGGCAAGTATGAGCGCGCCTTATGGACGCTCGTCTGGTCGATCGCCCTCGTGCTGCTTATCGCGTGCGCGAATGTGGTGCATCTGCAGCTGGCCCGCGGTGTCGACCGGGAGACCGAGCTCGCCGTGCGCGCTGCGGCGGGCGCCGGGCGGCATCGCCTGCTGCGCCAGCTCCTGACCGAAAGCTTCCTGCTCGTCACCGTATCAGCGGCAATCGGGCTGTTGGTCGCCTGGATTGGCGTTCGCCTGATCCACGCCTTCGCACTGACCGATATTCCACGGATGGAGTACGCGCGAATCGACACGCGAGTCCTGGCATTCACGCTGGCTGTCTCTTTCGTGACGGCAGTACCGTCCGGACTCTGGCCCGCATGGAAGGCGTCGGCGGTGAAGGTCAGCGAGACGCTCAAGCTGGGCGCCACCGCCACGACCGGCGCCTCCCGCAGCCAGGTTCGAGACTTGCTCGCGATCACCGAGATCGCGGCGGCGGTCACGCTGCTCGTCGCATCAGGGTTGGTGGTGAAGAGCTTCGTTCAGCTCAGTCGCGCGGATTGGGGCTTCAACCCAGAGAATGTGCTGCTCATCGGCGCAAAAGCGCCCCGCGACCGTGCCAAAGATCGCACCTTCCATCTGGAGACTGGAGAGTCCATACGCGCGAGGCTCGAGACGATTCCTGGCGTGGAGCAGGTGGCTGTCAGCCGCAATGCGCCGATTCGCTGGGGCAGCTGGGCGCCGCGGCCTCTGGCGGTCGACGGCCACATCCCTGGCGACCTGACGGCGGCCGTATGGGTCGTGGGCCGGGGACACTTCGCCGCCGCCGGGATTCCGATCCACGAGGGCCGTGAGTTCACCGAGGCCGACGATGCTGCAGCTCCGAGGCGTGTGGTGGTGAGCCGGGCCCTTGCCGCGCGGCTATGGCCGAATCAATCGGCACTCGGCAAGTCGCTGAAGATTCTGGACGTCAAGCTGGTCGATGGAAAACCGGACCTGAGCCTGCTGCGCGGCGTCGAACAGTCCTTGAAAATGGCCAAAGGCTGGCCATCCGACGTCGAATTCTTCGACGTCGTCGACGGCGTGTCATGGGATGTTGTCGGAGTGGCGAGCGACGTCCGGATGTTCGGGCTCAACGTGCAGCCAAATCCCGCGCTCTATATCGAGAACCGGCAACAGCCGATGGCCCGCGGCTGGTTCTACGGTTTGGAGTTCAAAATTCTCCTGCGCACGTCCGGCGAGCCCGCCGAGGTCATCGAGTCGGCGAAAACGCAGATTCTTGCCGCGAGTCGTGATCTGACCTTGACCGAGATCGTTCCCCTCGCGGACCTCGTCGCTCAGTCCATCGGCGGACGCGGTTCGAACAAGCTGCTTGTGATCGTGGCCACTGTGTTCGGCACACTGGCGATCACGTTCGCCACCATCGGCATTTACGGCGTCGTAGCGCACAACGTCACCCAGCGGCTCCGCGAGATTGGTATCCGGGTCGCTCTCGGTGCCAGTACCCGCGACGTCATACGCATCGTCGTCGGACACGGCATGCGACTTCTCATCGGAGGGTTGGCGCTGGGAGTCACCGCTGCCTGGGCGGCGACCCGCGGAATGAGCGCGCTCCTGTTCGCGACCACGCCTACCGATGCGGTCACGTATGCAGGCGTGATCGCCACGCTCGTCGCCGCGGCGCTGCTGGCGTGCGTGCTGCCATTGAGGCGCGCGCTTCGTTTCGACTCCCTCGTGCTTTTCAAAGCGTGATGCCAGGAGCAGCTCGAGAATCAACCCACAGGGAATCGATCCGTGGCTTCCGCCTTCAGGCGAAAGGACCCCAGCCAGCTCGGTCTTCCGCCTGAAGGCGGAAGCCACAGGGTTAGTCTCACTATCCACGCGTTACAATCCCGGTAATGCACTCGTCCGACACCAGAGAGATCGCGAGCGCAGCGCTCGGCGTGTCGCGTCGGATCACCATCTGGCTTCCAGACGGTGCACGGTCGTCGCCTTGTCCGGTGTTGTATCTGAACGATGGACAGAACCTTTTCGATTCCGCGCGCGCCTTTGCGGGCGTGACCTGGCGCGTCGCCGAAACCGCGGCCTGGCTCATCGAGCGACGCCTTATCCCGCCGCTCGTCATCGTCGGCATCGACCACGGTGAGCTGCGCCGCGCGCGTGAGTACCTGCCGGTCGAGGACGACCGCAATCCCTTCGCGCGCGGCCCGCTGGCGCCCGAGTACGCGGCGTTCGTCACCACGGAGGTGATGCCGTTTGTCGAGCGCGAGTATCCCGTCGCGCGCGGCGCGTCCAATACCGCCTTCGGAGGTTCGTCCTACGGCGCCGTCGCGGCGCTCTTCACGTCGATGACGAATCCCGGAGTGTTCGGGCGGCTGCTGCTCGAGAGCCCCTCGCTCTACGTTGGTCGCGGTGCGTTGTTGAAGCGCGCGCGCAGGGTCGAGCGCTGGCCGCAGCGCGTGTACCTGGGTGTAGGAACCGCCGAGACCCGGCGAGACGACTGGAATGTGGAAACCGTCGGGAACGTGCGCCGGCTGGAGACGATTCTACGAGGCGCGGGCCTCGGGCTGCGGCGATTGCGCGTGACGGTCGAAGAGGGTGCGACGCACTCCGAGTCCGCCTGGGCGGGTCGTCTCGCCCAGGCGTTGGAGTTCTTGTTTGGGCGGACGCAGCGGAGCGGAGAGCTCTAGGGCGCTGCTCTGTCTGCATTTCTCAATGCGCTTGGGGCCCCACCCCCAAGCGCTCTCGCGCGGCGAACCGCCTTCGCCAAGGCTCCGGCGGACCGCCGTAGCTTTAGCGGAGGCTGGTCGCGCCGCGCTCGGGCCGCAGGCGCTGCCGAATCAGCTGCCGCGGAGATCCCAGCGACAGTCCGGCACGGCCTTCAGGCTCTTTCTTACGCTCTCTTCTTCAACCATCGGCGACCGCTGATGCTGAAATCCACCAGGTCGTCGGCCGACATGTTCTTGAAGCCGGCGGCGTTGACGTCGCTTGATGAACTGCGGCGTGACCCCGTGGATGCGCATCCGCACCAGATCCTCCGCCGGGACATTGCTGTAGCCGAGGTCGCTTCAGCTCCTTCACGTACTGTGCGGTGACGCCGTGGATGCGCATGCGCACGATATCGTTGAGCGTCAAATCCTTGTAGCCGAGGTCGCGCATCTCCTTGATGAACGATGGCGACGCGCCGTGGATGCGCAGTTTGACGACCTCGTCGACCCTCAGGTCTTTGTAACCGAGGTCGCGCAGCTCGCGAACGAATTCCGGCGTGACGCCGTGGATGCGCATCTTGACGAGGTCGTCGATCGGCAGCTTGTCGAACCCCGCGGCGCTGACTTCCTGCGCGAACGCCGGCGTGGCGCCATGAATCCGCGTCTTGACGAGCTCGTCAACCGACAGCTTGTCGTAGCCGGCTTTCCTGAGCCCCTGGACGTAGACCGCGTCCACGCCGTGGATGCGCATCTTCGTCAGCTCGTCGAGCGACGGCCGGACGTAGCCCTCCTGGCTCATCGACGCGATGAAGCTGCGGCTGACGTCGTGAATCGCGAGCCTGAACACCTGCTCGGCTGACAAATCCTGATAGGTCTTGCGCATGGCCGACACGAACTCCGCATTTGGCGTGAAACGCCACGTGCCGGTTCCACGTCCCTCGGTGAACTGTCCCTCGAACGCGACGTTGCCGGCATCGCGCCGGACGCTGAAGCGCACGTCGCTGGCGGTCCAACGATCGCCGCGGGCCCCCAGCCCCTCGAGCTCGTCCATGGGGATCGAGAACCCGAAGTGCCGGTCGTCGTCTCGTTCGAGCTGAAGGGAGACCCACTGCTGGCCGTCTTTCCTGGTCCAGTTGTCCTGCAGGCGGGCGCGCCAGGTTCCGTCGAGCGTGTCCTGCGGTTCCATGGCCGCCGGGGTCAGGACCGCGGCACTGAGTAGAGAAGCCGTAAGCACAAGAGTCTTCATGAATCGTTCCTCGAGTGCCTTGGACGGGCAGGGCGGGGGGATGGTTGGAAGGCAATGCTGAGTGCTGAATCTGACTGAATGATCAGAATTGTGAACTTCGAAGTTAAGTTCGAAATTGGCAATTCTGAACGTCGTTCAGCCTTCACTTCAGCATTCAGCACTCAGCATTCAGAATTGCTTGGCGCAGCAACCCAAACGCCTTCCCCCGATGGCTGACCGTGGCCTTCCGCTCGAGGTCGAGCTCGGCCAGCGTGCAGTTGAACGGCGGGTAATAGAAGATGGGGTCGTAGCCGAAGCCGTTCGTCCCTCGGGGCTCGGGGGCGATCTCGCCGTCGACGATGCCGGCGGCCTCGAAGATGATGCGCCCGCTCGATCGGCCACCGCGATGTGGCAGACGAACCGGGCCGCGCTGCCGCTGGCGCCGCGCTCGCGCAGCAGCTCGTAGATCTTCCGGAACTTCACGGCGTAGTCGGTGCCGTGCCAGCGGGCCGAGTGCACGCCGGGCGCGTTGTCGAGCGCAGCGATCTCGAGCCCGAGTCGTCGGCAACGCTCGGGAGGCCGGTGGCTTCGTGCGTAGTAGAGCGCCTTCAGCCGCGCGTTGTCGGCGAAGGTCGCGCCGGTCTCTTCCGGCTCGACGATGGCCGGGAAACTGGTCGAGCGAGACGAGTCGATGTCGCCGGCCTGACGTCGCAGGATGTCGTCGATCTCGCGAACTTTGCCTGGATTGGTCGTCGCGACGACCAGCTTCATCATTCAGCGCGGGCGGCAGTCACGGCAGGACACTGCCGATGATCGTTCGCTGCAGCTCGACGAGCTCGCGGATGCCTTTGTCGCCGAGCGCCATCAGAGTCGTCGAGCGCCTGGCGCTCGAAGGGCGGACCTTCGGCCGTGCCCTGCACCTCGATGAACCGCCCGTCGCCGGTCTTGACGATGTTCATGTCGACGTCCGCGCGCGAGTCTTCGTCGTAGGCGAGGTCGAGCAGCGGCATGCCGTCGACGACGCCGACGCTGGTGGCGGCGACGTAGTCGTGCACGGGCATCGCCTTGATCTGTCCAGTCTCGCGCATGCGCTGCAGGGCGAGCACCAGCGCGACGAATCCGCCGGTGATCGACGCGGTGCGCGTGCCGCCGTCCGCCTGGATGACGTCGCAGTCGACCCAGATCGTCCGCTCGCCCAGCTCCGGCAGCCTGGTCACCGAGCGCAGCGATCGGCCGATCAGCCGCTGGATCTCCTGCGTGCGCCCGCCGACTTTGCCGGCGGTGGCCTCGCGCTGCGTGCGGGTCGAGGTCGCGCGCGGCAGCATGCCGTATTCCGCGGTGACCCAGCCCTTGCCGGTGTTGCGGAGGAACGGCGGCACGCGATCCTCGACGCTCGCCGTGCAGATGACTCGCGTGCGCCCGACCTCGATCAGCACCGAGCCTTCGGCGTGCAGGAGAAATCCCGGGGTGAGACGCGTCGGCCGCAGATTCCGCCGACAGTCCGTCCATCGCTGCGTGTCATGTGTCGCCCTTCTCCGTCCTGGCCCACTTCAGGTTCTTCTGCAGCGGATGCCGCAGGTCGACGTGACCGGCGAGCGTGTCGACTTCCTTGCCGTCGATCAGGATCTGCACGCGCGTCATCGCCGGCAGGTTCACCGTCAGCGCATTGACGATGGCGTAGACGGTGAACAGCTCGTCGAGCGCGCCGCCGGTGTGTTTGGTCCTGGCGTCCGCGCTCAGATCGACGAACGCGTCGCCGCGTTCTGTCAGATACAGCGCCCGCAGCGTCGTCCCGGCGGGATGGCGGAGACCAGCGGCTCGGCGCGCGCGAGCTGGGCGTCGACGATCTGCTCGCGCCTGGTCGAGCACGGTCTCGCCGAACGGCACTTCGCGCTGGACGCCGACGAGCGCCATGCCGTCCTCCGACACGAAATAGAGCGTGGCGGTGATCTTCCGCGCGTCGGCGGCGGCCGGCGTGCCTGTCGGCCGATCGTCGGGTTGCGGCTGGCCAATCGCGGTCCGCCGCGAGAGCCGAGACGGTGAGCCACCACACCTCCAGCGACCGCGAGCAGAGCGATCACGCCGAACACGACGATGCGGCGGGACATCAGGGTCGCTCGCCGCCGCCCGGGCGCGCGGGCGGGGCCGTCGGGCCCGCCGGACGCGGGCTCGCCAGTTGTCGCGGAAGCGGACGATGCTGTCGACGAGCGCCTGCACGATCGACGTTCTGAAACGGCTCGGAGGCGAGCTGCTGCTCCTGCTCGGCGTTGGTGATGAAGCCCATCTCGACGAGCACCGCCGGCATGTTCGCGCCGACGAGCACGCGGAACGGCGCCTGTTGAATCGCGCGCGGGCTCATCGGCACGCGCTCGCGCAGCGCGCCTTCGACTTCCTTGGCGAGCGCCGCCGACTCTTCGATGTAGCGCGCCTGCGCCATCTCCCAGAGGATGACCTCGATGTCGCGCGTGCCGCCGCCGAACACCGGCAGCGCTTCGGTTTCGCCCTTGGCGACGCGCTGCGCCTGGTCGCCGTACTCCTCGAGGCTCAGGTAGAAGACTTCGGCGCCCGCGGCGGATGCGCGCACCGACGCGTTGGCGTGCAGGCTGACGAAGAGGTCCGCCTTGTTGTTGTTCGCGAGCGCCGCGCGCTCGTCGAGGCCGACGGTGGCGTCGCCGTCGCGCGTGAGGATCACGCGGACGCCCAGCCGCGCTTCGAGCGCGGCCTTCAGCCGCCGCGCGACGCTCAGCGTGACGTTCTTCTCGAGCGTGCCGCCGCGGGCCGTGCGCGCCATCCTCGTCGCCGCCATGCCCGGCGTCGACGACGATCGTACGGATGCCGCCGGTCGGCGCGAGGTCGAGGAGCGGCGGCGGCGACGTCGGGCGGCGGGCTAGCGGAGGCGTCGGCGGCCGGCGCGGCCGGGCGTGGCCGAGTCGTCTGCGCGATGACGTCGACGACGATGCGGCCCGACGCCGCGATCGCCGGGCAGCATCCGACGCCCGGAACGAGCCGAAGCGCGGGCCGAGGTCGATCACGATGCTGCGCGCCGTCGCCCGGATGAATGCTCTGAATCAGATCTGGCGCGGTCGACGCGGGGAGCGCGGCGTCGAGCGCATCGGCCTCGAACTTGACGACGAGGCGCGTTGCCTTCCTGCGCGACGGTGTGCGGCGTCTGCGGCGCCACGTCGAGTGTGAGCCGCGACCATCGCGCCCAGCGACTCGACGCTGCCCGGCGATGCGCGGCACGCGGATGTCGCCGACGAAGGATCAGGCGCGACGGCCGGCGCAGCTCGAGCGGCGTGCCGAGCGCGGGGGCCAGCGCCCGCGGCACGAAGTCGACGGGCACGAACCACGCGCGTCCGTCGCGCGCCGGCGGCGCGGGCAGCGAGATCAGCCGGCCGGCGACCGAGGCCAGGCTCTGCCCCGGCGTCAGGACGATGGTCTGCGCGCGCGCGGTCACGGTCAGGCCGCCGGCGAGCGCTGTCTTCGCGAACCGTGAGGTCGAAGAGCTTCGCGAGGTCGTCGAGCGCGAACATCTCCTGCCCGTTGATGGACGCCTGACGGGGAGTGGGCGCCGACCTTCGGTGGAAAGAACGGTGTAGGGGGCCGGCGTGGACGGCGCCTGCGCCCCGATCGATCCAAGCGCGAGCAGCAACGCGCCTGTTCGTAATGAGAACACGACGCTTCAATGATAACCCGCATTCGCGGAGCGGGCGGGCGTCAGAGGTCAGAGAATCGGAGGCCAGAGGCCAGGGGCCGGGAAGATCATGCGAGATCTAGTTGGAGCATCTAGCTCTTCCTGGCCCCTGACCTCTGGCCTCTGGCCTCCGCCCGCATCGAGCCGCGCCTTGGCTTCAGTCGATCAGCGCCACGTTGCGCTCGTACGAGAGCTCGACGCTCGGCGCGCCCGGCCGCATCGCCGGCGGGTAGAGGTGCGCTGCAGTAGACGGGATAGGCCTCGGTCCGCAGGTGCGCGAGCATGTGGTGGCCCGCGCCGCGTCGCGCGCTCGTGGCGCAGCGCGCGAGATGTCGATCGGCGCGACGACGATGCGCTCGCCCGGCCCGGGCGAGGCTTCGGCGAGCATGCGGCCGTCGAAGTCGACCACCTGGCTGCCGCCGGGCCACGAGTACGGCGGATAGTGCCGCAGGCTCGCGCCCTGGTTCGCGGCGACGACGTAGGCGATGTTCTCGATGGCGCGCGGCAGCGGTTGACGACCGTCCACCAGTTCATCGGCTCGGTCGCGCCCCACGGATCCATGTAGGCCGACACGCGGATCAGCACCTCGGCGCCGTTCGCGGCGAGCTGGCGGATGCGCCTCCGGGAACAGCCAGTCGTAGCAGATGGCGCAGCCGATGCGGCCGATCGGCGTGTCGGCGACCGGAAAGAGCGGCTCGTCGTAGCCCGGCGAGGTCGTGCGGGCTGGCGTGGACCTCGTAGGGAATCCACGGGTTCACCTTGCGGTACTTGTAGAGGATGCCCGTCCGGCCCGATCAGGCAGGTCGTGTTGAAGACGCACGCCCGGCCAGCGCGGATCGGCCTCGAGCATCGAGCCGCTCTGGATGTAGATGTCGTGCTCGCGCGCCTTGGCGTGCGAGCCGATCGGTGTGCTCGTTGGGAATCGGCACGGCCAGCTTGCTCGAGCAGCTCGGCCACGGTCGCGAAGACCGGCGCGGCGTGCGCGAACTCCGGGAACACGACCAGCCGCACCGGCAGGAACGGCGCGCTGCCGGCGACCGCGGCGTCGATCATCGCCAGCATGCGATCGGTGTTCGCGCGCATCTGCGCGCGATCGATCGGGTTCGGCGAGGTCGGTCTGGCAGGCGGCGGCGGCGTAGCGGATGCACGTCGGTCGCTCATCGGGCGTCGCCTGCGGCGCTGCCGGCGACCGGCCTGGCCGCAGGACGCGTCACCGGCGCCGACGTCCGACCCGCTGCGATCGGTCGGCGAGCTCGAGCGGCGGCAGCGTCGCGGCCGACGACGCGCGTGTTGTAGCGCTCGAGGTACGCGCGATGCGCCGGCGTGTCGCGGATAGCGCTCCGGCGCGGCGATACGGATAGCGCGTCATCGTCGTGGAACGGCAGCGGCGCACGCGTCGTCCGGGCTGGCGGAGTGCAGGTCCATCTCCTTGCTGAAGCCGTCGCTGTAGCAGCAGGAACGTGCGCGTCCAGCCGGCCGGCAGCGGCGGCAGCGCGCGAGGCGTCGAACGACAGCGCGATCTCGTCGCCCGGCCGCGAGACGACGAACATGTCGTCGGCGGCGCGCAGCAGCGTCGCGCACGTCGCCTTCGCGCGTGTAGCGGCCCGGCATCAGCTTCCACGGCGACGAGCGTCGACACGCGCTCGTAGTCGTAGCCGAACGGCTCGCGGCCGTCCGGCGTGACCTCGGCCGAGAAGCCGCGCCAGCGCAGGTCGGCGCGTCGGCCGGATCGAGCGCGGTCGACCGCGGCTGCGACGCGCGCGTCCGACGCGTCGCGACCAGCGACTCTGGTCCCAGTAGATGCGCATGTTCGTCACGATGCGGACCTCGCGCGCGCCGCGGAAGCGCAGCCGCCGCGAGATCGACGACGATCGTCTGCGGCCGGCCGACCGGGATGCCGATCTCCGCGATCGCCGTCTGCCAGCGGCCGGTCGCGTCCCTGGACCTGCGAGCGACGGCGGCTCGAGCGCGCAGCCCGGCCTGGTGCGCGGCGACGTTGTCGCTCGAGAACGCGTAGTCGGTCCAGCCGGTGAGCAGCAGCAGCGTCGGCCGTCGGCGGCCGGCGCGGGCCGAGATCGAGCGTCAGCGTGTGCGGCTCCGCGTAGCCGCGGATCCGCTCGAGCGGCGAAGTCGTCGACGATAGCGGCGATCGAGCGTGCGCGAGCGCGCGCGGTCACGTCGTGGCCGTGCGTCGTCGAGCGCGCGCGCGCGGCGGCCGGGCGCCGCGCGGCGGCGTAGAGCGCGAACGGCCGGGAACGGCGGCGACGCAGGCCCTTCGTTCGGGTAGACCTCGACGCCGCGCGGATGATCGACCGCGACGAGCTGCAGCGCGATCGACGAACAGCGCCTCTTCGAGCTCGTTGGTGACGCGCAGCTCGTAGCGGCCGTCGCGCGGCCGCAGCTGCGTCGCCGCCGATGCGCACGTACTCGTCGGGATCGGGCGTGTTGCGCAGCGCCGGGCGCCATGCCAGTAGCCCATCTCGCCGCCGCCCATGAAGTCGGTGATGAACTCGAAGCGCTCGCCGTTCCAGGTGAAGAGATACGGGCACGACGAGGCTTGCGATCGAGCTCGGTCGATCGCGTCGAGCGCGCCGGTGCAGCGGCGCCGTCGGCCGCGGCCTGGGCGCCGGTCTCCGCCTGCAGGATGCCCGCCGGCCACAGCACGCGGACGACGTCGGCGGCCGGCGCGATCGCCGAGGCCGAACGACGACGTCGGCCGGCGCGACGGCCGGCGTCGCGGCGAGGTCTCGAGCTGCTGCCGCAGGCTGCCGGCGCGCAGCTCGACCTTCGCGCCGATGCCGCTGCGGTTGCTGACGCGCGCCGTCAGCCGCACGCGCAGCGACGCGTGCCGGTTGCCGCCGTCGTTGCGCCAGCACGCGCAGGCGCCGCGTCGACCGTCGCGATCGACGAGGTCGGCGTCGCCGTCGCCGTCGAGATCGCCAGCGGCCAGCGCCTGACGCGCGGCCGCGGACTGCGCCGCGGCGCAGCGCCGGCCGGCATCGCGCGGCGCGTCACGTCCGCCCACGCCGGCGCCGAGGTTGCGGAACAGCCGCGGCCGTCGCGCGGTCAGCACGAAGCAGATCGAGCAGGCCGTCGTTGTCGTAGTCGACGAACTGCGCCGCGCGTCGCGCCGGCGCGTGTCCGGCGGGCGCCGGCGACGGCGAAGCGGCCGCGGCCGTCGCTCATCGCGAGCACGCCGGCGCCGTCGGCCGCGCCGAAGAAGAAGTCGGTGAAGCCGTCCTTGTTGACGTCGCCGCGGCGGCCACCGCCGTATCGCCGCCGGCCGCTGGCAGGCCGACGTCGGCGGCGACGTCGCGGAACGTGCCGTCGCGCAGGTTGCTGGAACAGCAGCGGCGCGCCGCGTCGCGCGCGACGAGCAGCAGGTCGATGTCGCGCCGGTTGTCGAAGTCGGTCGGCACGATCGGCGAGCGGCCGGGCGCGGCGAGCGCGATCGCCGGCGTCGGCGGTGACGTCGGTGAAGCGTGCCGTTGCCGTTGTTGCGCAAGAGCACGCGTGCGCGGCGCCGCGCCGCCGGTCCGCGAGCGACGAAAGATCGAGATCGCCGTCGTGATCGGCGTCGACGAACGCGGCGGTGCGGAGTGCCGGCCGCCGCGCCGGCAGCCCGGCGGCCGCCGTCGACGTCCTCGAAGTCCCGTCGGCCGTCTGGTGCGAGCAGCGCGGATGCCGGCCGGCCGGAGCACGAACAGATCGGTGCGGCCGTCGTTGTCGTAGTCGCCGGCGACCACGGCGTGTCGCCGGCCCGGCGCTGGCGGCTCGCCGAGCAGTGTCCGCCGTCGACGTCGGCGAAGCGGCCGCCGTCGTTCCGGTAGACGGCGCACGCCGGCTGCGCTGCTCTCGACGAGATCGAGATCGCCGTCGCCGTCGAGATCGAACACCGCGACACTGCCGCCGTCGCGCCAGCGGCCGCCGACCGGCTGCGCGCGGCAGCAGCTCGCGTCGCATCGACGAACGTGACGTCCGGAATCGCGTGTGTCGACGAGTCGGCGCTCCGCGCCTGTCGAGGCGATGGCCTCGGCGTAGCGGCCCTGCTCGAGATACGTCTGCGAGTAGGTGATGCCGTAGCGTGCTCTCGCTGAGCGCTGGAAGTGCGCCATCGCCTCGCGTCCTTCGTCGGCCTGCCGGCGAGGACCAGCGTATTCGCCAGGCCGTAGGCCGCCGTGGCGTTGTAGGGCGCCGCGTGCCATGGCGCGGCGAAACGCGTCGATCGCCTCCGTGATACTTGCGCTCCTGGCGATACAGCTGCCCGAGGTTGATCGCCGTGCCGGCGTCGTCCGGATCCAGGCGCGCGACGCGCGCGAAGCCGTCGATGCGCGTCCTCGGTCCGCCCGGTGCCGCGCGCGATGAGACCGAGCACATAGTCGGGCTGCGGCGCGTCTGGCAGGTCCGGCTTGGCCGCGACGATCTCGCGCTCGGCGCGCTTCGGCGTTGCCGCCGTAGAAGAGCGCGATGCCGAGGTTCAGGCGGGCGATGGCGAGTCGCGGATCGCTGCGAGCGCGCGTCGGAACGCGGCGGCGGCGCCTCGAAGTCGAACTGCTCGAGCCGGGTCACGCCGATGTTGTTGGCGCGATAGGCGCTCTTCGCGCGCGGCGACGGCCGCGTCGGCGTGCCGGCTGCGCGCCACGACGGCGCCAGCGCGGCTGCCGCGGCAGGCAGCCAACGTGAGCGGCCGGAAGGCTCGGAGCATGGCCTCACGGTTCCTTGATGACCAGGATCTGGTTGACGGCGACGTCCTTCAGCGACCTGCTTCGCGCCGCTCGGCCAGCAGCACGTCGATCTGCTGAATGACCTTGCGCCGCCCAGGCCGACGTGCAGCCGGATGTCGTTGGCGCTCAGATAGCTGGCGACGTTGTTGATCTCGCGCACCTGCAGCGCCGTTCGGCGGTCTGCACGCGCACGGTCGCGCCCAGGCCGAAGCGGTTGCTCTTGCTGCCCTGCGCGCGGATCGTGATCCAGTTGCCGCCGGCGCCGCCCTGGTTCTTCAGCAGCACCGGCGCGCCGCCCGACGCTCGAGATGACGACGTCGAGGTTGCCGTCGTTGTCGAAGTCGCGCGACGGCGAGGCCGCGGCCGACGCGCTCGGCCTGCAGCGCCGGCCCGCTCTGCGCGGAGACGTCGCGGAACCGGCCGCCCGACGTTCTCGTAGAGCAGATCCTTCTGCGCGTACGTGAGGTTGGGCTGATACAGCTTGACGTTGTCGATGACGTGGCCGTTCGTGACGTGGATGTCGAGGTCGCCGTCGTTGTCGACGTCGAACATCTTGGTCCCGAAGCCAAGCGGGATGAAGCCGGAGCCCAGGCCCGCCTTCGCCGTGACGTCCTCGAAGAGGCCCTCGCCGAGATTGCTGTAGAGCGTGTTCAGCTCCTCGGAAAAGTTGGTGACGAAGATGTCCGGGAAGCCGTTGCCGTCGACGTCGCCGCAGTCGACGCCCATGCCGGCCTGCGGCTTGCCGTTGCCGTCGAACCCGACGCCGGCGGCATAGGCCACGTCGACGAACGTGCCGTCGCCGTTGTTGCGGTAGAGGAAGTTGCGCACCATGTCGTTGGCGACGTAGATGTCGGTGTCGCCGTCGCGGTCGAAGTCGCAGAACGTGACGCCCAGGCCCTTGCCGGCCGGGTTGGCGATCCCGGCCTGCCTTCGACACGTCGGTGAACGTGCCGTTGCCGTTGTTGCGAAACAGCCGGTCCGCCATCCCGTCGAACATCGTCGGATGGCAGTACATGCGGTAGCCGTCCTTGCGCAGCCCGCAGTACGGGTTGTCGTTGAGCCGGAAGTCGAGGTAGTTGGCGACGTAGAGGTCGAGGTCGCCGTCGCGGTCGAAGTCGAGGAAGCCGGTGCTGGTGCTCCACTCCGCTGGCCCGCCCGGCGACGCCGGCCGCGGCCGTCACGTCGGTGAAGGTGCCGTCGCCGTTGTTCCTGTAAAGGATGTTCGGGCCGAAGCTGGTGACGTAGAGGTCGAGGTAGCCGTCGTTGTCGTAGTCGCCGACCGCCACACCGGTCTTGTAGGCGCGCCTTGCCGGCGCCGCTGCCGTCGACGCCGGCTGCGCGCGGTGACGTCCTTGAAGGTGCCGTCCTTGTTGTTGTGGTAGAGCGCGTTCGCCGCGCCGGGCGCGCCGTTGACGAAGTAGAGGTCCTCGAAGCCGTCGTTGTCGTAGTCGATCCAGGCGACGCCGGAGCCGAACGTCTCGACCATGTGCTTCTCCGGCGAGGCGCCGGACTTGTGCACGAAGTCGATCTGCGATTTGGCGGTCACGTCGGTGAAGAGCGCCGGGCCGATCGGGCCGGGCTTTGCTCGCTTGTCCTGACGGCGTCGCCGGGACAGAGCGACAAGAGCAGCGACAGAGGGCAGGGGCGAGCCACGTCGCGACTCGCTCACTTCCTGCGCTCCGGTGTCCTTCTTCGGCTTCTGCAGGCTGTCCTGCAGCAGCTTGCGCTTGTCGCTCGGCAAGGGGAATCCGAGCTTCTCGGCGCGCGTCGCGTAGTCGAGCGGCTGGCGCGTACTTGCCCTGGCGCAGATACACCTCGGCCAGGTCGCGGTTGGTGGGGCCGTGATCCGGATCCATCTCCAGCACCTTGCGGAAGGCGGCGGCGGCGGCTTCGAGCCGCCCCTGTTGCAGCTTCAGCAGGCCCTGCTCCAGATAGAGATCGAATTCGAGCTGCCGCTGCTGCGACGAACGGTGAGGCGACGCTGGCCGGTCCCTTTGGCGTGCGCGATGCGCCAGCTGCGCTTCGGCCTTGTCCAGCATGCCCTTCAGGCGATAGGCGCGCGCCAGCTGGATGCGGATGTCCGGGCGGGACGCGATCGAGGTGCGTCGCCTGGCTCAGGATCTCCAGCCCGTCGTCGAGCCGGCCCGCATCGAGATAGGCGACGCCGAGGCTGAGATACACGTCGGCGCGTTTCTCGCCGGACTTCACCACGCGCTCGAGCTCCTTGATGGCTTCGGCCGGCTGCCCGAGATCGAGCAAGCGTCAGACCCAGGTAGTAGTGCGCCTGCGCCGAGGACTCGTCGATCTGCGAGCGCCTGCTTCAGACACCTCGAGCGAGCGGCGGGGATTCTTCAACTGCCGCTCCACCTCGCCGAGCAGCGTCAGGAACTGCGGATTGCCGGGCGTCTGGGCGAGCGCTGCCTCGAGCTCCTCGCGCGCCCGCTCGCGCGGCCGAGATCGAGATAGATGTGCGCCAGGTAGAAGCGCGCCGGAACGAACGCCGGATTCAACGCGAGCGCCTGCCGGAGCTCGGCGACGGCCTCGCCCATGAGGTCGGCAGCACCCAGCCGTGCGATAGGCGATGCCGAGCAGGAGGTGCGCTTCCGCCGAGCCGGGGTCGACCGCCAGGATGTCCTTGAGCGCGCGCACGGCTTCGTCCGCGCCGGTCGTCCCGGCAAAGAGGTCGATCTGATGCGGACCAGGCGCTCTTGAATCTTTGCCTTGTCGGCGTCGGATTGCGACGCCGTGGGTACGGGGCCCGCCTCGATTGCAGCGCTTGCAACCACTCCGGCCAGAAAAATGCCCGCGACGCGCAAACGGATGTGGCCCGTGATTCGAAGCTACGCCATGATTGGCTCGCGTCGGTTGTGGTGTCAAATTGGGGAAGTGGGTTCAGACGAGAAGCCACAGACAACACGGACAACACGGACAACACGCGGGTCCGTGTGCCGTCCCGCTGACGCGTGGCCCGTGGGCCACGCGTCGACGAGTCGAGACCACCAGAAAGAACCCCGCTGACGTCCTGGTGGGGTTCTTTCTGGTGATCTCGACTCATCGACCATCCGCGCGTTGCGCGGTGGTCAGCGGGGCGGCCCGTGTAATCCGTGGCGATTTTGACCCGCTACCCAAATCGGGAGTCCAGCTCTCAGCTGCCAAGTTCCAGCTTCGAGCTTCAGGCGCTT
This sequence comes from uncultured Actinomycetota bacterium, assembly GCA_963841395.1. GTDB lineage: Bacteria > Actinomycetota > Actinomycetes > Mycobacteriales > Pseudonocardiaceae > Actinophytocola. The sequence goes on from CAWJCX010000006.1 coordinate 31,817, forward strand.
CAGACCTCTACTTCACACTTCTACTTCAGACTTCCCCCTTCAGACTTCCATGCCTCAGACTTCCAACGTCAGACTTCACACTTTCAGAGGCCCTCGGCATAATCCCGCTGTGCCGCGCGGCGCTTTGCCCACGGCCGTTCTCCGACGCCAGGCCTGCTGGTCGGGTCTCGATCCTGACGCTCGGCCGCCGTGGTCGCCTACTCGCGTCTACATCACCCGCCAGATCTCCGGCCTGCGCGTGCTGCAGACCGACCTGGCCGACCGCAACCGGAAGGACTCGCTGCAGCTGCTGCGCATCCAGAACGATCTGAACCAGCTCGGGCTGGCGATGCGCGACATGCTGGACGACGACCAGCCGTACCCGCTGATCGCCTGGTCCACGCAGTTCGAGCGCATCCGCGGCGATCTCGACGATGCGCTGGCGCGACAGGCGGAGCTGGCGGTGGCGGGCCGCGCTCCGGCCGAGCGCGATCGGCTGTCCGACTCGCTGGCGCAGTTCTGGGACGCGGTCGATCGGATCTTCGCGCTGGCGCGGAAGCGGCAGCGAGGAGGAGGCGCGCGCGCAGATCCGCTGTCGCTGCAGGCGCGGCAGGCGGCGCTGAGCACCGCGGTCGCGCGGCTGCTGGTCGCAGAACAACGAGACCGAAGAGCAGACGGCGCAGCAGCGTGCAGGACATCTACGACGCAGGTGCAGCGGCAGGTCTACTGGTTCCTGGCCGCCACGCTCGTCGCGATCGCGCGACCAGCCTCTACCTGATTCGCGTCGAACCGGCGGCTGTTCGCCGAGCTCGCGTCGCTCTCCGACGAGCGGCGCGAGCTGGCGCAGAAGCTGATCGCCACGCGCGAGTCGACGCTGCGCGAGATCTCGCGCGAGCTGCACGACGAGTTCGGCCAGATCCTGACCGCGATCGGGTCGATGCTCGGCCGGGCCGAGACGCAGGCGCCGGACGGCTCGCCGCTGCGCGCCGACCTGCGCGAGATCGGCGAGATCGCCCAGACGGCGCTCGACAACGTCCGCGGCCTGTCGCAGACGCTGCACCCGTCGATCCTCGAGGAGCTCGGGCTCGAGAGCACGATCGACTGGTATCTGTCGACCGTCGAGAAGCAGCTCGGCCTCGTCGGTGACCTACGAGCGCGCCGGGCACGGCCGTGCCGGTCGACGCCACGATCGGCATCCACGTCTACCGCGTGCTGCAGGAGGCGCTCAGCAACGTCGCGCGGCACTCGGGCGCCGACGGGCCGTGGGTGCGGCTGCGCTATCGTACCGGCGTCGCTCGAGCTCGAGGTCGAAGATCACGGCGTCGGGCTCGGCGCGCGCGACCGGCGCGCCGCGGGCCTCGGCCTGGTGGCCATGCGCGAGCGCGCGGAGCTGGTCGGCGGCACGCTCGACGTTCCTGCGGCCGCCGAGCGGCGGCACGCTCGTGCCGCGCTGACCGTTCCGGTATGACGCGGTCGTGTGGACACGTCCGCATGCGCACCATGACGACAAGATCACCGTGCTGCTCGCCGACGATCACGCCCTGGTGCGCCGCGGCTTCCGCCGCCTGCTCGAGGACGACCCGTCGATCGTGGTCGTCGGCGAGGCCAGCAACGGCGACGAAGCGATCCGCCTGGCCGCAGCGCTCGAAGCCGCAGCGTCATCGTGATGGACTGCGCCATGCCGGGCACGAGCGGCCTGGCGGCGACGCGCGCGATTCTCGAGCCGCGCGCCCGGACGTCGGCGATCCTGATGCTCAGCATGCACTCCGAGGAGACGCTGGTGCGGCAGGCGCTCGACGGCCGGCGCGCGCGGCTACATCCTGAAGAACGCGCTCGACCTCGACCTCGCCGCGGCGGTGAAGCGCGTCGCCGCCGGCGAGACGGTGCTCGATCCGACGGTGACGCCAGCCGGCCGCGCTCAAGGGCGAGCGCAACACGGCCTGACCCGCGCGAGCTCGAGGTGCTGCAGCTCATCTGCAACGGCCTCTCGAACCGCGAGATCGCCGCCAAGCTCGAGCCTGAGCGTCAACACCGTGCGCCGTGCACCGCGCCAACATCATGAACGCGCTCGGCGTGCACAAGACCGCCGAGCTCGTGGTCTACGCGCTGCAGCACGGCCTGGTCAGACCGCTGTGAACCGGCGCGACTTCCTGCGCCGCGCTGCGGCTCGGGGCGCTGACGGCGTCGGCGCTGCCGCCGTCGGCCTGGCGCGGCAGCCAGCGCGCACCGGGCTTCCGGCTCGTCGACGTCACGGCAGCGGCGGGCCTCCAGTTCCGCCACAACAGCGGCGCCTACGGCGGCAAGCTGCTGCCCGAGACGCTCGGGCTCCGGCTGCGCGTTCCTCGACTACGACGCCGACGGCTGGCAGGACATCCTGCTCGTCAACGGCATGGACTGGCCCGGCCACAAGCGCCAGCGCTCGACGCTGCGCCTCTATCGCAACAACCGCAACGGCACGTTCACCGACGTGACGCGCGCCGCCGGCCTCGACGTCGAGCTGTACGGCATGGGCGTCGCCGTCGGCGACTTCAACAACGACGGCTTTCCCGATCTGCTCGTCACCTGCGTCGGCCAGAACCGGCTGTTCCGCAACACCGGCAAGGGCACGTTCGTCGACGTCACGCGCGCGAGCGGCCTCGACGGGCGCACGGCGTTCAGCACCTCGGCGCTGTGGTTCGACTTCGATCGCGACGGCCTGCTCGACCTGTTCGTCTGCAACTACGTCAAGTGGTCGGCCGAGCACGACGTCTTCTGCAGCCTCGACGGCAAGCAGAAGTCGTACTGCACGCCGGAGGCCTATCGCGGCGAGACCTGCTGGCTGTTCCGCAACCGCGGCAACGGCACCTTCGAGGACGTCACCGCGACGAGCGGCATCTTCGACTCGAGCTCGAAGTCGCTCGGCGTGGCGCTGCTCGACGACGACCAGGACGGCTGGCCCGACCTGTTCGTCGCCAACGACACGCAGCCGAACAAGCTCTATCGCAACCAGCGCAACGGCACGTTCAAGGACGTCGGCGCTCGAGGCCGGCGTCGCGCTCAGCGAGGACGGCAAGGCGCGCGCCGGCATGGGCGTCGACGCCGCCGACTTCGACAACTCCGGCCGGCCGGGCGTGGCCGTCACCAACTTCGACAACGAGATGATCGGGCTCTATCGCGCCGCACGGACGCGGGCCTCTACGAGGACGTCGCGATGCGCGCCGGGCGTCGGCGCCGCCGTCGCGCAACCGGCTCGGGTTCGGCTGCGTGTTCGCCGACCTCGATCTCGACGGCGCGCCTCGATCTCGTCGTCGCCAACGGCCACATCGACGAGACCGTCCGCAACATCCGCGGCAACGTCGGCTACGCGCAGCCGCCGCAGCTGTTCCTCAACCAGGGCAACGGCACGTTCCGCGACGTCGCGGCCGCGGCCGGCGGCGAGTTCGCGCAGCCGCGGGTCGGCCGCGGCCTCGCGTGCGGCGACTTCGATCGCGACGGCGACGTCGACCTGCTGATGACGACCAACAACGGCCCGGCGGTGCTGTTCCGCAACGATCAGCTGGCCGGGCAACCGCAGCCTGCGGTTCCGGCTGGTCGGGCACGCAAGTCGAACCGCGACGCGATCGGCGCGCTGGTCCGCGTCTTCCACGGCGGCACGTCGCAGTCGCGCATGGTGAAGAGCGGGTCGAGCTACCTGTCGCAGTCGGAGCTGCCGCGTGACGTTCGGCGTCGGCCGGCGCGACCGCGTCGACCGCGTGGTCGATCGACTGGCCGAGCGGCCGGACCGAGGAGTTCAAGAATGTGGTCGACCGGCAAGGCTTATGAGTGTGTGGAGGGGAAGGGGATTGGTCAAGGGAGCTAGGAGCTAGGCTAGGAGCTACTCTAGGAGCTAGGAGCTAGGAGCTAGGAGACAGGAGGCAGAAGGCAGAAGACGCCACGGTCGTGCCGGGCTGTCGACTGCATTTGATCCCGGGAGCGGCATCGGCAGCGCCTGCGGCCCGAGCGCCGCGCGAAGTCGCGGCGCGAGAGCGCTTGGGGGTGGGGCCCCAAGCGCATTGATAAAAGCCGACAGAGTGTCGGAATCAAGCATACCGCCCCACCGTGAGCTCTTTGCCAGAGCTAATGCGTTCATTATTGCCGCCCTGACGGCCTCCATACAGTGCCTCACGCGCGTCCGGCGGAATCAAATTTTGGAAGAGTGCTCACCCATGGCGCATATCGAACTTCCGGCTGACGGCCTGCCGGGCATCCGCGGCCTTCTGATCTATCAGCCCGGCAACGGCCAAGCCGATGGGCGAGCTGGCCGAGGTGCTTCTGCGCGGTCCAAGCACGCTGACCCGGGCCGAGCGCGAGCTGATTGCCACGCATGTCTCGTTTCGCAACGAGTGCCACTATTGCCAGAGCTGCCACGGCGCGATCGCCGCCGAGGAGCTCGGCGGCGCCGACGTGGACTACGCGCTTGTCGATCAGGTCAAGCAGGACGCCGAGAACGCGCCGGTCTCGCCAAGATGAAGGCACTGCTGGCCATTGCGGGTCACGTGCAGCAGGACGGCAAGCACGTGACGAGCTGGCGACATCGAGCGCGCACGGCGCGAGGGCGCGACCGATCAGGAGATTCACGACGTCGGTCCTCATCGCCGCGGCCTTCTGCATGTTCAATCGCTACGTCGACGGCCTGGGCACCTGGCAGCCGGACAACCCCGCCTTCTATCGTGAGGCCGGAAAGCGCACGTCGGAGCTGGGCTACGTCAACCGGGACTACTCGACGCCGGTTCGGGAATGACCGCAGGCAGCGGCGGCTCGCGGCCTCGGCCTCTGGTCGGCGACCGCCCTCGTCATCAGCAACACAGTTGCGGTCGGCATCTTCCTCGACTCCCGCCGAACTCATCGGCGCGCTGGCGTCGCCAGCGCTGACCTTCGGCCTGTGGCTCACCTGCGGCGCGATCGTGCTGGCCGGAGCATTCACTTTCGGTGAGCTGGCGTCGCGGTATCCACAGGCCGGAGGCCTCTATGTCTATCTGCGAGAGGCCTGGGGCCCGCGCGTGGCGTTCCTCTATGGCTGGCAGTCGCTCCTGGTCATGGACCCGGGGTTGACGGCGGCGCTCGCGCTCGGCGCCTCGCAGTACGTCGTCGTGATCTGGCCGGCGACCGCCGGCTTCAGTCGTGGGTCGCGGTGGGTACCATCTGGATGGTCGCACTTCCTCAACATGGTGGGGCTGACCTTCGGCGCGCGGGTATTCGGCCTGCTGACCGCGTTGAAGTTGTGCACGCTGGCGGGCATCGTCATCGTTGCGTTCGCCGGCGGCGCTGGCAGCTGGTCGCACTTCGTGCCGTTCTTCTCTTTCGGAAATGCGCGCCGGGTGCGCCGCCACTCGGCGAGGCGCTCGCGCTCGGGTTCGTCGGTGTGTTCTTCTCGTTCGGCGGGTTCTGGGAGACGAGCCGCATTGCCGGCGAGGTGCGCGACCCGCGGCGGACGCTGCCCTGCGCGCTCGTCCTTGGAGTGTTGAGCGTGACGGCGATTTATGTGATGACGACCCTGGCCTTCATTTATCTCGTGCCTCCGGCCGCGGCGACGAGCGCGTCCGAGTTCGCGCGCCGTGCGGGCGAGGCGTTGCTCGGGCCGACCGGACCGTCGGTCCTCGCCACCATCGTCGTGCTGTCGGTTGTGCCGAGCGCGATGGCGATGGTCATGGTCGCGCCGCGGCTCTACGAGGCGATGAGCCGCGACGGGCTGTTTCCAGCGGCTGTTGCGATACGCATCGCCGCGACCGGTGCGCCGATGCGCGCGACGGCAGTCGCTGGCGTTGCTCGCGACCGTCTTCGTCCTCATCGGCACGTTCGAGCAGATCGCGGCGTTCTTCATGTGCACGACGCTTGGCTTCGTTGCGCTCGCGGCGGCGGCGGTGTTCGTCCTGCGGCGACGTGTGCATGACCCGAGCGCCTTCCGCGCGCCCGGCTACCCGGTGACGCCGGCGCTCTTCGTCGTCCTGGTCCTCGCCGTCGTCGCCCTGGTGGCCATCAATCGGCCATTGCAGGCGCTGGCGCCGGACTGGCACTGGTGCTGCTGGGCCTGCCGCGTCAGCCGCGTGCTGATGTCGCCGCGTTCCACTCCGGTGCTGCAGTGACCTCGAAGCGATCCACCACGAAGAACATTGCCGTTGCGGCAATTGCGCTCGCCCTCGCCGCTGCCGCGGCGTTTGGCAGCTACCTGACGATCAACCGGCACAGGGGACTTCCATCACCAGATTCCGAGGCGTATGAGCAGACCACGCGTCGGTTCTATCGCGGCCTTGCTGGGCTGCAGGTCGGCCTGGTCGACGCCGCGCGGCAGGAATTCACGCAGGCGACGACACTCGCGCCTGGCGAGCCAGCCGCCTGGGCAAACCTCGGCCTGACGCAACTGCGACTGGGTGAGTTCGACGCTGCCGCCCCGGCGATCGAACGGGCGGCTGCCCTGGCGCCGGCGTCGGGCGACATCGCGTTCCTGATGGGGCGTCTCGAGACGGCGCGTGGCACGGCGCGACGAAGGCATCGCGCATCTGCGCCGTGCCGTCGAGCTCGATCCCCGCAGCCTGCAGGCGCGTACCGCGCTCATTCAGGAGGTGGAGAACGCCGGCGGACCGAATGCCGACGCCGATGCACAACGGCTGCTCGAAGAGCTGCTCGCGCTCCAGCCCGACAACGTGGCCGTGCTCGTCGAGCGGGCGCGGCTCGCGGCCAAGCGCGGCGACGCCGCCGCTGCTGCAGGATTCGGTGAAGCGCCTGGAGAAGTTCGCCAGCACGTGGCCGCCGGAAGTCGTCGAGCGATATCGCGCGCTGCAGGCAGGCGACCGGCGCCGATGCCGCGCGCGCGATTGCGTTCCTTCGCAACGTCCTCGCGCGCGTGCCGTCGTTTCGCGAGAGCCGCCGCCTGGTCACCCCGTCCACCGAGCTCTTCGCCGAGCCGTTCACGCGCTTTCTTCGCCTGCCCACGCCGGTTGCGACGCCGTCGCCCGCAGACGACGCGCTGGCGTTCCTGCCCGAGCTCGTGGGTGAGGCGCGGCCGACGCCTTGGGCCGCGCTGACCGCGTTTTCCTTCGACGGCGAGCAGCGTCCGGCGATCTTCGCCGCCGATTCACGCGAGGTGCATCGCGTGGACGCGGCCGGCCCGGCGCTGTCGTTTCCTGGAGGCGCGGATGGCGGGCCAGTGCCGCCAGGCGGTCTCGTCGCGCTCGATTGGAATCACGACTTCCGGGTGGATCTGCGTTGCCGCCGGACCGGGTGGCGTGCGTCTCTTCATCCAAGCTGCCGACGGGACTTTCACCGACGAGACCGACCGTGCGTCGCGGGAGAGCGGCCCGGTCCAAGTCGATTGGCTCGTTCAGCAGCCGGTTCAAGGAGATCGTCGGTGAGACCCCCGGGGCAGTTCCAGCGGCGGTGGAGAAACAGGGCACGCCCCACGGATTCCCGGGCTGCTTCGTGCTGATGCGCGGACTGGTCGAGCAGGCGGGCGACCTCCGCAAGCAGGAGAAGCCCGGGAGCGCCTCCGCGCAACTAGCGTGCAGCATTGATCACCCACATCTCCCTGGCCAGTGTCTTCGTCAAGGACGTCGACGCATCGAAGCGGTTCTACGTCGACGTCCTCGGCTTCGAGGAGGGCGAGGACATCGCGCTCGGCGCCGCCGCTCGCGCCGCGATAGTTCACCGACGCCGACCACGGGCTGTTCTCGCCACCGGCCGCCAGACAGCACGACTCGCCGATCGGTTTCTGCGCGGCCGGGTCGCGCACCTGGACCCGGATGTTCTCGTCGACCCCGCTGATCAGCCCGCCCACCCGCACGGGTGAGGTGATCTCGACGTCGGGCGCCGGCTCGGTGACCGACATCGTGTCGTCGACCGTGCCGACGACCTCCCACGGCGCGTCCGGGCCGTCGCCGAACCGGACGAGCCGCAACGCCGCCGCCGGCGCGGGCTTGCCGCTCTCGGCCTGGTAGCCGACCTCGACGACGGCCTCGGTGCCGTCGATCTGGCTGTCGATCACCGTGTCCAGCTCGGTGAAGCCGAGGTACCCGGTGGTGAACGACAGCGCGGTGGCCTCGGCGTCTCCGTGCCAAGGCGAGTGCCCGGCCGGGGCCTGCTCGACCTGCCAGCGGCGCGCCTCGTCGAGCGTGCGGAACGGCCACAGCGCCGGGTCGGCCTCGACCGGGGGCGTGGCGGAGGTGGTCGACGACGGCGATGCGGTCGTGGTCGCCGACGGTGGTCGCGAGGGCGCCGAGCGGTCGTCGTCGGCGGCGGGTCTGGTGTCCGGGTCCGTGCCGAACAGCCGGATCGCGAGGACGACCCCGGCCGCGAGGACGACAAGGATCACCAGCAGGATCGGCAGCGCGGACCTGCGGCGCCGGCTCATGGTCACCACCCCCGAACGGCGTTGCTTACCAGCATGGTCGACAGCGGCCGACCGCGCAGCGCGACGCCTGTCGCCTGGCGGTGACGCTCCGCGGTCGCGGTAACGCTGCGTCGATACCTGCCGATAGGCCGGTTGCCGAGGGTCGCCCTCGCCGTCGTTACCGTTTCTGGACAAAGTCGGGATCCTCATGCCGGACCAGCACGCTCGTTCGTCCGCTCGCGAGCGCGCGGACGCGCAACCGGACGGGTTGGTCCTGGACGGCCTGCTCGGCGACCTGCAGAGCCGGCTGGCGGAGATCGTCCGCACCCGCGACCGGCTGCAGGGACTGCTCGACGCCGTGGTCGCCGTCGGCGCCGGCCTCGAGCTCGAAGGCACCCTCAAGAGGATCGTGCGCACCGCTGTCGAGCTGGTCGACGCCCGCTACGGCGCGCTCGGCGTGCTGAGCGTGGACGAGCGCGAGCGGCTGGCGGAGTTCGTGCACGTGGGTGAGGACGACGAGACGCCGGGGTTCATGCCCGAGGGGCGGAAGCTGCTCGGCATGCTGATCGAGCATCCGCACCCGATCCGGGTCGCGGACCTGTCCGAGCACCCGGCGTCGTTCGCTTTCCCGGCGAGCCACCCGTCGAAGCGCAGCTTCCTCGGTGCCCCGATTCGTGTCCGGGGCGAGATCTTCGGGAACCTCTACCTGACCGAGAAGCGCGGCGCCGGCGAGTTCACCTCTGACGACGAGGTGGTGCTGCAGGGGCTTGCCGCGGCGGCCGGTGTCGCGGTCGAGAACGCCCGGCTGTTCGAAGAGTCGCGGATGCGCGAGCGGTGGCTGGAGGCCTCGCGCGAGGTCAACGCGCTGCTGCTCGGTGGGGCGTCGAGCCAGGACGCGCTGGACATGATCGCCGCGAAGACGCTGGAGCTGTCCAAATCGGACTGTGCGCTGATCCTGCTCGCGGACCCGACCGGGCACGTGATGGCCCGGGCCGGCGCGGGGGAATACGGCGACAAGCTGGCCGGCGTGCGGATCAACGCGGCCGAGCCGCTGGTGGCGGGCGTGTTCCGCAGCCGGACCTCGGAGATCATCCCGGATCTGGCGGACGTCACGCCCGACGGCTGGATCCCGTCCGGCGGCGACTTCGGTCCGGCGATCGTGGTGCCGTTCGGCGCGGGCAACGTGGTGCGCGGGGTCCTGCTGGCGATGCGGGTGCAGGGTGGCGCGCAGTACGTGCGCAACGAGGTGCCGCTGCTCGCGTCGTTCGCCGACCAGGCCGCGTTCGCGATGGAGCTGGCGGAGAAGCACCGGGCGCAGCGGCAGCTGGATGTGCTGGCCGACCGCGACCGGATCGCCGGTGACCTGCACGACCACGTGATCCAGCGGCTGTTCGCGACCGGGATGAGTCTGCAGGGGACGGTGCGGCGGATCGTGGACCCGCAGGTGCGCGGGCGCGTGACGCGGGCGGTCGAGCAGCTGGACGAGACGGTGCGCGAGATCCGGACGTCGATCTTCGACCTGCACACCGCGGGCACCGGCGCGGACGCGAGCCTGCGCCGTCAACTGCTGGACATCGTCGACGAGCTGTCGGTCGAGGGCGAGGTGTCGCCATCGGTGCGGATCTCGGGCGCGGTCGACACGCTGGTGAGCGACGAGCTGGCGGGGCACGCGACGGCCGTGCTGCGGGAGGCGGTCACCAACGCGGTGCGGCACTCGCACGCGGGAACGATCGTGGTCACCGTCGAGGCGGACAGGGACCTGGTGATCGACGTGGTGGACGACGGGGTCGGCATGCCGCCGGGCGCGGCGCGGTCGGGCCTGCTGGGGATCGACCGCCGCGCGGCCAAGTTCGGCGGGTCGCTGCTGGTTGCCCCGGGCCCCGAGGGCGGCACGCGCCTGACCTGGCGGGTCCCGCTGGCTCGTTGACCGGCCGTGGCCTCCGGCCCCCCGATCACCAGCCTACCGGCGCCGCCCGACGCTTCCGGCCCACGCGCACACATCTGTGGACAGCCCACGCAGTTGTGGACAACCGCACAGGGGTCCCCCGGATTTCCACGCTACCGGGCGGGGCCGACAGTTCCGGCCGCCGCGAGCCAGCCTGTGGATGTACCCACGAGTTGTGGACAACCGCCAGGGGGTCCCCCTGTAATCCAGCCTACCGGCGACCTCTGACAACTCCGGCCCACGCGCCCGCAGCTGTGGGCAGGTGACGCAGTTGTGGACAACCCGCCAGGGGCCCCCGATTTCCACGCTACCGGCGACCCCTGACGGTTCGGGGCGTCGCCACGGGGCCCTGTGGACTACTCAGGACGGTCGGTCGGCTTGCGGGACTTGAGCTCGGCGGCCAGGACCGCGGCCTGGGTGCGGCGTTGCATGCCCAGCTTCGCGAGCAGGTGGGAGACGTAGTTCTTCACCGTCTTCTCCGCGAGGTACAGGCGCTCCGCGATCTGGCGGTTCGTCATCCCCTCGCCGATCAGGTCGAACACCGCCCGCTCCTGCTCGGTCAGGTCCGCCAGCGGGCCGTTGCCGTCGCGGCCCCGGCGCAGGCGCTTCATCAGCGCCTCGGTCGTGCGGCCATCGAGCAGGGAGCCGCCCGTGCCGACCGTGCGGATCGCGCTGACCAGGTCGTTGCCGAGGACCTCCTTCAGCACGAAGCCGGACGCGCCGGCCATGATCGCGTTGAGCAAGGCCTCGTCGTCGGAGTACGACGTCAGGATCAGGCAGCGCAGCTCCGGCAGCTGGGAGCGCAGGTCACGGCACAGCTCCACACCATTGCCGTCCGGCATGCGCACGTCGAGGACCGCCACGTCGGCGCCGCTCGCCGGGATGCGGGTCATGGCTTCGGCGACTGACGCCGCCTCGCCGACGATCCGGAGGTCGGGGTGATCGTCGAAGAGGTCCGCGATCCCACGCCGGACGATCTCATGGTCGTCAACCAGGAAGATCTTAATGGCCACTGCGCTATATACCACGATTCTGGTTGTGATCGCAACGAATCTGCGAGGGTTGTCACACAGTATAGTCCGAACCCGCAGGTGAACGGCACTGCTGACCTGCTCGTTCTGAGCGGGCGAAAATTCTCTGTTACGTTACTTTGATATGTCCGGAAAGCACGCCAACCGTGCCAACGGTGACATACGGGGGCCGTCGGAACGAGAGATCGAGAGGCCGTCCACTCAGGACGGCGGAGCAATCTGGCGAATCGCACGCGATTCCGGGAAGCTTGATCTCAACTCGTCCTACGCATACCTCATGTGGTGTCACGATTTCGCCGACACCTCCTTGGTCGCCCGGGTCGGCGACCAGGTGGTCGGCTTCGTGATCGGCTACCGCAGGCCCGCCGCGCCCGACACGGTCGTGGTGTGGCAGATCGCGGTGGATCGCTCCCAGCGCGGCCGGGGCACGGCCGGAGCGCTGCTGGATGCGCTGGTCAACCGCCTCGCCAGCGAGGGTGTGCGGTACATGGAGACCACGATCACCCCTGACAACGCCCCGTCCAACGCGCTGTTCGGCTCGCTCGCTCAGCGCTGGGGCACGGCTATGGACCAGCACGGCACCTTCGACGCCGGCGACTTCCCGGACGAGCACGAGTCCGAGGTGCGCTTCCGTATCGGGCCGTTCGTCAAGGCGCCCGACATCAGATCTGTGCCCGCCTAGTCACTATTCAGTTAACGGGTGCATTGGCTTACGCCGAATGCGCATCTACCTATGCCCGTGTGTTTGAGGGAGAATCGTGAACGTTTTCGAGACTGTCGAGTCCGAGGTCCGCAGCTACTGCCGAAGTTGGCCGGTCGTCTTCGACCGGGCGACCGGCTCGTGGCTGTACGGCGAGGACGGCAAGCCGTACCTGGACTTCTTCGCCGGCGCCGGGGCGCTCAACTACGGGCACAACAACCCGGTGCTCAAGCAGGCCCTGATCGACTACATCCAGCGCGACGGCGTGACGCACGCGCTGGACATGCAGACCGTCGCCAAGCGTGACTTCCTGGAGACCTTCACCGAGGTCGTCCTCCAGCCCCGCGCCCTCGAATACAAGGTCATGTTCCCCGGCCCGGCCGGCGCGAACGCCGTCGAGGCCGCGCTCAAGCTCGCCCGCAAGGTCACCGGCCGCGAGTCGATCATCAACTTCACCAACGCGTTCCACGGCATGACGCTCGGGGCGCTGTCGGTCACCGGCAACTCGATGAAGCGCGGCGGCGCCGGCATCCCGCTGGTGCACGCCACGCCGATGCCCTACGACAACTACCTCGACGGCAAGGTCGAGGACTTCCTGTGGTTCGAGCGGCTGCTCGACGACAGCGGCTCGGGCCTCAACGAGCCGGCCGCGGTGATCGTCGAGACCGTGCAGGGCGAGGGCGGCATCAACGTCGCGCGCGACGAGTGGCTGCGCGGCCTCGCCGACCTGTGCAAGCGCCACGACATGCTGCTGATCGTCGACGACGTGCAGATGGGCTGTGGTCGCACCGGCCCGTTCTTCAGCTTCGAGTCCGCCGGCATCACGCCGGACATCGTGTGCCTGTCGAAGTCGATCGGCGGCTACGGGCTGCCGCTCGCGCTCACACTGCTCCGCCCGGACCTCGACATCTGGGAGCCCGGCGAGCACAACGGCACGTTCCGCGGCATCAACCCCGCGTTCGTCGCGTCGACCGAGGCGCTGCGCACGTACTGGACCGACGACAAGCTCGAGAAGAGCACGCTCGCGAAGGGCGAGCAGGTCGGCCGCGTGATGAACGGCCTGGTCGAGGCGCTGCCGGGGACGCCGATGCACGCGAAGGGCCGCGGCCTCGCCCGGGGTCTGTCCTTCCAGACGGGCGAGCTCGCGTCGACGGTGTGCCGCGCCGCGTTCGACCGCGGCCTGTTGATGGAGACCTCCGGCCCCGAGGGCGAGGTCGCGAAGGTCATGCCCCCGCTCACCGTCACCGACGACGAGCTGACCCAGGGGCTGGATCTGCTGGTGGAGTCCGTGCACGCGGTGTGCGCGTAGGGGGAAGGGGAGAACGAAGTGCTCGTCAGATCGGTGCAGGACCTGGACGACACGGACCGTGACATCAAGACGCCCAACTGGCGCAGCAAGCGGATCGTGCTCGCCAAGGAAGGCGTCGGCTTCTCCGTGCACGAGACCACGCTGTACGCGGGCACGGTCAACGACTTCTGGTACGCGAACCACATCGAGGCGGTGTTCATCGTCGAGGGCGAAGGGGAGTTGCTCGACAAGGAGACCGGCGAGACCCACGAGCTGGGGCCGGGCAGCCTCTACCTCCTGGACAAGCACGACCACCACCAGCTGCGTCCGCGTACCGACATGAGGACCGTGTGCGTGTTCAACCCTCCGGTTACCGGCCGCGAGGTGCACGACGAGAACGGCGTCTACCCGCTGATCTCCGAAGAACCCGAGATGGAGGGGACGAGCGCATGACGCTCACCGACACCGGGACCGCCGATCCCTATCCCACAAGGATGGCCGGCGATCCCGAGTTGCTCGACCGCATGGAACCGACGGTGTGGACGACGGGGGCGGCGGGTCCGATCGACCTGGCCACCCTGGCCGCGCACGACAGCCGGGGCTACTCGATCCACCACGACCTGCTGAGCCCGGGGGAGGTCGACGCGTTCCGTCAGGAGCTCGACCGGCTGGCCGCCGCGCCGGCGGGCGAGGGACTCGTCGTCGACGGCGAGGTCCGCACGATCTTCGGGGTGCACCGGGCCTCGGCGCTGGTCGCCGAGCTGGTGCGGGACCCGCGGGTGCTGGACCGGGCGCGGCAGATCCTCGGCTCCGAGGTGTACGTGCACCAGAGCCGGGCGACGTACCTGTCGGCGTTCGAGGGGCGCGGGCACTACTGGCACTCGGACTTCGAGACGTGGCACGCCGAGGACGGCATGCCGACACCGCGCGCGGTGAGCATGTCCATCGCGCTGACCGATCACCACCCGTTCAACGGCGGCCTGATGATGATGCCGGGCTCGCACCGGATGTTCGTGCCGTGCGCCGGCGCGACGCCGCCGGAGCACTACCGCTCACCGATGGCCGACCACGAGATCGGCGTGCCGAGCACCTCGCACCTGACGAGCCTGGCGAGCGCGTACGGGATCGAGCAGTTCACCGCGCCGGCGGGCTCCGCGCTGATGTTCGACGCGAACCTGATGCACGGCTCGGGCAACAACATCACGCCGTTCCCCCGGTCGCACATCTTCCTGGTGTTCAACAGCGTGGAGAACACCCTCGCCGAGCCCTTCGCCGGCACCCCGCCGAGGCCGGCACACGTCGCGGACCGGGACTTCACGCCGCTCACCCGCTGAGAGACTCTGTGACGAACGGCCGGCGCTTGTTCGCGCCGGCCGTTCTCCTTGCGCCACGTTGTTTCGTCGGTGCCTGCCGCTAGTGCGGAATCCGGGGACCCCCGTGCGGTTGTCCACAACTGCGTCGGCTGTCCACAGATGTGTACGCGTGAGCCGGAAGCGTCGGGCGGCGCCGGTAGGTTGGTGATCGGGGGGCCGGAGGCCGCCGGTTCGCGCGAGGGATCGGGCGACGGATCGGTGAGGCGGGTTCGAGTCGCGGGGGTGCACCCGGTCAGGGGCGATCTCCGGGGTATCTCGGGGAATCAGCCCGATGGCGGGCCACCGCGACAGCGGCACAGTCGAGTACATGAAGACGCTGCTTCTCGCGGCCACTGTCGCCGCCCTCGCGCTGGCGCCTGTCGCCGTCGCGCACGCGGAGCCCGCCCAACCGTCCATAGTGGACCTAGCGCTGCTCAGGCCGACCGGACCGGCGGCCGTCGGGCGCACCACGCTCGCTCTTGTCGACCGCGGCCGGCCCGATCCGTGGGTGCCCGCGGACGGTCCGCGGCGGCTCATGGTCACGATGTACTACCCGGCCGTGCCGCACACCGGTACGCCCGCGCACTACATGAGCCTCGACGAGGCCGCCGCGCTCGTCGACTTCGCCGGGTTCGGTGACCAGCTCCCCGCGCGCACCCTCGCCGCCACCCGCACCTGGTCGCGCGACGGCGCCCGCCTGCTGCCCGGCCGCCACCCGCTCGTCCTGCTCTCGCCCGGCTTCACCGTCCCGCGGCACACGCTGACCGGGCTCGCCGAGGAGCTTGCCTCCCGCGGGTACCTCGTCGCCGCGGTCGACCACGCCTATGAGTCCGTTGCCGCGGAGTTTCCCGGTGGGGTGCTGCCGTGCGCGGCCTGCGACCTGCCCGACCAGATCGGCATCGCGCCGATCGCGGTGAACCGGGGCGTGGACCTGTCCTTCGTGCTCGACGAGCTGACCCGGACCTGGCCGGTCGGCCGGGTCGCGGTCGTCGGGCACTCGATGGGCGGCGACGCGGCCGCCACCACCATGCGCGCCGACCCGCGCGTCGGCGCCGGGGTCAACCTCGACGGCCCCATGCTGCCCGCCGAACCGGTCGGCGGCCGGCCGTTCCTGCTCCTGGGCAGCCAGGACGACCACAGCCCCGGCGGCACGTTCGACCCGTCCTGGGACGAGGTCTGGCCAAAGCTCGACGGCCGGCATCGCTGGGCGACCGTCGCCGGCGCCGACCACTATTCGTTCACCGACCTGGACCTGCTCGTCCAGCAGGCCGGCATCGACGCGCCGTTCGTGCTCGACCCCGCCCGCGGCGTGCGGATCACCCGTACCTACGTCGCCGCGTTCCTCGACCGCCACCTGCGCGGGATCGTGCGGCCGGTGCCGACGTTTCCAGAAGTCACTTTCCATCACGTTCTGACACCGGCGGGTTAGGCCATCCGGATGATCGACGCCCGCCGGAGATCGCGTTTCCGGCGGGTTAACCCGTACCTTGTGCACATCGGCCGGGCGGGGAGGGCACGCCCGGGTGTATCTGGGGGTGGTTACCCGTGGCCGATGACGACGGCACCCGAGCCGCCGCGACGGCCGCCGGACCGCGGTTCTGCCTGCTCGGCCCGGTACAGGTACTGGTCGGCGGCCACCCGCTGTCGATCGGCGGGACCGGCATGCGGGGCGTGCTCGCGATGCTGCTGCTCGAGCCGAACCAGGTGGTACCGCTCGACCGCATCGTGGACGTGCTGTGGGCGCACGAGCCGCCGTCGAGCGCCCGGACCATGGTGCAGGGCTACGTCTCCCGGCTGCGGCAGCGGCTCGCGGCGGTCGAGGAGGACGGCACCGGGCACACCGTCCGGATCGCGACGGCCCCGCCCGGCTACCGGCTCGACGTGGACGAGGCGCTCATCGACGTGTCCATCGCGCGGTCGCTGCTCGCACAGGCCCGCGGCACGCCGGCGGTGCGCCGCGGCGAGCTGCTGCGCCAGGCCCAGGACCTGTGGCGGGGCCCCGAGCTCGCCGACCTCGGCGGCCGGCTCAACGCGCCGGAGTTGACCGAGCTGCGCCTCGCCGTGCTGGAGGCGCGGTTCGACGCCGACCTCGAGCTCGGCCGCCACCACGAGCTGATCGGCGAGCTGACGCAGCTGGTCGACGAGCAGCCGTTCCGCGAGCGGCTCGTCGGCCAGCTCGTGCTCGCGCTGTACCGCTCGGGGCGCCGGGCCACCGCGCTCGCCGCGTTCCAGCGGTTCGCGCGCCGCGCGTCCGAGGAGCTCGGCATGGATCCCGGGCCTCAGCTGCGCGGCCTGCACCTGCGGGTGCTGCGCGACGACACGACGCTGCTCGAGCCGTCGGCGGAGCCGGTGATCGCGCCGCGGGTCGGCGTGCTCGTGCCCGCGCAGCTGCCGCGCGCGCCGTCCGGGTTCGCCGGCCGCGACAGCGAGCTCGCGTGGCTGGGCCGGCTGGTGCCGACCGGCGCCGCCGACGCCGCGCGCAACGAGCCGGCCGTCGCGGTCCTCGCCGGACCGGCCGGTGTCGGCAAGACCTCGCTCGCCGTGCTGTGGGCACACCGGGTCGCCGAGCGGTTCCCCGACGGCCAGCTGTTCGCGAGCCTGCGCGGGTTCGACCCACGGCACGCGCCGATGGCCCCGGGCGACGTGCTCACCCAGTTCCTGCTGGCCCTCGGCGTCGGCGTGGCGGACGTGCCCGCCGAGGTCGACGACCGGGCGGCGCTGTACCGGTCGATCCTGGCCGACCGCCGCGTGCTGGTCGTGCTCGACGACGCGCGCGACTCCGCGCAGCTGCGCCCGCTGCTGCCGGGCGGCTCGTCGTCGCTGGTCGTCGTGACGACGCGGGTGCGGCTGGACGCGCTGGTGGCGTGGACCGGCGCGCGGCTGCAGGTGCTCGGCACGCTGGCGGCCGAGGCGGCGGAGAAGGTGCTGGAGCACATGGCCGGCATCCCGGCGCAGGGCCGCGACCGCGAGCTGCGCCGCAGGCTGGCCCGGCTGTGCGGGCACCTGCCGCTGGCCCTGCGCATCGCCGGCGCCCGGCTCACCGGCGGTCCACAGTGGTCGGTCGCGGCACTCGTGGAGGAGCTCGCCGACGAGCGCGGCCGGCTGTCCGCGCTCGACCTCGAGGAGGCCGACACGAGCGTGCGCGCCGCGCTCGACGTGACCTACCGCAGCCTGCGCCCGGAGCACGCGGAGACCGTGCGGCTCCTGGGCCTGTTCCCCGGCACGATGATCAGCGCGTACCCGGTGGCGGCGCTGTGCGGGATCGACGTCGACACGGCCCGGCGCCGGCTGCGGACCCTGGCCGCGTCGTTCGTGGTGACCGAGACCAGCCGCGACGCGTTCCTCATGCACGACCTCGTCCGGTTGCACGCCCACGAGCTGGCCGAGCACGAGATGTCCACAGTGGACAGAGCGGCCGCGCGGTCCCGGCTGCGGCGCTACTACCTGGTGGGTGCGGACCTCGCGAAGCGCCGGCTGCGGCCGGGGTCGTCGGACGAGCGGCCGGTCGCCGAGGAGTTCCCCGACGTGCCGGCCGTGCCCATGGCCTCGCCGGCGGACGCCGTCGACTGGATCGACCGGGAGTGGGCGAACCTGCTCGCGGTGGTCGAGGCCGGGCTGGAAACCGGGCAGGACCAGGAGATCGTGCGGCTGGCGCGGATGGCGAGCGAGTTCTCCGAGGGCACCCGGACGCTGGGTCCGGTGGCGGTCGGTCGGGCCGTGCGCCTGGTCGTCTAGCGAACCCGTTTAGCGAACAGTTAGCCGATCGAGCCCGCCGGATGGCAGGCTGCGCGCGCGGTGCTCGACGTCCCGGAGCCTGATGCGAGCGCCGGGGCGGCACTACCAACGTGGGGGTGTGCTGCCCGAGCGAGCCGGCCGGCGTGGTTGGGGGACTGTGCCGGCCGGTTCTCGCTTTTCGCGTCAGACCGCCGCGGCCCGGCCATCCTCCGAGTTGTCGTACGGCTGCAGCTCGGGTCGCTTGGGGTGCAGGCCGTCGCCCATCGACTGGCCGCGCAGCTGCCGGCGCACCCAGGGCAGCAGGTGGGTGCGGGTCCACGCGAGATCGGCCTGCCGGGAGCGGATCCAGGGCGTCGGGTCGACCGGCGGCCACGGCTCGCGCCAGTCCTCGGTGACCGGCACGCCCAGCACCTCCGCCGTGCGCAGCGCGATCCGGCGGTGGCCCTCGGCGGAGAAGTGCAGCCGGTCGTCGCTCCACGACCGCAGGTCGACCAGCACGGACATGGCCCACAGGTCGACGAGCTTGGCGCCGTGCCGGTCGGCGATCGCGCGCAGGTGCCCGTTGTAGATCGCGACCTTGCCCCGGACGCGGCGGACGACGGGCTGCTTGTGCGGGTCGGGCCCGGTGAACATGACGACCTCGCAGCCCGCGTGCCGCAGCGTCACCACGGCCTCCTCGAACTGCGCGGCGATCTCGTCGACGTCACTGCCCGGCACGATCAGGTCGTTGCCGCCCGCGCACATGCTGACGAGGTCCGGCCGCACCTGCTCCACGACCGGGACCTGCTCGTCGATGACCTCGCGCAGCAGCTTGCCGCGCAGGGCCAGGTTCGCGTACTGGAAGTTCGGATCCCGCTCCGCGAGCGTCTGGGCCAGCCGGTCCGCCCACCCCAGGTAGGACCCATCCTGCGCGAGGTCGTTCATCCCCTCGGTGAAGCTGTCCCCGATGGCCACCCAACTCGACAATCCCGGCACGGCCGCCTCCCCTCTCCCCATCCCTCACAAACCATCAGGATGCCGCCTGATTCCCGACCTACGCCACCGTCGGTTAGCAGCACTCCATCTCGTGTGCGCTCGGTAACCACCCAGACCGCATCCACCTCGTGCAACACTGGCACTTCAAGTTTCGATCCGCGTCCCAATTTCGTGCCGTGCTTGGGCGCGTCGTGATCGTTCGGTGACCTGTCCTCCTGGAGTCGATCACGACGAACGAGGACAAATCTCCTTGGCGTACTGCGGAATGTGATTGTCCGTTCACCGGCCGCCGCAGGACTGTCCACTGTAGATCAATGGATGTGGTCGAGGTCGCGAGCACTACCAAGGTAAGGGCTACCTAACCGCGACGGCATGCGGCAGGCTGGGCGACGTGACCGACCAGACCATCGAGACGCCGCTGCGCGACCTGCTCGGCGGCCGGCGCGGGGCGGTCGACGCGACGATCCCGCCCGCCGTCTTCGTGCTCGGCTGGCTCGTCACCGGCCGTTCGATCGGCTGGGGCGCGCTGGTCGCGGTCGCCGCCGGTGCGGTCGTCGGTGCCGTCCGGCTCGCCCGCGGCGGGCGGGTCACTGCCGTACTCGCGAGCGTCGCCGCGGTCGCCGGTGCCGCACTGGTCGCCCTGTACACCGGCCGCGCGCAGGACTTCTTCCTCATCCAGCTGCTGTCCAATGTGGGCAGTGCGCTCGCCTGGGCGGTCAGCATCCTCGTCCGCTGGCCGCTGCTCGGCGTGGTCGTCGGCCTGCTGCTCGGGCAGAAGACGCGCTGGCGCCGCGACCCCGACCTGGTCCGCGCGTACGGCCGGGCGAGCTGGGTGTGGGTGTTCGCGCAGTACACGGTGCGAGTGGTCGTGTTCGGGCTGTTGTGGTGGTCGGGGTGGGTGGTCGCGCTCGGTGTCGCGCGGATCGCGCTCAGTTGGCCCCTGGTCGCGGCCACGGTCGGGGCCAGCGCTTTTGTGCTCAGAAGGTCACTTCCGGAGGGTCATCCGGGGCTCCGGCACCCTAGGATGCGAACGTGAACGGCTTAGCTGGGGCGGTCGGTAGCGAGGTGGGGCGCCGCTACCGGGCCAATTTCGACGTCGCGCACCTCGACCTCGACCCACTGCTCGCGGTGGTCGCGGACGGGATGGGCGACAGCGACGGGAGCGCGCTCGCGGGGCGCACCACCGTCGACACGTTCGTGGACGGGATGCGGGCCGCGCGCGGCAAGATCGGGCCCGAGTCCATCCGCGGCGCGGTCGCCGCCGCGCAGGACCAGGTCGCCGAGATCGGCCGCCGCGACGTCGGCCTGGCCGGGTGCACGCTGACCGCGCTGCTCGCCGGGGACACCCCCGACGAGCTCTGGATCGCCCAGCTCGGCGACTCGCGCGTCTACCGGTTCCGCGACGACCTGCTCGAGCTGCTGACCGTCGACCACACGATGGCCTGGCTCGGCGTGGCGCACGGGCTCTACACGCTCGACTCGCCGCAGGCCAACGCCGCGCGCTACAACCTGACCCGCTACGTCGGGCACGCCGCGCGGCCCGAGCCGGACGTGCTGAGCATCGTCCCCGCGCCCGCCGACGTGTACCTGCTGTGCAGCGACGGGGTCGCCGAGCAGGTGCCCTACCTGCGCATCCGGGAGATCCTGCGGCTGCACATCGAGCCGACCGCGATGGTCGAGCGCATCCTCGCCGCCGCGGACGTGGCCGGCGGCCAGGACAACGCGACCGCGATCGTCGTCAGGGTCGCGTTCTAGGCCGGGAACTCGGGGCCGCCGTCGTCAACGTCCCGTTTATGCAGTGGTTCTCGGCCGGGGCGCCCCGGGGCCGGCCACCACCAGCGCCGCCAGCCACGCCGCGCCCACCGCGCCGTCCGGGGCGAACAGCACGTCGGCCGGTGTCCGCTCCGCCAGCAGCGCGCGCAGCGCCGTGCCGACCGGGCTGTCCGGCCCGATCACGCTGCCCGCCAGCACCACCGGCGTCCGCTCGCCGGCCGACCGGGCCATCAGGGCCTGCCCGGCCAGCAGGTCCGCCGCCTCGCCGACGATCCGCGCGGCGGCCGGGTCGGTCGCCACATAAGTACTGACCAGCGACGCGAACCGGGCCAGCCGGATCGGCGGCTCGGAGTTCGCGGCGGTGATCAGCCTGCTGAGCAGCTGGGCGTCGTCGGCCGGGACGCCGGGCAGCGCCTCGGCGAGCACCGCCTCCGCGAGCGGCCCGGGCGCGGCTCCGGCCTGCAGCTGGCGCAGCGCGGTGCGCACCGCCTCGCGGCCGATCCAGTACGCCGAGCCCTCGTCGCCGAGCAGCCAGCCGAGGCCGCCGACCCAGGAGGACTTGCGGTGGTCCACGATCCGCGCCGCCACCGAGCCGGTGCCGCCGACCACCACGGTGCCGTCCGGCTCCGCGGTGGCCGACGCGAACGCCACCTCCGCGTCGCTGACCACGCTGATCGGGCAGCCGACGCCCACCTGGCGCAGCGCCACCGTGAACGTGTCGGCGACGGCCGGGTCGGTGAACTTGCTCTCGCCCGCCAGCCCGAGCATGCAGCCGAGCACCTCGCCGGACCCGCCGGGCGCGAGCGCGTCGCGGACGGCCTCGGCCACCCGCTTCGCCGCCAGGTCCGGCGGGTGCGAGTTCGGGTTGCCGCCACCCGCGGCGCCGCGGCCGATCACCGTGCCGTCCACCAGTTCCATCGCGAGCGCGCGGGAGGACGTGCCCCCGACGTCCACACCGACCACGCGGCCCTCGGTCACGTCATTTCCTCCACAGTGGACAGTCCGGGGCCGGGCTCGAACGCCACGCCGTCCGCGTCGAGCGTGCCGCCGCAGTGCGGGCAGCGGACGTCGGCGGCGGTGTGCCGGCCGCAGTCGAGGTGGCGCAGCAGCGCGGGCGGGCCCGCGCCGCCGTCGAGCCAGGTGTCGCCCCACCGGATGATCGCGGCGAGCGCGGGGAAGAAGTCGCGGCCCATCTCCGTCAGCGGGTACTCGTAGCGGGCCGGGCGGTCCTGGTAGCGGACCCGGTCGAGCAGGCCGGCGCCGGTCAGCCGGTCCAGCCGCTCGGTGAGCGTGTTGCGGGCGATGCCGAGCGAGGCCTGGAACCGGTCGAACCGGCGGACACCGTGGTACGCCTCGCGGAGCACGAGCAGGGTCCACTGGTCGCCGAGCAGGTCCATGGTTCTTGCGACGGAACACGGCCAGCGGGCGAACGACGTCCTTCGCACCTCGGGAAGTGTAGGGCCCGGCGCCAGCCCGGTCACCGGGTTCGGGTGACCTTGGACAGTCCGCGTGGTTGGTCCGGGTCGCCGCCGCGGGCCAGCGCGAGCTCCAGCGCGAGCCGCTGCAGCGGCAGGACCTCGAGGATCGGCGCGACCTCCTCGGCCGTGGCGGGCACGTCGATGCGCGCGGACGCGGGCATCTCGGCGGCCGCCGAGCCGACCGCGAGCACGTCCGCGCCCCGGTCGCGCACCGCGGCCACGACGTCGCGCATCGCCTCGCCGCCGCGGCCGCGGCTGGTCACCGCGACCACGCCGGTGCCGCTCGTCGATCGCCGCGACCGGGCCGTGCAGCAGGTCGGCGCCGCTGTACGCGCGGGCGCCGAGGTAGCTGGTCTCCGCGAGCTTGAGCGCCGCCTCGGCCGCGGTCGCCGACGAGTAGCCGCGGCCGGTGGTCACCACGCGCTCGACGTGCCGGTAGCGCTCGCGGCGCCGCGCTCACCGCGGCCGCCGACTCCGCGAGCGTGCGCGCGGCCAGCTCGCCGATGTCCGGCCACGGCCTCGCCCGAACCGCCGCGCGCGGCGTCGACCAGCAGGTACGACGTGAGCAGGGTGGCCGAGTAGGTCTTGGTCGCGGCGACCGCGAGCTCGTCGCCCGCGCCGATGGACACGGCGTGCTCGGCGGTCTCGGCGAGCGGCGAGCCGGGCGTGTTGGTGACCGCCACGGTCAGCGCGCCGCGGCCGCGGGCGGCCCTGGTCGCCTCGACGAGGTCGGGCGACCCGCCGCTCTGGCTGATGGTCACGTACAGCACGCCGGTCAGGTCCGGCTCGGCGCCGTAGAGCGTGGTCGTGGACGGGGAGACGAGTCCAGCGGGAAGTTGGAGGAGTACCTCGATCAGGTACTTCGTGTACAACGCGGCGTGATCGCTCGAGCCGCGCGCGGCGAGCAGCGCGAACCGCGGCCGGCGTGCCGCGAGCCGCTCGGCGACCGCCGCGAGCTCGCCGCGCCGCGCGACGACCGAGTCGAACACCGCCGGCTGCTCGGCGATCTCCGCGGCCATCCGTTCGCCCGCGCGGACATTCACCCTCCCGACACTCGTCTGACCCAAGCAGGTCTAGACCAATCATGCTATCGCTGTAGGGTGGTCCGGCGCCACGGGAGTAACGGATTTCCCAAATCCGGCGGGTGTGATCGCGCCGCCGGTGGTTGGGAAGGCATCCTGTAACAGGGAAGTCGTCGTCTGGAGGAGCCATGCTGGAAACGTCGGCCGCGCACGAGCCCGACACCGGTCGTGCGCTGCGCGAGCCCAAGTACTGGGGGCTCAAGCGGCACCTGCTGGAGCTGCTCAGCTCGCTGCCGCCGGGCTCGCCGATCCCGACCGAACGCTCCCTGGCCGCCGACTTCGACGTGTCCCGCACGACCGTGCGCCAGGCACTCGCCGACCTGACGGTGGAGGGCCGGCTACTGCGGGTGCAGGGCAAGGGCACCTTCGCCGCGGAACCCAAGGTGGCGCAACGACTCCAGCTGTCGTCGTACACAGAGGACATGCGCGCGCAGGGCCGCGAGCCGTCCTCCCGGCTGCTCGACATCGCGGAGATCCCGGCCGAGGGCGAGCTGTCGGTCCTGCTCGGCGTCCGCTCCGGCGCGAAGATCCTCCGCATGCAGCGGCTGCGCCTCGCCGACGGCGAGCCGATGGCGATCGAGACCTCCCACCTGCCGCTCGGCCGGTTCCGCGGCCTGCGCAAGTACGTCTCCGCGGGCGGCTCGCTCTACCAGGTGCTGCGCGAGCGCTACGACGTCGAGATGGGCCACGCGGAGGAGACGATCGAGACCGCGCTCGCCGGCCCGCACGAGGCGGAGCTGCTCGGCGCGGACGTCGGGATGCCGATGCTGCTGCTGTCGCGGCATTCTTACGACATGACGGAGAGGCCGGTGGAGTGGGTGCGCTCGGTGTACCGGGGCGACCGGTACAAGTTCGTGGCCGAGCTGAACAGGCCGTGAGTGACCGCGGCCTCGAGCCTAGGGGAGGTCCGCTGGGGCAGCCCGGCGGCGCGCGGGCGTGCTGACCGCGACGATCCTCGGCTCGGGGATGGCCTTCCTCGACGGCACGGTGGTCAACATCGCGCTGCCGCGGATCGGCGAGGAGTTCGGCGCGTCGGTGTCCGGGCTGCAGTGGATCCTCGACGGGTACCTGCTCTCGCTGGCCGCGCTGATCCTGATCGCCGGGTCGCTGGGGGACCGCTACGGCCGGCGGCGGGTCTACCTGCTCGGCGTCGCGTGGTTCGGCGTCTCCTCGGTGCTGTGCGGGCTCGCGTGGTCGACGGAGATGCTGGTCGCGGCGCGGGTGCTGCAGGGCATCGGCGGCGCGCTGCTGACCCCGGGCGCGCTCGCGATCATCCAGTCGTCGTTCGTGCGTGCGGACCGGGCGCGGGCGATCGGCGCGTGGTCGGGGCTCGGCGGGATCGCCGGCGCGGTCGGCCCGCTGCTCGGCGGCGTGCTGGTGCAGCTGTGGTCGTGGCGGCTGGCGTTCCTGGTCAACGTGCCGATCGCGCTGCTGTGCGTGTGGTTCACCCGCCGGTACGTGCCGGAGTCGTGCGACGAGCAGATGGGCGGGCACCCGGACATCTTCGGCTCGGTGCTCGGCGCGCTCGGGCTCGCCGGGGTGACCGCGGCGCTGGTCGAGGGGCCGGGCCGCGGGTTCGCCGACCCGCTGGTGCTGGGGTCGGTCGTGGTCGGGGTCGTCTGCCTGGTCTCGTTCGTGCTGGTGCAGCGGCGCTCGCACGACCCGCTGGTGCCGCCGGACCTGTTCGTGAACCGGACGTTCATCGTGGCGAACGCGCTGACGTTCGTGGTGTACGCGGCGCTCGGCGGCGTGATGATGCTGTTCGTCCTGCAGCTGCAGACGTCGCTGGGCTACTCGCCGACCGCGGCCGGGCCTGAGCGGCCTGCCGATCTCCGTGCTGATGCTGCTGCTGTCGGCGCGGTCGGGCAAGGCGGCGCAGCGGTACGGGCCGAAGTGGTTCCTGGTGCTCGGGCCGATGGTGATCGCGGCCGCGCTGCTGCTGTACACGCAGGTCAAGCCGGGCGCGTCGTACCTGCTGCTGGTGCTGCCGGCGACGGCGCTGTTCGGGCTGGGCCTCGTGCTGGTCGTGGCCCCGGTGACCGCGACGGTGCTGGCGTCGGCGGCCGACCGGCACGCGGGCGTGGCGTCGGGCGTGAACAACGCGATCGCGCGGACCGGCGGCCTGCTCGCGGTGGCCGTCCTGCCGGCGGCGGCGGGGCTCAGCGGGTCGGCGTACGCGGACCCGGTGGCGCTGACCGACGGCTGGCAGATGGCGATGTGGCTGTGCGCCGCGCTGTGCGTGGTCGGCGGGGTCATGGCGCTGGGCGTGCGCAACGACGTGCTGTCGGCCGCCCCCGCGCAGCCGGCCACACCCGTACGGCCGGCCGAGCCGCAGGTCGCGGCCGTGGCGCCGGTCGGTGCCCGGTCCGCCGCGGACGACTCGCCCCACCCGGGCGAGTGCTTCAGCTGCGGCATCGTCGGCCCGCCGACGCACATCACCCCGGTCCGCGAGGTCGCGGCGACCGCGCGGAAGCCGGACGAGGCGGCCTGAGCCGCGATCAGCCGGCGAGCATCGCGGCGAGGTCGGCCGGGTTGACGTTGCCGCCCGACACCACGGCCACCGTGCGGCCGCGGGGCAGGTCCCGGCCGGTGCAGGTAGGCGGCGGTCGTGACCGCGCCGCTCGGCTCGGCGACCAGGTGCGCCCGGTGCGCGAGCACCGCGACCGCCGCGCGGATCTCGTCCTCGGACACCGTCACGATGCCGTCGAGCAGCTTGCTGCAGGTGCGCGAACGTCAGCTCCGACGGCTCCGCCCGCAGGCCGTCCGCGATCGTCCGCGCCCGGTCGGCCGTCGACCAGCGCACCAGCTTGCCCGCCGCCAGGCTCTCCGCCGCGTCGCCGGCCAGTGCCGGCTCCACGCCGATCACCCGCGCCGACGGGGCCAGCGCCTTGATCGCCGTCGCCACGCCCGGAGGCCAGGCCGCCGCCGCTCACCGGCACCAGCACCAGCTCGACCGACGGCAGGTCGGCGGCGATCTCCAGGCCGATCGTGCCCTGCCCGGCGATCACGTCCGGATGGTCGAACGGCGGGATCAGCGTCGCGCCGCGCTCGGCGACCAGCCGTTCCGCCACGATCTCCCGGTCGGTGATCGGCACGACGACCACCTCCGCGCCGTGCGCGCGGGTCGCCTCGATCTTCACCGCCGGCGTGTTCTCCGGCACCACGATCGCCGCCGGCAGGCCGAACCGCTTCGCCACGTACGCGACCGCCTGCGCGTGGTTACCGCTCGAGTACGCGACCACGCCGCGCGGCCGCGCCGACTCCGGGATGCGCGCGATCGCGTTGGCCGCGCCGCGGATCTTGAACGCCCCGATCGGCTGCAGGTTCTCCGGTTTGAGCCACAGTGGACGGTCGGGATCCGCCCAGTCGCAGGGCAACAGCGGGGTGCGTACCGCGGTATCCGCGATCCGGACGGCGGCGGCGGTGATCTCCTCGACGGTAACCAGGTTCACTCCACGAGTATGCACTGTCCACAGTGGACTGTGTCACTGCTCACCATGAGCCAACCGGGGGAGCACCCCAGCCGTCGCTGACGTTGGGAACCCACAGAAGTCGCTACGAGAAAAGGATCATGGAGCGACAAGCCTCACACCGACAGCATCCGGTTCAGCCAGGTTCTGGCCGGCGCCCTGGCCGCGATCACCGCCGCGGTGCTCGGCTCGACCATGGGTGTCGCTGGCACCGTGGTCGGCGCCGGGCTCGCGAGCATGGTGACCACCATCGGCGGCGCGCTGTACCTGCGCTCCATCCAGCGCACGAAGCAGGGCGTGCAGCAGCGTGCGCAACCTGGTGGTCGCCCGCGCCGGCACGACCAGCGTGACGCTCGTCGAGACCGAACCGGCGAGCGAGCCCACGCCGACGCCCCGAGTCCGCCGGATGCGACCGAGCCCGACCGAGACCGACGAGACCGGAGCCGGACGACGACGGCGACGACGACCGGGAGCAGCCGCCGCCCCGCCGAAAACTGCGCTGGCCGGCCATCATCGCGGCCGGTGTGCTGGCCTTCGCGCTGGGCATGATGGTGGTCACCGGCGTCGAATGGTTACGCGGCGAGCCGCTGTCCGGGGGCGAGGGCACCACGGTCGGCGGCATCGTCCGCAGCCAGCCCGACGGCGGCGGCGACCGCGACGACGCGCCGCCGGCCACCCGGTCCTCGACCACGCCGAGCACCGGACCGACGACCGTCACGGTCACCCAGCCGCCGCCCACCAGCGCAGACGCCGATCCGGCGGACCCGCCGAGCGAGTCGGGCACGCCGTCGACGACGGCGCCGGACACCACCACGGACGGCGTACCGACGGGCTCCGTCATCGGCGCCGCAGAGCGGACAACCAGGCTAACTGTTAGTAGCGTGACGCCCTTCACAATGGCAACTGTTGTCCCCGTACGGCCGATATCCGAACACAGCGTCGATAAATAGTTTCATCAACGTCATCCATCCGGATGGCGAAAAACGAGATCCCTCTTGCCCCGGGAGCGGATCGAGTCTCCTCACCGCTTTCGGGTTCCCTGCTACCCAAGTCGAGGGAGAACACCTGATGAAACGCACTTCTCTCCTGCGCTGGGCAGGCGCAGGCCTGCTCGCCGCCGGCGTCGCGCTGTCCCTGGCGACCCCGGCGACGGCGGGAGCGGACACCTCCGCCCGCACCGTGTCGGACCTGTCCGCTGCCCAGGTCAAGCTGGACAAGGCGGCCGCGACCCGGCCGAGCTCAGTAGTTGGCTGGTACGTCGACCAGGCGAGCAGATCTCTCGTCGTCGAGGTCCACGGTGCCGACTCCGCCGTCGCGAACTGGGCGTCCACGCTCGGTGCCGGCGCGGTCAAGGTCAAGCACGTCGCCGAGGCCTACAAGCCACTGTGGAACGTGATCAACGGCCAGGCGATCACCACGACCGCCGGCGCGCGGTGCTCGGCCGGCTTCAACGCCCGGTCCAGCAGCGGCGCCCGGTACGTCATCGACGCCGGCCACTGCGGCAACCTCGGCGGAACCTGGTCCGGTCCGGGCGGCACGCTCGGCACGGTCGCGTCCTCGTCGTTCCCGACGAACGACTACAGCCGCATCAACGTGTCGTCGTCCTCGGCCGTGCAGACCCCGCTCGTCGACCGCTACTCCAGCGGCAGCGACGTGACCGTCACCGGTCCCGCGGTCGGCGTCGAACGGCCTGGCCGTGTGCCGTTCCGGCTCGACCACCGGCTGGCACTGCGGCAGCGTCACCGCCACGAACCAGACGGTGTGCTACTCCCAGGGCTGCGTCGGCCAGATGATCCGCACCAACGTGTGCGCGGAGCCGGGTGACTCCGGCGGCTCGCTGGTGACCAACCCGGGTTCGGGCACCCGCGTGCAGGCCGTCGGCCTGACCTCCGGCGGTTCCGGCAACTGCAGCTCCGGTGGCACGACGTTCTTCCAGCCCATCACCGAGCCGCTGAGCGCCTACGGGCTCACCCTGGTCACAGGCTGAGCCACACCTGAGGGCCTGAGGTAGCCCAGCGGCGGACGGGCCGAACCCTGCCGGCTCGTCCGCCGCTCAGGTCTCGCCCGCCGCCGCGCCCGCACCACGGGGCGCGGCGGCCGGGCGGGAGGCGGCGGTCTGGGGGTCCGCCGCCTCTGTCCACCCGTCCCCCCTCAGCTCGGCCAGCTCCGCGCGCTGGGCGGCCAGCTCCGTGCGCATCGCCGTCAGCTCCGACATCAGCTCCGCGTGGTGGTCGCGTTCCACCTTCTGCTCGGTGGCGTTCACCTGGCGCTCCATCGCGTTGACGATCACCGCGATCAGCAGGTTCAGCACGACGAACCCGGTGACCACGATGTAGCCGACGAAGAACACCCAGCTCAGCGGCCGCGCGGCCAGCACCTCGTCCGCCACGTCCGGCCAGCCCTGGGTCATCACCCGGAACATCGTCAGCAGCGCCGCGCCCAGCCCGCCGAACTCCTCGGGCGCCACCGCGCCGAACATCTGCACCGCCGCGATCGACGACGTGTACAGCACCAGCATCAGCAGCAACAGGATCGACACCAGCCCGGGCACGGCCGTGAACAGCGCGTTCACCACCCGGCGCATCGACGGCACCACGGAGATCAGCCGGAACGTCCGCAGGATCCGGACCGTGCGCAGCATGAGCAGCGTCCCGGACGCCGGCACGATCGACAAGATGATCACGATCAGGTCGAACCAGTTCCACGCCTCGCGGAAGAACGACCGGCCGGCACCGGCGATCTTGATGACCATCTCGACCACGAAGACCACGACGACGGCGACCTCGATCGCCACCAGCAGCGGGTCCAGCGACTTCGACACCGACGACGCCGTCCGCAGCCCGATCGCTATCGCGTTCACCACCAGGACGCCGACGATCACCCGGCTGAACCACGGCGCGTCGGCCAGCGCACGGCAACGAGACCTCACGAACGTCGCTCCTCACGCATCGCGGTCACCTCGGCGCGCAACGCCCGCACCTCGGCCAGGATCGTCGCGTCCGACGACGCCTGCGCGGCCGCGTTGCGCTCCTCGGCCTCCGCGAGATCGTTGGTGACCTGGTCCTCCATCCCGCTCACCACCACCGCGATGAACAGGTTCAGCACCGCGAAGCTCGACACGAGGATGTAGACCACGAAGAAGATCCACGCGAGCGGCGCCTGCGCCATGACCTGGCGCGCGATGTCCGGCCACGCCTCGCCGGTCATCACCTGGAACAGCGTGAACAAGGTCGTGCCGAGGTCGCCGAAGAACTCCGGTGCGATGGCCCCGAACAGCTTGGTCGCCATCACCGCGGCCACGAAGATCACCAGCGCCAGCAGCGACGCCACCGACGCCATGCCGGGCATCGCCGCCAGCAGCCCGGTGACCACCCGGCGCATCGCCGGGACCGCCGACACCAGCCGCAGCACGCGCAGCACCCGCAACGTCCGCAGCACCGACAGCGGCCCGGCCGCGGGGATCAGCGAGATGCCGACGACCACGAAGTCGAACACGTTCCACGCGTCGCGGACGAACCGCCATCCGGTGGCGTAGCACCGCAGCGCGAGCTCCGCCACGAAGATCACGAGCGCCGTCCGGTCCGCGACGTGGAGGAACCCGCCGAGGCCGGCGGACACGCTTTCGGACGTCTCCAACCCGAGCGTCACCGCGTTCAGCACGATCACCGCGACGACGAACCGCTGGAACGCCGCGGAGCCGACCACCTCCCGGGCTCGTGCCCGAGTCAGCATCGGCTACGCCCGTTCCGTGGCGGAGGCGCGCAGCTCGGCGATCTCCGCCCGCAGCGCCCGCAGCTCGTCCAGGATCAGCCGGTCCGACTCCGCCTGGTCGGCCGCGTGCCGGTCCTCGGCCTCCGCGAGGTCGTCGGTGACCTGCTTCTCCATCCCGCTGACGATCACCGCGATGAACATGTTCAGCACCGCGAAGCTGGACACCAGGATGTAGATCACGAAGAAGATCCACGCCAGCGGCGCCTTCGCCATCACCGCCCGCGCGACGTCCGGCCACGCCTCGCCGGTCATCGTCTGGAACAGCGTGAACAGCGTCGTGCCCAGGTCGCCGAAGTACTCCGGCGAGATCGTCGCCGAACAGCTTGGTCGCCATCACCCCGGCGACGTAGATGACCAGGCCGAGCAGCGCGCCGATCGACGCCATCCCGGGCACCGCGTCGAGCAGGCCCGACACCACCCGGCGCATCGCCGGCACCGCCGAGATCAGCCGCAGCACCCGCAGTACGCGCAGCGCCCGCAGCACCGAGAACGGCCCGGTCGCCGGCAGCAGCGAGATGCGCGACGACCAGGAAGTCGAACACGTTCCACGAGTCGGTGAAGAACCGCCAGCCGGACGCGTAGAGCCGCAGCCCCAGCTCGACCACGAAGATCCCGAGCATGACCCGGTCGGCGACGTGCAGCAGGCCGCCGTAGTTGGTCGTCACGTGGGACGAGGTCTCGAGGCCGAGCGTCACCGCGTTCAGCACGATGACCCAGATGATGAGCTGCTGGAAGCGCCTGTTGCTCGACCAGGGCGCGCACCCGGTCGCGCGTCTTCACCACCGGCCCCCTCCGAGTGCTCCGTCCCGACGTCAGGGAAGCGTAAACGCCGTGAGGTTAGTGCCTGAGGGTTTTCGCCGAGAGTGGTCTACGTCTCCGGCAACGGCCTGACCCGCCACAACGGCGACACCGGGCCGACCCCGCCGCCCAGCGGGTAGGCGTGCTGGACCGACCTGGTGACGAACTCCTTGCCGAACCGGACCGCGGCCGGCATGTCCAACCCGCGCGCGAGCGCCGTCGTGATCGCCGAGGCCATCGTGTCGCCGCCGCCGTGCGTGTGCCGGGTGTCCACCCGGGCCGCCCGCAGCTCGAGGAACGTCGCGCCGTCGTAGAGCAGGTCGACGCACTCCGGGTCGTCGTGCAGGTGGCCGCCCTTGACCAGCACCCACCGCGGCCCGAGCGCGTGCAGCGCCCGCGCCGCCTCCCGCGCGTCCGCCCGGCCGGTCACCGTGATGCCGGTGAGCAGCCGGACCTCGTCGAGGTTCGGCGTGACGAGCGTGGCGCGCGGGAAGAGCTCGGTGCGCAGCGCGTCCAGCGCGTCGTCGCGCAGCAGCTGCTCGCCGTGCATGGACGCGGCCACCGGGTCGACGACGAACGGGACCGTGCCGTCCCGTCCGATGTGGACCTTGTCGCAGGCCTTGGCCACCGCGGCGATGATCTCCGCGGTGGCCAGCATGCCGGTCTTCGCGGCCAGCACGCCGATGTCCTCGGCGACCGCCTCGATCTGCGCGGCGACGACGTCGGCCGGGATCAGCGAGACGGCGCGCACGCCCAGCGAGTTCTGCACGGTGACCGCCGTGACCGCGGTCATCCCGTGCGCCCCGCAGGCGAAGAACGTGCGCAGGTCGGCCTGCAGGCCGGCGCTGCCGCCGGAGTCGGACCCGGCGATGGTGAGGACCCTCGGCGGCGTCGGGTTCACGGGCGGGTCCCTTCGGTAGTCCACTGTGGACGTCTCGCCGCGCCGGCAGCACCCGGTGCCGAGTTCTCGGCTTCCGACCGTAGTCACGCGTTCGTGGCACTGCCAAGGGCGAAGTTTGGTCACTGCAAGTACGGTTCAGTGGTGGACGTGCGTCTGCCGTACCCACCGGGCACCCGGCCGGGTGATCAACCCGCCGCGGTCGAACTCTGCTCGACCTGCGGCGAGCTGACCGGGCGCGGGTATCCGTCGTGCCTCGGCTGCGCGGAGGTCGTCGACCAGCGCTGGCTCGCCGACTGGCGCGACCTGCTGGCGGCCGAGCGGGCGAGCGCGGGTGCCGAGTCGGAACGCGACCTGGCGACGCGCGTGCTGTCCGCGCCGGCCGGCACGTACGCGTGGACGTGCACGGACTGGGCGCTGCGCCTGCTGCGCTGCGAGGAGTGCGGCGGCGAGCTCGGCAGCGGCAACCCGGTGTGCCTGCGCTGCGCCGCGGCGGACGCGTCCCGCTGGGCGACGTCGGCGGCGGCCGACCACCTGCTGCGGGCGGCGGTGCTCGCGCTGCGCGCGCCCCAGCGCCGGCGCGTGCCGGTGGTCTCGGCGCTGCGGCTGGTGATCCCGTTCCTGCTGGTGGGCGAGGCCGGTCTCGGCTGCCGAGCTGCGCGCGATCCGGTCGGCCGTGCTGGCCGGCCGCTACGCCGAACTGGCGGCGCTGAACCGGGTGGTGGAGATGGCGAACCAGCCGCAGCTCCCGTGGCGCCGCCCGAACCCCGACTAGCCGCCCACAGTGCCCGCGGTTGTCCACAGCCAGGCGCTGACCAGTGGTTTCGTCGCCCCACACCGATAGAATGGACCCATGGGGCGCCCCCAGGAGAGGGTGGGGGCGCCGTTCCGTACGCGCGTGCGCGCGAGCGATCGTGGAGGGTTCTCAGCCCACCGTCAGCTCTGTCGGGCGGGCGTAGACGTCGACCATCGCGCCGTTGCGGAGCACCGTGACCGCCAGGTCGGTGCCGATCACCTCCGCGAAAAGCTGCTCTGGATGCCCTGCGCGTCGCGCACCTGCTCGCGCGCCACCGTCAGCACCAGGTCGCCCTTGCGCAGGCCCGCCCGGTGCGCCGGGCCGCCGTCGACCACCTCGATCACCCGCAGGCCGGCCCGCTGACCCGTCCGCGCGGCCACCTCGTCCGGCAGCGGCGCCGGCACGCCGACCACGCCCAGGTACGCCCGGCGCACCCGGCCCTCGACCATCAGCGTGTCGATGATCCGCCGCGTCGTCGGGTTGATCGGCACGGCCAGGCCCAGGCCGAAGCCGGCGACCGCGGTGTTGATGCCGACCACCTCCCCGTGGGAGTCGGCCAGCGCGCCACCCGAGTTGCCGGGGTTGAGCGCCGCGTCGGTCTGGATCACGTCCTCGATCACGCGCGCCGCCTGGCCCTGGCGCACCGGCAGCGACCGGCCGAGCGCGCTCACCACGCCGGCGGTCACCGAGCCCGACAGGCCCAGCGGGCTGCCGACCGCGACCACCAGCTGGCCGACGACCAGCCCGTCCGCGTCGCCGAGGGTCGCGGGCGGCGGGACGTCGGCGGCCGACGCGGACGACCGCGAGGTCCGACAGCGGGTCGACGCCGATCACCTCGAACGGCGTCTCCGTGCCGTCGGAGAACGTCGCCGTGCCGCGCTTGCCCGAGCCGACCACGTGCGCGTTCGTCAGCAGGTGCCCGGCATCGGTGAACACCACGCCCGAGCCGCTCCCGCGCCGCAGCGACACGCTCGCCACGTGCGGGGTCACCGTCCTGGCCACCGTGCTGACCGTGCGGGAGTAGGCGTCCAGCTCGTCCGACACCGCGATCACCGCCCGCCGATTACACCGTTGCACCCAATACAAGTGTGCGCCGGCAGGCGGTTGTTCCCCGTTCGCCGTGAGCGAAGAGTTACTCGCCCGGCTCGGTCTCGACGGCCGGGTCCCACGACAGGCCGGGCTTGCCCCAGCCGTTGTGCTTGAGCATCCGCTTCGACTCCCGCGCGTACCGGCCGACGAGCCGGTTCAGGTACAGCAGCCCGTCGAGGTGGTCGGTCTCGTGCTGCAGGCAGCGCGCGAAGTACCCGGTGCCCTCGACCTCGACCGGCTCGCCGGACACGTCCTGCCCGGTGACCTTCGCCCACGACGCGCGGCCGGTCGGGAACCGCTCGCCCGGCACCGACAGGCAGCCCTCGATGTCGTCGTCCGGGTCCGGCATCGTCTCCGGGCGCTCGGAGGTCTCCAGCACCGGGTTGACCACGACGCCGCGGTGCCGCACGCCGTCGTCGTCCGGGCAGTCGTAGACGAACAGCCGCAGGTCGACGCCCACCTGGTTCGCCGCGAGGCCGACGCCGGGCGCGGCCGCCATCGTCTCGAACATGTCCTCGACGAGCGTCTTGAGCTCGTCGTCGAACGTCGCCACCGGGCGCGTCGGGTGGTGCAGCACGGGGTCACCGACGATCACGATCGGGCGAATGGCCATGGCGCTGACGATAACCAAGCAAAGATCGCGCGACTCTCGCGCACAGGGCGGCAACCACCGTGGGTAGCGTGATGTAATAACGCGAGGCGAATCACAGGCGTGTGATTCGCCGGTAGCGAGAGACCGTGGCGAGGAGCCAGATGGACGCCGCAGAGATGCCGGCACAGCCCTCCGACCCGCACGTGCGCGCGGTGCCGCCGGTTCCCGCGCCGCGCGAGGAGCCGTCGGAGAACCTCACCGAGCGGGAGCGCGAGATCCTCGCCTTCGAGCGCCAGTGGTGGAAGTACCCCGGTCTCAAGGAGCAGGCGATCCACGAGCTCTTCGGCGTCTCGCCGACGCGCTACTACCAGCTGGTGAACCGGCTGATCGACAAGCGTGACGCGCTGGAGACCGACCCCATGCTGGTCAAGCGCCTGCGCCGGCTGCGCAGCGGCCGCCAGCGTGCCCGCCCGGCCCCGCGGCTCGGTCGATGACCGCACCCGACTCGCCCAGCCCCACGCGCCCCCTGCGGGTCGCGGGCGTGGCGTTGCTCGGGCTCGCCGTGGTCGCGCTGGTCATCGGCCTGATCTCGGTCTTCGGCGGCGAGGACGACAACGCGCTGCCGCCACCGCCCACCACGTCGTCCAGCAAGCCCGGCTCGTCCACCGAGCAGCCGCCGTCCTCGACGACGCCGCCCTCCTCGTCGTCGAGCGGCGCGCCGACGACCACCACGACGAAGCCCGGCGGCTCCAGCAGCTCGCTGCCCGCCCCGCCGCCCGGCGGCGACGGCAACGGCGAGCCCGGCAAGTCCCAGCCGGTCCGCGTCTACAACAACAGCACGGTCAGCGGGCTCGCCTCCCAGGCCGCCGAGGACCTGCGCGCGGTCGGCTGGAACGTCGTCGAGGTCGGCAACTACCCGTACGGCACGATCCCGACCACGACGGTCTACTTCCGCTCCGGCACCGCCGAGGAGGAAGCGGCCAACGACATCGCCGACGACTTCGGCATGCGGGTCGAGAAGCGCTTCGCCGGCATCGCGGGCTTCCCGCCGGGCGTGATCGTCATCGTCACCAACGACTACCAGGGCATCGGCGGCAAGAACGAAGGCAAGTAGCTAGGCCCGACGCGACGTCGCGTACGCCTCCAGTGCCGCCAGCTGCGCCGGGTCCAGCGACGCGCGCACCTGCTCCCGGGCCGTCGCCAGGTGGGCGGCCGTCACGACCGCGGCCTCCAGCGACTCGCGCATCGCGGTCAGCGCGGCCTCGCGGATGAGCGCCGAGCAGTCCGCCGCCGAGTAGCCCTCCAGGTCGCCGGCCAGCTCGGCGAGGTCGACGTCGTCGGCCAGCGGGGTGTTGCGCGACGACGCGCGCAGGATCTCCGCCCGTGCCTCGGCGTCCGGCGGCGGCACGTACACCAGCCGCTCCAGCCGGCCCGGCCGCAGCAGCGCCGGGTCGATCAGCTCCGGCCGGTTCGTCGCGCCCAGCACGATCACGTCGCGCATCGGCTCCACGCCGTCCAGCTCGGTGAGCAGCGCCGCGACCACGCGGTCGGACACGCCCGAGTCGCTGGACTGCCCGCGCCGCGGCGCCAGCGCGTCGACCTCGTCCAGGAACACCATCGCCGGCGCGGCCTCCGCGGCCCGGCGGAAGAGCTCCCGCACCGCCCGCTCGGACTCGCCGACCCACTTGTCCATCAGCTCGGCGCCCTTGACCGACAGCACGTTCAGCTTCCCGGTGCCCGCGAGCGCGCGGACCAGGAACGTCTTGCCGCAGCCGGGCGGGCCGTAGAGCAGCATCCCGCGCGGCGGGTCGACCCCGAGGCGGGCGAAGGAGTCCGGGTAGCGCAGCGGCCACAGCACCGCCTCGGTCAGCGCCTGCTTGACCTCGACCATGTCGCCGACGCCGTCCAGCGTCAGCCCGCCCGTCTGCAAATTGTCCGAAGTGGACAGAGAGATCGGGCGCACGGTCTCCAGCGCGCCCAGCAGGTCCGTCGACGTGACCATCGGCTCGGTGGTCGCCTTCACCCGCAGCGCGGCGCGGACGGCGGCCTCGCGGCGCAGCGCGACGAGGTCCGCGGCGACGAACCCCGGCGTCCGGTCGGCCACCGCTCCAAAGTCCACTTCGGACTCGACGGGTACGTCGCGGAACAGCACCCGCAGCAGCTCCGTGCGGGTCTTGGCGTCCGGCAACGGCAGCGAGAGCGACCGGTCCAGCAGGTCGACACCGCGCACCCGCGGGTCGAGCGCCTCCGGATGCGCCGTCGTGGCGACGATCGCGACCTTCGGCGTGCGGATCGCGGCGCGCAGCGTGTCGATCACGACGGTGGCCACCGGCGGCGGGCTGCTGGCCGGCAGCAGCGCGTCGAGGTCGGTGATCAGCAGCACCGACGGCGCCTCCGTGCCGAGGCCGGCGATCGCCTCGGACAGCCGGCGGGCACCGGCGTTCGCCTCGAGCGCGGCGATCGTCGGCCCGGCCAGCTCGACGACCTCGGCGCCGGCCGCGTGCGCGACCGAGCGGACCACGGTGGTCTTGCCGACGCCCTCGGGCCCGGTGACCAGCGCGCCGAGCTGCACGGCCGCGCCCAGCCTGGCCAGCAGCTCCGGGCGGTTGAACGCCAGCTCGAACCACTCGGCGAGCCGGTCGGCGACCTCCCGGGCGCCGACCAGGTCGGTGATCGGCGGTGGCGGGGGCGGCGGTTCGGACTGCGTCACCACGGGTGCCTCCGTGACCTGCTCGGCCAACGGCTCGGCGGCGGGCGCGGTCACCGTGCCACCCGGGCCGGCGGGTGCCGCGTCCCCGGTCCGCGCGCCGTCCCGCCAGCCGACCACAGTGGACGGACAGACGGCGACCGTCCCGGCCGGCTCGATCGCGGTGACGGTCAGCAGCTCGTTGGTCCAGGTCATGCCGATCGCCCGGGACAGCTTGCCGCGCACGTCCGGCAGGTCCGAGCCCGGCGCGGGTGCGAGGTCCTGCGGCAGCAGCGAGACCGCGTCGCCGACCGTCAGCACCTTGCCGATCAGCGCCAGCCGCACGGTCTCCGGCGGCAGCGACACCGACGCGAGCCGCGACCCGGCCACGGTCAGCGCCCGCGCGGGGGCCACCGGCACCGGCTCCACCACGACCTCGGCGCCCTCGGCGATGCCGACGTTCGACATGGTCACGTCGTCGCACAGGAGCACGCCCGGCGCGCTGTCCCGGTCGGTCTCGGCGGCGAGTGCCGCGCTCACCCGCGCCCCGGTCAGCCGCACGCCCGCCCACGGCTCGAGCCCGAGCGCGTCGAACACCTCGGGGTGCAGCCGCACCACACCGCGGCGGGTGTCCAGCGCAGACGGCGAAAGCCGAGCGGTGAGCGTGATCTGAGGCATGCTCCGGAGACTAGTCCGCCTCCCCGGCATCAAAAGTGTTGGTCGCGTCCCAGCGAACGGTGCGGTTGTGCGGATCGATTGTGGCTGGGTGGCGTCACGGTCCCCTGAGGTTCCGGTGGGCTGCGTCAGACTTACTGGTCCTTCGGACCGGGCCTGGCCTGGTTGCGGCGCAAGCCTGTTCGGCGCCAGCCGCGGCCGCGTACGGCGCCGCGGACCCGGGTCGAGTCGGTCGGCAGCAGCAGGCCGCCGCGCCGGTGCCCGTTGCCCGAGCCGTTGCCGCGACGGGCGGCCGACACCGCGCGCTTGGCCGCGCCGGCGACCTTGCGCATCGGCGGCCGCAGCCCGAGCCGCCGGTTCGAGCCGTGCGCCCGGCGGATCGCCCGGCGCTCCTTCGGCGGCACGTCCCACGCCTCGGGGTGGTCGGCGAGCCAGATGTTGCGCCGCACCGCGTACGGCACGTGCGCGAGGTACACGACGAGGAAGCCGGCCAGCGCCAGCATCGGGTAGGTGACCACGGCGGCGGCGAGCAGGCCGACGAGCACCAGCAGCGGCGCGACCATGCGCGCCGGCACCTTGAACGTCTTCACCGACAGCGTCGGGATCCGGCTGATCAGCAGCGCCGCGATCGCGACCGTCCACCCCATCACCACCGGCGTCGCCGACCACCAGCCGTCGTGGCCGATCTGGATGGTGAGGATCAACGGCAGCAGCGCGAGCAGCCCGCCCGCCGGCGCGGGCACGCCGACGAAGAACTCCTTGGCGTACGGCGGTTGTTCGGTGTCGTCGAGCAGCGTGTTGAACCGCGCGAGCCGCAGGATGA
The DNA here is from genome assembly GCA_963841395.1 of uncultured Actinomycetota bacterium. GTDB lineage: Bacteria > Actinomycetota > Actinomycetes > Mycobacteriales > Pseudonocardiaceae > Actinophytocola. The sequence goes on from CAWJCX010000006.1 coordinate 71,094, forward strand.
TGCAGACCGCGAACACGAGCGCGACCACCCAGCCGAGCCGGTTGCCCTCGAACTTCCAGATGTAGAGCACCAGCGCGGGGGAGACGCCGAAGGAGATCGCGTCGGCCAGCGAGTCCAGCTCGGCGCCCATCTTGCTGGTGGCGTCGAGCAGCCGCGCGATCCGGCCGTCGAGGCTGTCCAGCACCGCGGCGACGGCGATGGCCGCGATCGCCGCCGGGTAGTTGCCGCTCAGCGCGAACTGCGCGGCGGACAGCCCGGCGCACATGGCGAGCACCGTGAGCGCGTTCGGCAGCAGCCGGACACCGGAAGGCGCGGCCACTCAGCCCTCCGACCGGAGCTCGGCGAGGACGGTCTCGCCGCCGATCGTGCGCTGGCCGGGCTCGACCAGCACGCGGGCGTCGGTGGGGACGTAGACGTCGACGCGGGAGCCGAACCGGATCAGCCCGTAGGTCTGGCCGGCGCGCGACCTTGTCCCCGGCCGCGACCTGGCAGACGATCCGGCGCGCGATGAGCCCGGCGATCTGCACGACGGCCACCTCGCGGCCGTCGGGCGTGGCGAGCAGCAGCGAGTTGCGCTCGTTCTCCTCGCTCGCCTTGTCGAGGTCGGCGGAGAGGAACTTGCCGGGCTGGTACTCGGCGCGCAGCACCTCGCCGGACACGGGCACGCGCTGGACGTGCACGTCGAAGACGGAGAGGAAGACGCTGACCCGCAGCCACTCGCGGTCGATGCCCAGCTCGGCCGGTGGCCGGGCGAGCACCACCTGCGAGACGGTGCCGTCGGCCGCCGCCACGACGAGGTTCGAGCGGGACGGCGTGACCCGCTTGGGCTCCCGGAAGAACCAGGCGATCAGCCCGGTGAGCACGAAGCCGACCACGCCGAGCCGGCGGGACAGGCGGCGCAGCACCAGCGCGGCGGCGCCCGCGCCGGCCACGAACGGCCGCCCGGCCGGGTGCATGGGCGGCACGACGCTCCTGGTCAGGGCGATGATGTGGGCGAGCCTGCCAGCATCGTGGGGTTCACGGGATTCGGTCATTGTGGCCGGACATTCCTCGCACGGGGGCGGTTAACAGATACGCACCACGCTACGCCCTGTGCGGAGGGTGACGGGCTGGGGAGGCCGGCGGCGATCACTCCGGCCGGCCGTGCATCCCCCGACGACATGCACCGCCGGCCGGTGGACCTACGGGCATCGGTGAGTGTACGGCCGTGCGCGCGTGGTAAGCAATGGCGAACTGTAGGTAACTCGTCACCGACGGTTGCCAACGCTCTGTAGCAACCGCAGCAGGACCAGCAGGACGACGGCCCCGAGCGCGGCGACCCCAAGGCTGGGGAAGTCGAACTCGAAGGTCTTCTCGCGCCCGGTGATCCACTTGTAGAGCAGCCCGCCGAGCGCCGCTCCGACGACGCCGACGAGCACGCTGACCAGGCAGCCCTGCCGCTCGCGTCCCCGCCCGCCGACGACGATGTTCGCGATCCAGCCGACGATGGCCCCGAAGACGATCCACGCGATGATTCCCACGGGGCGACTCTATTGGTGGCTCAGCGCAGCAGCAGCACGTCCACCGGTGCCCCGGCGGGAATCTCCGTCGCCGTCCTCCGGCACCTCGATCAGGCAGTCCGACGCCGCGAACGACGCCAGCAGGTGCGACCCCGGCCCGCCGACCGGCGTGACCGACGACCCGTCTAGCTGCCCCCGCCGGTACTGCCGCTTCCCCGCGGGCGACCGCAGCGCCGACGTGGTCGCGGCCCGGACCCGCGGCCGGTCCACCACCTGGTGTCCCATCGCCGCGAGCAGCGCCGGGCGCAGGAACAGCTCGAACGACAGCGCCGTCGACACCGGGTTGCCGGGCAGCGTGACCACCGGCAGCGACCCGAACCGCCCCGCAGCCCTGCGGCCCGCCGGGCTGCATCGCGACCCGCAGGAACTCCACGCCCTGCCCGGTCAGCGCGTCCTTGACCACCTCGTAGGCGCCCGCGCTGACCCCGCCCGAGGTGACCAGCAGGTCCGCGTCCGGCGTGCGAGGCGATCGCCTCGTGGAACGCCGCCACGTCGTCGGGGACGAACCGCAGCACGGTCGGCGCCCCGCCGATCTCGCGCACCGCCGCGGCCAGCAGCACGCTGTTCGACTCGTAGATCTGCCCGTGCAGCAACGGGTTCCCCGGCGCGACGAGCTCCGAGCCGGTCGACAGGACCAGCACCCGGACCGGCCGGTACACCGGCAGCTCCGCCAGCCCGATCGCGGCCGCGAGCCCCAGCTGCGCCGAGCCCGAGCACGCTGCCGGCGCGCAGCACGGTCGCGCCCTCGGCGACGTCCTCGCCCGCGCGGCGGATGTGCGTGCCCGGCTCGACCGGCGCGCGCACCGCCACCCGCTGCTCGCCGCCGTCGGTGTCCTCGACCTTGACGATCGCGTCCGCGCCGGGCGGCACCGGGGCGCCGGTCATGATCCGGTGCGCGGTGCCCGGCAGCAGCGGCACGATGTCGGTCCGCCCGGCCGGGATGTCCACCGGCACCGGCAGCGCGACCGCCGCGTGCGCGCTCGGCGCCGGCGACGTCCTCGGCGCGCACCGCGTAGCCGTCCATCGCCGAGTTGTCGAACGGCGGCATCGCGACCGGCGACACGACGTCCTCGCCGAGCACCCGCCCGACGCAGTCGGCGAGCGGCAGCGAGCACGACCGGCGCGGCGGGCACCAGCGCGGCGATCCGGGCGCGGTAGTCGTCGACCGACAGTGGGGTTCGGGCATGCCGTGCATCCTGCCACGACGGCGCGCGGGCCGTGGCACGCCGTGCCAGACTGCGCAGCGACCTGGTCGACGATTCACATCACGGAGGGCTGGCTCGTGCAGGTCCGGACTCGGCACACCCCGGCGTTCGGCGTGGCCCGGCTGCTGCTGGCGCCCGGCGAGGCGGTGCAGGCCGACTACGCCGCGATGCTCGCCACGAGCTACGGGGTGCTCGTCGCGCCGGCTCGCGGCGGCTCGCGCGGCAAGGCCCGCCGGGCCGTGTTCACCGCGCCGGCCGAGGGCGGCTGGGTCGACGTGGCGCCCGCGCTGCCCGGCGACGTGCACACGCTCGAGCTCGACGGGATGGCCGGCTGGTGCGTGGCCCGGGGGAGCTGGCTCGCCGCCGCGGCCACCGTGCGCGCCGACGCGCAGTGGCCGGGCTTCCGCGGCCTGTTCGGCGCGGACGTCGGCTTCCTCGAGCACGTGTCCGGCGACGGCGCGATGGTGCTGGCCTGCTGCGGCTCGCTCGACGTGGTCGCCGCTGGAGGCCGGCGAGCTGGTCACCGTCGACCCCAGCTACCTGCTCGCCTACACCGAGCACGACCCAGTGCCGGCTGCGCGCGGTCAGCCCGCAGCTGCCGCAGTCGGTGCGCACCGGCGAGGGGCTGCTGCTGGACTTCGCCGGGCCCGGCCAGCTGCTCGTGCAGACCCGCAACGCCCGGGCCATGGCGGCCTGGCTGGGTCGGCGGCGGTCGGTAACGGGCCGGTACCGGATCGGGGCGAACCGCACGCACGGCCGACACGTCGAACGTTAGGCTCGTCGCTGGCGAGGGGCCGGCGCACACCGGCCGGGCTGCGGGGTGCTCGGACGACGCGAGCGCGACCCTGATGAGTGAATGGATGAGTTAGTGGCGGAGGACCTCACCGGGCGTCGCCTGGGGCACTACCGGATCGACGGTGTGCTCGGCAAGGGCGGCATGAGCGTGATGTACAAGGCCACCGACATCCGCCTCGGCCGCAAGGTCGCGCTCAAGGTCATCGCCGAGCACCTCACCGAGGACCCCGAGTTCCGCGAGCGGTTCGTCGACGAGGCCCGCAACACCTCGGCCATCGACCACGCGAACGTCGTGCCGCTGTACGACTTCGGCGAGGTCGACGGGCTGCTCTACATCGCCATGCGGCTGGTCGACGGCTCCGACCTGGCCAGCCTGATCAAGGACGGCCCGCTCGACCCCGGACCGCGCGCTCGCGCTGCTCGGCCAGGTCGCCGAGGCGCTGGACAACCTGCACGAGCGGGGCCTCGTGCACCTCGACGTCAAGCCGGCCAACGTGCTGGTGACCAGCCGCGAGTCGACCGCCGAGCACATCTACGTCGCCGACTTCGGGCTGACCCGCCGCGGCGCCACCGGCCACCGCACCCGCGGCGGCGACTTCCTCGGCTCGCCGACCTACGCCGCGCCCGAGCACCTGCGCGGCGAGCCGGTCGACGCCCGCACCGACGCGTACTCGCTGGCCTGCGTGCTGTTCGCCTGCCTGGCCGGGCGGCCGCCGTTCCAGGGCCCGGTGCCCGAGGTGATCCAGGGCCACCTCAACCGCGACGTGCCCGCGCTGACCGACTTCGTCCACCTGCCGCCGGCGATCGACGACGTGATCCGCCGCGGCATGGCGAAGAGCCCGAAGGACCGCTACAAGAACTGCCGCGAGCTGATCGCCGCCGCGCGCCAGGCGCTGGCCGCGCCGGTCGCGCCGCCGCTGCCGGCGCCCCCGGTGCCGGTCGGGCCCGCGCGCACGAACGGCGTCGCCGGCCCGCGGCCCGCCGGTCCGGCCGGCGTACCAGCGGCCGCCGGCGTCGACGCCGCCGCGGCGGCTACCAGCGCCGTGCCGGCCGGCACGCACTCGTCCTCGGCCGAGCCGGTGCGGCTGCGCCCGCCGATGCCGGTCGGGCCCGAACACGTTCACCTCCGACGACTCCGGCGGCGGCAACCGGTGGATCGCGCCGGTGATCGTCGGGCTGGTGGCGATCGGGCTGATCGTCGCCGCGATCTTCTTCTTCTCCGGTGACGACGGACGACGGCGGTGGTGGCGGTGGCGGCGGCCAGCAGACCACCACGACGAAGCACTCGGTGCCGTCGATCAAGGTCGGCGACAGTCAGGGTGCCGGCCGCGAGCACGGCGGCGGCTGACCTGCGTTTCTTGCACTCGCCGGGGTAGAGTGCTAAACACGGTTCTGGCAGTCGGTAGTTCCGAGTGCCAGAAACATACTGAGGTCGGGACGGTGAGGCTGGGCCACGTCCGGCCGTCCGTCGCGGGCACCGAGCCTGGCCGCGCAATGTGACGTCCAAACGGAGGACTTACACCGCAATGGCCAAGTTGATCGCGTTCGACGAGGACGCCCGCCGCGGTCTCGAGCGCGGCTTGAACACCCTCGCTGACGCCGTCAAGGTGACTCTCGGCCCGCGTGGCCGCAACGTCGTGCTCGAGAAGAAGTGGGGCGCGCCGACCATCACCAACGATGGTGTCTCCATCGCGAAGGAGATCGAGCTCGAGGACCCGTGGGAGAAGATCGGGGCCGAGCTCGTCAAGGAAGTTGCCAAGAAGACCGACGACGTCGCGGGTGACGGCACCACCACCGCGACCGTGCTCGCCCAGGCGCTCGTCCGCGAGGGCCTGCGCAACGTCGCCGCCGGCGCCGACCCGCTGTCGCTCAAGCGCGGCATCGAGCAGGCCGTCGAGGCCGTGATCGAGCAGCTCCACAAGGCCTCCAAGGAGGTCGAGACCAAGGAGCAGATCGCCGCGACCGCGTCCATCTCCGCTGCTGACACCACGATCGGCGAGCTCATCGCCGAGGCGCTGGACAAGGTCGGCAAGGAGGGCGTCGTCACCGTCGAGGAGAGCAACGCGCTCGGCATGGAGCTGGAGCTCACCGAGGGCATGCGCTTCGACAAGGGCTACCTGGCCGGTTACTTCGTGACCGACCCGGAGCGCCAGGAGGCCGTGCTCGAGGACCCGTACATCCTGCTGTTCGGCTCGAAGATCTCGGCCGTCAAGGACATGCTGCCGGTGCTCGAGAAGGTCATGCAGGCCTCGAAGCCGCTGCTGATCATCGCCGAGGACGTCGAGGGCGAGGCCCTGGCGACCCTGGTGGTCAACAAGATCCGTGGCACCTTCAAGTCCGTCGCCGTCAAGGCGCCGGGCTTCGGCGACCGCCGCAAGGCGATCCTGCAGGACATCGCGACCCTCACCGGTGGCCAGGTCATCAGCGAGGACGTGGGCCTCAAGCTGGAGAACGCCGACATCTCGCTGCTGGGCCGTGCCCGCAAGGTCGTCGTCACCAAGGACGAGACGACGATCGTCGAGGGTGCCGGTGACGCCGAGCAGATCCAGGGCCGGGTCAACCAGATCCGCGCCGAGATCGACAAGAGCGACTCGGACTACGACCGCGAGAAGCTGCAGGAGCGCCTGGCCAAGCTGGCCGGCGGTGTTGCGGTGATCAAGGCCGGTGCCGCGACCGAGGTCGAGCTCAAGGAGCGCAAGCACCGCATCGAGGACGCGGTGCGCAACGCCAAGGCCGCCGTCGAGGAGGGCATCGTCGCCGGTGGTGGCGTCGCGCTGCTCCAGGCTGCCGAGGCCGCGTTCGCGGGCCTGCGGCTCGAGGGCGACGAGGCGACCGGTGCCAACATCGTGAAGGTTGCGGTCGAGGCTCCGCTCAAGCAGATCGCCGTCAACGCCGGCCACGAGGGTGGCGTCGTGGTGGAGAAGGTCAAGGGCCTGCCCCAGGGCCACGGCCTGAACGCCGCCACCGGCGTGTACGAGGACCTGCTCGCCGCCGGCGTGCCGGACCCGACCAAGGTGACCCGCTCGGCGCTGCAGAACGCCGCGTCGATCGCCGCGCTGTTCCTCACCACGGAGGCCGTGGTCGCCGACAAGCCGGAGAAGGCCTCCGCCGCTCCGGGTGGCGGCGACCCGACCGGCGGCATGGACTTCTGATCCAGCCGGTTTAGTACTCAAAGGGCCCGGGCGCTTCGCGCCCGGGCCCTTTGCTGTGCTGTCAGTCCAGGCCCAGGCGGTTCCAGATCTCGTCGGTCAAGGTTCGCCGGCTCGAACTCGCCGACCTCGGCGGTGTGGGTGTCGACCACCAATGCCAACGCCCGGCCCCGATCGAAGCGAAAGCAGATCACCCCATGCCGGGGCGTGTTCGGAACCGCATCCTGTTCCCGTGACATAGGTCGTCGGGCCGAACGCCTTCGTGGCCTGGCCCGCCCCGTCCTCGTTCTAGAGCAGGGTGTCGACCACGGCCAGAATGTCCCCGCCCGCCACCGCGGTCGGGTCGAGCCAGATGCCCTCGTCGTTCTCGTAGTAGCCAAAGGCATATGCGTCGGCATGGACCTTGTCCTGTCCGAGCTTCCGCGACTGGCATGTCTCGTTGTTGTAGTCCGGAACCCGAAGACGTTCTCGGGCAATTGAATCGCCCGCACGGCTGGACTTGGGCCGCGGCCGTGCGCCGCCACCTCTGAGCGTTGGAACGGAACCCGGCCGACGGAGAACACGAGCGCGAGATAGCCGAACACCACGCTTATCGACCGCGGATCAGTCCTAGGGGCAGGCAGGTTCGGCAGAAGTCGTCGCCGAACGGGGTCAGGTGGATGGAGCGGCGAACGGTCTTCGGGGCTCGGCCCGCCTTGGCCATGGCCGCCTGGACCTCCGGCTGTACCTCCACCACCTGGTAGCGCGACGGCTCGACCTCCTCGCGGGAGAACCACACCAGGCCGAGCCGGAAGAGGTTGTTCAGGTAGGCGTTGGTACGCGCCATGTTCCGCACCCCGGCCTGCCGGCCGATCATCGACAGGCCCGCCTCGATCAGCTCCGAGCCGATCCCCAGTGGACGGTTCGTCCGCACGTCCACCGTCGGCTGCGGGCCCTCCTTCGCCAGGAACCGCAGGATCCGCGCCTCGTCCGGGGACAGCTCGCCCAGGATGCGTTCGTACGCCGGGTGCATGTCCTCCACGAAGTGCACGTCCGCCGACCGGCGCAGCAGCTCGGCGCCGCGCGCCCGCAGCTCGGCCGCCGACGAGTGGTGCTCGGTCGGCGGCCGGGGCGGCCGACTGCCGGAGCGCCGAGCGACCGACGGACGCCGCCGAGCGCAGGTCGGCGCCCAGCGACGTCGACGATCGCGACCGGGGACTCGCCCGCCGCCAGGCCGCGGACCACGCGCGATCCCGTGTGGACGGTCGTGGTGCACCATCCACTGCGCCGTGGACAGGCCGGCGTTCGCCGCGATGCGGAGCAGGCCCGCGCCCTCGCTGGATGGGGGTCGCTGGACATGCTCACACTCCGAAGATCGCTAGGTGGATCAGCCCGGCACCGATGCCGAGCACGCCGCCGTGCACGAACAGCAGCCACTCGTCCTGCTTGATCGCCGAGCGCAGCAGCTCGTTGAACTCGTCGTAGCGCAGCTGGCGCATCTGCCGCGCCACGAACCGGTTGATCTTCACCGACTGCTGCCTGCCGAACTCCGTCGTCGCCGAACGCCGAGGCGAACTCGACCGCCTCGCTGGCCACCGCGTCGCGGATGCGGTCGTACCGCTTCGGTGCCCATGCCGACCCGCACCGCGGTGCGGGCGAAGCCGACGGCGTTGTCGACCGCCGGGCGCAGCGACGTCTCCAGCATCTGCCGGGTGCGGTCCGAGCGCGGGCCGAACAGCAGCTCGTCGCCGATGTTGCGCATGTTGATGATGTCCTCGGCGATGATCTTCGCCATCACGTCGCTCACCTCGGGCTGGCGCCGCAGGAACAGGCCGTGGAACGGTGAACGGGCCGATCGTGCCGCGGGAACACCGGCTCGAAGATCAGCTTGATGCCGATCCAGTTGACCACCCAGCCGATCACCGCGCCGCCGAGCGGCAGCACCCACCACTGCGGCACCGCCTGCAGGATGAACACCAGCACGATGCCCATCGGGAACCCGAAGTAGAAGCCGAAGTTCTGCATGAACCGCAGCTCCTTGCGGCCCGACCTCGCGGAGCATGTCGTTCATCAGCTCCGGGTGCTCCTCGAAGTGCCGGATCACCAGCAGCTTCGCGTCGATGAGGTCCTCGATGTACTCGCCGAGCTGGTCGGTCAGCCCGCGGACGATCACCGGCAGCCGCTCCTGGATCCGCGCGTGCACGGCCTCCTTCACCACCGGCGGCAGGTCGTGCCACAGCTGCGGGTGCTCGCGCTCCATGATCCGCTCGACGACGCTCGCGGATCTCGCCGCGCGCCGTCGCCGCGATGTGGTCGGCGATCTTGTCCGGCTCGAACTCGCGGTAGAAGTCGCCGATGCTGCCGACCTTCAGCAGCGCCTTGTCCACCGAGATGCTGGCCATCTTGGACACCCGCGACGGGATGATGCCCTGCCAGCCGAACCGGCCGTCGTGCGTGATCGCCGGGATCACCTGCACCCGGCGCGGCAGGTAGGAGTACAGGAACCGCAGGCCCGGGATCCGCACGCCGTGGAACCGCATCGGCTGGAACAGCATGATCACGCCGGTCCAGTTGGTGATGTAGCCGATCACGCCGGTGAACAGCGGCACCGAGATCAGCGAGCTCACGAAGTGCGGGTCACTCCACTCCACCGCCATACCGCACCCGCCCCTCGTCGCGCGTACGCCCATGGTCATCCGCCGACGATCTTTGCGCAAACCCCCCGCGAACTCGGCTAACCCGCGCCGAGCAGGATGAACGGCCGGCGCAGCGGGTCGGCGGCGGTCGCCTCCGCCAGCGCGCGGGCCGGGCGGGTGCCCGACGCGAGCCTGCGGTGGTAGTCGGCCATCGTCTCGGCGAGGTCGGCCGCGGCGCCGTGCTCGCCAGCCGCCGGTGGTAGTCGGTCATCGTGAGCGCGGCCGACCGGTGCCCGACCCGGTTCACCGCGGCCACCACGGTCCGCGAGCCGCTCGCCAGCATCGCGCCCGCGAACCCGAGCGGCTCGTCGCCCGGCCGGATGTGGGACAGCGCCAGCTCGCACGCGGCCAGCACGATGTGCTCCGGCGGGCGGTGCAGCCGCGCCACCTCGTGGGCCAGCAGGCCGCCGTCGGCCAGCTCCAGCCGGGAGAACAGCGCGTTCGCCGGCTCGTGCGTGCCGTGCGCCGCGATGTGCACGAGCTTCGCGCCGTCCATCGCGGACAGCACCGCCGCGCTCGTGGCCTGCTCGCCCTCCAGCACGATCGCGTCCGGGTACACCTGCGCGCAGCTGGTCCAGCTCGGACACCGACTCCGGCAGGTCCGGCCCGCACACCAGCACGACCCGGCCGTCGCGTCGCCGGGCGCGCTCTCCGCGGCGCCGACCCACGCGGTCGCCGACGGCGCCACCGACACCGCGCGCCCGCGCAGCGTCGGCAGCGACTCCCACGGCACCGAGTACAGCCCGCCGAACGGCACGATCACGAGCTCGCGGTCGTCGAGCAGCGACGGGCGGGATGCCGCCGTCGCCGAACAGCTGCCGGTCCAGCGTCTCGATCCGGCTGCAGCGCCGACTGCGACACCGCGTTGACCAGCGGCGCGATCAGGTCGTCCGGCGCGAGCGCGTCGAGGTCGGCGTGCAGCTGCCGGGCCACCTCGAGCACCTGCTCCTGGCGGCCCAGCCGGAACAGCCGGGTGCGCCCGCCGCTGACCACGACCGCGGCGAGGTCCTCGCCCGGCCCGGCGAAGCTGATCAGCGTCCGGTCGCCGAGCCGCTCGATGACCTCCTGCCGCCGAGCACACCGGCCGCGGCTTGCCCCAGTGGCTGGTGTGCCAGCCCAGCCGGCTGACCTCCCGCTGCAGCGCGGTGATCCGCCGCTCGAGGTGCGCGGTCGGCCGGCGCTCCAGGCGGTGCTGCTGGACGGTCCGCGTCACCGTGCGCAGCTCCGCCACCGCGGTCGCGAGCTCCGGGTCGTCGATCGCCGGCAGCGGCTCGTAGCGGTACACCTGCGCGCGGGTGCGTTCCTGCCAGTCGAGCAGCCGCCGCGCGTCGGCGTCGGTGCGCGCGCTGTCCAGCACGAGGTTCACCGCGAGCCGGCCGAGCTCGAAGCCGTGGATCGCGGTGCCGCACACCAGGTCCAGCCCGCCCATCCGGTCGCGGGCCGCGCCGAGCTCGGTCAGCCCGGCCTTCGCCTGCGCGAGCACCCGGCGGGTCTGGCCGCGCGCGAGCGCCACCTCCGCGCGGCACAGCCGCAGCAGCATCCGGTGGTCGATCGGCGCGATCTTGCTGGGCGACGGCACCTGCTCCAGCAGCTCCTCGGCCGTCGTCGACGCCGCGCCGGCGCAGCGCCAGCCGGACCGCGAGCATCGTCGCCATCGCGGCCTCGTCGGTCAGGCCGACCGCGGCCAGCCGCTCGGCGAGCGCGGCGGCCCGGGCCGGCGTGGCCGTGCTCGGCTCGCCGGCGAGCGCGGCCTCGACCTCGGCGCGCAGCCGGGTCAGCGCGGCGACCTCGGCCCACGGCTCGCTGCCCCGCTTGAGGAAGTGGCTGCGCGCGGAGCGCGGCGAGCTGCTTGGCGAGCGTGCAGGTCGCCCTGCAGCAGCGCGGCCGCGGCCCGGGCGACCTCGGCCTCGGCGAGGTCCTGGCCGATCCGGTGCTCACGCAGCTCGGGCAGCGCCTCGTCGAGGTGGCGGGCCGCCTCGTCGGCGAGTCCGGCGGCGAGCAGCGAGCGGGCCTGGTCGATCTTGGTGCGCGGCACCAGCCCGGGGGCGAGCTCGCGGAAGGCCCGCTCGGCGTCCTCGAAGTAGCGCAGCGCGTCCGGGATGGCGCCGCCGAGCTGGGCGATCTCGCCCAGGTTGCCCGCGCGCCTTCGCGCGCCATCAGCGGCAGGCCGTGCTCGGCGGACAGCGTCGATGCAGCGCCGCACGTCCTGCTCGGCCGGGCCCGGCTTGCTCGCGGAGATGTAGGCGAGGCCGCGGTTCAGGAACGCCCGGCGAGCATCTCCGGGTCGCCGGCCGGGCCGCTCGAGGCTCTCCTCGAGCTGCGGGATCGCCGGTGTCGAACAGCTCGATCGCCTCGGCGACGTGCCCGGCGCGCAGCAGGATCAGCGCGTGCTGCTGGTTGGCGAAGCCCGAGCAGCGCCGTGCTTGTGCGGGCCGTCGCGGCATGCCGCTGACGAGGCTGCGCGCGGTGCCCAGGTGCACGAGCCCGTCGGTGATCGGGCCGGTCTCGGCCTGCACGTAGGCCATCGACAGCAGGATCTTCGTGCGGACCGTGATGGCGTCGAGGTCGCCGGAGTCGACAGGCAGCGTGCGCAGCGCCCGGCGCAGCAGCTTGATCGCCTCGGCCGGGCGGGCGGCGGACGCCACCTCGACGGCCTTGCGACGTAACTCCGCGGCCGCCTCGATGCTGCTGACGATCGCGTCGCCGCCGGAGGCGAGATCCGGCCGGCGTCAGCGGAGCACGTCGGTTGCGCGCGCGAGGGCATGGGTCAATGGCAGCACACCGCGGCCCCCACCTGTCCAGCAGGTGAGGGCATGTCGCGGTGTGCGGTTGCGGTACGGGTGAAACTACTTGGCGGCACTGCCGCCGTCGTGGTAGCCGTCGCCTTCGCCGCCGGTCGTCTCGGCGGTCTTGCCGAAGTCCTCGGCGACGAGGCCCCCGTCGTGGTAGCCCGCGGGCGCGACGCCGCCACCGTCGTGGTAACCGGTGGTGTGTGCGGTCGAGCCGCAGATCGCGCAGGGCTTGCGCGGATCGGTCGGGGGCTTCGGGTCTGTCGTGGCCGCCTGCTCGGACATTGCTGTGCTCCCCTTTCAGCAGATTGCTGCGTTCCTCACCCTGACAAGAGGCAAGCGACCACAGCGAGATACAGAGAATATCTGCCGAATGGGGTGAAGTGGGGCTGTCCGGGTTACAAGTCGACAGTTGGGGTTACGACGGTGCGTGACTGTTCGGCGTGCATGCGTACCAGCAACTGGGTGGTGCCGCGCGGCACCTCGGTGAGGACGAAGCGGCCGCCCTCGTCCGCGGTGGTGGTCGACGAGCCGTGGTCGGCGACCCGGACCTCGACGCCGTGCGCGCCGGCGGGCACCAGCCAGCCGTCGATGCGCTGACGTTCGCCGGTGCGGGTGACGTTGACCATGACGGTCAGGTCGCCGACGAAGAACGTGATCGTGCCGGGCAGGCCACCGCGCACGCCGGCCAGCGTGCGGTTGTCGGCCCAGCGGGCGACCTCGAGGTCGATGTCGTCGATGTCGTCGATGGCGACCGCGAACTGGGTGCGCTCGACCAGGCCGGGCGGCATGGGATCGAGCTCGTTCACCAGCCGCGCCACCTGGGCCATCAGCTCGTCGTCAGCGTGGTTGCGTTCTCATGATCCACTGTCCCCGTTGTAAAGGGCCCGCAAGTTGTTCAAGCAGCGCCCTCTGGTCGGTCCGATACTCCCGTGCGGCATGTGCAGTGCCTCGGCGACGGCGCGGTACTCCGCGCGCCCGGCGAGGACGGTCAGCCGCAGCAGCTCCTGGCAGCGCTGCGTCAGTTTGTGGAACGGCGGACCACAGCTGGCGGTCCCGCTCGTCGCGCAGCACCTCGTGCTCCGGCGACGGCTCGGTGGTCGGCAGCTGCTCGGCGACCTCGCTGGACAGCTCGACCTGGCCGGCCCCCCGGTGCGCCACCCGCTGCGCCTCGCGGCGGGTGGTCGTGATCAGCCAGCCGGCCAGCGCTCGCGGTTCGGAGAGGCGGTCGAGGTGGCGCAGCAGCGCGAGCCACACGGTCTGCACGACATCCTCCGCACTGGTCGCGGTCCAGCCCGTTGCTGCGCGCCACGTGCCACACCAGCGGCGAGAGCTCGGCGACCAGGACGTCGAACGCCGACCGGTCACCGGCCTGCGCGGCGATCATGCATGCCGCGTGCCGGTCCCGTCCCTCGAGCCCTTCCCAGGGCTTGACCACGCTTGCGGTCTGCAGTTCGGTCACCGCTTCCCACCCCGCTCCGTGGGTTGTGTATCCTGATGGCTCCAGGACCATCGTGCCAACCCCCGGCCCTCGCGTCTCGTCCGTATCCTGGTCGCCCGTTCGGGCTACTCAAACGATAGATCGTCTCGGTAGTCAAGAGCGTGACCACGAGGGCCAGATACCGGCCATTCGGGTGTTACCGGCGGGTTCTCAGCCGATCCGTGACCAGCAGGAGCAGCGCGGCCAGCCCGAGCACGACGCCGCCGAGCAGCACGCCGAACCCGCGGCCGAGCGACCGCGCGCACGGTCCGGGCGCGCACCGCGAGCAGGCTCGCGGCGATCGCGGCGGCGAGGACCACCACGCAGAACACCGCGGCGGCGAGCACCGCGGTGCCGGTCAGGCCGGCCCGGCCGAGCAGCGTCGGGCCGAAGACGACCACGGCCAGGCAGGCCAGCGCGCTGACCGCGAACGCCAGCACGGCGGCCAGCAGCACGAGCGCGCGGGCCGTGCCCAGGCGCGAGACGGTGCGGCGGTCCTGCTCCTCGGTCACGGCCGTCACTGTATGGGTCGGTCACTCCTCGGGCACGACCATCCAGCAGATCAGGTAGAGGATGGCGCCGGCGCCGAAGCCGAGCAGCGTGGCCGCGACCAGGGCGATGCGGACGAGCGCGGCGTCGATGCCGAACATCGCGGCGATGCCGCCGCACACGCCGGCGACCATGCGGTCGGAGCGGCTGCGGCGCAGCGTTCGGGCGGGACGGGTGTCGGTGTCTGTCTCGTACATGACTCCAGCTTCGCTCGCCGCGCGGCCGCGCCGACATCGGGGATCAACCCTGGCCGGACCCTGGAACCGGGTCGGCGATCACCCCGGCACGTAGGCTCGGGGTGTGGTGGACGCGTCCTGGGCGCCGGTGGACTCACCGGCCGAGCTCGCCGACTCGCTCGAGCGGGTCGGCTACCTGGCCGACGAGGGCGTCGCGACCGCGGCGTTCCTCGCGCTGCGGCTGGGCCGGCCGCTGTTCTGCGAGGGCGAGCCGGGCACCGGCAAGACGTCGCTCGCGGCCGCGCTCGCCGAGGCGCTCGGCGTGCAGCTGATCAAGCTGCAGTGCCACGAGGGCATCGACTTCACCCAGGCGCTCTACGACTGGGACTTCCCGCGCCAGCTGCTGCACCTGCGCGCGCTGGAGGCGGCCTCGCACGGCGAGCTGGACTCCGACGAGGCGGAGCGCTCGCTCTACAGCAGGCGGTTCCTGCTGGCGCGGCCGCTGCTGCGGGCGATGGAGGAGTCGCCGTGCGTGCTGCTGGTCGACGAGGTCGACCGGGCCGACGACGAGTTCGAGGCGTTCCTGCTGGAGGTGCTCGGGGAGAGCGCGGTGACCGTGCCGGAGCTCGGCGAGGTGCGGGCGGCGGTGCCGCCGCTGGTCGTCCTCACGTCGAACCGGACCCGCGAGGTGCACGACGCGCTGAAGCGGCGCTGCCTCTACCACTGGCTCGAGCACCCGGCCCTGGCGCGCGAGGTGGCGATCCTGCGCCGCCGGCTGCCGGACCTGCCGGTGCGCCTGGCCACCCAGGTGGCGAGCGCGGTGCGGCGGCTGCGTGAGGTGGAGCTGCTCAAGCCGCCCGGGGTGGCCGAGTCGATCGACTGGGCAGAGGCGCTGCGTGCGCTGGGCCGCTCGGAGCTGGACGCCGCGGCCGCGGCGGCGACCCTGGGCGCGGTCCTCAAGTACCGCGAGGACGCCCAGCGCGTGGTGGCCGCCGGCCTGGACCAGATCCTCGCCGGCTGACCCCGCGCGGTAAATCGGTCGCGTCGTTCCCTTGGGGTGTCGCATAGTTGTGCCCGGCGCGCCGAACCACAGGGAGACACCGTGAGCATCGTGACTCGGGGGAGTGAACGGTAGTCCGGTGTCCCCGCCGGGTGGCGCCGTCGTGTCGACGCGAGCCTGTCGCGGTGCTCGCCCACGACGGTGCCATCCGGTAACCGGGAGCCGTCCCTTCCGCTCCGAAGAGGACGGCTCCCCGCACGACCATCCCCTGACGCCCCGCGCCCGGCTTTCGCTACCTGGCCAACGGTCGCGGCGGGGAGTCCCGCCTGGTGCCGGCCGTGATCCGGCCGGCGCCAGGTCCGGTCGCGAACCGGCCGCGTTGCGCCGAACGGTGTCGTGACAGGGCGGCAATTGCGATATACCTTCGACGGTATTCATCTCGTTTGGACAAACAGTCAGCGCTGACCGGCAATTGTCCAGATGTCACCTTCTTGCCCCGAACCGGTACGCCGGTAGGGTGAATTAGCGGTCGCGCTATGGTCACCACTACGGCGTTCGGGCGACCCTGACATCCAGGTCGCCGCCATGATATGGCCGGATTACGGGACAATTTCACAGTTGTGTGTCAGGTGACGCAGATCGATTCCTCCACCCGTGTGAACCTCGAATTGTCGGGGGTAGTCGGGAAACTGGGGGAGGCGAGAAAAGTGCGAGCCTACTGTCCAGTCTCGTTCGCGCTCAAGCTCGCGGTGCTCTGCCTGATAGTCGGGTTGGTCGCCGGTGTGTGGCTGAGCTCAAGTGCTCTGTCCACATCGGACTCCTCGCCGTCCCGGCCGCCGTCGACCCGGGTGACGGATGGGTTGCCCGGGCAGTCGGCCGGAGAGGAACCGTGATGGAGTCGCACGCGCTGATCGACCTGGCGGCAACGCTGATCTGGTAGCGCCGCCGGAAAGCTGGGGGTGGAGTGGGCCGGCCGGGATCAAACCCGGCCGGCCCACTTCCTTTGTGCCCTCAGGTGTTCCACTGCACGCCGTAGCCGAATCCCAGCCGTGGCCCGGGAAACACCTGATGGATCTCGCCGAACGCGTCCGGCGGAGAGCAGCTCGCCGCTCGGCTGGCCGTCGTCGATGACGCGGACCGGTGACTCGCTGACGCCGCCACAGCTGCCGCGGCATCCGCCGCGGGTCGAACCGCAGCCGCATCTCGAACAGGTCGCAGCGCCGGTGCGGGATGAAGACGTAGTGCTGGCGCACCGGCTGACCGTCGGGCACCCGCAGCCGCAGCGCGTACTCGTGGAGCTGGCCGGCGTCCAGCGTCACGGGCAGCTCGACGGAGAACTCGAAGTGGCTCTCCGAGCGCCGCAGCCGGCGCACCAGCCGCCCGCCGTAGAGCAGCGCCACGCCCAGGTCGTGCGTCGGCAGCCGGTCGGCCGGGTGGCGGGGCAGGCTGAACTCGGTGTCCAGCTCGTCGATCCCGTCCCGGGTCGCGACGATCGTCCGCGTCTCGGTGATCTCCGGCGCCCGCCCGTCCAGCTTCACCAGCGCGGAGAACCGCCGCACGTACCAGCCGTCGCCGTCCGCCTCGGTCTCCTCGGGCAGCGCGCCGGTGACCTCCGCCAGCCGCGCGCAGGCCAGGTCGGCGCGCCGCCGCGCGGTCCGGGCGTCCCGCGCGATGTGCCCGGCCAGCCAGCTCAGCCGGTCGCCGAGGCGCGGCTGGGTGGCCTGCTCGTGCAGGCCGAGCTCGACGAGCAGGGCAACGCGCAGGTCGTCGGGCAGCTCGCCGGCGAGCTCGCGGAGCGTGGTCGCGAGCCGGTTGCGGACGGTGGCGGGGACGTCCTCGGGCCGGATGCCGCACAGCCGGCGCAGCGCCGGGCCGGCGCGCTCGGCGATGTTGGCCGAGTCGACGCCGCGGCCCTTGCGCAGCCGCTTCAGTTCGTCGACGAGCGTGGTCTGGTCGTCCGGCATCAGCTGTCCGTGGGTGAGGTGACCTGAACTATGTCGTTGACCGGGTAACAATAGGAGGGTGCACCTGTCCGACACGCTGGACCCGTTGCCGGGCCTGGTCGGGTTCGCCGCCGCGTTGCGGGAGGCGGGGCTGCCTGCTGACGCGCAGCGGGTGCAGGCCTACCTGGGTGCCGTCGGCGAGGTGGACGTCGCCGATCCCGGACAGCTGTACTGGGCGGGCCGGCTGACCCTGTGCGCCGAGCCGGACGACGTGCCCCGCTACGACGAGGCGTTCGCCGCGTGGTTCACGGCGACCCCGCCCCGCCGGCGTCGCTCGCTCGCGCCGGCGCGGCCGCGGCAGGCGACGATGGCCGCGCTGACCGACGTGTCCGGCGACGGCTCGCCGGGCGAGCGGGAGACCGACGAGCTCAAGGTCGCGGCGAGCGACACCGAGGTGCTGCGCCACCGGGACATCTCGACGCTGACGGCGGCCGAGCGCGAGCACCTGCGCGAGCTGATCTCCTCGCTGCGGCTGGACCCGCCGCTGCGCCGGTCGATGCGGTTCCGCCCGGCGCGGTCGGGCCGGCTGGACGTGCCGAAGGTGCTGCGGGCGATGCGGGCCGCCGGCGGTGAACCGATCCGGCTCGCGTACCGCAACCGCGGGCGCCGGCCGCGCCGGGTGGTGCTGCTGGTCGACGTGTCCGGCTCGATGGCCCCCTACGCCGACGCGCTGCTGCGGTTCGGGCACGCGTTGACCAGGGCGGCGCCGGCGACGACCGAGGTGTTCACTGTCGGTACCCGGCTGACCA
>CAWJCX010000007.1:0-184449 GCA_963841395.1 uncultured Actinomycetota bacterium
GCCGGCCATCCAGCTCAGCTGCCCGCCGAGGTTGAACACCGCGAGGTACTCGCCGCGGCGGCTTTCCGGTGCCAGGCCGTAGCGGATGGCCCAGGTGGCCGCCGAGCTGAAGAGCTCACCGGCGGTGAGGGCGACCGTCCCCACGGCCAGGGCGACCACGGTGGCCAAGCCGTTGGTGGTGCCGGAGACGGCGAAGGCGACGCACGAGACGGCAAGAACGACGCCGGCCCGTGCCCATGCCCGCGCGCCGTGGCCCGGCGTCTCCACGCCGCGGCTGGCCGGGAGCTGGAACAGCACGCAGAGGATCATGTTCGTCAGCATCGTGCCGGCGATCAGCCACGGCGGCCCGTCGGTCCGCAGCAGGATCCACAACGGCAGCAGGACCGACAAGATCGGTCCGTCGAGCTTGAACACGCCGTTCAGCACGGAAAGCGCCACGAACGACCGGTCCCGTATCGCCACCAGCTTGCGGCGGGCCGCCCGTTCGACCGTGCGGTGCGTGCGATCGACATGGGGAACCACCCACGCGATGAGTCCCGCGTCGACGGCGGTGACCCCGGCGGCGATGAGGATGATCGCCAGGTAGCCGGGGCGGGTGTCGAACGAGATGGCGACGCCGGCGATGGCCGCACCGACCGCCATGCCGATGTTCGAGGAGACACGGAGGAACGCACTTCCGCGTGCCCGCTTGCCGTCCGGGAAGAGGTCGCCGAAGTAGCGACCGGAACCGGCGCTGCCGAGGCCGCTGAAGAGCAGTTCGAGAATGATGACGACCTGGAACTGCCAATAGCTGTGCGCGAAGGGATACAGGCCGAAGACCAGGGTCTGGGCCGTCACCCCGATCAGCCAGACGCGTCGACCGCCGAGACGGTCGGCGAGCATGCCGAACGGCATCATCGTCGCGATGCTGACGAACCACGCGATCGAGATGCCGAGACCGACGAGCTGTGGCGGGAGGCCGATGTACTTGCTGAAGAACACCGCGCTGCCGGTCAGGTACAAGCCCGTGGACACGCCACTGAACGTGGAACGCAGCAGGATGACAGGTGAGATGCCAGGTGGCAGGTTCATCGGGATCCTCTCCACGGACAAGCCTCAGTAGGCGAAGACGCACCCGGACGTGGTGTGCTGGTTGCCGCCGATGGCGCCCGGCAGTGCCTGCTGGCGGCCCCGCACCGAGGAA
Organism: uncultured Actinomycetota bacterium; assembly: GCA_963841395.1. GTDB lineage: Bacteria > Actinomycetota > Actinomycetes > Mycobacteriales > Pseudonocardiaceae > Actinophytocola. The sequence continues at coordinate 1,184 of CAWJCX010000007.1, forward strand.
CCGGCGTAGCCGTCGGGGCCGAAGAACACCTGCCACAGCACGGTCCAGTCGACCGGCTCGGACGTCGCCGGGTCGATCACCGTCTCGGCGGGCGGGCGGATCTGTTCCTGGACGACGTAGTCGGGGCGCGGCGGTGACTCGAGCATCGTCCGCCACTCGGACTCGTCGACCTGATCGCCGAACACGACACCCTCGCTGGCGAACAGGTTGGCGGGCTTGAGGATCAGGTCCTGCTGCCTGGGCACGGCATTCCTCGATCAGCGCGGCACGGTCGGTCCGCGTGACCGTGGGGAACCCCGGTCCGACCAGTCCGGTCCACGGCAGGATCCGGTCCACACAGGCGAGCTCGTCACCGGACAGCGTCGCCCGCACCTCGGGCGTGTACAGCAGGCCGATCACGGCCTTGCTGTCGTGGATCTCCGGGTCGAGCGGTGCGAACAGCGCGGTCTTGCCGGCCCGGTGTGCCTCGGCCAGCGCCCGCAGCGTGGCCAGGCCCTGTCGTTCGAGCGGGACGTGGTGGGGGAAGAAGTGGCGCAGGACGATGTCGATCGGCTGTCCCCGCAGCCGCGCCTTGCCGTCGACGAAGTCGATGTCGCAGAACTCGCCGTAGATCGTGTTCACGTTCCGTGCGCGCAGTCCCGGGACGACCCGGTCGGAGGTGTCCTCGGTGCCCGACTCGTCGATGACGGCGACGACCGGCGCGTCCGTACCGACCGTCGCACGGCCGACGGCCAGCAGGTCGTCCGCGAGCACCTGCATCGTGTCGACCCAGCCGAGGCCGAACTCCGTCGCGAAGTCCCCGAACGCGGCGGAGGTCTTCAGCAGGTCGCTGTTGATGGTCGTCGTCATCCGGCCGCCGATCGCGGTGGTCAGGTTGAGCTCGATCACGCGATAGCCGTCCGGCCCGCGGAACACGTCGGCGCGGCCGTGGTCGATGACGACCCCGGAGTCCCAGGAGCCGCCGAGGTGCCCGGAGCCGACCATTCCGGCGCGGAACACCGGCAGCACGTCGGCGGTGTAGCCCTGCGCGGCCAGGTAGTCCTCGACGCTTCCGCCGAAGCACCGGTTCGGCAGGTCGGTCATGATCCCGATCGTCGACCTGATGTCGGCGGTCAGGCGCAGGATGTCGTCGCGCCGCGCGAACAGCGGCCGCGCGATGCCGTTCCTGGCGTAGGACGACGGAGGGTCGGCCTTGTCGAGGTCCCGTACGCACGTGAGCAGCGCCCGGTCGTCCTTGGCGCGCCGGTTGTACTCGTCGGCCACGTCGGTGGGTGCGGTCGTCGTGTTCATGCCACCGCCTCCGTGACGGTCCGGGCGACGGACGGGTCGGCCAGCAGTGCCGCACGGGACACGGGGACGCGATGATCCGCCACGCCGAACCCGTCGTGCAGCCGGTGCTCCTCGGAGACGACAACCGTGACGTTGCCGCACTTCGCCGGGTGCACGCCGGCCCGCCCTGTCGTCGTGAGGTAGCTCAGAAAGGCGGCGAACCGCGTGGAGAAACTCGCTCCCACGTCGTCGCCCGCGTCGAGGGCCTCGCACACCGACCGCACGACGTCGTCGTACAACCGTTGCAGCTCGCGCATCGCGTCCGCGAGCTCACCGGCACTCCGCTCGGCGACGTCGGTCCCGAGGGAGTCGGTGACGCGGGCGGCGGCGGTCACGGCGGCCTGGATCCGCTCGGGTGGCAGCACCTCGGCGTAGGCCCGTGCGGAGGAGACGAAGTGCTCCTGGACCACCGCTCCGTCGACGCGGCCGGGGTCCAGCAGCACGATCGCCGGTTCCCGCGGGCAGGTCTCCCGGATGAGATCGGCGAGGCGGACGGCGAGCGCGCTGCCCGCGCAGTAGCCGAGCACACCGGACACCTCGAGACCCGCGTCGCGCAGGTCGTCGAGCCACTCGCGGACGCACGCGTCGGGATCGGTGCCGTTGACCGGATCGTCGCTCTGCGGAAGGAAAACGGGCTGCCACACGGCCGGGCCGGGTCCCAGGTTGGCGACCAGTTCGGCAAAGCCCGCCTCGCGTCGCCCCGGTCCGAAGTCCACGGCCACGAGGACGCGGTCATCCGTCCCCGGGGCGAGGATCCGCCAGTCGGTCTGTTTCGTCATCTCGATCCGTTCCTCGGTTGAACCGTTCAGGCCGGGCCGGGCACCACGTACGCCACCAGCCGGCGGTCGCCCGTTCCGTCGTCCCTCGCCACGACCACGGCGTCCTTGATCCGCGGGTGACGGCGCAGCAGGGTGGCGATCTCGTCGACCTCGATCCGGTGGCCGCGGATCTTGACCTGGGTGTCGGCCCGCCCGATGAACTCGAAGCAGCCGTCGTCATGCAGCCGGACGAGGTCGCCCGTGCGGTAGAGGCGCTCTCCGGCGGTTTCGGGCGGTCCGAGCACGAAACGCTGCTCGGTGAGATCGGGGCGGCCGCGATACTCCAGTGCCAGGCCGGCGCCGCCGAGGTACAGCTCACCGACGACGCCGGCCGGCAGGACCCCACCGTCGGCGTCGAGCACCCAGGTCGAGGTGTTGTCGATGGGACGTCCGATGGGGACGGCCACGTCGTCGGCCTCCGGGCGCAGCTGGGCGATCAACGAGTAGACGGTCGTCTCCGTCGGGCCGTACATGTTCCAGACCTCGGTCGCCACGCGGCACAGATCGTTGGCCATGGCGCGGGGGAGCGCCTCGCCGGCGGAGATCGCCAAGCGGAGGCGGAGGTTCTCCGGTGCGAGGGCGAGGAACCCGCTCCAGGTCACCGGGGTCGCCTGCATCACGGTGACGCGTTCCTCCAGGACCAGGTCGATCAGCCGTTGTGGATCGCGCGTGTCCTCGGTCGAGGCGACGACCATCCGCGCGCCGGTCGTGAACGGCAGCAACAGCTCCGGCACGGACATGTCGAAGGACGGGCTGGTCAGCGCGAGCACGACGTCGTCGGCGGTCACGCCGGGCACCTGTGCCATCGAGTGGAGCAGGTTCACCAGGGCGCGGTGCGGCACGTTGACGCCCTTGGGTTGTCCCGTGGAACCGGACGTGTAGAGGACGTACGCCGAGTCCTCGCCGCTGCCCGTGCTCCGGGCGGTCAGTGGGGGGCCCGCGGCGGCGTCGTCGCCGGCCGCGTCGAAGACGACCACCGGCGTGTCGAACAGGTCCACCGGGGTGGCGGAGCCGGTGATGATGACCTGCGCCCGGACGTCACGGAGAACGAACTCGACCCGGCGGCGCGGGTAGGTCGGGTCGACCGGCACGTACGCGGCGCCGAGCTGCCAGCTCGCCAGCATCGCGACCAGCAGCTCGACCGACCGGTCCAGATGGAGGGCGACCACGCCGCCCGGGGACACGCCGCGACCGGCCAGCTGCTCGGCCAGCCGTCCCGCGTGCCGGCCGAGCTCCGCGAAGGTGAGCACCCGCTCGCCGCTGCGCACCGCGGGCACGTCGGGATACCGGGCGATGGTCTCGACCACCAGGTCGAGGACGCTGCGCACGTCGGGCACCGGCGTCGGCGGGGGAGCGTCCACCGGTGTGGTGGGCTCGGCCAGCGCGTGGCGGAGCAGGGTGACGGTGTGCTCGAGCAGTCGCGCCGCGGTGTCGTCGGCGAAGGTCTCGGCGTCGGCGCTCAGGTTCAGCCGATTCTCGACGACGACCAGCTCGAGGTCCGCCCGGATTGCGGCGGCTGTGGGCGGCACCTGCCGGCAGCTCAGCCCAGGGACGTCGGCGAATGGCCGGGGGGACGCGGGGCCGTCCGGCACCGCGGCCGGTGTCTCGTCCCGTACCTCGGTGACCAGCTCGTCGAACGTCGTGCCGGCCCGAAGCCGCACGCGCAGTGGCAGGTGATCCCGGCCCGAGACGGTCGCGCCCACCAGGACGTCCCGCTCACCGCTGTGCCGGCTCAGCGTCACCGCCCACGCGGCGAGCAGCACATCCGCCGGTGTCACACCACATCGGCGGGCGAACGCGTGGACCGCGGCGGCGTCGTCGACGCTCAGCCGTGTTTGCGCGGTGTACGGGGACAAGACCGGCTTGCCCCGGTCGGGTGGCGGCCGGTCGCCACCGTCCCGCATGGACAGGTAGGCGTCCGAGAGCTCCCCGAGGAGCACGGCCGTTCCCGCATCGTCGGCAACGAGGCGATGCATCGCGATCGTGAGCACATGGTGGTCGTCGGCGATCGTGAACACGGTCATTCGCACCGGCGGCAACGCCGTCTCGGATGGATCGTGCCGGTCGACGACGCGGCGGGCGGCGCGGTCGAGGATCGCCCGGTCGAGCGGACCCCGGATCTCGTAGACCGCGAACGACGGTGCCGTGTTCGACGTCATGCGCTTTCCTCGACCGCGTTCATCGCGTCCCGCACCTTCGCGGCGAGCGTCGCGACCGTCGGATTCTCGAACACGTACTGAGCCGCGATCCCGACCCCGTAGGTCTTCCGGATGTGTGTGCACCAGCCGCATCACGTGCAGCGAGGTGGCCTCGAGCTGGAAGACGTCGTTGTGGATGCCCACGTCGTCCCGGTTGAGCAGCTGCCCCCAGAGGTCGGCCAGCTCCCGTTCCAGGTCGTCACGCGGTGCACCGTCCATATCGGACCGGACGGTGACCGCCGGCAGCGCGTTGAGGTCCACCTTGTGGTTGGGCGTCTGCGGCAGGGCGTCCAGCACGACGATCGCCGACGGAACCATGTATTCGGGCAGCAGCTGACGCAGATAGGTCGTCAGTTCCGTTTCGAGCACGTTTCCGTTCCTTCCGGCGTGGTGGTCGGGATGTCCTGGTCAGCCGACCGCGTGTGTCATCCGGGCGACGGCCTCGCGGATCCGCTCGGCGGAGGTGGCGAGGTTGAAGCGCGCGAACCCGCGGCCGGGCGCACCGAACAACGTGCCCGGGCTCAGCGCCACCCGGCCACGCTCCAGGAACCCGGCCGCCGGGTCGTCGCCGAGCCCGAGCGCCCGGCAGTCCAGCCACGCCAGGTAGGTGGCGTCGGGTGGGCGGTACCCGATCCGCGGCAGCTCCCGATCCAGCTCGGCGGCGAGCAGCTTGCGGTTCTCGTCCAACCCGGCCAGCAGCTCTTCCAGCCACGGCTCGCCGTGGTGGAACGCCGCCGCACCGGCGATCACCCCGAAGATGCCGACCGACACCCACAGCTCGGGCGGCAGCCGGCGCAGGTCCGCGACCGCGTCCGGCGCGGCGACCAGCAGCGCCGCCTTCAACCCGGCCAGGTTCCAGGCCTTCGACGCGGACACCGCGACGAACGCCCGGGCCGCCGCCTCCGCGTCCAGCGTGGCGAACGGCACGTGCACGACACCCGGATACGTGAGTGGGGCGTGGATCTCGTCGACGACGAGCCGGACGCCGTACCGGTCGGCCAGCTCCGCGATCGTGTACAGGGTCTCGATCTCGGCGACGGTGCCGGTCGGGTTGTGCGGGTTGCAGAGCACGTACGCGCGGGCCCCGCCCGCGAAGGCCCGCTCCAGCCCGGCCAGGTCGATCCGGCCGTGCGCCATCGGGACCTCGATCACCCGGCGATCGATGGCCCGCAGGTGGTCGAGGAACGCCGGGTAGGCCGGAGTGTCCAGCACCACCCCGTCGCCGGGCCCGGTGACCAGCCGGAGCGCCTCGGTGATCGCCTGCAGCACATCGGACACCAGGATCATGTGGGCGGGGTCGGGCCGCCACCCGTACCGGCGCGCGGCGAACTCGGAGAACGCGTCGGCCAGGTCCGTGCGGTACGCGTAGCCGGTGTCGCCGCGCTCGACCGCGGCGGCCAGCGCGGCCCGGATCGGCGGCGCGAGCCTGGTGTCCATCTCGGCGACCCACACCGGCAGCACGTCCGGCGGGTACTCCCGCCACTTGAGGCTGCGCCGGGCGGCCAGCTCCGCCGCCGTCGGCGTCTGCAAGGGGTTCACGACAGATACTGGGCGAGCCGTGTCATGTCCGGCTGTTCGAAGAGGTCGTTCACGTCGAGTGTCAAACCGTGCTGCGACAGGAGCGCGACGAGCCGAAGGGCATTGAGCGAGTCGCCGTCGAGGTCGAGGAAATGGTCGTCGGCGGCGACCGGGCGGTGCAACACGGTGGTGGCGCAGTCCAAGAGGGTCGTCAGGGCGGGCGGCTCCATTGGGGGCTCCTACTCTCGTGTTCAGTCCTGTGTGGTGCCGACGCACGCCTGTGCGAAGTCCCGCGTGAACGTCTCGACGAACTCGCGCGTGTACATGCCCTCCGCGCAGCTCGCGTTGGCGACCGCGCGGCCGTCGCCGTACAGCAGGAGAGCCATGGCCAGACCCGGCTGGTGGAAATCGCGGCCGAACATGGGCAGGGACTCCCGGGTGAGCCGCAGCCCGCCCAACCGCGGCGCCGGGTCGTACACGGCCGTGTTGAGGTACCCGTAACAGGTCGGCTCCCGGTCGTACGCGTCCGGATAACGGGTCCGCACGTACTCCTCGTGGCTGAACATGCTGTTCGCGACCGCGGTCAGGACTCCGGTCCGCACCGTCGGCGCCAGCGAGGAGACCGTGTCCTCCTCGGTGACCGGTACCCGCACCATCATGCGGTTCGAGAAGTACCCGATCACCTTCTCCGTGCTGGGCCACACGCGCCGGGACGTGGCGAACAGAAAGCGCACGTCGCCGGAATGGCCGTGGGCGCGCAGCGTCACCGCGGCCGCGGCGCAGGCGAGCATCGTGGTCGTGAGTCGCAGCCGCCTCGCGTGCTGCTTCAGCCGGCTCGTGTCGGCGTCGGACAGCTCCAGGTCGTGGTTGACGATGGAGCCCCAGGGTTCGACCCTCCCCAGCTCGGGCAGGTCCAGGCCGGGGTAGGCGCCGAGTCCCTCGTTGTGCTCGTCCCACCAGGCGAGCGTCTCCTTCGCGGCGTCGCCGGCGAACCACGCGCGCTCGTCGCGGGCGAAGCCGGTCGCGTCCGTGACCAGCTCGTCGAACGCGGACGCCGGCCGGTCGGCCAGCCCGTCGTAGACCTCGCTGATGTCGTCGAACAGCGCCATCGCGCCGGCGTGGTCGAGGATGCTCTGCTCGATGGACACGCCGAACAGGTCGGAGTCCGCGCGGTGCAACACGACCGCGCGCAGCAGCGGCTCTTCGTACGGGTCGAACTGCCGCTGCAACCACGCGTACGCCTCGGCGTCGGCGGCCGCCGGATCGGACCCGGCGGTCATCTCGCGCAGCGGCCAGGTCGCCTCGTCGGCGGGCAGGCACCGCACCGTGTCGATCGAGTCGTCCGGACGGAAGTGGATGCGCAGGCCGCTGTGCCGGCGGGCGACCAGGTGCAGCGTCTGTTCCAGACGCGGCACGTCGAGCCGGCCGGGGTAGCAGAACGCCCAGACGTACGGGTTCTTCCACCATCGGTTCGGGCCGCGCAGCAGCGCCAGCCGCTTCGTCTGGGTCGTGGTGGCCGGGAACAACCTTTTCAACTCCTCCGGCTGGGGCGTAGTCCCTGAATTATCGTGGGAGTTGGCCCTTCCGGACTCGAGAGTCGCTTCAGGCTGGCTCGGAGAAGATCTCGTCGAGGACGCGCTTGGCCGACGCGAACTCCGCCGCGTCGCCGGGACTGTCGAATGTGGACGAACAGGTGGCGAGCGCCTTCCACAGGGCCCAGCCACGTCCGCGCGCCCACGTCCCCGCGTCCACCGACAGCCGATCCCGGAACGCCTGCCGGCCGTCGGCGGTCAGCAACGTCCAGGCGATCGGCCAGATCACAGGCCGGGTCGCCGACGCCGCACGTCCCGAAGTCGATGACGGCCGCCAACTGTCCTTCGTCGAGCAGGAGGTTCCCCTCGGCGACGTCTCCGTGGAACCACTGGTCGACACCGTCCCAGCGCGCGTCGAGTGCGTTCGCCCAGATCTCGCGCGCCGTCTCGACATCGACGTGGCCGTCCAGTTTCTCGAACGCGCTCCGGGTGTTCCTGTCGTAGGTGCGCAGTGTGCCGCCCCGGAACCAGTTGTGAATTCCCGGCCGGGGACCGTCAGCGGGGTCGACGCTCTGCAAGGCGGCCAGGAAATCGGCCACGTCGACCGCGAACCGGACCGGGTCGGCGATGCGGTCCGCGGTCGCCGTCTGCCGTCGAGCCACCGGTAGATCGACCACGGATGCGGGTACTCCGCACTCGGCTCGCCCTTCGCCAGCGGGACGGGGATGGGCAGCGGGAGTTGGGGAGCGAGCGCCGGAAGCCACCGGTGTTCCTTCTCGACCGCCTGGGCGTACTCGGCGGCGCTGGGCAGGCGCACCACCATGTCGGTGCCGAGGTGGAAGGTCCGGTTGTCCCAGCCGCCGTTGGCCACGGGTTCGACGGGCAGGCCGGCCCACCGCGGGAACTGCGTCTCGACGAGACGGCGCACGTGCTCGGCCTCGACGGTGATGCGCTCCGGGACGGGACCGAGCTCCGGCGTGTTACTCAATGCGAATCCCATCTGTTGCTAGGGCTGGGGATCGCACCCTAACCAGGGACGGCGCCGGGGCCACCAGCCCGGTACGGCGTCGTGGTACCGGTCGTACTCGGCGCCGTAGCGTTCGCGGAGCGTCGGCTGTTCGTAGGCGTGGACGAACACGACCATCGCGGTCGCGACGATCGCGGCGTACCAGAGCAGTCCGGGTTGGGCGAGCAGCAGCGCCTGCCCGACGATGAGGGCGGTCACCGCGAGGTACATCGGGTTGCGCACGTACCGGTAGAGACCTCCGACGACGAGGTGCTCGGTGGGCGCCACCGGTGCGGGCGTGCCGAGGCCCTCGCGGACGAAGCGCACGAACGCGGCGACCAGCACGGGCAGCGCGATCACGATGAGCGCTCCACCCAGTATCCGGAACGGGATCCAGGCGGCCAGCGAGGTGTGGTGCGGCTGCCAGCCGGTGAGCCACCACGGGACGAGGCCGGCCACGGTGCCGGGGGCGAGCGCGAAGAAGACGGAGCTTCCCACGGCGGCCGCGGTGCGGTGCCCGGTTGCCATCGCCGTCTCCTACAGCTGCTCGATCGCGGCGTGCAGCGCCGGGCCGTCGAAGCTTCCGGTGGGCAGCGCGCTCACCAGCCGGTAGCGCACCGCGCCGGTGGCGTCCACGAGCATGACACCACTGTGCTGCAGGAGCAGGGTTCGGTACAGCCCGGCCGCCTGATGTGCCTGGGCGTCGGCGGAGGACACGACGGTGACGCGGTCGCCGAGCAGGCGGCGGACCCGGGTGCTGTGTGCCGCAGGCCCGGGCACCACGACCACCGGCTGTACGTCCTGATCGAGCAGGTCCTGCCGGACGAGGGCGCGGGCGTGGTGCAGGCAGACCGGGCAGGTTCCGGTGCGCATGAAGTACAGGGCAACCGCGCGCGCCCGGCCGCGCAGGTCGGTCACGGTGACCCGGCTGCCGTCGCCATCCAGCACGGTCAGGTCGAGGGGGAAACGTTGGTCGGTCTCGACGGACATGACACACCTCCAAGTAGGCAACTCAGATGTGTGTATTAGATACGTAAACGAGTTACGTAGTCAAGTTGGGTAGGCTCGGCGTGTGACTGAGCGCGACAGCAATCTCGACGACGATCTCGGCATCCTGCTCGCCGCGTGCTGCGAACGGGTGGTCCGCACCATGATCGGCACGCTGGGCGCGGCCGGGTACGGCCACCTCACCTCGACCCAGGCGATCACCGTGCTGTTCATCGGGCGGGGCATCGACACCGTCACCCAGCTCGCCGACCGGACCGGCCTGACCACCCAGGCCATGAGCAAGATCTGTGCCGTCCTCCAGAACGAGGGCCTGCTCGACCGGCAGCCGCACACCGCCGACGCGCGCAGCCGGCGACTCGCCCTCACCACCGCGGGACGCCGGCTCCACGACCTCCTCAGCGAGGCCGGCGTCGAAGCCGAACGCGCCTGGGCCGACCTGGTCGGCACGCAGACCTTGGACACCGTGCGCGCCGCGCTGGCCGCGTACGCCCGTAGCCCCGAGCCCGCCACCGCGCCCAGCGCGCACGTCCGGATCCGCTTCACCTGACCCAGGACCCCGGGTTGTCAGTCGGCCTGGAGCGGGCCGGACAGTTGCCGCATCAGGGCCGCGTCGTCGCGGACCGCGGTGTGGGAGGCGGCCCGGTCGCCGGCGAAGCGCAGCAGGTGCATCTGGGCGTAGGCGAAGGTGCGACCGGTTGCCGGCACGCCGAAGAACTCGCCGGTGTGCCGGCCGTGGTGGGTGCAGTGGATGACCACGGTCTCGCCCTCGGAGATCACCTGGTGGATCTCCCAGCGCTGGTCGGAGAACGCGTTGTGCAGCATCCGCAGCATGCCGACGAGACCGTCCGGGCCCGGCGGGGTGCCGGGAGGTGCCTCGGTGTTGACGAAGTCGTCGGTCACCCCGGCGCGCACGCCCTCGACGTCGGCCGCCGGGAAGTAGACCTCCAGTGTCCGGCGGGCGATGGCTTTGATGTCCGGTCTGACGGTCGTCGTGTCGACCATGAGGGCCTCCTCGGTCCGGCTCAATTCATGACAGTATGATTCTCCCCAATGTCTGAGAACGCAAGACCCGGCGCAGGTACGACTCGTCGCGGCGCCGCGAGCAGGCCGGCCGTACCCGGGAGCAGATCGTGCGTGCCGCGGGCGACGTGTTCGTGGAACGCGGGTACGCGGGCGCGACGATCGCGGCCATCGCGGCACGGGCCGAGGTCGCGGTGGAGACCGTCTACCGGTCGGCGAGCGGAAAGTCGGGCCTGCTGGCCGCCGCGGTGCAGGCGGCACTCGCCGGCGGGGTGGCGCGCGCGGAGGTGCCCCGCGAGCAGCGACCGGGCATCCGGCGGGTGATCGAGGAGACCGACCCGCGCGCGCGGTTCACCCGCTACGCGGAGATGATCACCGGCGTGTACCGCCGGTCCGGTCCGCTGCTGCGGGTGCTGGACGCGGCGGCCGGTTCCGACGAGGAGCTCGCGGCGTTGCGCGACTCCCTGGAGCAGCAGCGGTGGGAGGGACAGCGCCGGTTCGCGCAGGCGCTGGCCGACGCGGGCACCCTGCGCCCCGGGCTCACCGCGACGGCGGCCGCGGACGTGATCTACGCGCTGCAGTCACCCGCCGTCCACGACTCGCTGGTGCTCGGCCGCGGCTGGTCGGCGGCGGCCTATCGCGACTGGCTCGCCGACCTCCTCGCCCGGGCACTCCTGGATCCCTGAGGCCTTCGCCTACGGGTAGGACGGGTCGCGGCGCAGGACGAGCTTGGTCGTTCTGGCGGTGTAGGCGTCGGGCGCGTCGTCCCAGGCGGCGGTGTGGGTGGTGACCCGCTCGGCGGGGAACTCGGTGCGGTGTAGGAAGTCCAGCAGGCCGGGCAGGGTCGCGCGGGCGTGGGAGACGCCGAGGCGCAGGGTCGCGTCGGTGGCGTACATGTGCATCAGCGGCACGCGCGTACCGGTGGCGAAGTAGTAGCCCACGGCCGTGCACACGCCGCCCGGAGCCAGCGCGCGCACGGCCTGCCGCAGCCCGGAGGCGCGGGAGGTCGCCTCGACGACGACGTCATAGCCGGGCCCGGGCGCCGCCCGTTCGACGTGCGGGCACCGAACGACTCGGCGATCGCGCGGCGTTCGGCGTCGTCGTCGAGGTAGTCGACCACGGCGGCGCCGTGCGCGACGGCGAGACCGGCCGCGTAGAGGCCGATGCTCTTGGCGCCCCCGCCGAGGACGAGCACCGAGCCGCCTTCGCGGCCGGCCAGTGGCGGGACGACCGCCCGCCAGGCGTCGGCGAGGTTGTCGCCGGCGGCGGCGACCCGTTCGGCGGGCATGCCGGCCGGGACCGGGACGAGCATGTGCTCGGCGAAGGGCACGCGGAGCTCGTCGGTGATCATGCCGCCCCACGGGCCGCTGGCCGGTCCGAAGCCGTACGCGGCGAGCGTCCCCTCGCCGGTCGTGGTGGCGCATTTGGAGGTCAGGCCCCGCCGGCAGGGCGGGCAGGTGCCGCAGGACACCGCCCACGGCACGATCACCCGCTGCCCGACCCGCAGCCGCGTCGCCTCGGGCCCGAGGGCGGTGATCTCGGCGACGCACTCGTGGCCGATGGCGAACGGCCCGCGGAACGGGACCCTTCCGCAGATGCTGCCCACGATCGGATCGATCAGACCCAGCGCCATCCCCGCCTGCAACGCACGCGACACGGGCCGGTGGATCGGCACGGTGTCGCCATCGCAACGACCGGCGATGAACGGCCGCACGATCGCGTCGCCCGGATCCCGCAGCACCGGCGCGTCGCGTTCGTGCCACGCCAGCTTGCCGCTGCGCTCGAATCTCAGCTCCCGCACCACGACCTCACTAGTATCCGGCGGATATGGACGCGAATGCGCTGGCTGACCGGCTGTTCCGGAACGCGACGGGCACGCTCGAACTGTATGCGGTCTATCTCGGCGAACGGCTGGGGCTCTACCGCGCGCTCGCCGGCGGCGAGGCGGTGACCTCGACGAGCTGGCCGCGCGCACCGGGGTCGCCGAGCGGTACGTGCGGGAGTGGCTCGAGCACCAGGCGGTGGCCGAGATGGTCGAGGTCGACGACCCGCGGGCGGACGCGCTCGCGCGGCGCTACCGGTTGCCGGCGGAGCATGTCCGGGTACTCGTCGACGAGGACGACCTGCTCTACGGCATCCCGCTGAGCATCGACCTGGCGCGGATCGCGCGCCGGCTCCCGTCGCTGGTGGACGCCTACCGGGACGGTGGCGCGCCACCGCCGATCCCGTGGGAGCCGGAAGGGCCGGGCGAACCCGAACCGTGCGCGGTTCATCAACCTGCTCGGTTCCCAGTGGCTCCCGGCGGTGCCCGACGTCGACGCGCGGCTGCGGGCGGACCCGCCGGCCAGGGTCGCCGACCTCGCCTGCGGCACCGGCTGGTCGAGCATCGCGATGGCGCAGGCCTATCCGAAGATCGTCGTCGACGGTCTCGACCTCGACGAGGACGCCATCGCCGCCGCGCGGCGCAGTGCCGAGCAGGTCGGCGTCGCCGACCGGGTGCGCTTCTCGGCGACCGACGCCGCGCTGCTGCCGCCGGAGAACCGGTACGACCTGGTGACGATCCTCGAGGCCCTGCACGACATGAGCCGTCCGGTCGCCACGCTCCGCACCGCGCGGGACCTGCTGACCGACGGCGGCACCGTGCTCGTCGCGGACACCCGGACCCACGACGAGTTCACCGTGCCGGCATCGGAGCGCGAGCGCCAGGAGTACGGCTGGAGCCTGGTCAGCTGCCTGCCCGGCGCGATGGACGACCCCGACACCGCGGCGACGGGCGCCATCATGCGCCCGGCCACGCTGCGCCGCTACGCCACCGAGGCCGGCTTCACCGAGGTGCGGGAGCTGCCGATCGACACCGACTACTGGCGGTTCTACCAACTGGTCCGGTGACCACGGATGCACCGTGCCCGAGCCGGCGGTGGCAGCATCTGCCCCATGGGCGGCCACGTTTTCGTCAGCTACAGCCGGGAGGACGCGGACTACGTCGAGCGGCTGGTCGGCCATCTCCGCGAGCACGACATCGACGTCCGGCTGGACAACCAGATCGCCACCGGCACCGAATGGGAGCAGTGGATTCGTGACCGGATCGCCGCGAGCTCGGCGCTCATCGTCGTGATGACGCCGGCCGCCGAGGCGTCGGTGCACGTCGGTGACGAGTGGACCCTGGCCCGGGACCGTGGCACGCCCGTCAAGCCGCTGCTGTTGGCCGGGGAGCCCTTCTTCGGCCTGCGCCGGCTCCAGTACGAGGACGTCCGGGGCGAGCGCATGCCGAGCGCCGCGTTCGTCGAGGCCCTCGGCACTGTCGACGGCGATCCCGCTCGCCCTGACGAGCGGCCCGGGTCCGGTCCGCCGGTGCCCTCCGGCGTTCTGGTGGCGAGCATGGGCAGAGCGCGGCGAAACCTCATCCAGGACCCGTTCGGTTCGCCCGCGAAGAAGCGCGTCGCATGGTCGGCGGACGGCCGGCTCCTCGTTGCCAGCGCGGGTATGGACAACTCAGGCGTGTGGGTGGCGCAGACCGGCGAGCGGATCGAGCCGCATCTGTCGCCACCGCACAGCCTGACATGGCTCGACGCCGACGACCATTTCGTGATCGGCTACACGAACCTGGTCGAGGTCTGCCAGGCCGGCAGGCTTGTCCGGCAGACCCTGCGCGCCGGGAATCCCGATCCGCGAGGCTACGTCGATGCGGTGATCAGCATGACGCGCGACATGGTGAGCGGTCACGTGAGCGCGCTGGCCGCCGCACCGGACGGTCAACGCCTCGCGGTCGCGACCACCAAGGGCAAGATCGAGATCTGGGACCGGGACGGCGGGGTGCGGACGATCCTGGAACGGCACCGGGGCAAGGTCCACGCCGTCGCCTGGACCCGCGACGGCAAGCGACTCGCCACGGTGGGGGCGGACCACGCGCTGCGCATCTGGGACCCGCTCGACGGCGCCGTTCAGGTCCGGCAGGACACGGCGGCGATCCGGCTGGTCGACTGGTCACCCGACGGGCGGATCGCCACGGGACACGACGACCAGCGGCTCGTCGTACGAGGCCCGGACGGAGAAGTACTGCGCGAGCTGACCGGACACAGCGGGCCGGTCAGCTCGCTGGCGTGGGCGCCGGACGGTGCACACCTGGCCAGCACGAGCGATGACGGAATCGCGATCTGGCACGCCGGATCCGGGAAGCGTCTGCTGACGCTGACCGTCCCGCGAGGTACGCAGCGGTCCGCGTCCTGGGCGCCGGACGGGCGGCTGGCGTCGGTGGGCGACGACAACGTGATCCACGTCTGGGAGATCTGGCGATAGCCCGGGACGCGTAGGTTGGTCCGTGAGTCGGCTGTGGAGGTGAGCGTGCGCGCGTACGGGTTCGTGCGGGTCGGTGGCCCGGAGCAGGAGTCCTTTCTGGACGTACCGGTTCCGGATCCGGGGCCGGGAGAACTGCTGGTGCGGGTACGGGCCGCGGGGGTGAACCCGGGCGACTGGCGGTTGCGGGAGGGTTCCTACGGCGATGTGGGCTCCGCGGTGCTCGGTCGTGAGGTCGCCGGGACCGTGCTGCGGCTCGGCCCCGACGTGACCGGGTTCGCGCCGGGGGACGAGGTGTTCGGCGGCTGTCCCGGCATGGTCGGCGGGTGGGCCGAGCAGGCCCTGGTCACCGCCTCGTTCGCCGCGCACCGGCCGGACGGGGTGTCGCCGGAGGCCGCCGCCGTGCTGCCGGTCGGGGCCGGCACCGCGTACGACGCCCTGGCCCAGCTCGCCCTGCCGGAAGGGGCCACCCTGCTGGTGAACGGGGCGGGTGGTGGTGTCGGCGTGCCGCTGCTGCAGCTCGCCCGGCAGCGCGGGATCCGGGTGGTCGGTACCGCGAGCCCCGCCAAGCACGAGTTCGTCGCCGCGCTCGGCGCGATCCCCGTGGCGTACGGGGACGGGGTCGTGGACCGGATCCTGGCCGCGGCACCGGACGGGCGTCGACGGCCTGTTCGACCTCGTCGGCGGAGACGCCCTGCGCGCGGTCGCGCCCCTGGTCCCGCCGGACCGGGTGTTCTCCGTGGCGGACAAGGCACTCGTCCGGATCCTCGGGGGCCGGGATGTGGTGCGCGACCGCAGTACCCGGGTGCTGGCCGAACTGGCCCGGCTGGTGGCCGAGGGGGAGCTCGACCCGCACGTCACCCAGGTGCGGCCGCTGAGCGAGGCCGGTGCGGCGCTCGCCCTCGTGGAACGGGGACATTCCCGGGGAAAGGTCGTCCTGCTGCCGTAGGCACGGCCGGCGAGGTGTCGTTACCGTAGGCACGACAGGCGATGTCGGGGTTCGATCTCCACCGGGGGCGACATGCCGAACTCTCCTGCCGAGATCTTCGACCGGCTCTGTGCTTCGGACGCTCCTGCCGGTGCACGGCGCCTGTTCGGGACGGCCCGCGTACTCGGTGCCGGTCTGGCGGGATTGGTCGCGGCGTGCGTGCTCGCCGACCACGCCGACCGGGTGGTGCTCATCGAGCCCGACGGCCCGGACGCGGGCACGGGCGGTGCCGCCCGACCCGGTGTCCCGCAGGGCTACCAGGTACATGTCCTGTTGCCGGGCGGCCGCGCGCAGCTCGAGCGCTTCTTCCCCGGCCTCGTGGCGCAGGCCGTCGACGAGGGCGCGGCCCTGCACCCGCCGCACCTGGTCGCCTCCTACCTCGACGACGTCGAGCAGCTCACCACTCCGAACGTGCGGTTCGTCGCCAGCAGCCGCCCGTTCCTCGAGTCGCAGGTCCGCCGCCGCACCCTCGCGCTGCCGAACGTCGAGCTCGTCACCGGGCGGGTCACGGGCCTGACCTTCACGCGCGGCGCGGTCGACGGGGTGCGCCGGACGACCGGCAGCGGTATCACCGTCGAGGCCGCCGACTTCGTCGTAGACGCCACCGGCCGCGGTAGCAGGCTGTCCACCTGGCTGGAGCAGGGCGGCTGGCCACGACCGGAGCTGGAACGCCTCGAGGTCGACGTCCGGTACCTGTCCGCGCGTTTCCGCCGCTCTCCGGACTGGACCGGACCGCAGAACAGCATCTGCCGCTACAGCCCGGCTTTCGACTCGAAAGGCCTGGCGGTCGCGGCCACCAGCGCGATCGAGAACCAGCAGTGGACGGTCATGCTGGCCTATTTCGGAACTCCGGCCGACGACTTCATCGCCCGCTGCCGCGAGCTGCCGCCGATCTTCCGGGAGGCGGTCGGCGGTGCACAGGTGGGCGAGGTGGTCCCGTACCGCCACCCCGACAGCAGGTGGCGTCACTTCGAGACGGTGGACCGCTTCCCGGCCCGCCTCGCGGTGGCCGGCGACGCCGTCGCGTCGTTCAACCCCGTGTACGGGCAGGGCATGTCCTCCGCCGCGCTCCACGCGTCCTGCCTGTCGGAGTACCTGCGTGCCGGGCCGGACCTCGACGTCCCCGCCCGGCAGTTCTTCGACCTGCAGAAGGTGATCGTCGAAGCGGCCTGGCAGACCTCCACGGCCGGCGACGCGGCCCGGCTGGGCATCGCCAGGCCGCCCGCCACCGACCGCGAGCGCCGGCAGGCGTGGGCGATGGGGCAGGTGCGCGCCGCCGCCGGCCGGGATCTGGAGGTGGGCACCGCCTTCCGCGCCGTGGGGTTCATGACGGCGCACCCGGCGTCGCTGTTCGCGCCGGACCTGGTGCGCCGCGCGGCACGGCTCAACGACGTGCCGGACGAGGAGATTCGCCGCGCGTACGAGGCCTGATCCTCCTTTGTCCGCGGGACTACGCCGGTACCAGGAGCACCCAGACCGGGCCGCGGGCGAGCGGGAGGTCGAGGCCGGCGACGGTGTGGAACCGGGTCGGTGACCGCAGGCCTGGTCGTGTCCAGGTGCCGGTGAACCGCCGGCCGTCGCGCAGCACGAACGCGGGGCCGTGGCCGACGGTGGCGGCGACCGGCGAGACGACGCCGTTGGCGTCCTCGATCCGTTCGCGCGCGGTCAGCTTGACCCGCTGGACCACGACGGTGGCCGCCGCGACCCGTCCGGACTCGGTGGAGATCAGCGGCCTGCCGTCCAGCGACACGAGCCACCGGTGGGCGCGGGCGGACCAGGTGAACGTGTAGTGGGCGGCCCGGAAACCGACGTCCTGGCGCGAGGTCGGCCGACCGCCGCCGGGCGCGGCGCCGACCTGCAGCGCCGGCTGTGCCGGTCCCCGCGCGCCCCGCGGCAGGTTCGCCGGACGCACGTACATGTTGTGTGGTGAGGGCCGGCCACCGTTGCGGTGGAACGCCGAGCGCGCGCGTTCGGGTGGGGCCTTGACGACGTCGGCCGCGCGCAGGGACGGCAGCAGCTCCGGCGCGGCGCCGGAGAAGGCGAGCACCGGCCGGCCGTACTGGGCGAGCAGCTGGATGTCGGTTCGCCGGGCGCTGCGGACCGGACCGACCACCCTCGGCGCCCGGCCGGCGTAGATCGCCACCAGCCTGGTCAGCCCGCCCTCCACCGGCTCGACGTAGACCACGTCCGCCGAGCCGACACCGGTCTGCGGCCGCGCGTCCGCCACGTTGTCGATCTTGACCGCCAGGACCGGCGCGCCCCGCGGGGCCGGCGCCGGTCGCGGCGCGGACGTCGTGGACGGCGTGGAGGTTGTAGAGGTCGTCGTGGGTGGCGCGGACCGGCGAGCGGCGGGCTTCGGCTCGTCGTTCCCGTTGAACGCAACGACAACCCCGGCGACCGCGATGACGGCCACCGCCGCGGCGAGGGCCCAGACCGTGCGTGCTCGTCGGCTCACGATCACCATCGTCCCGGTTTCCACCGTCGACCGCACGACGTGCCGGTAGCGATTGGTGATCTTTTTCCGGCGACGGAGTGGTCCTGGAGCCACTGCGTGCCATGGTCGGCGACGCCCGAGTGGTGGCGATCGGCGAGAACGCGCACTTCGTCCACGAGTTCACCCTCGCCCGGCAACGCGTCCTCCGGTTTCTCGCGGAGGGCTGCGGGTTCACGGTCTTCGCATTCGAGTTCGGCTTCAGCGAAGGCCTCGTGCTCGACCCGTGGATCCGGGGCGACGGCGACGACGACGAACTCGCCCGGATCAGCCCGACCGCCGACACCTGGGGCGCGGGTGACCTGCTGCGCTTCGTGCGCCGGCATAACAAGGCATCGACCCGTCCGTTGCGGTTCGCCGGCATCGACGTCCCCGAGGCCGGCGGCTCGCTGCTGCCGGCGCTGGTCCCGGTCGCGGACTACCTCCACGACGTCGACCCCGAGATGTCACCGTCCGTTTCGTTCGCGATCGACGTGGCCGAACGGTTCGCCCGCTCGTCCGCGGCGGCGTCCGTTCCCGCGTGGGCGGAGCTGGACACCGTCCGGCAGGACGCGCTGACCGCCACCCTGGCGCGGTTGAGCCTGCGGTTCCGTGCGCTGGAACCGTTGTACGTCTCCCGGAGCGACCAGCTCCGCTACGATGTCGCGTCCTGGCAGTTGGCAGCCGTCGTCCACACCGACTACATGCTGCGCGCGATGGCCGCCCTGTTCGACGGTTCGGTGCTGCCCGCCGACCTGTCGATCCGGGACCGGTACATGGCCGATTCCGTGCGGTGGCACCTGTCGCAGGCCGGGCCGGACACCCGCGTCGCGCTGGTCGCCCACAACAACCTGATTCCCGACCAGGTCGGCGAGTTCGGGTTCACGATCGCCGAACACCACTCGGCCCGGCCGAGCCGGACGGCGTGGAGGCCGCCGCGCTGGGCGCGGGTGTCCACCTGGGACGAGGCGTTCGACAGCGCACTGGTCGTCCCCACCGTCACCATGCAGGAGGGAGTGGGATTGGCTACCGGGAGATGAGGTGCTGGCCGCCGTCGATGTCGTAGGTCGCACCGGTCAGCGCGGTGTTGGTCATGATGTGGACGGCGAGCGCCGCGACGTCGGCCGGGCCGACCACGCGGCCGATCGGGAGCGTCGCCGCCAGCTCGGCTCGTCGTGTGTCGAGCTGGTCGCCGAGCAGGGTGGCCGACAGGGGAGTGTCGACGAATCCGGCGGCGATCAGGTTGATGCGTACGGGCGCGATCTCGATGGCGAGGCTGGCCGTGAGGGCCGGCAGCGCCGCCGTCATCGCCGACATGACGCCGACACCCAGCCTCGGGTTGCGGCCGCCGGTGCCGCCCATGAACAGCAGCGTGCCGCCGGGGCGCACCCGTGCGTGGCGCGCCACGCCGAGCATGAGCAGCGGGTGCTCCTGGAGGGCGCGGCGCGCGTCGGCGAAGTCCATGTCGGCCAGCGTCGCCCAGTACGGGCCGCCGGCGGTGACCAGCACGTGGTCGACGGGCCCGGCGAGGCGGGTGAGGAAGGACTCGAGCGCGGCCGGGTCGTTGGCGTCGAACGCCGCCGTGTCGCGGGCGTCGACCTCGGCCGCGGCCTCCTTCAGCCGGACGGGATCGCGGCCGGTGAGGATGACCTCGGCGCCCTCGGTGCGGGCCCGCCGCGCGGTCTCCAGGCCGATGCCCGCGCTGCCGCCGATGACGACCACGGTCTGGCCGGGCAGTTCCGGGCCGGTGCTCATCTCGGCAGCTCCGTGCCGGCCTGCTCGGCGACCAGGTAGGTCGCGTACCACTCGGGCCAGTCGGCGTCGGCCTGTCCGGTGCGCTTCTCGTGCTCGCCGTGCGCGGCCGCCGCGCGGCGGAAGGCGTCCGCGAGGTCCGCGACCGACGCGAACGAGGTCGTGGTGGCGTCGACGCGGCCGGGCAGCCGGGTCGTGATCTCCTGCAGGAGCCAGGTGTTGCCGTCGGGATCGCGGAGCGTGGCGCGGGAGAAGTAGCTGCGCCCCTCGGGATCCGGGCCGCTGATCGGGCCGTCCGGGCCCAGGTGGAAGATCCCGCTCACCTCGACGCCGGCGGCGACCAGCTCGTCGCGGGCGGCCTGGAGATCGGCGACGACCAGGTATCCCATGGCCGATCCGGGGGCTGCCGCGGTCAGGCTCGCGCCGAACTGGACCGAGGCCGCGGAGCCGGGCGGGGTGAACTGGACGACCCAGGGAGGCGTGACGTCCAGCCGCCAGCCGAGCCGCAGGTAGAACTCCTTCGCGCGGTCGACATCCGAGACGGGGATGACGATCACCTCGACCTTCGTGTCGAAGGTCCCGACGCGCGGGGTCCCGCCCGCGCCACTGCTACGCACATCGGTCGTGCTCATCGTCGTCTCCTCGCCATCCCTCGGTGCGACGTTCTCGGGTCCCTGCTTTGTTCCGATGCCCTACACGAGCTGAGTCACGGGGTGACGACGGCGAAGCTGGGGTCGGGTTCGTCGGTCAGGTCCCGGATCGTGGCGAAGGCGGCCGGGTCGCCGTCGAAACGAACGCCGTCGGTGCCCGCGCCGCCCATCATCGCGAGCAGCTGCGGGTGGGTCAGCGTGATGGTGAGGTCGGCCGGATCCGTGCGGGTGGTGGGGAAGTGGACGAGGGCGCCGTTGCTGAGCTCCATGCGGTACGTGCTCGCCGCTGTCGGTGAGGTGCCAGCGGATCGAGACGTTCCTGCCGTCGGCGCGCGGGCCGTCGATGCGGATCGCGAGCGCGTCGAACAGCTGGGTGGTGGTCATCGCGGCGGCCAGGCCCGAGGCGGACACGGCGGTCGGGCGGATGTCGCCGGTCGAGCTCGCTCGCGCCGAGCAGGAAGCAGTTGCGCCAGGTCGCGTTCTCCGAGCCGTAGCCGAGCCGGGTCAGGACGTCGGCGAGCGTCGCGCGTGCCTCGGCGTCGCCGGGTGCGGCGAAGACGGCGTGGCTGGCCAGCTCGGCGGCGAAGCGCAGGTCGCCGTCGGTCGGCGTAGCGACGGGCCTGGGCCACCGTCGCGTCGACGCCGCCGAACGCCTCGACGTAGCGGGCGGCGAGCGCCTCCGGCGGGTGCTGCCACAGGTGTGCGGGGTTGCCGTCGTACCAGCCGAGGTAGCGCTGGTAGATCGCCTTGACGTTGTGGCTGACCGAGCCGTAGTAGCCGTGGGTGTGCCAGGCGGCCTCCAGCGCCGGGGGCATCTCGATCATCTCGGCGATCTCGCTGCCGACGTAGCCCTGGTTCATCAGCCGCAGGGTCTGGTCGTGCAGGTAGCAGTACAGGTCGCGCTGCTCGGTCATGCAGCGTCGCGATGGCGTCGGTGCCCCAGGTGGGCCAGTGGTGCGAGGCGAACGCGACGTCGGTGTCGGCGGCGAACAGCTCGATCGCCTCGGCGATGTAGCGGGACCAGATCCGGGCGTCGCGCACCTGGGCGCCGCGCAGCGTCAGCAGGTTGTGCAGGTTGTGGGTGACGTTCTCGGCCAGGCACAGCGCGCGCCGGTCGCGGGAAGTGGAAGTTCATCTCCGACGGGCGACTCGGTGCCGGGGGTGATCTGGAAGACGATCCGGACGCCGTCGAGCACCTCCTCCTGCCCGGTGCGCGGTGATGTCGAGCGTCGGCGCGAGCAGGCCGACCGCGCCTTCGGACGCCGCCGGGCCCAGGCCCATGCCGATCCGTCCCGTCGGCGCTGACCGGCAGGCCCGCGCCCGGAGTAGTACATGCCGCGGCGCAGCATGGCGATCCCGGCGTAGACGTTCTCGGAGACGGCGTGCTCGAGGAAGTGCTCGGGGGCGATGATCGGCACGGCGGTGTCGGCGTCGACCACGCCGAGCACGCCACCGAAATGGTCGATGTGGGCGTGGGTGTAGATGACCGCGGTGACCGGCCGGTCGCCGCGATGGGCCCGGTACAGGGCGATCGCCGCGGCCGCGGTCTCCGCGGAGATGAGCGGGTCGATCACGATGACCCCGGTGTCGCCCTCGACCAGGGTCATGTTCGACAGGTCGAGCACCGCGGACCTGGTAGATGCCGTCGGTGACCTCGAACAGGCCCTGGATGGCGGTGAGCTGGCTCTGCCGCCACAGGCTCGGGTTGACCGTGTCCGGGCACTCGCCGGACATGGCCTCGGTGAACTGGTCGATGTCGAACACGACCCTGCCGTCCGCGGCCGTGACCACACCGGGCTCCAGCCGGGCGACCAGCCCTCGCTGGGCGTTGTCGAAGTCGGTCCGGTCCGCCACCACAGTCATGACTACTCCGCTTTCAGCTCGGCTCGGGCACGCCCGTCGTTCTCGCATGCTGGGTGCGGGCGGAACACGCGGCGTCACCTGAACCGGGTGAGGTGGTTCAGGAGCCCTCCGCCGGTCGCGGGGACGTGGTGGCGGCCGCGGCCGCCACGGCGGAGTCGATGTCCGGGTAGGGCGTGTGGGTCAGCGCGTCGGAATCCGAGCGCCGCAGCACGTCCCGGCCCTGCCCGATGTCGCGCGCGATGAGCAGCGTGGCGTCCTGCCTGGCCAGGTCGCGGGTGAGGGCGGTGAGCATCGCGGCGGCGGTGACGTCGACGAACGGCACGGTCTCGGCGTCGAGCACGACGCTGTGCGCCGAGGTGTCCGCGGCGATCGCGCGGATCCTGGCCCGGATGTGGTCGGCGTTGGCGAAGAACATGCCGCTCTCCACGCGGACCACGACGATCCCGTCGACCGTCGCCCGCGGGGTGGCGGGCGAGGTCGGCCCACACCGCGCCGGTGCCGGTGCCGGCCCTGCCGAGCACGGCGACGTTGGGCCGCGACGCGCGGTAGAGCAGCAGCACCATGGACACGCCGATGCCGATGAACAACCCCGGCAGCGTGTCGAACAGCAGCACGCCGAGCAGGGCCGCGACGGCCGCGACGAAGTCGGCGCGGGCGGCCGGTCCGTAGATCGACCCGAGCCGCCGGGTCCACATCCGGAACAGCCGGACGAGGGCGGGCACGTCGACGAGCTCGACGACCGCGGCGATCACGACCGCGGCGAGGGTGGCCTCCGGGAGCTGTTCGAACAAGCCCGGTCAGGAACAGCAGCGTGATCACCGTCAGCGCGGCGACCGTCAGGCCGGAGAGCTGCGTGCGGGCGCCGGCGCCGCCGTTGACGGCGGTCTTGGACAGGCTCCCGTTGACCACCATCCCGCCGACCAGCCCGGCACCGACGTTCGCCGCGCCGAGTCCGAGCAGCTCCCGGTTGGCGTCGACGTCGTAGCCGGCCCGGGTCGCGTAGGTCTTCGCCGCGCCGAGCCCCTCGGCGAACCCGACGAGCACGATGCCCACACCGCCCGCGGCCAGCGACAGGTAGTCGGAGAACCCGATCGACGGCAGGCCGATCGCCGGGAGCCCGCTGTCGACCGGCCCGACGACGCCGACGCCGTGCTGGTCCAGGTCGAACACGACCGCGGCGAGCACACCGGCCGTCACCGCGACGAGCGCGGCCGGCAGCAGCGGCAGGTAGCGCTTCAGGCCGAGCACGACGACCAGCGACCCCGCGCCGATCGCGAACGTCAGCCAGCTCGCGTCGCCGAGATCGCCGGCCAGCGACCACAGCTGCGCGAAGAAGTCGCCGTCCGCCTTGTGGAGCCCGAACATCTTCGGCAGCTGCCCGGCGATGATCGTGAGCGCGAGGCCGATGATGAACCCCTTGAGCACCGGCTCGGAGATGAAGGCGGCGAGGAAGCCCAGCCGCGCCAAACCGGCCAGCACCGCGACCACCCCGGCGACGACGGCGAGGCCGGCGGTCAGCGCGACGACCCGGCCGGCATCACCTCCGGCGAGCCCCGCGACCGTCGCGGCCGACAGCGCCGCCGTCGCCGACATCGGCCCGACCACCAGATGGCGGGAGCTGCCGACCAGCGCGTAGAGCACCAGCGCGGCCGGCGCGGCATAGAGCCCGACGACCGGCGGCACGCCCGCGATCGTCGCGTAGGCGAGCGCCTCCGGCACCAGCACCGCCCAGACCGTGACACCCGCGATCAGGTCGGGCCGCAGCCAGGCCGCCCGGTAACCGTGCAGCGACGGGAACGGCTCGGGCAAGCTCATCGCGTGCCTGACGGGAAGGACGTGCGCACCGCCGAACGGTCGGGTACCGGGCCGAGCGGGCGCATCACCCGTTGAAGATGGCCCGGTGCGGCCCGGCCTCGCTCAGACCGTGAACTCGAGCCACAGTGGATAGTGGTCGGAGATGCGCCAGGAGACCTGGGTCTTGGTGAGGTCGCGCAGGACATGGGGGAGGAAGTCGAACGTGCCGCCACGGCGGTTGTACGTCATTCCGTGCAGCAGCGGGGGGTTGTCGGGCTTGGCGGGGTCGCTGAACCAGGCGATCTGGTCGTAGTGGTGGCGGTTCTTGTCGTCGTCGAAGATCGTTCGGCGGGCGTTGTTCAGCTCTGCCGGCGGCCACAGGCCGGTGGAGACGAACGCGCGGAACAAGGGGTTGTCGAGGCGGTCGATGTTGAAGTCGCCCAGCACGAGGAGGTTGCCGTTCCAGTCCTTCGGCCGCTCGGCCCACTGGCGCATCCAGGACGCGAAGGCCGTGAGCTCGGGGATCCGCTCCTCCGGCGCGTCGCCCCAGAGGATGTGCACGGTCGTCAGGATGAACTCCGTGCCCTTGCGGACAAACGCGGCGGCGTACGGCGTCCGCGCGAACTGGCGCGTGTCGCCGTCGGCGGCGGCCGGCAGGACGAGCTCACCGACGAGACCCGAGGGTTGCACGCGCTCGGCGTCGTAGACGTAGGTGAGCCGTTCGTCGTTGCCGGGTCCGCCTTCGGTGACGTCTGAGGCGATGACGCGGTAACGAGGTCCGAGCCGGCCGAGGAGAGCGAGTAACGCGGTGGTGTCGCGCCGCGCCTCCTGGATCGCGGCGACGTCGAATCTCTCGACGACAGCGGCGATGCAGGCGAGTGCGTGCCAGTCGCGCCGTGGCGAGTCCTTCTCGCCCGACTGCCATTTCGAGGTGAGCCCTCCGAACGCACGCAGGTTCCAGGTGCCGATCAGGAGGTTGCCCGCGGACTTGGCCGGGACCGTCGCGTCGAGGCCGGCGCGGATCCGGCCGAGGTCGCCGGTGAGGGCGGCGGGTTCTGGCCCGGGTGGGGGAGCGGGGTGCAGCACAACGCGCCTCCCACGCTGGTCATTGGCGCAGTTACGTCCCACCGAGCCCGTCGTCCGCGGCCGTGCCGGCGTTACCGCGATCCGCGGCGTGCTGTTCGGCGGCAAGGAAATGCGCGGTCTCCGCGGTCGCCGGGTACAGGTCGCGGTAGTGGCGGTAGTACCGGTCGTACCGTTCCGGGTTCTCCGGCGCCACGGTGTGGTCGGCCGGGTTCCACGCCTCCGGGTCGACGTCGGCGCCGGTGGCCACCGCGGCCAGCAGCGCGTCGCCGAGGCACGCGCCGATCGTCTCGCGCGGCACCTGCTGGGCCGCACCGGTCACGTCCGACACGATCCGCGTCCACAGCCCGCCCTGCGTGCCACCGCCGACCGCGACCAGCCGCCGCGGCACGCCGCCCGCCTCGCGCATGACCTCCAGGTTGTGCCGCACGCCGTACGCGATGCCCTCCAGCATCGCCCGGTACAGCTCGGCGCGGCCGTGCTCGAGCGTCAGCCCGGCGATCACGCCCCGCGCGTCGGGGTCGAAGATCGGCGTGCGCTCGCCGGCGAAGTAGGGCAGCACCAGCAGCCCGCGGCTGCCGGCCGGTACCCGCGCGGCCTCCTCGACGAGCGTGGCGAACTCGCCGCCGACGAGGCGGCGCAACCAGTCGGTGACCGCGCCGGACGTGGCCATGCCGGCGGCCAGCGAGCGGGTGCCGGGGAACACGCCGCTGGTCGTCCACAGGCCCGGGTGCGGCGTCGGCGACTCGAGCACCTGGATGAGGAACATCGTGGTGCCGTACATGACCATCACGTCGCCCGGTTCCCGGACGCCCACGCTGGTCGCCTCGGCCCAGGCGTCGACCGTGCCCGCGGTGACCGGAAGTCCCTGCGGCAGCCCGGTTTCCGCGGCCGCCTCGGCGGTGACCGTGCCGGCGACCTCGGTCGGCCACAACAGCTCCGGCAGGTCCAGCCCCGGCGCCACGGCCGCGGCCCAGTCGGGCGCCCAGCCCAGCGCGAGCTGGTCGTACATCGGGTCGCACTGGCTGGCCGAGTGGTGGTCGAGCACGTAGCGGCCGGTGAGCCGGTGCACCAGAAAGGAACTGGCCATCAGCAGCATCTCGGTGCGCTCGTACACGCCGGGCTCGTGGCGGGCCAGCCAGCGGATCTTCGGCCCGACCGCCTGCGAGGACAAGGGCGTGCCACCGCGGCGCAGGATCTCGCCGGCACCCAGCTCCTCGGTCAGCTCGGCGATCTCGGTACCCGCCCGGGTGTCCACGCCGTACAGGATCGCCGGGCGCAACGGCCGGCCGGCGCCGTCGGCGGGCAGCAGGCACGGACCGATCCCGCTGACCCCCAGCCCGGCCAACCGCTCGCCGTCCGCCGCGGCGACCAGCTCACGGGCGATGGCCACGAAGTCCGCCCACCACACGGCTTCCGCGTCGTGCTCGACCCAGCCGGGATGCGGCGTGTCGGTGCGGTGCTCACGGCTCGCCCTGGCCACGATCGTGCCCGCTCCGGTGACCAGCACCCCCTTCGAGCTGGACGTGCCGATGTCGATGCCCAGGTGGAGATCAGCCACGGGAGAATTCGTCCAGGGTGATGTCGAGCAGGTCGCACACGGCACGCAGCTCGGCCCGCTTGTCGCCGGGAACCGCGTGGATGTGGTTGGCGCCGAAGCGGGACAGGAACACCTCGGCCGGCGCGTCGAGCCGCGCGAACGCGTGCGGCCACTCCGGGGTCGACATCTTCATCAGCGACTCGGTGGTGGCCTCGTCGTAGTTCTCGAACTCGCCGAGCATCAGCTGCAGGCGGTAGTGCCCGTCGTCGCGGGTCAGCCGGGCGAGGGTCATCTCGCCCGGGGCCGCGACGTGCTGCACGGACGCGCCGCCCGCGGGGAAGAAGAACACCTCCGGATACAGGTGCACCCTGGCCAGGTTCTCGGCCGGGTCGTCGCTGCGGGCGGCGAACCAGGTGGCGTGCTGGCCGGAGTTGCACAGGTCCCAGATGTCGCGGTCGCCGTGGTAGTGGCGGACGTCGGCGAACAGCACCGGCGTGTGCGAGAGGTGCTTGAGGATCTGCATGGTGAGCGCGCCGTCCATGTCCGCCTCGGTGGCGCAGACGTGGGGCTCCTTGGGGCCGTTCCAGTCGTACGGGTCGTTGAGGAAGGCCTCGGCGATGTCCATCGTGGCGAAGTACTGGGTCAGCTCCGGCTGGCCCTTGATGCCGGTGAAGTCGAGGTGCCACTCGTCGATGAGCTCACGCATCGCGAGGTAGGAGCCGACCTGGCGCTCCAGCAGCTCCTCGGTGAGCTTCTTGCCGTCGTAGTGGACCGTGGCGTGCTTTTCGAGCCACCGGCGGGCCGTGGCCTTCTCCCCGGCGTCCGCCGCCTCCGCGCGCCGGACGATCTCCCACTGGTCGATCTCCTCGACGTCCACACCGAACTGACGCTGCCACTGGTCGGTGTTGGCGACCGCGGTGTTCATGCCCATGGGCCGGCCGCCGATGCGGCCGAACGTCTGCCCGCGCAGCGCCGCCACCGCGCCCGCGGCGGCGGCGTGCACCCCGATGCGCGCGACGAGCGTCGCGTCCGCCGGGTCGCCCCACAGCCGGGTGTGCGTGCGGCCGATCTGGTCGAGCGCACCGCCCGCGGCGAGCATGCCGACCATGCCGGGCTGAACCGGGTCGATGTTGGCGAGCAGCACGAGCGGACCCGTCAGCTGGCCCGCGGCGAGCATGGTGAAGTGGGGGAACGCCCACACGCAGTAGTGCAGCACGGTGAGGTCGACGCGCGCCGCCTCGATCTCGCGGGCCAGCGATGTCGCCAGGGTGTTGGACGAGACGGGTGCGTTCGCCCGGACCACGTCGTGGCCCGCCGCCTCGAGGCCGGCGACGAGCTTGTCCTCGTTGGCCAGGATGAAGTCCGCGATGCCGTCGTGGACGTAGTCCCGGCCGTCGGAGATGTTGATCACGCCGATACGGGCCACCGGTCCTCCTGAGCGACACTGCGTGCAAATCTGGAGTAATCGTTTACTCAGAAGCTATTCTTACCCCTCGAACGTGTCAATAGGGCCCGGGTGGTGTCACGGCGTGGGCGGAAAGCGAGGCCGAAGTGGCGACGATCAGCGATGTTGCCTCCCGGGCCGGGGTGTCCACGGCGACGGTGTCCCGTGCGCTGAACGGTAAGTCCACAGTGGATCCGGGGCTGGTGGCGCGGGTGGTCGAGGCCGCGCAGGAGCTGGGGTACCAGCCCAACGGCCCGGCGCGGAACCTGCGGCGGCAGGAGGCGGCGGTCCTCGCGCTCATCATCAGCGACGTGGAGAACCCGTTCTTCACGTCGATCGCGCGTGGCGTCGAGGACGTCGCGCACGCCGTCGGCTACTCGGTCGTGCTGTGCAACGCCGACGAGAGCGTGGACAAGGAGCGCCGGTACGTCGACGTGGCGATCCAGGAGCGCGTGGCCGGCGTCGTCATCTCGCCGACGTCCACCGCCACGAACGTCGACCTGCTCATCAACCGCGGCACCCCGCTCGTGGCCGTCGACCGCCCGCTGCCCGAACGCGTCAGCGACACCGTCCTGGTGGACACCCGGCCGGCCGCGCGCCTGGCCACCGAGCATCTCCTCGGGCAGGGCTACACGCGCATCGGCTGTATCACCGGCCCGGTCGGCGTGCGCACCGCGGACGACCGCCTCGCCGGGTACCACGACGCCCTGCGCGCGGCGAAGGTGCGCACCTCGGCGCGGCTGGTGCGGCGCACGGAGTTCAAGGAGACCGGGGCGGGCCGGGCGTGCGAGGAGCTGCTCGGGATGGCCGAGCCGCCGGACGCGCTGCTGGTGGCCAACAGCGCGATGGCGATCGGCGTGCTCTCCGCGCTGTCCGCACACGGGCTGCGCCCCGGCGCGGACGTCGGCGTCGTGGCGTTCGACGACGTGCCCTGGGCGCGGCTGGTGGACCCGCCGCTGACCGTCGTGGCCCAGCCCGCCTACGAGATCGGCGCGGTGGCCGCGAGGCTCCTGCTCGCCCGCATCGGCGACGACAGCCGGACCCCGACGACCACGACGCTCGGTGCCCGGCTCATCGAGCGCGGCAGCTCCCACCGGGGCGGCTGAGCCGGACGCGACGTCCGATACCCGCCGGTGCCCGGCCGAGGACATCGGCAGGGTGGACCGCATGGATCTGGTGGACGGTGGGCTGGTTCGGACCTCTGAACCGGCCGGGAGGACGCCCGCCGGGGGAGCGTCCTCCCGGGGCGCCTCAGCCGTTGGCCTCGTTGTAGACGTCGGTGGCGTTGTCCGTGGTGATCAGCTTCGTCTCGAGCGTCTGGGTCTTCGGGACCTCGTCGCAGTCGACGAGCAGCTTCTTCGCCGTCGCCACGGCTTCCTTGCCCGCGGTGGGGTAGATCAGCGTGGCCGACAGCCGGCCCTGCTCGACCGCCTTGATGCCGCCCGAGGGGATCGGCAGGCCGTCGATGCCGACGAACTTCATCGACTTCTCCAGCCCGGCGGACTTCGCGGCCAGGTAGGCGCCCTCGGCCATCGGGTCGTTGTGCGCGAACAGGACCTTGATGTCGGGGTGTGCCTTGAACATCGCGTCCGCCTGGGACTGGCCCTTCTCCCGCAGCCAGTCGCCGTCCGAGCTGGCGACGATCTCGATGTTCTTGCCCTCGATGCCCTCGCGGAACCCGTCGCCGCGCTCCTTGGCCGGGGTGGCACCCGCGAGGCCGCGGATCTCGCCGACCGTGCCGCCGTCCGGCAGCAGCTTCTCGGCGACGAACTCGCCCGCGGTCTTGCCGATCTCCTCGTTGTCGGCGCCGATCCACGTGGTGTAGGCGTCGCCGTCGACCTTGCGGTCGAGCACGATCACCGGGATGCCCTTGTTGTAGGCCTTGGCCACGACCGCGGTGAGCGGCGCCGCCTCGTTCGGGCTGATGATCAGCAGGTCGATCTGCTTGGTGAGGAAGTTCTCCACATCCGACACCTGCTTGGCGTTGTCCTGCTGGGCGTCGGCGAACTCCACGCTGAACTGCGGCACGTCCTGCGCCGCGGTGCGGATGTCGTCGTCCATTCGCTCCCGGTACGGCTCGGCCACGTTGGCCTGGCTCATCCCGATCGTGTACTTGCCGTCCGGCCCACCGCACTTGGCGTCGGCGCCGCCGGCCTGCTGCTGGCCGCTGTTCTCACTGGTCGTTCCACATGCGACGGACAGGGTGAGCGCGGTGGCCGCGGTGAGCACGGCTGCCACGGCACGACGACGGGCCATGTGTCTACCTTCTTTCTCGAATCCGGTCATGCCGCGGGACGCAGGCGCTGCAGGCCTGCCGCGACGACGATTACCAGTCCCTTGACCAGCAGCTGCACGTTGGGGTCGACGCCGTGCAGGCCGAGGAAGTTGTTGAGCACGCCCAGCAGCAGCGCGCCGGCGACGGTGCCGGTGACCGAGCCCCGGCCACCCATGAGGCTGGTGCCGCCGATGACGACCGCGGCGATCGCGTCGAGCTCGTAGCCGAACCCGTCGTTCGGGCTGCCCTGGTTGAGCTGCCCGGCGTGCACGATGCCGGCGAGCGCGGCGAGGAACCCGGCCACGCAGAAGACGATCACCTTGACCCGGGTGACCGGCACACCGGACAGCCGCGCGGCCTTCTCGTTGCCGCCGATCGCGTACACGTGCCGGGCGAACGCGCTGGTGCGCAGGAACACGATCGCGACGACGGCCACGACGGCGAAGATCAGCGCGGGGATCGGCACCAGCCCGTTGAACGTGCGCTCGCCGAGCAGGGAGAACGCCAGCGGCGCCTCGCCCGGGCCGTCGCCGTAGGCGATCGCGACGCCCTGCCCGCCGGACCAGATGCGGGCCAGGCCGCGCGCGATCTGCATCCCGGCGAGGGTCACGATGAACGCCTGGATGCCGAACAGCGCGGTCGCGATCCCCTGGAGGAAGCCGAAACCCAGCCCGATCGCCAGCACGATGGCCACCGCGGCGAACACCCCGAAGTCGTCCTCGACCATCAGCACGGCCGAGCCGACGGCGGCGAGGCCGAGCACCGCGCCGACGGACAGGTCGATGCCGCCGACGAGGATGACGAACGTCATGCCGACCGCCATGATGCCGATCTCGGACACGGCGCGGACGACGTTGAACAGGTTCTCGCTGCCCAGGAACAGGATCTCGCCGTTGTGGTGCGGGGAGAACACCACGGCCACCACGAACACCGCGACCAGGCCGAACAGGCTCTGGAACCGGAACAGCGCGGCGACGACGTCGGTCCGGCGCGCGGTCTCCCTCGAGGACGGCGGGGTCTCCTCCGGCGCCGCCGTGTCGGTCTCGCTCATGCCTGGCCTCCCGCGACGTCCACAGCCTGAGCCGTGCTTCCCTCTCCCATGGAGGCGGCCAGCAGGTCCGCCTCACTCGCGTGCCGGGTGTCCAGCTCGCGCACGCTTCGACCGCCGGAGAGCACCACGACCCGGTCGCACACCCCGACGAGCTCGGCCAGCTCCGAGGACGCCAGCAGCACGCCGATGCCCTGTTCGGCGGCCCGACCGAGCAGCGCGTAGATCTCTGCCTTGGCGCCGACGTCCACGCCGCGCGTGGGCTCGTCGAGCAGCAGCAGCGCCGGCTCGGTCAGCAGCATCCGGCCGAAGACGACCTTCTGCTGGTTGCCGCCGGACAGCGTGCCGACGGCGTCGGTGATCGAGCCGAGCTTGACCTTGAGCTCGTCCACGATGCGCCGCACGGAACCGGTCTCCCTGGCCCGCGGCACGAACCCGGCCGCCGCGATCCGGTCCACGATGGACAGCACGGTGTTGGCGAGCACGGAGTGGTCGATGGCGAGGCCCGCGACCCGGCGGTCCTCGGGTACGAACGCCATGCCGAGCGCGAGTGCCCGGCGGGGGCCGCGCGGCGCGACGAGCCGGCCGTTCAGCTCGATCGTGCCGTGCAGGGTGCCGCGGGTGCCGGCGCCGAACAGGGTCTCGAGGAACTCGGTGCGCCCGGAGCCGAGCAACCCGCCCAGCCCGACGATCTCGCCGCGCCGCACGGTCACCGAGACCCCGTCCGGTTCGCGGCGGCCGGGACGCTCCCGGCGGGGCCGCAGCACCAGGTCGGTGACGCGCAGGACCTCCTCGCCCGGCTCGACGGCGTGGGTGCGGAACAGCGCCTGCACGGGCCTGCCGACCATCGCCTCGGCAACGGTCTCGGCGGCCTTCTCCGCGGTCAGCTCGCGCGCGCCGAAGCCGGCGACGACCGCGCCGTTGCGCAGCACGGTCGCGCGGTCGGCGATCCGGCCGATCTCGTCCATGCGGTGGGAGATGTAGACGATCCCGGCGCCGGCCCGGCGCAGCTCGGCGATCACCGTGAACATCTGCTCGACCTCGGCGGAGGACAGCGCCGAGGTCGGCTCGTCCATGATCAGCACCTTGGCGTCGAGCGAGAGCGCCTTCGCGATCGTCACCAGCTGCTGCTCGCCGGTGCGCAGCTCGCCGACCGGGCGGCGCGGGTCGAGGTCGATGCCGCACCGCTCGAGAAGGTCACGGGTCAGGGAGTTCATCCGCCTGCGGTCGACCGCGCCGAACCGGGTCCGCAGCTCGCGGCCGAGGAAGATGTTGTCCGCCACCGACAGGCCCGGCACGAGGTCGAGCTCCTGGTGGATCATGGCGATGCCCGCGCGCTGCGCGTCGACCGGTGCGGTGAACCGCACGGGCCTGCCCTCGACGTGGATCCGCCCGTCGTAGTCGGCGACGTCGCCGGAGAGCACCCGCATCAGCGTCGACTTGCCGGCGCCGTTCTCGCCCAGCAGGGCGTGCACCTCGCCCGCGCGCACGGCGAAGTCGATGTCCCGGCAGGCGTGCACGCCGCCGTACGACTTGCTGATGCCGATCATCTCGACCAGCGGGCTGACACCGTCGTCCATGCGTCCCTCGTCGCCGTCGCCGCTATCCGGGAAATCGATTACCAGACGCTAGGTCCGGCGCATGACGGTGTCAAGGAACAGCCGGGCCCGTGGTCGTGCCCGGGAGGCCGTGAATCGATACCACCGTCCGGTCTATTGACGTCAGGAAGGCACGAAAGGACACTCGTTCGGGTAATCGTTTACCCGTCGCCGGCCACCGGCGTCCGGAAGGGTGACCTCGATGCGACGTACCCGGCGATCCCTGCTCGCCGCCCTGTCCGCCCTCGCTCTCGCCGTCACCGGCACCGCCGTGGCGCTCGTGACTCCGACGTACGCCGCACCCGCCGCGGACCGTGTCACCGCGGCGGCGTCCAACGGCCCGGTCGGCTGGGACACCTACCGCCGCCTGGACCTGCTGCCGGACCTGGCGTCGGCCTCGCGCACCAAGCAGTTCTCCAGCTTCGGCCGCAACGGAAGCAACGACGACGGCTTCGGTGGCACCTACTCCTGCCTGCGTACCAACGGCCCCGGTTGTGTCATCGCCGAGGACCGCGGTCCCGGTGAGGTCTCGTCGATCTGGTTCACCCGCGACGAGGGCAACGTCAGCGCCACCGGCAACATCCGGATCGTGCTCGACGGCGTGACCGTGCTCGACGCGAACCTGCAGAGCGTGGTCAACGGCGACCGGGGCGCGCCGTTCGTGTGGCCGCTGGTGTCCAACGCCGACCAGAACTCCGGCGGCGTCACGATCAAGGTCCCGATGCCCTACCGGGACTCGATGCTGATCACCACGACGAACAACCCGCTCTTCTACCACGTGAGCCACCGCGAGTTCGCGAGCGCGGACGGCGTCACCCGGTTCAACCCGGCCGACCCGGCGACCGACGTGGTGAACACGCTGCGCCAGGCCGGGCGGATCGACCCGAAGCCCGCCCAGCCCGGCGCCGCCACGACCGCCACGACGGTCTCGCCCGGGCCCGGCGCGTCCGCGACGCTCGCGAACCTGTCCGGTTCCGCGGCGATCACCGGCCTGCGGCTGCGGGTGCCCGACGCCGCGGCCACCGAGGCCAACCTCAACGGGCTGCGGCTGCGGCATGGCGTTCGACGGACGCACCACAGTGGACTCCCCGGTCGCCGAGTTCTTCGGCGCGCCGTTCGGCGAACGGGACGTGCGGTCGCTGATGTTCGGCATGGACCCGGCCGCGGGCGGCTGGTACAGCGCCTGGTGGATGATGCCCTACGCGTCGTCGGCGACCGTGTCGCTGGTCAACACGACCGGCGCGACGATCTCCGGCGTCAACGCCGAGATCACCAGCGCCCCCAACGCGAAGTGGGCCACCGAGCTCGGCCCGAACGGCACCGCCGGCCACTTCACCACCGAGTCCCACCGCGGCCCCAGCACCCCCGGCCGCGACTGGCTGTTCGCCGACCGGCCCGGGCCGCGGCCGCTTCCTCGGCGTCACCCACGCCGAGCGCAACACGATCGCCGGCGGCAACGAGCGCGGCTACCTCGAGGGCGACGAGCGGGTCTATGTGGACGGTGCGGCCAGCCCCGCGTTCCACGGCACCGGCACCGAGGACTACTACGAGTCCGGCTGGTACTTCAACCGCGGCGAGTACTCGGGCGTGTTCACCGGCAACACCGCCCACCGTGTCCGCGCCGGCTCCTGCGCGATCGAGTGCGACGCGATGTACCGGCTGCAGCTCGGTGACGCCGTGCCCTTCACGACCGGCCTGCGGTTCGGCATCGAGCACGGCCCGCAGGACGACTACCAGGTCGACGCGAGCTCGACGGCGTTCCTCTACACCAGGCCGGACCTGACGTCGCGCGCCACCGACACGCTCGTCATCGGCGACGCGGCGAGCCGCACCGCGCACGGCTACACCGAGTCCGGCGCGGCGAGCCAGTACGCGCTCACCTCCTCCTACGAGGGCGACGACGACACCGAGACGGTGACCGGCCAGGTGCGCGCGACCGGCGGCGCGGTGAGCTTCCGCCTCGCGGTCGACCCGGGCAACGACGGCGTGCGGATCCGCCGCACGAGCGACCAGAACGCCGGCTACCAGTCGGCCGCGGTCACCGTCGACGGCGCGAACGCGGGCACCTGGACCCAGCCGCTGGGCAACACAGTCCAGCGCTGGCTCGACGACGAGCTCACGATCCCGCCCGCGCTGACCGCGGGCAAGTCGCACGATCACCGTGCGGCTGGCGCCCGAGTGGTCCACAGTGGACGGCGGCGCGGTACACGGCGCTGAGCCTGGTCGCGCCGTTCACCGACACGGCGCCGCCCAGCGGGGTCGGCGGCCTCGCGCTCGGCGCCGGGCGGACGCACGCGATCCCGCTGACCTGGAACCCGGCCACCGACAACGTCGGCGTCGCCGGGTACCGGGTGTACGCCTCGACCAACCCGTCGGTGCCGATCAACTCGGCGAACCTGGTCGGCACGACGACCTCGACGTCCTTCCGGCACGGCCCGCTGCCCGCCGGCGCCCAGCGCTACTACCGGGTGGTGGCCGTGGACGGCGCGGGCAACGCGGGCGCGCCCTCCGGCGTGGTGAACGCTCGCGCGGAGGCCCGCAACACCAGCGACGTCGGCAACGACGACCGCGACGACGCCGTGCTGTTCACCCAGGGCGCGGAGGCCGACGTCTACACGGCACAGTCGACCGGCTCGGCGTTCGGCGCCGCGACCAAGGCGCACGACTTCTTCTCCATCGACGGCGAGATCCCGCGCACCGGCGACGTCAACGGCGACGGGCGGGCGGACATCATCACGTTCACCCGCGGCTCGCTCGCGGACGTCTACGTCGCGCTCGCCACCGGCACCGGGTTCGGCCCGTCGGCCAAGTGGCACGACTTCTTCGCCGTCGACGCCGAGTACCCGGAGGTCGGCGACGTCAACGGGGACGGCATGGCCGACATCATCACGTTCACCCGCGGCGCCGCCGCCGACGTCTTCGTGGCGCTGTCCACCGGGACCGGGTTCGGCCCGGGAGTGAAGTGGCACGACCACTTCGCGGTCGGCGCCGAGCGGCCCGCGGTCGGCGACTTCGACGGCGACGGCCGCGACGACATCGTCACCTTCACCGGCGGCACGAACGCGGACGCGTACGTGTCGCTGTCCAACGGCGCCGCGTTCGTGCAGGACGGCTGGCTCTGGCACGACAACTTCGGCGGCGGCACCGAGCTCGCCGGCACCGGCGACTTCGACGGCGACGGCCGCGACGACGTCGTCACGTTCACCCGCGGCGCGGCCGCCGACGTGTTCGTGTCGCTGTCGGACGGCACCCGCTTCGTGCAGAACGCCTGGAAGTGGCACGACTTCTTCGCCGCCGACGCCGAGGCACCCGGCATCGCCGACGTCAACGGCGACGGCAAGGCCGACATCCTCACGTTCACCCGCGGCACCACGGCCGACGTCTTCGCCGCGCTGTCGACCGGCTCCGCGTTCGGCGCCTCGGCGAAGTGGCACGACCAGTTCGCCACCGGCAACCAGATCCCCCGCCCCAGCCTGATCTGAGGGTCCGCCATGAGAGCACTCCTCGCCGCCGTCGTCCTGCGCGGCGCGCGGTCGCCGTTGCGCCGCCGCGGCGTCCACACCGGACAGCACGGCCGCGTACGAGACCATGGGCGCGACCGTGTCCGCGGGCCCGTCGTCGATCGTCTACGACCCGTCCGTCGGCGAGTCCGGCCCGTGGTACTACAACGACCACACGCTGGTCCGCGACGTCGCGACCGGCACCTGGCACGTCTTCGCGATCACCCACGCCGAGCCCGCGAACCCGCTGGACGAGAAGAACTTCGGCCACGCGACCGCCCCGTCGCCGCGCGGGCCGTGGACCAAGCAGCCGTTCGCGCTGACCGCCGACCCGGCCGCGGGGGAGAGCCACATCTGGGCCCCGCACGCGGTGTACGACAACGGGACCTACTACCTGTTCTACGCCGCCGGCACCCCCGACCACGCGGCCTACCGGATGCACCTGGCCACCTCGACCGACCTCGTGCACTGGACGCGCAGCCCGGCGAACCCGCTGTTCACCGACGGCTTCGACGCCCGCGACCCGATGGTCACCCGCGTCGGCGACCAGTGGGTCATGTACTACACGGCGAACAGCACGCCGACCGGCGGCAACCACCAGGTCGCCTACCGCACCAGCACGGACCTGCGGCACTGGAGCGGCAAGCACGTCGCGTTCGAGCACCCCGCGACCGGCACGTTCGGCGGGCCGACCGAGTCGCCGTTCGTGATCGAGCGGGACGGCTGGTGGTACCTGTTCGTGTGCTGCGAGCCCGGCTACCGCGACGGCCGCGTGTACCGCAGCCGCGACCCGCTCCAGTTCTCGGTCCGCGACCTCGCCGGCCGGGTCGACGCGCACGCCGCCGAGGTCGTCACCGAGCCGGACGGCACCACCTGGCTCACCGGCGCGGGCTGGGGCCAGGGCGGGCTCTACCTCGCGCCGCTCACGTTCACCCCGGCGGTCGTCGAGCGCGGGCAGCGGATCACCACGCCGTACGTGAGCGCGGACGTGCGCACCTGGCCGACGACCGAGCTGCGCCGCCTCGCCGTGGACCCGGCGGGCGGCGGCGCGTACCGCCCGGTGCTCGACGCGTCCGCGCGGCCGACCGGCCCGTACCTCGCGGTCGGCGGCTGGGGCGCGACCGACATCGCGGGTCCGGCGGCCGGGGTCGCGGCCGACGGTGACCGCGTGACGCTGACCGGCATCCCGATGGGCGACGAGCCGGTGACGGCCGACTGGACGCTCGCGGCCGACGGGTCCCGTGTGGACAGCGAGCTGACCTGGCACGTCAACGGCGCCACCACGGCCGGCGTGTGGGAGGCGGCGCTCGGCCTGGACACCGCCGCTCGCCACGGTCGGCGACCCGGCGGGCTCGACCGGGACGGCGACGTGGCCGGGTTCCCGCGCTGGCTGCTGGCGAGCTCGCCCGGCCTGACGCTCGCCGCCGGCTACCGCACCGGCTCCTCGTGGGCGGCCGACAACCACTGGTTCCAGCGCCGGCACGGGCTGGTCGCGATCCAGTCGCTGTGGGCGCCCGGCGGCCGGTCCTGGCCCGCCGGCACCTATGCCGGCGGCCACTGGCGGCTCGGCGTCAGCACGATCGCGAACGACACCGCGCTCGCGGACACCCTGGCCCAGGAGGCGAACCGGCCCGCTCACTGAGGTAATCGATTACCTCGGCGAGCGGGCCCGGGATCACTTCTTCGGCGGCACGCGCAGTGCGGCCAGCTGCTGCTCGAAGGGGATCACCGTCTCCTCGCGCCGGCGCGGCCGCCGGCGGCCGGCCCTCCATCAGCTCCGCCAGCTCGCCCGGCCGCGCGGGCGATGCGGTGCGCCAGGTCGTCCTCACCCGAGGAGGCCCAGTCCTCCGACGCCGCGTAGACGGCCGTCGGCACGACGACCGCGCGCAGGTAGGTGAACAGCGGCCGCAGCGCGTGCTCCAGCGCGAGCGAGTGCCGGGCCGTGCCGCCGGTCGCGGCGATCAGGACCGGCTTGCCGGCCAGCGCGTCGTGGTCGAGCACGTCGAAGAACGACTTGAACAGGCCCGAGTAGGACGCGGTGAAGATCGGCGTGACCGCGATCAGGCCGTCGGCGCGCGGTGACCGTGTCCAGCGCGGCGGCCAGCGTCGGCGAGGCGAAGCCGGTGACGAAGTTGTTCGCGATGTCGACCGCGAGGTCGCGCAGCTCGACCACCTCGACCGTCGACGTCGGTGCCTGGCCGCCGACCGCCGCCGCGAGGCGGTCGGCCAGCAGCCGGGTCGACGACGGCACGGTCAGCCCGGCCGACACCACCGCCAGTGTCCTCATTCGACGGTCACCTTCTGCCTTCGCGCGCGGCAGCAGCGACTGCGTGCGTCGGCGCGTCCGGCACCTGCGCCGGCCGGCCGATCGGCGAACTCCTTGCGCAGCACCGGCACGACCTCCTCGCCGAGCAGGTCGAGCTGCTCCAGCACGGTCTTGAGCGGCAGGCCCGCGTGGTCCATCAGGAACAGCTGGCGCTGGTAGTCGCCGAAGTACTCGCGGAACTCGAGCGTCCGGTCGATGACCTGCTGCGGGCTGCCGACGGTCAGCGGCGTCTGCGTCCATGAAGTCCTCGAGCGACGGCCCGTGCCCGTACACCGGCGCGTTGTCGAAGTACGGCCGGAACTCGTTCACCGCGTCCTGGGACCGTTCTGCCGCATGAACACCTGACCGCCGAGCCCGACGATCGCCTGCTCCGGCGTGCCGTGCCCGTAGTGGGCGTAGCGCTGCCGGTACAGCCCGATCAGCCGCATGTAGTGCTCCTTGGGCCAGAAGATGTTGTTGGCGAAGAAGCCGTCGCCGTAGTAGGCGGCCTGCTCGGCGATCTCCGGGCTGCGGATCGAGCCGTGCCACACGAACGGCGGCACGCCGTCCAGCGGCCGCGGCGTCGAGGTGAACCCCTGCAGCGGCGTGCGGAACTGGCCCTCCCAGTCGACGACGTCCTTGCGCCACAGGTCGTGCAGCAGCGCGTAGTTCTCGATCGCCAGCGGGATGCCCTGGCGGATGTCCTGGCCGAACCACGGGTACACCGGCCCGGTGTTGCCGCGGCCCATCATCAGGTCGACCCGGCCGTCGGCCAGGTGCTGCAGCATCGCGTAGTCCTCGGCGATCTTCACCGGGTCGTTCGTCGTGATCAGCGTGGTCGAGGTGGAGAGGATCAGCCGCTCGGTGCGCGCGGCGACGTAGCCGAGCATGGTCGTCGGCGAGGACGGCACGAACGGCGGGTTGTGGTGCTCGCCGGTGGCGAACACGTCGAGCCCGACCTCCTCGGCCTTCAGCGCGATCGTCACCATCGACTTGATCCGCTCGTGCTCGCTCGGCGTGGTGCCGTTGGTCGGGTCCGTGGTCACGTCGCCGACGGTGAAGATCCCGAACTGCATCACTTCTCATCACCCTCAACTAGTTGCTTGCTTCAACTAACCGCCTCAACGAGCGTACCGGTCGGGGTATTCCCGCAGGTCCTTGTGGTAGACGCGGAAGTCGCACGGCGTGGCCAGCAGGGGTGCCAGGTCCGGGTGGGCCTCGTCGACGGTGCCGACCCGGACCGGCCGGTAGCCGAGGCGGCCGTACCAGCCGGCGAGGAACTCCTTCGACGGGTGCGACCACTCGCGCGGCACCAGCAGCTCGAGCCGCATCACGGGCCGGCCGGCGTGCTCCTCGGCGAACCGCACCAGCTCCCGGCCGACCCCGGTGCCGCGGTGCTCGGGCGCGGCGACGAGCATGCCGAACTCGCCCAGCTCGCCGTCGAGCCGCCGCACCCGCACGCACCCGGCGAGCCGCCCGGCCGACCCTGGCCACGACGATCTCCCCGGCCCGGGTGAGCCCGGCCACCTCGGCCGGATTCGTCCGGGCGGCGCCGTCGAGCCACAGCCCGTCCTCCGCCACCTCGTAGACCTTGTTGATCAGGTCGCTGACCGCCGACATCGTCGCGCCGTCCGCCGGCGGCCGCCGGGGCCAGCCGGTCGATGTGACGGTGCCATCTCGCAGTCCCCTCCAGGATTGGACTAGACAACGCGCCGTTATTGGTCTAGACATTTAGGTAACGCGCGGTGCCTCCCTGCTCACCGCGCGCCTACGTGGAGGTCGTCGCGATGAAGCGTCCCCTCGTCCTGCTCGTCACCCTGATTCTCGCCTGCCTCGGCACCGTCGCGCCCGTCGCGAGTGCCGCCGGGGAGCGCGCCGCGTTCGCCAAGGTCTCCGACTGGGGGTCCGGCTGGGAAGGCCGGTTCACCGTCACCAACGGCGGCACCACGCCGATCACCAGCTGGCGGGTCGAGTTCGACCTGCCGGCCGGCACGAGCCTCGGCAGCTACTGGGACGCCCTGCTCACCTCGGCGGCAGCCACCACACGTTCGCCAACCGCGAGTACAACGGCAGCCTCGCCCCCGGCGCGCGGCGACCTTCGGGTTCCTCGGCGCCGGCCCGGGCGCGCCGCTGAACTGCCGGGTCAACGGCGCGGACTGCGGCGGCGGGCACCGACCCGCAGCCCGGCGTGCCCGGGATGCCCGGCGGCGTGCGGGTGACCGGGACGACGGCGTCGAGCATCACGCTCGGCTGGACCGCCGCGTCCGGCACGGTCACCGGCTACCGCGTGTACGAGGGCAGCACCGTGCGGGCCACGGTGACCGGCACGTCGGCGACGTTCTCCGGGCTCGCCGCGTGCACCAGCCGCACGTTCACGGTGGCCGCGTACAACGACGGTCGGCGAGTCCACCCGCAGCGCGGCCGGTCACCGCCACGACGGCCGGCTGCCAGCAGGCCGACCTGCCGCGCCACTTCCTGACCGGGTACTGGCACAACTTCGTCAACCCGGCCACCGAGCTGCGCCTGCTCGGCCGTGCCCGACGAGTACGACCTGGTCGCGGTGGCCTTCGCGGAGGCCACGTCGACGCCGGGCGCGGTCACGTTCGCGCTGGACCCGGAGCTGTCGAGCGCGCTCGGCGGCTACACGAACGACCAGTTCAAGGCCGACGTCGCCGCCCTGCACTCGCGCGGCAAGAAGGTGATCCTCTCGGTCGGCGGCGAGGCGGGCCGGGTGTCGGTCGGCGACGGCGACGTCCGCCACGAACTTCGCGAACAGCGTGCGGTCGATCATGGCCGAGTACGGGTTCGACGGCGTCGACATCGACCTGGAGAACGGGCTCAACCCGACCTTCATGGGCCAGGCGCTGCACTCGCTGCGCAACCAGGTCGGCTCGAGCCTGATCATCACGATGGCGCCGCAGACGATCGACATGCAGTCCACCGGCGGCTCGTACTTCGCGCTGGCGCTGAACATCAAGGACATCCTCACGGTCGTCCACACGCAGTTCTACAACTCCGGCTCGATGCTCGGCTGCGACCAGTCGCAGGCCTACGGCCAGGGCAACGTCAACTTCATCACCGCGCTGGCGTGCATCCAGCTGGAGAACGGGCTGCGGCCCGACCAGGTGGCGGTCGGCCTGCCGGCGGGACCGGGCGCGGCCGGCGGCGGCGTGGTGGCGCCGTCGGTGGTCAACGACGCGCTCGACTGCCTGGCGCGCGGCACGAACTGCGGCTCGTTCCATCCACCGCACACCTACCCGGACATCCGCGGCGCGATGACGTGGTCGATCAACTGGGACGTCGCCAACGGCAACGGTTTCGCGCGCACGGTCGCGCCGCACCTGGACACGCTGCCGTGAAGCGCCTGGCCGCGGTGCTCGCCGCTCTCCTCGTCGTCCTCGGCGCTGGCCACTCCCGCGTCGGCGGCGAACCTGCTGACCAACGCCGGGCTTCGAGGACGGCTCGCTGTCCGGCTGGTCGTGCACCGGCGGCGCGGTCGTCACGACGCCCGGTGCACTCCGGCTCGCACGCGCTGGCCGCCACCGCCACCGCGTCGGACACCGCGCAGTGCGCGCAGACGGTTGCGGTGCATGCCGAACACGACCTACACGGTGTCCGCCTGGGTGCGGGGCAACCCGGTGTACCTCGGCGTCACCGGCGGACCGTCCACATGGAACGCACCGGCCGCGTACGCCCAGCTGTCGCTGACGTTCACCACCGGCGCCGCGCAGACGTCCGCGCAGCTGTACCTGCACGGCTGGTACGGCGCCGGCACCTACTACGCCGACGACGTGGTGCTCGACGGCCCCGGCGGCGGCACCCCGGGCACGCCGGCCGCGCCCGGCGCGCCGCAGGTCGGCACGGTGACGGCGTCGTCGATCGCGCTGTCCTGGCCCGCCGTGTCCGGCGCGACCGGGTACCGGGTGTACGAGGGAACCTCCGTGCGGGCAACGGTGTCCGGCACCTCGGCGACGATCTCCGGGCTCGCCGCGTGCTCGACGCACTCCTACACGGTCGCCGCCTACAACGACGCGGGCGAGTCGGCCCGCAGCGCCGCCGGCGTCGGCGACGACGGCCGGCTGCCAGCAGGCGGACCTGCCGCGGCACGCGCTGATCGGGTACCTGCACGCGAGCTTCGCCAACGGGTCCGGGTACGTGCGGATGGCCGACGTGCCGGACGCGTGGGACG
Organism: uncultured Actinomycetota bacterium; assembly: GCA_963841395.1. Taxonomy (GTDB): domain Bacteria; phylum Actinomycetota; class Actinomycetes; order Mycobacteriales; family Pseudonocardiaceae; genus Actinophytocola. Next base: position 44,405 of record CAWJCX010000007.1, read on the forward strand.
TCATCAACCTGGCGTTCGGCGAGCCGACCTCGGTCACCTCCGGCGACATCCGGTTCCAGCTGTGCCCGGCCGCCGAGTGCCCGAACGTCGAGTCCGAGGCCGACTTCACCGCGGCGATCCGCGCGAAGCAGGCGCAGGGCAAGAAGGTGCTGATCTCCATCGGCGGCGCGAACGGCCAGGTGCAGCTCACCACCACGGCCGCGCGCGACGCGTTCGTCACCTCGGTGTCGGCGATCATCGACCGGTACGGCCTGGACGGGCTGGACATCGACTTCGAGGGCCACTCGCTGTACCTGAACCCGGGCGACACCGACTTCCGCAACCCGACGACGCCGGTGATCGTGAACCTGATCTCCGCGCTGCGGACGCTGAAGTCCCGCTACGGCAGCGACTTCGTGCTGACGATGGCGCCGGAGACGTTCTTCGTCCAGGTCGGCTACCAGTTCTACGGCGGCGGTGGCGGCGGCGACAACCGGACCGGCTCGTACCTGCCGGTGATCCACGCGCTGCGCGACGCGCTGACCGTGCTGCACGTCCAGGACTACAACTCCGGTCCGGTGATGGGGCTGGACAACCAGTACCACAACATGGGCGGCGCGGACTTCCACATCGCGATGACCGACATGGTCAAGGCCGGCTTCCCGGTGGCGAACACCGGCCAGACGTTCCCGGGCCTGCGCGAGGACCAGATCGCGTTCGGCCTGCCGGCCGCGGTCAGCGCCGGCAACGGCTACACCCCGCCGGGCCCGGTGCACGACGCGCTGAACTGCCTGGCGCGCAACCAGAACTGCGGCGGCTACACGCTGCGCGGCGGCGCGTCACCGGGCATCCGCGGCCTGATGACGTGGTCGGTCAACTGGGACCGCTACTACGACTGGGAGTTCCAGAACAGCCACGAGCCGTTCCTCAACTCGCCTCCCGTGACCAGGAGCAGCACCACCACGACGACGCTGATGACGGTGCCGGGCACGAGGTACCAGAGGGTGGCCACGCCCACCACGAGCCCGGCCGGCCACGCCCAGCCCGCGTCGAGCGCGAGCCCGGCCGCCACCGCGAGCCACACCGCGCCGAGGAGCGACGAACGCGAGCTTCATGCCGGTCGACCCGGGCTCGATCCCGACCCGCCGGACCAGCCCGGCCCACGGGCCGAGCTGGCCGGCGTGCTCGCCGGTCCTGCGGCGTGAAGTAGCGCGCCGGTGACGAGCGCCCGCGTCCCGTCGACCACCATGAACCCGCCCTGGAGGACACAGAGGACGACGGCGATCCACGTCAGTACGGTCACGCCTCGGGAGGGTACGGCGTGCGCGCGGCGACGAGCTTCGCGTACCGGGTGCCGGCGCCGAGCAGCACCAGCCCGGCGACGAGGAACGCGGCGACCCGGGCGAGACCGTCCAGAGAGGACAGGTCGAACAGCGACCAGCTTGACCAGCGCGGCGCCGACCAGCGACAGCCCGGCGACCCGCAGCGGCCGCCGCGTCGATGCCGCGCAGCAGCAGGACCAGCGCGCCGACCGTCCAGGACACGGTGACGAGCACGTGGCCGAGCAGGAACCCGGTGCGGTCCGGGGAGACCAGCAGGCCCGACGGCGAGCACGGCGCCGGTCTCGCCGTACAGGGCGACGAGGCCGCCGAGCAGCCAGCCCGGCCAGGCGCCGTCGCCGGTGAGCGACGCCGAGCCGGGTGGCCACCCAGCAGATGGCGAGCATCGCGGCGGCGAGCAGCAGCCCGGTCAGCCCCGGCGGTCACGCACCCGCCGGTGGCGAGCTCTCCGGCGGGCGGGGTCGCGATCAGCGTGCCCGGCAGCGCGGTCGCCGCCGCGGCCACCAGCCCGGCGAACGCGAACAGGCCGGCGGCGGCGAGTGCGTGCCGGGTAGCGCATGCCGCGCGCGACGAGCGCGAGCAGGAGCGCCTCGGCGAGCAGCACGATCGCGAGCGCGGAGCCGTCGCACGCGGTGACCGTCGCCTGGAGCAGCGCGACCGAGCCGGCCGCCCCGGCGGCATGCCGAACCGGCGCGGCAGCGTGAGGCCGGTGAGCCGGCCGAGCGCCCAGACGAGGACGAGCAGGGCGCCGATCGTGCCGGGCAGCGCGACCGCGCCGGCCTGCGGCAGCAGGGTCGCGGCGAGCATGGCCGGCGCCGGGGCGAGCAGCAGCAGCCCGACCGGCAGCAGGTCGTCCGGCCGGCGCAGCGCACCGGCGGTCGCGGCGAGAACCTGCACCGCGCTGGTGAGCAACGCCGAGGTAGGCGACGACGGGCGCGTCCGCGGTCGCTGGCCGTCGCCGATGGCTGCGAGCGCAGGCGAGCACCGGCGGGATCCCGGCCGCGAGGCACAGCCCGCCCCACCGCCGCGCGAGCTGGGCGGGGGTCGCGGCGATCTGCAGTACGAGCAGGAACCCGAGCAGCAGCGGCCCGAACCCGTCGGTGAGCACCGGCGCCGCGACGGCCGCGCCGGCGACGACGAACACGCCGAACGCCTGGGCGTCCCACCGCACGGCGAGCAGCAGCCCGGCCCGGCGACGGCGAGCCCCGCCCCGAGCCCGGCGGCGGGCGGGAGGAACCCGAAGAGCGAGGTGGCCGCGACGACGTCGAGGTACAGCACGGCGAACCCGGTCGCGGCGAGCGCGAACGCGCCGGTCCGGGCGTGCGGGTTGGGATGCAGCCGCATCCCGATCGCCGGCCAGCGCGCCGCCCAGCCCGGCGCCGAGCAGCACGCGCGGCAGCGGCCCGAGGTACCCGCGCTGGATCGGCGAGCACCAGCAGCAGCACGACCCCGGCGAGCGTCACGACGCCCGCCGGCCCAGGCGAGGACCGACTCCCGGCCCCGTCGCGGGTGACCCGCTCCCACAGGGTCGGCGCCTCCACCATCGGCCGCGGCGGCGGCCAGGCCGGCATGGGCGCCGCCCCCGGCCAGTGCCCGGCCGCGGCATCCGGCGAGGCACCGCCCTGACCGGGAAGGTGCGACGGGGGAACGGCACCCGGCTGCGGCGGCGATGCGGCTGGCCAATGCGCGGTCGCGTTGTCCGGCGAGGCACCGGCCTGGCCGGATAAGTGCGATGGGGGAACGCGCCCGACTGCTGCGCAGGTGGGCTGTGGCGTACCTGGCTGGGGCGCAGCGGAGTGCGGCGCGGTGAGCGGTGGCGGCCGCACGCCCTCCGGCTGCGGCCCGGTGGACTGGGGCGCCCCTGGCTGCTGCGCGGTGGCATGTGGCGCGGCGGGCTGGGTCGCGTCCGCCTGTGGTGCGATGGGCTGGTGCGCGCCCAAGCGCGGCGCGTCCGGCTGCGGCGCGGTGAGCGATGGCGCGCCGAGTTGCGGCGGGAGAGCGCCCTCCGCCTGCGGCGCGGTGGGTTGCGGCCCGCCCGGCTGCGGCGTGTCGGGCTGCTGCGTGCCGGGCTGCTGCGCGGTGGGCTGCGACGCCGTGGTCGCTGAGCCGCGCGGGTTCAGCTCGAGGATGCGCAGCTCGGCGCTGATCGCGTGGATCTGGTCGCCCACCTCGCGCAGCGCGTCGGCGAGGCGGGGCAGCGGGTCACCTGTGGCCATGAACCGAGTCTCGCGAGCCGGGCCCGCCGACGAATCCGTACGACTACTCAACTCTGCGGAAACCGCCCGGCCAGCCGCGCCAGCTTCAGGCTCAGGTGCAGCATCAGCCGCTCGTCGCCGCTCTTCAGGTCCGTCCCCGCGAGCTCCTCCACCCGCTGCAGCCGGTAGTACAGCGACGTCCGGTGCAGCCGCAACGAGCGCGCCGTCGCCACCACGCTGCCCGCCAGGTCGAGGTACGTCTCCAGCGTCTCCAGCAGCGCCGGTTCGCCGGGTCGGCGAGCAGCCGCTCCAGCCCCGGGATGCAGCTCGCCCGGGCGGCGCGGACAGCATCCGGTACACGCCCGAGCGACGCCCACGACGCCGACGGCCCGTACCCCGGCACCCGCGCCGCGACCTCCGCCGCGTGCAGCGCCTCCCGGTAGGACTCCGCCGCGTCCGCCAGCGCCGCCCGCGGCCCGGCCGACGCCGACGACCGACGGCAGCGCGACGAGCAGCGCGCACCTCGTCCGCGTCCGGCGGCCGGCCGGGACACAGCAGCACCCCGTGCTCGGCGCGCACGAGGTGCAACGGCCGGGACGCGAGCCGCGAGCGCGCCGCCAGCAGGCCGTGCTCCAGCGCCACCGGGTCCGCCGGCCCCGCCGGGCGGACCACGAGCGCGGTCACCGGCGCCGACTGCGAGAACCCGCCCGCCTCGACCAGCAGCCGCGCGCCCTCCTCCGCCGCGGCCCGGTCGCCGAGCAGCACCCGCGACACCGCCTCCAGCTCCCGGCGCGACGTCAGGCCCGCGGCGAGGCTGTCGTGGAACAGGGTCAGCGCGAGCGCCGGCGCGGTCTTCGCGGCGATCGCCACGTCCTCGTCGGACATCGGCGGGCCCGGCGTCGAGCAGCCAGACGAACCCGAGCAGCCGGTCGCGATGCCGCGCCGGCACGCACACCCGGTCGAGCGCCCCGCCGCACCGGCGATCCGCAGCGGCCCGCGCGCGGCGAAGATCCCGGCCGCGCGGTAGCGCTCGCGCACGTCGGGCGTGGTGTGCCGGCGCAGGATCGACTCGCGGCGGATGTCGTCCATCGGGCCGTCGTGCTCGCTGTAGGCGAGCACGCGCTGGTCGTGGTCCTCCAGCAGCACCGGCCGCCCGATGCGTAACGCGAGATCGTCCACGAGGCGTTGCAGGTTCTCCGGCACGGCGATCCTCCGCAGGGGTGAGCAGGCCGTTTCGACATATGTCGGAAAGACTGAAGCACCTTCCCTACAACGGATCGATGAGTTGGGTCAACAGCGGGTCTAGCGTCCTGGTTCGTGACCCGCCACACCCTGCTGGTGGCGGCGCTGTTCTCGGCCACGGCGCTCGTCGCCGGGGTCGCCGTCAGCCCCGCCTCGGCCACCGCAGCGCCCCCGGCCACCCCCGAGCACCCCTGGCAGTACGACCACTGGCCGCAGCAGCAGCCGTGGCAGTCCTCGGCGCCCGGCGCCCAGCCCGCCGAGTCGAAGCGGGTCGCGCAGGCGGGCTTCCCCGCCCCGATCGACCCGCAGGACTGGCAGAACCCCGACGACATGACGTGGGCGGACTACCGCAAGCCGCCGAACACGAACTGGGTCGACCCCTCGAAGACGGGCTCGGCGCGCCAGTTCAACGGCGCGCTGGTGCTCACCGACTACCCGAACCAGTCGTTCGTGGTGACCCAGCCGCAGAACTCCACGGTGTTCGGCAACCCGTCCGCGGAGGCGCACGACATCCCGCGCGACCGAGGTCGCCCAGTACTACCAGGACTTCCTGAACAAGCCCGGGGCGCTCAACCACGGGCACACCATCCACGAGTACTGGATGGAGGACTCCGGCGGCCGCTACGGCGTCGACCTCACCGGCTTCGGTCCGTACCAGATGCCGGGCAAGTCCCACGAGTACGGCATGGAGTTCCAGGGCGACACCGGCTGCCCGGCCGGCGACACGTGCGACCGGGACATCCGCACCGACGCGCGCGCCGCCTGGGTGGCCGACGTCGGCGAGGAGGTCGCGGACAGCTACGACTTCGTGTTCTTCCTGTCGGCCGGCCAGGACGAGTCGTCGACCTGGCAGGAGTTCGGGCCGATGAAGTTCGAGAACAAGGAGGACGTCACCGACGAGTTCGGCCCGCCGGACGACGCCCTGCCGAACTGGGTCGACACCCGGTACGTGGACTGGACGTCGTGGGCGGCCGGCTCCAGCCCCTGGCCGAACGCGGGCGGCGGCAGCTCCACCCAGGCCGAGAGCTCCGGGCAGAGCACCTACGCGCACGAGTTCAGCCACATCCTCGGCATCGGCGACAACTACAACAACCCGTTCGGCATCCCGGCCCGCCGCGACTACTCCGGCCCGTGGGAGATGCTCTCCCGCGGCACGTTCAACGGACCGGGCGGTCCGCACACCCGCTGGCTGATCCCCGCGACGGGCGGCAGCTCGATGGGCGCGCAGCACATGCTGCGCAACAAGATCAAGCTCGAGATGGTCGACGAGGCGAACGTGCTGCGGCTGTCCCGCGAGGCGCTCGCCGACTCCGGCCTGGTGATCGCGAAGGTGACCGCGCGCAGTGTCCTGCCGGGACGCAACGACCTGTCGGGCGTCAACATCCAGTTCGGCACCGGCGACCTGGACCCGGCGTGCGACGTGAACACCGACCCGTTCTGCGACGGCGGCGGCTACAACAACTACACCGTCGAGGTCGTCGACCGGATGGGCTCGGACTCGTTCACGCCCGACGCCGGCGTGCTGCTGGCGAAGACGAAGGACCAGGACCGCGCGCCGTTCGAGTGGGTCATCGACGCGAACCCGCAGGACATCGGCATGACCGACTTCGTGCGGCCGGACGGCACCCGGGTGCCGATCACGATCGGCGACTACCGGCAGCTGTCCGACTCGCTGTTCCACGCGGGCACCGACTCCGGCAGCGAGTACGAGTACGTCGACGAGGCCAACCGGCTGCACTTCTACGTGCTCGACGTGGCGCGCAACCGGCCGGCGAGCTGTCGTACACGGTGGCGGTCAAGTCGCTCGACGGCGCGGGCCCGCAGCGGCGCGGCGTCGCGGTGCTGCCGACGGCCTCGCGGCGGCGAACCACAACGGGCTCGCGACGTGCAGGTTCCCGCTGGTCAACACCGGCCGGTCGGCCACGCCCGCCGGGCAGCACCCGGAGGACGTGCGCAAGTACCTGAACGGCGACGTCTACCGCTGTCGGCCACTGTGGACGGTCGCGGGTGGGCGGTCGACGGTGCCGAACCAGCTGGCCACCGCGGAGTTCGGCAGGTACGTCCAGGTGCCGGTGTACGCGAAGCGGAGCGGGTCCGGCCGCGAAGGCCGGCAAGGTGAAGCTGACCGCGACGTCGGAGAGCGACCCGTCGAAGAAGGCCACCGCGACGTGCACGGTGCTCGGCGCGATGAGACGGCTCGCGGCCGCCGCGCTCGCCATCGCTGACGGGCGCGGCGGTCGCGGTGACCGCCGTGCCGGCGCACGCCGACCCCGGCGACGCCACCGTGATCCCGATCCAGGTGACCGGCGACCCGGCGCACCGGTTCAACCTGGTGATCGTCGGCGACGGGTACACCGCCGCCGAGCAGGCCGAGTTCCGCGCGCACGTGGACAAGCACCTGAACGTGCTGTGGACGATCGAGCCGTTCAAGTCCTACCGCAGCTACGTCAACGTGTACGCGGTGTCGATCGTCTCCGCCGGAGTCCGGTGTGGACTGTGACCCGTCGCTGGACGCGCCGCGGCGGGACACGCCGCTGAACATGGGCGTTCTGGGGCGGCTGCAACCCGGCGAGCGTGCAGCGGCTGCTCGTCATGGACGGCGACGCCGCGAACCGGTACGCCGACCTGGTGCCGGGCACGACGACGGCCAACCGGCAGCTGCTGGCGATCGGGAACAGCGACACCTACGGCGGCGCGGGCGGCGCGAACGCCACCGCGTCCGGCGGCAACGCGCTGTCCGCGCTGATCACGCCGCACGAGCTCGGCCACTCGCTCGGCGGGCTGGACGACGAGTACGACTACTACCAGCGCGGCGTGCGCGGCGCGCCGTACACCGGCGGCGAGCCCGACTCGATCCACCACACGCTGCTGACCGAGCAGCAGATGGCCGCGCAGCACCGGAAGTGGTGGCGCTGGCTGGGTGAGCCGTCGGAGTCCGGCGGCGCGATCGGCCGGTACGAGGGCGGGCTGTACTCCGACGCCGGCGTGTGGAAGCCGAGCGAGCACTCGATGATGCGCTCGCTCGGGTACTACTACGACCAGGTCGCGCGGGAGCGGATGACGCAGCGGATCTCGGCGAAGACGAACATCCTGTCGCGGCCTCGACGCCCGCCGGCGCGCCGATCGGCGCGGACCGCGTGGTGTGGGTCGAGACCATGTACCCGGTGGGCCACCAGCTCGACGTCACCTGGACGGTCGACGGTGCGGCGCTGCCTGCCGGCGGCGCCCGCAGCGTCGATCTGTCCACACTGGACCTCTCGCCGGGCGTGCACGCCGTGTCGGTCACCGTCGTCGACCCGACGCCGTTCGTGCGGGACCCGGCGGTCCGCGTCGTCGGCCGCGCTGACGCAGAGTCGCACGTGGACGGTCGACACGGCGCTGACGACGCCGGTCGACGCCGGTGCCCGCGGAGTTCACGTCGTCCACGCCGGACGGACCGCCCGGTGGGCGGCACGGACGTCGTCTACGCGGAGACCACGCACCCGGTGGACTCGGTGCCGCCGCGTGTCCTGGTCGCTGGACGGCACCCGCTCGCGGTGGGCGGCAACGACCGCGCGGTGTCGCTGTGCCGGGCTCGGCCTGTCCGGGACGCACACGCTGACCGCGTCGGTGGGTTCGTCGACGCTGACGTGGACGGTCGACGCGACCCGGCCCGCGGCGGCGTACGCGCTGTCGGACCCGCTGCTGGCGGCCGGGGGCGGAGCACATCTACAACGGCCCGTTCACGATGAGCCTGACCGGCACGGACGACACGCCGGGGTACCTCGTGCGCGAGTTCCGGACGGACGGGGACGGTTGGTACAACTACTTCGGCTGGCCGACCGACCCGGACTCGCCGTTCCGGTTCACCCCGAGCGGCACGAACGTCGACGACCTGGTGTACGGCAAGCTGGGCAAGCCACGGCTGGTCCCGTGGGACGACCCGACGCCGAACTACGGCCGGCACACCATCGAGTACCGGGCGATCGACCCGAGCGGCAACATCGGCACGGCGTCGTCCTTCGCGGTGACGCTGATCCCGCCGCCACCGGCGTGCACGACCACGCTGACCGGTCGGGTCGCGGCGCCGCTGATGGTGCGCTCCGGCGTGACATGCCTGTCGTCGGCGACCGTCGCCGGCCCGGTGACCGTGCGGGCCGGGCGCGAGCCTGGTGGCGACCGGCTCGACGGTGTCCGGCCCGCTGACCGCGACCGGTGCGAGCGCGGTGGAACTGTTGCACAGCACGGTCTCCGGCCCGGTGACGATCACGGGCACGACGGCGGACGTGACCCTGATCGGCGGCACGGTCCGCGGCCCGCTGACCCTGTCCGGCAACCGCGCCGCGCGGGCCCCGGTGGTGGCCGGCGTGACGGTGTCTGGCCCGCTGACCTGCACGGCAAACACCGCCGGCCCCGGCGAACCTCCGCGCCCCGAACACGGTGCACGGCCCCCGAACCGGCCAGTGCGCAACCCTCTGAGGAGTGAACCCCAACCCCGAAGGAGTGAACCCGGTGCGAATGGACCATTCGCACCGCAAGGGGGCCCCCTGTTTTCAACGCTACCCGGGAGGTCTGACAGTTTCGGGTGGGCGGTCCGCCACCGGGTTCGGGCGCAATTCGGTACCACCGCATGCGCCGCCATGACACCGCGACCGCCACGCCGCGACGGCCGGGCTGCGACGGCCGGACCGCGCCGCTGCGGCCACGCGGTCCAGGCAGCCGTTCGACCGGCAGCCGTTCGACCGGCAGCCGCGCCCGGGCTCGCCGCGTGGTCGGATTACGGTGGACCACCGTGACCGACCTGCGTGCCGACTGCGCTCGCTGCTCCGGGCTGTGCTGCGTCGCGCCCGCGTTTGCGCGGTCGGCCGACTTCGCGTTCGACAAGCCGGCCGGTACGCCGTGCACGAACCTGCTCGACGACTTCCGCTGCGGTATCCACGCCGAGCTGCGTGACCGCGGGATGGCCGGCTGCACGGTGTACGACTGCTTCGGCGCCGGCCAGCGCGTGACGGGGGAGTACGACGGCGACTGGCGTGCGCACCCCGACTCCGCCGGGCGCATGTTCGCCCGCTTCCACACCATGCGCGACCTGCACGAGCTGCTCTGGTACCTCGCCGACGCGCTCGCCCGCCCGGCCGCAGCCCTGGTCCACGACGAACTCCGGGCGGCCGTCGTGAACACCGAACGCCTCGCCGGGGAGGACCCGGACCGCGATCGCATCGACGCGCACCGGGCGACGGTCAGCCGTTGCTGCGCCGCGCGAGCGAGCTCGTCCGCGCAGACGGCTCCGACCCGGACGGCGCCCGCCGAAAGCCACGCGGCGCCGACCTCCGGCGCCGGCAGCCCCAGGCCGGCGACCGGCGCGGAACCACCGTGGGCGGTCAGGATCTGCAGGGTGCCGACCTGACCGGCCGCGACCTGCGGGGCGCCGACCTGCAAGGCGCCGACCTGCGCGGCGCCTACCTCATCGGCGCCGACCTGGCGGGTGCGGACCTGCGGCGGGCGGACCTGATCGGCGCCGACCTTCGAGGCGCGAACCTCGCTGGCGCGGACGTGCGCACGGCCCTGTACCTCACCCAGTTCCAGCTCAACGCCACCCGCGGCGACCGCGCCACCCGGATCCCCGCCACGCTGGACCGCCCGCCGCACTGGACGGCGTGATTCGGGCGGTCCCAAAGCCGCCCTCGGTCGGTATGTTTCCCACAGCCGTACCGAGCGAGGGAGACCCTGTGAAACCGTTGGCCCGCTTGTTGATCGTGCTTATCGCTCGGCCTAGCGGCCGGGATCGTGCCGGCAGCATCGGCCGCGGCGGCGCCGGCCACCTGCGCCGATCCGGGCGCCCAGCTCACCGTCGAGGAGCAGCGGCTCGCGCTCGCCGCGCCGGGGGAGGTCCTGCGGCGCAGCGGGTTCGACACCTTCGCGAAGGTCTTCACGCCCGCGCTGTGCCGGCTGCCGAACGCCCGCGCCGCCGAGGTGGCCGCGCGCGTGCAGGGCCGCGCGCTGTGGGCCGCCGCCGTCGCGCGGGCGCAGGGCAAGCTGCCCGCCGGCAGCCTCCCCGTCACCGACGACCGGCCGCTGTACTGGGCGCGCCTGCAGCTCACCAAGGCCATGCGGCAGTGGACGCCGTCCTTCGACCTCAGCGCCGCGCAGCGCGCGCGGCTGATCGACGCGCTCGACCAGTCCTCCCGCGGGCAGGACTCGATCGGCTACGGCCACGCCGCCAAGCGGATCCTCGTCAGCGGGTTCGACCCCTTCCAGCTCGACCAGGACATCCGGCGCAGCAACCCCTCCGGCGCCACCGCGCTCGCGCTCGACGGCACCGTCATCGACACCGCCGCCGGGCCCGCCCGCATCGAGACCGCCATGTTCCCCGTGCTCTGGGGCCCGTTCGCGCAGGGCGTCGTCGAGCGCACGTTCCTGCCGCAACTGCGCAAGGTCGACATGTTCACCACGATCAGCCAGGGCCGCGTCGGCCGGTTCGACGTCGAGCGCTACAACGGCCGCTGGCGCGGTGGCTTCCCGGACAACGACAACGCGTCCAGCACCGGCGTGATCCCGATCCCCGCCGGCGTGCCGACCGTGCTGCCCGCACCCGAGTTCGTCCCGACCACGCTGCCCTACCAGGCAATCGTCGCCGCGCCCACCGGCCGCTTCCCGGTGTTCGACCACACCTCGGTCGTCGAGATCCCCGCCGGCGCGACCGAGCCGGTCACCCAGCCGAACGGTCCGACGCCCGGCTCGGTCGCCCGGCAGGGCGGTGGCGGCGACTACCTGTCCAACGAGATCGCCTACCGCGCGACGCTGCTGCGCGACGCGCTCGGCGCCGACATCCCGGGCGGGCACCTGCACACGCCCGTGCTCGAGTTCGGCGCCGGCAACACGACCGAGCTGACCGACCCCACCTTCGAGGCCAACCAGCGCGACATCATCGACCAGGTACGCAACGTGCTGGTCGTGGCCGCGGGCACGCTTTAGGACAGTGCGGGCCGGCCGCCAAAACCCACTTGGCGGCCGGCCAGCGCCGTGGCACGCTGGCGGCTTGACCACCTTGCAGACACACATCCGCCGCGCCGCCGCGTCCGGCCGCGCCACCGAACAGGTCGGCCCGTTCCTCGCGACCTACTCGCCGAAGTCGGACAACCCGTACCTCAACTACGCGATCCCCGACGACGGCGCCCGGCCCACCCGGTCCGACGTGGACGCTCTGACGGCGGCCTACCGTGCCCGGGACCTGCTGCCCCGCCTGGAGTTCCTGGTCGCCACCGCGCCGACGGCCGAGCCGGTGCTGCGCGAGGCCGGCTACGCCGTGGAGCGCCGGATCCCCGTCCTGCTCTGCCCGCCGGACGCGCTCGTCACCCCACCGGCTCCCGCGGGCATCGAGCTCGTCGTGCCGGAGTCCGATGTGGACTTCGAGGGGATGCTCGCCGCCCAGCACGAGGCGTTCGAGGACACCTCGGCCCCCGACGTCGCGGGCGCCCGCGCCTGGCTCGTCAAGGGCGGGATCTCCGTGTACGCCAGGGATGCCGCGACCGGGGAGCCGGTCGGCGGCGGGTCGGCGGAGGTGGTGACCGACGGCACGACCGAGGTCGCCGGCATCGCCGTCCGCACGGCCTACCGCCGCCGCGGCGTCGGCGCGGCGATCACCGCCTGGCTGACGGCCGATGTCGTCGCTCGCGGCGCGCACACGGTGTTCCTCACCCCGGCCGGCGTGAACGAGAAACGCCTCTACGAGCGCGTCGGCTACCAGGCCGCGGACGACATGCTGCACCTGCGGCTCAGCTGAGCCGCCCGGCGCGGATCTGGGCGAGCGTCTCGCGGGCGAGGCCGGTGTGGTCGGTACCGCGGAGGACGAACCGGGCCGTGTCCTCGTCCGCGGCGAAGAACTCCCGGTCGTGGCGGGCGATGTCGCGGAGGAACTCGGCCTGCGCCTCCCGGTTGAACTCGCGCCAGTGCGCGCGCCCGCGGTCGAGCTCGCGGGTCCACTCGTAGGCGTCGCCCTTCAGCCGCCACTGCGCCCACACCGCGTCGAACGCGTACCGTGGGCCCATGTGCTGGTACTGCCACACGTGGGCGCACTCGTGCACGAGCACGTCGTCGTCGAGCGCGTCCCGCTTCAGATAGATCGTCGCGCCCAGCGTGAACGGCCGGTCGCTCGCCCCGAACACGCCCGCGCGGCCGGGCACCAGCCGGACCGCCGACAGGTCGACCGAGCCGCGGTAGACCGGGGCGAGCACGGCGGCCTCGGCCGCGGTCGGCGCGCGGCCCCGCTCCAGCCCGAGCACCGCCTGCGCGAGCGCGACCAGCTTGCCCGGCACCAGGATCAGCGCGCCACCGAGCGCGGCCGCCACGTTGCGGGTCGCGAGCCCCACGACGCTCGTGACGACGGCCGCGACCAGGCTCACCACCGCGACGGCCACGCCGCCCAGCCAACGGCCGGGTCCGGGCAGCTTCGCGAGCGCGTCGCCGACCCGGTTGCCGGCCGCGTCGAGGCCCAGGTCCCTGGTCATGGCAACCATTGTGGGCTCTCGACACCGCGCGCGGAACCACGCGACCGGGTCAGCGCAACGGGGTGCCCCGTGTCTCGGGCAGGGTGAGGATGACGGCGAAGGCGATCGCGGCGCCCACAGCCACGTACCAGAAGAAGACGGTGGCCAGGCCCGCGTTGGACAGGGCGCTGATCAGCAGCGGGGCCGTGCCGCCGAAGGTCGCCACGGTGAGGTTGTACCAAGCGCCGATGCCCAGTCCGCGCAGGGCGGTGGGGAACAGCTCGCTCATGAGCGCGGGCGCGATCGAGGTCATCGCGGTGTAGAGGCCGAGACCGACGGTGAACACCACCACCAGGTTCAGCAGGCCAGGCTTGACCAGAGTGGACAGCGGAACGATCAGCGCGGCCGTCGCCAGCGGACCACACCAGTAGCTGGGGTTTGCGGCCGAACCGGTCGGCGATCGCGCCCATCGGGTACTGCAGGGCGACGAACAGCGCTGTCGCGATGGACAGGGCGAGGAACACGTCGACCGCGTCCGCGCCCCGCGTCTTCACCGCGAACGGGGTCAGCGCGCTGAAGAAGGTGTAGTAGCACAGCGTCGACAGCATGGTGAAGCCGATCAGCTGGCCGACGGCCTTCGGGTGCTCCCGCAGGGTCGTGCGCAGCGGGTGCGGCACGCGCTCGGTCTTGTGCTCCTCGAACAGCTCGGTCTCGGCCAGGCTGCGCCGCAGCCACAGCCCGATCAGCCCGAGCACGCCGCCCAGGATGAACGGCAGGCGCCAGCCCCAGGACTGCATGGAGTCCTCGCTGAGCACGCGCACCAGGACGAACCCGAGCACCGACGCGAGGAGTACGGCGCTGCCGGTGGAGATGTAGAAGAACGCCGAGTACCGGCCGCGGCGCTCGTTCGGGGCGATCTCCCCCAGGTACGCCGAGGCGTTCGACACCTCACCGCCGAGCGAGAGTCCCTGCACGATCCGCGCCAGCAGCAGCCCGATCGGGGCGAGCCAGCCGACCTGCTCGAACGTCGGGAACACGCCGATCAGCACCGAACCGGCCGCCATCATCACGATGGTCAGCACCATCGCCGGCTTGCGTCCGCGCAGGTCGGCGAACCGGCCGAGCAGGATGCCGCCCAACGGCCGGAAGAAGAACGCCAGCGCGTAGGTGGCGAAGGTGTTGATCTGGGCGAGCGCGTCGTTGCCCGCCGGGAAGAACGCGGTGGCGAAGTAGATGCTGAACGTGGCGTAGATCGTCCAGTCGAACCACTCCAGCGCGTTGCCCACACTCGCGGCGACGAGCTTGCGAACGGGTAGCCGGTGTCGAACAGCGGAGTCGACCATCTCAACACACTAGGGCGACAGTTGGTCGTCCACAGATCGATCATGCGTGAGGGTGGTCAGCAGTCCGGGGTGGTCGGTGGTGCCCATCATGTCGATCTTGGTCGTCCGGGTGAACGTCAGGTCGTCGCCGGCGTAGGTGTGCTGGACGCCGCCGTCGCCTCGTCGGGAGAACCCGGCGGGGTCGCAGTCACGCATGCTCGGGGAGCCCTGGTCGTCGAGGTTGAAGTCACCGGCGACGACGGTCGGCCGCGGGTAGCCGGCCGCGCGGCGGATCAGGTCCTGGCACTGCGCGAGCGCGGTCCGGTCGCTGTCCGAGGACAGGTGGGTGGTGCAGGCGCTGAGCGTGGGGCCGATCAGGCACGCCCAGGCCCGCAGTTCCTTGTGGCCGGCCGGATCCCGGCGCTGGGCGCGGTACATGCCGGACCGCTCGGTGGTGGCGAGCCGGTCCGTGACCATGACGATGTTGCCGTACTGGTCGCCGTCCCGGCACCGGGTCGGTGTGCCGTCGAGGTTGTGGGCCGCGACGAACAGGGCTCGTGCGGGTCCCATCGCTTGCCGCAGCCGGGCGATGTCGCCGCGACAGGCCTCGTTGATCGACAAGACCTGTGGCTTGTTCGCGCTGATCACCTCGGCGGCCTTGGTCAGCACCGCGTCGCCGCGATAGCAGTTGTTCATCCCACCGTGGCAGATGTTGAGCTGCAGCACGGTGATCGTGTCCTGCGCGGGCCGTGCCGTCACCTCCGACGGCACGACCAGGAGCGCGAACGCCATCATGACGATGATCACGCGACTCATGCCAAGAGGTAAGCAGACCTCCGAGCACGACGCATAGGGTGACCCGGATGGAACGGGACGTGCGGCTGCGCCTGGCCTCGTCGTTCGGTGCGGCGGCGGGCGCCTACGCCGAGCACCGCCCGGACTACGCGCCGGCCGCGGTGCGCTGGGCGCTGGAGCCCGCGCCCGGCCCGCGGGTGCTCGACCTCGGCGCCGGAACCGGCAAGCTGACCGCCACGCTGGTCGCGCTGGGTGCCGACGTCATCGCGGTCGAGCCCGACCCGGCGATGCTGACCGAGCTGCGCCGCGCGCTGCCGGCGGTCCGTGCCCTGCCGGGCAGCGCCGAGGCGATACCGCTGCCGGACGCGTCCGTCGATGCCGTGGTGGCCGGCAACGCCCTGCACTGGTTCGACATGGCCGTCGCGGGACCCGAGATCGCCAGGGTCCTCGCACCCGGCGGCATCCTGGCCGGCCTGTGGAACGTCATGGACGACCGGGTCGACTGGGTCGCCGGACTCGAGCGGGTCAGCGGAAGCGCGGCCGTCGGCCCCCGCGACACGCTCAGCAACTGGCGCGCCGAGACGGCAGCTGCACCTCCCGGCGCGCCCGGTTCGACTCTCCGGAGCAGGCCGAGTTCCCGCACGGCCAGCGTCGCACCGCCGACTCCCTCGTCCGCGACACTCGCGACGCGCGCCGGGGTGCTGGTCATGCCGGAGCAGGAACAAGCGGCCACGCTGGGCCGGATCCGCGCCTTCCTCGCAAGCAGACCGGAGACCACGCGGCGAGTTCACCCTCCCGATGCTGACCGCCGTACTACGCGCCCGACCGGCGTGAAGCCACCGGTGTCCCTTGCGTCGTGCGCTCGGCGATGAAGACGAACTCATGTCGTGGACGATCAGGCGCCTCTCGCACGTCCAATACTCGATAACCGTGGTGGTCCAAGCTCGCCCGCACCTCGTCACCGCCGCGAAACCGAAGCGTCGAGTCCGAGGTGATGACCGTGCCATCCGCCAGAAACCTGTACGTGAAGCGAAAGCTGACAAGAGGCATGCTCACGCCGGTGACCATGAGACGCCGCTCCACTGACCCGATCCCCGGTACGTCCAGGGTGCGAGGTTCGGTGTCGGCCGCCCAGTCTTTCCACGCCCGGCGTTCTGGGCGTCTCGTCTCGAACGCAAGGTAGCCACCGGGGCGAAGTGCGCCGTGGATGCCATGGAGGGTCTGCGCCCAGCTGTCGTCGGTGAGAAACACCTGCGCCACGTTGCCTGTCATCAGCGCAAGATCGGCACCGAGCGCGGGCAGCCTCGTGACATCGCCGTGGAGCCAGGTGATTCGTCCGGCCGGCTTCTTCGACCGCGCGACCTCGAGCGATGCCTCGGCCGGGTCGACACCGACGACTGTGCGGCCGCTCTGCGCGAGCCGGATCGCCAGGCAACCAGTCCCGCACCCGACATCGATGACCTGCCCCGCGCCCAGCTCGTCCGCGATGTCGAGGTAGGCCGTCAGATCCTCGCGCTGTCCGTCAAGTGACCGAACCGAACTCGCCCGAGCTAGGGCGTCGGGCCGGGCTGGCAGTGTGGGCAGTAGTAGGTCACCCGTTCGCGGGTTGCGGCGCCCTGGTTCGCCGTCACCACTCGGCCGCCGCAGCGTAGGCAGCCGGTGCGTTGCCGGCCGTACACCCAGGTCTCGCGGCCTCGCCGGGGATCACCGGTGGTGTTGCGGTTCGGGCGCAACGCGTTGCCCAGCAACAGTTCCCGGGCGGTGGTCACCGCCTTGTCCAGGTCCACCGACGACACCGGCGCCCACGGCGACGCGCCGAGCAGGAAGCACAACTCGGCCTTGTACACGTTCCCGATGCCGGCCAGCAGGCGCTGGTCGAGGAGAGCGTCCGCCAGCTCTCGTTCCGGGGCGGCGGTGAGGCGTCGCACCGCCTCGGCGTGGTGGGTGTCCGACCAGTCCGGGGCCAGCAGGTCGGGGCCGAGGTGGCTCACCAACCGCTTCTCGTCGGGAGTGCGGACGAGGGCCAGTTCGAGCAGCGACGTGCCGAGCGCGTACCGATCCGCGGTGGCGAGCACCGCCCTGACCCGGTGGCCGATCGGGGGACGACGGTCGTAGACGCGCCACGAGCCGTCCATGCCGAGGTGGCAGTGCAGGCTCAGCTCGCCGTCGAACCGCAGGAAAAGGTGCTTGCCGACGGAGATCGCCCGCACGAAGGTGCGGCCGGCGAGGTCGGCCGTGGCGAGCCGGGGGTGGCGCAGTTCACCCTTGGTCAGGAGGGCGCCACCGAGCGCCTGGGTCAGCCGGTGGGCTGTGGCGTAGACGGTGTCACCTTCGGGCACATCCCCAGCGTAGGCGCCGCGAGCGCGGCTGATCTGCGGCGATCCCGACACAATGAACGCGCTTACGCTCGCCTTGACCCTTCCGATAACCTCGTACCTCGCTGCGTTCGGAGAAGTGCACACGGTTAGGGAGTGACGCCACCCTGGGGAGGCGCCTGCTCCGAGAGGAGGATCGTTGACCATCCGCGCGGGGGAACGCGGGCGTCGACGGACCACCGACCGGCCTCTTCACGTGGCACCAGTCTGTCCTGTCCCCTCCTGATCTTGGCAACAGGTGATCATGACATCTTCTCCGGCCGTGTCGCCCAGACAGCGGCACGCGGGCCCCTGGATCGGCGTCGGCGCCGTCACCGCCTACGTCCTCGCGTCACCGTTCTTCCTGCGCAACACACCCGACGGCGCCTTATGGGTGGTGCTGTGGATCGTGCTCGGCCTCGCCGCGATCGCCCTGGTGACAACGGGTGTCGTGCTCGCGGCCCGGTCCGGCCGCGAGCACCTCGACGAGCTGCATCACCTCGACGGCGAGAACCACGACCTGGCCGCACTGGCCGAGACCCGCCGGGCCGCCCTCGAGAACCTGGTGGACCACCAGCTGCCGGCGATCTCCAACGGCTCGACGCCGCTCCCGCTCCCCGACGCCGGCGGGGACGAGGCCACCTCCAAGGTGCTCGGCCGGGCGGTCACCCAGCTCGGCAGGGTCCGCGAGGACCAGCGCGCGGGGCAGGACGCCGTGCAGGCGGCGGTCGTGTCGCTCGGCCGCAAGGTCCAGGCCTCCGCGCACCGCATCCAGGAGGAAGCCGCGCGGATGGTGCAGCGGCACCCCACCGACGCGGACGTCCTGCACACCAGCATGCGCGTCGACCACGCGGCCGCCCAGCAGGCGCGCAACGCCCAGAGCCTCGCCGCGCTGTGCGGCGAATGGCCCGGACCAGCAGTGGCACCAGGCACTTCCGCTCGGCGACGTCGTGCGCGGCGCGGCCGGCCGGATCACCGCCTACCAGCGGGTCGAGGTCTCCGGCGACCCTGGCGTGGCCGTGTCCGCCCGCGTGGTCGAGCCGCTGATCCACGTGATCGCCGAGCTGCTCGCCAACGCCACGCAGTCCTCGCCGCCCACCACCCAGGTCCTCGTGTCGCTGCGGCACGTCCAGCGCGGCGCGGTGATCGAGATCGACGACGGCGGCGTCGGGCTGGACGACAGCCGCCTGGAGCACGTCCGGGAGATCGCGTCCGGCCGGCGGCCGGTCGGTCTCGCCGACCTCGGCGAGATCCCGCAGACGGGCCTGCCGGTCGTCGGCGCGTACGTGCGCCGGCACGGCTTCCGGGTGGACGTCACGGAGTCGGTGTACGGCGGGCTGCGCGCGATCGTGCTGGTGCCCGCCGAGCTGACCGAGCCGGTCGCCCCGGCCGGGATGGTCGCCGCCGGCGGCCACGCCCTGACCCGCCGCTCCGAGCGGCGCAGCGTCGCTGCGCCACTGCCGGACACGCTGCGCGAACCCCTGCGCGATCCGGAGCCGGTCGACGACGATGCCGTGCCAGCGCCGAACACCGGCGAGCTGCCCGCGCTGCCGCGCCGCCGGTCCCGACGCGGCGAGGCCGCGCCGGCGTCCACTGTGGACTGGCCGGAGGAGCCCGAGCCGCCGCAGACCGCCGAGCAGGCCGGCCAGTGGATGGGCGCGTTCCTGAACTCCGCGGACGCGGAGGCCACCAACCACACGACTACGCCGACACCGAAGACATCCGGGAGGAACAGCGATGACGGCCCAGTCCGGCGACAACAGCTGGATGCTGGAGTTGATCAGAACGGTGCGCGGGGTCCGGCACGTCGTCGTGCTCACCTCGGACGGTCTGCTCAAGGTGCGCACCGACCACACTCCGCCCGACGTCGCCGACAAGCTCGCCGCCGCCTGCGCCGGCCTGAGCTCCCTGGGACACGGGATCAGCAAGGAGTTCGGCAGCGGTTCGGGTTCAGGCCCCCGCCAGGTGATGGTCGAGTTCGAAGGCGGGTTCCTGTTCGTGCGCGGCGCCGGGGACGGCTCGCGCCTCGCGGTGGTCACCGAGGCGGTGATCGACCCGGCGCTGATCGCCCAGCAGATGCAGGCGCAGGTGCTGGTGATCGGCGAGCGAACGCTCGGCACCCCGACCCGCAGCGGCTGAGCCGTGGACGACTACGCGGACAACTTCCGGGACCACCCGGTGCGCCCGTACGTCTGGACCGCGGGCCGGGCCCACCCGTCGCGCAACACCATCCGGCCGGAGACGTTGCTGGTCGTCGACCCCGACCTGCCGCCCCCGGTCTCCTCGAGCCGCCAGCAGCGGGCGCTGCTGGACATGTGCCGCGGCGTGCTCTCGCTCGCCGAGGCCGCCGCGCACCTGCGGCTGCCGGTGAGCCTGGTGGTGGTGATCGCGTCCGACCTGGTGGACTCCGGCCACCTGTCGATCCGCTCCGCACTGCCCCGTTTCGCGCGGCCCGATCGTGACCTCCTGGAGAAGGTGCTCAATGGCCTCCGCAAACTCTGAGCCGACGACACCGGAGCGGTACGTCTCGCCCACGGTGGCGCAGTCGGTCAAGATCCTCGTCGTCGGCGCGTTCGGGGTCGGCAAGACCACGCTGATCGGGTCGGTCAGCGAGATCCCGCCGCTGCGCACCGAGGAGACGATGACGGCCGCCAGCGTCGGCGTCGACTCCCTCTCCGGACTGGACGGCAAGACCACGACCACGGTCGCCATGGACTTCGGCCGCATCACGGTGAGCTCCGACATCGTGCTGTACCTGTTCGGCACGCCGGGGCAGCGGCGGTTCTGGGACCTCTGGGAGGGCCTCGCGGACGGCGCGGTCGGCGTGCTCGTCATCGTCGACACCCGCCGGCTGGAGGACAGCTTCGAGGTCCTCGACCAGCTGGAGATGCGGACCTCGATGCCGTTCGCCGTGGCCGTCAACCAGTTCCCCGACGCCCCGCAGTACGGCGCCGAGCAGCTCCGCGACGCGCTCGACCTGTTGCCGCAGACCCCGATCGTGCTGTGCGACGCCCGGAGCAAGGACTCCGCGGCCGGCGCGCTGATCACGCTCGTCGAACACGCCCTCACGTTCCCCGCATCCCCGAAGGCACTCGCATAATGCCCACCACACATCGTCGCCGGCTCATGGAAATGACCGGGCTGACGCCGCTGTCGGCCACCACGGTGACCAACGACCCGCACGCCGCCTACCGGGAACTGCAGGAGAGATGGGGCGTGGTCGCGCCCGTCGAGCTCGAGCCGGGCGTGCACGCGTGGCTCGTCATGGGCCACCACGAGCTCTGCCAGGTCGTGCGCAACGAGCAGCTGTTCTCCCGCGACCCAAACCACTGGCGGCTGTTCACCGAGGGCGTCGTGCCGCCGGACTCCGGCCTCGGGCCCATGATGTTCCCGCGCGACAACGCCTACTTCGCCGACGGCGACAAGCACCGCAGGCTGCGCGCGCCGATCGACGACGGCATCGCGAGCCTCGACGAGCACCGGATGAGCCGGTTCATCCGGTCCACCTGCAACGACCTGATCCGCGGGTTCGAGTCGCAGGGCAAGGCCGATCTGGTGTCGGACTACGCGGCCGTCGTGCCGATGCTGACCGTGGCCGGCCTGTTCGGCATCAGCCACGAACAGGGCGAGGAGCTGCGCCTGGCGCTGATCGCCATGTTCAGCTCCGCCGCGGACTCCCAGGAGCCGGCGCTCAACCTCGAGCGGATCCTCACCACGGCCATGCGGGACCGGCGGATGGCGCCGACCGACGACCTCACCACGACGTTCCTGCGGCACCCGAACCTGCGCGACGACTTCGAGATCCAGCAGTCGATGGTGCTGATGCTGGCCGCCGGTTACGAGACCACCACGACCTGGATCGCCCAGACGCTGCGCGTGATGATGACCGACCCGCGCTTCGCCGGCCAGCTGCGCGGCGGCCGGCTCGGTCTCGACGACGCGCTGGACGAGGTGCTGTGGCGGGACCCGCCGATGTCCAACATGCCGGCCCGCTACGCGCTGGTGGACTGCGAGCTGGCCGGCCAGCCCGTGCAGCGCGGCGACGCGCTCATCCTCGGCCTGGCGTCGGCCAACGCCGATCCACGGGTGCACACCGACGATCCGTGGCTCGAGATCGGCAACCGCTCGCACCTCGCCTGGAGTGCCGGCCCGCACGCGTGTCCCGCGCAGCGCGCCGGCCGGATGATCACCCGCATAGCGGTCGACACGGCACTGCACCGGTTACATGATGTGACGTTGGCGTTACCGGCTGACGAGGTGATGTTGTTGCCGTCCCCCTGGACCCGTTGCCCCGCCAGCCTGCCCGTGCGCTTCACGCCAACGTCTGGCCCGGCCAACCGTTCCTAGGAGGCAGTTCCGATGACCGACTCGGTCACCGCGCAGGTTCCCGTCATCCGGCTCGATCCCATGGGAGTCGACCACCACGGCGAAGCAGCCCGGATGCGATCCCTCGGCCCGGTAGTCCGAGTCGTCCTGCCCGGCGACGTGCCGGTCTGGGCGGTCACCGACCACGCGCTGCTCGCGGACCTGGTCACCGACTCGCGGGTCAGCAAGAACTGGCGCAACTGGAGCCTGATCCAGGACGGCACCGTCACCGACGAGTGGCCACTCGTCGGCATGATCAAGGTGACGAACATGGTGACCAGCGACGACGCGTCGCACCTGCGGCTGCGCCGGCCGGTCACCCGCACCTTCACCCGCGGGCGGGTGGAGAAGCTTCGCCCGCGCCTCAACGAGATCGTCGACGCGCTGCTCGACAAGCTGCCCGCGCACGCCGACGCCGACGGGGTCGTCGACCTGCGCCAGCACTACGCGTACCCGGTGCCCATGCAGATGATCTGCGAGCTGTGCGGGGTGCCGGAGGAGTGGCGGCCGCGGCTGCGGGTGCTGGTGGACAGCATCTTCCGCACGAACGCGACCTCGGAGGAGGTCGTCGCCACCCAGCGCGAGCGGCACGAGCTGCTGAACAAGATCGTCGACCTGCGCCGCGCGGAACCGGGCGACGACGTGACGAGTGCGCTGATCGAGCTCGGCGCGTCGGATCCCGAGGCGCTGAGCCAGGAAGAGCTCATCGACACCATCTGGCTCCTGGTGACCGCCGGCCACGAGACGACGTTGAGCCTGATCGTCAACGGCGTGCGGGCGTTGCTGACCCATCCCGACCAGCTCTCGATGGCGCTCGACGGTGACGCCGAGACGTGGTCGCGCGTGGTCGAGGAGACGCTGCGCTGGGACGCGCCCATCGGCAACTTCCCGGCCCGGTACCCGTTGGAGGACATCACGATCGCCGGCGTGGACATCCCACGCGGCGACGCGATCCTGGCCCCGTACAGCGGCGTCGGCCGCGACCCGTCCCAGCACGGCCCGACCGCGGACGAGTTCGACATCACCCGCTCGCCGGCCAAGCACCTCGCCTTCGGCGGCGGTCCGCACATCTGCCTCGGTGCGCACCTGTCCCGGCTGGAGGCGCAGGTGGCGCTGCCGGCGTTGTTCGCCCGCTACCCGAACCTCTCGCTCGCGGCCGATGCGGCGACGCTGCCGCCCGTCCCGTCGTTCTTCTCCAACTCCGCGGCCGTCCTGCCCATCCGGTTGAACTAGACCGTGTTCTGAAGGTGCGGGACGGTTCCTTCGAGCCACAGGTCGAGCTTCAGAACACGGTCTACTAGGAGACCCGGATGCGGGGCAGGTCCTGGCTGGCGAGTGCCTCGGCCGGGACCTGCACCCATCCCCGGCACGGCAGGTCCGCGACGACGAAGTCGATGATGGGCTCGAAGGTGCGCCCGTCGATGCCGGCGTAACCGTGCCGCACGACGGCGTTGTAGATGTGCTCGGAGACGACGAGCACCAGCGGGGCCTCGGTCTGCAACAGCCGCACCTTCAGCTCGGGCGCGTTGAGCAGCCGGAACGTGATGTCGATGTCCTCGCCGAAGATGCCGTTCTCGTCCGAGTGCACCTCGCCGGAGTGGATGGCGACGCGGAGCCGGAACCCGCGGTCGGGGTAGTCGCGGGCGTGCTCGCTCAGCATCTCGCTCAGCAGCGGCACGAAGGTGTGCAGCAGCAGAGTCTTGGGCAGCCGGTCGGCGGGACGCATCAGCATCACCCCGCCGTCCCCGCGGTCGCAGAACGGCTCGCGGAGGTCCTCGGTGATCTTGCATTCGAGCAGCGCGGTCTCGAGCAGGCGGTACATGTCCGCGCGAAGCGCGGCCCGCGCCATGTTCGTCCGGGTGGTGGACCGCTCCACATCCCAGGCCAGTACGGTGCGTTGACGTGGCTGGATCGAGGTTATGAAGTTCATGCCGACTCCAGTCCTTCGCCACCTTCAGCTGAAGTTAACTGAAGTTGGCGAACTTCCGAGACTTCAGAGTAAGTCCGGCGCGTCGGCTAGACAAGACGTTACGATGCCTTGTACCAGATACCTATCGAGGATCAGTCGCGGCCCGGGCGAAAGCTGAAGATCGAAAGTGTCGTTTTGGACGATGTCCGGAGTGGGCCCTAGCGACGAGTTGTATACTGCTGCTTCGGCGGCTTGGCTGAAGTTTTGCTGAAAGGCGTGATGGTCGTGAACCCGGCTGAAGACGCAGCTCAGCGCCTCGCGCGCAGGCTGCGTTCGCTGCGGACGGGCAGGCGTGCTCACGCAGGGCGAACTCGCCGAGGCACTGGGCGCCAGCGTTCCACTCATCTCCTCGTGGGAGACCCGGAACAACCCGAAGGCTCCACCCGAGGAACGGCTGGAGGCCTACGCCGCGTTCTTCGCCACCGAGCGGTCGACGGCGCAGACCCCGTACCGGGTGCTCGAGAGATCACAGCTCACGAGCGAGGAACGAGCCGGCCGCGACGAACTACTCCGAGAGCTCACCAGCCTGCGGAGCGGGGCACAGGGCCATGAGCCCGTCTCGACCATGCCGACGACCCGTTCGCCGGCAGCCACTGGCGTTTCCCGCCCGATCAGGACATCACCATGGTGTGCTCAGCGTTTCCCCAGTCCTACCTCGAGTCGATGCCCTACACCGACCCGCAGGCGCCGGACTACGTTGACCTGTACCGCTTCGCCGACCTCGACGCGCTGCTCGAGCTGTTCGGGCACATCCGAGCGGCCAACCCGACGAACAACGTCCGCGTCCGCACGCCCGCGGAGGTGATGACGGACGACTACACCAGCCACCTGGTGCTGCTCGGCGGGGTCGACTGGAACACGATCACCGCGGAGATGCTGCACCGGCTCGACGTACCCGGTGCAGCAGCTCGCCCGGGAGAGCGAGGACGTGCCGGGCGGCTTCCGGGTCGGCGCGGACGAGACACGGCTCTTCAAACCGACGCTGCAGAAGAAGAGGGACGGCAAGGAAGTCCTCATCGAGGACGTCGCGCACTTCTTCCGGGCGCCGAGCCCGCTCAACGACAAGCGGACCGTCACCATCTGCAACGGGATGTACCAGCGCGGCACGCTGGGCGCCGTCCGCGCGCTCACCGACGCACGGTTCCGGGACCGCAACGAGCGCTACCTGCGCGAGCGGTTCGCCGGCGAGGACACGTTCAGCGTCATCAGCAGGGTCAAGGTCATTCTCGGCAACGTCGTCACGCCCGACTGGACCACCGAGGACGTCCTGCACGAGTGGCCGGCTCGGTGAACGCGATCAGGTCCGGGGCGTCCCGGCTGCCATCACGGCTCGCACCGCCAACTGCTGAGCTGGCGCGCGGTCCGCCCACCCGAAGGACGTCGACGCGATCATCGTGCCGACCGCGCGCAACGTGTCGATGATGAAGTCCGCCATCGCGCTGGCCGGCAAGCTGGACTCCACGCTCGTCGCGCTGTGCAGCAAGTGGTCCTCGGCGGCCGACATCCTCGCGTTACCGGAGGCGAAGGACGTCAAGCTCATCGCCATCGACGTCGGCGAGCTGCCGGCAGGCGTGATCCCGCGGTTCCGGACCGACGAGGTGCTGGCCGGGCACCCGCTTCGCGCGGTGGACCGACACCAGCTTCAAGCGCAACCTCGGACTGCTGGTCTCCCACCTCATCGGCTGGGAGCGGGTCGTCTTCCTCGACGACGACATCACCGTGCCCGAGCCGCTCGACCTGCGCGACGCGGCTGGCCTGACCAGCTACTACGCGGGCGTGGGCCTGTCGATCAACGGCATGCCGGACAACTCCGTGGTGTGTCACGCCTACCGCGAGGCGGGTGGGCAACAGGACATGTTCGTCGGCGGCGGCGCACTGGCGGTGGCGGTGAACTCGACGACCTCGTTCTTTCCCAACATCTACAACGAGGACTGGTTCTTCCTGCTCGACGAGGATGGGTTGCGTTCCACCACGTCCACCGGCGCGGCCGTGCAGAAGCAGTACGACCCGTTCGCCCGTGACTACCGCGCGCGGATGGAGGAGCTCGGTGACTGCCTCGCCGAGGGGCTCTTCTGGCTGCTCGACACCGGACGGTCGATCAAGGATGCCGATCTGGCGCACTGGCAGGACTTCCTCGGCCCGGCGCATCGCCTTCATCACCGACGTGATCGGCGATGGTCCAGCACGCGGTGAGTGACGCGGACAAGCGCGCCCGGATGCTCAGCTCACTGGAGGCGGCCCGGGGACGATGCCGCTACATCAGGCCCGAGCTGTGCGTGAAATACGTGCGAGGCGTGGATCGAGGACCAGTCGGTCTGGCGCGACCACCTGGCCGAGACGTTTCGCAACCACGTGGTCAAAAAGCGCAAGAAGCACCGCGATCGGCGTTCACTCGCGGGCGTGCACGGGTTGCTGCGTTCACTCGGGCTCCCGGAGTCGAGCTTTCGCCTTTCGCTTCCGCATGAGCTTCTTCACGAAGATCCGGCAGATCTCGACGTGGCGATGCCCATGGCCGTCGGTGAGTGAGTAGCACTTGATGGTCTTGTGCGGCCATTCCTCGTAGCCGAGGCGTGCGTACAGCTTGGCCGCCCGGCGGTTGGTCACCTCGACGGCCAGTGCCACCCGGGCGAAGCCGAGCTTGCGCAGCCGGCGCTCCGCGGCCTTGATGAGCTTCGTGCCGGTGCCGCCGCCGCGGTGCGCGGGGTGGATCTCCAGGTGGGTGAGCAGCGGCGTGCCGGGCAGGTACTCGCGGATCTCCGGCTCCTCGGCGAGCTCCAGCCACAGGTAGACGATCCCGATGGGAACGGCCGGCACGCCACGCGATCAGCAGCATGCCGCGGCCGTCGGTCTGGCGGGAAATGCGGTCGTCGAAGAACCGCCGCTGGCCTAGCTCCCGGATGAGGACATCGAGGTCCGTTGGGCGGGCTCGTCGGATGTTCAGGTTGCCCATGGGTCTGATCACCACAGTAGCCGAACGGCGGACCCGGGCGAGGCGCGATGGCACAGGTCGCCGGGCACGAGTAGAAGTGACGTGTCGAGATCGCGTCGGGTCGTTCGTCATCCTCTTCGAGGAGGTTTGCGATGCAGTACATGTTGCTGATCTACAACTGCGAGCGGCCGGACCCGGGGCAGCCCGGGTTCAGGAGGCACTGGCGCGGGTCAACGCGTTCGCCGACGAGTGCCGGCGGCGGAACGCCTTCGTGGCCGGGGACCCGCTGCAGCCGGAGAGCACCGCCACGACCGTGCAGGTACGGGAGGGCCGCACGCTGATCACGGACGGACCGTTCGTCGAGACGCACGAGCACCTCGGCGGCTACTACATCCTCGACTGCGCGACCCTCGACGAGGCGCTCGAGCTGGCGGCGATCTGCCCGTTCGCCACGCTCGGCGCCATCGAGGTGCGGCCGCTCGCCGGCGTGCCGGGCCTCGACCACACGCCCTCCGTGGCGGCCCTCCGCGAATGACCGCGCCCGCCGTCGAGCGGGTGTTCCGCGAGCACCGCGCGCGCATGCTCGCGGCGCTCGTCCGCGTGCTCGGCGACTTCGAGCTGGCCGAGGACGCCCTCCAGGACGCGTGCGCGATGGCGCTGCGCCGCTGGCAGGACACCGTTCCCGACGACCCGGTCGCGTGGCTGCTCACCGTGGCGCGCAACCGGGCCATCGACCGGCTGCGCCGCGTGCGGCTCGCGCGGGCCAAGGAGACCCCGCCACCGGAGACGACGATGACCGACTTCGGAGACAGCCGCCTGCTCGAGGTGGGTGACGAGCGGCTGAGCCTGATCTTCACCTGCTGCCATCCGGCACTCGCCATGGAGGCGCGGGTCGCGCTGACGCTGCAGGCCGTCGTCGGGCTCACCGCCGGGCAGATCGCGCGCGCGTTCCTCGTCGCCGAGCCGACGCTCGCGCAGCGGCTCGTGCGCGCCAAGCGCAAGATCCGCGACGCCCGGATCAGCCTCGACGTGCCGGCCGACCACCTGCTCCCCGAGCGGCTGGCCGGCGTCCTCGCGGTGGTGTACCTGATCTTCACCCAGGGCTACACCGCCGAGCACGACGGCGCCGGGCTGCGGCCGGAGGCGATCCGGCTCGGCAAGCTGATCGCCAGCCTGATGCCCGACGAGCCCGAGGCGCTCGGCCTCGTCGCGCTGCTGCTCCTGCACGACTCGCGCAGCGCCGCCCGGTACACGGCGGCCGGCGACGTGGTGCTGCTGGAGGACCAGGACCGCACCCGCTGGGACCGCGGCCAGATCGGCGAAGGCGTGCGGCTGCTGGACCGCGCGCTGCGCCACGACGCGCCGGGCCCTACCAGCTGCAGGCCGCGATCGCCGCCCTCCACGCGCGGGCGCCGTCCACCGGCGAGACCGACTGGCCGGCCATCGCGGCCCTGTACGACGAGCTGTTCGCCGTGTCGCCGTCGCCCGGTGGTGGCGCTCAACCACGCCGTGGCCGTCGCGATGGCCGACGGTCCGGCGGCCGGACTCGCGCTCGTCGACGCGATCGAGGGCATCGAGCGCTACCACCTGCTGCACGCCGCCCGCGCGGACCTGCTGCGCCGCCTGGGCCGCGCCGACGAGGCCGCGGCCGCCTACCGCCGCGCGCACGAACTGGCCACCACTCCCGCCGACCGGCGCTTCCTCGCCGGCCGCCTCCTCGCATTGGACACCGCATGAGACTCGACGTGCTCGACCGCGGCCACCGCCGCCGCACCCGCCTGTTCCTCGCGACGGTCGGCCGGATGTCCGGTGTGGACATGCCGGACGTCGTCACGATGTTGTTGTACCGCCCGGAGTTCTTCGGCGGACCGATGCTCGACGTGACCGCCGACGCGATGCGCGGGCCGTCGTACTGGACCGCCGGCGAGCGCGAGTTCCTGGCCGCGTCCACCGCGCGGCTCTTCGGCCTCCCGTTCTGCATCGACGCGCACACCGAGCTGACCAGCATCGCCTCCGGCGGCGAGCTGAACGTCGACGATCCGGTGGCCGCGCGGCCCGAACTGCTTGCCGTGCGGGACTTCCTCGCGACGGTCAGCACGACGCCCGACCGCCTGGGGCCCGCCCCGGACCTGCCCGGGAACGCGCTCCGCGAGGCGCTGCACGTGAACCTCGTGTGGAACGTGATCAACCGGCTGGGCCTGGCGTTCGGCTTCGCGCTGCGCGAGGGGCAGCTGCACGTCGGCACGAAGGCGCTGCACCGCTCCGGCTACCGGATGCCCGGGTTCCTCGTCGGCCGCCGCGGGCGCGGGGACCTGGTCGAGAACCTGCGCCACGCGGTGTTCGACTCGCCCGGCGCGACGCCGAACGCTGTCCGCGCCGCCGCGGGGACGGGCGGGCCGCTCGACGAGCCGTGGCCGGCCTACGCGGCACTGGTGCGCGACAGCCCGGACCGGATCACCGGCGCGGACATCGCGCGGCTGGGCCGTTCCGACGACGAGATCTTCGAGGTCACCGTGGCGGCCGCGGTCGGCGCCGCCCTGCGCAGCCTCGAGGCGGGCCTGCGCAAGACGTCGAGTTAGGACGGTCGAGAACAGCCGGAACGTTCGATCGTGCCGCGCGACGCGCAGCTGACCCGCCCGCGGGTGTACTTCGCGACCGGCGACATCGACGCCGCCGTCAAGCGCGTCCACGAGCTGAACGGCACCAGCGACGAGGTCCAGACGGTGCCCGGCGCCGGCGGGATCCCGCACTGCGAGGACGACCAGCGTAGGCCGTTCAGCCTGTACGAACCGGCCTGGACACGACGATGCGGGAGAGGCGCACCCCTCCCGCATCCCGTGTGCCGCGCTACGCCGGAACCGGCTGCCACGCCGTCCGGCCGAGGAACGCCAGCAGCCGGGTCTGCTCGTCGGCCTCCGCGGGCGGCGTCACCTCCGGGCCGAAGAATCCCGGCCGGCGCACCGCGTGCTCCCGCGCCCACGCGAACGATCCCGGGATGACCGCGGCGTCGAAGCGGACGTCGACGCCGAGCGCGTGGCCGATGTCCCAGGCGTGCGCGAGCTGGTCGGTCGTGAGCAGGGTGACCACCGCGGCGATCGGGACCTCGCCCAGCCCCGGGATCGTCGTCAGCCGCGCGAGGTTCGCCGGGGTCAGCGCTTCGAGAGCCGTGGCCCGCGCCTCCCGCCACGCCGTCACGGGTTCGTCGCCCGCGAGGCCGGCCGGGTGCGGTGCGCCTGGCGCGCCGCTGCGGTCGGTGAACTCCGCGCCGGTCGCCCACGCGCGCAGCTGGCGCTGACCCCAGACGACGTGCCCGGCGACGTCGCGCACCGTCCACTCGGCACACGCCGAGGGCCGGTCCCAGCCACCGTCCGGCACGGCGGTCACCACCGCGTCGAACGTGTCCTGCGCATGCCGGTACGACTCCATCGTGTCCATCGGATCCCTTCCGTCGAGAGGTGCGTACGGACCGAGGACGGTCGGCGAACGGGTATCTCGACAGCCCGAAAGGAGCATTCCGGCGGGATCCGCCTAACAAATTCCGCCGGGCGACGACTGTTCTCAGTATGAGGGTCGGGGGACGGCGCTTAGTGAGGTGGAATTTCCATGACCTATCGACACGCGTGCTACATCCTTCCGCAGGTCGTCCTGCTCGAGGCCGCCGACCGCGATGGCAGCCTCCGCGAGGCGGCGGAGAACACCCTGGCCGCGTCGGCCTCCATGCGCACGCAGCGCGCAACGTTGACCGCGATGGTGCAGATGCTCGGGACGCGGGCCGCGCGGCTCGGCGAGCTGACCCCGTCGGGCCACCAGAACACGGTCTACGACGTTCAGCACGGCAGCTGGGACGACCTGCCCGGCACGCGGGCCCGGGGCGTGGACGACGCGGCGGTCGAGGACCCGGCGGTGAACGAGGCGTTCGACAACGCCGGCAAGACCCGCATGTTCTACGCCGACGTGCTCAACCGCAACAGCATCGACGACCAGGACATGGAGCTGGTCTCGTCCGTGCATTTCGACAACGACTTCGACAACGCGTTCTGGAACGGCGCGCAGATGGTCTACGGCGACGGCAGCGGCACGTTCCTCGCCAAGGGCAGTCTCACCAAGGCCCTCGAGGTCGTCGGGCACGAGCTCACCCACGGCGTCGTGCAGTTCACCGCCGGCCTGCGCTACAGCAAGCAGTCCGGCGCGCTGAACGAGTCGTTCGCCGACGCGCTCGGCTCGGTGGTCAAGCAGTGGGCCAACGGGCAGACCGCGAGCACGGCGAACTGGCTGGTCGGCGAGGGCATCCTCGGCAGCGAGATGAAGGGTGTCGCGCTGCGCTCGATGAAGGACCCGGGCACCGCCTTCGAGGGCGACAGCCAGCCGGCGCACATGCGCGACTACGTCGACCTCCCCGACGACAACAACCCGCGCAACGACCACGGCGGCGTGCACATCAACTCGGGCATCCCGAACAAGGCGTTCTACCTCGCGGCCACCCACCTGGGTGAGAACTCGTGGGAGCAGGCCGGCCCGATCTGGTACGACGCCCTGGTCAACCGGCTGCGCCCGAACTCGCAGTTCAAGGACGCGGCCGAGGCGACCATCCAATCGGCCGCGGAGCTGTACGGTGTCGGCAAGGACGCCGAAAAGGCGGTGCGAGCCGCCTGGGAGGAGGTCGGGGTTCTCTGAAGATCTCCGTGGTCCAGGGTGGCGGGTTCGCCGGCCTGGTGAAGACCGTGGCGGCCGACGCGGCCGAGCTCGCGCCGGCCGATGCAGAGACCCTTCGCGCGAAGATCGACGAGGCCGGGGTGTTCGGCCTGAGGTCGTCCACCGGCGGCTC
This sequence comes from uncultured Actinomycetota bacterium, assembly GCA_963841395.1. Taxonomy (GTDB): domain Bacteria; phylum Actinomycetota; class Actinomycetes; order Mycobacteriales; family Pseudonocardiaceae; genus Actinophytocola. The sequence goes on from CAWJCX010000007.1 coordinate 76,185, forward strand.
CGACCAGCCCGACGTCCAGTCCTACGAGATCACCGTGGAGGACGGCGGCCGCACCACCACCGCCGTCCTCGGTGAGCGGGACGTGGCCCCCGAGCTCCGGTCGCTGATCGCCTGGCTGCGCACCGTGCCCGGCCACCAGGAGAAGATGGGCTACTGACCCGGCTTCTCGCCGATGCCGCACCACACGAGCGAGTGTTCCGGCGAGGGCAGCTCGACCACGGGCAGGCCGGGCCCGGCCTCCTCCGGGTGCCACTCGGACGTCCATGTCCAGCCCGGCTCGAGGGGCCGGAAGTCGCCGATCAGGGCCGTGACACCGGCGTGCGACCGCCAGATCACGTCGCTGCTGCTGGACGCGTCGTACATCCGCTTGAGCTCGTCGAGCTGCCGGCCGAGTTCGAGGGGGAGACCCTCGTCGGTGACGTGCGAGATGGCGAGGAACGAGCCGGGCGGCAGCAGCTCGCGCAGCCGAGCGACGGCCTCCGGGCCGATGTCCGCCCCGTCGGGCCCGCTCTGGTAGACGTGCAGCACCGCGATCAGCAGCAGGGCGATCGGCTGGGTGGTGTCGAGCATCTCGGTGTCGAGCGCGCGCTGCCAGAGATCGTCGGGCTCGCGCAGGTCCGCCTCGATCACCGCGTGCCGCCGCGCGTCGCCGGCCTTGTCGAGCAGCAGTTCCGCGTGGGCCACGGCCACCGGCTCGTTGTCGACGTAAACGACTCGTGCGTTCTGTTCCTGTCCCATCTCGGCCGCGATCTCGTCGGCGACCTGATGGGTGTTTCCCGCGGTCGGCACGCCGGCACCGATATCGAGAAACTGGCGAACGCCGCGACGCATGAGGTGGCGGACGGCGCGGTTCAAAAACATCCGGTTGGTGCGCGCGATATCCCGTACCAGGGGAACTTTCGCCAGCACCTGATCACCGAACTCGCGATCTACCGCCCAGTTGGTGGTACCGCCGAGGTAGTAGTCGTACACCCGCGCGACGCTCGGTCGCTCCAAGTCGATACCGGCAGCGGAGAATTGTTCTGCGTGCTCCCCAGACATGCGCGCACCCTCTCGCATCGGAATTCGCCAACGATCTTGATCGTATCGGATGACGCGCCGCGGCAGAACCCGTGGACCGGTGCTCGCCGGCTAGCCGTGACGTGCGCTCAGCCTGCCCAGCTCGGCCTGCGTCATGAGATTCTCGAGGAATTTCGTGCTCTCCGCCGGGGCGAGTGCCGCCTCGTGCAGCATGTTCCAGTGCTGCTCCTGTTCGGTGACCGCCTTTGTGGCATCGGTCAGAATTCCGATGGTGCCGTGCTCGACATAGGAGACGGGTTTCCGGTCGTCAGCGAAGTCGAGCAGCGTGACATCTGCATTGAGAAAAGGGATGTCGGCATCGAAGGGAAGAATATGGATGGACAGTTTCTTGCATGCCTCGCTGAGGTCGATCAGATGCTTGGCCTGGTCGATCAGGATATCCCGGCGGCCACCCGGCATGCGCCGCAGTGAGGACTCGCTCAGGATCGCCCGGTAAAGGGCGGGATTGTCGCGCGTGAGTACGCGGGTGCGGTCCTCGTGGTCGGCCAGCAACATCGACGGGTCCGTCGGGTTGCCCGCGCGCAGGTACTGCGTCAGCAGATACTTCTCGCACTGCAGCAACTTGGGAATGCGTTCGCTGTGGAGCACCCGGATCCGGGTGGCCTGCAACTCCAGGCCGAGCATCTTGAGGTACGTGCGGTCCGGGCCGGCACCGGCCGGGACGGCGGGGCCGCCGAACGCGGTCAGCGCCCGGAACCGTGGCCGGTCCTCCTCCGGAATCTCGTAGATGTGCAGCAGGGCATCGAGATCCTTGGGCCTGATCTTGGTCTTGCCCGTCTCCATCTTGTTGATCTTGCCCTGGGTGCACTTCAGGAACGTCGCGACCTGCGTCTGGGTCAGGCCGGCCTTCTTCCGTGCCGCGTGTAGTTCGGCAAGAAGGCCGGAACGACTTTCAGTGGCTTCCTCTGCCACCCAATCCCCACCCCGTCACTCGCAGGACCTATCCAGTCTGACGAGAGTAGACGATGTGTAGTCACATCGGTAATTCGGCGCCGCTCGTTCGTGTGTCGACGCCCCCGAATGAGCACGGGGGCGTCGACACAGGCGATCACTTTACCGGAGTCAGCTTTCCCAAGAAAGTCGTCCACTCGGCGCGGCCGAAGGCCAACGTCGTCCCGCCGGCGTTCTTCGAATCCCGGACGCCCACGGAGTCGTGGCCGGACCGCAGCTCGACGCAGTTGTTCTGCGGCGTGCACCGGCTCGACCTGATCCAGGCGCCCGTCGCGGCGGGCGGTGTTGCTGTCGCGATCTGCTCTGTCATGTCCACTCGCTATCCCCGAAGCGACACGGTCACGATTAATCCTGGTTGGAGATTAATCTGCGCGCAAGTGGGTTCGTTGTCGCTCCAGGTGAGACGGTTCTGACCGCCGGAAGGTGAGGCGAGGCAGGGGCGGTTCGTCTCGCTTGACACCGAACGGTGAGCAGCCGATCGAGCTACCTCGTCACACGATCGAGTGAACTCTCGCGTCCAGGCGACGAATGAGGCTACTGAGACGGACGCCGGGCCGCGTCCGTCCGTGTGACTGACCGACCTAATCATGCGCAGAAATTGCGATTAATCGGCCGCTTTAGTGAGGCTGTCGCGCCACTGCGCGATGCGTGCCGCTGGCCGTCCGAGACCGACCGTTGGGCGCTCGATACGCGTCGCGGAAAGTCGGCGTTTGCGGAGTGTGCAAACTGGACCGAGCTGCATTTCGCAGTGGTTGTCCGGGGTACACGCGGACAACGAGGCATTTGGTGCGGCTCCCCAGTGCTTTGGGGAGCCGCGTCGACTGAAAACCCGCACTTCGACGTTCAGGAGACCAGTCGTGGGGAGTATAGAACGCACGCCGCGGATTAATCCAGCTGAAAGTCCGGAAATGTCACCCCCGCGGGTGCGCCGCCTGACGGTCGTGATTCACGACTTCGGCGGCGGGCACGGCGATCGCGTCGATCCGCCGGCACCCGCGCGGCTGGACCGGCACGCGGACCGGGTCACCGTGCGGCTCGACCCGGAGCGCTCGAGCGCGACCCGGCACCACCGCAGGGACGCGTCGTGGCTGGGGCTGGCCGAGCGGGTGCTGCACTCGTGGCCGATCACGCTGCGCCTGGCGGTGCTCGTCGTGGTCCTGGCCACCGGAACCGCGGCCGTGGCTGCCGTGGTGGGGGTCGCCGGACAGCTGTTCCTGGCGGGTCTCGGCCTGCGGGCGCACCGCCGCCGCGGCCGCCACCTGGCCGACCGGCGGGGACCCGACACGCTGCCCGGCGACGAGCGGCCGTTCGCCTTGACGGAGCGTGACGAGAGCTGACCCGGGGTGAGACAAACAGAACCGCGGGCCAACAAGAGTTGACCCGCGGTTCTGGGTGTACGCCGCCAGGGACTCGAACCCCGAACCCGCTGGTTAAGAGCCAGCTGCTCTGCCAGTTGAGCTAGCGGCGCGTGCGGAGGAATGCTCTCCAACGCGACGGCGAAACCGTAGCACGGGGCCTCCGCGGGCCTGAAACCGGATTCGCTCGACACACCTGACGGTCCGTGTTCAGACTGTCGCCGCCATCGGGCACACTGTAGGGAGATCGCAGGCGTCGGAGCGGATCGGGACGGGGTTCAGATGGCGGAGCGGGCTGGTGGCATGCCTCGGGGGCGGTTGATCGTGGCCGCGGCGCTCGGGTTCGCCGTGTTGATGGCGTCCGCATGCAGCAGCAGTGAGGCGGCCGAGCCCAAGGTCGGTTCGGACAAGCCGGATGACGATCGCACCTCGACGAAGACCACGCCGCCGCCCGAGCCGGTCGCGCTGTCGATCTCCCCGAAGAACAAGGCCGCGAACATCGCGCCGGGCGACCCGGTCACGGTCGCGGCGGTCGGCGGCAAGCTCACCAAGGTCGTGCTGACCAACGACACGGGCGAGCCGGTCAGGGGCCGCCTGTCCCCGGACGCCACCACCTGGCAGGTCGCCGAGCCGCTGGGCTACGGCCGCACGTACAACGCGGTCGCGACGGGCGCCGGCGAGGACGGCAAGCCGACCACGTTGCACTCGACCTTCTCGACGGTCGAGCCGCGGCTGAAGGCGGACCTGTCGATGAACCCGCAGGACGGCTCGACGGTCGGCGTCGGCCAGCCGCTGGCGTTCTACTTCGACGTCGACATCACCAACAAGGCCGCCGCCCAGCGCGCGATCCAGATCACCTCGACCCCGCACGTCGACGGCGCGTTCTACTGGTTCAGCGACAGCGAGGTCCACTGGCGGCCGCAGAAGTACTGGCCGGCGGGCACGAAGGTAACGGTCAAGGCGTCGATCTACGGCAAGAACTTCGGCGACGGCGTGTTCGGCAACGACGACCGGGTCGCGAACGTGAAGATCGGCCCCGCCGTGACGGCGGTGGCCGACGGCGGCACGCACAAGATGGCGGTGAACGTCAACGGCAAGGTCGTCCGCACGATCCCGATCTCGATGGGCAAGTCGGGCCACGAGACGCCGTACGGCACCTACGTCGTGATGAGCGAGCACACGAACTACACGATGGACTCGGGCACGTACGGCGTCCCCGCCGACACCCCGGGCGGCTACCGCACGACGGTGGACGTCGCGAGCCGCATCTCGAACAGCGGCATCTTCTACCACTCGGCCCCCTGGTCGGTGGGCGACCAGGGCTACCGCAACGTGAGCCACGGCTGCATCAACATGAGCACCGAGAACGCCGCCTGGATGCAGAGCATCTCCAACCGAGGCGACGTGATCGTGGTGAAGAACAGCGGCGGCCCCCGCCTGGAGTCCTGGGACGGCATAGGCGACTGGAACATCCCCTGGCCAGAATGGACCAAGGGCGGCCACAAGTAACAAGGCGCAAGAAGCAAACGCACCCCCGAGAGCCACAGGCCTCGGGGGTGCGTTTGCGCGATGTAGAAGCGCAAGGGGCAACAACGCTGTAAGCGCAAAAGGGGACCACGCTGGGTCGAAAGATGCCGCAACGTGGGGGTCTGGGGGCTCGGCCCCCAGGCGCGATGACGAGACCCGAAAGAGGGAAGGTGGCCCCGAAGGGCCACCGAACACACCTCACCGAGGGTGAGTGACGGGACTTGAACCCGCGACATCCTGGACCACAACCAGGTGCTCTACCAGCTGAGCTACACCCACCATCGCCGCCCGTGGCGGGCGGCGCGGATTATCGTAACGTGCCGCCCTGGAGGGCTGGTAGTCGGTTACGGTTCCAGCGGCTGGTCGGCGCCCAGGACGGCTTCGGCCACGGCTTTCGCCTGGTCGCTGCTGGGGCCGGGGGGCGCGACGAACGCGGTGCCGCGGTAGTAGACGAGCTCGCGGATGGACTCGCGGATGTCGGCTAGCGCGCGGTGGGCCAGGCCCTTGTCGGGCTGCGCGTAGTAGATCCGCGGGTACCAGCGCCGGCACAGCTCCTTGATCGACGACACGTCGATCATGCGGTAGTGCAGGTGGCCGTCGAGCGCGGGCATGTCGCGGGCGATGAAGCCGCGGTCGGTCGCGATGGAGTTGCCGCACAGGGGCGCGGTGCGTGTCTCGGGGATGTGCCGGCGCACGTAGTCGAGTACCTGCTGCTCCGCGTCGGCGAGGGTGACGGTGGAGGCGCGGACCGCTTCGGTCAGGCCGGACTTGGCATGCATGTCTCGGACGACATCGGGCATCCCGTCCAGGGCGGTGTCGTCGGCGTGGATGACGACGTCGACGCCGTCGTCGAGGATGTTCAGCTCGGAGTCGGTGACCAGAACCGCGATCTCGATCAGGGCATCCTTGCCCAGGTCGAGCCCCGTCATCTCGCAGTCGATCCACACCAGATTGTCCGTCACCCGAGGGAGCTTAGCCCGGGTACATTGGTTTGATCTCGGAACCGGAGGCGAGGGCCTATGGGCAAGGATGTCGAGCGGACCGAGTTCACGCGCGCGGACCGGCAGCGGTTCCGCCAGAAGGTGCGCCAGTGCCTCGACGTGTTCGCGCAGATGCTGGCCGAGTCGCGGTTCGACAGCGACAACCCGATGTCGGGTCTCGAGGTCGAGTTGAACCTGGTCGACGAGGCGGGCGACCCGGCGATGCGCAACGCGGACGTGCTGGACGCGATCGCCGATCCGGCCTTCCAGACGGAGCTGGGCCGGTTCAACATCGAGATCAACCTGCCACCCCGGGAGCTGGGGCCGGACGGGCTGGTCGGCTTCGAGGACAGCGTGCGGGCGAGCCTGAACGCGGCCGAGGGCAAGGCGAACTCGATCGACTCGCACATCGTGATGGTCGGCATCCTGCCGACGCTGCGCCACGAGCACATGAACCGGGAGACGCTGTCCGCGAACCATCGCTACCGGCTCCTCGAGGAGCAGATCTTCGCGGCGCGCGGCGAGGACCTGGAGATCAACATCTCCGGGGTGGAGCGGCTGGTCACCCAGGCGGACACGATCGCCCCGGAGAGCGCGTGCACGAGCGTGCAGTACCACCTGCAGGTGGCGCCGGAGGGGTTCGCGCAGTTCTGGAACGCGAGCCAGGTGGTCGCCGGCGTGCAGGTGGCGCTGGGGGCGAACTCGCCGTACCTGTACGGCAAGCAGCTGTGGGCCGAGAGCCGGATCGTGTTGTTCGAGCAGACCACGGACACCCGGCCGGACGAGCTGAAGGCGCAGGGCGTGCGGCCGCGGGTGTGGTTCGGCGACCGGTGGATCACGTCGATCTTCGACCTGTTCGAGGAGAACGTGCGCTACTACTCCGCGCTGTTGCCGCTGTGCGACGACGAGGACCCGGCGGAGGTGCTGGCGCGCGGCGAGACGCCGCAGCTGGGTGAGCTGCGGCTGCACAACGGCACGATCTACCGCTGGAACCGGCCGATCTACGACGTCGTCGAGGGCCGGCCGCACCTGCGGGTGGAGAACCGGGTGCTGCCGGCGGGCCCGACGGTGGTGGACGTGATGGCGAACGCGGCGCTGTACTTCGGCCTGGTCCGCGCGCTCGCCGACCAGGACCGTCCACTGTGGAGCCAGATGAGCTTCTCGGCGGCGGAGGAGAACTTCCACACGGCGGCGAAGGACGGCATCGGCGCGCGAATCTACTGGCCGGGGATCGGCGAGGTCCCGGTCACCGAGCTGGTGCTGCGCCGGCTGCTGCCCCTGGCACACGAGGGGCTCGACGCGTGGGGCGTCGACCCGGCGGACCGCGACCGGCTGCTCGGCGTGATCGAGCAGCGCTGCATCACCGGGCGCAACGGGTCGACCTGGCAGGTGGACACCGTCCGCGCGCTGGAGGAGACGACGTCGGTCAACCGCGAGCAGGCCCTGCGGGAGATGACCCGGCGCTACGCCTCCCACATGCACTCGAACGAGCCGGTGCACAGCTGGCCGGGGGTGTAATGGGCCGTCAGTCGCCGTTCTCCTTGGAGGCGTCGACCACCGCGTCGCGCAGGGCGGCCCGCAGCCGGCCGACGTCCAGGGGCGCGAGCACCGCCGTCTCACCCGGCGGCGCCACCAGCACGACTCGCCCCTGCCGGACGAACACGGTCAGGTCGCGCCGCCGGCCGGCGACGTCACGACACACGATGGACCATTCCTTGTGGCTGCCCACTTTCCATTCCTCCGGCCGTTGCGGCGGTCTCGCTCGCTGGCGATGCTCATCAGGATGACGCCCGCGCGCCGCGAGCGTGACGTTGTTTCTCCGATTTCTCGAAGGGCTTGATCTCATATGGTCGATCCTCGTCGCATCGTGATCGTCGGCTCCGGGATCGCGGGCGCCACGGCCGCCGGAGCTCTTCGGGACAAGGGCTACTCCGGACAGGTGCTGATGCTGGGTCAGGAGAAGCACAAGCCGTACGAGCTGCCCGCGCTGTCGAAGGGCATCCTGCTCGGCGACCGGACCGAGCCGGTGTGGGTGCACGACGAGGCCAGCTACGCCGAACGGGACATCGAGCTGCGACTGTCCACGACGGTGACGGAGATCCGGTTGGACAGCCACGAGGTCGTCGAGGCGGACGGCACGACGCACCCGTACGACCGGCTGCTGCTGGCCACGGGGTCGCAGCCGCGCCGGCCGGTCATGACGGGCGTGCACCTGGACGGCCTGCACCTGCTGCGCACCCTGGACGACTCGCTGGCGTTGCGCGCGGAGCTGACCGCGGGGCGCCGGGTCGTCATCGTCGGCGCGGGTTGGATCGGGTGTGAGGTTGCGGCCGCGGCGCGCCGCAACGGGTGCGAGGTGACCGTGGTCGAGCCGTCGCCGTTGCCGCTGTTGCGGCTGCTCGGGGAGACGATCGGCGAGGTGTTCCGGGACCTGCACGCCGAGGAGGGCGTCACCTGGAAGCTGGGTTTCGGCGTGTTCGGCTTCACCGGCGACGAGGACGGCCGGGTGAACGGCGTCAGCCTCGACGACGGCAGCGAGCTGCCCGCGGACGTCATCGTCGTCGCGGTCGGCGCGGCGCCGCGGGTGGAGCTGGCCCACGCGGCGGGGCTGGAGCTCGCCGGTGCGGTGACCAGCGGCGGTGTCGACGTGGACGCGAACCTGCGCACGTCCGCGGCGGAGGTGTACGCGGCCGGCGACATCGCGGCGCACACCCACCCGCGCTACGGCCAGCGGGTGCGCGTCGAGCACTGGGCGAACGCGCGGGACCAGGGCGCGCACGTGGCCGGCAACCTCGTCGGCGGTTCGGAGCCCTACACGGCGAGCCCGTACTTCTACTCCGACCAGTACGACCTGAGCCTGGAGTTCCGCGGCATCGCCGACCCGATGGTCGACGAGCTGGTGGTTCGTGGTGATCTGAAGGCCCGTGAGTTCGTCGCTTTCTGGATACGTGACGATGAGGTACGGGCGGCGATGAACGTGAACATGTGGGAGGACGTCGACGTGCTGGCCGCGCTGGTGGACGGCGTGACGAGAGTGGACACGACGAAGCTCGCGGACGGAGACCTCGCGAGCCTCGTGGGGTAGCCGCGGGAGGGCGCATGGCGGAACCGAGCGGCTCGATCGACTCGGTGCTGGTCCACGCCGCGCGCCTGACCGCGGAGGGCAGGCCGGAGTCGGCGATCGCCGTGCTGCGCCCGGCTCTGGAGCGGTATCCCGATCATTCGGTCGCGTGGTGCCGGCTGTCCGCGGCGCAGCTGGACGCCGGGGCGCCCGCGGACTCGCTGGCCGCGGCGAAGCGCGCGATGACGCTCGGCGAGCGGTCCTGGGGGCACCGCCTCGCGAGCCTCGCGCTGCTCGAGCTGGGCCGCCACGCCGAGGCGGTGGTGTCCGCGCGGGAGGCGGTGCGGCGGGACGCCGCGGACTGGCGCTGCCACGTGACGCTGGCGGAGGCGCTGGTCCACGAGACGCCCGCGGAGGCGGTGCGGGTCGCGCGGGCGGCGGTGGCGCTGGCGCCGGAGCAGCCCCGCGCGCACGAGGTGCTGGGCGACGCGGAGGTGGCGACGCACGACTGGCTGGGCGCCGAGCACGCGTACCGGGCGGCGCTGCTGCTGGACGAGGGCAACGAGGAGATCACCGCGAAGGTGCGCCGGCTGGCGCGGCGGGCGCCGGAGCGGCCGGACGCGCACCGCCCTCGGGTGCGGACCGCGGCGCCGGCCCGGTTCGGCCGGGTGGCGCGGGTGGCGCTGTACCTGGCGGTGCGGCGGGCGGCGGGGTGGCAGGCGCTCGGGGTCTTCGTGCTGCTGGTCGCCGGGCTGCCGGTGCCGAACGGCCTGCTGGCGTGGGTCGGGCTGGGCGTCGCGGTGTTCGTGGTGGCGCTGGCGGTGCGCGGGTGGCTGGGGCTGCCGGCGGGTGCGCGGGTGTCGCCGCGCCGGCTGTCCACACGGGAACCGCGGGCCGTGGTCGGCGCGGGGTTGCTCGGCGTGTCCGTGCTGTTGCTGCTCGTGTGGACGGTGCTGCTGGTGCTGGGCGCCACGTCGTGGGTGATTCTCGTTGTGGCACTGGGTTTCGCGGCGATCGCAGTTGCGAACAGTTCACTGAGACTGTGGCGGATCCTGTCCGCCGGCCGCTAACGTGCGCGAGCCGGGAACCGGGTCGGGGTCGGGTGCGTCGGTTTTGCGGTACCCCCTACCCCGCTTTGGCAAGGTGACGATCATGATTCGGTTCGGCACGTTTCTCGCGTTCTTAGGTTTCGGCTCCGCGCTGCTGCACTTCACGTCGGTTCAGTTCAGGCTCCTGATGTGGTCGGAGCCGATGCAGCCCGTGCTCGGCCTGTCGATCGGCGCCGCGGGTGCGGTGATCCTGCTCATCAAGATGTTGGTGAGCAAGGACTCCGAGGACGAGGCACCCGCCGGTGCGCCGGCCGCCGCGCCGGGCCAGTACGGCCCGCCGCCCGGGTTCGCCCCCGGCCAGCAGCCCTACGGCGCGCCCCAGTCCTACGGCCCGCCGTCGGGCCCGCAGCCGGTGGGTGCGCCCGCGCCGCAGTCGTTCGCCCCGCAGCCGACGGGAATGCCGCAGTCGTACGGCCCGCCGGCCGGGCAGCAGTCCTTCGGCCCGCCGTCGGGTCCGCAGCAGTTCGGGCCGCCGCAGGGCTACCCGCAGAACGGCGCGCCGCCGGCCCAGTTCGGCCCGCAGGGCGGTCAGCAGTTCGGACCCCGGGGCTGACGGACGCCCGCTCCGTGCGCGGCCTCGCCGCCCGGTCGGTCGCGACGCGATTCGCGCCGGCAACCGCGTCCGCGGCGGGAAGATCGCTATGCTTCGCGACTACTTCCCGGTTCCGTCCGCTGTGATCTCCGACCGCGCGATCGCCGAGTCTGACGGCCTGGAGACGGCCTGAGGTAGGGAGCGGCGACGTGGCTGGTCAGTGGGGTACGTACCAGAACGAGATCTACCTGCAGGGACTCGGCGGTCAGGTGCCGATGTTCACCACCGACGGCACCCGGCTCGAGGACGCCGCGCGGGAGAAGCTGGAGCCGGGGCCGTTCGGGTACGTGGCCGGGGGCGCCGGGTCGGGCGCGACGGTGCGGGCGAACCGCGAGGCGTTCGACCGGTGGCGGATCGTGCCGCGGATGCTGACCGACGCGACGACGCGGGACCACTCGACGACCCTGCTCGGCACGAGCATGCCGGCGCCGGTGCTGCTCGCGCCGGTCGGGGTGCAGTCGATCGTCCACCCGGACGGTGAGCTGGCGACCGCGCGGGCGGCAGCGGCGCTGGGCGTGCCGATGATCCTCTCGACGGCGTCGTCGCACACGATCGAAGAGGTCGCGGAGGCCAGCGGGGACGGGCCGCGGTGGTTCCAGCTGTACTGGCCCAACGACAACGACGTCGCGATCAGCATCCTGTCGCGCGCGAAGGCGGCGGGCTTCACCACGCTGGTGCTGACGCTGGACACCTGGACGCTGGCGTGGCGCACGATCGACCTCGACCACTCCTACCTGCCGTTCATCCGCGCCGTCGGCACGGCCATCCCGTTCTCCGACCCGGCTTTCCAGGCGCCACTGGACAAGTCGCCGGAGGAGGACCCGCAGTCGGCGATCCTGCGCTGGATCCCGATGTTCACGGGGACGGACAAGCGGTGGGACCAGCTGCCGTTCCTGCGCGAGCACTGGGACGGCCCGATCGTTCTGAAGGGCATCCAGCACGTCGACGACGCGCGGCGGGCGGCGGACGCGGGGATGGACGGGATCGTGGTGTCCAACCACGGCGGCCGGCAGGTGGACGGGGCCGTCGGGTCGCTGGACGTCCTGCCGGAGATCGCCGCCGCGGTCGGGGACCAGCTCGCGGTGCTGTTCGACTCGGGCATCCGCACGGGGGCCGACGTGGTGAAGGCGCTGGCGCTCGGCGCGCGGGCGGTGCTCGTCGGGCGGCCGTTCGTGTACGGGCTGGCGCTCGGTGGGGAGGACGGGGTCCGGCACGCCGTGCGGTCGCTGCTCGCCGACTTCGACCTCACGTCGGGGCTGTCGGGGCACCGGTCGCCGGCCGAGCTGAGCGCGGACTCCCTGCGGCGGTCCTGAGCTACTTCGCGTCGGCGTAGCAGTCGACCACCGCCGCCTGCAGGGGGAAGCTGACGGGGGTGTCGCCGAACACCAGGGTGCTCGCCTCCTGCGCCGAGGCCGTGACGTCGGCCGCCACGCTGTCCGCTATCTCCGCCGGGCAGTGGACCAGGACCTCGTCGTGCTGGAAGAAGACGAGCTGGGCCTCCGTGCCGGCCAGGCGCCTGCGCAGGGTGGCCAGCACGGTCAGCGCCCAGTCCGACGCGCTCGCCTGCACCACGAAGTTCCTCGTGAACCTGCCCCAGTTGCGGGCCGCCTCCCGCGACCGGCGTTCGGTCGCCGGGTCCGCCGAACCCATCAGGGCCCGCCACGACTCGCTCGGGCGGCGGGCTCGTGCGGCCCAGCCTCGACCGCACGATCCGGCCTTCCTCGCCGGCGCGCGCCGCCTGTTCGACGTAGTCCACCGCCTGCGGGAAACGCTTGCGCAGCCTGCGCCAGCAGCGGGCCGGCACCGCCGGCGGTGCCGCCGTACATCGCCGACAGCATGGCGCGCTTCGCGTTGTCCCGGTTGCCCTCGAAGGCATCCGCGGCCAGCGTCGTGTACAGGTCCGTCGCCGCGGAGACGTCCGCGAAGGCGCGGTCGCCGGACAGCGCGGCCAGCACCCGCGGCTCCAGCTGCGCCGCGTCGGCCACCACCAGCCGCTAGCCCGGGTCGGCGCGGACCGCCGTGCGCAGGGCGCGCGGCAGCTGCAGCGCGGCCCCGCCCCGGGTGGCCCACCGGCCCGACACGACGCCGCCCACCACGTACTCCGGGCGGAACCGGCCGCCGTGCACCCACGCGTCCAGCCACGACCAGCCGTTGGCCACCCACAGCCGCTGCAGCTCCTTGTAGCGCAGCAACGGTTCCACCGCCGGATGCTCGACCTCGCGCAGCACGTGGGCCCGGCTCGACGGCACGTCGATACCCGCCCGCGCGAACGCGCGCACCACGCTCGCCGGGTTGTCCGGGTTGACCTGCCGCGACTCCGGCGCGCCGACGAGCCCGAACGCCGCCGTGATCTCCTCCGCCAGCCCCGCGAGCACGCGCGGGCGCGCGCCCGGCGCCGGCCGCGGGCCCAGCAGCGACGTGAGCAGGTCGACGTGCACGTCCGCCCGCCACGGCAGGCCGTGGTGGCGCATCTCCGCGGCCGCCAGCGCGCCGGCGGACTCCGCCGCCACCAGCAGCCGTAACCGGTCGGGCTGGGGGACCAGGGCGATGCGCCGCTGCTGGTCGGCGTACACGGCGACCGCCGCGTCGAGCGGGTCGGCGCCGGCCGGCAGCGGCTCGCGGTCGGCCTCGAACAGGGCCGGCTGCTCGGTGCGCGACGCCGGCGGGGGATCGTCGGGCTCGGGCAGGTCGTGCAGGCGGGCCCAGGCCGCGGCCAGGTTGCGCGGGCGGCCCGGCAGGCCGGCGAAGGCCAGCAGGATGCCCTCGGTCAGGTAGAGGTCATGGCAGCGCGACAGCCGCACACCGGCCGCGAGCAGGTCGGGGTAGAGCGCGTCGGCGGCGGGCAGCACCCAGCGCGGCGCGTGCGCGGCCTCGGTGGCGGCCATCCAGCCCGCGAGGTCGTCGACCTTCTCGGGTGCACCGGACGGCGCGCCGTCCGGGAGCACCCGCACCCGGCCGGCGCCGTCGGCCTCCGGCACCACCACGACCTGCATGTCCGCATTCTGCGGCACCCCACCGACAGTTCTGCGGTGGACCGTTAGTTAACCAGCAAGTAGGTTTTGGGCACGGGTGCGACGAGGAGGTCCGGCTTGTTGTCCAAAGCATGGGACAGGGCATGGGAAGCCGCTGTGCAGGTGCCCACCATGGTGCGCGGCTTCGACGTCCTCCGCCGGTCCGGGCTGGCGCCGCTGGGCCGCCCCGACCGCGCCCTGCACGCCCTGCTCACCCTGCGCCGCCTCGGCCCGATCGCCGGCGCCGCGCACGTCGCGGCCCAGCGGGACCACCACGCGATCGGCCTCGTCGACGAGCTCGGTCCGCTCACCTACCACCAGCTCGACACCCGCTCCAACGCGCTCGCCAGGGCCTTCGCCGCGCGCGGGCTCGACGCCGGCTCCGTGATCGCCCTGCTCGCCCGCGACCACCGCGGCGCGGTCGACACGATGGTCGCCGCCGGCAAGCTCGGCGCCCGGCTGCTGCTGATGAACACCGGGTTCGCCAAGCCGCAGCTCGTGGACGTGGCGCGCCGCGAGAACGTCTCCGCCGTGGTCTACGACGACGAGTTCACCGAGCTCGTCGACGCCCTCGACGCCGACCTGCCCCGCTTCCTCGCCTGGGTCCCGGAGGGCACGAACCCCGACCGCCCGACCCTGGACGAGCTGATCACCAGCACCGACGACCGCCCGGTCGCCTCGCCGCCCGAACCGGGCGGGCTCGTCCTGCTCACCAGCGGCACCACCGGCACCCCGAAGGGCGCGCCGCGCACGGTCCGCTCGCCGCTGGCCGCCGCCCAGTTCCTCGACCGCATCCCGCTGCGGGTCGGCGAGTGCACCGTGCTCGCCGCGCCGCTGTTCCACGGCACCGGCCTGTCCCAGTTCCTGCTGTCCTTCGCCCTCGGCTCGACCGTCGTGCTGCGCCGCAAGTTCGACCCCGAGGAGACGCTGCGCGCGGTCCAGGAGAACCGGGCCACCGCGCTCGTCCTCGTGCCGACGATGCTGCGGCGCATCGTCGACCTCGGGCCGGACGTCCTGAACGACTACGACACGTCGTCGCTGCGGATCGTCTTCTGCGCCGGCTCCGCGCTGCCGCCCGAGCTCGGCAACCGGGCCACCGAGGCGTTCGGCGAGGTCGTGCACAACCTGTACGGCTCGACCGAGGTCGCGGTCGCCACGGTGGCCACCCCGCAGGACTGGCGGGAGGCGCCGGGCACGGTCGGCCGGCCGCCGGTCGGCTGCCGGGTCGCGCTCTACGACGACGAGGGCCGCCGGGTGCGCGGCCCGCACGAGATCGGCCGGGTCTTCGTCGGCAGCATGCTCAGCTTCGAGGGCTACACCGACGGCCGGCACAAGGACGTCATCGACGGGCTGCTCTCCAGCGGCGACGTCGGCCACTTCGACGAGCAGGGCCGGCTGTTCATCGACGGCCGCGACGACGACATGATCGTCTCCGGTGGGGAGAACGTGTTCCCCGGCGAGGTCGAGAACCTGCTGCTCGAGCACGACGGCGTGGCCGAGGTCGCGGTGACCGGGGTGACCGACGACGAGTTCGGCCAGCGGCTCAAGGCCTACGTCGTGACCCGGGCGGACGCGACGCTCGACGCCGACGCGGTCCGCTCCCACGTGCGGGCGAACCTCGCCCGGTACAAGGTGCCGCGCGACGTGGTCTTCCTCGACGAACTGCCCCGCAACGCCACCGGGAAGGTCCTCAAGGACAGACTCGCCGAACTCGGCTGAGTCCCATTATCATACGAATTATGTCGAAGCAAGGCCCCATAGTTTGGGATTCGGTGAAAATGGGCACTGAACTCGAATAGGGCGAGATCGAATTTGTATTCACCGAGAAAGTCATTCAGTTCATCTTCCTATTGTGATTGCAAATCGGAAAACAACTGCTGTCGATTGCGCCCTGAGGCTCGTTTGCGCAGCTCAGCGTGCATGTTACCGGTGAGTGTACTGGCCGGTAGCGAATGGCCAATTGGCCTGCGCGACTATCTGTGCGCGCATTCACACGACGACCGTACGGCGTAGGGTGATTAGGCCGTTCGGCCTAGTAACTGGCAACTGGCAAGCATTGCCCGGAGATTGTCCTGAGGCGTCTTATGTCTATTAGGACAGGGGCGTGTGGATTCATTCACGGGGCATCAAATGCAACGCCGCTGTCCACATTGGTCGGGGACAGGAAGGGTCGAATACATGCGTATGAGTCGGGGCCGCCTGCTGGCAGGCGTTGGGTTCGTGGCAGCGACGGCGGCAGTCGCCGCGGTCGTCGCGATGCCCGCGCAGGCGCAGGAGGGCAAGATCCTCATGGCCGGTACCGCGAACGCGGTGGACGGTCACTACATCGTGACGCTGAAGGACACCAACGGTGTGTCGGCGAAGGCCGTCACCACGCAGGCGGACAGCCTGTCCATCAAGTACGGCGCCAAGGTCGGCTACAAGTACACCGCCGCGCTGCACGGGTTCTCGATCACCGCGACCGAGGCCCAGGCCAAGGAGCTCGCGGCCGACCCCACCGTCGCCGCCGTGCAGCAGAGCCACAAGTTCAGCGTGTCCGCGGTCTCGTCGTGGGGCCTGGACCGGGTGGACCAGAAGGACCTCCCGCTGGACGACACCTACACGCCGACCAACGGTGGTGAGGGCGTCACCGCCTACATCATCGACACCGGTGTGCGCGCCACGCACGAGACCTTCGGCGGTCGCGTGACCGGCGGCTTCGACGCCATCGACGGCGACGACAACCCGGACGACGGCTACGGCCACGGCACGCACGTCGCCGGCACCATCGGTGGCGCCGAGTACGGCCTGGCCAACGCGGTCAACATCGTTCCGGTCCGCGTCCTCGGCGACGACGGCAGCGGCACGACCGAGCAGGTCGTGGCCGGCATCGACTGGGTCACCCAGAACCACCAGGGCCCGTCGGTGGCGAACATGAGCCTGGGTGGCGGCGCTGACGAGGCGCTCGACACCGCGGTGCAGAACTCGATCGCGTCCGGCGTCACCTACGCGGTCGCCGCCGGCAACGAGTCCTCGGACGCCAGCGGCTTCTCGCCGGCCCGCGTCCCCGAGGCGATCACCGTCGCCGCGTCGGACATCAACGACGCGCAGGCCGAGTTCTCGAACTTCGGTGCGATCGTCGACATCTACGCGCCGGGCGTGGACATCACCTCGGCCTGGAACACCGACGACCAGGCGACCGACACGATCAGCGGCACGTCGATGGCGACGCCGCACGTGGTCGGTGCCGCGGCGCTGTTCCTGTCCGCCAACCCGGACGCCGCGCCGGCCGACGTGGCCACCGCCCTGACGGGTGCCGCCACGCCGGACAAGATCACCAACGCCAGCCCGGGCACCCCGAACAAGCTGCTCTACACGGGGCCGTGACGTCGGAGTCAGTGAGCTAGGTCATAACGAGTGCCGCCCCCGGGAGACATCCCGGGGGCGGCGTTTTGCGCCTAGGGTGCGACTGGTGGACTTCTCGCACTCGGCCAAGGCGGCCGACTACCTGCAGCGTGTCGGTGACTTCATCCGTGCGGAGGTCGAGCCGGTCGAGGCCGACTACCACCGCACCCTGCGCGCGAGCAGCGACCCGTGGGTCGTGCTGCCCGTCGTGGACGAGCTCAAGGCCAAGGCCCGCGAGCAGGGCCTGTGGAACCTGTTCCTGCCGGAGGTCGAACACGGCGGCGCGGGGCTCTCCAACGCCGAGTACGCGCCGCTCGCCGAACAGATGGGGCGCTCCTCGCTCGCGCCCGAGATCTTCAACTGCAACGCGCCGGACACCGGCAACGCCGAGGTGCTGGTGAAGTACGGCAGCGCCGCACAGCAGGAGCGCTGGCTCGCCCCGTTGCTGCGCGGCGAGATCCGTTCCGCGTTCTGCATGACCGAGCCCGGGGTCGCCTCCTCCGACGCCACGAACATGGCGGCCACGGCGGTCGTCGACGGCGACGACATCGTCCTCAACGGACGGAAGTGGTGGAGCTCCGGGATCGGCCACCCGAACTGCGGCTTCGTCATCTTCATGGGCCTCACCGACCCGGACGCGCCACGCCACCAGCGGCACTCGATGGTGCTCGTGCCCATCGACGCCGACGGCGTGAAGGTCGAGCGGATGCTGTCGGTCTTCGGCCACCACGACGAGCCCTACGGGCACGGCGAGGTCACGTTCACCGACGTGCGGCTGCCGCTGTCCGCGGTGATCGCAGGGCCCGGCCGCGGCTTCGAGATCGCCCAGGGCCGGCTCGGCCCGGGCCGCATCCACCACTGCATGCGCCTGATCGGGCTGGCCGAGCGCGCGCTGGAGCTGGCGTGCACACGGGCCACCAGCCGGGTCGCGTTCGGCAAGCCCCTCGCGAACCTCGGCGGCAACCGGGAGCGGATCGCGAAGGCCCGCATCGCGATCAACCAGGCGCGGCTGCTCGTGCTGCACACCGCGTGGCTGCTCGACACGGTGGGCCTGTCCGGCGCGCGCAGCGAGGTGTCGCAGATCAAGGTGGCGGTGCCGAGCATGGCGCTCGAGGTCATCGACATGGCCATCCAGCTGCACGGCGGCGCCGGGGTGTCCGACGACCTGCCGCTGGCCGCCGCGTACGCCGGCGCCCGGTCGCTGCGCCTCGCGGACGGCCCGGACGAGGTGCACCTGAACCTCGTGGCCCGCTTCGAGCTGGCGCCCTACGTGGAGGAAAAGCCGTGAGCGGAGCTTGCGGAGCGAACCATCAGATACAGGGCGACCGCGAGCGGCGACACCGAGCCTGTGAGGGGTCGTCGTGAGGGTTCTCGTGACCGGCGCGGGGTCCGGTCTCGGCCGCGCGATCGCGACCCGGTTCGCCGGTGCCGGCCACCAGGTTCTGGTGTCCGATGTGGACCTCACGGCGGCCGAGACGGTCGCGAAGGAGCTGGGCCAGCACGCGATCGAGCTGGACGTCACCACCGACGCCGGCTGGCAGGCCGCGCTCGACCGCTGCCAGGCGGACTGGGGCGGGCTCGACGTGCTGGTCAACAACGCCGGCGTCGGCGCGGGCGGGCGGTTCGAACGGATCTCCATCGAGGACTGGGACTGGATCTGGGAGATCAACCTCAAGGGCGTCGTGCGCGGCTGCCGGACGTTCGTGCCGCTGTTCAAGGACCAGCGCGCCGGGCACATCGTGAACATCGCGTCGCTGGCCGGGATCATGAACCTGCCGGCGATGAGCTCCTACAACGTCACGAAGGCCGGGGTGATCGCGCTGTCGGACACCCTGCGCCTGGAGCTGGAGCCCTACGGCGTGCACACGACCGTCGTCTGCCCGGCGTACTTCCGCACCAACCTCGGCGACCGGCTACGCAGCCCCGACCCGGGGCTCGCGGTGCTGATGGACAAGCTGATGACGTCGTCGAAGGTCACCGCGGACGACGTGGCCGGCCAGGTGGTGGACGCCGTGGCGCGCAAGCGTTTCCTCGTGCTGACCCACCCGGACGGGCGTCGCTCGGCGCGGCTCAAGCGGCTGCTGCCGCGCGTGGTCGACGGCCAGGTACGCACCTACTGGTCGCGACTTCGGTCCACTGTGGAACGGGAGGGTTCATGACGGCGCTGCGGGACCAGCCGGGCGAGCTGCGCGAGGAGGACGCGTTCGACGCCGCGGCCGTCACGACCTGGCTCTCGTCCAGAGTGGACGGTCTGGGTGACCTGCTCGAGGTGCGGCAGTACCCCGGTGGTGCGTCGAACCTGACCTACCTGCTGCGCTTCACCGACCGCGAGCTGATCCTGCGCCGCCCGCCGCGCGGGCAGAAGGCCAAGTCCGCGCACGACATGCAGCGCGAGTACCTGGTGCAGAGCAGGCTGCGGCCGGTGTACCCGTACGCGCCGAACGTGCTCGCGCTGTGCACCGACCCGGCCGTGCTCGGCTCGGACTTCTACGTGATGGAGCGGATCGACGGCCTCATCCTGCGCGGCGACCTGCCCGAGGGCATGACGCTGTCCGAACAGGACGCCCGCTCGCTCGCGTTCCGCACGTTCGACCGGCTGATCGAGCTGCACGAGGTCGACGCCGAGGCGGCCGGGCTCGGTGACCTGGGCAAGGGCGCGGGTTACGTCGAGCGGCAGGTGCGCGGCTGGTCGGACCGCTACCGCCGGGCCCGCACGCCGGACGTGCCGGAGGCCGAGGAGGTCATGGCGTGGCTGGCGGCCAACCAGCCCGGCGACGTCCGGATCTGCGTGATCCACAACGACTTCCGGTTCGACAACGTGGTGCTGGACGCACCGGACACGCTCGGCGTCGTGGGCGTGCTCGACTGGGAGATGGCCACGCTCGGCGACCCGCTGATGGACCTCGCGGGCAGCGTCGCGTACTGGATCGAGGCCGGCGACGACGAGGTCGCGCAGACGCTGCGCCGCCAGCCCTCGCACCTGCCCGGCATGCCGACCCGCCGCGAGCTCGTCGACTACTACTGCGAGCGGATGGGCCTGTCCGCGGACAACTGGACGTTCTACGAGGTGTTCGGCCGGTTCCGGCTCGCGGTGATCATGCAGCAGATCTACTTCCGCTACCGCGAGGGGCAGACCCACAACCCGGCCTTCCAGCACTTCGGCCGGTTCGTCGAGTACCTGGCCACCCGCGCCCGCAAGGCGATCGGCTGACGTGGGGGCGCTCTACCTGCTGCGCCACGGGCAGGCGTCGTTCGGCACGGCCGACTACGACGTGCTGTCGCCGACCGGCGCGCGGCAGTCCACAGTGCTCGGTGCGGAGCTGCGCCGCCGCGGGGTGGCCGTGCACGCGGTGTGGTCCGGGACGCTGCGCCGCCAGCTCGAGACGGCGCGGGAGTGCCTGCGGGCGGCCGGGATCGAGGCCGAGGTGCGCCAGGACAAGCGGTGGAACGAGTACGACCACATCGGACTCGTACCGGCGGGCCACGGCTCGCCGGACGTGGCGGATGCCCGACGGTTCCAGGGACAGCTGGACGAGGCGCTGCGCGGGTGGCTGGCCGGTGGGTCGGCGGCCGGCGGCAGCGGGACGTGGGCGGAGTTCTCCGGCGGCGCGCTGGCCGCGGTCGGCGAGGCCTTCGACGACCTGCCGCGCGGCGGGAACGCACTGGTGTTCACGTCGGCGGGCGTGATCGGCGCGGTGTGCGCGAAGCTGCTGAACGCGCCGCCGGAGGGATACCTCGCGCTCAACCGGACGATGGCGAACGCGAGCATCACCAAGCTGGTGCGCGGCCGGTCCGGGACCACCCTGCTGTCGTTCAACGAGCACGCCCATTTCGAGGGCGAACATCGCGAACTGCTCAGCTACCGCTGACGGGGTAGGTATCGTGGCGCCGATGCAGTCCCTGCGGACCGAGGACCCGGCGAAGATCGGCGACTACGCGGTGCTCGGCCGGCTCGGGCAGGGGGCCATGGGCATGGTGTTCTTGGCCCGCTCGCCCGGCGGCCGGCCGGTCGCGGTGAAGGTGGTGCGGCCCGAGCTCGCGGACGACCCGCGGTTCACCGAGCGGTTCCGCCACGAGGTCGCCTCGATGCGCGCCGTCGGCGGCTTCTGGACCGCGGCCGTCGTGGACGCCGACCCAGACGGGTTGTGGCTGGCCACCGAGTACGTGCCCGGGCCGACCCTGTTCGCCGCCGTCGCGACGCACGGGCCGCTACCGGTGCCGGCACTGCGCGCGCTGGTCGCGGGCCTGGCGGAGGCACTGGCGGCCATCCACGGCGCGGGCCTGGTGCACCGGGATCTCAAGCCCGCCAACGTGTTGCTCGCCGCCGACGGGCCGCGGGTGATCGACTTCGGCATCGCGAAGGCACTCGAAGGCGCCGGCCTCACGGCGACCGGCATGTTCGTCGGCACGCCGGGATTCCTGTCGCCCGAACAGATCGAGGGCCGCGACGCGACGCCGGCGAGCGACGTCTTCGCGCTCGGCGCGGTACTGGCCTACGCGGCCACCGGCGACGGCCCGTTCGGTACCGGCGACGCGGCCGCGCTGATGTACCGGGCTGTACACGCCGAGCCGGACCTGGGTGGCGTGCCGCCCGAGGTGCGCGCGCTGGCGGCCCGCTGCCTGGACCGCACGCCGTCGAGGCGGCCGACCCCGGCCGGGCTGCTCGCGGAGATCGGCACGCCGGAAACCGCGGAGTGGCTGCCCGGCCACGTACGCGCGATGATCACCGAACAGGAGACGGAGCTGGGCCGCCCGGCCCCCCGCCCGCCGACGAGGCCGTACACGAAGGTGGGCCCACCCCTGCTGTTCGGCGGCACACCGGCAAAGGATCGATCAGCCGCCGCCCCGCCACAGGGTGATTCGGTGCCACCCGGCACCTCGCCGGGTGGTGGAGTGCCGTCGGCGGGCATTACCGGAGGCGCGCAGCCCAGTACGGGCCAGCCCGGCGTTGGCCAGCTCGGCGGTGTGCCGCTGGCAGCCGGTCAGTCCGATGGCGTGCCACCGGCGTCGGGGCAGTCCGGCGGTGTGCCGCTGGGAGCCAGTCAACCCGGCGGTGAGTCGCCGGGCGCGAGTCATCCCGCCGGTGCGCCGGAGGCGGCTCAGCCCGGAGGTTCGACGCCCGGCGCGGGCCAGTTCGGCCTGGGCCACGCTGGTGATGTGCCGCAGGTGGCCGGTCGGTCCGGTGGTGTGCCGCCCGGTGCGAGCCAGCACGGTGCCACTGGGGCAGGCCAGGCCGCGCCGGGCGGGGGTCGGGCCGTGTTTCGGGTCTGGCGGTTGTCCGCGCTCGTGCTCGGGGGGCTGACCACTGTCGGCGCGGTTGTTTGTGGGTCCATTTCGCAGGCGGCGAGTGCTGGGCGCAACGGCGGTGGCGCGCTGCTGTTCTTCGCCGCCTTCGTGTTGCTTGCCGTGCCCGCGGTGCGGTTCTGGTGGATCGTCGTGCGGCCGCGGCCGTGGATCGAGGTGTCCGGCGACGGGCTCACGATCGGGCGGGGCACGCGCGCCCGGCTGCTCAGCTGGGCGCAGCTGGCCCGGGTCCGGGTGGTCGAGAACGGGCGCCGGCCGTGGCTGGTGGTGTGGCCGCACGACGGGGCGCGGCCGGACGTCGGCACCTCCTACGCCGGCGGGTTCCGGGTCTTCCCGGTCGGCCACGAGCGGCGCAAGGCGGCCCGGCTGCGGGAGGTGCGCGAGCTGCGGGCGGCGCTGGGCTGGTACGGCCGCGCCGCCTACGACCCCAGCCCGTGACCTTGCTGGGTCGCGAACCGTGAGGTAGGCAGGGGTCATGCGACGTCCCGCGATCGACCCCGTGGTGTGGCAGCCGGCGAAGGTGGCCGGCAAGCCCGCGAAGAACACGCTGCCGCCGCTGACCGTGATCCAGGTCAACGGCCGCGGCACCGAGGACGTGCTCGTCGACCACGGCCACGTGTACACCGGCGTCGAGGACGGGCGCGTCCTGCGCCTCACCGAGGACGGCCGCCGGCTGGACACGATCGCCGACACCGGCGGCCGGCCGCTGGGTATCGAGGCGTACCCGGACGGCCGGCTGCTCGTCTGCGACGCGACCCGCGGGCTGCTTCTCGTCGACCGGGTCAGCGGCGACGTCGAGGTCCTCGTCGAGCGCGGGGAGAACCTGCGGGTGTGCAACAACGCGGCGGTGGCCGCGGACGGCACCGTCTACTTCACCGACTCGACCACCCGGTTCGACCTCGAGCACTGGAAGGCCGACCTGCTCGAGCACCGGGGCACCGGCCGTTTGCTGCGCCGCGACCCGGACGGCACTGTCGAGACGCTGGCCGGCGGCCTGCACTTCGCCAACGGTGTCGCGCTCGCGGCTGACGAGTCCTACGTCGTCGTCGCGCAGACCGGGGCCTACCAGCTGGACAAGGTCGTGCTCACCGGCGAGCGGCAGGGCGCGGTCACCACCCTCGCGGCCGGCCTGCCCGGCTTCCCGGACAACATCGCCACCGGCTCCGACGGCCTGATCTGGATCGCCATGGCGAGCCCGCGGATCGCCGCGCTCGACGCCTCCAGCCGGCTGCACCCGGCGATCCGCAAGGCTGTCTGGGCGCTGCCCGAACCGTTGCAGGTCAAGGAGAAGCGGGTCGTGTGGACCCGCGCGCTGGACGGCGCCACCGGCAAGACGGTGCACGACTTCCACGGCACCCGCCCCGACTTCCACATGGTCACCGGCGTCCGCGAGTCGGCCGGCACGGTCTACCTGGGCAGCCTCAACGAGCGCGCGATCGCCACGTTCCGCCTCCCCGGAATTTAAGGTGTTCGTCGCGTTCCGACGGATGGTGCGGTCTGCGGTTGGTTGGTGCCTGAGTGCCGTCACGTTCCCCTGAGGTTCCGCTGGTCGCCGCACGAGGCGGGCGCGCCGCGGCCCGAGCCGACCTGGCAGCAGCGCCGGGCCGCGCGCCCGGCCTCGCCGACGCGCTGGAGCCCGAGGACCTGCTGACCCGCGTCTACGCCGGAGGCTGCCGCGACCTCCCTGCCCCGGTTCCCGCGCGACCGCACAGGCGTGTACTCGTCCGCGGACGTACCGCCCGGGCCCGCAGGAGGAGGTCAACTGGGAGGACACCGCCTACGACCAGGTCATCGGCTCCGGCGGCGGTGCCGAGTGGGATCCGCGCCGGGTGGCCGCGGTGCTCGACGGCTGCACGGGCGGCTCCTGGCGCGAGGACGACCTCACGGTCGAGCGACTGAGCCTGCCCGCCCCCGCGGGCCCCGGCCAGCTGGTCCTGTTGCACGCCAGCACGTTCGCCGAGCTCGACGAGGACATGTTCCTCCGGCTGGCCACCGTCGCGTCCAAGGCGGCGGAGAAGTTGGGCTAGGCGAGCTCCTCCCAGGTATCGGACACCAGGCCGGCGACCTTCTCCGGACTCTGCAGCAGGTCGCCGGAGACGTGGCTGATCTGCACGGTCAGCCCAGCGTCGGAACGCAGGCAGGTGATCACGTACGCCTGCGACGGGTCGTTGCGCACCAGGCAGGCCACGTCGCCGAGCGTCCGCAGCTCCTCGATCGGGTGGTCGAGCCCGAGGCTCTTCGCGTCGGTGTAGGGCACGTACGGCGGGAACGCGACCGGCGCGCGGACGACCTCGAGCATGAAGCCGTTCTCGGCGGTGTCGTCGCTGTAGGTCTGCACCACCGCGCCGGCCCCGTCGTGGGCGACCGACAGGCGCTCGCCGCTGCGCCGGTCCCAGTCCGCGCGGCGCCGCGCGACCGCTCGACCCTCGTCGTTGCGGGCGTAGACCTTCGCCTTGTCCTGCGGCACGTAATCCGTCAGCCGGTCCGGTGCGGTAATTGGCGAGGACGATGCACCATCGTTGCCGAATAGCAACCATGCGCCGCCGACGAGGAGTGCGCCGACGACCAGGCCCGCGATTCCCGCGATGATCATGGGTCCACGTGGGCCGATCCGTCCCGGAACCGGTGCCGGAAAGCCGCGAGGCGGTGTCGGAACGAGGTCGGGGTTGTTGCCGGTGGGCTGTTCGGTGGCCACCGGGCCTCCCTTCGGGCGGATGGGGCCGAGTCGGGCTTGACGACGAGGCTTGGGCTGGTCCAGGCTAATCCGCCATTAACCGATCAAGTGCCGACTTGTGCGATCGGTTGTGCAGTCGCATCGAAGGCCTGGTCCGATGTGGACCCGGCGTAGGGAGTCGAGGATGACTCATGCGGTGGACCCGTACCAGGCGGCGGAGGGTCGCCGGGTCCCGGCTCGTGCCGCGGTGTCTCCGCGCGCCCTTTCAGGTAGCCCTTGACTGTGCACTTGTTCCACGTGGCAGAGAAATTCTTGGTGCGGTGCAGTCACGGATCGACAGGAGTTAACAGAATGAGTGTGGGAGCAAGGGCGCGTACGGCTGCCCTGCTTGCCGTTGCCGCGGTCGTCTTGGCCGGATGTGGCGACGACAGCAGCAGTAGCGGGGACAGCGGCAGTGGTGGGGCCGCGCCGAAGCTGGACGGCCGCGGACCGATCACGTTCGCGACCGGCAAGGACACGTCGGGCAACATGCAGAAGCTCGTCGACCAGTGGAACACCGACCACCCCGACGAGAAGGTGACGATCACCGAGCTGCCGGAGAGCGCTGACGACCAGCGCCAGCAGATGATCCAGAACGCGCAGGTGAAGTCCGACGCGTTCACCGTCCTGAACCTGGACGTCATCTGGACCTCGGAGTTCGCCGCCAACCGGTGGATCGCCGAGCTGCCGCAGGACGAGTTCCAGCTGGACGACTTCCTCAAGCCGGCCGTGGACACCGCGATGTACCGCGACAAGATGTACGCGATGCCGGTGTACTCCGACGGCGGCCTGCTGTACTACCGCAAGGACCTGATGCAGAAGGCCGGCATCACCGAGGCGCCCAAGACGTGGGACGA
The DNA here is from genome assembly GCA_963841395.1 of uncultured Actinomycetota bacterium. GTDB lineage: Bacteria > Actinomycetota > Actinomycetes > Mycobacteriales > Pseudonocardiaceae > Actinophytocola. The sequence continues at coordinate 102,109 of CAWJCX010000007.1, forward strand.
GATGAAGTCCGACTGCGACAAGATCAAGGCGCTGCCCGAGGCGAAGAGCATGGGCTGCTACGCGGGCCAGTTCGACAAGTACGAGGGCCTCACGGTGAACTTCTCCGAGGCCGTGCAGTCCGCGGGTGGCACCGTCGTCGACAAGGACGGCAAGCCGACCGTGAACAACGACGCCGCCAAGGATGGCCTGAACTTCCTGGTCGACGGCGTGAAGAGCGGTGAGTTCCCGAAGGCCTCGATCACGTACAAGGAGGAGGAGGGCCGCCGCGCGTTCCAGGACGGCCAGCTGATCTTCCACCGCCAGTGGCCGTACCAGTGGGCGCTGGCCAACGCGACCGACGGCACCTCCAAGGTCGCCGGCAAGTTCGACGTCGCGCCGCTGCCCGGCAAGGACGGCCCGGGCGTGTCCACCCTGGGTGGCCACAACTTCGCGATCTCCGCGTTCGCCAAGAACAAGGCGACGGCGCTGGACTTCATCAAGTTCTTCTCCAGCCCCGAGTCGGAGAAGTCCAACCTGCTGGCCACCTCGCAGGCGCCGACCCGCTCGGCCCTGTACGACGACCAGGAGCTGATCGGCAAGTTCCCGTACCTGCCGAACCTGAAGGCGTCGATCGAGGCCGCCACCCCGCGGCCCAAGGTCGTGAAGTACGGCGACGTCACGGCGGCCATCCAGGATGCCGCGTACAGCGCGATGAACGGTGACAAGTCGCCGGAGGACGCGCTGAAGGATCTGCAGACCAAGCTCGAGCAGCTGACGGCGGAGTAAGTCGACGAGGTATCCGGCCGGGCGGTGCACGCGCACCGCCCGGCCGGGCATCCCTTGAACACCTAACGGGAGATCGTCGTGACCGCACCCGCCCTCGCGCCCGCCGCCGGCGGCAACGCAACCACCAGCCCGCAGCGCCACGGGCGGCTCGCCCTGATGCTGCTCTCGCCGACGTTCGTCGTGCTCGCGCTGGTCATCATCTACCCGCTCGTCTCGGCCCTTCGCGAGTCGCTCTACAAGAAGCAGGAAGGCCTCGACGCGAACGGGTTCATCGTCGAGGGCGACAAGTTCGTCGGCATCGACAACTACTCGGCCGTCTTCTCCGGAGAGGTCGCCAGCCGGTTCTGGAACGCCTTCTTCAACACCACGTTCTTCACCGTGGTCGGGGTGTCCATCGAGGTCGTGCTCGGTGTGGCGATGGCCCTGGTGATGCACTACGCCCTGCGCGGCAAGGGCCTGGTCCGGGCCAGCATCCTGGTGCCCTGGGCCGTGCCGACCGCCATGTCGGCCCTGCTGTGGCAGTGGATCTTCCAGGCGGACGGCATCGCCAACGAGATCCTGAACACCCAGATCCTGTGGACCACCGACGGCTTCCAGGCCAAGATCGCGGTACTGATAGCCGACACCTGGAAGACCGCGCCCGTTCGTCGGGCTGCTGGTGCTGGCCGGGTTGCAGATGATCCCGAACGAGGTCTACGAGGCGGCCAGGGTGGACGGTGCGAACGCCTGGTCCAGGTTCTGGCGGATCACGCTGCCGCTGGTCAAACCGGCGCTGCTGGTCGCGATCCTGTTCCGGGTCATGGACGTGCTCCGCATCTTCGACCTGCCCTACGTCCTCATCGGACCGCGCAAGCAGTCGGTGGAGACGCTGTCCATGCTGGCGTTCGAGGACGCCAACCAGTTGCGTTACGGACCGGCCGCGGCCTACGCGACGATCCTGTTCCTCTACGTGGCGATCGTCGCGTACGTGTTCGTCAGGCTGCTCGGCGCCGACCTGATCGGTGAGGCGCAGCGACGCGCGACAAGCAGGCCCGCAAACGCAAGCCCAAGGCCACGACCGAGCCCGAGAAGGAGGCGGTGCCGGTATGAGTGACCGCAGCACTGCACCCGCCGGCCGGCGCTGGCTGTCCACGCTGGGCATCGTCATCATCGTCCTGTACTGCCTCGCGCCGTTCTACTGGATGCTCGCCTCGGCGCTGCGCCAGCCGAACGACCAGGCCGACAACTCGTTCTTCCCGAACCCGCTGTCGCATGGAGAACTTCCGGGCCGTGTTCGGGCCGGGCGTCGGGTTCGGCCGCGTCGCTGCTCAACAGCGTCGTCGTCGCCGGGCGTGACCACGCTGCTCACGCTGATCCTCGGCACGTTCGCGGCCTACACGCTGGCGCGGCTGAACTTCCGGTTCAAGAACCTCGCCGCCGGGATCATCATCGCGCACGTCGATGTTCCCCGGCATCTCGCTGGTCGTGCCGCTGCTGAAGCTGTTCACCGAGATCGGCTGGATCAACACCTACCAGGCGATGATCGTGCCCAGCCTCTCGTTCGCACTGCCGCTCGCGGTGTGGACGCTCGCCACGTTCTTCCGGCAGATGCCGAAGGAGCTGGAGGAGGCGGCCATGGTGGACGGTCTCACCCGCGGCCAGGCGTTCCGCAGGGTGATCCTCCCGCTGGCCGCGCCGGGCATGTTCACCACGGCGATCATCACGTTCATCGCCGCGTGGAACGAGTTCATCTTCGCGCTGTCCATGGTGAACGAGAAGGAGATGAAGACCGCGACGGTCGCGATCTCCCAGTTCACCGGTATCTCCGGGTTCGACAGTCCGTTCGGGACGAAGATGGCCGCCGGCGTGGTGGTCACCGTGCCGCTGGTCATCGTGGTCCTGATCTTCCAGCGCCGGATCATCGCCGGCCTGACCGCTGGAGGCGTCAAGTAGATGCGCAGGAGCAAGGCTCTCTTAGTCCTGGCCGTGCTGGCCACCGCCGCCGGGCTGGGCGTCCCGTCCGCCGCGGCGGCCCCGGCGAAGTCCACTTCGGACTCGATCGCGGGTGGTGCGCTGGCCGGCCGAAGACTGGTCGAGCTGTCGGAGACCACGCGCCTGGCGGACCGCCGGGCGCTGGTCACCGGCGACCGCGTGATCGCGATGGGGGACGAGACCGGGCTGTACCCGGCCACCGGCTGGCACATCCGCGGTGAGATGGGCGGCATCTGGACGCCGCCGGTGAAGCTGCTCGACGGCATCTGGTTCGCCGTCGACGACGCGTGGCTGGGCGCCGACGTGGCGGCCACCCGCTACACCACGGGCCAGGGCTACCAGCGGTTCGACTACGCCGGTGCGGACGGGGTGTCCGTCGGCCGGCTGGACTACGCGCCGGACGGCGCGCGGGCCAACATGATCGGGCTGACCCTCAACAGCGCCACGCGGCGCACCGTCCACCTCGCGATGGACGCGCACTCCGAGCTGATGCCGAACTACCCGTGGGGCTGGACCACGCCCAGCGCGGCCGACGTGAACCTGCCGGACACCGGCGCGTACACCGACGGCACGCTGACCTTCCGCGAGGCAGGCACCTCGCCCGGCACCGGCGCGCACGACTACGCCGCGGTCGTCGGCTCCTCGGTGCGACCGTCGGGCCACGAGCTCGGTCCGGACCACCGCGGTCCGCAGGACCCGGCCGTGGTCTGCCCGGCCGACGGGACGGCGCCGCCGAAGTGCGACGACTCCACGTTCGGCAAGGGCACCGGCGGGCGCCTGACCTACGACGTCGCGCTCAAGCCGGGCAAGGCGACCACGCTGTGGTTCACCGTGGCCGGCTCCGACCAGGGCCCGGCCGCCGCGCGCGCCGAGTTCCTGAACGCCTCGGCGAACCCCGCGCGGGCGCTGCGGTCCAAGGTGGACGCTCGGCAGGCGCTGGCCGGCCACACGAAGGTCGACCTGCCGGGCGACCGGCTGCTGCAGCAGAGCGTCGACTGGAGCAAGCAGAACCTGGCCGACTCGGTGCAGGAGGCGCGCAACCTGCAGCTCCGCGACGTCGACGAGGGCAAGACCTACCCGGAACCGGCGGGCACGCTCAAGCAGGCGCGCTGGCTCGGCGCGGGCTTCCCGGACTACCCGTGGCTGTTCGGCACGGACGGCGAGTACACCGCGTTCGCCGCGGTGGCCGCCGGCCAGTTCGACCCGATCAAGTCGCACCTGCGGGCACTGCGGGACGTCAGCGAGATCGTCAACGCCCGCAGCGGCAAGGTGGCGCACGAGATCGTGCACACCGGTGACGTCTACTTCGGAGTGAACGCGGACGCGGGCAACACCGACGAGACGGTGAAGTTCCCGAGCGCGGTCGCCCTGGTGTGGCGCTGGACCGGCGACAACCGGTTCCGCGACGACCTGTACGACTTCGCGGTCCGCAACCTGAAGTACGTGGACGCGAACCTCGACAAGGACGGCGACGGCTGGCTCGAGGGACTCGGCAACGTCGAGCGTGCGGGGCATGGGCGAGGAGAAGCTGGACAACACCGCGTACTACATCCGCGGCCTGCTCGACCTCGCGGACATGGCGGCCAGCAAGGGCGACGACGCCACCGAGTCGTGGGCGAGCGGCAAGGCCGCCGACCTGCGGTCCCGGTTCGAGGCGACCTGGTGGGCCCCGGGCGACGCGAACTCCTACGCCGAGTCGATCGACGACCCGGCCGACCCGGCGAACGACAACACCCCGGTCTTCCAGCGGCATTGGACCGGCGTGACGCCGATGGAGATCGAGCTGCCGGACGGCAGCCCGCTGGCCGGCGGCGAGCACGGCACGACCTCGCTGACCCAGCGGGAGAGGAACTGCTACACGGGCGAGTTCGGGCTCTACCACACCGGTAGCGGGCCGACCTCCGACCCGGCCGGCAACCCGGGCCCGTCGTGCGACACCGTGGTGTCGTCGGTGAAGAGCGAGCGCGCGTCGTTCACCCTCAACACCGGCATCATGGCGGTCGGCGAGGGCAACTTCGGCCGGCTCACCCAGCAGCGCGCGTACACGACCGGCAACGCCCGGGTGCAGCTCGACCCGTCGGTGTGGGAGACGCCGGGCGCGATGCCGGAGATCGTGCCGTCGCCGGACAACGTGGCCAACATCGAGCGGCCGTTCTACGACCGGTCGATGTCGCTGCAGGCCTGGGGTACCTACGGGATCCTCTGGCCGGTCGTGCACCAGCAGCTCGGGGTCTCGCCGGACCTGGGCAACGGGCGGCTGTCGGTGGTCCCGCAGCTGCCGGACGGCCAGCAGCGCATCGGCGGCTCGGACGTCCTGCTGGGCAAGGGCTCGGCGGACGTCAAGGCCTGGCGGGACGGCAACCGGCTGTCGACGACGGTGCGGCTGCACGGGCTGCGCTCCGACCTGACCGTCGGCGCGGTGCTGCCGGCCGGCAAGCGGGCGACGAAGGTGACGTTCAACGGTCACGCCGTCGACTTCGACGTCGTCCGGACGGCTCGCGGCACGGAGATCCGGGCCGACGGGCACTCCGGCGGGACGCTCGAGGTCTCCTTCCGTTAGTACCGCGCGATTACCGCTCCACGGCGCCGGCCCAGATGGCATCATCTGGGCTGGCGCACTGTGGAGGTGTGATGCGGCGTAGCGGGGCGTACGCGGTCCTCGGTGTGATCCTTGTTGCCGCCGGCTGTTCACCGGCGCCCACCCCGGGCCGGGCCTACCCGACGCGGGTGCACCCGGAGGCCCTGCACATCACCGGCGCGAAGACGGTGACCGCGCGCGGTCCGGTCCGGCTCTCGCCCGACGGCACCCACCTGCTGCGGCTGGACTCCGGCCTGTGCGTCACGGCGCTGGACGGCTCCGGCGAGCGCTGCGTGGACGGCGGCCCGCACCCGGACGCGCTGCGGGCGCAGTGGTCCCCGGACGGCACGAAGATCGCGTTCACCGACGACTTCTGGCGGCTGCTGCGCGAGCCGGACGTGTGGGTGTTCGACGTGCGCTCCGGCGAGCTGAGGAATCTCACCGACGACGGTGTGGACGAGCTGCGGCTCGGCGACCGTGACCCGGCGGCGACGATCGACCTCCTGCCGTCGTGGTCGCCGGACGGCAAGTTCGTGCGGTTCGCCCGCGGCTACGCCGGCGCGGACACGATGTCGCTGATGTCGATCGGCCTCGTGGGCGGTGAGGTGGCCGCCGCGCGGGAGATCCACTGCGGCACCAGCGAGCTGGTCGCGCTCGCCTGGTCGGAGAACCGGGTGGCGTGGACGTGCGGCGTCGGCGGTGCCGAGGTGCGGGCGGCCGAGATCTCCCGCGTTCGCGAGTGGACGGTGCTGCCCGCCGGGGACCGCGGGGACGGCGAGGACCGGATGCTGCTCTCGTTCTCCCCGGACGGCGAGTCGCTGCTGGTGGACTCGCAGACCCCGTATGCGGCGCGGGACGTGACCGGCGGGCGCGCTGTGGTCGTGCCGGCCGACGGTGGTCGTGCGTACCCGGTGGCGCGAGGAGAGGTCGGCTATCCCGCGTGGGTGCCGGGCGCGGACGCGATCGCCTACGTCGACCTGCCCGGCAGCCTGAAGGTCGTGCCGAACCCGGACACCGGACGCGAGGCGACACCCCGGGAGCTGCGGTCCGCCAAGGGAATCGCTGCCACCGACGGCATGCGCCTGACGTGGGGCAAGGACCAGCTGTTCGCCCTGGTGGACGGCGACCCGACGCTGTTCGGCGTGACCGACCAGCTCCCGGCCGGACGCTAGCCGGGCCGGGAGCCGGTCGGGAGCCGGACGGTGCCGGTCAGGCGATCCGGCGGCGGAACAGGTAGCCGGACGCGGCCACGGCGACCAGGAGGATCCCGCCGCACCAGGCGATCGCGAGCCACGGCGCGTTGCCGACCGGGGTGCCCAGCAGCAGCCCGCGCATCGACTCGATCACCGGGGTGAACGGCTGGTGGTCGGCGAAGCCGTGGATCCACGACGGCATCGTGTCGATCGGCACGAAGGCGCTCGACGGGTAGGGCAGGAACATCACGAAGAACGTGAACCCGCCGGCCGCCTCGGCGGAGCGCGCGATCAGCCCGACCGCGGCCGACGCCCACGAGAACGCGAGCACGAACAGCAGCAGGATGCCGATCGCGGCCAGCCACCCGCCGACGTCGGCGTGCGGGCGGAACCCGATCAGGAACGCGACCGAGAGGACCAGCACGGTGGACATCAGGTTGCGCGCGATGCTGGCGACCACGTGGCCGCCGAGCACGGCGGCGCCGCCGATGTCCATCGAGCGGAAGCGGTCCATGATGCCGCCGGTCATGTCCTGGGTGACGGCCACCGCGGTGAGCGAGGAGCCGAACCCGGCGCACAGCAGGATCACGCCCGGCACCACGTAGGTGACGTAGGCCGTCCCGGTCTCGATGGCGCCGCCGAACAGGTAGACGAACAGCAGCATCAGCATGATCGGCAGGGCCAGCGCGGTGACCAGCGCGTCGACGTTGCGGACCGACAGCCGCAGCGACCGGCCGACCATCGCGCGCACGTCGCCGGTGAACGACGGCGGGCGCAGGGCGAGCTCAGACACCGGCGGTCTCCTTCTCGGTCGGGTGCCCGGTGAGGGCGAGGAACACGTCGTCGAGGGTGGCGCTGTGGACGGTGAACCGGGCGACCGCGTGGCGGGCCGGGTCGAGCTCGTCGAGCAGCGCGCGCACGTGCCCGGCGCTGCCGTCGGTGGCCACGGACACCGCGAGCCGGTCGCCGGCCGGCTGCACGGCGCGCGGGCCGAGCGCGGCGACGAGCTCGTCGAAGGCGGCGCGGTCGGCCGCGGTCAGGTCCAGGCGGTGCCCGGCGACCTGCGCCTTGAGCTCCGCGGAGGTCCCCTCGGCGACGAGCTTGCCGCCGTCCATCACCGCGACGCGGTCGGCGAGGCGGTCGGCCTCCTCGAGGTACTGGGTGGTGAGGAAGATCGTCACGCCGTCGCGGGTGAGCTCGCCGACGACCTCCCACACGGCCTGGCGGCTGCGCGGGTCGAGGCCGGTGGTCGGCTCGTCGAGGAAGATCACGGCCGGCCGGACGATCAGGCTGGCGGCGAGGTCGAGGCGGCGGCGCATGCCGCCGGAGTACGTGCGGACCCGGCGGTCGCCGGCCTCGACCAGGCCGAACCGTTCGAGCAGCTCGGCCGCGCGGTCGCGGGCGCCGGCGCGGGGCAGCCGGTGCAGCCGGGCCATCATCCGCAGGTTCTCCGCGCCGGTCTGCAGCTCGTCGATCGCGGTGTCCTGGCCGGTCAGGCTGATCGCGCGGCGCACCTCCGCGCGTTCGTGGACGGTGTCGAAGCCGGCGACGCGGGCGGTGCCGGCGTCCGGGCGGAGCAGCGTCGCGAGGATGCGCACGGTGGTGGTCTTGCCGGCGCCGTTCGGGCCGAGCAGCGCGTACACGCTGCCGCGCGCCACGTCGATGTCGACGCCGCCGAGCACCCGTACCTCGCCGTAGGACTTCTCGAGGCCAGTAGCCTCGACGGCTGGCTCGTGGGGCATTGGGGATCCCTCTTCTGTCTCATGGATGGGTCATAGTTGATGGGTCACAGTGCGCACTGCGTATGGCGTAAACTGTACTGCGTATGACATAAACAATGAATCAGGGTTTTTCCCTGAGACGAGGTCAGGGTTCATGGACGAGGGGACCGGTCTACCGGCCAGCTTCGCGCTGGCCTGGGGCGTGCGGGAGCGGCCGACGAAGGGGCCGAAGCGCGCGCTGAGCCTGGAGCGGGTCGTCGGCGCCGGGGTCGCGGTCGCGGCCGCCGAGGGGATCGGCGCGGTGTCCATGAGCCGGGTGGCCAAGGAGGTCGGTACCTCCGCGATGGCGCTCTACCGGTACGTGGCGTCCAAGGACGAGCTGCTCGCGCTGATGGTCGACCAGGCGCTGGGCGACGTCGCGGGGATCGCCGGGGACGACGGCTGGCGCGCGGGCCTGGAGCGGTGGGCGTGGACGGCGCTGGCCGCCTACCGGCGCCACCCGTGGTCGCTGCAGGTGCCGATCAGCGGGCCGCCGATCACGCCGAAGTCGATCGCGTTCCTGGAGCAGGGCCTGCGCTGCCTGACCGGCACGCCGCTGGCGCCGCAGGAGAAGCTGTCGGTGATCATGACGTTGACCAGCTTCACGCGCAGCTGGGCGCTGCTGAGCTCCCAGGTCGGCGCGGCGCTCGCGGGCGGCGACCCGGCGGCGGCCGAGCTGCTGGCCAACTACGGCACGATCCTGGCCGAGGTGACCGACCCCGCCGAGTTCCCGGCGCTGCACGAGCTCATCGCGGCGGACGTGTTCGACGCCGCCGACGAGATGCCGGACGACGACTTCGTGTTCGGCCTGGCCCGGGTGATGGACGGCATCGGGGCCCTCATCGACCCGCGGGCCTGACCGATTTGTCTTCTCACCTTTCTCTCACCTTCGGTGGTTAGTGTCGGGGGCATGGTCTCGGGGAGAGCGGTGCCGGCGCTGAGCTTCGGCGCGCTGCTGCTCGGCACCGTGCTGATGCTCGCGCTGCACGTGCTGCCGCCGACCGACCAGGTCGACCCGGTCCGCCGCACGATCAGCCAGTACGCGCTCGGGCCCAACAAGTGGATCTTCGACGTCGCGGTGCTGCTGATCGCCGCGGGCTCCGCGCTCGCGTTCGCCGAGCTGGTCCGGCGCCGCCTCGTCCGCCCGCTGTCGGTCCCGGTCGTGCTCGGTGCGTTGTGGACGCTCAGCCTGCTCGTGGTCGTCTCCTTCACCAAGACCGACTGGACCGTCGGACCGAGCCTCGGCGGCGTGATCCACCGGTACGCGAGCGTCGTCGGGTTCGTCGCGCTGCCGCTCGCGGTCCTGCTCGTGGCCCGGGCGGTGTTCCCCGCCGCGCCGGGCCGCCGGCTCGTCGCGCAGGGGTTCGCGGTGCTGGCGCTGAGCGGGCTGGGCGTGCTGCTCGTCGGCGTGCTGCGGATGGCGGCGGGCGGCGGGCCGTGGTGGCTGTTCGTCCCGCTCGGGCTGGTGGAGCGGGGGATGGCGCTGGCCGCGGTGGCGTCGCTCGCGGTCGTCGCGCTCGGGCTCGGGGCGCGCGCAAAATCCCGCGACGAGGTGGCGGTGCCCGCTTAGTCTCGACGCGTGATGTCGACGAGCAACCTCCTCGCGTTCGGCGCCCTGTCGCTGGCCCTGATCCTGATCCCCGGCCCGAGCGTGCTGTTCACCATCGGCCGCGCGCTGACCGTCGGGCGGCGCGAGGCGCTGCTGAGCGTCGCCGGCAACGCGGCGGGCGCCTACCTGCAGGTGGTCGCGGTGGCGCTCGGTATCGGTGCGCTGGTGGAGCGGTCCGCGGCGGTGTTCACCGTGGTCAAGTTCGCCGGCGCCGCGTACGTGGTCTACCTCGGCGTGCAGGCGATCCGGCACCGGCGCAGGGTCACCGAGGCGCTGACCGTCAGCGTGCCGGTGATCGGCCCCGCCCGTGCGCTGCGCGACGGCGTGGTCGTGGGCTTCACCAACCCGAAGACGATCATCTTCATGGTGGTGGCGCTGCCCGAGTTCGCCGACGGCCCGGCGCAGATGTTGTTGCTGGGCACGCTGTTCCCGGTCATCGCGGTCCTGTGCGACAGCGTGTGGGCGTTCGCCGCGGCCACCGCCCGGACGTGGTTCGCGCGGTCACCCCGGCGGCTGGCGATGATCGGCGGCACGGGCGGGCTGATGATGATCGGCCTGGGCGCGAGCCTCGCGCTGACCAACCGCAGGGACTGACGGTCAGGGTTCGAGGTCCAGCATCGCCCGGCTGCTCGCCATGTCGGCGGGCACCGAGACCTGGTCGTGCGCGATCAGCCAGCGGCCGTCGAGCTTGCGGAAGCAGCCCGTCCACCGGACCCAGTGCTCGGCCGGCCGCCCGATCCGCAGCGTGCCGCTGATCCGGTTGAGGCTGTACGCGAACGCCACGTCCCCGCCCACCGTGATCGTCAGGTCGCGGAGCTCGTAGTCGAGCGTCTCGTACGCCGCGAAGACGTCCGCCCAGTTCCGCGACTTCGCCTCGGCGCCCACGTGCCGCAGCGGCGGCACGATGTCGAACGACACGACGTCCGGCGCGAAGACCGTTCGCACGGTCTCGAGATCCTTGGTGCGGACGGCCTCGACCAAGGAGTCGATGAGTCGCCGGATGCGGGCTTCGTCGTCGTGCGTGGCCATGATGGGGGTCCTCCGGACGGCTGTGATCGGTGCACCTGCCATCCTTCCCGGGCCACTGCCCGGTTACTCACCCCGGGATGCGGCTGGGGAACGCATGTTCTAATGTGTCCCTTCGCAGTGTCGACCAGACTGTCGATCCAGACCAAGGAGCGTGATGGTGTCCACCCCGAGCGAGGCGCAGGAGCCGACCGACGCGGCCGCGACCCCGGCAGCCGCCGAGGCCCCGGAGACGTCGCCGGAGGCCCCGGCCGACGCGCCCCGCAAGCGCGGTCGCAAGCCCGGTAGCACCGCCAAGAAGACCCGCACCGTCGAGCTGACCCTCACGGTCACCGGCACGATGGACGGCGAGTGGCAGGCCGAGCTGACCCAGTCCGGCAGCCGGCTGCTGCAGGGCCTGTCGATCCCGGCCGCGGCGGTCTCCCGGGCGGCCGCCGAGCTGCACGAGGACATCTCGAAGGCCATCGAGAGCGTGCTGGACGCCGCCCGCGAGCAGCACCAGGCGCGCCTGGCCGAGCTCGAGGCCGAGCTGAACCAGGTCAAGGCGAAGCTCGCCAACCTCCAGGAGAACTAGACCGAGCGAGCAGCTCGGTCCACGATCGCCGGCAGGGCGCGCAGCACTGCCGCCCCGCCGGCGAGTACCGCGAAGAGGATCATCAGCACCACGACCGTCCGCGGCTGCGGCAGGGCCAGCACGCCGACGAGGCCGCGCGGGTCGGTCACCACGTCCCACGAGTTGAACCGGAACACCCGGCCGAGCAGGATCCCCACCGCGCACAGCGCGTGCAGCGAGAGGTCGATCCCGAGCACGGTGCCACGCGAGACCCCGTGCCCGGCCAGCCAGCGCTCCAGCCGGACCAGCGACAGCACGTAGGCCACGAACCCGACGCCCACGAGGCACGCGTACTGCGCGAGCAGCGCGGCCGCGAGCCACGGGGAGCCGTGCGCGCCGGCCATCTCCTCCGGCAGGTGCAGGACGTCGGTCAGCACGTAGGGTGCGTTCGGCAGGAACGCGACGAACGCCACGCCGCCGGTCCACAGCAGCCAGACCGGACGCGGACGGTGACCGAACAGGAACCGTGCGAGGCCGAGCGGAACCAGGGCCAGCACCAGGTTCCAGCCCATCCAGCCGACGTTGCCCACCAGCGCGGACATAGCATTCACGCTACCCGCGAACCGTCGCCCGAGGAGACGCGAAAAGATGACGATCCCGGCCTACGCCGCCGCCACGGAGCGCTACGACTCGATGTCCTACCGCCGCACCGGGCACAGCGGCCTGGACCTGCCCGCGATCTCCCTCGGCCTGTGGCAGAACTTCGGCACCGAGGTCCCGCTCGAGCAGTGCCGGGCGATCCTGCGGCGCGCGTTCGACCGCGGCGTCACCCACTTCGACCTCGCCAACAACTACGGCCCGCCGTACGGCTCGGCCGAGGAGAACTTCGGCGCGGTGCTGGCGCAGGACCTCCGGCCGTACCGCGACGAGCTGATCATCTCCACCAAGGCCGGCTACGACATGTGGCCGGGCCCGTACGGGCAGGGCGGCGGCTCGCGCAAGTACGTGCTCGCGAGCCTGGACCAGAGCCTCGCGCGGATGGGCCTGGACTACGTCGACATCTTCTACTCCCACCGCTTCGACCCGGACACGCCGCTCGAGGAGACCATGGGCGCGCTCGCGACGGCGGTGCAGCAGGGCAAGGCGCTCTACGTCGGCATCTCCTCGTACTCGCCGGCCAAGACCCGCGAGGCGCACGCGCTGCTCGCCGGCATGGGCGTGCGGCTGCTGATCCACCAGCCGTCGTACTCGATGCTGAACCGCTGGATCGAGCCGGACCTGCTGGACACGGTGGGCGAGCTGGGCGTGGGCTGCATCGGGTTCTCGCCGCTCGCGCAGGGCATGCTGACCGACCGCTACCTCAATGGCGTGCCGGAGGGTTCGCGCGCCAGCCGGGCCGGCTCGCTGTCGACGGACATGCTGACCGAGGAGAACCTGGGCCGGATCCGGTCGCTGAACGAGATCGCGAAGGGCCGCGGGCAGACGCTCGCGCAGCTGGCGCTGGCCTGGACCCTGCGCGACCCGCGGATGACGTCGACCCTGATCGGCGCGTCGAGCGTGCGGCAGCTGGAGGACAACCTGGCGGCCCTGAACACGCTGGAGTTCACCGACGACGAGCTGACCGAGATCGACCGGTACGCCGAGGAGAGCGGCATCAACCTCTGGGCCCGGTCGTCGGCCGAATGATTGCCGTAGTCGGGTCCTGCAACGTTGATTTCGTCGTGCCGGTTCCGGCGCTTCCGGGTGCGGGGGAGACCGTGCTCGGTGGGGACCACCTGCGCTCGCCGGGCGGGAAGGGCGCGAACCAGTCGGTGGCCGCGGCCAAGCTGGGCTCGCCGGTCGCGTTCGTGGGCTGCGTCGGCGACGACGCGCTCGCGCCGACCATCGTGTCCGCCCTGGAGGGCGCCGGGGTCGACACGTCGTGGCTGCGCCGGGTGCCGGACGTGCCGAGCGGCATCGCGCTGATCACGGTCGCCGAGGGCGGCGAGAACACGATCGCGGTCAGCCCCGGCGCGAACGCCCGCCTCGGCCCGGACGACATCGAGGCCGCGGCATCGCTGCTCTCCGACGCGGCGGTCACGGTGGTGCAGCTGGAGATCTCGCTCGACGCGGTGTCGGCGGCCGTGCACGCGGCGGGCGGCCGGGTCGTGCTGAACCCGGCCCCGGCGCGCGAGCTGCCCCCGGAGCTGCTGGCCCGGGTCGACGTCCTGGTCCCGAACCGCTCGGAGCTGGGCGTCCTGGCCGGCGCCCCCGAACCGTCCACACTGGACGACGCGGCGGCGCTGGCCGGCTCGCTCGACGGTCCGCGGGCCGTCGTGGTCACGCTCGGCGCCGACGGCGCGCTGGTGGTCGAGGACGGCACGAGCACCCACGTCCCGGCCACGAAGGTGGACGCCGTAGACGCCACCGGCGCGGGCGACGCGTTTTGCGGCGCGCTGGCCGACGGCCTGGCCCGCGGCCAGAACCTGGTGGCCGCAACGGAATGGGCCGTCCGCGTGGCTGGCCTCTCGACCACCCGCTGGGGCGCCCAGACGAGCCCTGCCCGCGACGAGGCCGAGGGATCCGGGTAACCCATCGGCCGCTCTGTGTAAACAATCGGACCGGGAGTCCGATGAAGCCACCATGACCGCCTGGGAATACCGCGTCGAAACAGTGAACATGTCCGATCGGTGGAGTGCGCGACGGCAGAAGGAAGAGGTCGAAGCGTTCAGGGTCTACCTCAACCAGGTAGGAGCTGAAGGGTGGGAGATGATCAGCTACGAATCTGTCCCGCTCACCGGCACCTTCACCAGCAAGGTCAAGGGATACGCCTACCTCACGTTCTTCAAGCGGCAACGGTGACACGCACTACCTGAGGCTCGGGCAAGCGCACCGGCCGGGTGCTCAGCTGAGCACCCGGCCCTGCTCGACCACGCGCGCCAGGGGTCCCGCCACCACGCCGCCCGGGCCGGGTCGGTGATCGCGTAGCGATCGGTCGGGCCGGGTTCGGCGTCGGCGGGACCGATCGCGGGTGTTCAGGCCGCAGGCGAATTTTCGCGGCGACGACTCGCGGCCCGCGACGTCAGCTGAGGACGCGGCCCTGCTCGACCACGCGCGCCAGGCGGTCGCGCCACCACGCCGCCCGGGCCGGGTCGGTGATCGCGTAGCGGTCCGTCAACGTGGGGTCCGGGGTCGGCGGGACCGGGGCCACCGGGAGGTAGCCGTCCACCGGGCGCAGTGAGCGGGCCGGGCCGACGACGTCGGACGTCAGCAGCGACAGGGTGCCCAGGCCGCACGCGAACTCAAGCGACGGCAGCGCACCCGCCAGCGCCAGCCCGGCCGCTAGGCCCACGCTCGTCTCCAGCGCCGAGGACACCACGCACGGCAGCCCGCACGCCTCCGCCACCCGCAGCGCTCGCCGCACGCCGCCGAGCGGGGTCGCCTTCAGCACGGCGATGTCCGCGGCCTCCGCGACCGCCACCCGCAGCGGGTCGGCCGCCCGCCGGATCGACTCGTCGGCCGCGATCCGCACGTCCACCCGGCGCCGGACGGCCGCCAGCTCCTCGATCGTCGAGCACGGCTGCTCCACGTACTCCAGCCCACCGGCCGCCCGGTCCAGCGCGGCGATCGCCGCCACGGCCGTGTCCACGTCCCACGCCCCGTTGGCGTCGCAGCGCACCAGGCCCGACGGGCCCAGCGCGTCGCGCACCGCCTCGAGGCGCTCGATGTCCGCCGGCAGCGAGGACGGCGAGTCGGCCACCTTGACCTTCACCGTCCGGCAGCCCGACGTCGCCGCGATGCGGTGCGCCTCAGCCGGGCCGACCGCGGGAACCGTCGCGTTGACCGGCACCCGGCCGCGCACCGGGTCCGGCCAGCCGACCGTGCACGCCTCGATCGCGGCGGTCAGCCACGACGCCGCCTCGGCGTCGTCGTACTCGGCGAACGCGGAGAACTCGCCCCAGCCGGCCGGGCCCTCGATGAGCATGCCCTCGCGCACGTCGATGCCACGGAACCGCGTGGTCAGCGGAATCGCGAAGGTCCGGGCCGTGTCGAAGTCGATCATCGTCTTCATCACGACCGACGCTAGTCCATCGTGGCCGTTAGGATTTTGCATACACCATCACCGAAAGGGGATGAGCAGACATGACGAGGGAACACAAAGGCGTGACGTCCTCGGTCATCGACCGGTTTCCCGCGAAGCACCTGGCAAAGCCCGAGGTCCGCCCGTTACCCGAGCCACCGTCGTCGACCTGGCGGATCATCGGTCCCGGGGTCATCGCGGCCGGCGTAGGCCTGGCGAGTGGCGAGTTCATCCTGTTCCCGTACATCGCCTCGCAGGTCGGGCTCGTGTTCGTGTGGGCCGCGCTGGTCGGCCTGGCCACGCAGTTCTTCCTGAACATGGAGATCGAGCGGTACACGCTCGCGACCGGCGAGACGGCGCTGACCGGGTTCAGCCGGTTCTGGCGGCACTGGGGCCTGGTGTTCGCGATCCTCGCGGTACTCGCGAACCTGTGGCCGGGCTGGGCGAGCAGCTCGGCCACCATGGTGACCTACCTGTGGGGCGGCGACGTCAAGTGGATCACCATCGGCATGCTGGTGGCGATCGGACTCATCCTGACGCTCGCGCCGGTCGTCTACGTGGCACTGGAACGCGCGGAGATGCTGAAGGTCGCGGCGGTGCTGGTGCTGCTGGGCGTCGGCGCGGTCGCGGCGGTCTCCGCCGACGCGTGGGCCGGCGTGCCGAAGATCGTGACCGAGGCGAGCGTGCCGACCGAGCTCGGTGTCGCGCTGCTGCTCGGCGCGCTGGCGTTCGCGGGCGCGGGCGGCGGGCAGAACCTGGTGCAGAGCAACTGGATCCGGGACAAGGGCTTCGGCATGGGCCAGTACGTGCCACGGATCACGAGCCCGGTGACCGGCAAGCCGGAGGCCGCGCCGAGCACCGGGTTCATCTTCGAGCCCACCGACGAGCACCTGGGACGGTGGCGGGCGTGGTGGCGGTTCGCGAACCGCGAGCAGCTCTACACCTTCGTGCTGATCACGTTCCTCACCATCCTGTTCACCTCCCTGCTCGCCTACTCGACGGTGTACGGCCGCGACGACCTGGAGAACGGCATCGGCTTCCTGCAGGTCGAGGGCGACGTGCTGAGCGCGGAGGTCGGCAGCTGGTTCGGCACGTTCTTCTGGATCATCGGCGCCTTCTCGCTGTTCGCCGCGTCGCTGGGCATCGTGGACTACACGGCACGGCTGGTCGCCGACGTCGTCAAGACCTCCTACGCCCAGCGGATGAAGGAGAGCTCGCTCTACTTCACCGTGGTGTGGGTGCTCGTGCTGATCGGCTGCCTCATCACGCTGGCCGGCTTCGCACAGCCGCTGGTACTGCTGGTGATCTCGGCCTGCGTGGGCGGGTTGATGATGTTCATCTACTCGATCCTGCTGCTCGTGCTGAACCGCAAGGTGCTGCCGGACCAGATCAAGATCCGCGGCGCCCGGATGGCCGTCCTGGGCTGGTCGGTCGCGCTGTTCGGCGTGCTGAGCGTGCTGACGATCGTCGACCAGGGCAAGAAGCTCCTCGGCGACTAACCGGAAACCGACCGTGCGGCGGCGGTCACCAGGTCGTCGACGGGCGTGGCCAGGTCGAGCACGACGCCACGCTCGTCGGCGCCCAGCGGTTCGAGCGTCGCGAACTGCGAGTCGACCAGCGACGCGGGCATGAAGTGCCCGGGCCGTGCGGCGACCCGCCGCCGCACGGTCTCCCGGTCGCCGTGCAGGTGCACGAAGAACGCGTCCGGCGCCTGCTCGCGCAGCGCGTCGCGATAGGCCCGCTTGAGCGCCGAACAGCTGACCACGCCGTCCCGGCCGGCGAGCCACTCGCCGAGGGCCCGCAGCCACGGCCACCGGTCGGTGTCGTCGAGCGGGGTGCCGGCCGACATCTTCGCCACGTTGGCCGGGCTGTGGAACTCGTCCGCGTCCGCGAACGGCACGGCCAGCCGCGTCGCGAGCGCCGCGCCCACGGTCGACTTGCCGCAGCCCGTCACGCCCATGACGACGACCCGGATCATCGGCCCATCATCACAGGTTCTTGGGCAGGAAGGAGCCGAGGTGGTGGCCGGGGGCGGACTTGCGGAACCTCCCGCGCTTGCCCTTGATGGCGTCGCACGCGTCCTGCGCGCGGTTGACGGAGACGATCCATTCGCCATCAGGGCTGTCGAACACCAGCGCGGGACCGACGCTGAGCTTGAAGAGCTTCGTGCTGTTCCCCGGCATGGGGACGGTGCGCGGCCGGCGGAGGTAGGTCGTGCGCAACTTCTTGATGTCGCCGAGGGAACACCCGACGCTCGTCCGGTCCGACCCGTTGACGCTCCCGCGGGTCTGCCACGTCTCGGTGCGGTCGTCGAACGTCCGCCATTTCTCGACCGTCCACATCAGCATGACCTTGTTACTGTCCACTGTGAACACGGCTTTGTTGTCCCGCACCTCGAAACGCGCCCCGATGTCGGCGTCCATCATCTCTACCAGGCCGACTTCGTCCATGACCCGTCCCTTGGCGCGCCCGGCCACGACTATTGCGGCAACACACACCACAGCCAGCCCGAGGCACGGCAGGGCGACCGGGGAGAGGTCTTCGGAGGTACTCGTCACGGCGATCCCGCCGCCGGTGAACATTACGAACCAGGACGCGGGAGCGAACTTGGCCGCGCTCAGCGTCCACGCGTGCGGCTTGTCCTCGTTGTGGTCGATGATGAAGTACGAGAAGGCGACGAAGAAGGCGTTCGGCAGTAGCAGGGCCTCGAGAGCGTCGGAGCTGTGCAGGCCGTACCGCAGGAACAGATAGACGGAGAACCCGATCGAGGTCGCCACCTGCGCCCAGGCGGCGCCCGCGTACCACCGCCACTGCCGGCGGACGTACGCCCGGGCGTCACTGTTCATCGAGCGTGCCCCTTCAGCTCCTTGCTCAGATCCATCGCGGTGCGAGCCGCCTGCCTGCTGCCGTCGTAGATCACCCAGACGACCGAGGCGCCCTCGGTGTACGGCACGCCCAGCCGCGCCGCGGGCGCCGCGCGCACGGTCGACTTGCCGCAGCCTGTCACGCCCATGACGACGACCCGGATCATCGGCCCATCATCACAGGTTCTTGGGCAGGAAGGAGCCGAGGTGCGTGTGCGGGACCGACCTGCGGAACTTCGCGCGCCTGTCCTTGATGACGTCGAACGCGTCCTGCGCGCGGTTCGTCGAGACGATCCACTCCCCGCCGGGGCTGTCGAAACGCAGCGCGGGACCGGGGCTGAGCTTGAGCATCCGGTGCTTGTCGCCCGGCAGCGGGACGGTTCGCGGGCGCCGGATGTAGACGGTGCGCATGTTCGTGATGTTGCCGAGGTAGCAGTTGACCGTCTTCCGGCGGGTCTTGTCCAGTCGTCCTTGCTGCCGCAGCGACACGACGCGGTCGTCGACGTCGCGCCACAACCGGACCGTGCACAGCAGCACGACCTTGTTGTGGTCCACATGGAACACGGCGTCGTTGTCACGTACCTCGAACCTGGCCCCGAGGTCCGCGTCCATGATCTCGGCGAGGCTGACCTCCACCATGGCCTTGCCCTTCGCCCGCCCGGCCACGATCCACGCAGCGACGCACACCACGGCCAGCCCGAACGCGGGCACGCCGAGCGGCGGGAGCTCCTCGAACGAGTTCGTGGTCGCGACCCCGCAGTAGTAGAAGAACATCACGGCCCACGACCAGCCGCTGAACCTCGCTGCGCTCAGCAGCCAGACGTGCGGCTTGAAGCTGTTGCGGTCGATGACGAAGTACGAGTAGGCGACGAAGAACGCGTTCGCCAGAACGGGAAACGTGGCGTGATCGATGGTGTGCTGGTCGAACCGCAGGAACAGGTAGAGCGAAACTCCGGCCGAAGCCGCCACCTGAGCCCACGCGGCGGTCGCGTACCACCGCCATTCCCGGCGGACGCTCGCCCGGACCTCACTGTTCATCGAGCGTGCCCTGTACCCGCCAGGGGAAGCTCGGCTTGGTGGACGGCGGCGGCTCGGGTGGCTCGCGGCGTGCCTTCGCCTCGTCGGCCTCGTGGTACTCGGGCGCTTCCGCCGACATGTCGGCGGTTTTCGCCAGCGCCGGGAGCACGTTCCTGCCGACGAGCAGGACGGCCTCCTGCAGCGTGCCGAGATCAAGGGACACCTTGATCAGCTTCTGGGTGAGCCGGCCCAGTTCGTCGGCGAGGTCGGTGGCCGTGTGCACGGCCCGCAACGCCACGTCCTGGATCGCCAGACCGACTGAGGCGCCACCCGTGTACGGCGCGGCCGCGAGCGCCTCAGCGCCCCGTTCGAACAGGAACAGCACGAACTCGGCCAGCACGTCCCGGATGATCCCGCGGGTCGCCGACACGGCGCCCGCGGCGAGCATCATGCCGCTGGACTGGCCGACGCAGGCCATGCTCCGCGCCTTGATGGCTTGCGCGCGCGGAGTCACGGTGCCGAAGAAGGCGTTGAACGAACCGGACCCGCCCTCGACGTACGTCGGCACCTGCGACAGCGCGTCGAGGTGCTGGCCGGCGAGCGTGTCCAGTTCCTTGGCGGCGTTCTGCAACGTCCCCACCGCCGCTTCGAGGGCGACCGGGTCACCCGCGGTGTGATCGAGGAACCAGTCCAGGAAAGCGACATGCTCGATCAGCCAGCCGACCGCCGACCCGGCGATGGACTTGAACGGGCTCTCCAGCGCGCCGAGCAGGTCGAGGGCGGCCACGGCGCCGTTCACGCCGATGGAGAGGCCGTCGTTGCTCTGGATCGACTTCACGACCTGTGCCACGGAGTCCAGCGGGCCGCTGCCCGCGAACGAGGTGTCCCAGTTGTCGCCGCCGCCGACGTTGACCATGTCCGCGATCATGGCTGCTGCCCCCTCGTGAACCGGTCCGCCTGGGTCTGGTCGACCCCGTCGAACGAGTCGGCGACCGCCTTGGCGTTGTCCGCGTCGACGCCCACATAGGTCGCGGTGTCGCGGACCTGGTCGGCGAGCCCGGCCACCTTGGCCCGGAGGTCGCCGGCGAAGGCCTGGGACACCACGCCGAAGACGGCGTGACCGAGGTTGATGCCATTGATGGCGTCGGCGGTCTCGGTCATCCGGTCGCCGCGGTCGCGGGCGCCGCGCGACCATGCGCGCAGTTCTTCGGTCTCGACCTGGGTCTTGTCGTCCGTCACGATGCCTCCCGGGTCAGCGCAGGATGCCGCCGCCGGCGTCACCGCGGTCCGGCGGCTCCGGCGGGCGGGGACCACCGGGACGCCTGCGCAGGACGGCGCCGTCGTCCGGGGCCCGGCGGGCGGGCTTCGCGGGCGGCTCGGGCTCGGGGACGAACTTGCGGAAGAAGTCCATTGTGGACGGGTCGCCGAACGTGCCCTCGAGGGTCTCGGTCAGCTTGGCTGACGCCTGCCGCTGCGCCGCGTGCACCGCGGACATCACCAGCGGGCCCAGGGCCTCCGGCTTGTGGCCCGCTGCCTTCGCCGAGAACGAGATGTCCTGCAGGGCACCGGTCGGCGACAGCGTCACGGTCACCGCGCCGTCCGGGGACGACGCCGTCGCGGTGGCCGCCGCGAAGCCCGCGCTCATCCGCCGCGCGCGTTCCTCCACGTCCGCGGCGCGCTCGCGCAGCGTACGCAGCACGGCGTCGTGATCCATGCCCTCGAACGGGTTCGGTCGCACGCTGGCCTCCCCAGATACCGGCGTAGCACCCCCCACGCCCCTGAGGAAAGGCTAACGCACGACGGTCACATTCGGTGGCGGACTCCACACGCCCAGCTCCGTCACCCCGACCCCCGCGCCCGGGACCGGCGTGAACACCACCCGGACGCGCGCCGTGTGCACCGGCGGGAACGTGACGTGGTTGAGCGTGTCACCCGTGGGCGCGGCCGGGGAGCGGGTCTGCGAGGGAACGGCCGCCCACGCCGAGCCCGTCCAGTACTCCAGCTCGTACGCCGCCGGCGTCCGCACGCCACCGCCGTCGTCGTAGAGGTAGAGGCGCACGTCGCTGACCGGAACCGGCGTGCCGAAGTCCACCCCGAGGTGGTCGGCCGCGTTGGGCGAGGTGTAGCTCGTCCACCGGCTGTGCGGGACGTCGTCGTAGTAGATCCGTCCGTCGAGGGCCTGCCACGGGTCGTCGATCGGGCCGGTGAACGACGCGAACGCCGCCGGAAAGCCCGTGCCGGACGGGTTCGCGGCCACGTTCACCTCGCGCGGCCGTGCCACCGGCACCGTGTCCACCGGCACGCTCAGCGAGCCGAGCGTGGCGCGGGACGCGGCGAGGCCGCCGTCGACGAACACCCGCAGGCCAGCGCCCTGGCCGTACCGCGAGCCGTCGCGGTCCCACAGCACGGTCACGTTGTGCCCGCGGTAGGGCGTGTTCTCCAGCGCGAAGTAGTCCCATGTGGACGGTACGAGCGGGTTGACCGTCAACGGGTCCCCGGGCCGCAGGCCGATCAGCCCGTTGATCACCAGGTCGGTGAACGTCGAGTGGTTGTAGTGCTCGCTGTGGCCGAAGCTGTCGTAGAGCCACCGGTCCTCGTCCGGGTGGTGCGCCTCGGCCACGTACGGCACGCCGCCGCGGTGCTGGGTCAGCGCGTAGGTGCGCAGCAGCGCGTAGTAGTCCGCCGCCGACACGTACGGCTGTGCGCGCTCGTTCAGCAGGTTCGCCAGGCCCGTCAGCGTCTGCGACGTCGCGAACGGCCAGCTCGGACCGTCCCACCGGCAGCAGCCGTCGGCCGCCTCGTGCATGTACCACGGCGACCGGCGCTCCACAGTGGACGGTCCGTACGGTGCGGCGAACCCGTCCGGATCGGTCAGCGCGGACCACGCCACCTCGTCCGGCGGCGTGGCCAGGCCGAACATCCACGGCACGAACCCGATCTCCTCGCGCGCGGACACCAGCCGCTGCGACGGGTCCAGCGTGCCGCGTGCCTTGTGGTAGAAGAACTCCCGGTCGGGGTCCCACAGCGACCGGTGCGCCGCGTCGCGCAACGCAGCCGGCCCGCGCGTCGAAGTCGGCTGCCAGCGTGGAGTCGCCGGCCAGCCGGGCGATCGCCGCGATCGCGCGGGCGTCGCCGTACTGGTAGGCGTTGAGCGTCGGGCGGAAGCCGTCGCCGCCGTGGTACGGGTCGGCGGGGTCGGTCTCGTACGACGACGCGGTGAACTCCATCGCGTCCCACACCGGCACCGACCAGTACAGCCCCAGCGACGCGTCGAACTGCGGCGCCCACTTGTCGTACTGGCGCACCAGGTCCGGCAACAGCGCGGTGACCTCGGCGCGGTCGCCGGTCACGAGGTAGCGCTGGTAGGCCGCGGTCGCCGCCCAGAACGCGTACTCGTGGGCCCAGTCGTCGGTGTCCGGGTTGACGGCCTCCTCCTTCGGCTTCGGGGAGGCGCCCGGGCCCCGCAGCCAGTAGCGGAGATAGTCGTCGAGCGGGGTGCGGTCGCGCAGCCAGCGGCCCTCGGCGATGTGGTGCCCGGCCGCCGCGACGATCCCGCCCAGCGGGGCGGCGTACCCGGGCGGGTTGGTGAACTCCGTGACCACGTAGCCCGTCTCCGGGTTCGTGTAGCGCAGGTGCCGCTTGTAGGTGCTCCAGCGGTAGTAGTAGACGTCCTGCAGCTCGCGGTCGGGCACCTCGAGGAACGGGATGTTCGCCTCGTACCACCCGGGTTCGTCGAGCCCGGCCAGCAGCGCAGCGTGGTCGAGCACGGCGGTGCCCGGTCCGACCGGCGGGTACGGCGAGCCTGCCGGAGCGTCCGGGCCGGCCGTGGCGCGCACAGGCGCCACGGCCGACGCGACCACCAGCAGTACCGCCGCGAACGTGACGCGGCGCATCGCGGTTACCGGCCGGACTGGTAGAGCGCCGCCACCTCGGCGTCGGGCAGCGCCCGGTCGAAGATGTGCACCTGGTCGATCGCGCCGCGCCAGTAGTCCACCGGGTTGCCGCCGAACTTGGCCCGCCCGATCACCGTGTTGCCCGTCGCGTCGCTGCCCACGCACGCGGTCTGCGTGCCGGCGAGCTGCCCGTCCACGTACAGCTTCAGCGTGCCGGACACCACGTCGCGGACGCCGACGAGGTGGTACCAGCGGCCGGCCTCCGGCGCGGCCGGGGCGAGCGCCCGGACGCCGACGAAGCTGAACGCGAACCGGTTGTCCGCCCCGGAGTACTGCAGGAAGAACCCGCTGTCGGCGGTGCCGTCCTGGCTCACCGCGGTGGCGAACCCGCCGAGGCTGTCGAGCTTCACCCACGCCGCGACCGAGTAGTTCCCCGTGGTGTCGAGCAACGCCCGCCCGGTGTCCACGGTGGACGACGAGCCGTTGAACTGCAGCCCGGACCCGTTGTGGCCGGCGGTCCACGACGTGCCGGTCAGCGTGGCGTCCGCGTCGCCGACCTCGTCGGCGGTCGTGGTGCCCGCGTTCTCGCTGAACGGGTAGTAGTGGATCCCGTCCGCGCCGGGCGTGCCGGGCGGGGGCGGCTCGGTGCCGCCGCCGGAGCCGTCCGCGCCCGCGATGATCTCCTGGTTGACGGCCCGCACCTGCGCGAAGTCCAGCTTCTCCACCTGCCGGTCGTAGGTGAAGAACCCGTTGACCTCGTGCTCGACGTCGGTGATCTGGGTGTAGATCGCGCCCGAGATCCCGCAGCTCTGCGCGGACTTCAGCACGTCGCGCTGGTTCTCCACGTACCGGCGGGTCAGCGTGGCCGAGTCGGGCTCCATCTCGTACGCGTGCCCCTCGCCGAACCACATGTGCCCGTCGACCTCGAGGCCGAAGCCGCCGTGCTCGCCGTCGACCGACACCCGCCGGCCGTCCGGCACGGGCTGCGCCGGGCCGACGTAGGCGTGGTGGTCGATCATGTCGCCGCGCCCGGAGTCACCGTGCGAGGCGCAGCAGTTCACCCCGCTGTGCGCGTTCACCAGCCGGCTCGGGTCCTGCGCCTTGACCGAGTCGGCGATGCGCCCGGTCTCGGTCCGGTCCCACTCGCCCCAGCCCTCGTTGAACGGCACCCACGCCACGACCGACGTCCAGCTGTCGTGCTGGTCCACCATCGTGTGCAGCTGGCGCTCGAACTCGGCGCGCGCGTCCGGCGGCGGCGCCTGGTCGGACGTCTTCATCGCGGGCATGTCCTGCCAGACCAGCAGACCGAGCTTGTCCGCGTGGTAGAACCAGCGGTCCGGCTCGACCTTGATGTGCTTGCGGACCGCGTTGAACCCCATCACCTTGTGCTGCTGGAGATCGAACGCCAGCGCCTCGTCGGTGGGTGCGGTGTGGATGCCGTCCGGCCAGAAACCCTGGTCCAGCGTGGCCATGTGGAACAGGATCTTGCCGTTCAGCGTCATCCGCAGCTTGCCGTCCGCGCCCGGCTTCATGCCGATCTCGCGCATGCCGAAGTACGAGCCGACCGCGTCCCCACTGTCCACGACGGACACTTTCAGGTCGTACAGGAACGGCGAGTCCGGGGACCACGGCTTCGGATCCGGCACCGGCAGGCGCAGCGCGCTGTTCGCGGGTCCCCGCACGCGGCCGACCTCGCGGTCACCGTCGTAGGCGACGGCCTCGACCGTCGCGTCCCCGGAGGCCTGCGCGGTCAGCGCGAGGCTCTGGTCGGCGAGGTGCGGGGTCATGTCCAGCTTCGTGATGTGCACCGGCGCCACGGGTTCGAGCCACACGGTCTGCCAGATGCCGGAGCTGGCGGTGTAGAAGATGCCGCGGTCGGGCGTCTGGCGTTGCTTGCCGATCGGCTGCCAGGTCGCGTCGGTGAGGTCCTCGACGCCGACGATCAGCTCCTGCGGACCCTTCTTGGTCAGCGCGTCGGTGATGTCCACGGAGAACTTGTCGTAGCCGCCGCGGTGGGTGGTGACCTGGCGGCCGTTGACGAACACCGTCGTGTCGTAGTCGACCGCGCCGAAGTTCAGCACCAGCCGCTCGTTCGCCCGGCCCCTGCCGATCTTCCACTTCGACGGCACGTCGAACGTGCGCCGGTACCACATCCGGTCCTCGCTGCGCTGGATCCCGGACAGTGCCGACTCGATCGGGTACGGCACCAGCACCCGCTCGCCCAGCGACTGGCCGACCGGCGGGGTGGACAGGTCGTCGGCGCCGGCGAACTCCCAGACACCGTTGAGGTTCTGCCAGCGGTCGCGGGTCAGCTGCGGCCGCGGGTACTCCGGCAGCGCGTTGTCCGGGCCCACCTGGGCGGTCCACGGCGTGGACAGCGGCGGGGTGCCGGGCTGCCAGACCGGGTCGGCGGTCGCGGAGGTGGACATGGCTGGCATCAGTGCCACGGTAGTGACAGTAGCCGCGATCGCACCGAGCACCCTTCGTCTGACGGCGGTCTTCATGGCAGGGTCGACCTCCTTGATTGGACAGGAACTCGCTATCGCCGCCCTCGCAGGTAGGCGCGGCTGAGGTAGGCCTGGACGGCGACGACGACGGCCAGGAACGCGCCGCTGACCACGGACTGGTAGTGCGAGGACAGCGTGCCGATCTGGTTGATCACGTTCTGGATGACGCGCAGCAGCAGCACGCCCGCGAGCGTCCCGCCGACCGTGCCGGCGCCGCCGGTGAGCAGCGTGCCGCCGATGACGACCGCGGCGATCGCCTCCAGCTCCAGGCCCTCGCCGACGATCGTGACGCCGGACGCCGAGTAGGCCGCGGCCAGCGCGCCGGCGAGCCCGGCGAGCAGCCCGCTGACGACGTAGAGCAGCATCGTGTTGCGTGCCACCGGAAGGCCCATCAGCGTGGCCGCCTCCCGGCTGCCGCCGATCGCGAACGTCGAGTGGCCGAACCGGGTGCGGTGCAGCACGAGGACGCCGATCGCGAACAGCGCGACCGTGATCCACACCGGGATGCCGAGGCCGAGGAACGTGCCCTGGCCGACTCTCGTGAGCCAGTCGTCGCGCGGCATCAGCCGGGTCGTGGCGCCCTCGTCGGTGATCGCGAGCAGCAGTCCGCGCGCGCCGAGCAGCGTGGCCAGCGTGACGATGAACGGCGCGAGCCGCCCGTACGCGACGAGCACGCCGTTCAGCAGGCCGATCGCGCCGCACACCACCAGCGGCATGCAGCAGCCCGACCAGGCTGCCGTACTGGATCCCCCACGCGGCAAGGACTCCGCCGAGCGCGTACACCGAGCCGACGGACAGGTCGATGCCGCCGGAGATGATCACGAACGTCATGCCGAGCGCCACGATCGCGAGGAACGAGCTCTGGATCGCGACGTTCTGCGCGTTGCCCACGGTGGCGAACGAGTCGAACGAGAACGACGCGACCACGACGACGACCAGCAGCACCACGATCGAGCCGCGGCGCTGCACCAGCGCGGCCAGCCGCTCCGTGCGGGTCGTCCCGGCCGACGCGGTCGCGGTGTCGGCCACCGGCTCCGTCCGCTCGCGTCGTGGTCACCGGCCACCTGCCCGGGTCCGCTGCAGGTACACCGCGACCACGATGATCGCCGCCTGGACGATCTGGGCCGTGGAGTCGGGCAGGTCGTGCTTGATGAGCGTCGCGGTGATCAGCTGCATCAGCAGCGCGCCGGCGACCGTGCCGAGGATGCGCACCCGGCCGCCGGACAGCGGCGTGCCACCGACCACGACCGCGGTGATCGCGGCCAGCTCGTAGAGGTTGCCGATGGCCGACGGGTCGGACGCGGTGAGCCGCGCGGTGGCGACGATGCCGGCGATCGCCGCGAGCACGCCGCTGAGCACGTAGGTCAGCATCAGCACCCGGCGCACCGGCAGCCCGGCCAGCGCGCTCGCCGACCGGTTGCCGCCGACGGCGACCAGCTGGCGGCCGAACGTCGTGTACCGCACCAGCAGCCAGACCAGCGCGGCGAGGACCGCGGCGATCCAGACGACGAGCGGGACGCCGACGAGCTTGCCCGCGCCCAGGTCCAGCAGGTCGGCGTTGCGGATGTCCTTGAGCTGCCCGTTCGCGAACACGAGCGCGAGCCCGCGGCCGCCGACCAGCAGCGCGAGCGTCGCCACGATCGGCTGGATGCCGACGACCGCGACGAGGGTGCCGTTGAGCAGCCCGCACAGCGCACCGGCGACGAGCGCCAGCCCGAACGCGGGCAGGATGCCGTACCCCAGGTACAGCGGCAGGATCGCGGCGGCGATGGCCATCACGGAGCCGACCGACAGGTCGACGCCCTCGGTGCCGATGACGAGCGCCATGCCGAGCGCGACGATGAGGATGGGCGCGACCTGCACCAGCTGGGTGTTCAGGTTCGCGACGGTGGCGAAGTTCTCGGTGAACGCGAGGTCGTAGGCCAGCAGCACGACGATCGCGGCGTAGACCCCGTTGTCCCGCAACCAGGCCCGCGTCCCCGTGGTGCGCAACGGGGCGTTGACGGTCTCAGTCGCCATCGGAGTCCTCCGCCAAAGCCGTGAGCAGCGCCGCCTCGGTGACGTCCTCGCCCTCCAGCCGCGCGACCACCTTTCCCTCGCGCAGCACCACGATCGCGTCCGAGCCCTCGACGACCTCGTCGAACTCCGAGGAGATCAGCACCACGCCCAGCCCGTCCGCGGCCAGCTCGTCCACCAGCGCCTGCACCTCCGCCTTCGCGCCGACGTCGATGCCGCGGGTGGGCTCGTCCAGCAGCAGCACCTTCGGCTGCGTGCACAGCAGCCGGGCCAGCAGCACCTTCTGCTGGTTGCCGCCGGACAGCTCGCCGACCCGCTGGTCCGGGCTCGCCGCCTTGATCCGCAGGCGGCGCATGAACGTGTCCACGATGGCGTCCTGGCGCCGCCGCGAGACCAGCCCGGTGCGCGAGAGCCGGGGGAGCGCGGCCAGCACGATGTTCTCCCGCACCGACAGCTCCGGCAGGATCCCGTCGGCCTTGCGGTCCTCGGGCAGCAGCACCACACCCGCGCGCATGGCCGCGGCCACCGAGCCGGTGCGCAACCGTTTGCCACCCACGGAGACCACGCCGGAGTCCAGCGGCAGCGCGCCGGCGATGGCCATCGCGGTCTCGCTGCGACCGGCGCCGAGCAGTCCGCCGAGCCCGACGATCTCGCCCGGCCGGACCGTGACGTCCACGCCGTCGAGCCGGTGCTTCGCGGTCAGCCCGACGGCGTCGAGCACCGGCTCGGTCTCCGCAGCGGTGTGCTCGCCCTCGAACTTGGTGGCGCCCTCCCGGCGGACCTCCTCGAGGTCGCGGCCGAGCATCATGGCCACCAGCTCGATCCGCGGCAGGTCCGCCATCGGTCCACCGTGGACGCGCCGGCCGTCGCGCAGCACGGTCACCCGGTCGCAGATCCGGTACAGCTCGTCGAGCCGGTGGCTGACGTAGAGCACGGCCACGCCGTCGGCCCGCAGCCGCTCGATGATCGCGAAGAGCGTGTCGACCTCGCGCGCCTCCAGCGACGAGGTCGGCTCGTCCAGGATCACCACGCGTGCCTTCGTGTCCGCCGCCCGCGCCACCGCGACCATCTGCTGCACGCCCATGCCGAGCGTGCGCAGCGGCCGGGTGACGTCGACCGCCAGGCCGTAGGAGTCGAGCAGCTCGCGCGCGGCGCGGTGCATCGCCCGGAAGTCGACCAGGCCCAGCCGCGTCCGCGGCTCGCGGCCCAGGTAGAGGTTGCTCGCGACCGACTGCAGCGGCACCAGGTTGACCTCCTGGTACACCGTGCTGATGCCGGCCGCCTGCGCGTCCAGCGGCCGGGCGAAACTCGCCACCCGGCCGTCGAGCGCCAGCATGCCGTCGTCCGGCGCGTACACCCCGGTGAGCACCTTGATCAGCGTCGACTTGCCGGCGCCGTTCTCCCCGACCAGGGCGTGCACCTCGCCGCCCCGAAGCTCGAGGTCCACATCGGACAGCGCGACGACGCCCGGGAAACGCTTGCCGATCGCCGTGGCGGCGAGCACCGCGTCGTCCATGCCGGTCATCCGTCAGCCTGCCTTCCCGGTCCGGGTCAGTAGGCGTTCGCGACCTCGGCGGAGGCGTTGTCCTTGGTGTAGAGCTTGTCGCTGATCACGATGTCCTGCGCGACCGGCTCGCCGGCGACGAACTTCTCCAGCGTCTCGAACGCGAGCGGGCCGAAGCGCGGGTTGGACTCGACGACCGACAGCATCTCGCCGTCCACGATCTTCTGCACGGCGTTGCGGGTGCCGTCGACCGAGACCACCTGGATGTCGGTGCCCGGGGCCTTGCCCGCGCTCTTCAGCGCCACCAGCGCGCCGAGCGCCATCTCGTCGTTCTCGGCGTACACCCCGGTGATGTCCGGCTGGGCCTGGATGAGCTGCTCCATCACCTGCTGGCCCTTGTCCCGGGCGAACTCACCGGTCTGCTGGGCCACGATCTCGACGTCCGGCGCGACCTTGGCCAGCTCGTCGGTGAAGCCCTTCGTGCGGTCGGTGGTCACGTTGTTGCCCGACGAGCCGAGCAGGATCGCGACCTTGCCCTTGTTCTCCAGGCCCTTGGCCATCTCGTCGGCGGCGCGCTTGCCCTGCTCGACGAAGTTCGAGCCGAGGAAGGCCACGTAGTCCTTGCAGGGCTCGGAGTTGACCTTGCGGTCGATCGTGAGCACCGGGATGTGCTTGGCCTTGGCGGCGTCCAGCGCCGGCTCCAGGCCGTCGGAGTTCAGCGGCGCGACGATCAGCGCCTGGGCACCCTTGTTGATCATGTCCTGGATGTCGGAGATCTGCTTCGACAGCTGGGAGTTCGCGTTCGTGGTGAGCAGCTGCTTGACGCCCGCCTTGGCCGCCTCGTCCTTGATCGACTGGGTCTCGGCGATCCGGAACGGGTTGGCCTCCTTCTCCGACTGGGAGAAGCCGACGATCGCGTTCTTCAGGTCGAGTTCGCTCGACCCGTACTGCTCCATCGTGCAGGTGGGGCCGTCGCCCTCCGGTGTCTCCGCCACCTGCGCGCCCCCGGTGCCCTGCGTGGATCCGCCGTCCCCGGCGTCCTCGGACTTGGTGCAGGCGCTCAGCACGAGGGCCGCGCACAGGGCGGCGGCACCGGCGAGGCGGGTGGGGCGAAGCAGACGGATGGCCGCCATTGGCTCACTCCTGGCAGTCACGGAGGTCACTCCCGATGGCAACCTCGCCGATCAAATTCAGTCACATCCGAAACTTATATGTCAAGAGACTGCACAAATATCCCACATGTTCGATCAGAGGTTGAACAAACCGGTGCTCGCCAGTTGTCCGTCAGGGGAGGCAGGCGGGCGGCGATCGATGTTCGAAAATGATCCGACCCATCGGGCCATCGGCGGCGGTGATCGCGCGAGATGTGAACGATCTTGGCGGTGGACATCCGACCAACCGCGCTCTTGCGTCCGGCCGGAAGCCGTCGGTAGGGTCGGGAAAGCGCTTGCCGGAAAGCGCTTTCCTGCTCCCTGTATCGACCCCCCAAGGTGGTGGGCGAAATGTCGAACACGCGCCGCTGGCTCGTCATCCTCGCCGGTGTGGCCCTGACCGCGGGCCTGCAGGCCCCCTCGACCGCGGCGGCGGCACCCGCCCCGGCAGCGCCGCCGAGTGTGGCCGCCGACGAACCGATCCCCGATCCGTTGCCCGATCCGGTCCAGTCCAGCCTCGGCGTCACCGTCGAGGAGTTCGCCCAGTTCCCCAAGACCGAACCCGTGCCGCCGCCGGTCGACCCGCGCCTCATGCGGCACGCGCGCATCAACTACCTCGGCGAGGTCCCCGACGGCTCCGGCCGCCTCTACGTGCCCGACCTCAACGGCCGGATCTACCTGCTCGGCCGCGACCGCACGCCGCACGTCTACCTCGACATCGGTGCCGTCTTCGCGCCGGACTTCTTCTCCGGCCGTGGACTGGGCACCGGCTCCGGGTTCATCACCTTCCACCCGGACTTCAAGCGCAACGGCAAGTTCTACACCGTGCACAGCGAGAACGGCGCCGGTCTCGCCAAGCCGACGACCTGGCCCTCGCAGCCCACCCCGATCCTGCACGCGGTGGTCACCGAGTGGACCGCAGCCGACCCGGCCGCGGACACCTTCAGCGGCACCCGCCGCCAGGTCCTGCGCATCGGCTACACCGGCCAGGTCCACGCGATCCAGCAGATCGACTTCAACCCGACGGCCCGCCCGCACGACCGCGACTACGGCACGCTCTACCTCGCCTCGGGCGACGGCGGGCAGGGTGCGACCTCGACCGCACCGCAGGAGCCGGGGACCCCGTACGGCAAGATCCTGCGCATCGACCCGTTGGGCAGCAACGGAACCGGCGGGACGTTCGGCATCCCGCGGGACAACCCGTTCGTCGGCGACGACGGCGTCCTGGACGAGATCTACGCGATCGGCATGCGCGACCCGCACCGCTTCAGCTGGGACCCGGCGACCCGGAAGATGTACCTCGGCCACATCGGCGAGCACCGCATCGAGGCCGTCTACGAGGTCCGCGGCCGGCGACAACTTCGGCTGGAGCGAGCGGGAAGGCCCGTTCGTGTACAAGCGGGGCGACCCGCAGTGCGGCGTCTACCCGCTGCCGGCCGACGACGCGCAGTACGGCTACGTGTACCCGGTCGCCGCGTTCGACCACAACCCGCCGCCGGGCTTCCCGCTCTGCTCGGACTCGGGCCACGCGATCAGCGGCGGGTTCGTCTACCGCGGCCACGACGTGCCGGAGCTGCGCGGCAAGTACGTGTTCACCGACCTCGTCGACGGCCGCATCTTCTACACCGAGGCGAACGAGATGCGCCGCGGCCGGCCGATGGCCACGGTGCACGAGCTGATGGTCTACGACGCCGCGGGCACCCGGGTCACCATGCAGCAGCTGGCCGGCGACCAGCGCGTCGACCTCCGCTTCGGCCGCGACGGCCGCGGCGAGCTGTACCTGCTGGCGAAGGCGAACGGAAAGGTCTGGAAGGTGACCGGCACCAAGCGGTTCGCGAGCTGCGCGACCGGGCACACGCGGGTCGCTGCCACGAGCGCGCACGACTGGGCGCCGAAGACCCCGGCGAAGTGGCAGTTCCGCGGCGACGAGCTGATCCTCGCCGAGGCGGGCGACGTCCCGCCCGGCCCGCGGCGGCCGTTCGAGTACGCCGTGCTGACCAAGGGGCCCGCGTTCGGTTCCGTACGGGTCGACGCGACGGTCCGGCTCGACACCCCGGTGGAGATCACCAACCGGGACGTGATCATCGTGTTCGGGTACACATCGGACACTCGTTTCTACTACGCGCACCTGTCCACCGACAACACGATCTACCCGCACAACGGGATCTTCGTGGTGAACGACGCGGACCGGCTGCGCATCGAGGACCAGTGGGACCCGGCCCAGTCCCGCGGCGCCCCACCGGCGATCACCGACGCGGAGTGGCACGACGTGCGCGTGACGCACTGCGCGGACTCCGGCGAGATCGCGGTCTATGTGGACAGTGCCCGCGACCCGCTGATGACCGCGGTGGACCACACGTTCACCGCCGGGCGGACCGGGTTCGGCTCGTTCGACAACATCGGCCGGGCGCGCCACTTCCGGGTCACGGGCACGGCGGTGCAGGGCCCGTGATGCGCCGGACCGCGGTGGCGCTGGTGGTGGTGCTGTGCGCATCGCTGCCGGCGCCGGCCGGCGCCGCACCGGCGGCTGCCCACCACGGCGGCGTGTTCCCGAGCCTGGCGCGCAACCTCGTGGCGCACTACGACTTCGAGCACCCGGTGGGTGGGAACCCCGCGCTGGAACGGGATCGCGGCGCGTCGGGGACGGCCGTCGAGCTCGTCAACGGTGGCGCGGCGATGCGCGTGCGCGACCGCGGCGGGCATGCGGTGCGGACCAGGCAGCTCAGCCCGGACGCGCTGGGCAACGACGACTGGAAGGCGGGCGTCTTCGCCGCCGGCGGTCTGGCGTCGCTGCGCCGGTTCAACGCGGCCAGGCAGATCTCCGTGCTCGGCTGGTTCAAGGTGACCGGCGAGGCGCCCGCGCCGAACACGAACACGCCGGACCCGGCCGACCGGTACAACGCGGTCGGGCTCGCGGGCGTGCTGTCCGGCGACTCCGACGGCCACAACGTGCGCGCGCTGCTCGAGGTGATCGACGTGTCGGGCGAGCTGCGCGTCGTGGCCCTCGGCAGGCGGATCGACGCCGGCAGCTCGCAGACCTTCGCCGCGAGCGCGGACTGGCAGTCGATCCTGCCGCGTGACCGGTGGGTGTTCCTGGCCGCGACGTTCGACTACGACACCGGCGAGATGGCCCTGTACCGCAACGGAAAGCCGCTCGACGGGTTCTACACGGTGACCGGTGACCCGTGGGCACTCCAGGGCCCACCCGAGCCGGACCGCACCACGGCGACGGACCCGGCCGGCATCAAGATCGGCGGCAGCTTCCCGCAGAACACCGTCGAGCGGAACCCGTGCGACTGCCGGATGGACGACCTGATGTTCCTCGACCGAGCCCTCTCGCCCGCGGAGGTGTGGCTGCAGTACCGCTGGGGGAGGTAGCGCCTACCCGGTCAGTGGCTCCGGGCGGACGGTGAACGCCGGGTGCAGATGTGCGGTGTCGTTGAACCGTCGGACCAGCCAGCGGTCGCCGGTGACCACGAGCTGGGTGATCGAGGCGTTGTCGGCGCCGATGAAGGCGAACCCCTCGGCACCGGTGGCCATCGACACCACTTGGCCGATCACGCCGCCGTGCGTGAACACCGCGACCCGCTGGTCCGGGTGGGCCGCCGCGATCCGCTCGATCGCCGCGCGCACCCGGGCCGCGAGGTCCTCTGTGGACTCCGCGTTCGGGATGGCGTCCCACCGCTGGGTCGCCCACATGCGCTGGGCGACCTCGTCGTTCTGCGCGACCCGGATGCGGAACGCGCCGCCCTCCCAGTCGCCGAGCCGCACCTCGCGCATCCCCGGCTCGACCTCGGGCGTGATGCCGAGCTTCCCGGCCAGCGGCGCCGCGGTCTGCACGGTGCGGCGCAGCCCCGACACGTAGACGGCGTCGATCGGCTCGACCGCGAGCCGGTCGCCGACGCGCTCCGCCTCGGCCTCGCCCTCCGGCGCGAGCGGCGGGTCGCCGTGCCCGTCCAGCATGGGGAACGGCCGGTCCTCGCGGGCCGGGGCCGACTCGCCGTGGCGCACGAGCAGGATGTCCGTGGCGCCGGGTGGCAGTGCGAAGCGGAACTGGCGGTACTCGGTCTCAGGTTCGGTCACGGCTCAATTCAACACCGGCGGCCGGCCGTGCCGCAGCGAATAGTCGAAGTCGGATATTTGGGCTACGATGCTCGCCATGAGGAAGCGGAAGCTCTCCAACCCGCTCGCGCTGGCGGTGCTGGCCCTGCTCGCGGAGCGGCCGATGCACCCGTACGAGATGTCCAGCACGCTGCGGGAGCGGGCCAAGGAGGAGAGCATCAAGCTCAACCACGGCTCGCTGTACTCGGTGGTCGAGTCGCTGCGGCGGCACGAGCTCATCGACGTGCAGGAGACCATCCGTGAGGGCCGCCGGCCGGAGCGCACGGTCTACGCGATCACCGACCTCGGCCGCGACGAGCTGGTCGAGTGGATGGCCGAGCTGCTCGCCGTGCCGGTCAAGGAGTTCACCCGGTTCGAGGCCGCGCTGTCGCTGATGCCGGTGATTGCGCCCGACGACGTGCTGCGGCTGATCGAGAACCGGCTGGTCCGGCTCGACGCCGAGATCGCCGCGATGGGCGGGGTCATCGACGAGATGGCCCGCCAGGGCATGCCCTACCTGTGGGCGATCGAGTCCGACTACGTCCGGGCGCTGCGCCGGGCCGAGCGGGAGTTCGTCCGCGCCCTGGCGGAGAAGCTGCGGGACGGCACGCTCGAGGGCCTCGACATCTGGCGGCGCGCGCACGAGGGCGGCGAGCTGCCGACGGAGCAGGACTGGGAGCGTGCCGTCGGCCGGCAGCTCCGGAGTGTCAAGTAGCGACAGCATCGTGACGTCAGGGTTGACGTCAACGTGACGTCAGCACCATACTCGACTTCGGATATACGGGATCGGGGGGAAGGGGAGCGAAGACAGCGCTGGCCGGGTGCGGCAACACCCGGCCAGCGTTCAGAAACCCGGGATCGATCCGTGACGGCTCGCGTACCCAGGCTGCGGTTCCACCATAGCTGGCCGTGTGCGCGGATCGACCTGGCGACAAATCCAGGAAGGTTCATGCAGATGACTGCGCCCACCGGCCGGGCTGGCACCCGGCCCACCGCCCGACACTCAGCCGGCGCACCGCCGGACGGCGAGGCGGCGATCGTCGCCGGCTCGCTCGTGAAGACCTACGGCGAGGTCACCGCGCTCGACGACCTCAGCTTCACCGTGCGCGCCGGCACCGTGTTCGGCCTGCTCGGCCCGAACGGCGCCGGCAAGTCGACGACGATCAAGATCCTCACCACGCTGTCCCGGCCGACCAGCGGCTCGGCGTCCGTGGCCGGCATCGACGTGCTGCGCCGCCCGAACGACGTGCGCCGCGCGATCGGCGTCGTCACGCAGCGCTCGGGCACCGACCCGATGGCCACCGGCCGGGAGAACCTGTTGCTGGCCGGGCGGATCCACGGCCTGCGCGGTCGCGAGGCCAGGACCCGGGTGGACGAGCTGCTCGAGCGCTTCGGCCTGACCGAGGCCGCGACGCGGGTGGCCAAGACCTACTCCGGTGGCATGCAGCGCAAGCTCGACGTCGCCATGGGGCTGGTGCACCGGCCCGCCGTGCTGTTCCTCGACGAGCCGACCACCGGCCTCGACCCGCAGGCGCGCGCGGAGATGTGGGCGGAGATCGCCCGGCTCGCCGCGCACGAGCGGCTGACCGTCCTGCTCACCACGCACTACCTGGAGGAGGCCGACCACCTCGCCGGCGAGCTGCTGATCGTCGACCGGGGACGGGCCGTCGCGGCGGGCAGCCCCGAGCAGCTCAAGAGCGAGCTGCGCGGCGACGCCGTGGTGATCGAGCTGGCGCCGGACGCGGACCTCGCGCTCGGCAGGTCCGCCATCGACGGTCTCGACGGCACCCGCGAGGTCACCGTCGAGGGCCGCACGATCCGGACCCGGGTGGACAACGGGGCGTCGGCCGTGCCGGCGGTGCTCGCGGCGCTGGACCGGGAGTCGGTCGCGGTCACCGCGGTGACCGTCGCCCGGCCCGCGCTCGACGACGTCTACCTGCGCCACACGGGCCGCTCGTTCGCCGCCGCCGAGGGGGTGCCGGCATGACGACCGTCGCTGCCGCACTCGGCGTACCTGACCGGACGGCTGCTGCGCTCCACGGGACGCCAGCCCGCGTTCGTGGTGATCATGCTGATCCAGCCGATGATCTGGCTGCTGCTGTTCGGGCAGCTGTTCAAGCGGGTGGTGGAGCTGCCGGGGTTCGCGTCCGGGTCCTACATCGACTTCCTGACCCCCGGCGTGGTCGTGATGACCGTGCTGTTCACCAGCGGGTGGTCCGGCATGGCGTTCATCGACGACATGGACCGCGGGGTGATGGACCGCCTGCTGTCCTCGCCGGTGAGCCGGATGGCGATGATGATCTCCTCGGTCGTGAACCAGGCCGTGTCGATCGTCGTGCAAGGCGTGATCGTCGTGGTCGTCGGCCTGCTGCTGGGGGCGTCGTTCTCCGGTGGCGTGGTCGGTGTGGTGGTCATGCTGGTGGCCGCGGTGCTGCTGGCCGCGGCGTTCTCGTCGCTGTCCAACGGGATGGCGCTGATCGTGCGGACGCAGGAGTCGCTGATCGGCTTCTCCACGATGCTGACGCTGCCGCTGTCGTTCCTGTCCTCGGCGATGATGGCCCGCGAGTCGGCGCCGGAGTGGATCCAGACGGTGTCGAGCTACAACCCGGTGGACTGGACGGTCGTCGCGAGCCGCGAGGCGCTGTCGGCGAACCCGGACTGGTCGGCGATCTGGCCGCGGCTCGGCGGGCTGCTCGCGGTGGCCCTGGTGGCCGTGTGGCTGGCGACCCGGGCGTTCCGTTCGTACCAACGTTCCCAATAGGTCGCTTCGTCAGGTCATAGCCGAAGGCTATGAGTCCGTGTCCGGCCGGTGGCTAGCCAGCCGGCCGGACACGCGCGCACGCTGACAAGGTGCTCACCTCCACGCGTGCCGGCCTCGGCCCGGGGCTGGTCCTCGTGGCGCTCGCGACCGCGGCCGGCCAGGTGCTCGGCCGGCTCGCGCCGGTGGCGAGCCCGCTGATCGTCGGCGTCGTGCTCGGCATCGGCTGGCGGCTCGTCGCGGGCGAGCGGCCGGCGTACGTGCCGGGCCTGCGCTTCGCGGCGACGTGGTTGCTGCGCACCGGGGTGCTGCTGCTCGGCATGCAGCTGGCCATCGCCGACGTCGTCCACTTCGGACCGTCGGTGCTGGCGGTGGTGCTGGTGAGCGTCAGCGGCGGGTTCGGCCTGACACTGTGGTTCGGGCGGCTGCTGGGCCTGAGCCCGGCGCGGCGGCTGCTGGTGGCCACGGGCGTGTCGATCTGCGGCGCGTCGGCCGTGGCGGCGGCCAACTCGGTCGCCGACGGGTCCGAAGAGGACGTCGCGACGGCGGTGACGACGGTGACGCTGCTCGGCACGCTGGCGATCGTGGTCTTCCCGCTGGTGGCCGGCGCGCTGGGGCTGACCCGTACGCAGTTCGGCATCTGGACCGGCGCGTCGGTGCACGAGGTGGGCCAGGTCGTGGCGATCGGCGGGGCCGCGGGCGCGGTCGTCCTGCAGGCGGCCGTGGTGATCAAGCTGACCCGGGTGGTGCTGCTGGCGCCGCTGGTCGCGCTGGCCGGCCTGCACCGGCGCCGCGCCGGGGTGCGCCCGCCGGTGGTGCCCTGGTTCGTCGCGGGCTTCCTCGTCCTGGCCGCGCTGCGCGCGACCGGTGTCGTCCCGCCCGCGGTGACCTCGCTCGTCCAGCTCGCCGCGAACCTGTTGCTGTGCGCGGGAATGGTCGGCCTGGGTGCCGCGGTGGACCTCCGCGCCGTGGTCCGCTCCGGCGGCCGGGCTCTCACCGCGGGCGCGCTGGGCAGCGTCGCACTGGCCACCATCGCCGTCACCGGAACCCTGCTCGTCAGCTAGCCGCCGTGATCGCCCGCAGCAGCGACGCGGCCGGGCCGGTCAGCCGGCGGCCCTTCGGCCACACCGCGCGCAGCCGGCGTTCCAGGCGCAGGTCCTCGACGGCCACCTCCACCAGCGCGCCGCTCGCCAGGTCGGGACCGACCGCGTGGCGCGACAGCACCGCCGGGGCGATCCCGGCCACCGCGGCACCCCGGACCGCCGCGTTGGAGCCCAGCTCCAGCAGCGGGTCCACCGGTGAGTGGCGCACCAGCACCCGGTCGAGCGTCTCCCGCGTGCCCGAGCCCGGCTCGCGCACCACCAGCGGCGTCGCCGCCAGCTCGGTGGCACCCAGCGCCCGCCGGCGCCGGGCCCACGGGTGGCCCGGTCCGACCACGACGATCAGCTGGTCCGCGCCGACCACCCGGCTCGCCAGCCCCTCGGTCAGCGTCGGGCCCTCCACGAAACCCAGGTCCACATCGGAGTGACCGAGCACGAGCCGGGCAACCTCCGCGGAGTTCGTCACCGTCAGACCAACATGGACATCCGGTTCGAGGCGGCGCAGGTCCGACAGCCAGCGCGGCAGCAGCGCCTCCGCGATCGTCATGCTGGCCGCGATCCGCAGCGCCGCGGCCCGGTTGGCGCGCAGCGCCGCCAGGCTCGTCTGGAACTCCTCGGCCGCCGCCAGCAACGTCGTCGCCCACGCCACCACGAGCTTGCCGTCGGTGGTCAGCGTCGAGCCTGCGGGCGTCCTGACCAGCAGCGGGAACCCGGCCCGCCGCTCCAGCGCGGCCAGCCGCCGGGTCGCCGACGGCTGCGCGACGCCCATCGCCCGGGCCGCCCGGCCGACGCTGCCGAGCTCGGCCACGTGCACGAGCAGCCGCAGTGACTCGAGGTCGGTGGGTGCAGGCATGTACCCAGGCTATGGGGGTTGCCCACAATGGGAACATGATGCCGGATTTGACTGAACGGGAGGTACGTTGGGAGCCGAGCTGAACGGGTTGCGCGAGCAGCTGCTCGTCACGGTCCGCGAGCAGGGGGGTGCCGTCGACGCGCTCGTCGCCGACGCGTTGCGCACCGTGCCCCGCCACATCTTCCTGCCCGACCTGCCGCCCGACGCCGCCTACCGCGACGAGGCGATCGTCACCAAGTGGGACGCCGACGGGCTGCCGACGAGCTCGTCCTCCCAGCCGACGATCATGGCGATCATGCTCGACCAGCTCGGTGCCTCCCGCGGCCAGCGGGTGCTCGAGATCGGCGCCGGCACCGGGTTCAACGCCGCGCTGATCGCGCACGTCGTCGGTCCGAAGGGGAGGGTCACCAGCATCGACCTCGACCCGGAGATCGTCGGCCGGGCCGAGGAGAACCTGTCCGCCGCGGGCTGTGCGGGCGTCACCGTCCTGACCGCCGACGGCGCGCTCGGCCACCCCCGCGGGGGCCCCTACGACCGGATCATCGCGACCGTCGGCGTCTGGGACCTCGCCCCGGCCTGGCACGAGCAGCTCGCGCCGGGCGGGCGGCTCGTCGTCCCGCTCGACCTGCGCGGCGTGCAGCGCTCGGTCTGCTTCGAGCGCGCCGCGGACGGCGACCACTGGACCAGCGTGTCCACCCGGGCCTGCGGCTTCATGCGGATGCGCGGGCCCTTCGCCGGCCCGGAACGCAACTACCTGCTGGACAAGCAAACCCGCCTCACGCTGAGCCTGCCCGTGGACCGTGACATCGACACCGGCGCGGTCCTCGAGGCGCTCGGCGCCCCCGAGGTCGAGGTCCGCACGGGGGTCACGCCCACGCAGGCCGAGCTGTTCGACGGCTTCGGCCTGTGGCTCGCCATCCGCGAGCCGCGCTGGTTCGCGCTGTCCGGGACCCCCGGCCCCCGGCTGCCCGACGCGCCGCTGCGCGCGGCGGACGCCGCCGCCACCGTCCGGCCTGCTGGACGACTTCGGGCTCGCCACGCTGGCGATCGACGACGGCGAGCTGGTCGTCACCGGCGCCGAGCGGATCACCGACGAGCTGGCCGCGCACGTCACCGCCTGGGACGCGGCGGGCCGGCCCGGCTCGGCCGGCCTGCGCATCGACGCCTACCCGGCCGGCAGCGCGGCGACCGGTGAGTTCGTGATCGACAAGAAGTGCGTGCGGCTCGTCCTGACCTGGAGCTGACGACCGCGCTTCGACTGGACGCACGCCCGCCCCGACCGTAGGGTCCGGCAGCAATGATGAATTCGGCTCACGTTCCGACCGTGGCGGACCGGCTGCCCGTGCGCACCCGGTTCGGCTACGCGCTCGGCTCGCTGTCGACGGGCGCGTTCGGCACGGTCCCGGGGCTGTTGCTGCTGCCGTACCTGACCGACACGCTGGCCGTGCCCGCGTCGGCCGCCGGCCTGCTCGTGCTGCTGCCGAAGGCCTGGGACGTGGTGTTCAACCCGGTGGCCGGCCGGATCAGCGACCGCACGACCACCCGGATCGGCCCCCGCCGGCCGTTCCTGCTCGGCGGCGGGATCGCGCTCGCGATCTGCTTCGCGGGCCTGTTCGCCGGGCCGAACACTGGCTCGGCGACGGTGGACGCGCTGTACGTGGCGGGCATGTTCCTGCTGTGCGCCACCGCGTTCGCGTTCTTCCAGGTGCCCTACAACGCGCTGCCCGCCGAGGTGACCGGCGACCCGGACGAGCGCACCCGGCTGACCACGTGGCGCATCGCCGTGCTCGCGATCGCGATCCTGGTGTCCGGCGCGGGCGCGCCCGCGGTACGCGACGCGGTCGGCGGCATCGCCGGCTACCGGGTGATGGGCATCGCGGTCGGCGTGCTGATCGTCGTCGGCTCGGTCGGCGTGTTCCTCGGCACCGCGCGGGCGCCGCAGGGCCGGGTGCTGCCGTCGGTGGCGAACTGGCGCGAGGTGTTCGCGGCGATCGGCGCCTGCCGGCCGTTCCGCTGGCTGCTCGCCGCGTTCGTCGTCCAGGCGGTCGGCATCGGCACGCTGCTCGCCGGCGTCGACTACGTGGCCCGCGTGGCACTGGGGGACAAGGGCCTGCAGTCGCTGCTGTTCGTCGGGTTCGTCGGGCCGGCGCTGCTCGTGATGCCGGTCTGGCTGCGGGTCGCGCGGCGGTTCGGCAAGCGGATCGGCTACGTGATCGCCACCTTCGTGTTCACCGCGGGCGTGCTGGGCCTGCTCGGCGCGCGCGTGTTCCCCGTCTGGGCCGCGATCGCCTTCGCGGCCGTCGTCGGCGTGGGCTATGCCGGCATGCAGGTGTTCCCGCTGGCCCTGCTGCCGGACGTGATCAGCGCCGAGGAACGGCGCACCGGCCAGGTCCGCGCGGGGCTCTTCGCCGGCGTGTGGACCGCGGGCGAGACGCTCGGGCTCGCGCTCGGGCCCGCGCTGTACGGCCTGGTGCTGGCCGTCGGCGGCTACGTGTCCTCGGCCGGAACCGACGTCGTCCAGCCGCCGAGCGCGGTCACCGCGGTGGTGCTCGGTGCCGGCCTCGTCCCCGCCCTGTTCGCACTCGGCGGCCTGCCGATGCTGCGGCGCAGGGTCTTGGAGGTTGTTCAGTGAGCGAGGGTTTACCCGCCGACCAGGTGCTCGACGAGCTGCGCGCGATGCGGTCCGGCGACCTGCCGACCCACGGCGGCCGCACGCTCGCCTACGTCTACGACAGCGGTCTGTCCAGTGTGGACGAACTGGCCGCCGCGGCGCACGCGCTGGCGAGCTCGGCCAACGGGCTCGACCCGACCGCGTTCCCCAGCCTGATGCGGATGGAGAACGAGGTCGTGGCCACCGCGGTGGCGCTGCTCGGCGGCGGCCCCGCCACGGTCGGCTCGGTGACCTCCGGCGGGACCGAGAGCTGCCTGCTCGCGGTCCAGGCCGCGCGGGACGCACGCCCCGACGTCGAGGCGCCGCGGATGGTGCTGGCCACCACCGCGCACGCGGCGTTCCACAAGGCGGCGCACTACTTCGGCGTCGAGGCGGTCAGCGTGCCGGTCGACCCGGTGACCTTCCGCGCGGACCCGGACGCGATGATCGCGGCGATCGACGACCGCACGGTCCTGGTCGTGGTGAGCGCGCCGTCCTACGCGCACGGCGTCGTCGACCCGGTGGCCCCCGTCGCCGCCGCGGCGGCGGCCCGCGGCGTGCGGTGTCATGTGGACGCGTGCATCGGCGGCTGGGTGCTGCCGCACTTCCGGCGCCTCGGCGTGGCCGTGCCGGACTTCGACCTGTCCGTGCCCGGCGTGACGAGCCTGTCGGTCGACCTGCACAAGTACGCCTACTGTCCCAAGGGGACATCGGTGCTGCTGCACGCGTCGGCGGACCTGCGGCGCGCGCAGTTCTTCGCGAGCGCCCGGTGGCCCGGGTACACGATGCTGAACTCGACGCTGCAGTCGACGCGGTCCGGCGGTCCGCTGGCCGCGGCGTGGGCGGTGCTGCGCCACCTCGGCGACGCGGGCTACGCGCGGCTCGCGTCGCTGACGCTCGACGCCGTGCGGCGGCTGCGCGCGGGCATCGAGGACATCGAGGGCCTGCGGGTGCTCGGCGACCCGGTCGCGACGCTGCTGGCGGTCACCGCCGACGGCGACGACGTGGACGTGTTCACCGTGGCCGACGAGATGACCGAGCGGCGCTGGTACCTGCAGCCGCAGTTCGGCTTCGAGGACTCGCCGGCGAACCTGCACCTGACGGTCACCGCGGCCAACCACGGCAGCGAGCCGGAGCTGCTCGCCGACCT
Source organism: uncultured Actinomycetota bacterium (assembly GCA_963841395.1). GTDB lineage: Bacteria > Actinomycetota > Actinomycetes > Mycobacteriales > Pseudonocardiaceae > Actinophytocola. The sequence continues at coordinate 145,189 of CAWJCX010000007.1, forward strand.
CGCCGGCGCGGTCGGCGCCGCCCGCCGGGCCGGGCCGGTGCGGCTGGCGCCGGAGCTGGTGGCCGCGATCGCCGCCCTCGACCCGGCGACGCTGACCCCGGAGGAGTTCGCCGGCCTGCTCGCCGCGGCCGGTCTGGACGGCGTCGCCGCGCCGAAGCGGATGGCCGAGGTGAACTCGATGCTCGCGGTCGCCTCGCCCGGGCTCCGCGAGCGGTTGCTGGTGGAGTTCCTGAGCGCGATGTACACGGCGAACCCCGCCTGAGCGGTTCGCCCGGGCGGGGTTCGTCCGTCCACTTCAGACGAACATGCCGCTGGTGGCGTTGATGAACGAGCCGGTGATCGCGCCGGCGCCGTCGGAGGCGAGAAACGTCGCGGTGGCGGCGATCTCGGCCAGGCGCGGGGAGCGGCGGGTGGCGCGCATGCCGTCGAGGTTGGCGATCAGGCCCTCGAAGGCGGCGTCGTCGAGGTCGAGGTTGGCGTTGGTGGCCTTGAGCGACTCCTTGCTGAGCGTCTCGGGCAGGCCCGCGGTCCAGATGCCGTTGACGCGCACGCCCTGCGGCCCGGCCTCCAGCGCGAGGTTGCGGACCAGCGTGTCGAGCGCCGCGTCGATGATCCCGGTGGCACCCATCATGGGGCTTCCCTTGGCGGAGCCGCTGTTGAGCGTGAGGATGACGCCGCCGCGCTCCTGGGCGGACATCTGGGCGGCGGCGGCCCGGGCGGTGATGAAGTTGGCGGTCAGTCCCAGCGTCACGGGCCCGACCACGTCCTGGACCGACATGGCGACGAGCGGGATCCCCTGCACGTCCCCGCGGGTGACCAGGTTCAGCGAGACGTCGACCGACCCGCCCGTGTTCACGACCTCGGCCAGGTGCGCCGCGACCGCCTGCTCGTCGGTGGCATCCACGACGGCGACCTCGGCGCGCCCACCGGCCGCCGTGATCTCCTTGGCGACGGCCTCGAGCGTCTCCCGGGTCCGGCCGGCGAGGAACACCCGGGCACCGGCCTCGGCGAAGGCCGTCGCCACCGCCCGCCCGATGTTGCCGCCCGCACCGTAGATGACCGCGTTCTTGTCCTGCAGCATGACTGTTCGTCTCCTTCGTCGGGCCGCGTCGCGGCGTTCGGCTGTAGAACGCCGGCGATCGGGGATTGTCGTCGCCGGGCGATGTTCGCGCTGGTCGCGGGCCCTGTGCGAAGGTTTCGCGTCACGTGCGTGACGCGTTACGTTATTGCCGGAGACGGTCGCGAGCTTGGGGGATCCGTGGGGCAACGCGCTGTCCGGGGGCGGGCGCTGATCGGCCTGGCCTGGGCCATGGGACTGCTCGGTGCGGCACTCCTGTCCAGCGGCTCGGCGCTGCTCAAGACGCACCTGCCGCTGTGGTCGCGGCTGGTCGTCGTGGCTGCGGCGTTCCTGGCCGGCGGGGTGTTCTTCGGTAGCTCTTTCCACCTCTTCCGGCGGGGAAAGCAGCACCGCGCCCGGGTCATCACCTCGTTCGACGAGCTCGACGGCTCGTCCTACCTGCTGTACCTCCGCCCGTTCGCCATCGACCCCGGCATGGCCTCGCGCCCTCCCGAAGCCCCGGGTGCGCTCTTCCGTTCCCCGTTCGAGCTTCCCGGGCTGACTGTGGAGCAGTTCCTGATCCGGCAGTTCGCCCCCCTCGGCCGGGTCGTGGCGATCGGGGAGCCCGGCGAGCGGCTGCCGCAGCTCGGGGCGGACCGCGGCTACGTGCCCGTCGACGACTGGCAGGACACGGTGAGCGGGCTGATCCGCGGTGCCCACGCGGTGCTGATCTCCGCGGCCCCGGGCCCCGGCACGGTCTGGGAGTTCCTCCAGGCGCTGCACACCGTCCCGCCGGCCAGGCTGGTCCTGCTGGTGTACGGGACGCCCGCCGACTACGACGCCTTCCGCGCGGCGGCCGCGCGGGAGTACGCCGTCCGGTCGGCCGCGGACCCGGCCGCGTGGCCACCGCTGCCCCGGCTCCCCGACTTCCCCGGGCCACCCACCCGCACGAAGGGGCTGACGTGGGACTTCCCGCTCAAGGGCATCGTCACGTTCGACGACGACTGGCGGGCGAGCCTCACCCGGTTCGACCCGGACGTGCCGCGGGTGCGGTGGGTCTGGACCCTGCGCCGGCTCGTGCGGCGGGAGCTGGAGCCGGTCCTCGGCCCGCTGTCCCAGCTGCCCCCGGCTCAACCGTGCCCTAATTCCAGCCCTCGGCGCGCGTCGCGGTGAGGTAGTCCGCCACCGGTGGTCCCACCGGGCGGCCGTCGAACTGGGTCGACAGCACCACCGACGAACGCAGCTCGCCGTGCTTGCCGACCCGCTCGAAGACGCCCTCCAGATGATCGAGCGTCGCCGCGCGGATCTTCACCATCGTGCAGTGGTCGCCGGAGAGCTTGTGCACCTCGACGATCTCCGGGTAGTCCGCGGCCGTGCTGGTCTTCAGCAGGCACTTGCCCAGCGAGCACCGCAGCTGCACGAACGCGAGGAACGGGTAGCCGGCCTGCCGCGCGTCGATCTCCGCGCGGTAGCCGGCGATCACGCCCGACTCCTCCAGCCGCCGCACGCGCTCGGCCACCGCGGGCGCGGAGAGGTTGATCCGCCGGCCCAGCTCCTTGAACGACAGCCGGCCGTCGGCCTGCAGCTCCTCGACGATCTGCCAGTCGATGGCGTCCAGGGGTCTTTCCGAACGAAAGGTCATCGCCGCCACATTCCTTTCATGGTGCCGGTCCGGGCGACCATACGCCTGCGCGAGGCCATTCGAAACGGCGCTGGACCTGCATAAAGTCTGTGGCATGACCATTGTGCTGACCGGAGTCCGCCGCTCCACCGTGTCGCTGTTCGCCGGCGTCGCGGCCATGAACACCGCGATGGTCGGCGCGAGCACCGCCGGCACGCTGATCGCGTCGGCCGATGCCGGGCCGGCGTGGAGCGGGGTGCCGGGCGCGTTCGGCATCGTCGGCACGGCGCTCGGCACGCTCGGCGGCGGCGCGCTGATGGCCCGGCGCGGCAGCCGGCCGGTGCTGCTCGCGATGTACGGCGCCGCCGTGGCCGGTGCGGTCGTCGCGTTCGGGGCGGCGGCGGGGACGATGCTCGCGCTGCTGCTCGCCGGGATGGTCCTGCTCGGTCTCGGCAACGGCGCCGCGCAGATGTCCCGGTACCTCGCGGCGGAGCTGTATCCGGCCGCCCGCAAGGGTTTCGCGCTGTCGGTGATCGTCTGGGCGGGCACCGTCGGCGCGATCGCCGGCCCGGCGCTGATGACGCCCGGCGCGCACCTCGCGGGCCTGGCCGGGCTCCCGGAGCTGGCCGGGCCGGTGCTGGTGGCGGTCGTGACCACGGCCCTCGCGCTCGCCGTGTCGACCGCCCTGCCGCGCGTGCCACCGCCGCCGCCCCGCCCGCGGCTGTCCGGCCCGATGGTGGCCCTCGCGCTGCGGCGGCGCGAGGTGGCGACCCCGCTGGTCGCGATGGTCGGCGCGCAGGTCGCGATGGTGTCGGTGATGACGATGACGCCGCTGCAGCTCGACCACCACGGGCAGGGCCTCGACGTGATCGGCTGGATCCTGTCGGCGCACATGATCGGGATGTTCGCGCTGGCGCCGCTGTCCGGCCGGATCGCCGACCGCTGGGGCGGGCGCACCACGATCTACCTGGGCATCGGCACGCTGGTCCTGGCGGCGACGACCGCGGTCGCGGCGCCGACGGCGCACACGTCGGGGCTGCCGCTGGCGCTGTTCCTGCTGGGGTACGGCTGGAACCTGGTGTTCGTCGGCGGCAGCAGCCTGCTCTCCCGCGACCTGCCGCCCGGCGAGCGCACGCAGCTGCAGGGCGTGGTGGACGCGGTGGTGTGGCTCTCCTCCGCGGTGGCGAGCCTGCTCGCCGGCGCCCTGTTCGGCCTGGGCGGCTACTCGCTGGTCGCCGTGCTCGGCGGCGTGTTCGCACTGGCCCCGATCGTGCTGGTGAGCAGGAGATCCTGAACCTCCAGGGCGCGGCGGACCAGCGCCGCGCCGGCAATCCGATGCCGCGCCGGCGCCCGGAACGCGCCCGCCCTGCGGCCGGCCGCCGAGCAGAGCGGGCATCGAATTCAAACGGCCGGCAGGCGGCGACACTCTCCGCCGCGTGCGGGCAGGCTCAGTCGGACACCACGAGGTCGGACATCTCCAGCGCGCGGTGGACCAGTGCCGCGCCCGCGGCCTGCATCGGCAGGTTCTCGATCGCCGACGGGGTGAAGGGGCGTTCGCTCACCGCGCCCTCCTCGTTCTCCGCCACCCACGCGCCGAACAGGGCGTCGAAGGCCGGGGCGTCGAACACGACCGCGACCAGGAGGTCCGTCGCGAACGTCAGGGGGTCCACGCCCAGGCCGAGGCAGTGCGCGCGGATCCGGCCGGCCCGCAGCGCCGCCGTCATCTCGACCGCGAACGGCCACCGCGCATAGTCGACGCCGGTGCGTTCCGGTTCGCCCAGCAGCTCCTCCGCGTACTCGCGCAGCATGAAGTGCCACAACGAGAACTCGGCACTCGACGGGCCGCTCGCCTGGAACACCCCGACCGGCACCACCTGGTACAGCCCGCCCGCGTGCCCGACCTTCGCCGGGTCGCGCCAGTGCAGGAAGAACGTCGGCGTCCGCGCCCAGCCGGATCGTCAGCGCGCTGACCGCGACGTTCGCCGGCCGCCGGCCGAGGTCGCACGGGTCGCCGATCGCGTCGCGCAGGGGAGTGGCGGCGCCGGCGGCGTACTCGTGCGCGGCCGCCTCGCCGGTGTCGATGCTGTCGAAGTACGTCCCGGCGCCGAACGCCAGCCGCGGCGCGCCGGTCAGGTCCGCGTCGAGCAGGCGGTAGGTCGGGCGGTTCTCGAAGACCGTGGGCGCGTCGTGCGCGGCCATCGTCTCGGCGTAGCGCGTGGCCGGCAGGTCGGGCAGCGGCGGCGAGGCGCCGAGCGACAGCGCGATGTCGCCGAGTGGCACCGGCCGCCGCGGCACCCACTCCGGCCGGGTCAGCAGCGGCGTGCCGGCGAGCTTCGGGACGTCCGGGTACCGCTCGGCGGCCTCGACCGCGAGCCGGTACCGCTCGGCCCGCAGGTGCGCGCGCACCCGCAGCCAGTCGTCGATCATGCCGCGATTGTGCCGCGAGTTTCCGGCTCCGTGAAATAACCGCCGTATTTCGCCGGTCGGCAAACGGCACCGTTGACCCGGGCGCGGCGCCGCCGAACCATTGAGGAGAGGGGCATTCCGGAACGGAGCGGGCCGCATGTACGAAAAGGACGGACAGCGGTACTTCGTCGTCGACGGCCACGTCCACCTCTGGGACGGCCGCCCGTCCAACCAGGCCAACCGCTACGGCGAGGGCTTCGTCAACTGCCTCTACGACTACCACCGCACCCTCTCGCCTCCCGCGGAGGTCTGGCCGCTCGAGGACTTCTGGCATCCGTCCGCGGAACGCCTGCTGCACGACCTGTTCGAGGTCGGCCACGTGGACCGGGCGATCCTCCAGCCGACGTACCTGTCCGACTTCTTCGTCAACGGTTTCGACACCACCGAGCGGGCCGGTGCGCTCGCCGAGCGGCACCCGGACCGGCTCACCGTCAACGGCACCTGGGACCCGCGCGACGGCGAGGCGGGCCTGGCGCGGCTGGAGACGCTGGCGCAGCGGTGGGACCTGCGCGGCGTCAAGCTGTACACCGCCGCGTGGCAGGGCTCCTCGAAGGGCTGGAAGCTCACCGACCCGTGGTCCTACCGGTACCTGGAGCTCTGCGAGGAGCTGGGTATCCGCAACATCCACGTCCACAAAGGACCGACGGTCTACCCGCTGAACCGGGACGCCTTCGACGTGGCCGACGTCGCCGAGGTGGCGTCGGCGTTCCCCGGCCTGACGTTCATCGTCGAGCACGTGGGGCTGCCGCGGCTCGAGGACTTCTGCTGGATGGCCCGCCAGGAGCCGAACGTCTACGGCGGGCTCGCGGTCGCGATGCCGTTCATCCACAGCCGGCCGCGCTACTTCGCGCAGATCCTCGGCGAGCTGCTGTACTGGATCGGCGAGGACCGGATCACGTTCGCGAGCGACTACGCGATCTGGACGCCGCGCTGGCTCGTCGAGCGGTTCGTCGACTTCGAGATGCCCGCCGATATGACCGAGTACCCCCGGCTGACCATGGAGACCAAGAAGAAGATCCTCGGGCTGAACGCGGCGAAGCTGTACGACATCGAGGTGCCCGCGATGGTCGCTGCCGGTATTCATTCGACATAAACTTGTGTCCACGCGAAGGTGATGTCAGACCTTTTCCGCGGCCCGGTCCTGACGTAGGGTCGGCAACGTGACCGAGCAGAGCAGCGGGTTGATCGGCTCCGCCCAGCGTGCGCTGCGTGTCCTCGACATCGTGGGCTCCGCCGGCGACGGCATCACGGCAAAGGCGGTCGCCCGCCGCGCCGGCTACAATCTGTCGACGACCTACCACCTGCTCAACACGCTCGTCCACGAGGGCTACCTGATCCGCCTCGGCCACGGGCGCGGTTTCGGCCTGGGGTACAAGGTCGGCAACCTCTACCAGCGCCTGTGCGCGGAGCTCGACGTCGGCCAGGAGCTGCGCGACGAGCTGCACCGCCTGCACCGGCGCGCGGAGGCGGCGGCGTACTACACGGTGTACCGCGAGACGGACATCGTGGTGGCCGCGGTCGCCGACTCGCCGGAGTTCCCGCGCGCGAAGCCCCTGGACTTCGGCTTCCACGAGGCCGCGCACGCCACCGCGTTCGGCAAGGTCCTGCTGGCCTCGATGCCCCGGCGGCAGCGCCGCGAGTACCTGTCCGACGCCGGCATGCCGCGGCTGACCGAGCGCACCCACGTGCGGGCGGGCGACCTCGACACCGAGCTGGAACACGTCGAGCGGGCCGGCATGGCGCTCGAGATCGAGGAGTTCCAGCCGGAGCTCGCCTGCCTGTCCGCGCCGGTGCTCGACACGGAGAACCGGGTGATGGGCGCGGTGGCGTTCTCCGTGCCTGCGGCCACCTTCCACGCGCGACGGTGGCATCTCGAACGGGCGGCGCGTGCCGGTGCGGCCCGGTTCTCGCACCTGCTCGCGACGCGGCCCTCAGTCATTTCCGGCGTCTAGCAAACGAGTGCGCACCAATTTCGTACCCTCGTCGTTGACCCACCAAGACAATCGGGGGCAAGGACTTGGAGACGACAGCATGACCGACAGCGCGCCGCGGATCGAGGTCACCGTCGCGGCCCCGGTGGACACCGTGTGGCATGCCTTACGCGACAAGGAAACCATCCGTCACTGGCACGGCTGGGACTACGACGGTCTCGACGAGGAGATCGACCTCATCTACTTCACCGACGTCGAGGAGGACGCCGACGCGCGGGCGATCACGGTGCAGGGCGGCGACCGCATCGCGCTCGCGGAGGAGGACGACGGCACCCGCGTCACGCTCGCTCGCGCGCCGCGCGGCACCAATCCCGACTGGGACGCCTACTACACCGAGATCACCGAGGGCTGGATCAGCTTCCTGCACCAGCTGCGGTTCGCGATCGAGCGCCAGCCCGGCGCGACGCGGCGCACGCTGTTCCTGGCCGGTAGCAACGAGTCCGGCCGCGACGTCGTGGCCGAGCTCGGCCTGCCCGACGGCCCGACGGTGGAGACGAACCTGCTCGAGCGAGCAGGTGAAGGGCGAGGTCTGGTTCCGCGCCGAGCACCAGCTGGGCATCACCGTCGACGCGTGGGGCGACGGGCTGCTCGTCGTGTCGAGCACCGGGCCGACCGACGACAAGCCCGACGGCGCCGCGACGGCGATCCTGTCCACCTACGGTCTCGACGACGCCCGGCTCGCCGACCTCACGGAGCGCTGGACTCCGTGGTGGACCGAGCGTTTCCCGCCGGACGACCTGTTTCCGCTGGAAGAAGAGGAGTGACCGCGGCGTCGGGATATGCGCCGTGCAGGACCTGCGCGAGTATCTCGGCGCCACGCACCACCCGCGGGCCCGGCCGGTTGAAGTAGGCCGGCCCGTCGAGCACCCACACCGCGCCCGCCCGCACCGCCGGCAGGTCCGCCCAGCCGGGCCGCCCGGTCAGCACCGCTAGCTCCGCGCGCGTGCGGTCGGGCGGGAAACCGCACGGCAGCAACAGGAGCACGTCCGGCCGGGCGTCGACGACCTGCTGCCAGTCGATCGCCGACGTGTGCTCGCCCGCGCTCGCCAGCAGCGGCTCGCCGCCCGCCAGCTCGATCTGCTCGGGCACCCAGTGGCCCGCCGGCCACACCGGGTCGAGCCACTCGAGCGCGACGACGCGCGGCCGTGGCCGGCCGGCGACCCGGCGGCGCACCTCGTCGAGCCGGGTGCGCAGCGCCGCGACGCGCTCGGCGGCGACGTCCGGCACGCCCAGCGCCTCGCCGACCACCCGCAGGCAGTCGAGCACCTCGGCGAGCGTGCGCGGCTCGAGGCTGAGCACGCGCGGGCCGGCGTCCATGACGCGGACCGCCTCGGACACCCGGCGGTAGGAGACCGCGCACACCTCGCACAGGTCCTGGGTCAGCACGAGGTCCGGCGCGAGCCGGGTGAGCAGCGCGGTGTCGAGGCCGTACAGCGAGGAGCCCCGGTGTCCGGCGCCGACCGCGGCGGAGATCTCGCGGCTCGACCTCGCCATCGTCGACCTCGCTCGCGGTCACCACCGGCACGCTCGCGACCCGCGCCGGCCAGTCGCACTCGTGCGTGCGGCCGACGAGATCGGCGAGGCGGCCGAGCTCGGCCACGATGTCGGTGGCCGCGGGAAGCAGCGAGACGATGCGCACGCCGCCAGGGTAGGCAGAAACCGGAGAAACGAGCCGGGGATGTCGATCATTTTCGGTTGCGGAGCGTGACGGCGAAGCTGATCACTCGACCACCCCCAGGTGAACGACCGTTTATCACCCGTTAGGGTTTGGCGTGACGAAAGCGCAGGTGAACACGCACTCGTCGTATGCAAGTGCAGCTGCAAGTTCCATCCTTAGGTCCCGGGAGGCCCTTCGGCCACTCGCCGATGGATACGCACCGTTCATCGCTTGAACCCGTGGGTCACGGTGAGATAACAAGATCAATCGGAGATGATGTACGGAGACGCCGGGGGGCATGCGACGCAATCGTCGGCAAACCGGACGTGGCCCCCTGCGGGAACAGGGAGCCACGTGGATGTCCCGCACCAGGCGACCGAGTCCACGCGAGAACTGATCGAAAGGCCGACAGAACGGTGACCAGTCTAAAACCCGGCGCCGCTCCGACACCACAGGAGAGCAGGCCGCCCGCCGCCGGCCGCCGGACCGTGCGGCTCACCCCACTGGCCGATGTGGACACCACGCCGGCCCCGCGCCAGGTGCCCGAACGCGGCGCCCGCCACCGCGCGTCCCGCGGCCTCGCCCTCCCGACCTCCCGCGACGACTGGCTGGTCCTCGCCGAGCGCGTGGTCGGCGACTGGGCCGCAACACTGCGCGCCGCGATGCTCCTGGCCCTCGCCCTGGCCGCGGCGATCATGGTCATCGGGTTGGTGCTGGGCCTCGGCGCCGCACTGGCCACCGCGTTCGTCCTGCTGATCGTCCTCCTGGCCGGCCGCCGCCGCGACGGCCTACGCCGCCGCTAGCCGAAGCCCTCTCGACCCCGGCCGCCCTCCGGCAGCCGCGACCCGAAGCGTCTTGGACCGGGGCGCGGCCACGTTCGCCGCACACCATTCGCGACAGTCTTCGTCGTACCGCTGGCCGTGCGCCGCCGTGACGTCTTGCGTCGCTGCTGGCCGGAAGCGCACTCCACCATGGACGCCGCCACGTTCGCCGCACGTCAATCGCAACCGCGTTCGTGGCGCTTCCGCCGCCGCGCCGGATGGCCTGCGCCGACCCTGGTCGAAGCGCGCTCGACCACGGTCGCAGCCGTGTTCGCAGCTCCCTACTCGCAACCGCGTTCGTTGTGCTGCTGACTGGCCGCCACCGCGAGGGTCTGCGTCGCCGCTGGCCGAAGGGCCCAGGACCCCGGGTCGCGACAGTGTTCGTCGGCCTGCTGGCCGGCGGCCGCCACGACGGCTTGCGCCGCCGCGTTCGCAGCTCACCGCTTGCAGCCGCGTTCGTCGCGCACTGCTCGCGACAGTGTTCGTCGTGCTGCTGGCCGGCGACCGTCGCGACGGCTTGCGCCGCCGCTGGCGCACTCCACCATGGACGCCGCCACGTTCGCCGCTCACCACTTGCAGCCGCGCCCGGCCGCCGCGACGGTCGGCGTCGCCGCTAGTCGAAGCGCCCCCTGGGCGCGGCCGCGTTCGCGGCGTGCCGCTCGCAGCCGCAGTCCTGACTGGCCGCCGTCAGGACAGGCCGCCGTCGGGACGGGCCGCCGTCGCCGGCCGAAGTGCCCTGGCCTGGGACGCCGCCGCGTGCCGCAAGCACTCCATCGGTGAGTCGCGGTGGCTCGGTCAGCGGGCGGCGTTGGGTGCGGTACCGGCGGCCAGGTCGGCCAGCGTCGTCAGCTGGCGGCGCATCATCACCAGGTCGCCCCACGCGAGTGCGCGCCGCAGAGGGAAGGACAGCGGCCGGGCGGACACGGCCACCTTCGCGACGAGGCGGCCCGGGGTGGTGCGGTAGGTGACCGCGAGGTCGCCGAGCATCAGCTGCCCCCACCGGTCCGTCAGCTGCAGCGTCAGCTCGAAGTCCTTCACGAAACCCGCCACCGTGAAGTAGCCCATCGCCCGCTGGCCCAGCGCCAGCTCGCTCAGTCCGGGCGTGAGCGTCTGCGGGCTGTGCCGTCCGAAGTTGCGGATCAGGTCGTAGCTGTACGGCGCCACCCGCAGCTGGCACAGCCAGCGGAACACCACCGCCGGCTCGGCGTCGACCCCGACCGCGCGGAACCACGACTCGGTCGGGCCCGGCACGTGTTCGTCACACGGGTAGCGGTCGGCGACCTCCGCCGGCGTGGCCCCCCAGATCTTCGGTAAATCCATACCGTCCGGTCTAGTTCGGGTTCTGCGCGTGGGTCAAGGTCTGCCACGCCACAAAGAGGTTGTTGGTACCCGCTGGGCGGCGAGTCTCGGTCAGCGTCTGCGTGTTGGTCATCGCGATGCCCTGGCGGAAGTGCAGCTGGTTGAACCCGACCTCGGTCACCGGGCCCAGCCCGCGGTGGATCGTCCCGCCGCACAGCCACGACGGCGCCGCCTCGCCCAGCTCGTAGCGGGACTGGAAACCGAGCGCGTACCGCAGCCGTTCGCCGATCTCCGGGTACAGGTCCTGACCCTGGATCCGGGTGGTCTCGGCGAAGTCCGCGATCGAGGCGATGCCGTAGCCGGTGTGCGTGAAGTCCCGGCAGGTCTCCTGGGTGAGGCCGGCCTCGAACGTCGACTGGCCCTGCCAGTAGTGGATGATCTCGTCCCGCGTGTCGATGCCGCTGTTCGGCGGCGGCTTGGGCAGCGCCCCGTCCGACGGCAGGTAGACGAACGCCGGCACGCGCGTGCGGTACTTGGCCACCGCGCGGTCGTAGGTGGTGCGGTCGTCGAGGACGATCGCGATACCGAGCGTCGCCTCCATCATCGTGAGCTCCCAGTTGCCGTTGCTGGTCGCGTTCCCGTTGACCACCTCGGGCAGGTACACGGTGCGCAGCACGGTGGCGAACCGGCCGGCGTTGGGCCAGCTCGAGTACGTGTACCGGATGATCTCCGCCGCCCGGGTCCACGACGAGGCGGCCCACGCCGACTGCAGCGGCGCGTTGCTGTTGGTGTGGTCGGTGATCGCGGCCGACCAGGCGTCCATGAGCTGGATGGCTTTGGTGGCGTAGCGCGCGTCCCGCGTGATGTACCACATGAGCGACGTCGTGTACGCGGCGATCGCGTCCTCGCGCTCGTCGGTGCAGCCGATGTTCGGGTCGGAGTACGGGCCGCACTCCACGACCGCGCGAGGCTTGGGCACGCGGTCCAGCGATGCGTAGCGGCTGGCGGCCATCGCCTCGTAGGCGGCGCGCCAGGGTTGCGCGTTCGCGTCGACCTTGGCGCGGACGAAGTCCAGCTGCGCGCGGCTGACGAGCACGCCGGGGTGGGTGAAGGTCGGGGGAGCGGCGCTCGCCGCCGGCGCCGACTGGCCGGCGACGATGAGGAGGAGAGCCAGGAACCCGTTAAGAAAGCGCTTGCCCGCCATGACCAGAAGTGTCTGTGGTCTAGACCATGACGGTCAATGCGCCATTCGGTCGACGTGGCGTCAGCCGGCGAGCAGGCCCCGGATGATCGTCTCCGCCAGGCGGGTCAGGGTGGGGACGAACGGGAGGTTCGCGTGCCCCAGGCGTGGCTCCTCCGCGTAGAGCGCGGCCAGGGTGGGCGTCGGATGCCCGATCTGCCACAGCCCGGCCGCGATCATCGTCACCGACCCCACGAGGTCGAACGCCCCCGCCTCGGTCAGGTCCGGCAGCACGGTGCGCACCCCGGTGGCGATCTCGTCCACCGAGCCGATCGCCGCGTGCTTGAACCTCCGCGCCGACTCCAGCGACACGTTGCGCTCCAGGTTCAGCGGCGCGTGGGTGAGCAGGTCGCACAGCAGGGGCCGCGCGGCGAGCGTCGTGGCGAGCGTCGCCGCGACCCCGGCCGCGTCACCCGGCGCGAGGTCGGCGAGGTCCGCGTGCACGGCCGTGACCCAGTCCCGCCAGTCGTGCGCGGCGAGGTGGAGGTAGATCTCCTCGCGCGTCTCGAAGTACCGCAGCAGCGCGGACTTGTGCATCCCCACGTCCGCCGCGATGTCCGCCAGGCTCACCGCCCGCACCCCGTCGCGCTCGGCGAGCGCCCGCGCCGCGGTGAGGATGGCCTCGTACCGCTGGCGCTTGTGCTCGGGTCGCCGGGCGCGCTGGAACGTCACCTCCTCACGGTAAGGGGTGCGCTGTGTCGATGGTTCGCTCCGCTCCCGCGCTACCCGCCGTCTTCCCTCCTGCGCTGCTCGCCGTTCGTTCCTCACGGCTGCGCTGCTCGTCAGTCCAGACGGCGGACGCTCCGTCGCTCCCGCTCACAGCAGCTTGTCGAGGGTGATCGGCAGGTCGCGGATCCGCCGCCCGGTCGCGTGGAACACCGCGTTGGCCACCGCGCCGCCCACGCCGGTGATGCCCACCTCGCCCGCGCCGAGCACGCCGAGCGGCATCGTCGGGTCCGGGTCGTCCATACAGGTCACGTCGATCGTGCGGCACGTCCGCATGCACCGGCACGTGGTACTCGGCGAGGTTCGCGTTGATGATCCGGCCGGTACCCGGGTCCACCAGCGTCTCCTCGCCGAGCGCGAGGCCGAGGCCCATCACGATCCCGCCGCGCAGCTGGCTCGCCGCGGTCTTCGCGTTGACCACCGTGCCGATGTCGAACGCCCCGACCCACCGCGACACCCGCACCTCGCCGGTGTCCGGGTCGACCCGGACCTCGCAGAACTGCGCGCCCGACGCGGCCTTCACCCAGCGCCGGCTGTCGCGCAGGAACTTCGCCATGAACCGTGCCTGGCCGGCCAGCTGACCCCACCGCGAGTCCGAGCCGACCGCGGCGTCCACATGGGACCGCCCGGCCCGGGTGAGGATCGCCGCGTACGTCTCGCCGGCGCGCCCGGCGAACAGGCCGCCGTCCCGCGCCTCCAGCGCGTCGAGGCGCTGCCCGCGCAGCGGCGAGTCCGCCGACCGCCGGGCCAGCGCGAACACCTCGCGGCGCAGCTTCGCGCACGCCCGCACCAGGCTCGCCGCGACGCTCGCGGTCTGCGCCGACCCGCCCGCGCCCGGCCCGGTGGGCAGGTCGGTGTCGCCGTACTCGACGCGCACCGCGTCCACCGGCACGCCCAGCGCGTGCGCGGCGACCTGTGCCTGCGCGGTCGCCGCGCCCATGCCCATCTCGTGGAAGCCGCAGCGCACCAGCACCGTGCCGTCGGCGGACAGCCGCACGGTGACGTTCGCCGGGAACTGCCACGCCGGGTGGTACGCCGACGCCACGCCCATGCCGACCAGCCACCGGCCGTCGCGCATCGAGCCCGGCTCCGGCGTGCGGGCGTCCCAGCCGAACCGTTCCGCGCCGAGCGCGTACGCCTCGCGCAGCCGGCGATGGGCGAACCGCTTGCCGTCCAACGGGTTGCGCTCCGGCTCGTTGCGCATCCGCAGCTCGATCGGGTCGATGCCGAGCCGGTAGGCGAGCTCGTCCATCGCCGACCTCGAGCGCGTAGGTGCCGATCGACTCGCCCGGCGCGCGCATCACGGTGTTGGCCAGCACGTCCAGCCGCACCTGGTGCTGCTGCACCAGGATGTTCTCCGCCGCGTAGAGGTGCCGCGACGCGGACACGACCTGCTCCGCGTTGCCGCCGACCCGGCCCAGCTGCGTGACGCTCGTGTGGACCAGCGACGGTCAGCCGGCCGTCCGGTGTGGCGCCGAGCGCGACCCGCTGCGTGGACGGCGTGCGCCCGCCGACCGTGCGGTACACGGCCTCGCGGGTCAGCATCAGCCGCACCGGCCGGCCGGTCGCCCGCGCCGCCAGCGCGGCGAGGATCGTGCCGGGCCAGACGTTGGCCTTGCCGCCGAACGCGCCGCCGACGAACGGGGCGATCACCCGCACCTTCGTGAGCGGCACGTCGAACCGGTGCGCGAGGTGGCGGCGCGTCCAGTCGATGTTCTGCGTTCCGTCGTGGACGGTCAGCGCGTCGCCGTGCCACGACGCGGTGGTCGCGTGCGGCTCGAGCGCGTTGTGGTTGTGCATCGGCGTGGTGAACCGCAGGTCGACCCGTACCGGCGCCGCCGCGAGCGCGGCCTCCGCGTCGCCCTTGCGGCCGCCGCCGGGGATCAGGCCGCTGCTCTTCTGCGGCGTGGCACCGGGCTCGGCCGCCTGGAAGTCCGCTGTGGACGGATGTTCGGCGTACCGGACGCGGACCAGCTCCGCGGCCGCGAGCGCGGCGTCGAGCGTCTCGGCGACGGTGACCGCGACCGGCTGGCCGTTCCAGTGCACCTCGTCGGTGTTCAGGTAGTTCACCGACGTGCCGGTCGCGAGGGTGGACAGGTTCAGCACGCTCTGCTTGGGCGGCGGCTGCAACGCGGGCGCGTTGTGGTGGGTGAGCACGGCGATCACGCCCGGCACGGCCTCCGCCGCGGCGGTGTCGATGCCGGTGATCGGCGCGCGGGTGACGGTCGCGCAGACCAGCGCGGCGTGCGCGAGGTCGGTGTACCGGTACTCGGCGGAGTAGCGCGCCGCGCCGGTGGTCTTGGCCGGGCCGTCGACCCGGTCGAGCGGGCGGCCGAGGACGCCTTCAGTGACTCGCGGAAGGACGTCGGTCATGCCGCGCTCCCTTCGGCGGCGAGGCGCCGCAGCGTCGCCGCGATCGTGCGCCGGGCCAGCTCGATCTTGAAGCCGTTGGCGCTCTGCCCGACCGCTGCCGCGAGCTCCGCGTCGGCCGCGCGCGCGGAACTCCGCGTCGGTCGCCGGCGCGCCGGTGAGCACCCGTTCGGCCTCGACCGCCCGCCACGGCCTGGCCGCGACGCCGCCGAGCGCGAGCCGGACCGCCTCCACCGTGCCGTCCCGGACCGTCAGCGCGGCGGCCACGGACACCAGCGCGAACGCGTACGACGCGCGGTCGCGGACCTTGCGGTAGCGCGACGTCGCGGCCACCGGGTCGGCCGGCACCTCGACCGCGGTGATCAGCTCGTCGGGCTCCAGCGCGGTCTCCACGTGCGGGGTGTCGCCGGGCAGCCGGTGGAAGTCGAGCAGCGGGATCCGCCGCGTGCCGCGCACGCTCTCCACCTCGACCGTGGCGTCGAGCGCGGCGAGCGCGACGCACATGTCCGACGGGTGGGTGGCGATGCAGTGCTCGCTCGCGCCGAGGATCGCGTGCGTCCGGTTGAAGCCGCCGATCGCCGCGCAGCCGCTGCCGGGCTCGCGCTTGTTGCAGGCGAACGTGCCGTCGTAGAAGTACGGGCACCGGGTGCGCTGCAGCAGGTTCCCGCCGACGGTGGCCATGTTGCGCAGCTGGCCGGACGCGCCCATCAGGACGGCCTGGGCGAGCACCGGGAAGCGCGCGCGGATCACCGGGTGTGCGGCGAGGTCGCTGTTGGCACGAGCGCGCCGATCCGGACGCTGCCGCCGGGCTGCTCCTCGATGCCGGTCAGCGGCAGCCGGCTGATGTCGACCACGGTGTCCGGCGCCTCGATGCCCTCGCGCATCAGGTCGACGAGGTTCGTGCCGCCGCCGAGGAACTTCGCGCCGGGGCGGATCTCCCGCACGGCGGTGGCGACGTCGGTCGCGGTGACGTAGGCGAAGTCCTTCACCGGCCCGCCTCCTCGTCGGCCCCGTGCGCGACGTCCTCGATGGCGTCGACGATCCCGTTGTAGGCGCCGCAGCGGCACAGGTTGCCGCTCATCCGCTCGCGGATCTCGGTCGCGGAGAGCTCGGGGGTCTCCTCGACGTGCTCGGTGACCGCGCTCGCCGTGCCCTCCTTGTGCTCGGCGAGCATGCCGATCGCGGAGCAGATCTGCCCGGAGGTGCAGTAGCCGCACTGGAAGCCGTCGTGCGTCACGAAGGCCCGCTGCAGCGGGTGGTCCACGCCCTCGATGGTGGTGATCTCCCGGCCGTCGTACTGCACGGCCAGCGCGAGGCACGACACGATCCGCCGGCCGTCGGCCAGCACCGTGCACGCACCGCAGGCGCCCTGGTTGCAGCCCTTCTTGGTACCGGTCAGGTCGAGCCGCTCGCGCAACGCGTCGAGCAGGCTGACCCGCGGTTCGAGTTCGACCGCGTGGGCGGCCCCGTTGATGCGCAATCGCACTTCGACCATGCCGGCGACGTTAACAGAACGGTGTTGAACTAACAAGAGACCGGCGTTCTGTTAACTCGTGAAATTCAGGGGTTGGCGGCGCGAGCGGTTGGGTACACCCCGTGACAGGAGTGCCGAACTTGGAGGTGCAGGACGCATGCTGATCCTCGGCTTGCTACTGGTGGTGGTGAGTGGTGCCGCGGCGGCTGTGCTGATCGCGTACAACAGCGGAGGCGTGGCAGAAACCGTGTCCGCGTTCGGGCGGGATCTCACCGATGTCACGTTGATGCAGGCGTTCGTCGCCGGAATCGTTGTCGCACTGGTGTTCCTGCTCGGCCTGTGGATGATCGTCTCGGCCGGCCGGCGCTCCCGTGAGCACCGTGCCCGGTACCGCGAGGCGCGTCGCGACGCCAAGGCCGCCGCGAAGGAGCGTGACCAGCTCGCCGAGCGGGTCCGCAAGGACGAAGAGGTTCGCGCCGAGCAGGAGACCGCCGCGATGCCGGTCGTCGAGCGGACCGGCGACCAGCCGACGGTCGCGCACCCGGTCGACACGGGGCGCCACGCCGCGGAGCCGACCGACCGGCACCAGCAGCCGGTGATCACGAACATCCACGACAGCCAGACGCAGACGAAGTAGCCGACAGGCCAACGGGCCGGTCATGACCGAGCGCTCCACCCCCGGCGCGAGGTCGTGACCGGCCCTTTCTGTGCGTTCCGCTACTGAAAGCAGCATGATCACTCGATCAGGTGTAGATCGTTTTACGCGGATGACACGCGTTAGTGGTATCCCCCTGAAAGTTGGTTTCGGAGGGTGGATAACCTGTCACCTCATCGTGGCTGTTGATCGTCGGCCGGGCGATCGTCAGTTCTTGATCCACTGCTTTTAGCCGGAGGCATACATGGCACACACCTCGACCGCGCGCCGCCGGTTCGGCGCCGCTCTCTCAGCGCTCGGCATCGGCGCGGCGGCTGTCGCCGCGCTCGTCGGCATGGCGGGTACGGCCAGTGCCCACACGCCCGACATCAAGGCCGAGTGCACCGACAACGGCACCGTCCTGCGGGTTCACCTCGAGAAGTACGACTCGCGCGGCGAGAACACCGTCAAGATCATGGACGGCGACACCGTACTTCAGGACACGATGAAGTTCGGGTCGAACTTCGACCAGAGCTTCGACGGCCTGGACGCCACGGTTGCGCACACCTTCACCGCTGACGTGAAGGCGTTCGACGACCCCGACGGTTCGCACGGCTTCACCAAGGTCCTGACGGCCTCGGCCGAGGCCTGCGTGACCCCGCCGCCCACCACGACGACCGAGGTCCCGCCGACGTCGTCGGAGGCGCCGCCGGTCCCGCCGTCGTCCGCCCCGGTTTCCACGACCCCCGCGGCTCAGCCCGCCCCGGCTCCGCCGCTGGCCGAGACCGGCGCCAGCATCGCGCTGCCGGTGGGCATCGGTGCCGTCCTGCTGATCGGCGGTGGCGTGCTGCTGTTCATCGTG
Source organism: uncultured Actinomycetota bacterium (assembly GCA_963841395.1). Lineage (GTDB taxonomy): Bacteria > Actinomycetota > Actinomycetes > Mycobacteriales > Pseudonocardiaceae > Actinophytocola. The sequence goes on from CAWJCX010000007.1 coordinate 163,407, forward strand.
CGTCGTCGCGGTCGCGCCTGACGCGCTAGACACGAACGAAGGGGCGGGCCCGTACGGGCCCGCCCCTTTCGTCGTACCGGCGCCGTGTCCGGCGTGTGTCGGCGTGTGTTGGCGATCAGAAATCGGCGAGAAAGTTGCTGTCGGTTACGTACGGCTCGGCCATGGTGGCGCTCCTTTCCTCTGGGTAGAGGTTTAGGCCACCGGGGTTGTTCAGTGTCCGGGCCTGGACGCTGAACAACGGGATGTGAACAATGCGCGGGTAAGGAGGTGGCGCGGTGCCTCGTGGGGAGAGGCCGCTCGGGCCTGGAGCCGACGTGCTGCTGACCTTCGCGCGCGATCTTCGACGGCTGCGCGAGCAGGCCGGCAGCCCCACCTACCGCGAGCTGGCGACGAGTGCGCACTACTCCGCTGCGGCGCTGTCGGAGGCGGCCGGCGGGCGCAAGCTGCCCACCCTCGCGGTGGCGCTGGCCTACGTCGCGGCGTGCGGCGGCGACACCGTGCACTGGACCGCCCGCTGGCGGGAGACGGCGGCCGAGCTGGCCGAGCCGGCCGACGGCGACGAGTCGTCACCCGAGACCGGCGCCGCGCCCTACGTCGGGCTCGCCGCGTTCCAGCCGGCCGACGCCGCCCGGTTCTTCGGCCGCGACCGGCTCGTCGACGAGCTCGTGGCGCGGGTGCGGGAAACCCGGTTCCTCGGCGTGTTCGGGCCGTCCGGGTACGGCAAGTCCTCCGTGCTGCGGGCCGGGCTCGTCGCCCGGATCGAGCCCGACCCGGTCGTGGTGCTCACCCCCGGCGCGCACCCGATCGAGGAGTTCGCGGTGCGGGCTCGCCGGCTGTCTCGGCGAGTCCGCCGCGGTGCTGCGGGCGGAGTTCGCGGCCGACCCGGAGAACCTGCACCTGCGGATCCGCCAGGCGATGGCCGACCGCGGCGACCTCGTACTCGTCGTCGACCAGTTCGAGGAGGTCTTCACCCTCTGCGCGGACGCCGACGAGCGGGCCTGGCTGATCGACGCGCTCGTCACGGCCGCGCGGGCGGACACCAGCCGCGCCCGCGTCGTGCTCGGCGTCCGGGCCGACTTCTACGCGCGCTGCGCACGCCATCCCGAGCTCGTCCTCGCGTTACGCGACGCGCAGCTGCTGGTCGGCCCGCTCGACGAGGACGAGCTGCGGGACGTGATCGTGAAGCCGGCCGAGCTGGTCGGCCTGCGGGTGGAGACCGCGCTCGTGGCCCGCCTCATCGCGGTCAGCACCAACGAGCCGGGCGCGCTGCCGCAGCTTTCTCACGTGCTGCTGGAGACCTGGCGCCGCCGCCGCGGCACGACGCTCACCCTCGGCGGCTACGAGTCCGCCGGCGGCCTGCGCCACGCGCTCACCCGCACCGCCGAGAACGTCGTCGCCGGGCTGGAACCCGCGAGCCAGGCGGTCGCGAAGCAGCTCTTCCTGCGCCTGTGCGCGCTCGGGGAGGGCACCGAGGACGCCAAGCGCCGGGTGAGCCGCGAGGAGCTCGCCGACCTGCCGGGCGCGGCGGACCTGCTCGACCGGCTCGCGGCGGCCCGGCTCGTCACGCTGGACCGCGACAACGTGGAGCTGGCGCACGAGGCGCTCATCCGGCACTGGCCGCGGCTGCACGAGTGGCTGTCCGAGGACCGCGACGGGCTGCGCACGCACCGCCAGCTGACCGACGCGGCGCTGGCGTGGAAGTCCCTGCACCGCGATCCCGGGGCGCTGTACCGGGGCGCGCGGCTGTCCCGCTCGCAGGAGTGGGCGGCCGGCCTCGCCAACGGCGCCGAGGCCGCGCTTTCCCCGCTGGAGCGGGAGTTCCTGCACGCGAGCCGGTCCGCGCTGGTGGCCGAGCAGTCCGTCGAGCGGCTGCGCACGCGGCGCCAGCGGCGGCTGGTCGCGGTGCTGGTGATGCTGCTCGTGCTGGCCTCGATCACCACGGTCTCCGCCGTCCTCGCCCAGCACGACGCCACCGAGCAGCGCAACGCGGCCGCGGCGCAGCGGGTGATCACGCAGGCGTCGCTGCTGGTCCGCACGGATCCCTTGCTCGCCGAGCAGCTGGGCCTCGCGGCGTACCGGCTGGCGCCGACGCCGGAGAACAAGGACAACCTGATGCGGATCGTCGCCGCCACCGGCGAGCGGCAGGTGTACCAGGTCGGCTTCGAGCAGAACGGCACCATCTGGGCCGTCCGGCTCGGCGAGACCGTGGTGAGCATCGCCGACGTCACCGAGCCGGGTGGCCTCGGGGACGGCCGGCCGCTCACCTCTGCCAAGACGACGACCGACCCGGCGGACGAGGCGAAGATCGATGCGGTGGCGTTCGCCCCGGACGGCCGGACCCTCGCGATGGTCACGTTCTCCCGGCGGGTACAGGCCTGGGACCTGACCGCGCTGCCCGACCGAACGCCGCTGGCGTCGTTCAAGGCGCCGCCCGGCGTGTGCGAGCCGTCCTGCTCGCAGCTCGCGATCCATCCGGGTGGGCGCCTGCTGGCCCTGGCGAGCAGCAAGGGCGGCGCGTGGCTGTGGCGGATCGGCGACCGCGGCGGCCCGCGGCCGGTGGGCAAGGTCCCGCCGACCGGGGTCGGCCTGCGCGCGATCGCGTTCAGCCCCGACGGGACGAAGCTGGTGACCGCCGAGGAGGGCGGCCGGATCGTGCTGTGGAACGTGGCCGACCCGACCGACCCGGTGCCGCTGGGGTCCGTGGTGACGGGGTCGGCCACCTACGCCCTGAACGGGTCGTGGATCGCGTTCAGCCCCGGGGGCAACCTCATCGCCACCCCGGGGCCGGACAACACGGCCGAGCTCTACGACATCTCCGACCCCGCCCACCCGCGCCACGTCACGAAGCTCGCCGAGCAGGCGGAGTCGGTGTCCTCTGTGGCGTTCAGCCCGGACGGCACCCTCCTGGCCGCGGCGAGCGCGGACCAGACGACCGCGCTGTACGACCTGCGCCACCCGCACCAGCCGCGGCTGGTCGGCCGGCTCAGCGCGGACCTCGAGGTGCCGCACCGGGTGTCGTTCGCGCCGGACGGGCACACCGTGGCCACGGTCGACGGCAAGGGACAACGGCTTCTGTTGTGGGAGACGGACTTCCGCCGCCTGACGGCCGACATCTGCGCCGACTCGGGCCCCATGGACCGGGACCGCTGGAACCGCTACTTCCCGGGCGTCGACTACAACGACCCCTGCCCGAGTTAGGCGCCGACGGTGCCGTCGATCCCCTCGCGGAGGAAGTCCGCGTGGCCGTTGTGCCGTGCGTACTCGTGGATCAGGTGCAGCATCACCAGCCGCAGCGACACGTCCTCCTCCCACCGCGGGTTGTACGCCGTCACGTCCAGCGACTCCGCCTCCCGTTCGATGCGGCGGGCGTGCTCGACCTCGTTGCGCCACGCGGCGAACGCCTCCGGGCCCGTCGAGCCCGCCGGGTCGTACGCGGCCTGGTAGTCGCCGTCGGCGGACCACAGCAGCGGGATGTCCTCGCCGTTGATCACCCGGCGGAACCACGTGCGCTCGACCTCCGCGAGATGGCGCACCAGTCCCAGCAACGTCAGCGTCGACGGCGGCATCGACCGGCGGCGCAGGTCCTCGTCGGACAGGTCGTCGCACTTCATAGCGAGTGTCGCGCGGTGGAAGTCGAGGAACGCGCGCAGCGTCTCGCGTTCCCCGCCCGTCAGTGGCGGGCCGATCCGTTCGGTGGGCACGGCGAACTCCCTCTCCGGGCAAGGTGGTGGATCGCCGGCGAGGCTACGTCAACCGTGGCCGCCGACCGCAACGCTTTATCACCCGCGACCGTTGTCCAGATGTGAGGATGTCGGGAGTGGACGACGACGGACCGGCCGGCCGGACGGCGTGGACGGCGGGACAGGTGGCTCGGCACCTGCGCATCGCCGAGTCGACGCTGCGGTCCTGGCACCGTCGCTACGGCGTCGGCCCGCAGGCGTCCCGGCCCGGCAGCTACCGCCGCTACTCCGCCGAGGACGTCGAGCGCCTGGCGCACATGCGCGACCTCATCGGCTCCGGGATGCTGCCGTCGGAGGCCGCGTACACGATCAGCCTGCCGGAGGGCCAGCCGCTCGACGAGGCGCTGACCGACGTGCTCGCCGCCGCGCGCAACCTCGACAACGCCCGCTGCCTCGCCGCACTGGAGCAGTCCTTCGGCGCGCGCGGCGTGGTCGAGGTCTGGGAGCGGCTGTGCCGGCCGGCGCTCCTGACGATCGACGCCGAGCAGCGGGCCGACTCGGCCGTCGTCGACCGCGAGCACGTCCTGTCCTGGGCGATCGCCGCCGCGCTGCACCGGGTCGACCGGCCGGCGACGACCGGGCCGCTCGTGCTGCTGGCCTGCACGGAGACCGAGCAGCACACGCTCGCGCTGGAGGCCCTGGCCGCCGCGCTCGCCGAACGCCGGACGACCGTGCGGATGCTGGGCGCGGCCGTGCCGACGCCCACGCTGGTCCACGCGGTCGCGGCGGCCCGGCCCAGCGCCGTGGTCCTCTGGTCGCAGAGCCCGGCGTCCGCCCGGATCGAGGCGGTCCGCGCGCTCGGCGCCTTCCCGGTGCGCCGGGTGACCGCCGGGCCGGGCTGGCCGCGCAGGCGGCTGTCGGGCACCGAGCGGGTCACGAGCCTCACCGCCGCGGTGGCGAGGCTGACCGATCTCGACGACTGAGACGCGGGTAACGCAGGTCAGCGAGGCATCAGCGAGTGTTGAGTGGCCCTCCTGGCGTCCTCTAAACGCGGACGGTAACTTTGTGTGGAGGGTCGAGAGGCGCTGCAACGGACACAGTGTCCGCCACGCTCGGCCCTGACCGAGCAACGCAAGGGCGCCTCCCAACCTTGGGAGGTGGCTCGGTGAGCAAGTCCGAAACAGGCGCGACGACGGCGCTGCGAAAGCTACTCGACCAGCGGATCGCGGTGCTCGACGGAGCCTGGGGCACGATGCTGCAGGGTGCCGGATTGACCCCGGAGGACTACCGGGGCGACCGCATCGGCGGCGACCACCCCAAGGACGTCACCGGGGACCCGGATCTGCTCAACCTCACCCGCCCGGACGTCGTGCTCGACGTGCACCGCCAGTACCTGCGGGCCGGCGCGGACATCACCACGACCAACACGTTCACCGCGACCAGCATCGGCCAGGCCGACTACGGCCTGGAGTCGCTGGTCCGCGAGATGAACGTGCGCGGCGCGCAGCTCGCCCGCGAGGCCGCGGACGAGGCGGGGGACCAGTTCGTCGCCGGCTCGATCGGCCCGCTCAACGTGACCCTGTCGCTGTCCCCGCGCGTCGAGGACCCCGCCTACCGCGCGGTCTCCTTCGACCAGGTCTACGACTCCTACGCCGAGCAGATCGCCGGGCTCGCCGAGGGCGGCGTCGACCTGCTGATGGTCGAGACGATCTTCGACACGCTCAACGCGAAGGCCGCGATCGCCGCCGCCCGCGAGGTCGCGCCCGCACCTGCCGCTGTGGATCTCGGTGACGATCGTCGACCTGTCCGGCCGGACGCTGTCCGGGCCAGACCGTCGAGGCGTTCTGGAGCTCGATCGAGCACGCCGAGCCGATGGTCGTCGGCGTGAACTGCTCGCTCGGCGCCACCGAGATGCGCCCGCACGTCGCCGAGCTGTCCCGCCTCGCCGACAGCTACACCGCCTCGCACCCCAACGCCGGCCTGCCCAACGCGTTCGGCGGCTACGACCAGACGCCGGAGGAGACCGGCACGCTGCTCGGCGAGTTCGGCCAGGAGGGCATGGTCAACATCGTCGGCGGCTGCTGCGGCACCACGCCCGACGCACATCGCGAAGATCGCCGAGGCGGTCAAGGGCATGACCCCGCGCAAGGTGCCCGCGATCGGGAACACCACCCGCTTCTCCGGCCTCGAGCCGTTCGAGATCGGCGCGGACACCGGCTTCGTCATGATCGGCGAGCGCACCAACGTCACCGGCTCCAAGCGGTTCCGCCGGCTCATCGAGTCCGACGACTACCAGGCCGCCGTCGACGTCGCCGCTCGAGCAGGTCCGCGGCGGCGCGAACCTGCTCGACGTCAACATGGACGCCGACCTGCTCGACAGCGAGCAGGCGATGACCACGTTCCTGAACCTGATCGCCACCGAGCCCGAGGTCGCCCGCATCCCGATCATGGTCGACAGTTCCAAGTGGACTGTCCTGGAGGCCGGGCTGAAGTGCGTGCAGGGCAAGGGAGTCGTCAACTCCATCAGCCTCAAGGAGGGCGAGGAGCCCTTCCTCGAGCAGGCACGGCTGATCCGCAACTACGGCGCGGGCGTGGTCGTGATGGCCTTCGACGAGAAGGGCCAGGCCGACACCGCCGACCGCAAGGTCGAGATCTGCGCGCCGCGCCTACGACCTGCTCACCCAGCAGGCCGGCTTCGCGCCCGAGGACATCGTGTTCGACCCCAACGTGCTCGCGGTCGCCACCGGCATCGCCGAGCACAACGGCTACGCCAAGGCGTTCATCGACGCGCTGCCGCGGATCAAGGAGCGCTGCCCGGGCGCGCGGACCAGCGGCGGCATCTCGAACCTGTCGTTCGCCTTCCGCGGCAACGACATCGTGCGCGAGGCCATGCACTCGTCGTTCCTGCTGCACGCCGTGCGCGCCGGGCTGGACATGGGCATCGTCAACGCCGGCCAGCTCGCGGTCTACGAGGACATCCCCAAGCCGAGCTGCTGGAGCTCGTCGAGGACGTGCTGTTCGACCGGCGCGAGGACGCCACCGACCGGCTGGTCGCGTTCGCCGAGAACGTGCGCGGGTCGGGCACCAAGCGCGACGGTCGACCTGTCCTGGCGCGAGGCGCCGGTGGACGAGCGGCTCGCGCACGCGCTGCTGCACGGCATCGTCGACTTCATCGAGGACGACACCGAGGAGGCCCGCCAGCAGGCGGAGCGCCCGCTCGACGTCATCGAGGGCCCGCTGATGGACGGCATGAAGATCGTCGGCGACCTGTTCGGCGCCGGCAAGATGTTCCTGCCGCAGGTGGTCAAGAGCGCGCGGGTGATGAAGCGCTCGGTCGCCTACCTCGAGCCGTACATGGAGGCGGAGAAGGAGCAGGCCCGCCTCGAGGGCCGGGTCTCCACCGACCGCGGCCAGGGCAAGATCGTGCTGGCGACGGTCAAGGGCGACGTGCACGACATCGGCAAGAACATCGTCGGCGTCGTGCTGGGCTGCAACAACTACGAGGTCATCGACCTCGGCGTGATGGTGCCCGCCGCGAAGATCCTCGACACCGCGGTCGCCGAGGGCGCCGACGCGGTCGGCCTGTCCGGCCTGATCACGCCGTCGCTGGACGAGATGGTCGGTGTCGCCGGCGAGATGCAGCGCCGCGGGCTGAAGCTGCCGCTGCTGATCGGCGGCGCCACGACCTCCCGCCAGCACACCGCGGTGCGGATCGCGCCGGCCTACGACGCGACGACGGTGCACGTGCTCGACGCGTCCCGGGTCGTCGGCGTGGTGTCCGACCTGCTGAACGACGACCGGGCGGACGCGCTGGACACGGCGAACCGGGTCGAGCAGGCAGCGGCTGCGCGAGCAGCACGAGAACCGCCACGCCAAGCCGCTGCTGACGTTCGAGGAGGCGCGGGCGAACCGCGAGCAGGTCGCGTTCGACGACCTGCCGACGCCGGCGTTCACCGGCGTGCACGACGGTCGACGCCGGACATGCACGACGCTGCGCGAGCTCATCGACTGGCAGTTCTTCTTCCTCGCCTGGGAGCTGAAGGGCAAGTACCCGGCGATCCTGGACACCAACCCGGCGGCGCGGGAGCTGTTCGACGACGGCAACGACGCTGCTGGACAAGATCATCGCCGCGGGCCAGTTCGAGGCCCGCGGCGCGTACGGCTTCTGGCCGGCGCACGCCGACGGCGACGACATCGTCGTCGAGCACGCCGGCGGCGAGGTCCGGCTGCCGATGCTGCGCCAGCAGACCACCAAGCCGGAGGGCCGGCCCAACCGGTCGCTCGCCGACTACGTGGCGCCGGCAGGCGACCACCTCGGCGGGTTCGCGGTCGCCATCCACGGCGCCGAGGAGCTGGCGGCGTCGTTCGAGGCGGACAACGACGACTACCGGTCGATCATGGTCAAGGCACTGGCCGACCGGCTCGCCGAGGCGTTCGCCGAGCACGTCCACCTCCAGGCCCGGCGCGAGTGGTTCGAGCCGGACGCGCGAGCCGGCGCTGGCGGACCTGCACGCGGAGCGCTTCCGCGGCATCCGGCCGGCGTTCGGCTACCCGGCGAGCCCGGACCACAGCCAGAAGCGGGAGCTGTTCGACCTGCTCGACGCCGAGCAGGTCGGGCATGGCGCTGACCGAGTCGTTCGCGATGACCCCGGCGGCGAGCGTCAGCGGGCTGATCTTCGCGCACCCGGAGTCGCGGTACTTCACGGTCGGCCGGATCGACCGCGACCAGGTCGAGGACTACGCGGCGCCGGCGCGGGCATGGACGTGGCCGAGGTGGAGCGCTGGCTGCGGCCGAACCTGGCCTACGAACCCGTCGTAGGCCGCGGTCGTAGGCGGCGCACACCTTCTTCGGCACGACCATCCGCCAGCCGTCGACGATCAGCTCGCGTAACTCGTCCACGTCGACGGCGTCGAGGCGCAGGTGCACCCAGTGGTAGCGCATGTCGCCCTTGGACGGTAAGGAGAACTTGTCCGGCTCGGACTCCACGAGGGCCGGCCCGTTCCTCCTTCGGGAACGCGAAGCCCAGCGTCTGTCTCGTCGCGGGACAGCGCGAGGTAGACGATCCGGCCCACGTTGAACTTCACCTGGTCGCGCACGAGCCGCTGCGACCGTGCGCGGCAGGCTGTTGGCGATCCTGCGGACGTCATCGGCGGTGGCCATGTCGACACTTCACCACGACCCACCGACAATTTCAGGCGCCGTCCGCGTAGAGGTCGCCGCTGAGGTACTTCAGGCCGCTGTCGACCTGGATCGTCACCACCCGGTGGCCGGGCCCGAGCCGCTCGGCGAGCCGGAGCGCCGCGACCAGGTTCACGCCGGTCGACGGGCCGGAGAAGATGCCGTCGGCGCGGGCGGCCCGCCGGGCCATGGCGAACGCGTCGGCCTCCGGGACGGCGATGACCTCGTCGAAGTCCTCGGCGCCGCAGCTGCGGCGGCCAGTAGCCGATGCCGCCGCCCTCGATGTGGTGGGTGCCGGCCGGCCCGCCGGACAGCACCGCCGACTCGGCGGGCTCGACCGCGACCCGGTGCAGCGTCCGGGCAGCTTCTCGCGCAGCGCCCGGCTGGCGCCGAGGAAGCAGCCGGCGGTGCCGACGTAGCCGCAGAACGCGTCGATGGCCCCGGGCAGCTGCTCGAGCAGCTCCTCGCCGAGCCGCCGGTAGCCGTCGAGCATGTCGGTGTTGTTGAACTGGTCGGTCGCGAAGGCGCCGGTCTCCGCGGCGATCTCGCCGGCCCGCCGGACCATCGCCGGGATGAGGTCGGGCGTGATGCCGCCGGGGCTGTGGATCAGCTCGACGTCGGCGCCGAACGCCCGCATGGTGCGGATCTTCTCCACCGCGAACGCGTCGGAGGACACGATCCGCAGCGGGTAGCCCTTGACCGCGCAGACGAACGCGAGCGACGAGCCGGTGCTGCCGCCGGTGTACTCGACGACCGGCTGCCCGGGCGCGAGCCGCCCGTCCCGCTCGGCGGCCTCGATCATGGCCAGCGCCATCCGGTCCTTGTACGAGCCGGTCGGGTTCGCGCTCTCCAGCTTGACCCACACCTCGGCGCTGTCGGCGCCGGCCAGGTTCTCGCAGGCGCACGACGGGCGTGCCGCCGATCGCGTCGATGCCGCTCATCGGTCGAGGATAGGCTCGTTCAGGCCGCGGCCAGCACGGCGACTCCGGACAGGCAGCCGGCGATCCCGAGCTGTTGCCATCCGGCGACCCGCTCGTGCAGCACGAGGCGGGCGAGCCCGATCGTGACGACGGAGTGCAGGGCGGCGAGCACGGCGACGACGCCGAGGAAGCCGAGCGTGGTCGCGGCCGCGTACATGGCGTCGCCCGCGGTGGTGAGCAGGCCGATGCCGAGCAGCACGGTCACGTCGTCGCGGCGTACCTGCGGCCGGGAGCGGGTCACGAGCATCGCCGCGACGATGGCCGTCACCTCGGTCAGCCGCGCGACGAGCAGGGCCCACAGCAGGCCGCCCTCGCTGGCAGCGTCCATGGCGACGAAGAACGCGCCGAACCCGACCGCGGAGGCGATCCCGTACGCCACGCTCGGCCCCACCCGGCCGCCGGCGCCCGATGCCCGCGAGGCAAGCGCGATCCCCGCCACGACGAGCACCAGCCCGGCGGTCTGCAGCGGCCCGGGTACCTCGCCGAGCACAAGCCCCGCGAGGAGCGGCACGGCAGGCGCCGCGGCCGAAATGGGCGCGACGAGGCTCATCCGTCCCACCGCGAGGCCGCGGTACAAGGCCGCGGCCCCGGCCATCTCGGCGATCCCAGAGATGGCGGCCGCACCGAGAAACCCGGCGCCCGGCAGCGCGTCGCCCCGCACGACCGCGGCCGCGACGAGCAGGACCATCGAGGTCGCCTGACTCACCAGAAGAACGGTGAGTAGAGGTGTAGTGCGGCTCTTCAACCCGCCGAGAAAGTCACCGGCTCCCCACCCGAGGCTGGCGCCGAGCGCCAACAGCATCGCGAGCATCGCTACGGGTGCTGAACCGCGCCGCGCAGCGCCCCGAACTCCGCCGCGAGTGCCGGAAGCTGGTAGTGCGCGTTGAGCCCGCTCGGGTTGGGCAACACCCACACCCGAGCGCCCCCGACGGTCATGGCCTGCTCACCCATGACCGCCTTGGGCTGGAGAAACGCCTCCCGATACGCGGAGATCCCCACAACGGCCAGCACCCGAGGCGCGACCCGCTCGACCAACCCCGCCAGCCGAAGGGCCCCGTCCCGCAACTCCCGAACGCCCAACTCATCAGCCCGAGCCGAAGGCCGAGCGACGATATTGGTCACCCCGAGCCCGAACGTCAGCAGCTCGTCCTGTTCGTCAGGCCGCAACTGCCGAGGCGTGAACCCACTCAGATGCAAGGCCGGCCAGAACCGATTCCCAGGCCGAGCAAAGTGCCACCCGGTGGCGGCGGAGTAGAGCCCAGGGTTGATCCCACAGAACAGCACGTCGAGCCCAGGCCCGACCACATCGGGAATGGTCCGCTCCCGAGCAGCGTCAAGATCCGCCGCCGTAGGCCTACTCACAGCGAAACCTCTCCCCGCGAGTGCCGTTTGCGCCCCCGGCGCGGTTCGTACAGCATCCGCACGAACTCGTACCCGTCGTGAGCTGGCGGTTTCCGCCACGGTCATGATCCCACGTCGCCGTCGTGGCCAGGGCGGCGATGGCCGATGACCGCGACCGAGCCGGCCCGGCTGGATGAGCGGGTGGACCTGGAGGTGTGGGTACGGCGCGGGTGCACGCTGGTCGTGGCCGGAGTGGCTGCGTACGCCTCGTATCAACACCAGCGGGCGTTCGCCCTGGATTGGGGCTCCGATCCGACCGGTGCGGCACTGTTCCCGCTGTCGGTTTATGGGCTGCTGGTGTCGGCCACCGCGGGGGTGTTGAAGTCAGGTCCGCGGGCCAGTCGTCGGGGTCGGGTGTCGGTGTGGCTGTCGTTCTGGCTGGGCATCGCGGTCTCGCTGGCGGCCAACATCGCGGCCGCTCCGACGCTGACCTGGCAGTCGGTGCTGGTCGCCGGCTGGCCGCCGGTGGCCCTTCTGCTGGCGGTCGAGCTGCTGGCCCATGGTCCTCGCTCTCGGGAGCACTCCGAGACCCAATCGGCCGTGCCCGAGACCGGGCAGCCCATCCCGGTGGACATGCGAGACAGCGAGGTCGACGGCGAGAGTGGCAGCGAGACCGGGCAGGTGATCACTCTCGCGGAGGACTCGCCGACCACTGGACTGGTGGGCGAGCCGACCGCCCAGGACGTCATGTGGGCGCACTTCCTGCGCGAGCAGGCCCGCGGTCGTGTCCCGACCGGCGCGGATCTGGACCGGGTCGCCGGAACCAACAACTACGGGCGCACCGTGTTGCGCCAGTGGCGCGAGCAAGGCCGCATCCCGTCTGCGGATCAGCGCAACGGGCACACACTTGTCGGCTCCGGTCAGGAGGGCGTGCGATGACCACCGCACGAGCAGCCCGACCCGGCGAGCGCTGCACCTGCGGCAGGCAGGCCGTCACTGTGTTCGCCCGCGACGACGGCTCCGAAGTCGGTTACTGCGGCCTGCCGGATGGTGGCGACAGGACTGGTCCGTGCCCGTTCTGCGGTGGTGAGCGGCATCGTCGGTCGTGGGGTGACCCTGCGCCGTGCCCGCAGTACCAGCTTCGGCCGTGTTAGGTCGCGATGGGATCTAGACGCCAACCGCTGGGCAGAAGAAGGCTCGTGGCCGGCCGGCCGCCGGTCGCGGTGCTACTAGCCGTTGAGCTGTTGGCGCATCAACCGTCACGGCGAGAGCGCGCTGAGAGCAGCTCACCCGCTACACAGCGAGACCAACAGCAAGATCCACGTCGAGCGAGGATGCTGCGGGCGGTGTATTCGTCGGGGGTTAACGCCATGTTGAGCGTGGGCTGGTCGGATGTGCAACTGGGTCATGTGGTGTCATCGGTTGTGCGGGCGGGCCAGATCTCCCACTTATTCCGGGATCCTCGCCGAACTTCGGCGTCGGGATGCTTATTCTGAATTTCGGCGAGACGCTGCATAACATCGGTTATGGGTAATCCGGAGGGGATGACGGCGATGGGTTTTTGCGTCGGCGGCTTCGAGGAGTCTGGCTGCGTTTTCGGTGCGGAGCGGATTATCTCGCGTGCTTCCGCTATACGTTTCGCCCAATTGGGCCACGCGGGGCATGGACCGATCTCGAACAGCCAGCCTCGTACAGTGTATCCGTGCCAGGACATCGGTCTCGCGCACTCGGAGCACATGTCTTCTGCGGTCTGAGGAGGCAGCACGAGTAGGTCGTTCAACCGGGAGCGGGGTTGGTTCAGTTTGTCGCGAAGTTGTGCGCGTTCCTTCCTGTCGAGTCCTTTCGTCGACAGCTTGGCCTCGATCTCGCCAACCTCGGTACGAAGTTTCCGCACCTCGGTTCCTCGCCAGATCCGGAAGTAGGTCAAACTGATCTCCCGCCGGTCCCCAGGTAGGTGGCCGTCCTTGTCGACGACGGTCTCCGGATCACCCACCAGTTGGTGAAGGTGGTCTCGTTTGGAGCGGACCGACTCGATCCGGCGATCCAAGTCTGCGATCTGCTGCACACGTCGTGACTCAGGCATCAAGGGAAATCGCTGATGGCTCGCTAGACCTGCGCGCTCCTCCACCTCGTGCCGCAACTGCGCATCGCATTCCAACAGCTCTAGCCGGGCATGATGCCGAGTTTCGTCGAACTCGGGGACCCGCGTCTGGCGTTGTCGCTCCTTCTCCTCGGTCTTGTTCTTGGCGTCTTCGTCGATCTGGCGCATCCTCGCGTCGAGCTCGGCCTCCGTGAGTCGACGAAACCCCGGTTCAGCCCGTGTCCACTGGCCCATCACGCTCGTGGCATGCTCGTATTCCTCTGCACGATCTTCCATCACCCATGGGTTCCACAACTCGTCCTTGTGCACCTCGGTGAACAGATCGCGCGCGGCGATGAACTCCTCTGCTGTCGCGGTGGCGCCCGGTAGCGGCTTCCATAGCACACCGCCGTGCTCGAGCGGGCGGTCATCACCACTGCGCGCGGCCTGCTCACCGGTAGGTGTCGCCACAGCACCTCCTGGTTCCTGGAATATGTTCCGACCTACTAAGCCTCGACGAGTTCCGGCCCCAGCGGGATCGCTCGATCGTGTGCAGCTGAGGCGTCAGCATCACTGTCCGTGGGTCAAGTGCTCACGGAACGACAGGGCCCAGGGTCTGCAATTTGAGTGAGTAATACACTTTGTACATTTCTGGCTCTTTTTTAAAATGCTTGCAGTGATCGCTACCTTTTCCGCTGCAGCTTGGATGTCCGGAATGAATAAGTAGGACGTTAGCCATGGTGGTTGCGCCGACCAGAACGATGCATACGAACTGCCACCACGATGGTGGCCCGGCAAGTCCCGCCGAGCTGGCAGCCATTGCGGACACACACAACACGGCGCCCACGGCCACGGAGCGCTGACGGGGCGTCATTCGGCGAGTGTCTCGTAAGCGCAGGGTGCTAGCGCCCCGCTCGGAATTTGTACCATGTGAATGCGGCTTCGTGGATGCGTTGTTTCCATTCGCGTGGATCGGCCGAAGCGATCTGTCTCCAGAGGGCGGCGTTGATGGCAGTGAACGCGTTGAGTGCGGGCCCGGATGCGTTCGCCCATGCAGGTACGCCGGCTGCCCATGACTCTGCATCGTCGGGGGTGTGGCCTTCGGCGATGAGCCATAGCGCCGCGCAGGCGGTGTCGATCCATGCGGCGCCGAGGGTGGGCCAGGACCAGTCGACGATCCGCGGGCCTGTCCCGGTGATGAGGATGTTGTGTGGGTTGAGGTCGGTGTGCAGGAGTTGATCACCGGCCAGGAGGCTGGCGTCAACACCAGCGCGGTCGGCGGCATCCGCCCAGCGGTCCTCGATTCGTTTGCATGTGCTGTGCGGCGCGGTCAGGCTGGTGAGCTGGGCGAGCACGTCGCTGAGGGCGGGCAGGTCGGGCGACGCGGGGGTGAGGTCGGCGGGGCGGCCGTCGAGGTGTTCGAACCCGAGGACGTGCCAGCCGTCGGCGTCGATCTCCCACAGCAGTCGGGGCGCGATCGGGTGTACGTGTGGGTTGACGGTGGCTTCCCGGCGTTGCGCGGCGGCCCGGGCATCCAGCACGCCTTTGGCGAACACCGATCCCGAGTGTGTGCGTAGCCGTGCAGTGAATGCCGCGTTGAGACCGCCGCTGATCGTGGAGGCCTGATGTACTGCGCCGACCTGGGCCTCGACGGCGGAACGGACTCGGTCGGGTAGGTCGGTCCAAGCGGTCCGCGCTGCGACCGATGTCATCGCGTGCGCGGCCGAGTCACGAGCGCCGGTCATGCGGCCATGGTGGTGGTGAAGCCGAGAGAGCGCAGCCCTTCGGAGAGGAACAGCTGTTCGGAGGCGCCGCCAGCCGTGGCCTGTAGGAGTTGGTAGTCGGCCTGGTGGTGGGTGCCCCACCGCTGCGCGGCGCGCCAGAGGGCCCGGCCGTGACCGGTACCGCGGTGTTCGGGGAGCACGCCGAAGTATTGCGGAAGCAGCATCCGGGCGCCTGATCGGTCGGGCATGATCGTCAGTGGTCCGATGGCACCGACCACAGCGCCGTTGTGCTCGGTGACCAGGATCGGCCCGTCGAACCGCCCGCTGGCGCGGCGCTGGTGCAGGAATTTGAATCCGTGATCGGCCATGGCCAGCGCGAACGCCTCGAACGTCGCGCCAACAGGTGACGCGCAGGTACCAAGTTCGCGCGCCGCCGGCCCGCGCTCTTGCGGGTCGGACGTGTTGACGAATTCTTTGAGCAGTATCCGGGTGCGATCTGCCGTGCTGTGATCTTTCGTGTCGTCGGGTGCGAACCAGATGACCCGGCCCTGGGCCGCGCCGTAGGTGGCGCAGCAGCGGCGCGTGGTTGCGGTGAGTGCGTCGAGGTCGGGTCCGCGACCGTAGTAGAGAGTTTTGACGGTCCCGCCGCCCCGGCGGGACAGAACAGGGATGACCGTGTAGTCGGGTCGGTGCACAATCTCGTCGACAAGCACGGTGTCGGTCTTGCGGGGTGACCAGCGACGGTCCTTGTCGTAGGGCAACGCGGTGCCGGTGCGGCTGGCGTCGAGGATGTCGGCGAACACGTCAGTAAACATCTCCGCGGTGAACAGGCCGGGATGCGTTGGCCCCAGGATCGGGACGTAGGGGACGCTCAGCACGCGGTTCAGCCACGCGGTCCGCAGTCGCATTCGGGCAGGCTAGAACTGGGTGGGTGGCACCGGGCAGGGACACGCCGGTGCCACCCACCATCGGCTTAGTACGGGTTGTCGTCGCCTGCGTTGCAGCTGCACTTGGACGACTCGACCAGTACGTCGAGGTCTTCGACGAACTCCAGCTCGTCGCTTTCCCTCGATGGGGGCTTGAGTTCCACGAGGACAGCGGTCACCGTGATCACCTCCTCTCGAACCAGTGGTCAGGGCCGGTGGTCGGCGTGGTCAGGCGCCGTGTTGGCAGTAGGCGGACAGGGGCGCCTTGGCTTTGCGGTAGAGCGTCACGAGGGGCATGCACGTGCCGCAGGTGCCTTGCAGCTGGCAGCCGGTGCAGCCGCCCTGGCGGAGCAGGAGCTTGTCGGCGCCGGCGAACACGATGTCGGCGCCCGGGCCGCAGAGACGCGGTCGACGCCGCGGCCGACGATGCTGATGCGGTCGTTGCCCTCGTCGCCGGCGAGCGTGTCGTCGTCGAGGCCGCCCTCGATCGGTCGTCGCCCGGGGCCGCCGTTGATCGTGTCGTTGCCGCGGTCGCCGATGAGGTAGTCGTCGCCCTCGTTGCCGAGCAGCAGGTCGTTGTCGTTGCGGCCGTGCAGCTCGTCGTCGCCCAGGCCGCCGCGCAGCGTGTCGTTGCCGTTCTCGCCGTCGACGTAGTCGTCGCCGTCCTGGCCGAAGAGCTCGTCGTTGCCGTCCTTGCCGAGCAGCGTGTCGCCGCCGGCGCGTGCCGAGCAGCATGTCGTTGCCGGCCGTGCCGGGGATGACGTTCGTCGTCGGCGGCGCGTCGGTCGAGGGCTCCGGCGGGATCCGGATGACGGTCTCGCAGCGGGTGAGCGGGTCGCGCGTCGGGCGCGTCCTCCTCGACGTAGACGGTGTCGCGGCCGGTGCCGCAGTCGACGATGTCGCGGTCGCCGTCGGCGACGCGGATGACGTCGCGGCCCGTTGCCGCCGGTGACGCTCGTCCACGCCGGGGCCGGCGACGATCTCGTCGCTCGCCGTCGCCGCCGCTGATCGTGTCGTCGCCCGAGCCGCCGTCGAGCGCGTCGGCGCCGTCGGCGCCGTAGACGCGGTCGCGGCCCGGCGTCGCCGCTTGATGCTGTCGTCGCCGTCGCGGCCGAACAGCAGGTCGCCGCCGACGCCGCCGTCGATCGTGTCGTTGCCGTCGCCGGCCGTCGATCGTCTCGCCGCCGTTGCCGCCGAAGAGCGTGTCGTTGCCGTCGCCGCCGACGATGCGGTCGGTGCCGCGGTTGCCGTTGATGTAGTCGTTGCCGGGGCCGCCGTCGAGCGAGGCGGTCGTTGCCCAGGCCGCTCTCGTTGATCTTGTCGTCGCCGTCGCCGCCGAGCACGTGTCGTCGCCGTCGCCGCCGTCGAGGAAGTCGCTCTCGGCGCCGCCGTCGAGCCGGTCGTCGCCGGTGCCGCCGAACGCCGGCGTCGTCGCCCGGGCCGCCGCGCAGCTGGTCGTTGCCCGACTGCGCCGGAGAGGCGGTCGTCGCCCTCGCCGCCGTCGAGCAGGTCGTTGCCGACGCCGCCGGACATGGTGTCGTCGCCCGGGCCGCCGTGAGACGACGTCGTTGCCGCGGAAGCCCTGGAGGCGTGTCGTTGCCGCCCAGGCCGTCGAGCCGGTCGTCGCCGCGGCGTGCCGCGCAGCGTGTCGTCGCCCTCGGTGCCGAGTGATGAGCGCGAGGCCGGGCTGCACCGCGAGCGCGACGGGGCGCGCGCCGGCGCCGAGGCGCTGGCACGGTCAGCCGCCGGAACGAGAAGCCGCTGAGCACCGAGACCGTGCGCTCCGCGCGGTCGGCGACGTAGACGCGCGAGCCGTCGGGCGCTGAACGCGGGGACGCCCGGCCCGCGGCCGGTGCGCACGCGCGCGTGCAGGCGCCGGCGCGAGAGGTCGGCGACGCGGTCGACCGGCGTCCGGCCGCCGCGCCGACGACGGCCCAGCGGCCGTTCGGCGAGATCGCGAGGCCGCCGCCGACCGGCGGCCGAGCCGGATGCGGGCGAGCACGCGGCCGGTCACGCGGTGCGAACCCGACGAGCCTGCCGGCGCGGTTGACGGCGTACACCGTGGACCCGCGCCAGGCGACGCCGGTCACCCCTCGCAGCCGCGGACGCGCCGACGAGCCGCGACGCCGACGAGGTCGAGCAGTCCCGACGCGCGAGCGGCCGAGGCGCACGACCGCGCCGCGGACGCCGTCCGGGCTGACCGCCAGCGGCCCGGCCGGCGCGCCGCCGATGGTGATCGAGCCGACGCCGCGCAGCGCGGCGGTGTCGACGACGTCGACCGCGCCGCGAGCGGGCCGCGTACAGGCGCGCGCCGTCGGGCGTGATCGCCGAGCGAGCTGACCGCCGGAGGCCAGCGCGACCTCGCCGACGGCCTGCCGGGCGGCGAGGTCGATCGCGACGACGCGCGCTGCCCGTCGCCACGTACGCGCGCGAGCCGTCGGGCGCGACGGCGACGGCGCGGTCGTGCCGCCCGCCGACGCGCGATCCGCGCGACGACCTGGTTCGTGACGACGTCGGTGAGGGTCGCGTTCCGTCGCCGGACGCCACGACGACGACGCGCGCCTCGGCGATCGACGGCGGGCAGCAGGCAGAGCGAGGACGGAGGGGGAGGAGGCGGCGCACGCGACCGACAACCGCACGCCGGGACGGAAGTTGCGTCGGCGCGTGAACTAGGGTCGCGCGGCCGTGACCGACGACGTCCTGCAGCTCCTGCGCCCCGGCCTGCTCGACGGCACGCCCGATGGCCGTCGCCGGCCCGGTGCGGCCGGTGCTCGCCGACGCGCTGACGGCGCTCGGCGCCGAGATGCGGCCGCTCGAGGCCGACCTCGCCGACGAGCAGGCCACCGAGGCGGCGGCCGTCGCCGCCGGACCCGTCGAGGTCCTCGTCGTCGACGCGGGCGCGTCTTCGACGCGCCGCGGACCGCGAGCGAGGACGAGCTCGCGCCGCTGCGCGCCGCCGCCGACGGCGCCGGGTCGGCGGCCCGCGCCGTCGCGAACGCCGGCGTGGATCGAGCGCGAGGCGCGCGGCAAGCTCGTGCTCGTCGCGCCCGGGCCCGGACGCCGGCCCGCACGCCGAGGCCGCCCGCGCCGGCGCTGGAGAACCTCGCGCGGACGCTGTCGATCGAGTGGTCGCGCCATCAGATCCGCACGACGACGATCACGCCCGGCGCCGCGACGACGTCCGCCGACGCGTCGCCGCGCTGGTCGCCTACCTCGCCTCGCCGGCGGGCGACTACTTCAGCGGCTGCCGGCTCGACCTGGCTAGCTCGGCCCAGGGCACCTCGACCGAGTCCTCCGTCGCGCGGTTGCGCGCGACGACGTACTCGGCGGGCTCGGTGTCCGAGAGGTTCTCGAGCACGTGCGTCTCGTGCGGCGGGACGTAGAGCAGGTCGTGCGGCTCGAGCACGACCTGCTCCTCGAGCCGGTCGCCCCAGCGGATCGCGCATCCGCCCGAGAGCATGAAGCACGCGCTCTCGCAGCGCTCGTGGAAGTGCGGGCGCGAGCGGCGCTCCCGGCGGGACGCGGAAGACGCCCATGAAGATGCCGCTCGCGCCGACGGTCGCCGGCGAGACCTCCGAGCCGCCGACCACGCCGCGCGCGGTCCCGTGGTCCGGTCCCGGCTTGACGACCTTCATGTCGACGTCGGTCATGCCCGACGAACAGGCCGCCGGTGACGTTCAGCACCTGGCCGTGGACGTAGTTCGACCACGGCGAGCAGAGGAAGAACACGCCGCCGGCGGCCTCCTGCGGCGAGCGCCGGGCGGCCGAGCGGGATGAGCATCGCCGCCATGCCGCGCATCTGCTCCGGGATGCCGAGCTGGACCTTCTCGCCGTCGATCTCCATGACGTTGTCGTCGACCTTGGCCTGCGGTCAGGCGCGTCTCGACGAAGCCGAAGGCGACGGCGTTGACGTTGATCTTGAACTGGCCCCACTCCTTGGCCAGCGTCTTGGTCAGGCCGACGATGCGCCGCCTTGCCCGCCGAGTAGTTCGCCTGGCCGGCGTTGCCCATCGTGCCCGAGGTCGAGGAGACGTTGACGATCTTGCGGAAGACCTCGCTGGCCCTCCTCCTTCTCCTTCTTGGCCGGCTCGCGCAGGTGCGGCGCGGCGGCGCGGACGATGCGGAACGGGGCGATCGAGGTGGATGTCGAGCATCCGCTGGAACCAGTCGTCGCTCATCTTGTGGATCGGCGCGTCGAGCGTGTAGCCGGCGTTGTTGACGATGATGTCGAGCTTGCCCCAGGCGTCGATCGCCGTCTGGACGAGCTCGTCCGGCACGCCCTCCTTCGTCAGGTCGCCGGCGAAGACGGTCGTCTCGCCGCTGGATCTCGCCCGCGGCCTGCTCGGCGACGTCCTCGTCGAGGTCGTTGATGACGACCTTCGCGCCCTGCTCGGCGAGCAGCTCGGCGGTGGCGCGGCCGATGCCGCGCGCCGAGCCGGTGACGATCGCGACCTTGTCGTCGAGGACTCCCATGTTCAGTGACCACTCCTTCGTCTCGCTCAGGGGAAGGGCGGGAACATTACGGGCGACGCGGGAATGCCGGAGCCATGAAGCTCTACCCCGACGTTCCCGCCCGCCGCTCGCGGACCATCGCCCTCGACGCGGCCCGGTCGCCGCCGTGCTGCTCTTCGCCTGGCTCGGGCACCGTCGTCCACGACGGCGTGGAGGAGCTGACCGCGGTGTCGAGCGGCGTGCAGCAGGTCGGCGGCTCGGTCGAGGGGGCGTTCCGCGACGCGGGCGACGCGGTCGGCGGGGCGCCGATCGTCGGCGGCGCGGTGCGGCGACGCGCTGCAGGACGCGGGAGCGGGCACCGGCGGCGGGCGGCGCAGGCCGGGCGCGACGGCGAGCGAGAGCATGCGGTCGCTGGCCGACCTGCTCGGCTGGCTGACGTTCCTCGTGCCGGCCGCTGCTGCTCTCAGCCGCGCGCTGCCGCCGCGGGTCGAGCAGGCCGGCGCAAGATCGACCGCGCCAGCGCGTCCTGGGCGCCGAGGACGCCGGGCGGCGGCGGCTGCTCGCCCAGCGGGCGGCGTTCGGCCTGCCCTACGCGACGCTGCTGCGCCACACGACCGACCCGCTCGGCGACCTCGAGGCGGGCCGGCTCGACGGCGCTCGTCGCGGCGGCGCGCGAGGACG
>CAWJCX010000008.1:0-261581 GCA_963841395.1 uncultured Actinomycetota bacterium
GACTGTTCATCCGTACGGGTGAAGTGACAGGGCCAGGAGGGTGTGTCTTGACTTCCGCAGCTGCCTATGGCGGCCAGGAGCGCGTTTCCGCTGACCTACTTCTTCGTCGGGAGGGACACCCACTCGGAGTGCGGAGGTACTACGCAGACCCCGCCGACGAGGTCGTCGAGGACGCCGCCGGCGCGAACCGGAAGTGGACCTTCGGCGTCGCCGCGGGCGCGCTACTCGTCGCCGGCACCTTCGCGGCCGGCGCTCTCGGCCTGAACGGCGGCACGATGCCGCTCGCGGGTGAGAACGCCCCCGAGCACGCGCCGTCGGCCCCCGGCCACGGTCCCAGACAACCCCGGCGACATCGGCACGCCCGCGGTGGCCGCGCCGCCGCACGGCGACCGCCACGAGAGGCCGCAGCCGGGCAAGCGATCCGCGGACGAGGCGGACGGCGCCACGGCCGGCGGCCGGCACGCGTCCGGCTCCGGCGGCGCGACCGGCGCGACGGGCGGCGCGAGCAACGGCTCCGGCGGCGCCGGTCAGTCCCAGTCCGGCGGCGGCCGCCCGCCACCCCGGCACCCGCGCCGGCTCCCGCCCCCGCGCCGGCCCCGAACCAGGGCGGCCTCGGGCAGGTCGTGACCCCCGTGACGGACACCGTCGGTGACGTCGTCGCGCCGGTGTCCGACACCGTCGGCGGCATCCTCTCCCCGGTCACGGGCGTGCTCAGCGGCGGCGGCCAGCAGCCGGCCATGACCATGATCAATCCGCTGGGTGACCTGCTCGGCCACTAGGGCGCCGGCGGCCAGGACCGCCCTGGCGGCTCCCCGCCGCGGGTGAGATTGCTGGTGCGAACACCGGCAGCCCCCGTGTCGACGGCTTTCGTCCGCTACGACTACCGTCGCGTGCGGAGGCGGTCTCGGGCAGTCTTTTCCAGGGAGGATCCCAGCGTGAGTGGGCGTGAAGGCGAGCCGGACGTGGCTGGCACCGGCCAGGACTCGGCTACGCAGCACGACTTCGCGTGGATGCGGCCCATCCAGGCCGGGCAGCCCAAGCAGGCGAACGGGACGGAGACCGAGGACTTCGGGCCGCGCCCGCTGGCGTCGGCACTCGACGATGACGCGCGCACCGACTCGGCGCCGCACCCCGAGCCGTCCGGCCCGTTGTACACCGAGCCGACGCCGTCCGGCCCGCAGCCGCGGCCCTACGTCGAGCCGGTGCCGTCGGGCCCGTTGCGCGCGGGTCCCTATGTGGACGGTCCGTCGGGTCCGCAGCCCCAGCAGTACGTCGATCCGGCCGCGCCGCTCCCGGGCCCGTACGCCGACGCCGCGACCTCCGGCCCGCACGGCGGGTATTCGGAGCAGACGCCGTCCGGCCCGCAGCCTCAGCAACACCCCCAGCAGCAGCAGCCCTCGTACCCGCCCGTGGGCTACCCGCCGCCGCAGCAACAGCAGCAGTACGCGCGGCACCCGCGGCAGGGCACGCACGCCGACGAGCTGTCGTCGGCCAAGCTGATCAAGCAGACCAAGCGCCGCCCGCAGTCCGGCTGGCGCAAGGCGGTCTTCGTGGCCAGCGGGCACCTGATCAACGTCGGCGAGAGCCCGTCGGACGTCCAGCGCCGCGAGCTGATCACGCGGGTCAACCAGCCGCTGCGCGGGTGCTACAAGATCGCCATGCTGAGCCTCAAGGGCGGCGTCGGCAAGACCACCACGACGACCACGCTCGGGTCGACGTTCTCGTCACTGCGCGGCGACCGGGTGATCGCGGTCGACGCCAACCCCGACCGCGGCACGCTGAGCCAGAAGATCCCGCTGGAGACCACCGCGACCGTCCGGCACCTGCTGCGCGACGCGGACCGGATCCACCGCTACTCCGACATCCGCGCGTACACCTCGCAGGGCCCGAGCCGGCTCGAGGTGCTGGCGAGCGAGCAGGACCCGGCGGTGTCCGAGGCGTTCAGCGAGGACGACTACCGGCGCACGGTGACGCTGCTCGAGCACTTCTACAACATCGTGCTCACCGACTGCGGCACCGGCCTCATGCACTCGGCGATGAAGGGCGTGCTCGACATCGCGGACGCGCTCGTCGTCGTGTCCTCCGGCTCGGTGGACGGCGCCCGCAGCGCGTCGGCCACGCTCGACTGGCTCGACGTGCACGGCTACCGCGACCTGGTGTCCAGGTCGGTGGCGGTGATCAACTCGGTGCGCCCGCGGGCCGGCTCGGTGGACCTGGACAAGCTGGCCCAGCACTTCGGTGCCCGGTGCCGCGCGGTCTGCCGCATCCCGTTCGACCCGCACCTGGAAGAGGGCGCCGAGATCGAGCTGGACCGGCTCGGTCCGCCCACCCGGCTGGCCCTGCTGGAGCTGGCCGCGACGGTGGCGGACGGGTTCCCGAGCGAGTTCTACTACGTTCGCTGACGTTTCGGGTGCGCTGACAGTGCGCTGACGAACCGTGCGCTGAGTTTCGGGGTGCGCTGATCAGGCCGGCGGCTTGGGCTTGCCGTCCGGGTCGGCCGGCGGCGGCTTGTGCTGGCCGAGCTTGCGCAGGAACTCCGGGTCGTCGTCCGGCGCGAGCGGGCCCTGACGGGGCCGGGTCGGCCGTGCGGGACGCTCGCTCACTTCGGCGGGGTTCGACACGAACGCCCGCCACAGCAATACGGCGACACACACGGCGCCGATTGCGGCGAGCAGGTAGAGCATCGTGCACCTCCCGAGAGTCCTGCTGTCGAGGTTAACCCGTTTGTCCCGTTTCCGGGGCCTCGGGGGGTGAACGGTGCGTCAGGCGGTTCAGGTCGTTATCCGTTGGCCTTGGTGGCCTCTGTGGTGAGCTCCGCGAGGAGGGTCTTGACCTCGGACTCACGGAAGCGGCGGTGGCCCCCCGGGGTGCGGATCGAACCGATCCGGCCGGCGGTCGCCCAGCGGGTGACGGTCTTGGGGTCCACCCGGAACAAGGCCGCGACCTCGCCCGGGGTCAGCAGGCGTTCGCCGACGTGTGCAGTAGTCACCGTGTCCTCCTCAGGTGTGCTGGATCCGGACAGTGCCAGTTGTGCCTGCCAATCGTGTCACTTCGCCCGTCGGGTACTCGAACGGTTGTCTCATGGTAAAGAGGTAGTAAGGGACAAATCGGCCTGTTCGGGCACGTTGCGTGGAGCGCTACAGTGCCGCGGTGGACAGCGTCGACCGCCGGATCATCGCCGCGCTGCGTGAGAACGGCCGGGCCACCTACGCGGAGCTGGGGCGGCAGGTGGGCCTGTCCGCGTCCGCCGTGCACGAGCGGGTCGGGCAAGCTCGAGTCGACCGGGGTGATCACGGGGTATCACGCGGTCGTCAACCCGAGCGCGGTCGGCCTCGGGGTCACCGCGCTGATCGGCATCCATCCCACCGACGTGGCCGACGACGAGGACATCGCCGACGCGCTCGGCGGGCTGGCCGAGGTCGAGTCGTGCTACCGGGTGGCCGGCGACGAGTCGTTCGTGGTGAAGGTCCGGGTGGCGACGGTCGACGAGCTGGAGCACGCGCTGGGCCGGCTGCGGCGCATCGACGGCGTGGCCCGGACGCGGACGACGCTCGTGCTGTCCACCCGGTTCGAGGGCCGGCCGAACACCTCGGAGGTCGCCGATGGCGGCGAGTAGCGTCTCCGGCGTGACCGACCTCAGGCGCGATCTGGCGCTGTACACGCTGGCCAGGCTGGGCCTCGTCGCCGTGGTCACCGTCGTCCTGGTGTTGTTCAAGGTGCCGCTGCTGGTGTCGCTCGCCGTCGCCATCGTGGTCGGCCTGCCGCTGGGGATCGTGCTGTTCCGCCCGCTGAACCAGCGGGTGACCGCGGGCCTGGCCGAGCGGGGCGCCGAGCGAGAGGCGCACCGGGCACGGCTGCGGGCGCAGCTGCGCGGCGACGAGCCGCCGCCGGAGGCCGCGGACCAACCATGACCGCCGTCGACCGATGCAGCGACAAGACGCGGACCTGGGTCTGCGAGGCGGTGCGCATCATCGAGGCGGACGCGAACCGCAGCGCGGACACGCATCTCATCCCGTTCCCGCTGCCGCCGGAGTGGAATGTCGGGCTTTACCTCAAGGACGAGTCGACCCACCCGACCGGCTCGCTGAAGCACCGGCTCGCGCGGTCGCTGTTCCTCTACGCGCTGTGCAACGGCTGGATCGTCGAGCGGCACCCCGGTGATCGAGGCGTCGTCGGGCTCGACGGCCGTGTCGGAGGCGTACTTCGCCCGCATGCTCGGCCTGCCGTTCATCGCGGTGATGCCGCGCACGACGTCGGCGGAGAAGGTCGAGCTGATCGAGCGCCAGGGCGGCCGGTGCCACTTCGTCGACGAGCCGAGCCAGCTCTACGCCGAGTCGCACCGCCTCGCGGCCGAGCTCGACGGCCACTTCA
Organism: uncultured Actinomycetota bacterium; assembly: GCA_963841395.1. Taxonomy (GTDB): domain Bacteria; phylum Actinomycetota; class Actinomycetes; order Mycobacteriales; family Pseudonocardiaceae; genus Actinophytocola. Next base: position 4,372 of record CAWJCX010000008.1, read on the forward strand.
TGGACCAGTTCACCCACGCCGAGCGGGCCACGGACTGGCGCGGCAACAACAACATCGCCGAGTCGATCTTCTCGCAGATGTCGCTGGAGCCGCACCCCGAGCCGGAGTGGGTCGTCGTCGGCGCGGGCACCGGCGGCACCAGCGCGACGATCGGCCGCTACATCCGCTACCAGCGGCTGCGCACCCGGCTGGCCGTGGTGGACCCGGAGCACTCGGTCTTCTTCGAGGCGTGGCGCGACGGCGAGCCCGCCATGACCGTCGTGCCGGGGCTCGCGGATCGAGGGCATCGGCCGCCCGCGCGTCGAGCCGTCGTTCATCGGCCAGGTCATCGACCGCATGATCAAGGTCCCGGACGCGGCGTCGCTGGCCGCGATCCGCGCGGTGGAGCCGCTGCTGGGCCGCCGGGTCGGCGGCTCGACGGGCACGAACCTGTGGGGCGCGTTCCAGCTCGTGGCGCGAGCTGCGGGCGGACGGCCGGGCCGGCAGCGTGGTCACGCTGCTGTGCGACCACGGCGACCGCTACGGCAACACGTACTACTCCGACGCGTGGGTGGCCGAGCAGGGCCTGGACCTCACCGGGCACCGCGCCACGGTGGACGCCTTCCTCGCCACCGGCGAGTGGCCTAGCTGAAGCCGAGGGCCGCGCCGGCGAGGACGGCCCACGCCAGCATGGCCAGCGCGGTGTCGCGCAGCACCGGGATCAGCGCCAGGCCGTCCCGGCCGCGCGCCACGATCCGCACCGCCGGCGCGACCACGACCGCGGCGAGCAACGCGAGCAGGATCCACGGCTCGGCGAGCGCGGTGACCAGCGTGACCACGAACGGCAGCGCCACGAGTCCGAAGTAGAGGGTCCGGGTGCGGCCGTCGCCCAGCCGTACCGCGAGGGTGCGCTTGCCGGTGTCCCGGTCGGTCGGCACGTCGCGCAGGTTGTTCGCCACCAGGACGGCCGCCGAGAACGAGCCGAGCGCCACCGCGCCGGCCACCCCGGCCCAGGTCACCGTCCCGGCCTGCACGTACTGGGTGCCCAGCACGGCCACCAGCCCGAAGAAGACGAACACCGCCGCCTCGCCCCAGCCCGAGTAGCCGTACGGGCGCGACCCGCCGGTGTAGAACCACGCGCCCGCGATGCACACCACGCCGACCGCGATCAGCCACCAGTGCCCGGTCAGGGCCACCAGCGCCAGGCCGGCCACCGCCGCCACCCCGAAGCACGCGAACGCCGCGGTGCGGACCGACGCCGGCGTGGCCAGCCCGGACCCGACGAGGCGCAGCGGACCGACCCGCGCCGCGTCGGTGCCGCGGATCCCGTCGGAGTAGTCGTTCGCGTAGTTCACGCCCACCTGCAGCGACAGCGCCACGACCAGCGCGAGCAGCGACGCCCACCAGGTGAAACCGTCCACGGCGCCGGCCGCCCCGGCGCCGACGATCACGGGGGCCACCGAGTTCGGCAGCGTGCGGACCCGCGCCCCCTGGAGCCACTCTGCGGCTGTCGCGACCATGCCGACATCATGCCGCCGCCCCGCGTGTCATGAACCGACGGGCGTCCCGTCCCGTAGTTAACCAAGACGTCGAGGACATGGAGTCTCTATGCGCGCGCGTCGCATGCTGACGCGAGTCACGTTCGCGGTCGCGGTCCTGCTCGCGGCCTGCGTGGTCGTCGCGGCACCGGCCGGCCCGGTCGCCGCGGCACAGCCCGGCTCGCTCGAGGACCAGATCGCGGCGGCGGACGCCCAGCTCAAGGCATCGCAGGTCAAGCTGGGCAAGACGTACGCGGCGTTCACAGCCGCGGAGACCCGGCAACGGCGCGCCGTCGCGGCGGTGAGGACCGCGACCACCAAGGAGCGGCGGGCCCGCGCCGAGGCCGGCGCGGCCGCGAAGGTCGAGCGGGACACGAGGGGCCGGTTCGACCAGTTCACCGGCGCGAGCTACCGCGACGGGCAGACGGTCACCTCGGTCACCGCCCTGCTCATGTCGGACAGTCCGAACGACATGTTGCAGCAGGCGAGGATGCTGAGCGTGCTCAGCGGTGAGTACGTCGACGTGGTGGACACCATGAGCGCGGCCGCCGCGACGAAGGCCAAGGCCGAGCGCGACGCGAAGCAGGCGCTCGCCGACGCCGCGCTCAACCGGGACAAGGCCGTCACCGCGAAGGCCGCCGCCAAGAAGGCGTACTCCGCCGCGCTCGCCGCCCAGGACGCGGCCAAGGGCGAGGCGGACCGGCTCGCCGGGCAGAAGGCGGGCCTGCTCGCCCAGTCCGGCGGTTCGGCCTCGGTCACCGGGGACGTGGTGCAGCCCGCGCAGGGCACGCTCACCTCCGGGTTCGGCCCGCGCGACGGCACCGTCCACAACGGCACCGACATCGCGAACTCCATCGGCACGCCGATCCTGTCGGCCATGGCCGGCGAGGTGATCGACGCCGGCCCGGCCAGCGGTTTCGGCCAGTGGGTGCGGGTCCAGCACCCCGGCGGGCTGATCACCGTCTACGGCCACGTCGCCACATTCCAGACGAGCGTCGGGGAGAACGTCGCCGCGGGCCAGCTGATCGCGACGATGGGCAACGAGGGCCAGTCCACCGGCCCGCACCTGCACTTCGAGGTGCACGTGGACGGCACGCCCATCGACCCGCTGCCGTGGTTGCGCGGCTTCGGCATCGACATCTGACCGCTCCGCCGGGACGGGTCCCGGGCCGGCCGCCCTACTTTCCGTGGCATGCCGAACAAGAAGCCAGTCGCGCTCGTCAACGTGATCGTCGGGGTGTGTTTCCAGGCGTTGATCAACACCGCTGCCGGGGTCTTCCTGCTCTACGTCGCCGGCGACGAGCTCGACCACGGCCGGGAGGTGCCCGGGATCATGTACGCGCTCGCGTACCTCTCGATCGTCATCGGGATCGTGCTGGCGGTGAGCATCGTGCTGTTGCTGCGCCGGGTGGAGTGGGCGCGCATCCCGGTCGCGGTGATCGAGGTGCTCGGCATCCTCAGCGGGCTGATCGCGCTGGTGTCGGGCGCGCCGGCCGGCATGGTGAACGTGGCGCTGGGCATCGTGGTCCTGTTCGGCCTGTTCAAGTCCGACACCACCGAGTGGCTCCTGCCCAGCCCGTTCTGACTAGCCCGTACCGAGCAGCTCGCGGACGGCCGCCCGGTCGACCTTTCCCGGTCCCCGCAAGGGAAGCGCGTCGGCGAAGCGCACCAGCTTCGGCACCGCCGGGCCGCCCAGTGCCGCCCGGACCGCGCCGAGCAGGTCGTCGAGGTTCGGGGGTGCGCCGGTGGGGACGACCGCGGCCGCGACGAGCTGGCCCCACTCGGCGGACGGCAGGTCCACGACGCAGGCCTCGGCGACACCCGGCTGCGCGGTGAGCACCGCCTCGACCGCGGCCGGCGCGACCTTGACCCCGCCGGTGTTGATCACGAAGTCGGCCCGCCCGAGCACCTCGAGCGTGCCGTCGTCGTGGCGCACGCCGAGGTCGGTCGTGCGGAACCAGCCGCCGGCGAACGCGCGTGCGGTGGCCGCCGGGTCGAGCCGGTAGCCGTTGGCGAGCACCGGCCCGGCGAGCTCGACCACGCCGTCGACGATGCGGACCTTCACGCCGTCGAGTGGCACGCCGTCGTAGACGCAGCCGCCCGCGGTCTCGGACATGCCGTACGTGGTGACCACGGTGACGCCCACGTCCCGCGCCCTGGCCAGCAGGGCCGCCGGGGTCGCCGCCCCGCCGAGCAGGACGGCGTCGAAGGTCCGCAGGGTGGCCGGGTCGGACTCGAGGAGCCGGGTGAGCTGGGTCGGCACGAGCGAGGTGTACCGGCGAGGGCCGGTGAGCGTGGCCGCGGCGTCCGCAAACGCTTGCGACCTGTGCAGGACGGCCGGCTCGTACCCGGCGAGCAGCGAGCGGACGATCACCTGCACGCCCGCCACGTGCTGCGCCGGCAGCGGCAGGAGCCACTGGCCGGGACCGCCGAGCCGCGCGTGGGTGGCGGTGGCCGAGGCGCGCAGCGCGGCCGCGGACAGCAGCACGCCCTTGGCCTGCCCGGTGGACCCCGAGGTCGCGACGATCACGGCGGTCCCCGGCTCGGCGGGCCGGTCCGGCGCCATGCGCGCCCGCAGCTCGGCCAGGCGAGGGTCGGCCGCGGACAGCGGCAGGACCGCGGGCCCGCCGTCGAGGGCGTCCCGCAGCGCACCGGCCAGCTCCGCCACACCGTCGGTCCCGTCCAGCACGATCTCCCGCACGCCCCCGATTGTCGTCCTATCGTCGTGTGGTCGACCTCCCTCCCCACCCTCGACACGGAGTTGCGTGCCGCGTACCTGCGCAGGCTCGGGTTCGGCGAGCCGCCGCCGCCCACGGTGGAGACGTTGTTCGCGGTGCACCGGGCCCAGGTCGAGCGCATCCCGTACGAGGGGGTGTGGATCTGGCTCGGCGAGCGGCGCACGGTCGACCCGCTCGATGCCGTGCGGTACCTGACGAGCGGGCGCGGCGGGTACTGCTACCACCACAACGGTGCGCTCGCGACGCTGCTGGGCTGGCTCGGCTTCGACGTCCACCGGCATGTCGGCGGCGTCCAGGGCAGCCCGGGCGACCCGGCGGGCCCGATAGCGAACCACCTGCCGCTCACCGTCCACGGCCTGCCGACCGACGCCAACCCGGGCGGCCGCTGGTTCGCCGACGCGGGGCTCGGCGACGGCCCGCACGAGCCGATGCCGCTGCTCGCCGGCGAGTACCGGCAGGGCCCGTTCACCTACCGGCTGGGCCCGTCGACGGCGATCGAGGGTGGCTGGCGGTTCCACGCGGACCCGCGGATGTCCTTGTACGGCATGGACTTCGGCACCGAGGACGCCCGCCCGCACGCTTTCGACACGGTGCACGAGTACCTCCAGTCCGCGCCCGGCTCGGCGTTCGCGCGCGTGCTGGCCGTCTTCCGCCGCGACGCGACCGGTGCCGACGCGCTGCGCGGCCGGGTGCTGCGCCGCATGGCGGAGACCGACACGAGCACGGACCTCACCACGAGCGCGGACTGGTTCGCCGCCCTGGCCGACGTGTTCGGCCTACCATTGTCCGATGTGGATGAACCCCGCCGGGCCGCCTTGTGGACCAAGGTGAACACGGCCCACGAACCTGGCTCGCCACCGTCTGAGGCCCGGTTGTCCACAACCGAGCGACCTGTCCACAGCCGACCACGACGCACCCCGCCCACCGGCCCCCGCCGGTAGAGTGGACCTCGAGGGGTGCCCCCGGAGAGGGTGGGGGCGTACGTACACGGGGCGGCGCTGCGATCGGCTTTGTCAGTAGTAGTGGGGGAAGTCGGACCAGTCGGGGTCGCGCTTCTCCAGGAACGCGTCGCGGCCCTCGACGGCCTCGTCCGTCATGTACGCGAGGCGGGTCGTCTCGCCGGCGAACAGCTGCTGGCCGACCAGCCCGTCGTCGATCAGGTTGAACGCGTACTTCAGCATCCGCCGCGCGGTGGGGGACTTGCCGTTGATCTCGCGCGCCCACTCCAGCGCGACCGCCTCCAGTGACGCGTGCGGCACGACCTCGTTCACCGCGCCCATCCGGAACATGTCCGCCGCCGTGTACGCCCGGCCAAGGAAGAACACCTCGCGCGCGAGCTTCTGCCCGATCTGCCTTGCCAGGTAGGCCGACCCGTACCCGCCGTCGAAGCTGCCCACGTCCGCGTCCGTCTGCTTGAACCGCGCGTGCTCCTCCGACGCGAGCGTCAGGTCGCACGTCACGTGCAGGCTGTGCCCGCCACCGGCCGCCCAGCCCGGCACCACCGCGATGACGACCTTCGGCATGAACCGGATCAGTCGCTGGCACTCCAGGATGTGCAAGCGACCCGCCCGAGCCGGGTCGACGGTGTCCGAGGAGTCGCCGGACGCGTACTGGTAGCCCGTCCGCCCGCGGATCCGCTGGTCACCACCCGAGCAGAACGCCCAGCCGCCGTCGCGTGGGGACGGCCCGTTGCCGGTCAGCAGCACCACACCGACGTCCGAGCTCATCCGCGCGTGGTCGAGCGCGCGGTACAGCTCGTCGACCGTGTGCGGGCGGAACGCGTTGCGCACCTCCGGCCGGTCGAACGCGATCCGCACCGCGCCCGTGTCGAGCGCCCGGTGGTAGGTGATGTCGGTGAAGTCGAACCCCTCGACCACGCGCCACGCGCCGGGGTCGAACAACTCGGAAATGCCTCGCTCAGCCACGCCGCGAGCATATGGGGCAAGCTGGCCGGGTGAACCCGTCCACCGCGCAGGCCGGCGTGATCGTCGACGAGCTCGTCCGCAACGACGTGCGCCACGTCGTGCTCACCCCCGGCTCCCGCAACGCGGCGCTCGCCATGGCCCTGCACGACGCGGCCGAGGAAGGCCGGCTCACCCTGCACGTGCGGATCGACGAGCGCGCGGCCGGCTTCCTCGCCCTGGGCCTCGCCCGGGGCAGCGGCCGCCCGTCGGCGATCGTGTGCACCTCCGGCACGGCGGCGGCGAACCTGCACCCGGCGGTGCTGGAGGCGTTCCACTCCGGCGTCGGCCTGCTGACGATCACCGCGGACCGCCCGCCCGAGCTGCACGGCACGGGCGCGAACCAGACCATCGACCAGCGCGGGCTGTTCGGGCCGGCCGCGGTCGCCGTGGAGTTCCCGGTCGCCGAGCACCGCGACGGGCAGAACCAGGTGTGGCGCGGGCTCGTGTGCCGCGCGGTCACGCAGGCCGAGCACGGGCGGCCGGTGCAGGTGAACATCCCGTTCCGGGAGCCGCTGGTGCCGACGTTCGGGCCGGCCTGGCCGGAGCCGCTGGACGGGCGGCCCGACGGGCTGCGCTGGACGACGTCGGCGGCGCCGGTGTCGATGCCGGGCAGCCGCGTCGACTTCCGGCTGCCCGCGCGCACGCTGATGGTGGTCGGCAGCGGCCGGGCCGACCGGGCGCGGGCGGCGGCCACGGTCGCGGCGACCGCCGGGTGGCCCGCGGTGGCCGAGCCGTCCGGGCAGGCCGCGGCCCTGTCCGGCGGGGCGACAGTGCTGCGCTGCGGCGCGCTGCTGCTGGCCGCGGGCGAGCTGCCGGCGGAGCTGCGCCCGGACGCGGTGGTCGTGGTCGGCAGGCCCACCCTGTCGCGGGGCGTGCGCGGGCTGATGGGCCGGGTGCCGGTGTACGGCATCGGTGACCATCCACAGTGGACCGACCCGCAGTACGTGGCCACCCACGTGCGCGGCTGGCTCGACCTCGACGACATGTCCCAGGTGGACGGTGTGCGGCCGGAGTGGCTGGCGGCGTGGCGCGACGCGGACGCGAGCGCGCTGGGCGCGGTGGACAAGCTGCTGGGCGAGGAGCCGTGGCCGACGGGCCTGGCGCTGGCGGCCGACCTGGTCGAAGCCCTTCCGGCAGGCGCCATGCTGTTCCTCGGCTCCTCCAACCCGGTCCGCGACGTCGACCTCGTCGCCGAGCCGCGGGCCGATCTGCGGGTGCACGCCAACCGCGGGGTGTCCGGCATCGACGGCAACGTCTCCACCGCGGCCGGTATCGCGCTGGGCGACGACGCCCCGGCGTACGCGCTGGTCGGCGACCTGACCCTGCTGCACGACCTGAACGCCCTGCTGATCGGCCCGGCGGAGCGCCGCCCGGACCTGACCGTGGTGGTGCACAACGACGACGGCGGCGGGATCTTCACGCTGCTGGAGCAGGGCGCCGCGGAGTACAAGCCCAGCTTCGAGCGGGTGTTCGGCACCCCGCACGGCGCCGACCTGGCCGCGCTGTGCGCCGGCTACGGGGTGCCGCACACGCTGGTCGGCGACCGGGCGGAGCTGCGCGCCGTCCTCGCTCCGGCGAAGGGCCTGCGGGTGGTGGAGGTCCGCTCGAACCGCGGCCTGCTGCGCGACCTGCACGCCCGGCTGCGCACCGCGGTCGCCGACGCCGCGCTGCGCTGAACCTACGGACGACGCCTTGTGGCCCTTCGATAACCGGGCGTAGCGTCGCCGACTGGGGAGTCGACCGGGGAGGTTGACGGTGAAGGCATTCGTGATCGGTCTGGTGTCGGCGATCGTCGTCGTGGGGAGCGCGGCCCCGGCCGCCGCGGACACCCCGGACACCGTGGGGGCGCCGGGGATCGGCGACCCGTACTACCCGCTGGACGGCAACGGCGGCTACGACGTCACGCACTACGACATCCGGCTGAGCTACCAGCCCGCGACCGACGAGCTGTGGGGCACCACCACGATCCTCGCCACCGCGACCCAGGACCTGACCCGGTTCGACCTCGACTTCCTGCTGCACGTCTCCTCGGTGCGGGTCGGCAACGCGCCCGCCCGCTTCGTGTCCCAGGAGGACGGTGAGCTGGTGGTCACGCCGGCCACCCGGATCGCCGAGGGCGACCGGATGCTCATCGTGGTGACCTACCGGGACATCCCGAGCACCTACGAGCGCGACGGTTTCACCCCGTGGTCGTGGACGCCCACCCTCACCCGGGGGCTCGGCGAACCGCACATCTCGGCGTGGTGGTACCCGGTCAACGACCACCCGCGGGACAAGGCCACCTACGACATCTCCGTCGCCGTGCCGGCGGGCAGGGAGGTGATCTCGAACGGCACGCTCGTCGGCACCCGGCCCCAGGCCGGCGGCTTCGTCCGGTGGAACTGGCGCAGCGCCAGCCCGCAGGGTCCGTACCAGACGTCGCTGATCGTCGGCGACTTCGACATCGTCGCGCGGACCCTGCCCGACGGCCGGGCGTTCGTCAACGCGTACGAGACGAGCATCCCCAACCGGGCGCAGGCCGAGGCGCTCGTCGACCGCACGCCGGAGATCGTCGCGTTCGAGTCGACCCTGTTCGGCGACTACCCGTTCGAGGCGATGGGCGGCACGGTCACCCCGTGCTGTGACGGTCTGGAGAACCAGACCCGGCCCACCTACGGCGCCGACCTCGCGCCGATCGGGCCGGACGTCGTGGTGCACGAGATGGCGCACATGTGGTTCGGCAACTCGGTGTCGCTGCACGACTGGAGCGGCATCTGGCTCAACGAGGGCTTCGCGACGTACGCGGAGTGGCTGTGGTCGGAGCACACCGGGGCGGCCACCGCGGCGCAGCGGGCGCGGGGGGCCTACGACCAGTACCCGGCCGATGATCCACTGTGGACGGTCGTGGTCGCCGACCCGGGCCCCGAGAACACCTTCGACTCGGCGATCTACTACCGCGGCGCCATGACCCTGCAGGTGCTCCGGGAGGCGGTCGGCGACGTGGTGTTCTTCGACATCCTGAAGTCCTGGGCCACCACGAAGAAGTACGAGTCCGCCACCACCGCGGAGTTCACCGCGCTGGCCGAGCGGAAGGCCGGCCGCGACCTCGACGCCCTGTTCCACACCTGGCTGCACACCACCGGCAGGCCGGAACTGCTTCCGTAGCGAAGAAAACCGGGCCTCCCACGACGCTGTGGGAGGCCCGGTCTCAACTCTGTCCGGCGAACTACTTCTTGCCGAACTTGACCTTCATCGACGTGCCGCTCTCGGACTGCACGCGGATCGTCGTGCCGGTGGCGGGGAGCTTGACGCCCGCGTTGGGCTGCTCCTCGTACCAGAACTTTCCGGTGTCGTCGAACAGCGGCTGGGCGTTCTGGCCGCGCACGTAGCTCGGCTTGCCGTTCACGTCGAGCGTGAACGACGGCGCCTTGTGCTTCGAGAACGGCGCGTCGTAGCCCGCGACCCGCTCGCGCCAGGGCTGGCCCTCGAGGTTGTAGATCGGCGCGGGGTGCGCGTCGACCGAGAGGATCAGGCCCTCGCCCGGGTGCTCACTGGTGTTGTTGTCCGGCTGGGACGTGTCCCAGTACCAGACGCCGAGACCGATGTCGTACGGGAAGTTCTGGACCCAGTCCGGCTTGGCCGGGTCACCGAAGTTGTACGGACCGGTCTTCATGTACTTGTCGTAGGACTCGTACGTGCGGTTCGACACGATGTAGTACTGGTCGAACGGCAGGGTCTCGGTCTGCTCCGTGGTCCGGAAACCGTCGAGGGTCCAGCCGTTGTCACCGTTCTCGGCACCGTCGGTGAACACCGGCTGGCCGTCGGCGTTGACCGCGATCTCGTCCGCGAAGAACCCAGGAGGCGCGACGCCGCCGTCGGTCTTGTAGCGGAAGCGCAGCTGGACCGTCTGGCCGGCGTACGCGTCGAGCGGGACGACCATGTCCTCCCAGCCCTCGTTGGCGCCGGTGAGGGCCGGGTCGCCGTTGGCGTCCACCCCGAACGGCTGGCCGCCCACGGTGCCCTGCAGCGTCGTCCACGTCGTACCACCGTCGGTCGACGCCTGCGTGTACAGGTAGTCGAAGTCCTCTTCGATGTCGTAGCGCGCCTTGAGCGTCAGCGACGCCGTCGTGGCACCGGTGAGGTCGACCTCGCGGGTCATCGTGTTGTCGAGGTCGTCACCACTGGTCGACCACCACTGGTTCGCGCCGGCGAACGGTGCGCCGTGGTCGAACGTGACGTCCTTGTCGGGTAACACCACGACCGCACCCTGCGGCTTGGCCGAGTTGTACTCGTGCGGGCCGAGGTTCAGCGTCTTGTTCTGGCCGGCGACCACGGTCTCGTAGTCGAACCAACCCAGCTGCAGCTTCGACCACGGGTCCATGTCGTTGACCCGCAGGCCGACCGGCTCGCCCGCGGCGGCCACCCGCTGCTGGGCCATCAGCGACCACCAGTTGATGTCGTTGTTGCCGCCACCGGAGGTGTCGTAGAGGTCCGGCAGACCGAGGTCGTGGCCGTACTCGTGGCAGAACACGCCGAGGCCGCCGTTCTCCGGCTGCATCGTGTAGTCGCCGACCCAGATGCCGGACGTGCCGACCTGGGTGCCGCCCTGGAGGTTGCCCTCCGGGCCGGTCGTGGTGCCCTGGAAGACGAAGCTGCGGTGGCTCCACGCGGCGTCCTCGCCGAAGACCGGGTCACCGTCGGCCTGGTCGCCGCCGGCGTGCACGATCTGGAAGTGGTCGAGGTAGCCGTCCGGCTCGTCGAAGTTGCCGTCGCCGTCGAAGTCGTTGCGGTCCCAGAGGTCGTACTGGGCCAGGTCCGCCTTCACCTGCTCCGGCGTGCGGCCGGCGGCGATCTGCGAGTCGTACCAGGCGTTGACGCCGTCCTGGATCAGGTTGAACGAGTTGTTGCAGACGTTGCTGCCGCAGGGGAAGCCGTTCGACCGGCCGTAGCGGGCCTCGTTGTACTTGACCTTCACCCAGTCGCTGACCTCGCCGTCGACCGAGTACCGGCCGGAGGACTGCTTCTCGTAGTAGCTCCGGACCGACTCCGCGTTCGGGTCGTCCGAGAAGTACAGGTCCTGGAAGTGCTGGCGGCTGAAGTCGTGCTGCCAGATCGTCGAGTTGTCCTTCGACCGGTCCGGCTCGGGGATCTGGTTGTGCAGGGGGCCGTCGAAGGTCTGCGGACCCGGGGTGTTCGGGTCGGTGTCCTGGTCCGGGTAGTCCGGGTGGCGCTCGTTGCCGAACTCGACGAGGACCACGAAGATCTTGTCGGTCTTCTCACGCGACAGCTCGACGTACTGGTCGACCTGTCCGGCCTTCTTGGCCTTGCTCTTGGCGGCGGCCTTCTTGCCCATCTTCACGACGGTGCTGGAGCCGCGCTTCTCCGCCTTGCGCGTGCCGGAGAGCAAATCGGACACGGCCTCCTGGCGCATGTCCCGGCGCTTCTCCTCCGCCGCGCTGGGCAGGTCGTCGACGCCGACGGCGTCGTTGACAGTGGTCTTCGGGCTGACCGGTGGCGCCGCATCCGCCCCGGTTACCAATGCGGTCAGCCCGGCCGCCACCATGGCGGCACTCGTGAGGCCGACAAGAATTCTTCGTTGCAACGCGTCCTCCATGGATCCCTCAAAATCGCGCGGGTCATCCGGCCGGTTGACCTCGACGCGTTGCGGGATCTTACGTAACGTGAATTCCTGGCGGGACCCGACGAAAGGACTAATCCAAACGGGTTACATCTGCAAAGGTTGCTCCAGGTGGCGCAGCCGGGGCCGTTTTCCGGGCTCGGGATAGGCTCGGCACGTGGTGGTGCAGGTGATCGACGTGCCGGCGGACCGGCGCCGGCGGGCCAGGCGGATCGCCGCGCGCTCGCTGCTCGTGCTGGGCGGGATCGTCACTTTTCTCGGCGTGGTGTTCGTGGTCGCCGCGTGGACCGAGGACATCTCGATCGACCGGAACACCGGCTTCGCGAATGCCGAGGTCGTGTCCGACTCCTTCACCCGGACGCTGGTCCGCTTCTACACGCCGGACGGCGCCGAGCACATCCCGCAGACCGGCGTGCTCTACCCGGCCGGACTCGAGGTCGGCGACGTCGTCGAGGTCGAGTACCGGCAGGAGAACCCCGAGCTGGTGCGGGTGGCCGGCCGCGGCGCGGTCGTCACGCTGCTGCCGGTCGGGCTCACGGTGCTGGGCGTGTGGGCCGTGCTGATCCCGTCGGTGTGGGCGCTGCGCCGCCGGCTGCCGGTCACGCCGGCGTCCTAGGGTCCCGGCGGGTGCGACCCGGAGGTGGCATCCTGGCCGCCATGCACGAGCTCGCTCAACTGGCCGGCTTCTTCGCCGCGCACGGCATCTGGTGTGTCTCCGACGGCGAGACGCTGATACCGATGGTCGGCTGCGAGTTCGCCGACGGCGACCGCCAGATGAACCGCTTCCTGGTCGACGACCTCGGCGAGGCCGCCCGCGCCGCCGAGGAGGAGCTGCTCGCCGGCCATCCCGACTGGGTGCGCGCGGTGCTCGTCGCCGACGCCTATGTGTCGCTCGACACGGGCCAGACCGACGCGCTGATCGTCGACGCCGTCGGCTACGGGTCCGAGCGGCAGACGATGCGGGTGGCGGTGCCCTACCGCCCGCTGGCCTCCGCGCTGGGGTTCGCCGTGCACCGGCCGGTGTTCTTCGAGGTCGTCGGCGCCGACGGGGTGGACCACGACGCGCTGACCGACGCCTTCTTCGCCGGCGTCGACTCCCACGAGGAGGCGGCCGAGGTCTGGAACGCGCACCTCGACACCTCGGTCTGATCAGGTATGACACCTTTCCGGATTTCGGGTGTCCAGGTGTAACATCGGGCCGTGGAACTGGAGCAGGAGTTCGACCGGATCGTCGGCGCCGAGCAGCGGATCGAGCCGCGGGACTGGATGCCAGACGGGTACCGCAAGACGCTCGTCCGGCAGATCGCGCAGCACGCGCACTCCGAGATCATCGGCATGCAGCCCGAGGCGAACTGGATCAGCCGCGCGCCGTCACTGCGCCGCAAGGCGATCCTGCTCGCGAAGGTGCAGGACGAGGCCGGCCACGGGCTCTACCTGTACGCGGCGACCGAGACACTCGGCGCGGACCGCGAGGACCTCACCACCAAGCTCGTCCAGGGCCGGCAGAAGTACTCCTCGATCTTCAACTACCCCACGCTGAACTTCGCCGACGTCGGCGTGGTCGGCTGGCTGGTGGACGGCGCGGCGATCTGCAACCAGGTCCCGCTCTGCCGCACCTCCTACGGCCCCTACGCCCGCGCGATGATCCGCATCTGCAAGGAGGAGTCCTTCCACCAGCGGCAGGGCTACGAGCTGCTGATGACCATGATGCGCGGCACCGACGCCCAGCGGCGCATGGTCCAGGACGCGGTGGACCGCTGGTGGTGGCCGTCGCTGATGATGTTCGGCCCGTCGGACGAGGCGTCGTCGAACACGGCGCAGTCGATGGCCTGGCGGATCAAGCGGCACACGAACGACGAGCTGCGCCAGAAGTTCGTCGACATGTCCGTCCCGCAGGCCGAGGCGCTCGGCGTCACGCTGCCGGACCCCGCGCTGGCCTGGAACGCCGAGCGCGAGCACTACGACTTCGGCGAGATCGACTGGGACGAGTTCTGGCAGGTCGTCGGCGGCAACGGGCCGACGAGCAAGCAGCGTGTCGCGCACCGGCGCAAGGCCCACGAGGGCGGCGCCTGGGTCCGCGAGGCGGCCGCGGCGTACGCGGCAAAGCAGGCCGTTCGGGAGGACGTGGCATGAGCGAGCCCAGGTCGGCCTGGCCGCTGTACGAGGTGTTCGTGCGCGGGAAGCGCGGGCTCAACCACGTGCACGTCGGCTCGCTGCACGCGCCCGACGACGAGATGGCGCTGCGCAACGCCCGCGACCTGTACACCCGGCGCAACGAGGGCGTGAGCATCTGGGTGGTCCGGGCGTCGGAGATCACCGCGTCGTCGCCGGACGAGAAGGACCCGTTCTTCGCGCCTGCCGGGGACAAGGTCTACCGGCACCCCACGTTCTACGCGATCCCGGAAGACGTGCCGCATCTATGAGTTGCGCCGACGTACTCTTCGCCGCGGAGGCGCCATGAGCTTCGACAACGCCTACGAGGCGATCACCGAGGACAACGACGACCGGCACTGGGCCTTCGGCACCGGTTTCGACGATCCGCTGTCCGGTGTGGACCGCGCGCTTCCGTCCCATGTGGACTCGGCGGACCTCGTGGCGTACTGCCTGATGCTGGGCGACGACGCGCTGATCCTGTCCCAGCGGCTTGCCGAGTGGTGCTCGCACGCGCCGGAGCTCGAGGAGGACGTGGCGCTGGCCAACATCGCGCTCGACCTGCTCGGCCAGGCCCGGCTGCTGCTGTCGCGCGCCGGCGAGGTCGAGGGCGCGGGCCGCGACGAGGACGCGCTGGCCTACCTGCGCGACGAGCACGAGTTCCGCAGCGTGCGGCTGGTGGAGATCGACTGCGGGCCCGGCCCGGGCGGCGACTTCGCGACGACGATCGCGCGGCTGCTGGTGTTCTCGACGTGGCGGCTCGCGGTCTTCGAGCAGCTGGCGTCGTCGGTGGACCCGGTGCTCGCCGCGATCGCGGCGAAGGGCGTCAAGGAGCTGGCCTACCACCGCGACCACGCCGCGCAGTGGACGCTGCGGCTCGCCGGGGGTACCGAGTACTCGCGCGAGCGGATGGTCGCCGGCGCTGGAGCGGGTGTGGCCGCTGGTGGCCGAGCTGTTCGCGACGCACCCCGTCGAGGAGCGGCTGCCGGGGGTGGCCGCTGACCCGGCCACCGTCCGGTCCGATGTGGACGAAGTGCTCGACCGGGTGTTCGCCGCGGCCGGGCTGGACCGCCCGGACGTCGCGCCGATGGCCGCGGTCGCGGGCCGGACCGGTCGCGACGGCGTGCACACCGAGGCCATGGGCTACCTGCTGGCCGAGCTGCAGCACCTGGCCCGCTCGCTGCCGGGGGCGGTGTGGTGACCGCGCGCGGAGGTCGCCGCCCAGGTCCTCGACCCCGAGCTGCCGGTGCTGACGCTGGCCGACCTCGGGGTGCTGCGGTCGGTCGAGGAACGCGACGACCGGGTCGTCGTCACGATCACGCCGACCTACACCGGCTGTCCGGCGCTCGAGGAGATGCGCGTGGACCTGCGACGGCGGCTGGGCGCCGCCGGGTACCGCCAGGTCGAGGTGCGCACCGTGCTGAGCCCGGCGTGGACGACCGACTGGATCAGCGAGGACGGCCGGCGCAAGCTCGCCGAGCACGGCATCGCGCCGCCCGCTCGCGTCGGGTCCGCGGCTCCGGCCCGGTCCCGCTGCGGCTCTCGCCCCCGGTCACGCGGGTGCGCTGCCCGCGGTGCGGGTCGGCGGACACGACCGAGCTGTCCCGGTTCTCGGCGACCGCGTGCAAGGCGTTACGCCGCTGCGAGTCCTGCCGGGAGCCGTTCGAGCACGTCAAGGAGATCTGAGTTGGTCTCGACCTTCCATGCGCTGCCCGTGGCCCGGGTGGACCGGCTGTGCGAGGACGCCGTCGCGGTGACGTTCGCGGTGCCGCACGAGCTGCGCAAGACGTTCGCGTTCAAGCCCGGCCAGTACCTGACCCTGCGCCAGGACCTCGACGGCGTCGAGGAGCGGCGGTCGTACTCGATCTGCGCCCCGCCGTCGGCGCCGCCGCGGATCGGCGTGCGGCGGGTGGAGGGCGGGCTGTTCTCCACCCGGCTGGTCGACAGGCTGCGACCGGGCGACGTGCTCGACGTGCTGCCGCCGCTCGGCCGGTTCACGCCGGACCTGACCAGGCGCGGGCAGCAGCACGTGTTCGTCGCGGCCGGCTCGGGGATCACCCCGGTGCTGTCGATCATGTCGGCCATTCTGGAGTCCGACAAGGACAGTGGGGCCACGTTGCTGTACGGCAACCGGCGCACGGACACGGTGATGTTCGGCGACGAGCTCGCCGACCTCAAGGACCGTTACCCGGCCCGGTTGCAGCTCGTGCACGTGCTGTCCCGCGAGCCGCGCGACGTGTCGCTGTTCTCCGGCCGGCTCGACGCGGAGAAGCTCGCGGCGCTGCTGGACACCATCGTGCCGACGTCCGATGTGGACCACTGGTGGCTGTGCGGCCCGTTCGGCATGCTGACCGACGCCGACGCGGCCCTGGCCGGCCATGGTGTGCCGCGCGAGCGGGTGCGCCGCGAGCTGTTCTACGTCGACGAGCCGCCGCCCCCGCTCGACCGGGCCGATGAGTCCGCTGTGGACGGTCCGGCGGCGGAGGTGACCCTGCACCTGGACGGCCGCGAGACGACGCTGAAGCTGCCCGCGGACACCCCGATCCTCGACGCCGCGCAGCGGGTCCGCGCCGACCTGCCGTTCGCCTGCAAGGGCGGCGTGTGCGGCACCTGCCGGGCGAAGGTCACGGCCGGCAAGGTCGAGATGCGCCGTAACTACGCGCTGGAGCAGCACGAGCTGGACGAGGGCTTCGTCCTCACCTGCCAGGCGCTGCCCCGCTCCGAGCAGGTCACCGTCGACTACGACGCCTGAGGCGTCACATTCGCACGCGCCGCGGGGTCGACTCGTCGTCGAGACCCGACTCCCGAGGAGCGTGTGCGATGTCCACCGCCTACACCGTGATCACCCTGGTCGGCGCCGCCATGGTGGCGTTCTCCGCCGTCTCCGTGTTCCTGCACGCCAAGTGGGTCGTGGAGCCGCTGGCCTCCTACGGCGTGCCCGGCTCGTGGTGGCCCTGGCTCGGCACGGCGAAGGCCGCGGGTGCGCTGGGCCTGGTGGCCGGCCTGTTCGTGCCGGTCGTCGGCGCACTGGCCGCGACCTGCCTGGTGCTGTACTTCACCGGCGCGCTGGTGACCGTGGCCCGCGCGCACTGGTACTCGCACCTGGCGTTCCCCCTGCTGTACATGGCACCGGTAGCCGTCTCGCTGGCCCTGGGATTCGCCGGCTGAGACTGGCCGCCGTCGCGTGCCCTCCGGCGACCGCGGTAGCCACTTCGCCAGCGCTCGCCCCACCCCGGCACGCGGCCCGCCCGCTCGCTCACGTGACCGGCTCACCCGCGGCCCCGCCCGCGCGAGCGGCCCATCCGCCCACCCAGACGCGAATTCCCCGCCGCCGCCCCGTGATCCGGGCCCCCACCCTCTCCGGGGGCACCCCTCAGCGCCAGCCTATCGGTCCGCGCCCTCGAACAGGGCCGGCAAGATCCACATGTGGACAGGTGCGCGGGTTGTGGATGGTGACTCTTCGGGCACTGTTCGCCCCGTGGTCATGTCGGCGTTCTCCCTGGGAGAGGGCGGGTTGCGACCGTGTGGTCGTGCGAGTCGCCATCGTCACCGAGAGCTTTCTGCCGCAGGTCAACGGCGTGACGAACTCGGTTCTCCGGGTCGTCGAGCACCTTCGCGCGCATGGGCACGAGGCCCTCGTGGTCGCGCCCGGGATCGCGGGACCGGACAGCTACCTGCACGCCGCCGTCCGCCGGGTCCGCGCGGTCGACCTGCCGGGGATCAGCTCGCTGCCGATCGGCGTCCCGTCCCCGAAGGTGCACGCCGCGCTCGCCGAGTTCGAGCCGGACGTGGTGCACCTGGCGTCGCCATTCGTGCTCGGCGCGGCGGGGCTGCGGGCGGCCCGGCGGCTGGGCGTGCCGACGGTCGCCGTCTACCAGACCGACGTGGCCGGGTTCGCCGCCGCGTACGGCCTGCGGCACGGCTCCCGTGCGGCGTGGCGGTGGATCCGCCGGCTGCACGCGCTGGCCGACCGCACGCTCGCGCCCTCGCTGGCGTCGGTGGGTGACCTGACCGAGCACGGCGTGCCGCGGGTGCACCGGTGGGCACGTGGGGTGGACGCCGAGCTGTTCGCCCCGTGGCACGCCGACCCCCGGCTCAAGCATCTGCTCGCGCCGCACGACGAGCTGCTCGTCGGCTACGTCGGCCGGCTCGCGCCGGAGAAGCGGGTGCACCGGCTGGCCGCGTTGCACGGGCTGCCGGGCGTGCGGGTGGTGGTCGTCGGCGAGGGGCCCGAGGAGGCAGCCCTTCGTAAGCTCCTGCCGGACGCGGCGTTTCTCGGTTTCCGCACCGGCGGCGAGCTCGCCGCGGCCTACGCGAGCCTCGACGTGTTCGTGCACACCGGTCCACATGAGACGTTCTGCCAGTCCGTGCAGGAGGCGCTGGCGTCCGGCCTGCCGGTCGTCGCGCCGGACGCGGGCGGTCCGCGCGACCTCGTCGACCACGGCCGGACGGGATTCCTGCTCGACGCGCACGACGACGACCGGTTCGCCGCCGAGCTCCGGTCCACTGTGGAGCTTCTGCGGCACCTCGCGGTGCGCCGCCGGCTGGGCGCCGCGGCGCGGAAGTCCGTGCTGGGCCGCACCTGGCCCGCGGTGTGCGAGGAACTGCTCGGCCACTACGGCGAGGTCACCACCGCGATACTCGCCGCATAGCCGTAGGGTCTGGGCATGTCACGTGCCGGCCTCGACAAGAACCCCCGCGACGTGGCCCAGATGTTCGACGGGGTGGCCAAGGGCTACGACCGGACCAACTCCGTGATGACGCTGGGCTTCGACCGGCGGTGGCGCTGGCTGACCCGCCGCGTCCTCGACGCCTCGGTCGGCGAGCGCATCCTCGACCTCGCGGCCGGCACCGCGGTGTCGACCGTCGAGTACGCCCGTTCCGGCGCCTGGTGCGTGGCCGCCGACTTCTCCCAGGGCATGCTGCGCGGCGGCGCGCAGCGCGACGTGCCGAAGGTCGCCGCGGACGCGTTCCACCTCCCGTTCGCCGACGGCGCGTTCGACGCGGTCACCGTCACCTTCGGGCTGCGCAACATGAACGACACCGTCGCGGCGCTCCGCGAGATGTGCCGGGTGGTGCGCCCGGGCGGGCGGCTGGTGATCTGCGAGGTGTCCCAGCCACCGTGGCGGCCCATCCGGTGGCTGCACTACAACGTCGTCCTGCGGCTGCTGCCGCGGATCACCCGGCCGTTCTCCTCCAACAAGGAGGCGTACGCCTACCTCGCCGAGTCGATGCGCGACTGGCACGACCAGCTCACGCTGGCGCGGCTGATCGCGGACGCCGGCTGGGACGAGGTCGAGTGGCTGAACCTCACCTTCGGCGTGGTCGCCCTGCACCGCGCGGTCAAACCGGCGGCGACACCGGATGAGGCACCGACTGCCAGCGAGTGACCTGGCGGACCAGCACGACCACGAGGGCGCCGGCCCCGCACTGCAGCGCGACCGAGACCGTGTCCACGGCCGCGAGCGCACCGAGGCCGGACATCGTGGCCTCGACGCGGAGCAGGTAGGTAAGCACGAGCGCGGCGATGCTGCTCGCGTACCAACCGCCGAGCACCCAGCCCGTGCGCCGCGCGTGCCCGGGGCCGCCGAGCAGCCGCATGTTCGTCCGGACCCGGGACTGCCACACCAGCAGCGCCCCGCCGCTCGCGAGCATCGTGATGACGTACAGGAGCCCGATCGTCCGGCCGGTCGCGTCCACGCTCGTCAGGTCGGCGACCCAGACACCGGGCGCCCCCGCGACGTAGGCGGCGCCGACCGTGTGCCGGTGCCAGGCCGACCACGCGTCCAGGACGCCGACCAGGCAGGTGGCGCCGACGAGGAACGTCGCGGCGGTCGTCGGACCGAGCAACGGCGCGGGCCGGGGCAGGATCGGTCTGGGCAGGGTCGGTTCCGGACTGATCACGTCGGCCCCCAGGCACTGCGTCACTTGTGGTGATATCTACCTCGTCGCGGATTCGGACCTGTCCGTTTCGTCACGCGAGCGGGAGCCACCCGGCCCGTAGAATGAGACCGAGTTCGTGAACGTTTTCACAAGCCATCCCCGAGGAGCAGCTGGATGAGTCGACGCAAGGCAACGGAGGACGCCGAGGTCATCGTCGTCGGCGCCGGACCGGCCGGGTCGACGGCGGCGACCTACCTGGCCAGGGCCGGGCTGGACGTGCTGCTGCTGGAGAAGAGCACGTTCCCGCGGGAGAAGGTCTGCGGTGACGGGCTGACGCCGCGCGGGGTCAAGCAGCTGATCGACCTGGGGATCGACACCCGCGAGGAGGCGGGCTGGCTGCAGAACAAGGGTCTGCGGGTGGTCGGCGGCGGGGTCACGCTGGAGCTGGACTGGCCGGACCTGGCGACCTTCCCGCCCTACGGCGTGGTGCGCACCCGGATGGACTTCGACGAGATGCTCGCCCGGACCGCGCAGCGCGCCGGGGCCCGGCTGCTCGAGCACACGACCGTGACCGGCGCCGTGCTCGACGAGCGGACCGGCCGGGTCGAGGGCGTGGCGGCGAAGGTCGGCCCGGAACGTGCGCCGGTCACCTACCGCGCGCCGATCGTGCTGGCGTGCGACGGGGTGTCGGCGCGGCTGGCGCTGTCGGTCGGGCTGGAGAAGATCGAGAGCCGGCCGATGGGCGTCGCGGTGCGGCGGTACTACGCGTCGCCGCGGTCGAAGGACGACTACCTCGAGTCGCACCTGGAGCTGTGGGACCGGTCGGACCCGGCGGAGCCGCGCCTGCTGCCCGGCTACGGCTGGATCTTCGGGATGGGCGACGGCACGGTCAACGTGGGGCTCGGCATCCTGTCGACGTCCAAGGCGTTCGGCAAGACCGACTACCGCGCACTGCTGCGGTCCTGGCTGGACGGCACGCCCGAGGAGTGGGGCTTCCGCGAGCACAACGCCACCGGCAAGATCGGCGGCGCCGCGCTGCCGATGGGGTTCAACCGCACGCCGCACTACGCGCGCGGCCTGCTGCTGGTCGGCGACGCGGGCGGCATGGTCAACCCGTTCAACGGTGAGGGCATCGGCTACGCGATGGAGTCGGCGAAGCTGGCCGCCGAGTGTGTCGTGCAGGCGCTGGCGCGGCCCGAGGGGCCGTCGCGGGAGCGGGCGCTCGCCGGGTACCCGATCGCGATGAAGGAGGCGCTCGGCTCGTACTACCGGCTGGGCAACATCTTCAGCCGGCTGATCGGCAACCCGCTGGTGATGCGCACCGCGACGAAGTACGGCCTGCCCCGCACGACGCTGATGAAGCTGGTCCTCAAGCTGCTGGCCGGGTTGTACGACCCGAAGGACGGCGACGCGTTCGACCGCATGATCACCGCGGCCACGCGCATCGCGCCCAGCGTATGAGAACGCTCTACGTGGCCCGCCACGGCGCGGCCGACGGCGACGAGAACCTGACCGACGTGGGCCGCCGGCAGGCGAGGCTGCTCGGCGAGCGGCTGGCGGGACTGCCGATCACGGCCGTGCATCACAGCCCGCTGCCGCGGGCCGAGGAGACCGCCGCCATCGTCGGCGCGGCGCTGCCGGACGTGCCGGTGCGGTCCTCGGAGCTGCTGGCCGACTACCCGCCCTATTTGCCGCGCGCGTCGGAGCTGCCGTGGGCGTTCGCGCCGGCCGCGCTCGCCCACCTGGAGGGCTACACGGTCGACGAGCGCTCCGGCGGACCTGAGCTGGCCACGCGGGCGCTGGCCGAGTTCGCGACCGCCGAGCACCGCCAGGACGTGCTGATCACGCACAGCCAGATCGTGTGCTGGTTCGTGCGGGCCGCGTTCGGCGCGCCGGAGTGGCGGTGGCTGGGCGTCAACGCGGTGAACGCGGGCCTGACGGTCATCCAGTACCGCGAGTTCTGGCCGCCTTCGGTGGTCACCTTCAACGACCAGTCGCACCTGCCGCCGGACCTGCGCTGGACCGGCTTCCCGGCAGAACGGCGCGCCGCGTACTAGAGCGGACCACGGACGGTGCCGGGCCGGCTCCGGTCTTGGGCCGGCAAACGGAACCTCAGGGGACCGTGACGGTAGCCAGCCACAAGCAACCGCTGAACTGTGCCATCCGCTGGAACTCGCCAACACTTTGAACTCCGGGGAGGCGGACTAGACGGTATGACGTGACCGGTTGGGTTTGAGCCGGTTGCAGGCCGGGGCCTCGCTCACGCAGATTCGTGGGTTGCCAGGCAGGGGCCGCCTGTCTGGCCTATCCGACATACGTGGGAGGCCCCGGTGTTTACCGAGCGTACGAGTGTGGGTCTGGATGTGCACGCACGATCGGTCGCGGCGGCCGCGATCGATGGGGTGACGGGTGAGTTGATCCAGGCGAGGCTGACTCCTTCGCATGATCACATTCGGTCGTGGTTGGCTGGGTTGGCTGGGCCGGTCGCGGTGACCTATGAGGCGGGTCCGACGGGGTTCGGGTTGTATCGGGCGCTGATGCGGGCGGGTACTCGGTGTGTGGTGGCGGCGCCGTCGAAGCTGCAGCGACCGCCGGGGGATCGAGTCAAGACCGACGCCAAGGACGCGGTTCATCTGGCGCGGCTGCTGCGGTTGGACGAGGTCACACCGGTAGCGGTGCCGAGTGTGGATCAGGAAGCCGCGCGGGATCTGGTGCGGGCTCGTGAGGACTGCCGTGGTGATCTGATGCGGGTTCGGCATCGGTTGTCGAAACTGTTGCTGCGCCACGGCATCGTCTATTCGGATGGGCAGGCCTGGACCGGCGCCCACGACGCCTGGCTACGTCGTCAGCGGTTCACCAGTCCCGCGGTGCAGATGGCCTTCGAGTCCGACTACGACGCGGTGCTCACGGTCAAAGCCCGCAGGGACCGGCTCGACGCGGCGATCGCGGTGATGGCCGCCGACAGCGAGTTCACACCGGTCGTGCGGCGGTTGGGCTGCCTGCGGGGTGTCTCGACCTTGACCGGGTTCGCCCTTGCGGTCGAGATCGGCGACTGGCACCGGTTCACCGGTAAGACGATCGGCTCGTTCGTCGGCTTGGTACCCAGCGAGTACTCCTCCGGGGCATCCCGGACGCAGGGCTCGATCACCAAGACCGGCAACACCCACGTGCGGCGGCTCCTGGTCGAAGCTGCCTGGCACCACCGCGCCCGCTACGTGACTGGCAAGACCCTGCGCGACCGATGGGAGCTCGCACCGCCAGCCGCACGAGCCCGTGGTGACGCCGGCAACCGACGGCTGCACGACCGCTGGATCACCTTCAACCTGCGCCGCAAACGCCACGTGATCGCCAACGTCGCCATCGCCCGCGAACTGGCCGGCTGGTGCTGGTCTCTGGCCGTCATGCAGCAATAACAGCCCGACGACCTGGCTTCGTTGTCCCAGCACGCCGGGGTGGCAGCGCGTGGAGCGACCCGCGATACAGCTATGAGCAGCACCATCCACAAAGATCCACAACGGACGGTGTGACGCTCGATCCTAGACACGCGGCCCGCTCCTGCCGAACATCCCGTCCTGCGGTACCCAACCCGCGCATATCAGTCTGACCGCGCGTCGCCAACGACACGCTCACCCCAGGCCTGATCAACGAAGCCACGAGGCGCCCGCCCCGAGCAATCAGGACGGGCGCCTCACCCTGCCTCTTGACAAACCAGCACTACATATCAGCTGTACTGCTTCTGGCTCGCGAACGCCACGCCGTCCTCGCCGCCCACGCGCTCGTAGGCCGGCATGCCGTAGGCCATCTTCTCGGTGAACCCCACCAGCTCCGCGCGGCACAGGTCCCGCAGCCGCGTCAGAACCTCCCGACGCTCGACGGGCACCTCGGCGAGGTACCCGTCGACGTCGACAGCCTTGCTCTGCACCATCTGTCCAGAATTTCAGCTGAGGCGTTCGAGGACCATGGCCATGCCCTGGCCGCCGCCCACGCACATCGTCTCCAGGCCGAACTGCTTGTCGTGCCACTGCAGGGAGTTGACGAGCGTCGTGGTGATCCGGGCGCCGGTCATGCCGAACGGGTGGCCGACCGCGATCGCGCCGCCGTTGACGTTCAGCTTGTCCAGTGGGATCTCCAGGTCGCGGTAGGACGGGATGACCTGCGCCGCGAAGGCCTCGTTGATCTCCACCAGGTCGATGTCGTCGATCGTCAGGCCCGCCAGGGCCAGCGCGCGCCGGGACGCCTCGACCGGGCCCAGGCCCATGATCTCCGGCGACAGACCGGACACGCCCGTCGACACGATGCGGGCCAGCGGGGTGAGGCCGAGCTCCGCCGCGCGGGTGTCGGACATGACCACGACCGCCGCGGCGCCGTCGTTCAACGGGCAGCAGTTGCCGGCCGTGACCCGGCCGTTCGGGCGGAACACCGGCTGCAGCGTCGAGGTCTTCTCGTACGTCACGCCCGGGCGCGGGCCGTCGTCGGTGTCCACGACCGAGCCGTCCGGCAGCGTCACGGGGATGATCTCGCGCGCCCAGAAACCCGCCTTGATCGCCTCTTCCGCGAGGTTCTGCGAGCGCACCCCGAACCGGTCCATGTCTTCCCGGGTGACGCCCTTCGCGAGCGCGAGGTTCTCCGCGGTCTGGCCCATCGCGATGTAGACGTCGGGCACCGAACCGTCCTGGCGCGGGTCGTGCCACGACGTCGCGCCCTCGGTGGCCTGCGCGACCGTGCGCGCCTCCGCCTCCGCGAACAGCGGGTTGTGCGTGTCCGGCCAGCTGTCCGAGCTGCCCTTGCCGAACCGCGACACCGTCTCCACGCCGGCACTGATGAACGCCGAGCCCTCACCGGCCTTGATCGCGTGGAACGCCATCCGCGTGGTCTGCAGGCTCGACGCGCAGTACCGCGTCACCGTGCAGCCCGGCAGGTTGTCGTAGCCCAGCTCGACCGCCAGCGCGCGGCCCATGTTGAAGCCCTGCTCGCCACCCGGCAGCCCGCAGCCGAGCATCAGGTCGTCGATCTGCGCGGGATCCAGCTCCGGCACCTTGTCCAGCGCCGCGCGGACGATCTGCGCGGCGAGGTCGTCGGGCCTGATGTCGACCAGCGATCCCTTGTTCGCCCGACCGATCGGCGAACGGGCCGCGGACACGATGACCGCCTCTGGCATGGCGCAACTCCTTCGTCAGACGCACGCTGACAAAGAGGCTACGCGGACAGAACCTCCCAACCGGAGGTCAAGCCGGCAGCATCACACAACGGGGCGAGCAGGACGCCGGCCGCGAGCTCGTAGCCGGCGCCGTTGGGATGAAACCGGTCCGCGCTGAACAGGTCGTCCGGCCGCTGCAGGAACTCCGGCGACAGCAGGGCGGCCAGCGACACCGACCGCACGCCGATGCGGTCCAGCTCGCGGCGCTGCGCGCGGGCCAGGGCCAGCCCCCAGCGCGACGCGACCGTGCGCAGCGGCTGCGGGATCGGGCGGATGATGACCAGGTCCGGGCAGGTGCCGACGACCACCGTCGTGCCCGCCCGCCGCAGCCGTCCGATCTGCTTGGCCAGCAGCGCCGCGGACGTGCCGACGCGCATGCCCGTGGTCACGTCGTTGCCGCCGATGATGACCAGCGCCAGGTCCGGCGGGCTGATCAGCGCGACGTCCACCTGCTCGTCCAGGTCGATCGTCCGCGACCCGCTGATCGCGTGCGTGGTCAGCCGCACCGGGCGGCCCGCCTCCTCGGCGAGCCCCCGCGCCAGGCGCACGCCCGGCAGCCGGTCCTCGGTCTCCGCGCCGAGCCCGGCGGCGAGCGAGTCGCCCAGCACGGCGAAGCTGATGACGTCGTGCGGCTCGTCGGTGACCGGGCCCGCGCCGTCGGGCAGGTACACGCCGTCGGCGTTGAGCGGCAGGTCGTTCGACTTGCCGATGATCGTGCGAGCTCGCCGCGACTGGCCGTTGAGCAGGCCGTACGCCGCGCCGGACAGTCCACCGACTGATCCCGCGCCCACCATCAGGGCTCGTATGACTCGCATCCCGGCCATCGCCGCACCTCCTACTGATGAGACGAACCGGCACCACTCCCGGTTCTCGGTACGTCGCCTCCCACGTGCGAGGCGTGTCCGATGATTCCCGTCGAGTGTGTGCCGTATCACTAGTATCGGGCTCAACGGCGACTCAAGCCTGTTAGGACGAACCGCCGGAGGCGTGGTAGATGCGCGGGTCGCTAGGCTCGCGCTGGTGCCGGGGGGCACGTCTGAAGAAGGAGTGCAGGTGGAGTACGTCGAGCATGTCGTCGATCTCGTGGGTAACACGCCGCTGGTCAAGCTGAACGCGCTGGCCGAAGGTGTGTCGGCAACGGTGCTCGCCAAGGTCGAGTACTTCAACCCCGGCGGCAGCGTCAAGGATCGGATCGCGCTGCGGATGATCGAGGCGGCGGAGAAGTCCGGTGAGCTCAAGCCCGGCGGCACGATCGTCGAGCCGACCTCCGGCAACACCGGCGTCGGCCTCGCCATGGTCGCCCAGCGCAAGGGCTACCGCTGCGTGTTCGTCTGCCCGGACAAGGTCAGCGAGGACAAGCGGAACACGCTGAAGGCCTACGGCGCGGAGGTCGTGGTCTGCCCGACCGCGGTCGCGCCGGAACACCCGGACTCCTACTACAACGTGTCCGACCGGCTCGTCACCGAGATCGAGGACGCCTGGAAGCCGGACCAGTACTCGAACGTCGAGAACCCGACCAGCCACTACCTGACCACCGGCCCCGAGCTGTGGCGCCAGACCGACGGGCGGATCACCCACTTCGTCGCCGGCGTCGGCACGGGCGGCACGATCTCCGGCACCGGGCGCTACCTCAAGGAGATCTCCGACGGCCGGGTCAAGATCGTCGGCGCCGACCCCGAGGGCTCGGTGTACTCCGGCGGCACCGGCCGGCCCTACCTCGTCGAGGGTGTCGGCGAGGACTTCTGGCCCGAGACCTACGACCGGAACATCGCCGACGAGATCATCGCGGTGTCGGACTCCGAGTCGTTCGACGTGACCCGCCGCCTCGCCCGTGAGGAGGGCCTGCTGGTCGGCGGCTCGTGCGGGATGGCGGCCGCCGCCGCGATCCGGCTGGCCCGGCGGCTCGGCCCGGACGACGTCGTGGTGGTGCTGCTGCCCGACGGCGGCCGCGGCTACCTGTCGAAGGTGTTCAACGACGACTGGATGGCCTCCTACGGCTTCCTGCCGCCCGAGCACTCCGGCGCGACGGTCGGCGATGTGTTGCGGCGCAAGGGAAGCGGTGGCGTGATGCCCGACCTCGTGCACGGGCACCCGACCGAGACGGTCGCCGACGCGGTGGCGATCCTGCGCGAGTTCGGCGTGAGCCAGATGCCGGTGGTGAACGCGGAGCCGCCGGTCATGGCTGCCGAGGTCGTCGGCGCGGTCAACGAGCGCGACCTGCTGGAGGCGCTGTTCACCGGCAAGGCGGCGCTCGCCGACCGGCTGGACAGCCACATGTCGCCGCCGCTGCCGACCATCGGCGCTGGTGAGCAGGTCAGCTCCGCGATGTCCGCCCTGTCCGCCGCGGACGGCGCGCTCGTACTGGTGGACGGCAAGCCCGCCGGTGTGGTCACCCGCCAGGACCTGCTCGGCTTTCTCGCAGGCCGGTGAGCGTGTCGCGGCGCTGCGGCCGTTCCGGCAAACGGGCGCACGATGGACTAGCGTTGGCGCGAATGCAAATAGAAGAAGGGGTTGGAACCCGATGAGCTCTCCTCAGCCGCCGAACCCACCGTGGCAGGGCGGCCAGCCACCGCAGCAAGGGGAAGGTGAGCAGGGCCAGGAGCAGCGTCCCGGCCAGCCGCCACAGGACAATCCGCACTCGTCACCCGGTGCGACGCAGGTCTTCCAGCCGGGGCAGCCCGGCCAGGTCGGCGCCGACGGGGTCGAGCGCACCCAGGCCATCCAGCCGGGCCAGCAGCCTCCCGGCGAGGCGACCCAGGTCGTCTCGCCCGGCCAGTACGGCCAGCAGCAACAGCAGCACGACTCCGGCGCGACGCAGATGGTGCCGCCCGGCTCGATGCCGCCCCAGCAGCCGCAGTACGCCCCGCCGCCCGGTGCCGACCCTCAGGCGCCCGGCGGGTTCGGCCAGCAGCAGGGCGGTTACGGCCAGCAGCCGCCACCCGGGTACGGCCCGCCGCCCGGCGGCGGGTTCGGCCAGCAGCAGCCCGGCGGTTTCGGGCAGCAGCAGAACACCCCGCCGCCCGGCTTCGGCCAGCAGCAGCAACCGCCGCCCGGCTACGGTCCGCCCCCCGGCGGGTTCGCCCAGCAGCAGGGGCTCGGCAGCGGCCCGTCGTTCGGCGGCCAGGGCCAGAACACGCAGATGATCGCGTGGGGCCTCGCCGGACTGGTGGCCCTGCTCGGCCTGATCGTCGCGATCATGTCGTTCACCGACTTCGGTGACCTCAGCGACTACTCCGACATCGTGGGCGACGCGAGCAGCGACGACCTCGCCAAGGCCAACATCCCCGCGCCGGGGACCTTGTGGCTGTGGACGATCGTGGCGCTGGTCGGTGCCGTCGGCGCCATCGGCGGCGGCGTGCTGATCTACCTCAAGCACAGCCTCGCCGGCATGGTCACCGCGGCGGCGGGTGGTCTGATGCTGATCGCCGGCATCGCCTACCTCATCGTCGAGGGCGACGTCAGCAACGCGACGGACGCGCCGAACGTGCCGGTCTGGGCGTTGATCGGCGGCATCATCGTCGGGGCGGTGGGCGCGCTCGCGTTCATCCCGCAGACCAAGAAGTTCCTCGGTGGCGAGTCGGTGCTCGGCGGCCCCGGCGGTGGTGGCTTCGGCGGTCCGCCCTCGGGCGGCGGCTTCGGTCAGCAACCGCCCCAGCAGCAGGGTTTCGGCCAGCCCCCGCAGCAGGGCTTCGGCGGCCCGCCGTCCGGGTTCGGACAGCAAGGACCGCAGCAGGGACCGCAGCAGGGCTACGGCCAGCCGCCGCAGCAGGGCGGCCCGCCGCCACAGCAGTGGTGAGCGACAGCTGAGACGAGACGCCGGTGGGCACGCCCACCGGCGTCTTGCTTTTCGCGTGCTGGGCACACCCGGCTGAACTATTTACGGTGCTCGCGACGTTGACATGAGTGACGAGCGAGATTTGATTCCCAGATACTGGGCACGTCAGTGAGAGGTAATAACCTGTGACCATGGCAGACGACACGAGCCGGTGGGGTTTCGAGACGCGAGCTATCCACGCAGGTCAGCGGCCTGATCCGCGAACCGGTTCGGTCATCGTGCCGATCTATGCGACGTCCACGTTCGCTCAGGACGGCGTCGGTGGGCTGCGCGAGGGTGGCTACGAGTACTCCCGTACCGCCAACCCGACGCGCACCGCACTCGAGGAGGCGCTGGCCTCCCTGGAGGGCGGCCGGCACGGGATCTCCTTCGCGTCCGGGATGGCCGCGGCCGACACCGCGCTGCGCTCGATCACCCGGCCCGGCGACCACATCATCCTCGGCGGCGACGCGTACGGCGGCACCTTCCGCCTGCTGGACAAGGTGCTCACGCTCTGGGGCGTCGAGTACACGACCGTCGACCTGGCCGACGTGCACGCCACGCGCGCCGCGGTCCGCCCGAACACCAAGGTCATCTGGTGCGAGACGCCGACCAACCCGCTGCTCGCCGTCGCCGACATCGCCGCGCTGTCCGACGTGGCGGCCGAGGCCGGCGCGAAGCTGGTCGTGGACAACACGTTCGCGACGCCGTACCTGCAGTCCCCGCTCGGCCTCGGGGCCGACGTCGTGCTGCACTCGACCACCAAGTACCTGGGCGGCCACTCCGACGTCGTCGGCGGCGCGCTGATCACCTCCCACGACGAGCTGCACGAGCAGTTCGCCTTCCTGCGCAACGCGGTCGGCAGCGTGCCCGGCCCGTTCGACGCCTGGCTCACCCTGCGCGGCGCGAAGACCCTGGCGCTGCGGATGGAGCGGCACAGCGACAACGCCGAGCGGATCGTCGAGGCGCTGGTCGGCCACCCGCGGGTCACCAAGGTCTACTACCCGGGACTCGAGGACCACCCCGGCCACGAGCTCGCCGGCAAGCAGATGCGCCGCTACGGCGGCATGGTGTCGTTCGCGGTGGCCGGTGGCGAGGCCGCGGCCCTGGAGGTCGCCGCCCGCACGAAGCTGTTCATCCTGGGCGAGTCGCTCGGCGGCGTCGAGTCGCTGATCGAGCACCCGGGCAAGATGACGCACGCGAGCACCACTGGCTCCCCGCTGCAGGTCCCCGGCGACGTGCTGCGCCTGTCGGTGGGCATCGAGGACGGCGCCGACCTGGTGCAGGACCTGCTCCAGGCCCTCGGCTGACGACGCAAAACGACGACGCCCCCCGGTGTTCCGGGGGGCGTCGTTCGTGTCTGTGGGTCCTACGGGGCGACCGGGTCGCTGTTGGTCAGCTCGTTGAGCGCGGGCTCGGCCGGGTCCGGCGTGTCCTTGCGCTGGTGGACCGGCGGCAGCTGGGCCGGGTCGATGCAGCTGTCGACGAGCTCGACCTGACCGTCGTCGTTCTGGACGTAGCGGCCCGGGTCCGCGCAGCCCGCCTGGTGGACGCTGAACACCGCCACCGCGGCGAGCGCCACCGCGGCCAACGACGCCCCCGCCAGCGGGAGTGCTCCCGCGACCCGTGAACCGACCGCCATGCCTGTGCCCCATCCATGCGCTGCGTGCACACAGAGAATACCCGGCCCGGAAAATTTCCGCGGATCGCTGGGTGAATCCGCATCCGGTACGGCGCTGCGCGCCTTGTTAGTGGCTTGTTAGCGACGGCTGCGAGCCTTGGTGGCACTGGGGGTGGAGGTGCCGCGCCGGTGATCATGGAGTGGAGCCACGATCACCGGCGCGTTCCCGTAGAGGTTGCCGCCAGACGTTGCCGTCAGAGGTTTCCGCGCCGCTCCTGCTCGCGCTCGATGGCCTCGAACAGCGCCTTGAAGTTGCCCTTGCCGAAGCCGAGCGAGCCGTGCCGCTCGATCAGCTCGTAGAACACGGTCGGCCGGTCGCCGATCGGCGTGGTGAAGATCTGCAGCAGGTAGCCGTCCTCGTCGCGGTCGACCAGGATGCGGTGCTCCTTGAGCGTCTCGATCGGCACCCGCACCTTGCCGATCCGGGCGCGCAGCTCCGGGTCGTCGTAGTACGAGTCGGGCGTGGCCAGGAACTCGACGCCGGCCTCGCGCATCGCGGTGACCGTGGCGATGATGTCGTTCGTGGCGAGCGCGATGTGCTGGCAGCCGGCGCCGCCGTAGAACTCCAGGTACTCGTCGATCTGCGACTTGCGCCTGCGCGATCGCCGGCTCGTTGAGCGGGAACTTGACCCGGTGGTTGCCGTTGGAGACGACCTTGCTCATCAGTGCGGAGTAGTCGGTGGCGATGTCGTCGCCGACGAACTCCGCCATGTTCACGAAGCCCATCACCCGGTTGTAGAACTCGACCCAGTAGTCCATCCGGCCGAGCTCGACGTTGCCGACGCAGTGGTCGACGGCCTGGAACAGCCGCTTGCGCGCCGGCATCGCGGACTCCTTGGCCACGTAGCCGGGCAGGTAGGGGCCGTCGTAGCGGGAGCGGTCGATCAGCGTGTGGCGGGTCTCGCCGTACGTCGCGATCGCCGCGCGCCGGATCGTGCCGTGCTCGTCGGAGACGTCGTGCGGCTCCTCGAGGACGGTCGCGCCCTGGGCCCGCGCGTGCCGGACGCACTGGTCGACGTCGGCGACCTCGAGCGCGAGGTCGACCACGCCGTCGCCGTGCTTGCGGTGGTGGTCGTGCAGCGGGCTGTCCGGGGCGACGCCGCCGTTGATCACGAAGCGGGCCGAGCCGGACTTCAGCACGAACGACTTGTGGTCGCGGTTGCCGGTCTCCGGGCCCGAGTACGCGACGAGCCGCATGCCGAACGCGGCCTGGTAGAACCACGCGGTCTGGGTGGCGTTGCCGACCACGAACACCACGGCGTCCATCGCGCGTACCGGGAACGGGTCCTTCGACTCGTCGTAGTCGACGAGCCCGACGAGCTGACGGAGCTGGTCGAAGCTGACGTCGTCGAGCTGGCGTTCCTGGCCGAGGGTGCCGGTCATCGCGTCCTCCCTGCTGAACGTGTCGCGGTAGCCGCAGCATCCGTCCGACTTGGCAGTCTGCGCAACCGAGGCCAAATTCGCTGGACAACCTGCATAGCCAGCGCATGCTCGGAGTAGACGAAATGAGGCATTCTGTGTAGATGAGCGAACCGCTTGACACACTCGACGCGCTGGACGCACGCCTGCTGCTGCTGCTGTCCGACGAGCCGCGGCTGGGCGTGCTGGAGTGCTCGCGCCGGCTGGGCGTGGCGCGCGGGACGGTGCAGGCGCGGATGGACCGGCTGGAGCGGCGCGGCGTGCTGCGCGGCTTCCCGCCGGAGGTGGACCTGGCCGCGATCGGCTACGGGCTGACCGCGTTCGCGGTGCTGGAGATCGCCCAGGGCAAGCGCGGCGAGGTCGCCGAACGCCTCGCGGGCCATCGACGAGGTCTGCGAGGTGCACGCCACGACCGGCGAGGGGGACCTGCTGGTGCGCATGGTGGCGCGGTCCAACGCCGACCTGCAGCGGGTCATCGACGAGGTGGTCGACGTGCACTGGGTGCAGCGCACGTCGACCTCGATCGCCTTGTCCACGCCGATCCCGCCCCGAGTCCGGCCGCTGCTGGAGCGGGTCGCGGAGTCGTAGACCTGACACTGCCCGCCGCTGGAGAGATCGGATCAATGTCGTACCGGGCTCAGCCGGCGTAGGGCACCGCCTTGACCAGGGTGACCTGCTGGGTGCTGCCGTTGGGGAGCTCGTAGGAGCGGGTCTCGCCCTCCTTGGCGCCCAGCAGCGCCTTGCCGAGCGGCGACTCCGGCGAGTAGACCTCCAGCGCTCCCTCGGCGCCCTCCTCGCGGGTGGCCAGCAGGAACTTCTCGGTCTCGTCGTCGCCCTCGTAACGGATGGTCAGCACCTTGCCGGGCTCCGCGAGCCCGTCGTTGGCCGGCGCCTCGCCGACCTTGGCGTTGCGCAGCAGCTCCTGCAGGTGCCGGATGCGGGCCTCGGCCTGGCCCTGCTCCTCGCGCGCCGCGTGGTAGCCCCCGTTCTCCTTGAGGTCCCCCTCCTCGCGGCTGGCGTTGATCTTCGCGGCGATAACCGGGCGATTGTCAACGAGCTCGTCAAGCTCTTGCTTGAGCCGGTTGTAGGCCTCCTGGGTCAACCAGGTCACCTGGGTGTCGCTCACGGTCACCAACTCCTCGCTCATACTTCCGGCCCGCGGATTCGGGTCGGCAGTTCCCGGGCGGCGGCGAACACCCGGAACGGAAAAACACGGCCCGCCAGGGGCCGTGCCGGTAAGACAGAATACCACGATTGGTCCGATATCCTTGTCCGATTTGTCCTGTTTGCCAGCGTGAATCGATGAGTTCACCCTGATGGCGGCAGGTCCTTGGACAGGTATGCCGGAACCTGATATGAGCAGCCGAACACATCGGCCGTGACCGGCTCGTCACTGCTCCGAATGGTGGTGGTGACGTTCACGGCGGCCGGCCCGGGCGGGATCAGAACCTCGCGGCGGCCGCCCTCCTCGCCGTCGCGGATCCGGGTCCGCACGATGCACACCGCCGGCCGGTCGGGAGTGTCCCGGGTGACCTCGAAGGTGAACCGCATGACGTCGCCGTCGAGGTTCTCGAAGCCGACCTGCTGGGTCTCGATGGGCGCGGTGCCGAGGTTGACGTAGCCGAGCCACGCGATCAGGCCGCCGAGCGAGCAGCGCGCAGGCGCCGAGGATCACATACGTTCGCCGCGACGTCTTGCGAGGTCGCGTGCCATAGCGGTCCTCCAGCAGCGTTCCGCCCGGCGCGGTCATGCTGGCCCTCCAGCGGAATTGTCGGGCCCGCCGGGAACAATGGACCCGACCGGCTTGGTTCGTCCAACCAGGTTGAGTATCCGGCAGGTGCGTGGTGGGGCCTGCCCGGGGTGAGCGTCACAGGAGGATGCGGGAACATGGCGGAGAAGCTGCGACTGATGACGGTGCACGCGCATCCGGACGACGAGTCGAGCAAGGGGGCGGCCACCATGGTGAAGTACGTGGCCGAGGGCCACGAGGTCATGGTGGTGACCTGCACCGGCGGCGAGCGGGGGGACATCCTCAACCCCGCGATGGACCGCCCCGAGGTGCTCGAGAACATGAACGACTTCCGCCGCAAGGAGATGGCGCGCGCGGCCGAGATCCTCGGGGTGGCGCACCGGTGGCTCGGCTTCGTCGACTCCGGGCTGCCGGAGGGCGACCCGAAGCCGCCGCTGCCCGACGGCTGCTTCGCGGTGGTGCCGCTGGCGGAGTCGGTGCCGCCGCTGGTCCGGCTGATGCGCGAGTTCAAGCCGCACGTGGTCATCACCTACGACGAGAACGGCGGCTACCCGCACCCCGACCACATCCGCTGCCACGAGGTGTCGGTCGCCGCGTTCGACGCGGCGGGCGACCCGGACCTGTACCCGGAGGCGGGCGAGGTCGTGGACGCCGCTGAAGCTGTACTACTCGCACGGCTTCTCCCGGCTGCGGATGCAGGCCATGCACGACGCGCTGCTGGCGCGCGGCATGGAGTCGCCGTACGCCGAGTGGCTCGAGAAGTGGGACGAGAACCGCGGCGACGTGGTCAACCGGGTGACGACGCGGATCGAATGTGGGGAATACTTCGAGCAGAGGGACGCCGCGCTGCTGGCTCACGCCACGCAGATCGACCCCGACAGCCGGTGGTTCGCCGTGCCGTTGGACGTGCAGCGCGACGTGTGGCCGTACGAGGAGTACGAGCTGGTGCGGTCCCTGGTGGACACGACCCTGCCGGAGGACGACCTGTTCTCCGGGATCAGCGAAAAGGTAAGTGCATGACACTTGCGGGCTATGACCAGGCCGCCGGCACGGTGGCCCTGGTCGCCCAGCCGCCGCCGACGCCGCAGCAGGACCCGGGCGGGCGCGGCGAGGACTTCGGCAAGTCCTCGCCGGTCGGCCTGCTGGTCCTGCTGCTGTTCTTCGTCGCGGTGGCATTCCTGGTCCGCTCGATGACCAAGCACCTCAAGCGCGTCCCGGCGAGCTTCGACCCGCCGGAGGAGGCGTCCACCGACGCCGACGCGGAGGACACCTCGAAGGCCGCGGAGACCTCGCCGCCGTCGAACGGGGAGCAGGACACCGCCGAGGGCGGCACTGGCCCGAAGAACTGAGGGCACGCCGGCCCGGGGCGTCTGGAAGGCTGGAGACATGGCGAACCGGCTGGCGGACGCGACGAGCCCGTACCTGCTGCAGCACGCGGAGAACCCGGTCGACTGGTGGCCGTGGTCGGACGAGGCGTTCGCCGAGGCGCGGCGCCGGGACGTGCCGATCCTGCTGTCGGTCGGCTACGCGGCGTGCCACTGGTGTCACGTGATGGCGCACGAGTCGTTCGAGGACGCCGAGATCGCCGAGCTGATGAACGCGAAGTTCGTCAACGTCAAGGTGGACCGCGAGGAGCGCCCCGACGTCGACGCGGTGTACATGACCGCGACGCAGGCGATGACCGGTCAGGGCGGCTGGCCGATGACGTGCTTCCTGACGCCCGAGGGCGCGCCGTTCCACTGCGGCACCTACTACCCGCCGACGCCGCGGCCGGGGATGCCGTCGTTCCGCCAGCTGCTCACCGCCGTCGACGAGGCGTGGACGAGCCGGGACGCGGACGTGCGCGAGGCCGGCACCCGCATCGTCGCGGAGCTGTCGAAGCAGACGGCCGCACTCCCGGAGTCCATTGTGGACGCCGATGCGCTGGACGGCGCGGCGCTGGCGATGCTGCCCGAGTACGACCGGCGGCACGGCGGTTTCGGCACCGCGCCGAAGTTCCCGCCGTCGATGGTGCTGGAGTTCCTGCTGCGCCACCACGAGCGCACCGGTTCCGTCGAGGCGCTGTCCATCGCGGAGGGAACCGCCGACGCGATGGCGGGCGGCGGCATCTACGACCAGCTCGACGGCGGCTTCGCGCGGTACAGCGTGGACGCGGGCTGGGTGGTGCCGCACTTCGAGAAGATGTTGTACGACAACGCGTTGCTGCTGCGGGTGTACACGCACCTGGCGCTGCGCACGGGGTCGGCGCGGCACAAGGAGGTCGCGTCGCAGACGGCGGAGTTCCTGGTGCGCCGGCTGCGCACGGCGGAGGGCGGCTTCGCCGCGTCGCTGGACGCGGACACCGACGGGGTCGAGGGCCTGACCTACGGGTGGACGCCCGAGCAGCTGGTCGAGGTGCTGGGCGAGGACGACGGCGCGTGGGCGGCGGAGCTGCTCGGCGTGACGGCGGCGGGCACGTTCGAGCACGGCACGTCGACGCTGCGCATGCTGCGCGAGCCCGAGGTGCCCGCGCGGTGGGCCCGGGCGCGCGAGCGCCTGCTGATCGCGCGGGACGCCCGTCCGCAGCCCGGCCGGGACGACAAGGTGGTCACGGCGTGGAACGGCCTGGCGATCGGCGCGCTGGCCTACGCGGGCGCCGCGTTCGGTGTGCCCGACTGGATCTCCGCCGCGTCGGCCGCGGCGACCCTGGTGACGGAGGTGCACCTGGTCGACGGCCGCCTGCGCCGCGCGTCCCGCGACGGCGTGGTGGGTACGGCGGCCGGCGTGCTGGAGGACCACGGCTGCCTGGCCGAGGGCCTGCTGGCCCTGCACCAGGCGACGGGTGAGGCGCGCTGGCTGGACGCGGCGGTGGACCTGCTGGACACGGCGCTGACCCACTTCGCCGACGAATCGGCCGAGGGCGCCTTCCACGACACGGCCGACGACGCGGACGCGCTCGTGTGGCGTCCCTCCGACCCGAGCGACAACGCGAGCCCGTCGGGTGCGTCGGCCACCGCCGGGGCATTGCTGACGGCGTCCGCGCTGGTGGGCCCGGACCGGGCGACGACGTACCGGTCGGCGGCGGAGCGGGCGGTGGCGCGGGCGGGCATGCTGGCGTCCCGCGCGCCGAGGTTCGCGGGCCACTGGCTGTCCGTGGCGGAGGCCCTGGCGACGGGCCCGGTGCAGGTAGCGGTGGTGGGTGCGGCCGGCGACTCCCGCCGAGAGGCCCTCGTGGACGCGGCGCTGCGCCATGCGCCCGGCGGGTCGGTGGTACTGGCCGGCTCCCCGGACGACGTGCCCCTGCTGGCGGACCGCCCGCTGGTCGACGGCCTGGCCGCGGCCTACGTGTGCCACGGCTACGTCTGCGACCGCCCCGTCACGGAGGTCGGCGAACTGGTGACCGCGCTGCACTGAGCTGTCCACAGCCCCTGGCCGGCGCGCCAGGATTTGTCAGGGCCCATCGGTACGCTGGATCTTGGGGGGCCGGAGGCCACGCCGCTCGCGCAGCGGCGCTGTTTGCCCAGCTCAGAGCCATGGTCGCCTTCTTGTGGGCTGGCCCCACTTCTCTCACCCAATTCCGCCCCGGGCGAACCTTGTGGCGTAATGCCGTGCCGCGCGTAACCTTGTAATCATGTAAGTCAGCCGATCTGGAGGCTGTCATGTTCGGAAGGTGCGGGGTGGGATTCATGGGACCGAGAGGACATCGCTGGGGTCCGGGTCGTGGTTGGGGTGGTCCGGGTGGTCGCGGCCGGGGACGTGGGGGTTGGCAGCAGGCCGACCTGCCGTCCGCCGATGACGCGTCCGCCTGGTTCTCCGGGCGGCTGCCGGAAGGGTGGTTCACCGAGGCGCCGATGGTCGTGGTGGACCGCGAGGAGATCACGGTCGTCGGGCAACTGCCGCCCCTGGACGGCGAGTTCACCGACGACGCCGAGCGCGCGGCCGCCGAGGCGGGCCGGATCAGCCGGTTCCGCGAGGAGACGCGCGACGAGCGCATCGAGATCGCGCGGCAGGCCGAGCACCGCTACGAGCGCAAGGTCGCGTGGGGCGCCAAGCTGGGCGACTCCGAGGAGCTGTTCACGACCCTGTCCGTGCCGGTGATGACCAGGTTGCGCCAGGAGGAGCGGCTCATCCTGGACACCCTCGTGGACGCGGGCGTGGCCCGCTCGCGCTCCGAGGCACTGGCGTGGGCGGTCCGCCTGGTAGGCGAACACGCCGACGAATGGCTCAGCTCACTGCGCGAAGCCATGTCCAAGGTGGACGACCTACGCGCACAGGGCCCGGAACTGTAGAAACAAGCTGAGGCCGGCGGGAAACCGCCGGCCTCACGCTTATGCCGCCGGCGGTGGCCAAGAAGCCGCGCTGGATGCACACCCCTCATGGCGGTGGGATGCCAACCCAATGGTCGAGCAGACCGGCTTCGTAGAGCTTGGTCAGGCCAACAGCGAGACCTGTTGTAGCAGCCGCCGTGGGCCAGACCAGACGGATGACCTTCCACGCGAAGTCTCGCTGCTCTCTTGTTCGCGGAGAACCCGACGCGGGCCGCCCATGCAGTGAGCAGAAGCGCTACAGCGCCAACGATGATCGGGGCCCACATCCGGTCCTCCTTCTTCACCTTGAAGTTCAAGGTGAATCGAGAACCTTCGGGGCCCGCTCTGCTATTTACACAGGAATCGGCGACACCACAACCCCCCTCGGCGGGCATCGGTTGAGTGTTCTGGCGATCGCACAGCGTCGTCAGAGTGCCTGAGGCTTGATCAAAAACGATATAACCGCAGCTAGGCGTAGATGGCGAGCCAGATCGCGATGTAGTGGGACAGTGCGGCGAGCACCGTCGCGGCGTGGAAGAACTCGTGGTGGCCGAAGACGCGGGGCCAGGGGTTCGGCCAGCGGGTCGCGTAGAAGACGGCGCCCAGGGTGTAGAAGCCGCCACCCACCAGGATCAGGACCAGGGCCGCCACGCCTGCGTGGTGCAGCAGGTCCGGCAGCACGAACACGGCCACCCAGCCCAGCGCGATGTAGATCGGCGTGCCCAGCCACCGTGGCGCGTGTGGCCACAGCAGCTTCAGCGTCACCCCGAGGACCGCGCCGCCCCACACGATGGACAGCACGACGTAGCCCGTCGGCTGGGGCATGGCCAGCAGGGTGAACGGGGTGTACGTCCCGGCGATGAACAGGAAGATCATCGAGTGGTCCAGGCGCTTCATCCACGCCCGCACGCGCAGGCTCACCCACCACCGCCGGTGGTACAGCGCGCTCACGCCGAACAGGCCCAGGACCGTCGCACCGTAGACCGCCGTCGCCCAGCCCGCGGTCGCGGAGACCGTCGCGGCGGAGACCGCTATCAGGGTGGCGCCGGTGGCTACCGAGACCAGGAACGACCAGTAGTGGATCACGCCGCGCATGCGCGGCTTCTGGTGCTGGGGATTCAGGGTCGCAGCGGGCACAAGGACCAGGTTACGGGACCGTAGGTTACGTCCGGGCAAACCGTGAACGGCCTCACGACCAGCCGACGACCTCACGATGCTCTACCGCGAGACACCGGTCCATGACCACGTCGAGCCCGCCCTCCGCCGCGATCGTGGCGCCCGCCGCGCTCAGCACGCCCAGCTGCAGCCACAACGCCCCCGCCCCGGCGGCGACCGCCTCGCGGGCGATGGCCGGCACGTGCTCCGGGCGGCGGAACACGTCCACGACGTCCACGGGCTCCGGCACGTCGGCCAGCGACGCGTACGCCGGCAGCCCCTCCCACGTCGTCAGCTCCGGGTTCACCGGCAGGATCCGCAGCCCGGACCGGCGCAAATACCTGGCCACGCCGTGGCTCGGCCGCCCCGGATCCGGCGAGAGCCCGACGACCG
The DNA here is from genome assembly GCA_963841395.1 of uncultured Actinomycetota bacterium. Classification (GTDB taxonomy): domain Bacteria; phylum Actinomycetota; class Actinomycetes; order Mycobacteriales; family Pseudonocardiaceae; genus Actinophytocola. The sequence continues at coordinate 43,937 of CAWJCX010000008.1, forward strand.
CAACCGTCCGCGCCTCGCGTACCAGGCGCTCGATCACCGAGAGATCCTGCCACCGCGGGTCGATGTCGGTTCGCTGCATGCTTCCAGTGTGCCCTGCCCGACAGGGGGCCGCGTACCCTGCGAGAACGTGACATCCGTCTGGCGGAGATTCCGCAGGAAAGCCGCAAAACTCGTCTACGGCATCTACGACAAACGCCTCACCCAACAGGCCGCGGGGCGCCACCCCCGGCACGTCGGGGTCGTGCTCGACGGGAACAGACGCTGGGCGCGCGAGGCCGGGTTCACCGACGTTGCCGACGGCCACCGCGAGGGCGCCAACCGGATCGCGGACCTGCTGAGCTGGTGCCAGGAGGCCGACGTCCAGCTCGTCACGCTGTGGCTGCTCTCCACCGACAACACGACCCGCCCGCAGGAGGAGCTCGACTCCCTGCTGCAGGTCATCGGCGACGTCGTCGACGAGCTCGCCGAGGAGGGCAAGACCTGGCGGGTGCGCATCATCGGCGCGCTGGACGTGCTGCCCGAGGAGACCGCCACCCGCATCGTCGCGGCCGCGCGGCGGACCGAGGGCCGCACCGGCATGGAGGTCAACATCGCGGTCGGCTACGGCGGCCGCCGGGAGATCGCGGACGCCGTACGCAAGCTGCTCCAGCAGCACGCGGAGGAGGGCACGACCATCGAGGAGCTGGTCGAGGTCCTGGACGTCGACCACATCGCCGAGCACCTGTACACCTCGGGCCAGCCGGACCCGGACCTCGTCATCCGGACGTCCGGCGAACAGCGGCTGTCCGGATTCCTGCTGTGGCAGTCCGCGCATTCCGAGTTCTGGTTCTGCGAGGCGTACTGGCCGGACTTCCGGCGCACCGATTTCCTGCGCGCACTGCGCGACTACGCGATTCGGCACCGCCGGTTCGGTTCATGACGGTTTCGGTTCACGAAAATGCGCGGGCTCGGGAAATGAATCCCGAGCCCGCGCGTTATTTCTGCTACGTCAGTCGTCGCAGCCGTTGCAGAACGAGTGGGCGATCAGCGCCGGCGTGGTGGCGATGCCGGTGTAGGCGCCGGCCACCAGGGAAGCGGCACCGTAGCCCAGCGCGCCACCACCGACGATGAACGTGTTGTACGCGTCGCCGAACGTCGGGTACGTACCCGGCTCCACCATGCCCGGCAGGCCCATGTCGCCGTGCGGGCTCGCAGAAGCGAACGCCGGGGTGGCGATCATCGACAGTCCGATGGCGGCAGCGGCGACAATGCCAACCTTCTTCAGCACGTTTCCATCTCCTTCAAACAATGGGGGTTTCGGGAAACTCACGGGGTCCGTCCTGTGCACTCCGTCGCGACCAAGTTACTCGGAAACGAATGGGTTCGCGTCGCCAAATACTCCATCGTGTTACGGATTTCGACATGTTCACCATTTCTGGCTTTCCGAGATGATTAATCGATTCTGCTCGGTGATCATGGCGTGAGCGCCTGACGACGGACTGTGCCTGGTCAGCGGCTTGAGCGGGGCTCGAGCGGCCGGTTCGGGTCCCTCGGACGGCGGATGCCCCAGGTCAGCGGTGTTGATCACTCCGTGTAGCCGGACTGTGCATCTGCACGTGTGATCACGATACGAAAATCACCTGCGTGGCTGCCTGTCGGGTAGCGGCAACCGCGGGTAGCGTCCGAAGTGACGGGTCGCGCCCACGTGGCCCGTTCCGGGAGGCCCAGGTCGTGAGAGCAACGATCGAGAGGGCCGGCACCCGGCCCTCGTGGGCGACGCGAACGGCGTCAAGGAGGTCCTCGACGCCGATCTGATCGCCCCGCCTGGGTGGGTGCCTGGCCCTACGAGGTGCGGACGTGGGTGTCACGTTCGCCTGGGAGTTGCCGTGACCGCATCGCGTTCCTCAGGAGGCCCGGGTGACCAGCGCCGTACCTACGTTCTCGACACGTCCGTGCTGCTCTCCGACCCGTGGGCGGTGACTCGGTTCGCCGAGCATGCTGTCGTCCTTCCGCTCGTCGTGATCGGTGAGCTCGAGGGCAAGCGCCACCACCCCGAGCTCGGCTGGTTCGCCAGAGAGACTCTCCGGATGCTCGACGACCTGCGCCAACGGCACGCCCGCCTCGACAAGCCGATCCCCATCGGACCCTCGGGCGGCACGCTGCACGTGGAGCTGAACCACTCCGACCCCGGCGTACTGCCCGCCGGCTTCCGGGCCGACTCGAACGACTCCCGCATCCTCGCCTGCGCGCTGAACCTGGCCGCCGAGACCGAGGGCGTCGTGCTGGTCACGAAGGACATCCCGCTGCGGGTCAAGGCGGCCGCGGTCGGCCTGGAGGCCGACGAGTACCGCGCCGAGGAGGTCACCCCGTCCGGCTGGACCGGGATGGTCGACCTCGAGGTACCCGCCGAGGCGCTGGACGCGCTCTACCGCGACGGCGAGATCGACCTCGCCGGGTACGGCGTCGACTCGGCCGAGTACCCGTGCAACACCGGCCTGCGGCTGATCGCGCCGTCCGCGAGCGCGCTCGGCCGGGTCACCAAGGACAAGCAGATCCAGCTCGTTCGCGGCGACCGTGAGGCATTCGGCCTGCACGGCCGCTCCTCCGAACAGCGGGTCGCGCTCGACCTGCTGCTCGACCAGGAGGTCGGCATCGTCTCGCTCGGCGGCCGCGCCGGCACCGGCAAGTCGGCGCTCGCGCTGTGCGCCGGCCTCGAGGCGGTGATGGAGCGCGGGCTGCACCGCAAGGTCATCGTCTTCCGGCCGGTGTACGCGGTCGGCGGGCAGGAGCTCGGTTACCTGCCCGGCTCCGAGAGCGAGAAGATGCAGCCGTGGGCGCAGGCGGTGTTCGACACCCTCGGCGCGCTCGTCAGCAAGGCCGTGATCGAGGAGGTCCTCCACCGCGGCATGCTCGAGGTGCTCCCGCTGACCCACATCCGCGGCCGCTCGCTGCACGACTCGTTCGTGATCGTCGACGAGGCGCAGTCGCTGGAGCGCAACGTGCTGCTGACCGTGCTGTCCCGGCTCGGCACCGGGTCGCGGGTGGTGCTCACCCACGACGTGGCGCAGCGGGACAACCTGCGCGTCGGCCGGCACGACGGCGTCGCGGCGGTGATCGAGAAGCTGAAGGGACACCCGCTGTTCGCACACGTCACGCTGACCCGGTCGGAGCGCTCGCCGATCGCGGCGCTGGTGACCGAGATGCTGGAGGACAACGCGAGCTAGACCGTCGCGGCGCCCGCCCCTGGTAGGGATAGCCCCCGTATGAAAGGGGGGCCTTCCCGGATGGTTCGGAGGACGTCGTCGCGAGAGTGTTGATCTCGTGACGAACCTCGTGCCGATCCAGCAGCGGGCGCCGCGTCGTGTCCCCACCGCCGCCGCCCCGCGACCCTCCGTTTTCGCCGTCCGGCTGGGCCTGTCCGGCATCGTGCTGTCGGCGCTGTTCATGACCCAGCTGACGGTCGTCGCGTGGCACCGGATGAGCGTGCTGGACACGACGATGTCCGACTACGTGTTCGTGCCGGGCGTGGGCTGGATGTTCGGCGCCGCGCTGCTGTGCATGTGCGTCGCCGGCATCGGCGCGACGATCGGGCTCGCCCGGATTCGCCTGCTGGGCAACGGGTTGCTGCGCGTGGCGCTCGACCTCGCGGTGCTCGGCTCGCTGCTGGCCGCGCTCTTCCACACCGACCTGGGCGAGTCACTGTCCACTTCGGCCCTGATCCACCGGTACGCGGCCGGCGTCGTGTTCTTCTGCGTGCCGATCGCGGCGTTCCTGGTGGCGCGGCAGCTGACCGGCGTGGCCTACCTGGTGGCGGACCGGAAGTGGTTGTACGCCAACGTGATCGTCACGTCGGTGGTGCTGACGCTGTTCATGACGAGCCACTTCGGCGCGATGCCCGAGGCGCTGCAGGAGCTGAACGGGTTGTTCCAGCGGGTGCTGTTCGTGGTGGAGCTGATCATGCTCGCGCAGCTCGTCGTGCTGCCGCTGCGGTTCCGCGCACCGGCCGTCGCGATCCCGGCGCCGCGCGCGGCCGGCCGGGTGGCCGGCCGCCGCGCGTCGGTCAGGCGCTGACGTAGGCCGCCAGGTGCTCGCCGGTGAGGGTGGGGCGGCCGGCGACGAGGTCGGCGGGGGTGCCCTCGAAGACGATCCGGCCGCCGTCGTGGCCGGCGCCGGGGCCGAGGTCGATGATCCAGTCCGCGTGCGCCATGACCGCCTGGTGGTGCTCGATGACGATGACCGACCTGCCCGCGTCGACGAGCCGGTCGAGCAGGCCGAGCAGCTGCTCGACGTCGGCGAGGTGCAGGCCCGTGGTCGGCTCGTCGAGGATGTAGACCTCGCCCTTCTCCGCCATCTGGGTGGCCAGCTTGATCCGCTGCCGCTCACCGCCGGACAGCGTGGTGAGCGGCTGGCCGAGCTTGAGGTAGCCGAGCCCGACGTCGCTGAGCCGCTCGAGGACCTTGTGGGCCGCCGGCGTGCGCGCCTCGCCGTCGCCGAAGAACTCCGTGGCCTCGGCGACCGACATCGCGAGCACCTCGCTGATGTCACGGCCGCCCAGCGTGTACTCCAGCACCGCCGCCTGGAACCGCTTGCCCTCGCAGTCCTCGCAGGTGGACTCGACGGTGGCCATGACGCCCAGCTCGGTGTAGATGACCCCGGCGCCGTTGCAGGTGGGGCAGGCGCCTTCGGAGTTGGAGCTGAACAGCGCCGGCTTCACGCCGTTGGCCTTGGCGAACGCCTTGCGGATCGGGTCGAGCAGCCCGGTGTAGGTGGCCGGGTTGCTCCGCCGCGAGCCCCGGATCGCGCCCTGGTCGATCACCACGACGCCGTCGCGGCCCGCGACCGAGCCGTTGATCAGCGAGCTCTTGCCCGACCCGGCGACCCCGGTCAGCACCACGAGCGCGCCGAGCGGGATGTCGACGTCGACCTTCTTGAGGTTGTGGGTGTCGGCGCCGCGCACCTCGAGCGCCCCCGCCGGCGTGCGCACCGACGACTTCAGCGAGGCGCGGTCGTCTAGGTGCTTGCCGGTGATCGTGCCGCTGGTCCGCAGCCCGTCGACGCTGCCCTCGAACACCACCTCGCCGCCGGCGGTGCCGGCACCGGGACCGATGTCGACGACGTGGTCGGCGATCGCGATCGTCTCGGGCTTGTGCTCCACCACGAGCACGGTGTTGCCCTTGTCCCGCAGCTGCAGCAACAGGTTGTTCATCCGCTCGATGTCGTGCGGGTGCAGCCCGATCGTGGGCTCGTCGAAGACGTAGGTCACGTCGGTGAGCGACGAGCCGAGGTGGCGGATCATCTTCGTGCGCTGCGCCTCGCCGCCGGACAGCGTGCCCGCCGGCCGGTCGAGCGAGAGGTAGCCCAGGCCGATCTCGGCGAACGAGTCGAGCAGGTGCTGCAGGCCCTTGAGCAGCGGGGCCACCGACGGCTCCTTGAGGCCGCGGACCCACTCCGCGAGGTCGCTGATCTGCATCGTGCACAGGTCGGCGATGTTCTTGCCCTTGACCTTCGACGACCGGGCCGACTCGGACAGGCGGGTGCCGTCGCAGTCGGGACACGTCTGGAACGTGATGGCCCGCTCCACGAACGCGCGGATGTGCGGCTGCATCGCGTCGACGTCCTTGGCCAGCATCGACTTCTGGATCTTGGGGATCAGGCCTTCGTAGGTGAGGTTGATCCCCTCGACCTTGATCTTCGTCGGCTCGCGGTAGAGGAGGTCGTTCAGCTCCTTCTTGGTGAACTTGCGGATCGGCTTGTCCATGTCGAAGTAGCCGCTGCCGCTGAAGATCCGGCCGTACCAGCCGTCCATGCTGTAGCCGGGGATCGTGAGCGCGCCCCGCTGAGCGACTTGGTGTCGTCGTACAGCGCCGACAGGTCGAAGTCGCTGACCGAGCCCATGCCCTCGCAGCGCGCGCACATGCCGCCGAGGTAGACGCGCTTGCGCACGACGTTCTTCTCGCCACGGCCCTTGTCCGTGGTCATGATGCCGCTCGCCGTGCGGGTCGGGACGTTGAAGGAGAAGGCCTGAGGCGAGCCGATGTGCGGCTTGCCGACCCGGCTGAACAGGATGCGCAGCATCGCGTTGGCGTCGGTGGCGGTGCCGACGGTGGAGCGGGGGTTCGCGCCCATCCGCTCCTGGTCCACGATGATCGCCGTCGTCAGGCCGTCCAGCATGTCGACCTCGGGACGCGCCAGCGACGGCATGAAGCCCTGCACGAACGCGCTGTAGGTCTCGTTGATCAGCCGCTGGGACTCCGCGGCGATCGTGCTGAACACCAGCGAGCTCTTGCCCGAGCCCGATACGCCGGTGAACACCGTCAGCCGCCGCTTCGGGATCTCGACGCTGAGGTCCTTGAGGTTGTTCACCCGCGCGCCGTGCACGCGGATCAGGTCGTGGCTGTCGGCGTCGTGCTGCACGGGCGACTGGTCCGTCCTCATGGCCGTGTTCATCGTGCCTTCGTTCTCCTTCGCTACATGCCTGCGACGCCGGTCATCAGTCCTGGATCAGCCCGAGGACGTTGCCGTCGACGTCGGTGAAGGTGGCCACCAGGCGGCCGCCGCCGACGTCCTTCGCGGGCTCCCGCACGGTCGCGCCCGCGTCGGTCACCTCGGCCAGTTTCGCCTCGATGTCCGCAACGTGCCAGTAGGCCACCGGCGAGGTCATCGCGTTCGGCCCACCGTTGGGCACCAGGCCGATCTGCTGGCCCTCGGCCTCGACGCCGACGTAGTAGGGGCTGTCGGCCTGCGGCTGGATGCCGAGCAGGGCGGCGTACACCGGCTTGGCCTTCTCCAGGTCGGCGACGGGGTGCAGCACGGTCTTGATTCCCTGGGTGGTCATGGTCACTCCTGAATGTTCCGGGTGGTTCGTGATGCCATGAACGCTATGACCAGGCCACCTGCCGGCGCTTCTCGAATCCTGACCGTCTGCGCGGTCACCACCCGCGGGGCAGCGGCGCGCCTTCGGCGAACCCGGACGCGGACTGGACGCCGACGACCGCCTTCGCGTGGAACTCCTCCAGCGTCGTGGCGCCGGTGTAGGTGCACGAGGAGCGCACGCCGGAGCAGATCGAGTCGAGCAGGTCCTCGACGCTGGGGGCGACCGGGTCCAGGCGCATCCGCGAGGTCGAGATGCCCTCCTCGAACAGGGCCTTGCGGGCCCGGTCGAACGCGCCGTCGCCGCGGGTGCGGGCGCTGACGGCACGCTTGGACGCCATGCCGAACGACTCCTTGTACGGCTGGCCGTGCTCGTCGCGCTGCAGGTCGCCCGGTGACTCGTAGGTGCCGGCGAACCAGGAGCCGACCATCACGTTGGACGCGCCCGCCGCGAGCGCCAGCGCCACGTCCCGCGGGTGGCGCACGCCGCCGTCGGCCCACACCCGTTTGCCCAGCTCGCGGGCCGCGCGGGCGCACTCGAGCACCGAGGAGAACTGCGGCCGGCCCGACGCCGGTCATCATCCGCGTGGTGCACATGGCGCCCGGCCCGACGCCGACCTTGACCACGTCCGCGCCGGCCTCGATCAGGTCGCGCACGCCCTCGGCGGTGACCACGTTGCCGGCCACGACCGGCACCCGCGGGTCGGTGGCGCGGACGGCCTTGAGCGCGGCGAGCATCTTCTCCTGGTGGCCGTGCGCGGTGTCCACGACGAGCGTGTCGACCTCGGCCGCGAGCAGGGCCGCCGCCTTGGCGGCCACGTCGCCGTTGACGCCGACCGCGGCGGCCACCCGCAGCCGGTCGCGCTGGTCGACCGCGGGCCGGTACAGCTCCGCCCGCAGCGCGCCGACCTCGGTGAGCACGCCGGCGAGCCGGCCGTGCTCGTCGACGCCGAGCGCGACGCGGGCGGTGCGGCCGTGCAGCCGGTCGAACACCTCGCGCGGCGGGGTGGCGAGCGGCAGCGTCGCGACCTCGCGGTCGGCGACCTCGCCGACGCGGGTGAACCGGTCGACGCCCGCGCACGCGCCCTCGTCGACCACGCCCACCGGCCGGCCGTCGTCGTCGACCACGACGACCGCGCCGTGTGCCCGCTTGGGCAGCAGGTTCAGCGCGTCGGCCACCGCGTCGCCCGGGGTGAGCACGAGCGGGGTGTCCCAGACGGTGTGCCGCGACTTCACCCACGTGACGATGTCGGCCACCACGGCCGCGTCGACGTCCTGCGGCAGCACGACCAGCCCGCCGCGGCGCGCCATCGTCTCGGCCATCCGGCGCCCGGCGACCGCGGTCATGTTGGCCACCACCACGGGGATCGTGGCTCCCGGTACCGTCCGATGTGGACAGGTCGACGTCGAACCTGGACTCGACCGACGAGCGGCCCGGCACCAGGAAGACGTCGTCGTAGGTCAGGTCGTAGGGCGGCGGCGTGTCGTTGAGGAAGCGCACGTCGCAGAGCCTAGGCGCCCGCGCCGGGCAGCATGGCCCGCACGGTGTCGATGGTGTCGGCCTCGCGGCGGCTCCTTGTCCGGGCGGTAGCGGACCACGCGGGCGAAGCGCAGCGCGACGCCGCCCGCGTAGCGGGAGCTGACCTGGACGCCGTCGAGCGCGATCTCGACCACCAGGTGCGGGCGCAGGTGCACGACCCAGTCGGTGCGGTGGTCCTCGTACTTGGGGAACTCGGCGGTCTGCCAGGCCAGGAGCTCGTCGGTGAGGCCCTTGAACGTCTTGCCGACCATGACCGGCGGGCCGCCGTCGGGGTCGCGGGCGCCGAGGTGGAGGTTGGACAGGTAGCCGGTGCGCCGGCCGTGGCCCCACTCGGCGGCGAGGACGACCAGGTCGAGCGTGTGCACGGGCTTGACCTTGCGCCAGGCCTTGCCGCGCCGGCCGGCCTGGTAGGGGGAGTCGAGGTCCTTGACGACGACGCCCTCGTGGCCCTTCTCCAGCGCGGCCTCGAGCACGCTCTCGGCCTCCTCCGGCGTCGGCTCCAGGGCGCCGGGGATGACCAGGGCGTGGCCGACGGCCTTGTGCAGGGCCTCGTTGCGCTCGCGGAGCGGGGCGTCGACGAGGTCGGTGCCGTCGAGGTGCACGCAGTCGAAGAAGTACGGGTGGAGCAGCAGCTCGCGCTCGCTGGTGGCGCCGAAGCGGCTCATCGTCTCCTGGAACGGGCGGGGCCGGCCGTCGTCGGCGAGGGCCAGGGTCTCGCCGTCGAGGACGGCCTGGCGGGCCGGCAGTCCGCGGACCAGCTCGACCAGCTCGGGCACGGACGCGGTGATCTCGCGCAGCGTGCGGGTGTAGATGTGGACGTCGTCGCCATCCTTGTGCACCTGGATGCGCGCACCGTCCATTTTGTACTCGACGACCACGTGGCCGGTCAGCGCCTCCGCGAGCGAGTCGCCCGGGGAGGCGAGCATGGGCCGGATCGGCCGGCCGAGGGTCAGGCCGAACCCGGCCAGCGCCTCCTCGCCGCCGCGCAGCGCCGCCTCGGCGGTGTCGGCGAGGCGGCCGGAGAGCATGAACGCCCGCCGCACCGGCTCCTTGCCGACCTCCGCCGCGGCGGCGATCGCGTCGAGCATGACGCCCTCGAGCGCGCCCTGGCGCAGCTCGCCGGTGAGCAGGCGCAGCAGGAACCGCTGCTCGGCGACGGTGGCGGCGCCGAACAGGCGACCTGAGCAGGTCGCCGCGCCGCTGCGCCGACCCCTTCCCGCTGGTGGCCGCCACCTCGTCGAAGGTCCGGTCGACCCGCTCGACCGTGAGCGCGGGCTCGGCCGCGGGCGGTTCGTCCAGGTCGACGAGGGTGCGCCAGCCGGCGCCGATCCGCCCCTGCCGCGGCGCCCCGGCGAGGAACCCGACGACAGTGCGGACCTGGTCGCCGGCCGGCCCGGAGCAGGCCGGAGAGCGCCTCGACCTTGGCCAGCCGCGAGCGCGTGGCCGACACGGTGGCCGAGGTCTCGACGACGTCTGCGAGCAACACGCCGACATCATGCCCCCGGCCACCGACATTTCGCGTCAGTCCTGGTCATCGATGGTTTTCACCGGGTAGTCCTCGTCGCCGTAGCGCAGCCAGTCGCTGATGGCCGCCATCCGCATGGCGACCAGAGCGGACTGGCGCGGCGAGATGACGACGTGCCGGCCCGCCGAGTCGGTGATCGTCACCTCGGGCAGCCGGAGGCTCATCGTCACCGGCCCGACGCCCTCGTAGGCCGGCACCTCCCAGGTCTTGTCGACGATCGCCTCCGCCAGCCGCTGTTGGGCCAGGTTGTCCCGCTCGGTATTCTCCATATTGATTTTTCCTCCGTTCGACTAATGTTGCGCCAGCCTTACTTGTTGCAGGTATTGCATGGAATCCCTCCATCGAGTGATTGCTTGCCGTGGTGGACGCCGGGCAGCATCGGTTTCATGTCCGGAAATCCCCATACCTCCGTGCGCTCCCGCACGGTGGCAAACGAACTGCGCAAACTGCGCGAGGAACGCGACCTGAGCTGCGCCGAGGTGGCCAAGATGCTCGGCGTGTCGGTCAGCAAGATCAGCCGGATCGAGACCGGTGTCAGTGGCTTGCAGGCGGAGGACGTCGCCACGTTGCTCGGCTTCTACAAGGTGCCGCCCGCGAAGCGGGCGGAGTTGCTGGAGCTACTCAGACGCGGCGACACCAAAGGCTGGTGGGAACGCCAAGCGGGTCTCCCCAAACTCTGGCGCGCACTGTTATCGACTACGAGAACAAGGCGACCCGCATCCAGAACTACGCGCCATTGATAATTCCCGGGCTTGTTCAGACCGGCGAGTATTGCGAGGCGATGCTTCGCGGTACAGACACCACATTGTCGAATGCGGAGATCGACAACCTCGTTGCCTCGCAGGATGGCCAGGGTTTCCGTGCTGACAACGCTCTGCCGCTCCGCAGTATCTGGCGATCGTCCACGAGGCAGCGCTGCGAATGCTGGTAGGCGGCCCGGGTGTGATGAGCCGCCAGTTGCGCCATCTGCTGAGCATGGCCGAGCGTCCGAACATACGGTGCGAGCGGTACCGTTTCGCGCTGGCGGCGCCAATGTCGGCCTGCGCGGGCAGTTCATGATCCTTGAGTTGACCGATGAGCCGGATCTGGTGCACGTGGAGAACCAGATCACCGGCATGTTCCTGGAGGAGGACGCCGACCTTGCGGGATATCGGCTGGCGCTGCGGAATATCCTCGGAGTCGCCCTTGCACCCGATGCAACGGCGACGCTGATCGATGCGGTCGCCGCCGAGCTGAAGTAGAGGAGTGCGACATGCATGCGCTGGACCTGAGTGCGGCCCGTTGGCGCAAGAGCAGCCGCAGCGACGCGAGCAACACCTGCGTGGAGGTGGCGTTAGCGGGCGGGGCCGCCGCCTTGCGTGACTCCAAGTGCGCCGACGGCCCGGTCCTCACCTTCCCCGCGGCGTCCCTCGCGAGCCTGCTGGCCACCGTCAGGTAGTCAGCCGCCGCGGGCCATCCGCAGCACGTCGAGGGCCTCGTCGAGCTGTTCGAGGGTCAGCTTGCCGTCGTCGACGTGGCCGCGCTCCAGCACGACCTCGCGGATCGTCCGGCGCTCCTTCAGCGACTGCTTCGCGATCGACGCGGCCTCCTCGTAGCCGAGGTAGCGGTTGAGCGGCGTGACGATCGACGGCGAGGACTCCGCGTACTCGCGCTGACGGTCCACATTGGCCTCGACGCCGTCGAACACCTTGTCCGCCAGCAGCACCGACACGGCGGCGATCAGCCGGGCCGACTCCAGGACGTTGCGCGCGATCACCGGCAGCATCACGTTCAGCTGGAAGTTCCCCTGGCTGCCGGCGAACGCGACCGCGGCGTCGTTGCCGATCACCTGCGCCACCACCATCATCGTGGCCTCGCAGAGCACCGGGTTCACCTTGCCCGGCATGATCGACGACCCCGGCTGCAGGTCCGGCAGCGCCAGCTCGACCAGGCCCGTGCGCGGCCCGGAACCCAGCCACCGCACGTCGTTGGCGATCTTGTACAGCGACACCGCGACCGTGCGGAGCTGGCCCGACGCCTCGACCACGCCGTCCTGCGCGGCCTGCGCCTCGAAGTGGTCGCGCGCCTCGGTCAGCGGCAGCTCGGTGAGCGTGGCGAGCTCGGCGGCGACCGCCGCGCCGAAGCCGTCCGGCGCGTTGAGCCCGCTGCCCACCGCCGTCCCGCCGATGGGCAGCTCGCCCAGCCGCGGCAGGCAGCCCTCGAGCCGCTCGATGCCGTACCGGACCTGGGCCGCCCAGGCGCCGGCCTCCTGGCCGAGCGTGACCGGCACGGCGTCCATCAGGTGGGTGCGCCCGGACTTGACGACGTCGGCCCACTCGCCGGCCCGGCGCTCGATGGTCGACGCCAGGTGGTCCAGCGCCGGCAGCACGTCGCGGACCAGCGCCTCGGTGGCGGCGATGTGGATCGTGGTGGGGAAGGTGTCGTTGGACGACTGCGAGGCGTTGACGTGGTCGTTCGGGTGCACGTCGCGGCCGAGCGTGCGCGTCGCGAGCGTCGCGATGACCTCGTTGGCGTTCATGTTCGACGAGGTGCCCGAGCCGGTCTGGAACACGTCGATGGGGAACTGGTCGTCGTGACCGCCCTCGGCGACCTCCTCGGCCGCGGCGGCGACGGCCCCGGCGAGGTCGTCGTCGAGCGTGCCGAGGCGCTGGTTGACCCGGGCGGCGGCCGCCTTGAGCAGGCCCAGCGCGCGGATCTGGGCGCGTTCGAGGCCGCGCCCGGAGATGGGGAAGTTCTCGACGGCGCGCTGGGTCTGGGCCCGCCACAGCGCATCGACCGGGACTTTGACCTCGCCCATCGTGTCGTGCTCGATCCTGAACTGATTCTCGGTCACGTATCCAGTCTGGCGTGCCACGCACAGGTGTGCCCGGGTAACTTGTGGTGGTGCTGGCCACTCTCCGATAGGTAGGTGTGCATGAGCTCCGCCGAGACACCGTCCGAAGTCGACCTGCTGATCGTGGGCGCCGGCCCGACGGGGCTGTTCGCCGCGTACTACGCCGGTTTCCGCGAGCTCTCCACCGCGGTGGTGGACTCCTTGCCGGAAGCCGGCGGGCAGGTCACGGCGATGTACCCGGAGAAGAAGATCTTCGACATCGCCGGGTTCCCCATGGTGCTGGGCAGAGACCTGGTCGCGTCGCTGGTCGAGCAGGCGGACCAGTTCAAACCGACGTACCTGCTGGGTCGCCGCGCCCGCACACTGTCCGAAGTGGACGGTAAGTTCGACGTCGGGCTGGACGGCGGCACGGTCGTGCGCACCGGCGCCATCCTCATCACCGCGGGCATGGGTGAGTTCACCCCGCGCCCGCTGCCGGCCGGCGACGGCTGGCTGGGCCGCGGCGTGGTCAACTTCGTGCCCGAGCTGGAGGCGCTGCGCGACCAGGACGTGGTCATCGTCGGCGGCGGTGACTCGGCGTTCGACTGGGCGCTGTCGCTGCACCCGATCGCCAGCAGCGTGACGCTGGTGCACCGGCGCAACAAGTTCCGCGCGTTCGCCGCCACCGTGCGGCAGGTGCGCGAGCTGGGCATTCCGATCATCACGGACGCGCAGGTCGTGGAGCTGCGCGGCGACTCCGCGGACCGGCTGGCGGAGGTCGAGCTGGAGGTCAAGGCCGACCCCGGGCACGAGAAGGTCGTGCTGCCGGCGCAGACGGTGGTCGCGGCGCTGGGCTTCACCGCGGACCTGGGCCCGATCGAGTCGTGGGGCCTGGAGATCACCCGCCGCGCGGTGGCCGTCGACACGACGATGCGCACGGCCCGCGAGATGGTCTACGCGGCCGGCGACATCGCCGCCTACCCGGGCAAGGTCAAGCTGATCGCCACCGGCTTCGGCGAGGCGGCCACCGCGGTGAACAACATCGCGGTGGCCCTGAACCCGGAGGCCCACCTGTTCCCGGGCCACTCCAGCGACGTGAGCTGACCGCGCGGCGCTACGGCACCACCTGCACGAGCTCGCCCGGCCGCAGCCGGTTGAAGAACACGCGCGCCGCCGCCATCCGCAGGCGGACGCAGCCGTGGGAGTCCGTCCGCGTGTCGCCCTCGTGGAAGGCGATGCCGCCCGGTGCGAAGAACACCGAGTACGGCATCGGCGTGCCGTAGATGCTGCTCGTGTTCTCCGCGTCCTTCCACGACACCGGGTACGTGCCCGTCGGCGTCGGGCCGGCCGGGGCGCCGTGCGCGATCGGCACCGGGCCGTAGTCGGGCACGCCGCGCCGGACGAGCCAGGCCAGCTTCATCGACAGGCTCACGCACGCCCGCACGGTCCGCGCGCACGGCGGCGCGGGCGGTGGGGCCGCAGTCGTGGTGGTAGTGACCGGAGCGGGCGACGACGTGACCGGCGGCGGTGGTGGGGGTGCGGCCGCCGGTTCGGCCTGGGCGGTGCACGCGGCGGTCAGGCCGGCCAGCACGGCGACAACGGCGAGGCGCAGACGTCTCATCGGTACCTTCCCTACGTGGTCACCGGTAACCCACGCGGGAAGCGCCGAAAGGGTTGCAGCGCCTAGTGCACGACCTGCACGACGTCGCCCACGTCGAGCCCGCCGTAGAACGTCTGCGCCGCCGAGTTCGACAGGTGCATGCAGCCGTGCGACAGGTCGCTGCAGGCTGCCCTCGTGGAACGCGATGCCGCCGTTGAAGAACACCGAGTACGGCATCGGCGCGTCGTCGAACTCGCTGCTGAGGTGGTCGATGTCCTTCCACTGCACGTGGAAGGTGCCGGGCGGGGTCTCCTGGCCCGGCCGGCCGGTGGTGATCGGCACCGGGCCGAGCATGACCTTGCCGCCGGACAGCAGCCACGCCTGGTTCGCCGACAGGTCGACGCACGCGGCCGCCCCGCCGCCGCACGGCACGCCCGCGGGCGGTGGCGGGGGCGGTGGTGCCTTCTTCACGATCGTCGCGTCGGCCTCGACGACGTCGGGCAGCGGCGGATCTTCGTGGGTCCCGGCTTCGGCCGGCTGCGTCGCGCTGCTGGTCGGCGCCACGGTCGGGGTCGGCTTGCCCGGCAACGGGGGCGTCGCCGCGGTCTCGGCCGCCGCGCACGCCGAGAGCAGTCCGGCACCGGCCACGGCCAGCGCGGCGATCAACATGGTCATCCGCATGCCGGCTCCTTCCCGCCTGTACCCCGAATGACGACCATGATCGAGCAGAGGTTGCCCGGGAGGGCGGAGCCGTGTGCAAACCGTTATCCAAAGCCGAATGCCGCATGCGGGAGTAATCCCACATGCGGCCTTCGGGGTGGTGGATCGTCAGGCCCCGGTTGTCTGAGCGATCCAGTCCGCGTACGCCGTCGCGTTGGTGTAGATCGACGGGCCCGTCGCACACGTCGAGTCACCGTTGCCGCTGCGGCTGGTGACGCCGATCAGCTGGAAGTGCGCCGGCGTCACCCACGATCTGCGGGCCACCCGAGTCGCCGTAGCAGGCACCCGCGTTCCCGTTCGGGTTACTGGTGCACAGCTCCAGCGAGCCGTCGATGTCGGTGCAGGACCCCGCGTCCAGCACCTCGACGTCCAGCTGCTGCAGGAAGTCCGGCGCGCCGCAGCCACCCGGCTCCGGGCAGGTCTGGCCCCAGCCCAGCAGCCGCGACGTGGTGCCCGCGGGCGCCTCCGCCGCGAGCGGGATCGGCGCCGACGTCGCGGCGGCCGACAGCTTCACGAGCGCGATGTCGTTGCCCGGCGAGCTGCCGTCGTAGTCCGGGTGCACGGTGATCTCGGCGGCCTGCGCCTCCTCGCCGCCCTCTGCGTACTCGTTGCTGCCGATGCGCATCGACACGGCCGCGGGCCTGGCCCTGCACGCAGTGCGCGGCGGTCAGGACCCACTCCGGGCTGATCAGCGAGCCACCGCAGAAGTGCTGCCGCCGTCCTGCAGCGACACCATGAACGAGTACTCTGGTCGGCGTCCCCGCCACCCACGATCTTCGGCGTGACGCCGGCGTTGTCGTCCGCGAACGCGGACGGCACCATGACGGCCGCCGCGATGGCGGTAGCCGCGCCGGCAAGAAGTCCCACGACCAGAGAACGCTTACGCATGTTCTCTCTCCTTCCGTGCCCCATGCCCTGGCTGGGCATAGTTGCGGAAGGTAGTTGCCCATCACGAATGTGTGACACCCTCGAAAGTAGGAAGCGGAACCGACGATCGTCGGTCGGGCAGGTCGTGGGCCTGGCGGTCGCTCAGGTGGTCGCTCAGGGAGCGGCGGTAAGGGCTTCTCCTCCATGGCCTGCTCGAGCCGGTCGAAGTCGACCGTCGAGTACTGGCGCAGCTTGGTCAGCCGGTGGAAGCCGTCGATCATCCGCACGGTGCCGGACTTCGAGCGCATCACGATCGACTGGGTCGTGCAGCCGCCGCTGCGGTAGTGCACGCCGCGCAGCAGGTCGCCGTCGGTGACGCCGGTGGCGCAGAAGAACGCGTTGTCGCCGCTGACCAGGTCGTCGGTGACGCAGCACCCGGTCCAGGTCGTGGCCGGCGTCGACGGCCTTCTCGCGCTCGGCGTCGTCCTTGGGCCACAAGCCGGGCCTGGATCGCGCCGCCCATGCACTTGAGCGCGCACGCGGCGATGATCCCCTCCGGGGTGCCGCCGATGCCGATCAGCATGTCGACGCCGGTGTTCGGCCGGGCCGCGGAGATCGCGCCCGCCACGTCGCCGTCGGTGATGAAGTGGATCCGGGCGCCCGCGTCGCGCACGGCGTGGACGAGGTCCGCGTGCCGGGCCCGGTCGAGAATGCAGACAGTGACGTCGGACACGTCGGTGTGCTTCGCGCGTGCCACCCTTCGGATGTTCTCGGCGACCGGCGCGGTGAGGTCGACGACGTCGGCCGCCTCCGGGCCGACGGCCAGCTTCTCCATGTAGAACACCGCGGACGGGTCGAACATCGCGCCCCGCTCGGTGGCCGCGAGCACCGCGATCGCGTTCGGCATTCCCTTGGCCATCAAGGTGGTCCCGTCGATCGGGTCGACCGCGACGTCGCACTCCGGGCCGTCGCCGTTGCCGACCTCCTCGCCGTTGTAGAGCATGGGCGCCTCGTCCTTCTCGCCCTCGCCGATCACGACGACACCACGCATCGAGACGGTGCCGATCAGCTTGCGCATGGCGTCCACGGCCGCGCCGTCGCCGCCGTTCTTGTCGCCGCGGCCGACCCACCGCCCCGCCGCCATCGCCGCCGCCTCGGTCACCCGGACCAGCTCGAGCGCCAGGTTCCGATCGGGTGCCTCGCGCCGCGTCGAGCCGGTCGCCTGCTCGGTGGACTGGGTCATGCCGCCTCCCGGTGTCTTGCGACTGTCGCCCCGCGAAAGAACCTCCCGATCCTCCCAGACTCCGGACATGGGTACGAGTGAGCATGATCTCGACCGCCTGGGAGGATGGCGGCGTGACGGAGAGCGGGCGCCCGCCCGGGCGGGCCGGGCTGGGCATGCGCGACATGGTCGGGGCCATGGTCGTGCTGCTCGTGATCGTCGGCGTGCTGGTGGCGGTCACGCGGGGGTGCTCGTTCGATCCCGGGCGCGCCGTCGTCGGATCCGGCCACGGCGCCGAGCGTGAACGTGTCGGCGAAGCTCTCGCAGGCGGCCTCGTCGGTGACCTTCCCGGTGCGCCGGCCGGAGGTGCCGTCGTCGTGGCACGCGAACTCGTCGTCGACGGCCGCGGTCGGGTCGGGCTCGGCGGCGAACGTCGTGGTCCGGGTCGGCTGGGTCACGCCGGCGGGGCGGTTCGTGCAGCTGGGCCAGTCGGGCGGGGCGGCCGCGGACGTGCTGGCGGCGGAGACGGGGTCGGCCTCGACGCGGTCCGGGTCGGAGTCCGTGGCCGGGGTGTCGTGGGAGGTCTACCCGTCGCGGCGCGACGAGGTGGCGTGGGCCGGCACGCTGGACGGCGTCGTCGTGGTGATCACCGGCAGCGGGACGGAGCAGGAGTTCCGGCAGCTGGCCGACAGCCGTGGCCGCCGCCGAACCGCTGCCGGACTAGGCGGCGCGCCAGCAGCCGGCGACGTGGTCGTCGACCATGCCGGTGGCCTGCATCAGGGCGTAGGCGGTGGTCGGGCCCACGAAGGCGAAGCCGCGGCGCTTCAGGTCCTTGGCCATGGCCTTCGACTCCGGCGTGATCGCCGGGACGTCCGCCAGCGTCTTCGGCCTCGGGCGCGTCGCCGGGTCCGGCGCGAAGGACCACAGCAGCTCGTCCAGCGGCACGTCGAGGTCGGCGATCGCCCGGGCGTTGCCGATGGCGGCGTCGATCTTGGCGCGGTTGCGCACGATCGACGCGTCGGCCATCAGGCGGGCCACGTCCGCGTCGCCGAACTCCGCCACCCGCTTCGGCTCGAAGGCGGCGAACGCGCTGCGGAACGCCGCCCGCTTGCGCAGGATCGTCAGCCAGCTCAGCCCCGACTGGAACGCCTCCAGCGTCAGCCGCTCGAACAGCGCCTGCTCACCGCGCAGCGGCACGCCCCACTCGTCGTCGTGGTAGGCGACGTAGTCGGGCGCGGAGTTGCCCCACGGGCAGCGCGGCCGCCCGTCGGCGCCGGGCGTCGCCGCGCTCACCTGGCGTCCTGGCCGGCCTCGGCCTCCGCCACGCGCTCGCGTAAGTCGGCCACCTCGGCGCGCAGCTCCTCCAGCTCGCCGCCGACCCGGCGCAGCACCCAGTCGACCTCGGACATCTTGTAGCCGCGCACGACCAGCTGGAAGCGCACCTCGCGCACGTCGTCGCGGGTGATGCCCGAGGACGGCAGGCGGGTCGGCGAAGCGCCCGGCGGCAGCGCCGGCAGCTCCTCACCCCGGCCGAACACGACCGAGGCGATCAGGAAAACCACGGCCGCCACGAGCACCATGACGACCAGGTAGATCAAAGCGGTGGTCACGTCAGGATCGTGTCACACCCCACCGACAGGAACTCACCGAACGAGCAGCTCGCGCATCGGCGGCCGGTCCGCGACCGGCACGCCCGCCGTGTCCGGCAGCCATTCGCCCGCCACCTGCACGAACTGCGTGAGCTCGCCGGCCGCCGCCGGCGGCATGCCGCACCGGGCCAGCGCCGTGTCCAGGATCTGCCGGGCCATCACGCCGAGCGCGGCCAGCGGCTGGTTGCGGTGCCGCCGCACGCCCAGGTTGACCTGCGCGATCCCCGCCAGCCCGACGATCGCGTGCGCGTCAAGCAGCAGGCCGATCTCCACCCCGTACCCCGGCGCGAACGGCACCGCCTCCAGCAGCGCGCGGGTGCCGGCGTACTCGCCCGACAACGGCTGGATGACCCCGGACAGCTCCGGGCGCAGCGCCGAGAGCAGCGGGCGGGCCATCAGCTCGGTGACCCGGCCGCCCCCGGACCCCGCGGCGTCCTCGCTCGCCAGCGGGCGGCGGTAGAAACCCTTGACCAGCGCCACGTCCGGCGTCAGCAGCAGCGGGCCGAGCAGCGCCGGGACGAACTCCGGCGACGGGTCGACCAGGTCGGAGTCCACGAACACCAGCAGGTCACCGGTCGTCGCCGCCAGCGAGCGCCACAGCACCTCGCCCTTGCCGGGCAACGGTTCCAGCTCGGTGAGCACGTCCGTGCGGCGCACCACGCGGGCGCCGGCGGCGGTGGCCACCTCGACCGTGCGGTCCGTCGACCCCGAGTCGAGCACGACCAGCTCGTCCACCAGCGTGCCGAGAAGCGGCCGGATCGAGGCGATCACGTCGCCGACCGTGGCCTCCTCGTCCAGCGCCGGCAGCACGACACTGATCGTGCGGGATCCCTTGGCGCGTAACAGGTCCGCGACCGTCCACCCGGCGCGCTGCCAGGTCCGCTCGGCGAACCACGCGCGTGCGTCCGGGTGCATCAGGCCAGCGCCCGCACGCAGCGCGCCGGCTGCCGTGTCCCGACGATGCTCGCCACCATCTCGACCACCTTCCTGGTCCGCCCGACCTCGTGCGCGCGGAACACCCGCGCGCCGGCGTAGGCCGCGACCGAGGTCGCCGCGAGGGTTCCGTCCACCCGGTCCGCCAGCTCGACGTCCAGCGTCTCGCCGACGAAGTCCTTGTTGGACAACGCCATCAGTACCGGCCAGCCCGTCGAGACCAGCTCGTCGAGCCGTCGCAGCAGCGCGAGGCCGTGCCAGGTGTTCTTGCCGAAGTCGTGCGTCGGGTCGATCAGGATGCCGCCGGCCGGCACGCCGAGCGAGGTCAGGTGCTCCGCGCGGGCGACCAGCTCGGCGGCCACCTCGGCGACGACGTCGAGGTAGCGGACCCGGTGCGGGTCGGTCCGCGGCGCCGCGCCCCCGGTGTGCGAGCAGACCATGCCGGCGCCGAACTCGGCGGCGACCTCGGCCAGCCGCGGGTCCGCGCCCGCCCACGTGTCGTTGATCAGGTCGGCGCCGGCCGTGCACGCCGCGCGTCCGACCTGGTGGCGCCAGGTGTCCACGCTGATGACGAGCCCGGGGTGGCGCTCGCGGACCTGCTCGACCAGCGGCACCACCCGGCGCAGCTCCTCGTCGACGTCGACCCGCTCGCCGTGCGCGCCGGCCCGGACGCCGCCGATGTCGACGATGTCCGCGCCCTCGGTGACCAGCCGGTCGACCGCGGCCAGCGCGGCCTGCTCGGCGTAGGTGGCCCCACGGTCGTAGAAGGAGTCCCTGGTGCGGTTCACGATCCCCATCACCAGGGCACGGTCCTGCGCGACCGTGCGGTTGCCGAATCGAAGTGTGCCCACGTCCGGATCGTGCCACGCCCGCGGCGGAAAAATCCGCCGCGATACACCGAGGTCACAATTGGTGACCTCGGCGAAACGTGCCTAGTGGACGTCGGTCCAGGCCTGGTAGGCCTCCTCGACCACCCGGATGGCGTCGTCGACGTCGTCGGTCAGGTGCAGCAGGGTCATGTCCTTCTCACCGACCTTGCCCTCCTTGCGCACGACCTCGTTCAGCCAGTCGTACAGACCGCCCCAATAGGACCGTCCAAAGAGGACGACCGGGAACTTGGTGACCTTCTTCGTCTGCACCAGGGTCAGCGCCTCGAACAGCTCGTCGAGCGTGCCGAACCCGCCGGGCAGGCAGATGAACGCCTGCGCGTACTTGATGAACATCGTCTTGCGCGCGAAGAAGTAGCGGAAGTTGACGCCCAGGTCGACCCACGGGTTGAGGCCCTGCTCGAACGGCAGCTCGATGCCCAGGCCGATCGACAGCCCGCCGGCCTCCGAGCAGCCGCGGTTCACGGCCTCCATCGAGCCCGGGCCGCCGCCGGTCA
The DNA here is from genome assembly GCA_963841395.1 of uncultured Actinomycetota bacterium. Lineage (GTDB taxonomy): Bacteria > Actinomycetota > Actinomycetes > Mycobacteriales > Pseudonocardiaceae > Actinophytocola. Next base: position 65,038 of record CAWJCX010000008.1, read on the forward strand.
TCGCCGCGTAGCCGGCCCGCGCCAGCGCGGCACCGATCTCGCGGCCCAGCTCGTACTCGGGGTGGTCGCGTTTCGTCCGCGCCGAGCCGAACACGGTGACCGCGCGGGGCACCTCGGCGAGCGCGCCGAAGCCCTCGACGAACTCGGCCTGGATGCGCAGCACCCGCCACGGGTCGGTATGTACCCAGTCGGCCGGGCCGCGCGAGTCGAGCAGCCGCTGGTCGGTGGTGGTCTCCTCGTCCTTTCTGGACCTGCGAAGCACGACGGGACCGCGCTGCTTCTCCGTGGGGTGCTCGTCCGGCTGGTCGGCGAATTGCTCGATCGTCACTCGCGCGAGTCTAGATCCCAGTACGTTTCGGGCATGTTCGAAGAGCGGATCGACAAGCTCGAGAAGTCGCTGCAGGCCATGCGCAAGCGGGTCGACGAGGTCGACCGGGGCCAGCGTGCCGAGCTGTCCGGACTGCGGTTCGCCGTGTTCGCCTGCACGATCGCGGGCGCGATGCTCGCCCTGACGGCCGTCACCTGGCGCACGACCCGCGACACGGACGACAAGGTCGGCGAGGTGACCACGCTCTGGGGCATGGTGTCGGAGGGCTGGCAGGCCGTCGCGGCGTTCGGCCTGGTGCTGGTGGTCGCGGTGGGCACGATCGCGGTCTTCCTGACCGACACCGCCGGGCGGCGCACCTACGTCGTCTTCGCCGTGCTGTGCCTGCTCACCGTCGTGGCGACCCTCCTGGTGGGCGCCGTGGAGCCGGACGGCTGGTTCGACCCGGAGGACGGCCACGCCGGCCCGGGCCGCTGGCTGACGGCACTGGCCGCCGTCGTCCTCGCCATCACCCACGGCTCCCGGGCCACCGCCGTCGAAGTGGACCGCTGAGGTGTCCCGCTACGCCGCCCTCGGGACAAGCCTGGCCACCGGCCTGCTCGTGCTCACCGCGACGACCTGGGCGGCCGACCCCGACGGCGACGATCCGCGCACGCTGTGGGGACTCGTGCCAGAGGGTTGGGCGGCCGTGATCATGCTGGTGCTGGTGGCCGGCCTCGCGCTCGCGACGTACTGGCTGTTCCTCGCCGAACCGCCGACCCGGGCCGGGCACCTGGTCGCGGTATGGGTGGCGCTGCTGTGCGCGGTCTGGGTGATCGTCGTCGGGCAGGTGCCACCGGACGAGTACGACACCGCACCGGGCCGGTGGTTGACGCTGCTGGGTGCGGTCGCCCTCGCCATCGCACACGGGTTCCGCGCGGAGGAGCTCAAGCACGCGGAAGTGTGAGCACCCCGCAGTTGTCCACAGCCGCCCGAACCATCCACAGCCAGACCACGAACGGCCTGCTCGCGGGCGGCCACCGATAGACTGGGCCTCGAGGGGTGCCCCCGGAGAGGGCGGGGGCTCTCCGTCCACGGGGTGGCGTGAAATCGGGCGAAACCGGCGGGGCTTTGGGGTCAGCGGCCCAGGAAGCGGGTCAGCACCTCGGCGCAGCGGTGGATGTCCGCGATCGGCACGTGTTCCTGCTGGGTGTGCGCCAGCGTGGGGTCGCCCGGGCCGAAGTTGACAGCCGGCATGCCGAGCGCGGCGAAGCGGGCCACGTCGGTCCAGCCCAGCTTGGCCACCGGGTCGCCGCCGGCCGCGGTGACCAGCTCGGCGGCCGCCGGCGCGGACAGGCCGGGCAGCGCGCCGGCCGCGACGTCGGTGACCGTCAGGTCGTAGCCGGCGAACACGTCCCGCAGGTGCGCCTCGGCGTCGGCCGGCGAGTGGTCCGGGGCGAAGCGGTGGTTCACCGTCAGCACGGCCGCGTCCGGCACGACGTTGCCGCTCACGCCGCCGGCCACGCGCACCGCCTGCAGGCCCTCGCGGTAGGTGCAGCCGTCGATCTCGACCACCCGCGGCTCGTAGGACTCGAGCCGGGCCAGCGCGTCGCCGAGCGCGTGGATCGCGTTGGCGCCCATCCACGCCCGCGCGGTGTGCGCCCGCGTCCCGGTGGTGCGCAGCTCCACCCGCATGGTGCCCTGGCAGCCCGCCTCGACGACCGCGTTCGACGGCTCGCAGACGATCGCGAGGTCGCCGGCCAGCCACTCCGGGTCCGCGCGCTCGATGCGGCCGAGCCCGTTGCGCGCGGCCTCGATCTCCTCGCAGTCGTAGAACACGAACGTCAGGTCGTGGCGGGGCTCGGTGACCGTCGCGGCGACGTGCAGCATGACCGCGTCGCCGGCCTTCATGTCACACGTGCCGAGCCCGTGCAGGTACTCGGCGTCGCGGCGGACCGGCAGGTTCTCGTTGAGCGGCACGGTGTCCAGGTGCCCGGCGAGCACCACGCGCGACGGCCGGCCCAGCGAGGTGCGGGCCAGCACCGCGTTGCCCGAGCGGGTGACCTCTAGGTGTCCGGCCTGGTCGCGCAGCGCCGCCTCGACGGCCGCGGCGAGCTCGCCCTCCGCGCCGGACTCGCTGGGGATGTCGGCCAGCGCGACGGTGAGGTTGACGGGATCGGCGGCGAGGTCCAGCTTCGGGATCACGGTTGGGCACGCTACCGGTGCAACCAGAGGTGTGAGACCCCGCGTGACTACCCCGTGAACAGTGCGAGCGGGAGGTTCGATGGATGATCGAGAGCGAGGGTTCACCGAGTACTTCGCCAGCAGGTCGGGTGCCATGCGTGGTACCGCGTACCTGTTGTGCGGGGACTGGCACCGGGCGGAAGACCTGGTGCAGAACACCTTTGTGAAGCTGTACCGGGCCTGGAACCGGATCACCACACACGAGACGTTGGACGCCTACACCCGGCAGGTGCTCGTCCGCACCTACCTCGACGAGTGCCGACGCGGCTTCTTCTTCCGCGAGCGGACCACAGCCGTCGACGCCGACTCGACGGTTCCGTCGGCCGGCAGCCCGGAGGACCGGATGGTGCTGCTGACCGCGCTCACCTCGGTGCCGCCACGGCAGCGGGCGGTGCTGGTGCTCAGGTTCTGGGAAGACCTGTCGGTCGAGGAGACGGCGCGGGCCATGGGCAGTACCCCGGGGACCGTCAAGAGCCAGACCTCGCGGGGTCTCGACACGTTGCGGGGCCTGGTCCCTGCCAAGACTTTTCAGGAGAAGCCATGAACGAGCAGGATTTCCGCGGGGCATTGCACGACACGATGACGCTCGCCGTCGCCCCACCCCCGATGAACGAGGTCGCGATGCTGGACGCGGCCAAGCGCGCACACCGGCAGCGCCGGGCCACGGCCGCTGCCGCGAGCGCCGCGGCCGTGGTCGCGCTGGCGGTCGGCGTGGCGGTCACCGGCCCGTCCGCCACCGGTGTGACCGAACCGGGGACGTCGCCGCCGCCGCCGAGCTCCGGCGAGAACGGGCCGCACGACGGCACCCGCACCGCCGGGCCGGAGTACGAGCGGGGCGCCGACCTGATCGACGTGCTGGCCGGCGCCATGCCACCGGGACTGGAGACCCCGGACGGGCTCGTGCACACCGATCCGGCCTACGGCGGCGCGCCGCTGCGCTATCACCAGGTGGTCGAGGATCTGGTCGACGGCACGTTGACCTGGGACTACGAGGCGATCATCCCGGTCCGCGGGGGTGGCGGCCTCGGTGAGCTGGAGGTCGAGGTGACCACCGAGGGCAACAAGACGACCGGCGCGGGATGCGAGCTGTCGCCGACGTTCCAGCACCTGGTGGGCTCCTGTACGGAGCGGACGGTGGGCGGCCGGAAGGTCGGGGTGTACGCGATCGATCCCGGCCAGCCGGACTACGTGCGGCCCTACGAGCAGTGGGCCAGCTACCGCTATCCCGACGGCACGGTCGTGCACCTGGCGCAGTCCGTCCGGTTCCCGGGGGCGGGACAGCCGCCGATGGCTGCCCAGCCGCTGACCCAGGACCAACTGGTCGAGATGGTGACCGACCCCCGGTTCCACCTCGACTAACCTTTCAAGGCGTGAGCGGCGCAGACATGAACCCGGAGACCACCGGTGCCCAGGGCGTGGGCCTGGCCACCGTCACCGACGACGGGACCGTGCTCGACACCTGGTTCCCGCACCCGAAGCTCGACGACGGCCGAATCCCGGGCACGAAGCAGCTGTCCGAGCAGGAGGCCGTCGACGAGCTGGGTGCGCGGGTGTCGGCGCTGCTCGGCCCGGACGTCGACCGGTCCGTCGAGGTCGTGGCGGTGCGCACCGGGATCCTGTCGCTGGCCGAGCCGCCCGCCGACGCGTACGACGCCTACCTGCGGCTGCACCTGCTGTCGACCCGGCTGGTGCGGCCGCACGGGCTGAACCTGGACGGGCTGTTCGGCGTGCTGTCGAACGTCGTGTGGACCAGCCACGGGCCGTGCCGGGTGGAGGGCTTCGCGGCGACGCGGCTGCGGCTGCGGGCGCGCGGGGCGGTGGCGGTGTACGGCGTGGACAAGTTCCCGCGGATGGTCGACTACGTCGTGCCGCCGGGCGTGCGCATCGGCGACGCGGACCGGGTGCGGCTCGGTGCCCACCTGGCCACGGGCACGACCGTGATGCACGAGGGCTTCGTCAACTTCAACGCGGGCACGCTGGGCGCGTCGATGGTGGAGGGCCGGATCTCGGCAGGCGTGGTCGTCGACGACGGCTCGGACGTGGGCGGCGGCGCGTCGATCATGGGCACCCTGTCCGGCGGCGGCAAGGAGACCATCGCGATCGGCAAGGGCTGCCTGATCGGCGCGAACGCCGGCGTGGGCATCTCCCTGGGCGACGACTGCGTGGTGGAGGCGGGCCTGTACGTCACGGCGGGTACGAAGGTCACGCTCCCGGACGGCCGGCTGGTCAAGGCGCGGGAGCTGTCGGGCCAGCCGGGCATCCTGTTCCGCCGCAACTCCGCGACGGGCACGGTGGAGGTCGTGGAGCGCGCCGGCACCGGCATCCAGCTGAACGAGATGCTCCACGCCAACGACTGAAGCAAGCTCAAGGACGCCGTTTCCGCCGCTGAGCGGGTGGCAATTGTCCGACGTTCGCATAGCATTGACTGAATGACGCGTCCCGTCCTGGTCAGCCCTGGTGAGCTCGGACTGCCGGCCGCGCCGCGCCGTGCTGCCGCCGATGATCCGCCCGCCGTGCACGTCCGGGCCCGGCTCGACCAGCAGATTCGGGCGCTCCTGGAGTACGAGGCGGTCGCCCGGCAGGGGGTGGATCCCGAAGGGGTGCACCAGATGCGCGTCGCCGTGCGGCGGATGCGGGCGGCGCTCAAGGCATCCGACGAACCCGACGTCACGGCCGTCCAGGCCGAGCTCGGCTGGCTCGGCGGGATCCTCGGGAGCATCCGCGACCTGGACGTCCTCCTCGGCCACCTCCGCCACCAGGCCGAGGACCTGCCCGAGGACGAGCAGGACGCCGTCGAGCGCCTGCTGCGCGGCCTCGTCGAGCAACGCCGCCGCGCCCGCCGCCGGATGCTCGACACCTTCCGCGGCGCCCGCTACGCCATGCTGCTCCGCACCCTCGCCGCCCTCTCGACTGCCGACGGGGTCAACGGGTTCCCGGTCCGCAAGACGAAACAGCCGCCGGCCCTGCTCGACGTGATCGTCCGGCCGCACCGCAAGCTCGTCCGGGCCGGCCGCGCGCTCGGCGACGACCCGCCGGACGACGAGCTCCACGCGCTGCGCATCCGCGGCAAGCGCCTGCGCTACGCCGCCGAGCTCGCCGAGCCCGTCGGCGGCAAGCCCGTGCGCCGCCTGCTGCGGGCCACCAAGGAGTTCCAGGACATCCTCGGCGACCACCAGGACACCGTCGTCGCCGAGGAGCAGGTGCGGCAGTTGCTGGCCGAGGACCTGGAGGCCGACATGGGCATGGTGTTCGTCGCGGGGCGGCTGGTCGAGCGGGAGCGAGCCCGCCGCGCGGACTGCCGGGCCCGCTGGCGCGCCGCCTTCGACGAGGTGGACCGGCTGGCCGCGGACCTACGCTAGGCGCGCCACGGCCGACGCGACGCGCTCGTCGGTCTCCGTGAGGGCCAGCCGGACGTGCCGGTCGCCGGTCGGCCCGTAGAACGTGCCGGGTGCGACGAGGATGCCGCGCTCGGCGAACCACGCCACCGAATCCCACGTCGGCTCGTCGCGCGTCGCCCACAGGAACATGCCCGCCGCCGAGTGGTCGATCCGGAAGCCGGCGGCCAGCAGCGCCGGGCGCAGCACCTCGCGCCGTGCGGCGAACCGGGCGCGCTGCGCGGCCACGTGCTCGTCGTCGGACAGCGCCGCGGTCATCGCGGCCTGGATCGGGTGCGGCACGATCAACCCGGCCTGCTTGCGGATCGCGAGCAGCCGTGCCACCAGCGCGGGGTCACCGGCCACGAAGCCGGCCCGGTAGCCGGCGAGGCTGGACGACTTCGACAGCGAGTGCACCGCCAGCAGCCCGTCGAACGAACCCCCGCAGACCGACGGGTGCAGCACCGAGACGGGCTGCTCCTCCCACCCGAGCGTCAGGTAGCACTCGTCGGAGGCGACGATCGTGCCGCGCTCGCGGGCCCAGTCGACGACCTTGCGCAGGTGCTCGGGCGGCAGCACCTGGCCGGTCGGGTTCGAGGGGGAGTTGAGCCAGAGCAGAGCCGGCCGCGCCGGGCCGGCCGCGACCGTGCTGTCCGCGCGGAGCAGCTGGGCGCCGGCGAGCTGGACGCCGACCTCGTAGGTCGGGTACGCGAGGGACGGGATGACGACGAGATCGCCGGCACCGAGCCCGAGCAGGGCCGGCAGCCCGCCGACGAGCTCCTTCGAGCCGATGGTCGCCAGCACGGCCTCGGCGGACAGGCCCGTGACGCCGTGGCGCCTTGCCAGTGCCCCGACCGCGGCCGCGCGCAGCTCCGGAGAGCCGTGCGTCGTCGGGTAGGCCGGAATCGCCGAGGCCGAGGCCAGCGCGTCCTGGATCAGCCGGGGCACCGGGTCCACCGGCGTGCCGATCGACAGATCGACGACGCCGTCCGGATGCGCCCGTGCCCGCGCGGTGGCCTCGGCCAGCGAGTCCCAGACGTAGGTCGGGAGCCCTCGGCTCACTCGTCGTGCTCGACCGGTGCCAGGTCCTTGATCCACTGTGGGTCCGCGGCGACCTTGCCGACCTTTGCCGCACCGCCGGGGGAGCCCAGCTCGTCGAAGTAGTCGACGTTCGCCTTGGTGTATTCCTTCCACTGATCGGGGACGTCGTCCTCGTAGTAGATGGCCTCAACCGGGCACACCGGCTCGCAGGCGCCGCAGTCCACGCACTCGTCGGGGTGGATGTAGAGCATCCGGTCCCCTTCGTAGATGCAGTCGACCGGGCACTCTTCGATGCATGCTTTGTCGAGCAAATCGACGCAGGGCTCGGCGATCACATAAGTCACTGCGTTCTCCTGCTTCTTTCTGTGGAAGTTCGCCTGCAAGCGGAGGTTACCGGCTCTGGCTAGTATCCCCCTCGGCCCTCGGCTGCTCTCATGAGGTGGGACCGAGTGTGGTAGCGAGCACGCGGCCGAGCACGATCGCCGACGGCAGCGCGCCACCGGCGAACAACAGCAGCGAGCGCCAGTCCGCGATCAGCAGCAGGTCCCCGCCCGGCCCGAACATGCCGAACCACGCGATGGCGACGATCCAGGCCAGCAGCGGCGCGGACGCGACCGCGAGCCGCGGGGCGAGCGTGCCGGCCGTGGCCACCAGCCACGGCGTCGTCACCGCCGCCACGACCGCCATCAGCGGGAACGGCACGCCGCCGACGTTGGGCAGCAGGTAGCCGTCGAAGGCCAGCGGCAGGAACAGCAGCTCGACGACGGCCAGCACGACCGCGTCGAGCATGAGGACGCCCAGCAGCGCCCGGTCCCGCAGCGGCATCTACAGGCCTCCGAACAGGTCGGCGTCGGCCCCGTCCGGGTCGCCGCCGGCGAGGATGTAGAACTCCGCGCCCGGGATCGGCTGCGCGATGCCGTTGGACAGCGCGTAGCAGTGCGCACCCGCCGCCGACTGCCACACGCTGACCTGCGTGGCGTGGGCCCGCAGGGCGCGCAGCTTGACCGAGAGCGCGTCGGCGACCGAGACCGTCGTCGTGATCCGGGAGTCGTCGGTGACGGGCAGCTCGCCGGGGGCGGGCAGCCGGTAGGGCAGGTCCTCGATCTGGGCGAGGGCGGCGACGCCGTCCTCGGTCGCCCGGCGCGAGGTCACCGCGTGGAAGACGCGCGCGATGTCCGCCTTCTCACACGCGGCTGTGGTGACGTCGTGCGCGCGGATGTGGTCGGGGTGGCCGTAGCCGCCGTCCGGGCCGTAGGTGACGACGACCTGCGGGCGGACGTCGTCGAGCACCGCGGCGAGCGCCGCGACCTGCTCGTCGAGGTCGCCACCGGCGAAGGCGCGCGGGTGCGCGTTGGCGGGCACGCCGACCATGCCGGAGTCACGCCACCGCCCGGGGCCGCCCAGCCACCGGTGGTCGGACACGCCCAGCGCGGCGCAGGCCGACCGCAGCTCGCCGATGCGGTAGCCGCCGAGCTGGTCGGCGGCGTCGGCGGCGAGCTGGCGCAGCGACTCGGGGATGATCTCGCCCTCCTCGCCGAGCGTGCAGGTGACGAGCGTGACCTGCACGCCGGCCGCCGCGTAGCGCGCGATCGTGCCGCCGGTCCAGAGGCTCTCGTCGTCCGGGTGCGCGTGCACGAGCAGCAGCCGGGGCGCGGCGGAGAGCGTCATCGGGTCGGTGTCCAGTCTGGTCAGTCGACCCGCAGCCGCGGGTCGAGGTACGCGCAGAGGATATCGAGGAGAGCGATCAGCGCCACGAAGCTGACGACCATGTAGGAGATGATCCCCATCAGCAGCGGCGTGTTCAGCGCGCGCAGCGCTCGCACGAAAAGATAGCCCACGCCGTTGTACTGGAAGATTGTTTCGACGATGATCGCCCCGCCCAGCAGGACGCCGAGCTCGACCGCGGCGATGTTGGCGATGGGGATGACCGCGTTGCGCAGGGCGTGCTTGAAGATCACCGTGACCGGGCGCAGCCCCTTCGCGCGGGCGGTGCGGACGTAGTCGGACTCCAGCACCTCCAGCATCGAGCCGCGGGTCATCCGGGCGATGAACGCCGTCCCGCCGACGCCCAGCGCGAACGCGGGCAGCAGCAGCTCGTCGTACCAGTGCACCTCGACCGCGATGGTGCGCGGCAGCTGGGGGAACAGCGTGACGCCGAGGACGCGGGTGCCCGACAGGGTGTCCCGCAGCGCGGCCGCCATGACGATCAGCGGCACGGACATCACCACGATGGCCGACACCGACACCAGCGCGTCGGTGAACGAGCCGTGCCGCACGGCGGCCAGCACGCCGGCGCAGATGCCGATGACCAGCTGCAGCGCGACCGCGAGCGCCGCGAGGCGCAGCGTGTTCGGCACGACGTCGACGATCATCCCGAAGACCGGCAGCCGCTTGTCGTAGTCGACGCCGAGATCGCCGGTGAACAGGTTCGCCAGATAGTTGAGGTACTGCACGGGCACCGGCCGGTCGAGCTTGAACGTCTCGCGCAGGATCGCCTGCGTCTGCGGCGGAAGGAGCTTCTCGCCGATCGAGGCGAACGGGTTGCCCAGCTGGTAGAGCGCCAGATAGCAGAGGAACGTGACGATCACGAAAACCAGCAGGGCCTGCGCGGTGCGGCGAAGCGTGAACTTCAGCATCCGCAGGCCCTGCCGGTCGACGTGTACGTCAGGCGCGCACCACTTCGCGCAGCGCCGCGTAGTGGCAGGCGGCGTCGTGGCCCTGCTTGCCGGACGCGGCCACCAGCGGCGGCTCCTCCTCGATGCAGCGACGCGCGTCGGTCTCCGAGAGCTGCTCGAACTTCCAGCAGCGGGTACGGAACCGGCAGCCCGACGGCGGGTTGGCCGGGTTCGGCACGTCGCCGCGCAGCACGATGCGCTCGCGCTTGCGCTCCAGGCGCGGGTCCGGGATCGGCACGGCCGAGATCAGCGCCTGGGTGTAGGGGTGGTGCGGCCGGTCGAACAGGTCGTCCCGGTCGGCGATCTCCACCACCTTGCCCAGGTACATCACCGCCACGCGGTCGGCGATGTGCCGGACCACGGACAGGTCGTGCGCGATGAACAGGTACGTCAGGCCGAGCTCGTCCTGCAGGTCCTCCAGCAGGTTGACGATCTGGGCCTGGATCGACACGTCCAGCGCGGACACCGGCTCGTCGAGCACGATGAACTTGGGGTTCATCGCGATCGCGCGGGCGATGCCGATGCGCTGGCGCTGCCCGCCGGAGAACTCGTGCGGGTAGCGGTCCGCGTACTCCTCGGCCAGGCCGACCGTGTCGAGCAGGTCGCTGATCGTGCCCTTGTTCACCGGGTGACCGAGCAGGTTGTACTTCTCGGTCAGGATCTGGCGGACCGTCATGCGCGGGTTCAGCGACGCGTACGGGTCCTGGAACACGATCTGCATGTCCCGGCGGGCCTTGCGCAGCTTGTCCTTGCCGAGGCCCGAGACGTCGACGCCGTCGAGCACGATGCTGCCGCTCGTCGGCTCGAGCAGCCGCAGGATCGCCCGCGCCGTCGTGGACTTCCCGCAGCCGGACTCGCCGACCAGCGCCACCGTCTGTCCCTTGTGGACATGCAGGCTGACGCCGTCGACGGCCTTCACCTCGCCGATCGTGCGCTTGATGAAGATCCCGCTGCGAATGGGGAAGTGCTTGACGAGGTCGTCGACCTCGAGCATCGGCCGGCTGTTCGGCTCAGCGACGCCGACCCCACCCTGCTGGGGTTCCGCTCCCTGAGTCATTGGGCAACCCTCTCCTCGTGCGCCATGGCGACGCGGTCACTGTGCACACATGCCGCGCGGTGGCCGTTCCCGCCCACCGACTCGAGCAGCGGCAGCTCGCCCATGCACTCGTCGGTCGCGAAGGCGCAGCGGGGGTGGAACGGACAACCCTTCGGGACATTCGCCAGGCTCGGCGGCAGACCCTGGATGGGCACCAGCCGCTCCTGGCGGCTCTTGTCCATCCGCGGCAGGCTCGCCAGCAGACCGTAGGTGTACGCGTGCCGCGGCTGGTAGAAGATCTCGTCCGCGGTGCCGGTCTCCACGATCCGTCCCGCATACATGACGTTGATCCGGTCCGCGTAGCTCGCCACCACACCGAGGTCGTGCGTGATCAGCACGATCGCGGTGCGGCGATCCTCCTGCAGCTTCTGCAGCAGCGACATGATCTGCGCCTGCACCGTCACGTCGAGCGCGGTGGTCGGCTCGTCGGCCAGCAGCACGTGCGGGTCGTTGGCGAGCGCCATCGCGATCATGGCGCGCTGGCGCATGCCGCCGGAGAACTCGTGCGGGTACTGGTTGATCCGCACCGCCGGGTTCGGGATGCCGACCTCACCGAGCAGGTCCAGGGCCCGCTTCTTCGCGGTGTGCTTGGACACGTCCTGGTGGACGCGCACCATCTCCGCGATCTGGTCGCCGACCTTGAACACCGGGTTCAGCGCCGTCAGCGGGTCCTGGAAGATCATCGCGATCTGGCTGCCGCGGAGCTTCCGCTGCTGCTTCTCGGTCATCTTCATCAGCGACCGGCCACGCAGCAGGATGTCCCCGCTGGGGAAGGTCGCGGGCGGGCTCGGCACGAGGCCGAGGATCGTCATCGCGGACACCGACTTCCCGGAGCCGGACTCACCCACGATGGCGAGTGTCTCGCCCTCGTTGACATGCCAGGACACCCCGTCCACGGCCTTGACGACGCCGTAGTCGGTCTTGAAGTGCACCCGCAGGTCGCGGACCTCGAGAAGGGACGCAGGTGGGCCCTCGAGGTTGATCTCCGCAGCGCTGCTCATGTTGGTGGGATCTCCTTGGATTTCGCCGCGACTCATCGCAGCTTCGGGTCGAGCGCGTCACGCAGGCCGTCGGAGACGAACGCGAACGCGAGGGTCGTGATGCAGATCGCGGCGCTGGGGAACATCCACAGATAGTCCTTGCCCGCGACCTGGACCTGCTCGATGCCCTGGTTGATCAGGCGGCCCCACTCCGGGGTGTCCGGCGGCACGCCCACACCCAGGTAGGCGAGCGAAGCCATGGCGACCACGGCGACGCCGATGCCGGTGAAGGAGTAGATGAACACCGGCTGGATCGCGTTGGGCAGGATGTGCCGCATCACGATCCGCTTGTCGGAGGCGCCGATCGAGCGCGCCGCCTCGACGTACTCAGCCTCGCGCAGCGAGAGGATCTGACCGCGCATCAGCCGGGCCGCGGTGGGCCAGCCGAGCACGACCAGCGCGATGATGACCTGCGTGACGCCGGAGCCGAACGTGCGGACCACGAGGATCGCGCCGATCAGGTACGGGAACGCCAGGAACAGGTCGGTGACGCGCATGAGGAAAGAGTCGGAGAACCCGCCGCGGTAGCCGGCGACCGCGCCGAGCGCGACGCCGAGCAGCATCGAGCCGAGCATCGTGGCCAGACCGACGATCAGGGCCAGCCGCAGGCCGTAGAGCATCCCGGAGTAGAGGTCACGGCCGAGCACGTCGGTGCCGAACCAGTGGTCCGCGTTGGGTGACTGCAGGCTGTTCAGCAGGTTCTGGTCGTACGCGTCGTACGGCGTGATGATGGGCTGGACCAGCGCCAGCAGAACCAGGATGGCAACGACGACGAGGCCGCCCATGCCGAGCTTGTTCTTGCGGAAGCGCCGCCAGAAGTCGGCGATCTGGCTTCTGGAGCCCGTCATGACCTTGGTGGGGCCTTCGGAGCCGGGTTCGGGATGGTCCGCCGGCTCGACGAGCACCGCCTGTGCGGGCATGCTCAGGTCGGTGGGGTCGGGTGTGGTGGTCACGGTGGTCTACCTCGCCTAGCTCAGCCGGATCCGGGGATCGAGATACGCGTACAAGACGTCGACGATCATGCTCGAGGAACACGTAGATGAGCACCGCGAATGTCACGAGTGCCATGATCACCGGATTGTTGTTCTGGTTGATCGACTTGACCAGCAGGAACCCGACGCCGTTGTACTGGAACAGGGTCTCGGTGATGAGCGCGCCGCCCATGAGAATGCCGATGCTGATGCCGACGTAGGTCACCACGGGAATGATCGAGTTCCGGAACGCGTGCTTCAGGATCACGGTCCGCTCGCCGAGGCCCTTCGCGCGCGCCGTGCGGATGTAGTCCATGCGCAGGACCTCCAGCATGGAGCCGCGCATCAGGCGGGCGATGAAGGCCGCGTCGACGATGGCCAGCGTGATCGCTGGCAACAGGACTTCTTGGTACCACGGGACCACTTCGGTGAAGGATCTCGGTACGCCGGGGAAGATCCACTCTCCGGAGACCGTCTGCCGCAGGAACACACCGATCACGAAGGTCGGGATGCCGATGGCGAGCGTGGTCAGGACGGTGACCACCACGTCCCAGAACGAGTAGCGGAACACCGCGGCGATGATGCCCGCGACGACGCCGATGAGCACGTCGATGATGATGGCCACGAGCGCCAGGCGGGCGGTGGCGGGCAGCGCCTGTCCGATCATGTCGGAGACGTCGCGGCGCTGGTTGAAGTCGATGCCCAGGTCACCGGTGAACAGGTTGCCCAGATAGGTGAGGTACTGCATCGGCAGGGACTGGTCCATGCCGAACTTCTCACGCAGGATTGCCTGCGTCTCCGGGGGAACGACCTTGTCGCCGTTGGAGGCGAACGGGTCCCCGAGCACGAACAGGCCGATGAAAAGCAGGAGCCGTCGCCGCGATGACGACCAGAATGGCCTGGGCGAGTCTGCGGATTACGAACTTCCCCATTGGTAGGTGCCGGCTTCCTCGGATCGTCGAAGAAATGTGGGTCTAACCGATGGTGGCCGCGGCCCGGCTTAGCGGACCGCGGCCACCACGGTTATGTCAGATCACTTGATGCTGATGATCGAGAGGTCAGGGTTCTCGTTGAAGTCCATCCGAAGGTTGATGAACTTCTCGGTGTTCGCGAGACGGTGCTGGGTCCGGTTCCACAGCGGGATCTCCGCCATGTCGTCACCGATCGCGATCTTCTCGGCCTGGTTGTAGAGGCGGATCCGCTCCTTCTCGTCGGGGTTCGCCTTGGCCTTCGCCAGCAGGTCGTCGAACTCCTTGTTGCTGTAGCGGCCCTTGTTGTCACCGGTGGCGGCGCTCTGCGCGTCAGCGGCGATGGCGGCGGTGGACAGCAGCGGCGTCAGGAAGTTCTCCATGGTCGGGTAGTCAGCACCCCACGCGGAGCGGTACAGGCCGGTCGAGGTCCGGCTGACGCTCGTTGTCCAGCATGTCGGGGAACGGAACCGAGGTCATGTTGATCTTCAGACCGAGGTTGGTCTCGAGCTGGTCCTTGACCGCGGCCATCCACTCGTCGTGCCCGGCGTCGACGTTGAACTGCATGTTCAGCTGCGGTGCCCGGGGTGAGACCGGCCTCCTTGGCCAGCTTCTTGGCCTGGTCGAGGTCGTACTTGCACGCGTCACAGACACCGTCCTGCCAGCCCTCGAACACCGGCGGCACGAACGACGTCGCCGGGGTCTGGGAGCCCTGGAAGATGCTGTTGATGATCGCGTCACGGTCGATCGCCATCGAGATGGCCTTGCGGGCCTCCGGCGAGTCGAGCGGCTTCTGGGTCACCATCGGCAGCAGGTAGTTGATGCCGTTGGTGTTCTTGGTGATCCACTGGTCCTTCGGCAGGTAGGTCGAGCGAGCCTGCGCGAGCACCGGGGTCGGCATGCGGGCCCAGTCGAACGTGCCGTTCTGGAAGCCGGCGTACTCGTCCTCGTTGCCGTTCGCCGTGATCGTGATCTCGACGGTGTCCAGGTACGCGGGGTCACCGGCGCCGTAGTCCGCGAACCTCTTCAGCTTGATGCCGCGGTCGTGCTCCCACTTGCCGTCGATCATGAACGGCCCGTTGCCGATCGGCGCGTCGACGAACGCCTTGTTCGTGTTCGGGCTGCCGGCGACCTTGGGAACCGGGCTGTAAACCGGGTGGTTCGTGCGGAGGAAGAACTCACAGTTCGGCTCCGACAGGGTGACCTTCAGCTTCGCCGGGTCGGACGCGTCCACACCGGACAGCGTCTTCGCCGTGCCCGCCTGCATCTCGTCGAAGCCCTTGATGCCGGCGAGGTGGTAGGACACCTCGGACGCCGACGCCTTGGCCGCGACGCGCTCCCATCCCCGTTTGAACGACTCGGAGGTGACCTCCTCACCGTTGTGGAACTTCGTCCCGGTCTTCAGGTCGAAGGTCCACTCGGTGCAGTCGTCGTTGTTCTCCCACTTGTCGGCGACCCCGGGCTCGGGCTGGCCGTCCGGGTCGACCTTGATCAGGCCCGTGAACAGCTGCTGGGTGACGAGGATGCCCTCGGACTCCTGAGCGTTGTAGGGGTCGATCGCGGTCGGCTCGGTGATGGCGAGACGGAACGTCCCGCCGTCCTTGCCCTTCTGGATCTCGACATCGGCGGTCTCCGGCCACCCGGAGGACTGCTTCGGCTTGTCGCCGCCGTTGTCCGAGCTCGTTCCCGCGTTCTCCTTCTGGGAGCAGGCGGTGAGCACGAGCGTCGCGGCCGCCAGGCCTGCGGCTGCTCGTAGCCACGCTGCTTTGTTCCTCATCAAGTTAGTTCCTCCATGAGCGAGCACGCACTTGACGGGCGTGCGCCCTGTGTTGTCGATGACACATCGTGCACGGAGCGGGGGTAAACCGCGAAGCGGGGGCGGGTCGGGGAAAGCTCCGTCCGTCTCGCGGCTTCGTCTACTAGTGCACGTCGTCGTGGACCTCGTGTCTGATCAGCACCCACTGGTGATCTTGTGACGCATCGGCCCATATCCGCCGACGCACCGTTGCAGGACGGTAGGAACTCCGCCATCCGCCGTCACGCACTAAGACCCGATCGTGACCAAAGGGTGACACGCCGGTGGCGGCACGCGACCCAATGGTTACCGCACGGTACTAAATGGCAGGTGGGAACATACTTTCGTCGGTGGCGTCGTTGTCTCCCAGATGTCCGGTAGGTGGATTTCCGGCGACTGTCCACAGCGCACCGATCCGGGTCGCCGGAAGATCGCGGAGAGGCCCGCCCACGGGGCGGACCAAGATCACGTGGCGGAGCGCCGCCAGGTCGCCGCACCGGCGAACGGCCCAGCGAGCGGTGGGCCGACGGACACGCCGGACACCTCCGGGCGGACGGCAAGCGTGTCCGCCTCCTGGTACAGCGGCACGGAGACGGCCGCCTTCCACAGCGCGGGCTCGACCGCCGCGAGGGCGTCGGTCACCGAGAGTGCACCCGTGAGGGCGGCGTCCATCGTCGCCTGCAGGCCGGCGTCGCAGAAGCCGAGCGGGTTGGCCGCCACCGGCTGCTGGCCGGGCGTGGCCGGGGCGCAGCCGAAGTTCGTCGCGAGCACGGTGGCCTCGTCGCCGCCGACGGGCTGGCCGATCACGGCGAGGTCGAACTGGCTCGCCGCGTCCTGCCCGTCGTCGGCGCCCTGCTCGGTCGTCGGCCGCGTAGAGCTGGGCGTACAGCTGGGTGGCCGGCGGCGTGACGACCTCGGTGGCGATGCCGGCCGCGGTCAGCTGCCGGGCCACGTCGGCCGCGATCCGCTGGGCCGCCTCCCGCTCCTCGGGCGCGGCGACGACCAGGCGCAGCGGCTTGCCGGCCCGGGTCCAGCCCGGCGGCGGTCTTCGTGTAGCCGGCCTGGCCGAGCAGCTGGTTCGCCGACCACGGGGTCGGGCTCGCGCCGCCGTCACCACGCCGGCGCCGGCCGGGATGGTCGGCTTGTAGCCGGGCAGGCTCGGCGCGAGGACCTGGGCGTCGGCCTTGAGCGAGGCGGCGGGCCCGTTGCCGGTGCCGACCGTGATCAGCTGGTCCCGGTCGAGCAGCGCGACGATCGACTGGCGGACCGCGAGATCGGTGAGCTGCGGCCGGTTCGGGCGCAGCGCCAGCGTGCGTGACCGTCGGCCGGGCCACGGTCTTGGCGGTGACGACGGGGCTCGAGGTCGGCCAGCAGGTTGGCGCCCACCGAGTCGGTGCGGGCCAGGGCCAGCTGGTCGTGACCCGCCTCGAGCGCCTCGACGACGCCGGTCTGGTCGGCGCGGCGCAGGATGATGCGGTCGAGCGTGGCCGGCTCGCCCCAGTAGCGGTCGTTGCGCTCGAGCACGACCTCGCCGCGGTCGGTGTCCAGCGTCTTGATCGCGTACGGCCCCGCGGTGGCCGGGAAGTTGTTCTGCAGCGCGCCGGCCCAGCCGCCCGGGGCGTCCTTGAGCAGGTGCGCGGGCAGCAGGTTGGCGAACAGCGCGCGCCAGCCGGGATAGGGCTTGTCGAACACGACCTCGACGACCTTGCCGGCGTCGCGGGCGTTGATGTCGGAGATGAGCCGGTAGCCGGCGGCGTCGACGGCCCCGGGGTTGCCGGTGATCTGCTGCCACAGGTAGACGAAGTCCTCGGCGGCGATCGGCGCGGCGTCGGACCACGAGGCGTCGGACCGGATCCGGTAGGTGACGGTGTACGGGTCGGCGTTGGTGACGCTCGCCGAGCTCATGACCGTGCGGTCCAGCTGCGGGACGCCGTCCGGGCCGGGCCGGAACGCCGAGGGCAGCAGCAGGTCGGCGAGCGCGGTGGTGATCGCGGACTGGTCGGCGATGTCGTGCGGGTTGTAGCCGCCGGCCAGCGTGCTGACGCCGACCACGACCTCGCCGGTGTCGACCTTGTCCGGTACCGGGCTGGTGACCGGGGTGTCGACGTAGCGGGGCGCGGGCGTGCAGGCGGCCAGCGCGAGGACGGCGACCGCCCCCAGCGAGTCCTGTGCGCCACGAGGTTTGCCGCACCACGCCGGTCCACCTCCCCTCGAGCCACCGGTGCCTGGTGACCCTGCCAGACGCCCCCGACAGTCCATCGGGCGGCCGGTTCCCGTGTCACTCCCGCTGTCGCTCCCGGAGTCGTGACGTGCGGGTCCGGCCGGCGGTTCCCTCAGGCGTCGCGGGACTTCGCCCGCGAGCGCTCACGGGCTCGCTGCACACTGTCCAGGATCACCTTGCGGATGCGCACCACATTTGGCGCCACCTCGACGCATTCGTCGGTCGCGCAGAACTCCAGCGCCTCCTCCAGCACCAGCTTGCGCGGCCGGGCGAGCCGTTCGAGCTCGTCGCCGGTGGAGGAGCGGATGTTCGTCAGCTTCTTCTCGCGGGTCACGTTGACGTCGAGGTCCTCGGCGCGCGGGTTCTCCCCGACGACCATGCCCTGGTAGACGTCCGCGCCCGGCTCGACGAAGAACGTGCCGCGGTCGGCGAGCTGCAGCATCGCGTAGCCGGTGACCGTGCCGGTCCGGTCGGCGACCAGCGAGCCGGAGTGCCGGTCGCGGATGTGGCCCGCCCACGGGAAGTAGCCCTCGAAGATGGCGTTGGCGATGCCGGTGCCGCGGGTCTCGGTGAGGAAGTCGGTGCGGAACCCGATGAGCCCGCGCGACGGGACGACGTACTCGACCTTGACCCGGCCGGTGCCGTGCCCGCCCATGTGCTCGAGGCGGCCCTTGCGCGCGGCGAGGAGCTGGGTGATCGCGCCGAGGTACTCCTCCGGCGCGTCCACGGTCAGCCGCTCGAACGGCTCGCAGAGGTTGCCGTCGACGGTGCGGGTGACCACCTCCGGGCGGCCGACGGTCAGCTCGAAGCCCTCGCGGCGCATGGTCTCCACGAGGATCGCCAGGGCGAGCTCGCCGCGGCCCTGGACCTCCCAGGTGTCCGGGCGCTCGGTGGGCAGGACCTTCACCGACACGTTGCCGACGAGCTCGGTGTCCAGCCGGTTGCGCAGCAGCCGGGCGGTGAGCTTCTTGCCGCCGCCGCGGCCGGCCAGCGGCGAGGTGTTGACGCCGATGGTGACGGAGATGGCTGGCTCGTCGACGCTGATGCGCGGGAGCGGCTGCGGGTCGTCGGGGTCGGCGAGCGTGTCGCCGATGGTGATCTCCGGGATGCCGGCGATGGCCACGATGTCGCCGGCCTCGGCGTGGGTGGCCGGGACCCGGTCGAGGGCCTCGGTCAGCAGCAGCTCGGTGATCTTGACGTTCGTGACGCTGCCGTCCGCGCGGCACCAGCCGACGATCTGGCCCTTGCGGATGCGCCCGGCGTGCACCCGGCAGAGCGCGATGCGGCCGAGGAAGCTGGACGCGTCGAGGTTCGTGACCAGGGCGCGCAGCGGGGCGTCCTGGTCGCCGGCGGGCGGCGGGACGTGCTCGAGCAGGGTCTCGAAGAGCGGGTCGAGGTTGTCGCTGTCGGGCATTCCGCCGTCGGCTGGGGCCTTCAGGCTGGCCCGGCCGGCGCGGGCGGAGGCGTAGATGACGGGCAGGTCGAGGATGCCCGTGGTGTTGAAGCTGTCGATCTCGTCCAGCTCGGTGGCGAGGTCGAGCAGCAGGTCGTGGGTCTCGGCCACGACCTCCTCGATGCGCGCGTCGGCGCGGTCGACCTTGTTGACGACCAGGACGACCGGCAGCCCGGCGGCGAGGGTCTTGCGCAGCACGAAGCGGGTCTGCGGCAGCGGGCCCTCGCTGGCGTCGACGAGGAGCAGGACGCCGTCGACCATGCGTCAGCCCGCGCTCCACCTCGCCGCCGAAGTCCGCGTGGCCCGGGGTGTCGATCACGTTGATGGTGATCGGGCCGTCGGGGGTCTCGCGGCGCACGGCGGTGTTCTTCGCGAGGATCGTGATGCCCTTCTCGCGTTCGAGCTCGCCGGAGTCCATGATCCGGTCGACCGGCTCGGCGCGCGCGGAGAAGGCTCCCGACTGGCGCAGCATCGCGTCGACCAGGGTGGTCTTCCCGTGGTCGACGTGCGCGACGATCGCGACGTTGCGGAGATCTGTCCTGGCGATCGCAGGCGCCCCGGTATCGGTGGCAGGCACGCGCGTGTGCTCCTGATTCATGGTGTGGCGTCGTGTGGCTTGCGCGCAGAGAAATGGCGCGGCATCTTCCAGGATAGCCGCCGGGGCTGGCGCGCCGGTTGAAGATTAGCCTAACCTAAGCTTTCCTCGAGTCTGCTGGAGCGACGGTTGGGCAAGAAGCACGGCGTCAAAACCCCGGCGCAGACCGTGCGCAAGCTGATGAAGGCCGGCAAGGTGAAGAAGAAGTGCTGCCGGTCGTCGTCCCGGTGCAAGCGCTGCCCGGTGCTCGCGCTCAAGCGCGCGAAGGCCGACTTCAAGAAGGCGGCGTGACCGGTACCATGTGTGTCATGCGTCATCTCGTCACCATGTGGTGGGCCGCCGACCGGCGGCTGTGACGCATTGCGTTGAACCCACAGGCCGCCCGCATCGGGCGGCCTTCGTCATGTCAGGGGCCATCCGCGCGGGCGACGACCGCAAGGAGGCCACCATGACCCGCTTCTCCGGGATCACGCCGTCCGGTGACGCAACCCTGGGCAACTACCTCGGCGCCATCCGCCGCTGGGCGCGTGAGGGCCGGCCGGGCGACCTGTACTTCGTCAGCGACCTGCACGGCATGACCAGCGCGTACCACCCGCAACGGCTGCGCGCCCGCACCCGGGAGCTGCTCGCGACGCTCGTCGCCGCGGGCATCGACCCGGACCAGGTGTTCGTGCAGTCCGACCTGCTGCCCCAGCTGGGCGCGCTGACCTGGATCCTCGAGTGTTCGTGCTCGTTCGGCGAGGCGGCGCGGATGACGCAGTTCAAGGAGAAGAGCGCCGCGGCGCGACATCGAGGCGACGCCGGTGCGGGTCGGCCTGTTCACCTACCCGGTGCTGATGGCCGCCGACATCCTGCTGCAGGGCGCCGACGAGGTCCCGGTCGGCGACGACCAGGCCCAGCACGTCGAGCTGGCGCGGACGCTGGCCAGACGGTTCAACGGCACCTTCGGCGACGCGTTCGTCGTGCCGGCGGCCGTCACGCCACCGGCCGCCGCGCGGGTGCGCGACCTCGCCGACCCGACGCGCAAGATGGACAAGTCGGCCCGCGACTCGGCCGGCGTGCTGTTCGTCATGGACGAGCCGGACCTGTTGCGGCGCAAGGTGAAGCGCGCGGTGACCGACGGGCTCGGCCGGCTGGAGTACCGGCCGGACGAGCAGCCGGGGCTCGCGAACCTGCTGGAGATCCTGGCCGCGTGCACCGGAAAGCCGGTGCGCGACGTGGCCGCCGGGTTCTGCTCGTACGGCGAGCTCAAGGAGGCCGTCGCCGAGGCGGTGATCGACGAGCTGGCCCCGATCCGGGAGCGGACCAAGGAGCTGCTGGCCGACGGCGCCGAGCTGGACCGGGTCCGCGCGCGGGGCGCGGAGCTGGCCGCCGAACGCGGCGCGCACCGGCTGGCCACCGCGCGTCGGCTGGCCGGCGTCGGCTGACGGCTCCTGGCGGCCTACGGCCGGCTCTCGACCGTCGGCCTGCCGTCGACCGTCGGCCGGCTTTCGGCCAGCAGCCGGCGCAGCGACGGCAGCAGCACCCGGTCGGCCGGCAGCCAGTCGACGCTGCCGAGCCGGCCGGTGGTCAGCCAGCGCAGCGCCTGGTGGTCGTGCGGATGCGGTACCGCGCCGGGCTCGACGAGCTCGGCGCGGTACACGCGCAGCAGCATGTCCTTGCCCAGCGCCACATCCGGGCCGACCGGCGCGCCGACCCGGACGTCGACGCCGAGCTCCTCGACGCACTCCCGGCGCACGGCGTCCACATCGGACTCCGCGGGCTCGACCCGGCCACCGGGCAGCTCCCACCGGCCGGCCGCGGCGGCCGGATAGGCGCGCTGCTGGGCGAGCACGGCGCGGCCGCGCACGATCGCCGTGCCGACCACGACCCGCGGCGTCCGCCAGCGCCTCGGCCCGGTCGCGCATTCCGTCCACAGTGGACGTCAGCAGGGCGAGCAGCCGGCGGCGCAGGGCCATGCCGAGCAGCGCCGTGCGGGACGCGGCGGTGGCCGTGACCAGCACGCCGGCCGCCGGTCGGCACGAGCCGCACGAGCAGCTCGACGGGCAGCGGCCCGCCGACCGGCACGAGCCGCAGCCCGGCCACGGTGAGCTCCGCGACCCGGAACCGCGCCGCCGGCCAGCGATGAGCTCGTCGCCGGGCGCCAGCACGCCGTCGCCGCCGAACAGCGCCCGCTCGGTCAGCGCCGCCGACACGACGCGCGGCGGCGCGTCGACGAGCAGGGTGGTGCGCAGCAGTCGTCATGTCCGCAGCGCCCGCCACCGCACCTGGAAGCGGGCCCCGCCCTCCGGCGACTCGCCGACCTCGCACCGTCCCGCCCCGCCGCCGCACGACCTCCGCCACCAGCGCCAGCCCGAGCCCCGAGCCCGCCGGAGGTCCGCGCCCGGTCGTCCTGCACCCGGTAGAACCGGTCGAACACCCGCTCCCGGTGCTCCTCGGCGACCCCGTGCCCGTCGTCGTCGACCACGAGCCAGCACCGACGTCGGCGCGCGGCAGCACGGTCACCGTGATCTTGGCCCGCGCGTGCCGGGCCGCGTTGCGCAACAGGTTGTCCAGCACCAGGTCCACCTCCGCGGGCGCGGCCGACACCCAGCACGCGCCCGCTCGGCGCGCTCACCGACACCACCGGCCCGCCGTCGGCCAGCCGGTCCACCGCCTCGCGCGGCCGCGGTCACCACGTCGACCGGCTCGGCGTCGGGCAGCTCGCCGGCGTCCGACCGGGCCAGCGTCAGCAGCCCTTCGACCAAAGTGGACAGTCGCTCGGACTCGTGCACCACGTCGGCGAGCACCTCGTGCGCCAGCTCCGGGTCCGGGTTCGCCACCGCCACCTCGGCCTGCACCCGGATCGACGCCACCGGCGAGCGCAGCTCGTGCGCCGCGTCGCCGGTGAACCGGCGCAGCCGGTCGCTCGCGTCGTCGCGCCGGGCGAGCAACCCGTTCAGCGCGGCGGCGAGCGAACGCAGCTCGTCGTGCGCGCTCGGCAGCGGCAGCCGGCGCCCGGGCGGCAGCCGGGTGGCCGCGCCGCGCAGCCGCTCCACCGGCCGCAGCGACGAGCGCACCGCGAACCAGGTCGCGACGCCGACCGCCGCCGAGCCGAGCAGCGCCGCACCCAGCAGCCAGTTCAGCGCGCGCTGCTGCGCGGCGAAGTACCCGGTCAGCGTCGTGCCGACGACCACCAGCCGCTGCGCACCGTCCGGCGCGCTGGCGACCGTGCCGAGCCAGCGCAGCGGCGGGTCGTCCTGCAGCCGCAGCACCGGCGTGCCGGCCTTGAGCGTGCGGACGTCCGCGGTGTCCAGCTGCTGCGGCGGGTCCAGGCCGTCGACCGGGTCGCCCGCGGTGTCCAGCACCCGCGCGCGCACGCCGACCGGGGCGTCGGCGGGCGGCGTGCCGGCCCGCACGTGCGTCACCGCCGCGTCCAGGATGGACTGCAGCTGCGCGTCGGCGGAGCTGACCAGCAGCGGCCCGATCAGCCGGCTGGTCTGCACCGCGAGCAGCAGCAGGACCACCAGCGTCACCGCGGTCGCGACGCTGGTGATCCGGAACCGCAGCGTCCGCCGCAGCCACAACCGCCCGACGATCCGCGCCGAGGGCACCTCTCAACGGCCGCGCCCGGGTTCCAGCACCGCGTCCAGCTCGCTGCTCGACGCCACGTATCCGTGTCCTCGCACGGTACGCACGATCCCACCCGCGCCCGCCGCGTCCAACTTGCGGCGCAGGTAGCCCACGTAGACCTCGACCGCGTTGCGCGTGGCGGCCAGCTCGTCGCCCCAGACGGTGCGCAGGAGCTCGTCCTTGGTGACGACCGTGCCCGCCCGGCCGACCAGCACCTCGAGCACCGCGAACTCGCGCGGCGACAGCGCCACCAGCGCACCGGCGAAACGCACCTCGCGCATCGCCCGGTCGACGACCAGCTCGCCGACCCGCAGCCGCCGGTCGGCGCCCTCCCCGGCGCCGCGCCGCAGCACCGCGCGCACCTGCGCGACCAGCACGACGAACGAGAACGGCTTGACCAGGTAGCCGTCGGCGCCCAGGTCGAGCCCGTCGGCCTGGTCGATCTCGCCGTCCTTGGCCGACACGAGCAGCACCGGCGTGCTGACGCCCTCCGCGCGTAACCGCTGGAGCACCCGGTAGCCGGACAGGCCCGGCAGCATGATGTCCAGCAGGATCACGTCGAACGCGCCCGTGCGCGCGATGTCCAGCGCACCGGGCCCGTCCGCGGCGGCGACGACCTCCATGCCCTCGGCGGTGAGCCCCCGTTGCAGCGCCCTGCGCACCCCGAGCTCGTCGTCGACCACCAGCACGCGCGGTTTCATGGTGCCCAGCATGCCGCGATCCACCGACAATGCGTGGATGCTCTCAGGCAACTCTCAGCTGGCGCGCTCACTCTCAGCGTCATCTCAGTCGCCCTGGTGCAACCTCGACGGCATGGGAACGAAATCCCAGGAGCTGACAAGAGGGGTGCGCGATGAATTCCAAGAAGACCGCGCTGTCGTTCGCGGCGGTGGGCACCGTCGCAGGCGTCGCCGGCCTGGTGTTGCTGGCGTCGCCGGCCGGGGCAGGGGAGGCCCCGCCGGCGTTACCGGCGATCGGTGCCGAGCAGCTGGTCGAGTCGGTGCTGAGCACCGACGTACCGGCGCTGGGCGGCTCGGTGGAGCTGAGAACAACCTCGGCCTACCGATCCCGGGCCTGCCGGGCGCGATGGGCGGGGGCGGCGACATCCACGTCTACACCGACGGCCATGGCCGGGGCCGCATCTCGGTGCCGACCCGGGGCAGCGAGACCACGGTGGTCGACGACGGCTCGACGGTGTGGGTGTGGGACTCGGCGGACAAGTCCGTCGTGAAGGTCCCGCACGGCGCCGAGAAGGGGAAGACGCCGCTCGAGAGCAGGTTCGCCGACCCGGCCACGGCCGCTCGTGACCTGGTCAACGCCATGCAGGAGGACAGCACCGTCGACGTCGACGGCACCGCACGGGTCGCCGGCCGGCCGGTCTACCAGCTGGTGCTGGCCCCGAAGCCGACCGAGCGCACGCTGCTGCGCGAGGTTCGGGTGTCGGTCGACTCCGAGACACGGGTGCCGCTACAGCTCGAGGTGCTCGCGAACGGCCAGTCCGACCCGGCGCTGAAGGTCGGCTTCACCGAGTTCACCGACGGCCCGCAGGACGCGAACCTGTTCAAGTTCACCCCACCCGCGGGCGCCGAGGTGACCGAGCACCGGCCGGACGAGAAGTTCGAGGGCAAGTCGCCCGAGCAGCTGCTCTCCCAGCTGGACCTGAAGACGGTCGGCAAGGGCTGGGACACGGTCCTCACCGGCACGCTCCCGAAGGACGCCATGTCCATGCCGTCAGGCGACGGTGAGTTCGGTGCCACCCAGCTGCTGAGCCGCCTCGGCAAGGAGGTCCACGGCGACTTCGGCACGGGCTGGATCATCAGCACCAAGGTCGGCACGGCCCTGATCACCGAGAACGGCAAGGTCGCCCTGGGCGCCGTCCCAGAGCAGGTAGTCAAGGAAGCAATCGACAAGTAACCACCGTGCCCAGCCCCCCAACCGACGTGACCCCGGCCCCCGCCCCAGCGGGGGCCGGCCCCTCGGCCCACCACCCCTCGGCCCACCACCCCTCGGCCCACCACCCCCTCCGCCCACTGCCCGCCCCGACCGCGAGCGCGAATGCGATAGAGCTGCCAGCGCAGGCGATCGGTAGGAGACCAGCGTGAGCAGCACAGCGATCGCAGTGAACCCGACGCCTGCGGCTGTGGGGCCTGGCCCTTTCACCCAACTCGCGCCGCGGCTGCTGTCCGACGCGGCCACCCCGACCGCGAGCGCGGCGGTACCCGAAGCAAGCGCGGCTGCGAACCACCACCCCATCCGGCTGCTGTCCGGCACAGCCACGCCGACCACAGGCGTGATCACGCCGCCGGTCGGCGCCAAGGCCGACACCGAGCCGATCACCCAGGCCACGCTCGGTGCGGCGCCGAACCAGGCCACAACACAGACGATCGGCAGGTGACGAGCGTGACCGGCACGGTGACCGGAGTGGGCCCGACCCCGCGGTTGAGGGGGTTCGGTCCTGCTGCACGAACCCGCCACCCCATCCGGACTCTGTCCGGCCAGGCGACCCCGGCGGCGGGGTTCGGGCGTGACGCCCCGCTGGCCGCGCGAACCCACCACCCCAACCGGATGCGCGACCCAGCCACGCCAACCGCGGACCAGCGGCCGGGCGACTTCGCGGGCGGAACCAACGTAGACAAGGCCGTGCCGGCGCAGGTCGGCCAGGCGATGGATAGGTGGCTAGCGTGACCGGCATGGTTATCGGAGCGGAACCGGCTTCCGCGGTGGCGGGGCGGGGGGCTGCCGTCCGTCTTGCGGCGCGGACGCGCAACCTGCGCAAGGTCTACGGCCGGACGGTGGCGGTCGACCACGTCGATCTGGATGTCCCGGTTGGGTCGGTGCTGGGCATGTTGGGCCCCAACGGGTCGGGCAAGACCACCACCATCCGGATGCTGCTCGGCCTGGTCACACCGACTGCGGGCTCGGTCGAGCTGCTGGGCCACCAGCTGCCGGCGGCCGTGGGCTACGCGCTGCCGGACGTGGGCGCACTGGTCGAGGGGCCCGGGCTTCCACCCGTTCCTGTCTGGCCGCGAGAACCTCATGCGCTGCGCGGCCGCCGAGCCGCACCTGCCCACCGCCGCGATCCCGCGCGCGGTCGGCGAGGCCCTGGAACGGGTCGGCCTGGCCGCGGCCGCCGGGCGCCGCTACCGCGGCTACTCGCTCGGCATGAAGCAGCGCCTGGGCCTCGCCGCGGCGCTGCTGCTGCCGCGCAAGCTGGTCGTCCTGGACGAGCCGACCAACGGCCTCGACCCGGCCGGCACCCGCGAGGTCCGCAGCGTGATCGCCGACCTGCACGCGGCGGGCACCACGGTCCTCGTCTCGTCGCACCTGCTGGCCGAGGTGGAGGCGACGTGCACCCACGTCGCCGTGCTGCACCAGGGTTCGGTGGTCGCACAGGGCGAGCTGGCGGAGCTGCTGGAGGCGGGCAACTCGGGCCTCGTGGTCACCACCCCGGACACCACCCAGGCGGTCAACGCCCTGCGCGACAACCGGATGCCGGCCCGCGCCACCCCCGACGGCGTCCGGGTCGACCTGACCGCGACGACGGCCCCCGAAGTGATCGCCACCCTCGTCCGCGCCGGCGTGGAGGTACACGAGGCCCGCCGCCAGCGCACGGGCCTGGAAGACCTCTTCGCCCGGCTGACCGCGACCGAACCCGCGGAGACCGGCCTGTCCGATGTGGCCACTCAAGAACTGGCCCCAGATCGCCCCGGGGAGTCGTCATGACCGCCGCTGTCGTTCCGCTTCCGCAGGTGACCACCAGGACCAAGGCGCCGCTTCTCCGCCTGCTTCGCGCCGAGCTGCGGTTCACGCTCCGCCGGCCCCGCACCTTGATCGCGCTCGGGCTGGCCGGTGTCGTGCCGATCGTGGCCGGGATCGGGGTGTCGGTGGCGTCCACGCCGCAGGGCGGCGGCGGGCCCGACGAGGCCATCCAGGGCATCGCCTCGATCGTGGCGGACAACGGGCTCATCCTGCCCGTCTTCGTCATGCTGCTGTCGATGACGATGCTGCTCCCGCTGGTCGGCACGATGTGGTCGGCTGACGCGATCGCCGGGGAGGCCGCGGCCGGCGGGCTGCGCAACCTTCTCCTGGCACCGGTCGGGCGGGCCCGGCTGCTCGCGGTGAAGGCGTTCGGCGTCGCGGTGCTCTGCCTGCTCGCGGTCACGATCATGGCGGTCGTGGGGGTGGTCGCGGGGATGACGATCCTCGGCGGCGACAGCATGCTCACGATGTCCGGCTCGACCCTCCCGTTCGGACAGGCGCTCGGGCGGATCGCCTTGCTGACCCTCCTGGTGACCGTTCAGGTGTGGGGCGTCGCGGCGGTCGCGCTCGCGATCTCCGCCTTCACCGACCACCCCCTGGTCGTGCTGTCGGTGACGCTCGGCGGGGTGATCACGTTCACCGTGCTCACGGCCATCTCGTCGCTGGCCTGGCTGCATCCCGTCCTGATCACCGCCGGCTGGCCCGCCCTCGCCGACGTGGCCCGCGACCCGATGCCCACCGGCGCGATCACCGACAGCTTGATGCGTGCGGCCTGCTACATCCTGATCGGCTACTCGCTCGCGCTGGCCCGGATGGTGACCCGCGACGGCTGAGGCTCCGCGACGAGGGCCACGCCGTCCGGGTCCAGGGCCAGGGTCACCGTGTCGTCGGTGTCCAGGACACCGGCCACGGCGTCCACCTCGCGGCCGGTCTCCAGCCGGACCCGCAGGCGCACGTGGTCGCGCCGGTGCACCCGCGCCAGCACCTCGCCCTTCACACCCGAGCCGCCCGGGCCGGCCGGGCCGGCCGGGCGCAGGGCGGTCGGGCGCAGGCCCAGCACCGCCTCGCCGGGCGGCGCCCACGGGAGCGCCACCTCGCCCAGCTCGCAGCTCGCCACTCCATTGTGGATGGTCGCGGGAAGGAGCTCGCCGCAGCCCAGGAAGCGGGCCGTCTCCGCGTCGGCCGGCCGCCGCCAGACCTCCGTGGGCGGGCCGACCTGCACGATCCGGCCCGCGCGCATCACCGCCACCCGGTCGGCCAGGGTGAACGCCTCGTCGTGGTCATGGGTCACCACCAGCGCGGTACTGCCCACGAGCACCCGCGCGAGGTCGATC
The DNA here is from genome assembly GCA_963841395.1 of uncultured Actinomycetota bacterium. Lineage (GTDB taxonomy): Bacteria > Actinomycetota > Actinomycetes > Mycobacteriales > Pseudonocardiaceae > Actinophytocola. The sequence goes on from CAWJCX010000008.1 coordinate 93,520, forward strand.
GCCAGCTGCTCGCGCAGGGCACGGTCCAGCGCGGACAGCGGCTCGTCCAGCAACAGCAGCCGCGGCCGGGGCGCGAGCGCGCGCGCGAGCGCCACCCGCTGCTGCTCACCGCCGGACAGCTCCGTCGCCCGGCGGGTCTCGTAACCCGCCAGCCCCACCAGGTCCAGCAACTCGGCCACCCGCGCCTGCCGCGCGGCCCGCGCGATATGGCGCATCCGCAGGCCGAACGCCACGTTCCCGGCCACGCTCCGGTGCGGGAACAGCTGGCCGTCCTGGAACACCAGCCCGAACTCGCGGCGGTGCACCGGCACGCCCGCCAGGTCCACGCCGTCCCAGCACACCCGGCCCGCGGCGGCCGGCTCGAGTCCGGCGACTGCTCGCAACAGCGTCGACTTGCCGCAGCCGGACGGCCCGAGCAACGCCACCACGGAACCGTCGGGCACGGCAAGGTCCACATCGGACACCGCGGCCACCGAGCGGTAGCGAACCGTGAGGCCGTGCACAGACAGGCTCATCAGAACTCTCCGATCGAGGCGCGCCCCGGCACCCGCACCGACTCGACGAAGGCCACCGCGGCGACCGTCACCAGGATCAGCAGCGTGCACGCGGCATAGGCCATCTGGTTGTTCAGCTCACCCGGCCGGGACAGCAGCCGCGCGATGGCCACCGGCAGCGTGGCCGAGTCCGGCCGGGCCAGGAAGCTCGTCGCGCCGAACTCGCCCAGGGCCACCACATACCCGAACGCGATCGCGGTCAGCAGCGAACGTCCGGCCAGCGGCACGTCGACCTCGCCCCACACCCGCAGCGGCGACGCGCCGAGCGATGCCGCCGCCTGGCGCAGCCGCGCGTCGATCGAGCGCAGCACCGGCAGCAGCAGCCGGATCACCAGGGGCGTCACCACCAGCGCCTGTGCCAGCGGCACCAGCACCGACGACGTCCGCAGGTCACCCGGCAGCACGTCCAGCGTGACCAGGTACCCGAAGCCGACCGTCACCGCCGACACCCCCAGCGGCAGCATCAGCGCGGTGTCCATCGCCTCGACCACGCCCCGCCGGACCCGGTTGCGCGACAACGACACCAGCACCACCGAGGCCAGCGTGCCCAGGGTGACCGCCAAGGCCGTGGCGTCGGTCGCGGCCCGCACCGAGTTCAGCGCGGCGTCCACTCCGGACACCTGCAGCGAGCCCGCGTACCCGGTGCCTGCCAGCGCCCGGTAGCCGGCCAGGCCGCCGTCGAACGAGCGTGACACCAGCACCACGATCGGCACCAGCAGCAACGCGACCACCGCCAGCGCGACGGCCACGACGGCCCACTCGCCACCCGCCGGCCGCCGCGCCACCGACGACGGCTCCCGCAACCGCAGCGCGCTCTCCCGGCGCCGCCGCGCGACGGCGCCCACGGTCAGCGCCGCCACCACGGCCGCCAGCTGCAACAACGACAGCGCGGCCGCGCCGGAGAGGTCCAGCAGCTCGACCGTCCGCAGGTAGATCTCCGTCTCCAGCGTCCGCAGCCGCGAGCCACCGAGGATCAGCACCACGCCGAAACTGGTGGCGCAGAACAGGAACACGACCGCGGCGGCGGACCCGATCGCGGGCGCCAGCGCGGGCAGCGTCACCGACCGGAACGCCCGCAACGGCGACGCGCCCAGCGACCGCGCCGCGTCGGTCGCCCGCCGGTCCAGCTGCGACCACAGGCCGGCCACCGTCCGGGCCACGACCGCCACGTTGAAGAAGCTGTTCGCCAGCACGATCGCCGTCACCCCGCCGTCGGGCAGCAACGTGCGGAACGCGAGGCCCACCACGACCGTCGGCAGCACGAACGGCACCAGGATCACCACGCGCACGAAGCCCAGGCCCCGCAACGAGGTCCGGGCCAGCAGGTAGGCCACCGGCAGCCCGGCGACGAGCGCCACCGCGGTCGACGCCGCCGCCTGGCCGACCGTGAACGCCACCAGCCGCCACGTCTCGTCGTTCGCCAGCACCGCCGCCACGCCGCCCTCGCGCAGGCCCAGCCGCAGGATCGCGACCACCGGCCACACGAAGAAGACCGCGAGGAAACCCAGCGGTACCAGGGAGACGAGAGCGGGTGCTAGCCCTGGACGAGACCGCGCCACTCGTCGATCCACCGCTCCCGGTTCTGCTGGATCTGCTCCGGCGGAAGGGTCGCGGCCTTCGTCGGCTGCGGCGCCGCCTGCTGCCACGCGGCCGGCAGCGCGACGCCCTCGCGGGCCGGGTAGACGTACATCTGCTCGGGCATCGCGGCCTGGAACTTCTCCGACAGCAGGAAGTCCAGCACCTTCTTCGCCGAGGCGGAGTCCTTCGCGCCGTTCAGCACGCCCGCGTACTCGACCTGGCGGAAGCAGGTGTCCAGCAAGGCCTTGGTCTTCGGCTTGCCGTCGTCGCCGACCTCGGCGGCGGGCGAGGACGCGTAGGACACCACGATCGGCCGGTCGCCCTGACCGGACGAGCCGGAGAAGTCCTGCGTGTAGGCCTCTTCCCAGCCGCTGGCGACCTTCATGCCGGCGCCCTTCAGCGCTACCCAGTACTCCCGCCAGCCGTCCTCGCCGAGCGAGGCGATCGTGCCCAGGAGGAACGCGAGGCCGGGCGAGGAGGTCGCCGGGTCCTCGACCACGAGCATGTCGCGGTAGTCGGGGTTGGTCAGGTCCGCGAAGGACGTCGGCTCGGGCACGCCCTTCAGCTCGAACGCGGCCGGATCGATGTTGGCGCACACGTCGCCGACGTCGACCGCGGTCAGCCGGTTCGTGTCGTCGAGCTGGTAGCGCTGCGGACCCTTCGCGGCGTCGGGGCTCTGGTACGCCGCGAACACCTTCTCGTCGAGCGCGCGCGAGGCGAATGTGTTGTCCACCCCGAACGCGAGGTCGCCGATCGGCTTGTCCTTGGTCAGCACCAGCTGGTTGGTCAGCGCGCCCGCGTCGCCGACCTTCCGCACGTCGATCGTGATGCCGGTGTCCTTCTCGAACTGGTCGAGCAGGTCCTGCGGTGCGGCGAAGCTGTCGTGCGTGACGAGCACGACCTTCTTGCCGTCCGACCCGGAGTCGTCGGAGTCGTCGCCGGTCAGCGTGCAACCGGTCAGCGAGACCGCCAGCACCCCGGCGAGCACGATGGGGAACCTTCGCATTCCTAGCCTCCTCCCTGCGCCGGCATGACCCGGATCAGGTTCGACGGTCGAGGGCTCCGAGCCCTCCTCTCAGCCCGGCGGCACCGGACTCCCGTGAGTACGGCAAGCCTACCGGTGCGCCCGGCGGCCCGACGCGTCACCATGGACGTATGCCCGAGCTGCTCAGTGAACAAGACAAGGGGAAGGCCCTCGGCCGGCTCCCGGCCTGGCGAAACGACGAGGGCGCGTTCGCGCGCACCGTCGAGCTGGCGAACTTCCCCCAGGCCATCCAGGTGGTGAACCGGGTGGCCGAGATCGCCGAGAACGACAACCACCACCCGGACATCGACATCCGCTGGCGGACGGTCACGTTCCGCTGCACGACACACTCCGAGGGCGGGGTGACCCAGTCCGACGTCAGCCTCGCCGAGGAGATCGACGGCGTCATCGACGCCATCGCCACGCCGCCCGAGTAACTCCGGTCAGCCGCGGAAGGGGCCGGTGACCTCGAACGTGACACCGGCTCCGTTCTCGTTCGACGTGCCTCGCTGGGAGGAGAAGTACAGCCGGGTGCCGTCGGGGCTGAAGGCCGGGCCGGTGATCTCCGAGCCGTCGTGTCCGTCGACCCGCAGGAACGGCGCCACCACCGCGTCCGGCGTGATGACGCAGATCTCCATGTTGCCGCCGTCCTCGGCGACGAACAGGTCGCCGTTGGACCGGCCGGTCACGGCGTCCACACCGGACAGTGGGGAGTCGTCGTCGTAGGTGAGGTTGATCGCGCTGTTCACCGCGTCGTAGGCCCAGACGCGGTTGTCGCCCTTGGTGGTGAACCAGCACGTGCCGCCCGCGTAGTAGCAGCCCTCGCCGCCGTCGAACGGCTTCGAGCCGTCCACCTGGTCGCGGGTGTCGTCGTCCTCGGCGGACGGGTCGGGCACCAGCGCCCAGGTCACCGCGCCGCTGGTCTGGTCCTCGTCGCCGACCATGATCTCGAGCGTGCCGGCGGACAGGTCCGGCCAGGTCGTGGGCGTGAACCGGTAGAAGCCGCCGTCCGGCAGGTCCTCGGTCAGGTAGACCACCTGCCGGTCGGGGTCGACCGCGCAGGCCTCGTGCTTGAACGAGCCCATGGCCGGCCGCACGACCGCGGGGTTGGCGCCGAACGGGTCGGTCTCGTGGACCTGCCCCTTGTCGACCTCCTCGCAGGACAGCCACGTGTTCCACGGGGTCCGGCCGCCGGAGCAGTTCACGTCGGTGCCGTCGAGCGTGCGGTAGGCGTCCGTGATCGACCCGTCGGCGGCGAACCGGATGGCGCCGACGCCGCCGGAGGACTGGACCTCGCTGTTGCACGTGTAGATCCAGCCGTCCCCGTCGGCGAAGCAGGCGCCGCCGTCCGGGGCCGGGTGCCAGGCGTAGGCCGAGCCGCCGACGTTCTCACCGGAGCGCGCCACGATCCGGCTGGTGAAACCCTCGGGGAGCGCGACGCCGTTGGCATCGGCCGGCAGCAGGGGCCCGTACGGACCGTCGCCGTCCGCGGCCGACGCCGAGAAGGCACTCAGCCAGGAGGCCCCGCCGAAGGCCGCCGCCGCCGCGCCGGCCACCGATACCCGTAGAAAGCTCCGTCGCTCCATGAGCTTGCAACGTAGTGTGATCGACCACTCTCGAACAGCCACGCCCGATGTAGGCCGAACGGAGTAGCGATCACGCCTCCGTGAGCGGGACAGTGGCCAGCGGCACCAGGCGCGGCGCGTCGCCGTCGGTGGTCTCCGCGCGCTCGACCACCATCTCCGCCTTGCGGCCGGCGGAGCGCAGCGACGCGATGGCGTTGCCGAAGTACGGGCCGGAGATCTTGTGCCAGGAGACCGGCATCGGCTCGATGTGCCGCGAGCGGAACGCCAGCCGGCGCAGCAACGCGGCCACCGGGCGCCACCACGCGACCCGGAACACCGGGCGCATGAACCGCGGCACCTGGTTGTGCACGGGCGAGCAGGTCAGCTGGAACACCGCGGCCTTCGTCGGCTCGGCGAAGCTGGCGCGCGCGGCGTACACGTGATGCACGTCGCCGGAGAGCACGCACACCGACGCCGTCTCGGTCTTCGCGATGCGCAGGATCAGCCGGGTCAGCCGGTCCGACGAGGCGCGGAACGACGGCCAGTGCTCGAGGTCGGCGCCCTGCCGCAGCTTCTCCGCGAGCCGCCCGCGCCGGCCCGGCCGGCGGCAGGCGACCTCGTTCATGGACTGGACGTGGCTGATCGCGTGCGGCATCAGCCACGGCAGCGAGGAGCCGATCAGCAGGTGGTCGAACTCGCCGGTGGCGTTCTCCTCGATCCACTCGAACTCGCCGTCGCCGACCATCGAGCGGGCGCCGCCGGACAGGATCCGGCCGGACCGGGTGTCGATCACCAGCAGCCGCACGTTGCCGAAGTCGCGCCGGTAGCTCCACCGGGTTCCCTTGCTCCCGTTGACCTCCTGCCGCGCGCGGTCGGCGAACGCGTTCAGCACGTCGGCCGCGTCGCCGTCGCGACCCGCGCCGAGCACCTCCGCGTAGGTCTCGTCGCCCTCGAGGTCGGCGGGGCTGAGGTTGCCGATGTGCTGGTAGATCCAGTACGTGGCGAGCGCGCCGCGTTCCCGCCTCGCCCACCAGCTGGTCCGCTCCATCCCGTCGCGCCAGGTCTGGGAGGTGTTCCAGTCGTCGCGCACGTCGTGGTCGTCGAAGATCATCGAGGTGGGCACGGTCGACATCAGCCAGCGGATCAGCGGCGTCCGCCACGTCTCGTGATAGAGGCGGGTGTACTCCTCGAAGTCGGCCACCTCGGTGCCGGGCGGCTCGTCGAGGCTGCGCCGGTGGCCGATCCACTCCTGGGTCGCCGAGGTGGTCTCGTCCGCGTAGACCTGGTCACCGACCAGCATCAGCGAGTCGGGCCAGGCGGTCTCGTCCTCGGTGCGCATCCGCCCGGCGTAGGCGGCGAGGGCGTCCGGGCCGAGCCGGCGCTGCTCCGCGGGGTCGTCGGGCTCGGGCATCCGGCAGGAGCCGAACACCATGAGGAACGCCGGGTCGCCGCCGTCGGGCAGGGTGCGGATGCGGCTCGGCGGCAGTTCGCTGTCCGCCGGTGGCCACGCGCGCTCGCCGTCCAGGTGGACCTCGTAGGGCGTGCTCGTGCCCGGCGTCAGGCCGGTGATGACGACGAGCGCGTAGTGGTGCCCCGCCACGGTGAACGTCGGCGCGGAGCCGCCCGCCACCTCGACGGTGCACCGTCCGTCCGTCTCCACCCAGACGGTGGCCGAGTCGGTGTCCACGTGGCGCAGCAGCGGGCCGAGTAACAAGTTGGGCATCGAGCCTCCTCTGGAGGACATCCAACACCGGGCCCCGCGATCTTCGCTCGGTCGGCCGGAACCCGGCGCGGTGCTGTCGGTGTCGCCCAATAGGGTGTCGCTCACCTGAGTCTCCCCGCCGCGGAAGGAGCGTCGCCCCGCGATGACCGAGGTTCTCGAGCTCCGGCAGTACACGTTGCGCCCGGGCCGGCGAGACGCGCTGATCGACCTGTTCGACCGCGAGCTGGTCGAGCCGCAGGAGGCGCTCGGCATGCGGGTGTACGGGCAGTTCCGGGACCGGGACGACGCGGACCGGTTCGTGTGGCTGCGCGGTTTCCCCGACCTGGCGACCCGGGGCGAGGCGCTCGCCGCGTTCTACGGCGGACCGGTCTGGGCCGCGCACCGCGAGGCCGCGAACGCCACGATGATCGACTCCGACGACGTCCTGCTGCTGCGTCCCGCCACGCCGGACACCGGCTTCGACGTCCCGGCGCCCCGGCCGGACGCCTCGTCGTCGCCGGCATCGTCGCTGGTCACGGTCACGCTGTACCACCTGCCGCCGCAGTCGGGCGACGAGTTCGCGGACCTGTTCGTCGGCGAGGTCGCCCCGCTGCTCACCGACCTGGGCGCCCCGCCGCTCGCGTGCCTGCGCACCGATCCGAGCGAGAACAACTTCCCGGCGCTGCCCGTGCGGACCGGCGAGAACGTGTTCGCCTGGGTCGCCGCGTTCGCCGACCAGGACGCGCATCTCGAGCACGTCCGCCTGCTCGGCCGCTCCACGCGGTGGACCCACGATCTGCTGCCGCTGCTCACCAAACACCTCGCGCGGGGGCCCGAACAGCTCCATCTGGCGCCCACCGCGCGCTCGCTGCTGCGCTGACCGGCCGTGACGTCGGACGCCCACCCGTAACACGCGCTGACCTCCGCGCGACCCACTGAGCGTCACGAGCGCACACGGAGGTTGGCCATGGAGCCGCAAATGATCTGGGACGTTCCTGTGGTAGATGGTCTGGATCGGCAGCGCAGCCTGGTCGTCACCGTGTCGGACGGACGCGTCGCCGTCCTCCCGCCGCCGGGCGAGGGCTTCTACCTGCCGCCCCAGTCGATCTGGCAGCTGCACGAGGCGATCCGCTCCGCGGCCCTCGTCGCCGCCGGAATGACCCCGAGCGAGCCGGTGCGCGTCGCGCGCTGAGCACCGCTCGTTCCACAGTGGATCCCGGCCCTGGCGTCAGTCCCGGGCGGGCTCCGCACCGAGCGCGGCCGCGACGCCGACCGCCGCGGCCACCTGCTCGTCGGGGGCGGTGAACTCCGGCCACCGCGGCCGGACCAGGAACAGGACCCCGTCGACGACGTCCAGCGACTCCGTGTCCGGCGGTATCGCCGCGACCCGCTCGCGGACCGGTTCGGGCAGCTCGTCGCGCTTCGACCCGCGACGGATCCGGCGCAGCTCGGTGCGGCTGAGCCGCAGCTCCGGCGCGTCCCAGGGCAGGCGCACGAGGTACCCGGTGTGCGGCGTGGTCGCCCCTTCGGTGTTGGCCTCGAGGAAGCAGGTCACGCCGACCTCGTAGCCGTCGCGGCGGCCGAGCGCGAGCACCGCGCCCTGGAACCAGGGCGTCGCGGGTAGCTCCCAGCCGTCCTCGGGCAGGGCCGCGAGGTCGGTCTCGCAGTGGCCGTCGTTGCGGTTGGCCCAGTCGGCCAGCGTCACGGCCGCCATCTGGATCCGGTCGGTCTCGCGCCGCTCGTCCGCGCGGGACGCGTTCGCGAGGAACAGCCCGGCCAGCCCGCACACGACCATCACCAACACGGTGATCGGCAGCGGGACACCGAGCAGGGACAGCACGACCGCGGGCACCACCGCGGACAGGAACGACACCAGGCTTGCCATGTGGACGTCTCCCACCGACGTGACGTCGAGCGAACGTTCGGGCGCACCGTTGATACCAGATCCCCGGCGCACGGTGGTCGCTCGCGTCCGGCTCGAGGAAGCCTCGCGGACCGGAACGAGCGCCGCCGGCGCGACGACGTGGGACAACGTCGGCAGTTCACCGGAGGGGAGTAGACCCATGGCACACGCGGACAGTCTGGAATCACTTGCCGCGGAGGTGGCCCGCGTGCACGCGCGCCTCGACGAGCAGGCGCGGCTGCGGCAGGAGGCGCAGGCACGGCTCGTGCACCTGCTCGCCGAGCCGGTCTCACCCGAGGAGCGCCGGGCCACGTTCACGGTCGTCGCCGGCTCGGCTCGGCGCCGCACCGCCCGCCGCGGCCGGCTGCGCTCGGTCCCGACGCCCGGTACCCGTTCGCACGCCCGGCGCCCGCTGAGCCCTCATGGGACAGACCGGTGACCGTGATGACCGGCCGGGCGTGCGGTGGTCAGACGTTGAAGCGGAACTCCACCACGTCGCCGTCCGCCATCACGTACTCCTTGCCCTCGATGCGGACCTTGCCCGCCGCCTTGGCCGCGGCCATCGAGCCGGCCTCGACCAGGTCGGCGTAGGAGACCACCTCGGCCTTGATGAAGCCGCGCTCGAAGTCCGTGTGGATCACGCCGGCCGCCTGCGGGGCCGTCCATCCCTTGTGGATCGTCCAGGCCCGGGACTCCTTCGGGCCCGCCGTGAGGTAGGTCTGCAGGCCGAGCGTGTGGAACCCGGCGCGCGCCAGCGAGTACAGGCCGGGCTCGGACTGGCCGATCGACTCGAGCAGCTCGCGGATCGCCTCGTCGTCGTCCAGCTCGAGCAGCTCCGCCTCGACCTTCGCGTCCAGGAACACCGCGTCCGCGGGCGCGACGAGCTCGGCCAGCTGAGCGCGCCGGGCGTCGTCGGCCAGCACCGTCTCGTCGGCGTTGAACACGTACAGGAACGGCTTGGTCGTGAGCAGGCTCAGCTCGCGCAGCAGCGAACCATCCACTTCGGACTGTGCGGCGAACAGCGTGCGGCCTGCGTCGAGGACGGCCCCGGCCTGCTTGGCCGCCTCCAGCGTCGGGCGGGCCTCCTTGCGGGTGCGCGCCTCCTTCTCCAGTCGCGGCAACGCCTTCTCCAGCGTCTGCAGGTCCGCGAGGATCAGCTCGGTGTTGATCGTCTCGATGTCGCTCGACGGGTCGATCCGACCGTCCACATGCACCACGTTGGGATCGTCGAACACGCGGATCACCTGGCAGATGGCGTCCGCCTCGCGGATGTTGGCGAGGAACTTGTTGCCGCGCCCCTGCCCCTCCGAGGCGCCGCGGACCAGCCCGGCGATGTCCACGAAGGACACCACGGCCGGGACCACGCGCGCGCTGTCGAACAGCGAGGACAGCACGGCCAGTCGTGGCTCGGGCAGCGCGACTACCCCGACGTTGGGCTCGATCGTCGCGAAGGGGTAGTTCGCGGCGAGCACGTTGTTACTGGTCAGGGCGTTGAACAGGGTGGACTTGCCGACGTTGGGCAGTCCTACGATCCCGAGGGTCAAACTCACTGGGATGAGTTTACGTTGCCTGTTTGCCGACTCCGCCGTCACCCAATTATGGGTAGCGAATGGGCTACGTCGAGCGACTAGGTACACGGAGGGTTCTGTTGTAGTGGGCCAGAAGAAAGGATTAGCCCGTTTGGACGCTAGTCAGTCTGGCGATGCTCAACAACACTCCGTGAGCACTTCTGGCTTGCTTCAACCCGCGCGCGCGAGCGCCTCCCCCTCACGCTCGCCCTCGCTTGAGAAAAAGGAACATGGGATGACCCAACGTAGCTCGCGACGTCGAGGCAGAAGACCCAGCCTCGCCGCGGCACTGGTCGCGACCGCGGTCGGTGTCTCGATGGCCGCACTTCCCTCCACCGCGGGCGCCGCGCCGGCGCCGCCGAAGGCGCCCACCGTGGCCGCCGAGCTCGGCAAGCAGGACCGCGATCTCGTCGCGCAGGCCGTGCGCGAGGGCAAGAACACGGTCGACATCCAGGTGATGGCCGACGAGGGCGTCGTCGCGAAGCTCACCCAGGCCGGGGCGAAGATCCGGTACCGGGCCGACAACCTGGGCTACATCCGCGCCGAGGTGCCGATCAACAGCGTCGACAAGGTCGCCACGCTCTCGGGCATCGAGGCGATCAACGTCGACCGCACCATCAAGCTGGACGACCCCCGTCCCGAGGGCATGCAGGACCCGTCGCCGCAGCCCGCGCCGGGTGCGAACACCCCGCGCGTCAACCCGTACATGCCGACCGGCTGACACCGGCGCGGCCCAGTTCGTCGACACGAACCCGAAGTGGGACGGCCGCGGCGTCACCGTGGGCATCGTCGACTCCGGTGTGGACCTCGGCCACCCGTCGCTGAACACCACCAGCACCGGCGAGCGCAAGATCGTCGACTGGGTCACCTTCACCGACCCGGGCTTCACGGGCGGCGTCAACAACGACGACGACCCGACGTGGATCGACATGTCGAACCCGGCGCCGGGGCAGCCCGCGACCTTCCGCTACGGCCTGTTCAACGAGCGCGACCCGCGCCTGGGCGGCGAGCTGGGCAACGACGTCAACCGCGACGGCAACCCGGCCGGCAGCATCGGCACGTTCGGCGTGCTGTGGGACACGGCCACCAACACCGTCTGGGTCGACACGAACCAGAACAAGAACTTCGCCGACGACAAGCCGATGACCGACTACAAGGTCAACAAGGACATCGGCAAGTTCGGCACGGACAACCCGGCCACCGCGGTCGCCGAGTCGATGCCGTTCGTCGTGCAGACGAGCCCGGACACCAACTCGGTCAACATCGGCATCGTCTCCGGTGAGCACGGCTCGCACGTGGCGGGCATCGTCGCCGGCAACAAGCTCTTCGGCGGCAAGATGAGCGGCGCGGCCCCGGGCGCGAAGCTCGTCTCGGTGCGCGCGTGCCTGTTCGTCTCCGGCTGCACCTCGCACGCCCTCGACGAGGGCATGATCTACGCGGTGCAGGAGGCGGGCGTCGACGTGATCAACATGTCGATCGGCGGCCTGGACCTGGTCAACGAGGGCAACACGGCGCGTGAGTTGCTCTACAACCGGCTCATCGACGAGAACGACGTGCAGATGTTCATCTCCGCCGGCAACGACGGCGCGGGCTTGAACACCACGAGCCAGCCGTCGCTGGGCAGCAAGGTCATGGGCGTCGGCTCGTACATCTCGAAGGCAGTCCTGGCGGCGCAACTACGGTTCGGACGCGGCGCGGACAGGACAACCTGCACCCGTTCTCGGGGCGCGGTCCGCGTGAGGACGGCGGCTTCAAGCCGAACATCGTCGCGCCGGGCTCGGCCATCTCGACGATCCCGACCTGGCAGCCGGGCGGGCCGGTCGCCGGCACGTACCCGCTGCCGCCGGGCTACGCGATGCTGCAGGGCACCTCGATGGCCTCGCCGCAGGCGGCGGGCGCCGCGACACTGCTGCGTCAGCGCCGCGATGCAGAAGAACGTCTCGCACCACGCCGCCAGCTGCGCAAGGCGTTCAACTCCACGGCCTGCTTCATCCGACAACTACCAGGCCTACGAGCAGGGCAACGGCCTGATCGACGTGCAAGAAGGCCTGGAACATGCTCAGGGCGAACCCCGCGAACACCAACATCATTCCGCGGTGCGGTGCAACACGGTGCTGTCCGACTTCCTGCACAATCCGGGCGTCGGCACGCGGCATCTACGACCGGGAGGGCGTCACGCGCGGCGACAAGCTACACCCGCGAGTACACGTTCACCCGCACCTCCGGCTCCGACACGGCCCGGTGACCTACAAGGTCCGCTGGGTCGGCAACGACGGCGACGTTCAGCTCGGCGAACTCGGTCACGCTGCGCAAGGACAGCGCGGTCAAGTTCGAGGTGACGGTGAACCCGACGGTCCAGGCGGGCGTGCACTCGGCGATCCTGAACCTGGACAGCCCGACGTCCACGGGCATCGAGTACCAGACGATGAACACGGTCGTCGCGGCCGAGGACTTCACCGCGGCGAACGGCTACCAGGTCAAGCCACGGCGGCAAGGTCGCCCGCAACGACACGGTGAGCTACTTCGTCCGCGTCCCGGCGAACGTGCCGGCGCTGAAGATCGACCTGGCCGGCGGCGGTACCACGCCGGGTGCCGGGCCAGATCCGGTTCATCCGCAACCACCCGTACGGCGTGCCGCTCGAGGACACGTCGTCGCCGAACTGCTACAACCCGCCGGTGCCGCCGGGCAACGCGCTGCGACGCGGGCGACCCGACGAGCCGGACGTTCGCCAACCCGTTGGCGGGCGTGTGGGAGATCGTGGTCGAGGCACGGCGGACCTCGGACGCGGCGAACGCGCCGTACACGATGACCGCCTCGGTGCTGGGTGCGACGGTGTCGCCGAACCCGGACACCATCGCCTCGGCGACAGCTCGGCCAGCCGGTCTCGCGGCAGTACACGCTGACGAACGCGTTCGGTCCGTTCACCGGGAAGGCCCAGGGCACGACGCTGGGCAGCGCCCGGCTCGCGACGCCGACCATCGCCGACGGGGCACAGTCGCAGTTCCCGATCGCGGTGACGGCCGGGCTCGTCCTCGCTGCGGGTCAAGATCGGCAACACGTCCGATCTCGGCGCCGACCTCGACCTGTTCCTGTTCAACTGCACGAGCGGTACGTGCGTGCAGGCGGCGTCGTCCGCGGACGGTGACTCCGAGGAAGCGGTGACGGTGAACAACCCGGCGGCCGGCACGTGGGTGGCGCTCGTCGACGGGTTCGCGGTGCCGGCGGGCACGACGACCTTCGACTACGTCGACGTGTTCTCCGGTCCGTCGTTCGGCGCGATCCAGATCGCGGACGCCGACGCCGCACGGCCGGGCGGCGCGTCCTGGACCGTGACCGGCACGGTCACGCCGGGCGCGGTGCCCGCCGCGGGCCGCGTGCTGTACGGCAACGTCCAGGTCGTGACGAACTCGGGCGCGCTCGTCGGCAGCGGTGACGTCATCGTCCAGTCCGTCAGCTAGCCCACCTGATCGAGAGGCCGCTCCCGGGTTCGCCCGGGGGCGGCCTTCTCGTGCAGCGCCGTGTCGGATTTCCGCGAGCCGAGCGTCGTCGGCGCTGGCAGCATGGGTCGCGTGCGAATCGACGAGGAGCAGGGCTACCGGGCGTCGGCGTCCCGCGACGCGCGGTTCGACGGCCAGTTCATCGTGGCCGTGCGGACCACCCGGATCTACTGCCGGCCGTCCTGCCCGGCGATCACGCCGAAGCGGCAGAACATGCTGTTCTTCCCGACCGCGGCCGCGGCCCAGCAGGCCGGTTTCCGGGCGTGCCGGCGGTGCCTGCCGGACTCGGTGCCCGGCTCGCCGGAGTGGAACCTGCGCGCGGACCTGGCCGGCCGCGCGATGCGGCTGATCAGCGACGGCGTGGTGGAGCGCGAGGGCGTGCCGGGGCTCGCCCGGCGCGTCGGCTACTCGGAGCGGCACCTGACCCGGGTGCTCACCGCGGAGCTGGGCGCCGGGCCGCTCGCGCTGGCCCGGGCGCACCGCGCGCACTCCGCGCGGCTGCTGATCGAGACGACCGTCGCTGGGGTTCGCGGACATCGCGTTCGCGGCGGGGTTCGCGAGCGTGCGGCAGTTCAACGACACGATCCGCACGGTGTTCGCGACGACGCCGTCGGGGCTGCGGGTGGCCGCGCACCGGCGGTCCCGCACGGCCGGGCCCGCGGCGGGCAAGGTGACGCTGCGGCTGCCGTACCGGGCGCCGTACGACGCGGCGGGGGTCATGGCGTTCCTCGCCGCGCGGGCGATCCCGGGCGTGGAGTCCATTGAGGACGGTGAGTACGGGCGCACGCTGCGGCTGCCGCACGGCACCGGGACGGTGTGGCTGCGTCCGGCGGACGGGCACTTCGACTGCACGCTGCGGCTGACCGACATGCGGGACCTGGGCAGCGCGGTGTCGCGGCTGCGCCGGCTGTTCGACCTGGACGCGGACCCGAACGCGGTGGCCGACGTCCTCGGCGCGGACCCGGCGCTGGCCCCGTCGGTGGCCGCGACGCCCGGCATCCGGCTGCCCGGCAGCGTGGACGGCGCGGAGATCGTCACCCGGGCGCTGATCGGCCAGCAGATCACGGTGGCCGCGGCGCGCACCGCGCTGGCCGCGCTGACCGCCGCGCTCGGCGACCCGCTGCCCACTCCGGACGGTTCGCTGACCACCCTGTTCCCCACCCCGTCGGCGATCGCCGAGCGAGGCTCGCTCGTGCTGACCGGCCCGCGCCGCCGCATCGACACGATGCTGACCGTCAACGCGGCACTCGCGGCCGGCGACCTCGACGTCCACGTCGGCGCCGACCCGGACGAGCTTTCCGTTGCCCTGCAACAGTTCTCCGGCGTCGGCCCCTGGACGGCGGGGTACGTCCTGATGCGAGTGCTCGGCTCACCGGACGTGCTGCTGTCGACGGACGTCGCGCTCCGCAAGGGAGCCGCCGCCCTGGGCCTGCCCACCGACGCGGACGCCCTGACGGCCCACGGCAACGCCTGGCGCCCGTGGCGCTCCTACGCGGGCATGCACCTCTGGCGCGCCGGCTGAGCCGTCTGTCCACAAGCGCGCAAGCTGTCCACAGGAACGGCGCACCCCCTCGAAATGTCGCCCCCTGCCGATAGGCTTGCGTCGAGGGGTGGCCCCCGGAGAGGGTGGGGGCGTCGGTAGGTGACCACTAGAGGCCGACGGGAATTCTTGTCGGTGGTCGGTCAGGGGCAGCCGCACGAGCGGCGGTGTACGAACGTCGTCGGCAGGCGCTTGGTCACCGGGGGGCGGTCGGGGTCCGCGATCCGGTCCAGGAGCAGGCGCACCGCGGTGCGGCCCATCTCCGCGATCGGCTGGGCCACCGTCGTGATCGGCGGGTCCAGCAGGTCCGCCCACTCGACGTCGTCGTACCCGACCACCGCCAGGTCCACGCCCACCCGCAGCCCCCGCCGCCGGCACTCGTGCAGCACGCCCGACAGCATCGTGTTGTTGCCGGCCACCACGGCGGTCGGCGGGCTCGCCAGGTCCAGCAGCGACCCCAGCGCCGCCGCCGCGGGCTCCGCCGCCGACGAACCGGACACGACCAGCTCCTCGTCCCACGTCAGCCGCGACCGGCCGAGTCCCAGCCGGTAGCCGAGCACCCGCTCCGACGACGTCGCGAGCCCGGCCGTCCCGCTGATCATCCCGATCCGCCGGTGCCCCAGGTCCGCGAGGTGGCGCACCAGACCCGACGTCGCGTACACGTTCTCCGGGCCCACCTGGTCGATGTCCTGGCTCGTGGTCAGCCGGTCCAGCAGCACGGTCGGGATCCCCAGCCGCGCGCAGCTCCGGCAGCACCGTCCCGGACGCGCGCGGCGACGGCGTGAGGATCAGCCCGTCCACCCGGCGCGACCGCAGCGTGCGCACCGCCGACTGCTCCGCCTCCGGCTCGTCGTGCGTGTCCGCCAGCACCAGCGTGTAACCCGAACGAGTGGTCTCGTGCTCGATAGCGGCCGGATCAGCTAGGCGAAGTACGGGTTCGCGACCAGGGAGATCGCCACGCCGAGGGATCGGGTGCCGCCGGTGACGAGCGATCTCGCGATAGCGTCGCCCGTGTAACCGGTGTGCTCGATCGCGTCCAGCACCTTCGCCTTGGTCTCCGGCGCGACCGACCTCGTCGAGTTGACGACATGCGAGACCGTCGTGATGGACACGCCCGCCAGTCGGGCGACGTCTCGCATGGTGATCACGGAAAGCTCCTGTATCGGTACGGACGCAAGCGTTTGCGCAAACGGTTGCGCAACGCTACAGAGATCATTAACTTCCCCGCAAACCGCCTCGCCGTGGAGGACGCGAATGCCCGCTCGGTCGATCGCGACTCCCGCCCGTGCGCCCGCGGGTACGCCGGCCCGGCGATCGCGTTGGTCGTGCTCGTCGTCGCCTTCGGGATCGGCAGCGCCTCGTTCCTGACCGTCGCCAACCTGTCCCACGTCGTGCAGCAGGCACTGGTGGTCGGCACGCTCGCGCTCGGCCAGGCGCTGGTCGTCCTGATCGCCGGCGTCGACCTGGCGTGCGCGGCGGTCGCGGTGTTCGCCACGCTGCTGATCGCGAAGCTCGCGACCACCGGCACGCCCGGCCCGGTGGCGCTCGGGATCGGCATCCTCGCCGCGGCCGCGATCGCCGCGGTGGCCGGCGGGCTCGCGACGGGCCTGCGGCTGCCGCCGTTCGTCGTCACGTTCGCCGCACTGGTGATCGTCTCCGCGGTGAGCCGGCGCTACGCCGACGGCCGGACGTACTCGGTCGCCGACGACCCGGTCGGGCTGCTCGGCACCACGAAGTACCTGTTCGGCCGCGTCGAGCTGACCTACGGCATGGGCGTGCTGCTGGTCATGTACCTCGGCGTCTGGTTCGCGCTGCGGGGCACGAGGTGGGGCCGGGCCCTCTACGCGATCGGCGCCGACCCGCGGGCCGCCCGGCGCGCCGGGATACGCGTTCGCCGCACGACGCTGACCGTCTACCTGGTGGCCGGCCTCTGCTACGGGATCGCGGCGTGGCAGGCGCTCGGCCGCGTGCCGATCGCGGACCCGGAGGCGCTGCCGCTCGGCAACCTCGACGCGATCGCCGCGGTGGTCGTGGGCGGCATCAGCATGTTCGGCGGCCGGGGTAGCGTCCTCGGGGCGCTCGCGGGCGCGCTGATCGTGGTCGTGCTGCGGACCGGGCTCACCCAGTCCGGGATCGACACCCTGTACCAGGACATCGTCATCGGCGCGCTGCTGATCGTCGCGGTCGCCGTGGACCGGTACTCCCTGGGGAGGCAACGATGATGACCGCCGTGGTGACGGTCGGGCTGTGCACGATCGACCTCGTCCAGCGGGTGGCGACGCTGCCGGCGCCGGGGGAGAAGGTGCAGTCGTCCTCAGTGGAGCTGGCGGCCGGCGGCCCGGCGGCGAACGCGGCGGTGGCGGTGGCCGCGCTCGGCGGCACGGCACGACTGTCCACTGTGCTCGGTTCGCATCCGCTGGCGCAGCTGGCCGCGCGGGACCTGGCCGCGTGCGGGGTCGAGGTGACCGACGTGCTGCCCTACCGGGTCGCGCCGCCCGCGGTGAGCGCGGTGTCGGTGCGGGAGGCCGACGGCGAGCGGACCGTGGTGTCCCACAACGCGGCGGGCGTCGCGGCGGCGGCGGACGTGGACCTGGCCGGTGCGGGCTGCCTGCTCGTCGACGGCCACCACCCGGACCTCGCGCTGCGGGCGGCCCGGTCCGCGCGCGAGCTGGGCATCCCGGTGATGCTGGACGCGGGCAGCTGGAAGCCGGTGCTGACCGAGCTCCTGTCCTATGTAGACGTATGTGCGTGCTCGGCGTCGTTCGCCGCGCCGGACGAGCTGACCAACCCGGTGGTGATCCGCACGGCCGGCCCCGACCCGGTCCGGTGGACCGTAGGCGGCGCGAGCGGCGAGGTCGAGGTGGCGCCGGCCGAGGCGCGGGACACCGTGGGCGCCGGCGACGTGTGGCACGGCGCGGCGGCGCTCGCGGTCGCGCGGCTGGGCCGGGTCCCGGGCGCGGCGGACGTGCCGGACGTGATCGAGTTCGCGAACCGCGCGGCGGCGGTGCGGATCGCCCACGAGGGCGCGCGCTCGTGGGTCGGGCCGATGCGGGAGTCGGCTCGGTGACGTTCGACGAGCTGCTGGCGCGCGCGTCGGCGCTGCTGACGCGGGAGCGTGCGCTGCTGGGGATCTGCGGTGCGCCGGCCGCGGGGAAGTCGACGCTGGCGGAACGGCTGGTGGCCGCGCTCGGCCCGTCCGCGGTCTGCGTCGGCATGGACGGCTTCCACCTCGCGCAGGTCGAGCTGGACCGGCTCGGCCGCACCGAGCGCAAGGGCGCGCCGGACACGTTCGACGCGGCCGGCTACGTGAACCTGTTGCGCCGCCTGCGATCCCGGCCGGACGAGGTCGTCTACGCGCCGGGCTTCCGCCGCGACCTCGAGGAGCCGATCGCGGGCGCGGTGCCGGTGCCGCCGCCGGTGCGGCTGGTCGTGACCGAGGGAAACTACCTGCTGCTGGCGGACCCGCCGTGGGACCAGATCCGCGCGCAGCTGGACGAGGTGTGGTTCCTGGAGCCGCCGGCGGAGTCCCGGCACCAGTGGCTGATCGACCGGCACCGCGCGTTCGGCCGCAGCCTGGCCGAGGCCCGCGAACGGACGTTCGGCTCGGACGAACGCAACGCGGTACTGATCGAAGCAACCCGCGCGTCAGCCGACCTCGTCGTGCCCATGCCGCTGTAGAGCGCCATTCGTACAGCCCGCTTGTCCACAACGGCCGCACACGACCCCGAAACCGTCGGTCCCCCGAGTAGCGTGGAAATCGGGGGGCCTGGCGGGCTATCCACAACTCGTGGGTACATCCACAGGTTCGCTCGCGGCAGCCGGAACCGTCGGTCCCCGCGCGTAGGCTGGAAATCGGGGGGCCCCCGCGTGCCCGGGGAGTTGTCCACCGCCCGCTCACGCCGAGATGAGCTCCACGGTGGAGCCGGTGCGGGACTTGCGTACCCGTAGCCGCGTCGGGATGCGCTGGCGGAGTTCCTCCACATGCGACACGAGCCCGACGACGCGGCCGCCGGCGCGCAGCTCGTCGAGGGTGTTCATGACCTCGTCGAGCGTGTCGGCGTCCAGCATGCCGAAGCCCTCGTCCACGAACAGCGTGTCGAGCAGCGCCCCGCCCGTCTCCGCCGCGACGACGTCCGCGAGCCCGAGCGCAAGGGCCAGCGAGGCCAGGAACGTCTCACCGCCGGAGAGGGTCTTGGCCGAGCGGACCTGCCCGGAGTAGTCGTCGAGCACGTCGAGCCCGAGACCACCCCGCTTGCCGCGCCGCTCGGCGTCGTCGTTGTGCACGAAGGAGAAACGGTCGTCGCTCATCCGGCGCAGCCGCGCGGTCGCGGCGACGGCGACCTCCTCGAGGCGGGCGGCGAGGACGTAGGCGCGCAGCGACATCTTGCGTGCGTTCTGCCCGCGTCCGTTCACGACATCGGTGAGCGCGTCGAGCTCCTCGTACTCGGCGACCGCCGGAGCCAGCTCGGCCCAGGTGGCGCGCAGCCGCGCGGCCAACTCGGCGACGTCCGCGCGGATCCGCCGCTTGGCGCCGGCGTCGGCGACCGCGGCCTTCTCCGCCTGCAGCACCGAGGTCAGCTCGTCGTTCGCGGCACCGAGCCCGACCTCCTGGTGCGGGTCGACCTCGGCCAGCTCGGGATCGTCGAGCACCTGCCGCAGCCCGGCCTCGCGGGCCTGCGCATCGGCGAGCCCGCGTTCGAGCCGCTCGATCGCCCGCCGGTCCTGCGCGGCGCCTCGGGCCGCGTCGACGTCGTCGAACCGGGCGTCCGCGACGGCGTCCGTGAGTGCCGCCCGCTGCTCGGCGACGCGTGCCCGCGCGGCGTCGTGGTCGGTGATCGCCGCGGCCAGCCGGTCCAGCCCGTCGGCGACGCCGAGCAGGTGGGCCCGCCGCGCGCCGACATCGGCGTGCCCGCCGCGGGCCGCGTCGAGCCGGTCCGCACGCTCGGCGACCCGGCCGGCGACGGTGGCACCCTCGTGCTCGTACCCGCCGGCCTTCTTCTCCGCGGCGCGCAGCCGGTCGCGTACCTGCTCGGCCTCGACCTCCAGCGTCCGGACCGCGGCCTGCAGCGACTCGTGGGCCGCGGCTCGCGCCGCCGCGTCGCGGTGGTCGGTCTCGGCCCGCCTGAGTGCCGCGGTGAGCTCGTCCGCGTCCCGGTCACCGACGCGGTCGTGCAGGCCGGTGAGGGTGTGTTCGGCCTCGCCGAGCCGTTCCCTGGCCGCGGCCCGCGCCACCTCGGCGCGTTCCGCACGCCGCACGGCGTCGCGCTCGTCGTCCGCGGTGACCTGGCCGGTCTCGCCGCGCGCGGGCGCCGGATGCTCGGCGGCCCCGCACACCGGGCAGGGCGAGCCGTCCGCGAGCGCGCCCGCCAGTTCCGCAGCCATCCCGTCGAGCCGCTGCTGACGGATGTCGAGGAGGTCCTCCTTGGCCCGCTGGTGCGCGTCGACGGCGTCGAGGTGCCGTTGCCCCAGCTCCCGGGCGGCCGCCGCGGCGGCGGGCAGCTCCCGGGCGGCGTCGGCCAGCCCGGCGAGCTCGTCGCGCGCCGACCGCAGGCCAGGCAGCTCGGCCACGGCCCGGGCCGCGGCGGTCATCCGCTCCCGCCCGCCCTCGATCTCCCGCGGCAGCACGGAAATCCGCTCCCCGAGCGAGACGACCTCACGCGTCGCGCGGCTTGCCAGCCGCCGCAGCTCCGCGAGAACGTCCTGATCGGACACCTGCAACGCCGCCTCGGCAACGAGCCCCGCCAGCGCACCGGCCTCCTCCCGCAACCGCCCGGCCACGGCGCGGGCCTCGTCCGCGTAACCCGGCAGCCCGAGGTCGTCCGTCCTCGCGTCGACCAGGTCTCTGGCCCTCCGCGCCCCGGCCACCCGATCCGGCTCGGCGTCACCCGACTGTCCGATGTCGAGGTCGTCGTCCGCCGACAGCTCGGCCGCCGTCGGGTCGACCAAGCCCGCGGCCCGCCGCTGCAGCCCGGCCACCCGGTCCAGCTGCGCGTCACCCGACAGCTCGACGTCGAACTCGGTCGCTGTCGCGTCGACCAGGCCCGCGGCTCGTCGCGCCAACTCGGTCACCCGATCCAGCTCCGCGTCGCCCGACAATCCGACGTCGAGGCCGGTGTCTGCCAGCAGCTCGGCAGCTCTCGTGTCGACCAGGTCCCCGGCACGCCGCGCCAACCCGGTCACCCGATCCAGCTCCGCGCTCACCGGCACGACCGACGCCGCCCGCCGGGCCGCGGTCAGCTCCGCCTGCCACGCCTCGCGAACCTCCGCCGACGCGTCCAGCGCCGCCAGCTCCGCATGCGCCGCCCGCGCCCGCCGCACCCGTTCCGCCAGCGTCCGCAGCTCCCGGAACCTTGCTTCGCAACGGTCCCGCGCCGTCGATGCCTCTATCTCCCGCGTCACCGCGGCCGACGCCGACGCGGTGGACCGTGACACCAGCCCGTCGAGCCACGCCTCGTCGGCATCCTCGGGCGGTTCCGAGCCGACGACCTGGGCCAACCGCGCAACGAGCTCCCACGACGACCGCCGCGCCTCGTCCAGCGCTCGCCCGGCCGTCACCCGCCGGTCCCGGAACCACTGCTCCACCAACGCGAAATGCTGCGTCCCGAACAGCTTCTCCAGCAGCTTCTCCCGATCACCCGTGTCCGCGCACAGGAACCGCGCGAACTCGCCCTGCGGCAGCAGCACGACCTGGAAGAACTGGTCCTTGCTCATCCCGAGCAGCCGCTCCACGGTCCGCCCGACGTCGTCGATCCTGGTCAGCCCGTCCGGCGCGTGCCCGCTCGGCGCTGTCCCGACCCAGGTCAGCGACGCCTTCGCCTGTTGCTTCGTCGTGCCGCCGCCGCGCTTCTTCGGCCGCTGGTACTCCGGGCTGCGCACGAGCCGCAGCCGGTGCCCGCGCACGGAAAGCTCGAGCCGGACCTCGGTCAGCACGGCCGGGTCGGCGTAGTCGCAGCGCAGCCGCTTCGCGTGGTCGCGCACCCCGGGCACCGCCCCGAACAGCGCGAACGCCACCGCGTCCAGCAGCGTCGTCTTGCCCGCGCCGGTGTCGCCGTGCAGCAGGAACAACCCGTCCGCGCCGAGCCGGTCGAAGTCGACCACCTCGCGCGCCGGGTACGGCCCGAAGGCCGTCAGCTCCAGCCGGTGCAGCCTCATGCCGCGGTGTTGCCGCGCTGGTGAGCCGACTCCGCCCGCTCCTCGTTGGCGACCGCCGCGAGCGCCTCGCGCAGCAGCACCTGCTCGCCCTCGGTCGGCGTCGAGCCGCGGCAGTCGTCGACGAACCGGCACGCCACGTCGTGATCCGACCGGCCCCGCACGGTCTTCGCGTACCGCAGCGACGCGGCCAGCGTGCCACCCGCCGGCCGCCAGTCCAGGTGCACCGCATGCGGGAACCGGACCTGCAGCCGCCGCAACGCATCCGTCGGCCGCACCCGGTCGGTCAGCTCCACGGAGAGATACGCGTCGACGAACCCATCGTGTGACGGGTCGCTCAACAGGCTGGAAAGTGTCCCGCTGACCGTCGCAAGTGGACGCGGTACCGGCAGCTCACGCCGTTCCACTCCGGCGAGCCCGTGTGCGTCCAGGTCCACCAGCCACACCGACTTGTGGTGCCGCGCCTCGGAGAACGAGTACGCGAGTGGGCTCCCCGAGTACCGCAGGTGCTCGCCCAGGCGCTGCGGGCCGTGCAGATGTCCTAGCGCCACGTAGTCCACGCCGTCGAACACCGCGCTCGGCACCTGCTCGACGCCGCCCACCGAGATCGTCCGCTCCGACGCGCTCGGCGCGCCGCCCGTGACGAACGCGTGCGCGAGCACCACCGACCGCACGCCCTCGCCCCGGCCCGCGAGGTCGGCCCGCACGCGGCGCATGGCCTCGGTGAGCACGCCCGCGTGCCCGGCGGCGTCGATGCCCAGTGAATGCCGCGCCGGCTCCGGTTCGAGGTACGGGATCCCGTACAGCGCAACGGGTCCGTGCACGTCGTCGAGCAGCACCGGACGGTCCAGCTCGGCCACCGCGGTCCGCAGGTGGAGTCCGCCGGCCGCCGCGAACGGCGCGAACGCGCCCAAGCGCGGGGCCGAGTCGTGGTTGCCCGGAGTGATAACCAATCGGGCGCCCGCTGCCCTGATCCGGTCGAGTATTCGTGTGCAGGCCGACACGGCCTCGCCGGCGGGCACCGCCCGGTCGTAGAGATCACCGGACACCACGACGACGTCGACCCGCTCGTCGTCGACGAGGTCCGCCATGCCACCGAGCACGGCCTCCTGGTCGGCGAGCAGGTCCCGGCCGTGGAACATCCGCCCCACGTGCCAGTCGGAGGTGTGCAGCACCCGCATCCCGCCAAGCTAGGACGGACGGCCGGGGAAATGGGGGAGCCACGCCACTACCGCGTGTAGACCCCCGTCAGGTACGACGTCCCCGTCGACTCCACGACGTCCTCCGTCAAGGACGTCTCGACCAGGCCTTCCCCGGTCAGCCAGCCCAGCTCGGTACGGCTCACCGGCCACGGTCGCAGTGCGACCGGCGCGTCGTGCTCGCGGGCGAAGCAGCGGACGAACAACCTGCCGCCGGGTGCCACCGGCGCGGCGACCGCGGCCAGCACCCGCCGCCGGTCGGCCGGCGGCAGCGACTGGACGGTGTACAGCTCGACGACCAGGTCGAACGCCTGCTCCCACTCGGTGGCGAGCAGGTCGGCCACCCGGTAGTCCACCGTGGATTCCGGGAACCGCTTGTGGCACCAGGCGATCGCCGTCTCCGAGAGGTCGAACGCGGTCACCTCGTAGCCGCGCCGGGCGAGCTCCTCCGCGTCGTCGCCGAACCCGCATGCGACGACCAGCGCGCGGCCGCCCGGTTCCTGCCCGTCCAGCCACTCGACCAGCTTCGCGTTCGGTGCGAGCCGCGCCCATGGCACCTGGTCGAGATCGTCACCGACCGACGCGTACAGCTCCTCGAACTCCTGCGTGTTCCACCTGGTCACCGCGTCCTCCCCGGAATTGTCGGTGGGCTGCCCCATGATTTCACCGACCTGATCATCGTGGAAGGAGTGACCGAGGTGGCCGCTGTGTTCGGCACCGTCGCCGTCGTGCTGGTGTTGTTGATCGTCGCGGGCGCGGCGCTGTTCTGGCGGCTCTACGCCGACAGCCAGCGCCGGCTCGACGCGGCGACGTTAGCCGTGCGGCAGGAGCGCGACCGGACCGATGCGCACGCCGCCGCCCTGCGCCGCTACGAGGTCACGTTCGCCTCCATCCACGGCCGCGGTGAGCTGGGCGAGCAGGTCCTCGTGGAGACCGCGCGGTCGCTGGGGTTACGCGAGGGTCTGCACTTCACCGTGCAGACCGACGTCGGCGGCGGCGGTTCGGTGCGCCCGGACCTGCTGCTGCTCGTCGGTGACGGCCGGCGGGTGCCGGTCGACGCGAAGATGTCGATCGCCTGCTGGATCGAGGCGGTCGAGACCGAGGACGCGGAAGAGCGGCTGGACGCGCTGCGCGTACACGTGCGCAACATCCGTTCGCGCGCCGCGGAGCTCGCCGGCAAGGGCTACCAGCGCTGGGCGGACGCCATCTACGGCACGGTCATGTTCGTCCCGTCCGACGGCGCGGTCGTGGCCGCTATGGACGCCGACCCGGACCTGCTGCGCTGGCTGCTCGACCGCCGGGTGTTCGTGTGCGGGCCGACGGGGTTCGCGGTGATCGCGTCGGCGGCGATGCTCGCGGCCAGCGAGCGGGTGCTGGTCGAGGACATCGAGGCGCTGCGGGGGCACGCGGCGGCGGCGCACCGGGCGGCCGAGGGCGCGGTGGACGCGGTGAACGTGTCGAGCACGCACCTGCAGCGGTTCCTGCAGGCCCGCCGGCGCGAGCTGGACGCGCTGACCCAGTTCGCGGGGGCGGTGGGGCCGCTCACCGAGGCGGCGGCGATCCCGACGCCGATCGCGGCGGTGCGCAGGTCCGACGAGGTCGTGGTCAACGGTTCGGCGTCGGTGCGCGACCTGATGCCCGCCGAGCCCGTGGAGCTGTCCGATCCGGAGGTGCCGTTCTGAGCCGGGTGGTCCAGTGATCCGATGACGCGCCGCGGCCGGGCTTCGGTCCGCCGGTCGGCGTGGGCCGAGCGGTTGGGGCCGGTTGGGCGATCCGGACGCCCGCCGCTCGGTCCGATGGGTTCTCAAAGGCGAAACATATTGCCCAATCGTGCGCATACTCCGCGTGATCATTCACCGGTTGGCCGCGCGGCGATTTGTCCGAATCGGAGGTGCCTACAGACCGTTAACCTCACATAACTCAATTGACGCCACCCCGAGTCCGCGGCAGCGGACAGTAGGCGGCTGGTGTCCTGGTTCACATCATGGTGTGGCGTCGGCGGCGCCGTTTCGAGAACGGCGAACGGCGAGGTCGTCGGACCTACTAACGTGTGCACCCGTGACCGCGACCCGCGATCGCCGGAGCGATCCTGAAGAGAACGCCGAGCCGGCGTGGGACGAGCGCTCGATCCTCGGCAAGTCTCGTGGACTGCCCTGGTGGGGTGCCGTCCTGCTCGCCTTCGGCTTGGCGGCTATCGCTGCGGCCTTCGACATGCAGCGCCAGGACACCCTGGGCAAGATCTACCAGGGCGCCTACCTCGTCGGCTGCGTCGCGGCGATCTGCCTCGTGCGCCGGCGAAGCCTGTTCGGCCCGATGGTGCAGCCGCCGCTCGTCTTCGCGGTCACCGCGGTGGCGGCGATCGTGCTGCTGGCCCCCGACACGGGCAACGGTGGTGGGCTGAAGTCGCTCGTCTTCTCCGTGGCGCTGCCGCTGACCAGCAACTTCCCGACGATGGCCATCACCACGGGCATCACCGCCGCGATCGGGGGGTTCCGCCTGTGGCGCGAGCGCGACCCTGATGCGGACGCCCGCCCGAAGCGGGAGCCCAAGGCGCCCCGGGAGCGGCCGAGCAAGGACCGGACGCCACCGGCGCGTGGCCGCCGACCCGACCCGGACGCCGTGGAGCTCGACGATCCGCGTGCCGAGCGCCGCGGTGAGGCCGCTGGGCGTCGTGGCGAGCCGCGCGACCGTGAGGCGGGTCGCCGAGGCGGTCCCGACCGGACGCGTCGTGGTGGCCCGGACGAGGGCCGTCGCGGCCGGGGCGAGCCCGACCCGGGCAGCCGGGGCAAGACGGACCGAGGCGGCCGGGGCCGCCCGGGCGCCGATCCGGACGAGCCACGGGAGGGACGTCGCGGCTTCCGCGGCCGCGACGTCAGTTCCGACCCGCCGCCCGCCCGCGAGTCCCGCGGCCGGGACCGGGCCGCCCGAGGCCGCACCCGGGACGCCGAACCACCCCCGCGGCGCCGCGGGGAAGCCGGCGCGGACCGCCCGCGCAGGGAGGACCGGGCCACCCCGTCGTCACGCCGTGACCCCGGCGACCGCGCCACTCCGGCCCGCCAGCCGCGCCGCCGTCCGCAGGACCAGGACCCGTACCGCTGACCCAGAGCAGGCCGGTCTCGCTCGATGACAGTCGGGCGGTCCGATATCTGGTCGTACTCGAGAGTCCCGGGGCAGGGCGAACGCGACCTTTCGCTGCCCGTCGTCACCTCGTGTACGTCGGTCCGGCCGCGGTAGGCGAGCCAGGCCACGGCACCCGGCGCGCGGAGCAGATCGGTGTGCCCGACGGTAGGGGCGTCCGATCGCCGATCGTGTCTGCGGGTACCGGGTCCAGCGTCGGCGAGCCAGGCCAGCGGACGGCCGATCCGGCGCGCGCGGAGCAGGCCGGGTGCGCCCGACGGTCGGGCGTGTCTCGCGGGTCCCGGAGCTAGCGGACGCTCTCCTTGAGGGCCTTGCGCAGCTCGCGGGGCAGCGCGAACGCGACCTTCTCGTTGGCCGTGGTCACTTCCTGCACGTCGGTCCAGCCGCGGTCCGCGAGCCAGGCCAGCAGGTCCATCACCAGCACGTCCGGCACCGACGCGCCGCTGGTCACCCCGACAGTCGACACGCCGTCGAGCCACGTCGGGGTCGACCTCGCGCGCGTAGTCCACGAGGTACGACGCCGACGCGCCCGCCTGCAGCGCCACCTCGACCAGCCGCTTCGAGTTCGACGAGTTCCGCGAGCCGACGACCAGCACCAGGTCGCACTCGGCGGCCATCGCCTTCACCGCGACCTGGCGGTTCTGCGTGGCGTAGCAGATGTCGTCCGACGGCGGGTCCTGCAGCTCCGGGAACCGGCCCTTCAGCTGGTTGACCCGCTCCATCGTCTCGTCGACCGACAGCGTCGTCTGCGACAGCCACACGACCTTCGACGGGTCGCGCACCGTGACCCGGTCCACGTCCTCCGGCCGGTCCACGAGCTGGATGTGCGCCGGCGCCTCGCCGGCGGTCCCCTCGACCTCCTCGTGGCCCTCGTGGCCGATCAGCAGGATGTCGTAGTCGTCGCGCGCGAAGCGCTTCGCCTCCTGGTGGACCTTGGTCACCAGCGGGCACGTCGCGTCGATGGTCCGCAGCTCCCGCGCCGCCGCCTGCTCGTGCACCGCGGGCGCCACGCCGTGCGCGGAGAACACCACGAGCGCGCCCTCGGGCACCTCGTCCGCCTCGTCGACGAAGATCGCGCCGCGCTCGGTGAGCGTCTCGACCACGTGCTGGTTGTGGACGATCTCCTTGCGCACGTACACCGGCGGCCCGTAGGTCTCCAGCGCCTTCTCGACGGTCACCACCGCCCGGTCGACGCCGGCGCAGTAGCCGCGTGGTTTGGCCAGCAGGACTCGCTTCGTCATGACACCCAGCGTACGTACCGGGCTCCTCAGTAGGCAGATCGCCCGGTCTGAGGCAGGCTATGCGCCATGAAGTCTCTCCCGCTTCCGGTGCGCGTCGCGGCCGGGCTCGCCGTCACCGCCGTGGAGCAAGCGCGCACCCTGCCCGCCAAGCTCGCCGGCCTCCCGGTCACCGTGGCGAGCCAGGCCTTACAGGTCTCCATGCGCGTACAGCAACAGGTCACCGAGCTGGCCATCCGCGGCGACGAGGTGCTCGCCGGTCTGCGCCCGGTCGAGGAGACCCCGGAGTGGGCGACCTTCGACGAGGACCTCGAGGAGAACGGCGACCGCTACGACTTCAGCCGGCCGTCCGCGTTCGACCGCGTCGACGAGGAGCCCGTGCCGGACCCG
Organism: uncultured Actinomycetota bacterium; assembly: GCA_963841395.1. Lineage (GTDB taxonomy): Bacteria > Actinomycetota > Actinomycetes > Mycobacteriales > Pseudonocardiaceae > Actinophytocola. The sequence goes on from CAWJCX010000008.1 coordinate 121,566, forward strand.
GACACCGACACGGACCTGAGCAACCGCAACGGTTTCCACTCGCCCGACCCGTGGGTGGCCGAGGAGCGTGCGCTCGCGGAGGAGACCGAGGCGCGCGCCGAAAGCTTCCGTCGCCGAGGCGGAGAACTACGACGACCTGTCCCTGCCGCAGCTGCGTGCCCGGCTGCGCCGCTTCTCCGTGACCGAGCTCACCGAGCTGCTGGAGCACGAGCGCGCGAACGCCAACCGGCCGTCGTTCGTCGGCATGCTGACCCGCCGGATCGCGACCGTGCGCGACCAGCAGTGACCGAACCGAGCACGACGCCCGAGCGGCCGTGGCCGGTCCGGACGGTGGCGCGCAAGATCGCGGAGTGGATCAACCGGCTCGGCGACATCTGGGTCGAGGGCCAGGTGACGCAGATCTCGAACCGGCCCGGCACCGGCACCGCGTTCCTCACCCTGCGCGACCCGGCCGCCGACGTCTCGATGAGCGTCACCTGCGCCACCGCGCTGCTGCGTGAGCAGCCGCTGTCCGACGGCACCCGGGTGATCCTGCACGCGCGGCCGGCGTTCTTCCTCGGCCGCGGCACGCTGAGCCTGCGCGCCGACGAGATCCGCGCGGTCGGCATCGGCGAGCTGCTCGCCCGCATCGAGCGGCTGCGCAAGCTCCTTGCCGCCGAAGGGATCTTCGACACCGCGGCGCAAGCGTCGGCCACCGTTCCTGCCGCACACCGTCGGGCTGATCACCGGCCGCGCGTCGGCCGCGGAGAAGGACGTGCTGACCAACGCCCGCACGCGCTGGCCGGCGGTCCGGTTCCGGGTGGAGAACGTGGCCGTGCAGGGCGCGCTCGCGGTGCCGCAGATCGTCGACGCACTGTCTGCTTTGGACAGAGACAAGAACGTCCAGGTGATCGTGATCGCCCGTGGCGGCGGCAGCGTCGAGGACCTGCTGCCGTTCTCCGACGAGACGCTGTGCCGCGCGGTCGCCGACTGCCGCACGCCCGTGCTGTCCGCGATCGGGCACGAGCAGGACACGCCGCTGCTCGACCACGTGGCCGACGTCCGGTGCTCGACGCCGACCGACGCGGGCAAGCGGGTGGTGCCCGACCTCGCCGAGGAGTCCGCCCGGGTGATCCAGCTGCGCGACCGGGCCCGCCGCGCGCTCCACGGCTGGGTGGACCGGGAACGCCGCCTGCTCGACGCGTTGCGCAGCCGGCCGGTGCTGGCCGACCCGCTGACGCCGCTCGAGCAGCGAAGCGCGCAGGTCAGCGCCCTTGCCGAGCGGGCGCGCCGGGCGGTCAACGAGCCGGGTGGTCACCGAGCGGTCGGCGCTGGACCACACCCGTGCCCGCTTGACGACGTTGGGACCAGCAGCCACGCTTGCCCGCGGGTATGCGGTCGTGCAGCGGGTGGACCCGGACGGAAGCCCGCGTGTGCTCCGCTCGACCGACGAGGCGCCGGAAGGGACGCTGCTCCGGGTGCGCGTCTCGGACGGCGCGGTGCACGCGACCGTGTCGGGGATGACGAGCGCGAGTGGAGGTAGCGGTGCCGAGACTGGAGCGTGAACCGACCTTCCTGCCGCTGACCATCAACGCGACCTACGCGGTCGCGCGGGCGACGGCCGACACGCCGGCGCTGCGCGCGACCGCCGAGCAGGTGCGCGAGCGCGCGCACCGCGCTGACGAGGCGGCCGCGGAGTGCTGGGCGGCGCTGTGCGCGGGCTGCGACGCGCCGGGCCGGCGCGCCCTGCCGAACCGCCTGCACGAGCTGACCGAGGCGACGTCGGTGTACGCCGGCACCCGCTGGTGGTTCGGCCGCGGCGCGCAGCACGTCGAGCGGGTCAGCGGCGAGCTGGCGCGCATCGAGGAGGCCGTCGACGAGCGCGACGGCGCGGAGTTCGCGGAGGCGTTCGTCGGCTACGACCAGGCGGTGGCCGCCGTGCTGGTGAACTCGCACGACCGATTGGAGACCCCGGCCCAGTGACGGAAGAGCTGGACTACGAGCAGGCCCGCGACCAGCTGGCCGAGGTGGTCGCGAAGCTGGAGACCGGCGGACTGTCCCTTGAGGACTCCCTGGCGCTGTGGGAACGCGGCGAGAAGCTGGCCAAGATCTGCGACCAGCACCTGGCCGGCGCCCGGGAACGCATCGAGAAGGCACTGGCCGCCGCGGAGAACCCGGACGGATAGCCGCCCCCCGCCCCGGAATCCGGCCCACGAGGCCGAACCGACACCGCGGCGCACCACAGCACACACCTGTGGACAACTCCGCGCCCGAAAACGAAACCCCCCGCGCGCACGCACGCGCGTGCAGAACGCCAGAAACGCAGTCCCCCACCCACTCCGGGGGCCACCCTCGATGCCAGTCTACCGGTGGGGACCCCCGGAACAGGGGTTGTCGATCTTGGCTGTGGATAAGTCGGGGGTTGTGGATAACCCTGGGTCAGCGGCCGGTGAACGTGGGGGTGCGCTTCTCCACGAACGCGTCCACGGCCTCGCGGTGGTCGATCGTCGCGCCGAGGATCGACTGGCCCGCGCCCTCGCAGGCGAGCGCGGCCTCCAGGTCGGCGCCGGCGCCCGTCAGCAGGGCCTCCTTGATCTTGCCGTAGCCCGTCGTCGGCCCCGCGGCCATGCGGGAGGCCAGCTCGACCGCCGTGGACAGCACGTCGGCGTCCGGCACGACCTGCGTCACCATGCCGAGCTCCAGGGCGCGCTCGGCCGTCACCGGCTTCGCCAGGAGCATCATCTCCATCGCGCGCCCGTAGCCGATCAGCCGCGGCAACGTCCACGACGCGCCGGAGTCCGCGGTCAGGCCGATCGTGGCGAACGCCATCAGGAACTTCGTCGACTCGCCGGCCACGCGCAGGTCGCACGCGTACGAGAACGACGCGCCGGCGCCGGCGGCCATCCCGTTCACCGCCGCGATCACCGGCTTCGGCATGCCGGTCAGCGCGCGGACGATCGGGTTGTAGTGCTCGGCGACCGTCCGGAACGGCGCGGGGTCGTTCGACCGCAGCGCCGCCACGTGCTCCTTGAGGTCCTGCCCGGCGCAGAACGCCTTGCCCGCACCGGTGAGCACCACCGCCCGGACGTCGTCGGCGGTCGCGGCGTCGGTCAGCGCGGCCAGCAGCAGCTCCTTGAGCTCGACCGTCAGCGAGTTGAACGCCTCCGGCCGGTTCAACGTCAGCGTGCGGACCCCGTCGCGGTCGTCGACCAGCAGTGCTGCCAAGACGTTCTACCTCCAGTTGATCATGCGCTGGACCTCGTGCGCGTACCTCGGTTGAGACAGTCGGAGAGGAAGGCCTCGGCGGCCGGCGCGAGCCGCGCGGTCTCCCGGTCGAAGAACCGCGCCGCCGCCGTGCCCGGCCAGTCCGCGGGCAGCAGCGACACCGGTAAGCCGGGATCGCGGAACAGGAACTTGCGCCACGCGTGCAGCAGCTGCTGGGACGCCGCGAACGCCTCGGCCGGCGCGGATCCGTCCACTGCGGACACTCTGGGTAGCCATTCGGTCACGAAACTCGTGTAGTCGGCGCCGAGCACGTCGAGATCCCACGCCCGCGCGGCCAGCTCGGCGTCGTCGCCGTCGTGCTCGCCGTGGAACGAGCGGCCGGCCAGTCCCTCCGCCTGGAGGATCTCCGTCAGCTCCGCGGACGGCCGGGGCGTGACCCACGTCGTCGGGCCGAGCGGGCCGTAGCCGAGCAGCCGCAGCGACGAGTCGAGCCGCTCGCGCGCGCTGCGGGTGGGCAGTTCCTCCAGCACGAGGACCTGCCACCGACTGTCCCAAGTGGATGGATTCGTGCGGTAGATCCGCATGGCCGCCTCGTCGAGCCGGCGCTCGGCACGCCTGGTCAGCGCGTAACCGGGCCCGTCGTCGAGGCGCACCGGACGCAGCCAGTCCTGTCGCACCATTCTGGACACGGCGGTCCGGATCGCCGGCGCCTCGAAGCCGAGCGGTTCGAGCAGACGCACCAACGCGGCGATGGCGGCAGAGCCACCTCGGGCTCGGAGGTAGCTGCCGTAGACGTCGAACAGCGCGGACCTGGCTCGCACGATTTTCGAGTCTCCCAGCCGAGTGCGGGCCTGCGCCAGTGGGTTCGGGACGCATAAGGGCCGGTCATCGACACGCAGTTGATCGGTTCGATTTCACCGCCGAGATGCCATAGGGGAGAATGTCACCGACTTCGGCACGGTCGGCCCGGCCGAGGTCGGCAGGCTATGACGGAGGGAGCACGCTATGGCGGCCATGAAGCCCCGGACCGGAGACGGTCCCCTCGAGGTGACCAAGGAGGGTAGGGGCATCGTGATGCGCGTCCCACTCGAGGGTGGTGGACGTCTCGTCGTCGAGATGTCGGCGGAGGAGGCCAGCGCCCTCGGTGACGCGTTGAAGGCCGCGGCTGGCTGACGCCTTTCGCTGTCCAGAGTGGAGGGCATCGCCTAGCGCTTCGTCGAGTCTGGAGGACCTTGCCATGTCGGTACCTGCTCTGCCGACAGCACTTCCCGAGGTCGAGGTGAGTACTGCCGCGCGCCGGGCCGCCCCGCTCGCCGTGCTGTGCCACACCGGGGACCCGTTGCCGACGCCGACGGCACGGGCCTCGGAGCTCAGCGGCGAGTGGATGAGCGCGGTCGCGCTCACCGGCAAGGTCGGCGAGGTCGTGGCCGGGTCCGATCGGGTCGGGGGTGCGCTGGGCCGTCGGAGTCGGGGAGGGAGAACCCGGCCAGTGGCGAGCCGCGGGCGCGGCGCTGATCAGGGCACACAACGCACGTGTCGCCGACGGGGGTTCGCCGTCCGACCGGACCCTGCAGGTCGAGCTGCCGCCGGACGCGGGCGCCGAGCAGGTCGCCGAGCTGGTGTGGGGACTGCGGCTCGGCGGCTACGCCTATGTCGTCAGCGGCGAGCCCGACAAGGCGCGGACCCGCACGGTCCGGCTCGTCGCGACCGACGAGCACGGCCGAGCTCGGGGCCGCGGCGCACCGGGCGGCCGTGCTGGCGCAGGCGACCGCGCTCGCGCGCGACCTCGCCAACACACCGTCGAACATCAAGGACCCGGCCTGGCTCGCGCGGATGGCGACCCGGACCGCGGGCCGCGCGCCGGGCGTCGACGCCGTCGTGCGCGACCACCACTGGCTCGCCGAGCACGGCTTCGGCGGCGTGCTCGCGGTCGGCGGCGGCTCGACCCGGCCGCCCCGGTTCGTCCAGCTCAGCTGGGGACGGCGCCGCGCACCGCACGTCGTGCTCGTCGGCAAGGGCATCACGTTCGACACCGGCGGCATCTCGATCAAGCCCGCCGACGGCATGCACCTGATGCGTACCGACATGGCCGGCGGCGCCGCGGTGATCGCCGCCGTCGAGGCGATCGCCCGGCTCGCGCCGGACGTCCGGGTGACCGGGCTGGTGCCGTGCGCGGAGAACCACATGTCCGGGTCGGCGTACCGGCCCGGCGACGTCGTCCGCCACTACGGCGGCCGGACCACCGAGGTGACCAACACCGACGCCGAGGGCCGCATGGTGCATGGCCGACGCGCTGGCCTTCGCCGCCCGCCACCTCTCGCCGGACCTCGTCGTCGACGTGGCCACGCTCACCGGTGCGATGAAGGTCTCGCTCGGCCTGCGCACCGGCGGCGTGTTCGCCAGCGCCGACGACGTGGCCGACCGCGTGCTCGCCGCCGGTGAGCGCGCCGGCGAGCGCTGGTGGCGCATGCCGCTGACCTCCGATGCCGGCTCGGTCGACGACGAGTTCGCCGAGGCGGTGCGCAGCGACATCGCCGACGTCCGGCAGTGCCCGCCCGGTCCGGGCGGCGATCGCGGCGGCGATGTTCCTGCGGGAGTTCACCGCCGGCCTGCCCTGGGCGCACCTGGACATCGCGGGACCGGCCCGCGCGGAACGGACCTACGACGAGGTGACCGCCGGCGCGACCGGGTTCGCGGCGCGGACCCTGGTCGAGCTGGTGTCGGCGTACGAACGCTGAGCCCGGTTGGCGAACGCGCGGTCGAACAGCGCGAACTTGACCAGGAACACCGGCCCGCTCGCGGCGAGGTAGCTCAGCGTCAGCACGACCGCCCGCCAGCCCTGGCCGCTGACGAGCGGCACCAGTAAGAACTCGGCGAGCGTGGTGAGCGCGATCGAGGCGAGGCCGCCGACCAGCGTGACCGTGAAGTACGTGCGTCAGCTGGTGGCGCAGGCGGACCGGGATCGGTGTCGCGCCAGGCCCAGTAGCGGACCATCAGGAAGTGCGGCACCGAGCCGGCGAGGAAGGCGAGCGTGCTGGCCGCCGTCGCGTCGGTCCAGCCGACCCAGTAGACGGTCAGGAGCACGAGCTGGCTGATGGCGGTCGCGATCACGGACGCCACCGTGAACCGCGCCAACCGGATCCTCACCGGGCCGCTGACCAGCAATGTTGTCGCCACATGACCAAGCTATCCGGCGATCGCTGAACGGGCTCTCAGGAAAACCCCGGATATCGACCGGGCTTATCCCTGGGCTTCGAGTCAGGGTTGGACCGACCGGTAGACCTCGACCGTCTGCTCGGCCACGCCGGCCCACGAGAACTCCCGCTCGGCCCGGTCCCGGCCGGCCGCGCCCATCCGCCGCGCCCGCTCCGGGTCGGCCAGCACCTCGTTGACCGCCTCCGCGAGCCCCGTCCGGAAGGCCGGACTCGTCGGCCGCGTCGTAGTGCACCAGCCGGCCGGTCACGCCGTCGTCGACGACCTCGGGGATGCCCCCGACGTCGGACGCCACGACCGCGGTGCCGCACGCCATCGCCTCGAGGTTGACGATGCCCAGCGGCTCGTAGACCGACGGGCAGACGAACACCGTCGCGTGGCTGAGCAGCTGGCGGACCTCGGCCGGCTGCAGCATCTTCTGGATCCAGATCACCCCGGGCCGCGCGGCCGCGAGCTCGGACACCGCCGGCCGTGGTCTCCTCGGCGATCTCCGGCGTGTCCGGCGCGCCCGCGCACAGCACGAGCTGCGCGTCCGGGTCGATGTGGTGGGCCGCGGCGATCAGGTGGCCGACGCCCTTCTGCCGGGTGATCCGCCCGACGAACACCACGAGCGGCCGGTCCGGGTCGACGCCGTAGTGGCGCAGCGCGTCGTCCTCGGTGACCGGGTGGTAGGCGGTCGAGTCGATGCCGTTGCGCACCACCTGCACCTGCGCGGGGTCCAGCGCCGGGTAGCAGTCGAGCACGTCGTCGCGCATGCCCGCGCTGACCGCGATGACCGCGTCGGCCGCCTCGTAGGCGGTCTTCTCCACCCACGACGAGAGCCGGTAGCCGCCGCCGAGCTGCTCGGCCTTCCACGGCCGGCGCGGCTCGAGCGAGTGCGCGGTGACCACGTGCGGGATGCCGTGGAGGATCTTGGCGAGGTGGCCGGCGAGGTTGGCGTACCAGGTGTGCGAGTGGACCAGGTCGACGCCGTCGACCGCGGCCGTGATCGACAGGTCCGCGGACAGCGTGCGCAGCGCCTGGTTCGCGCTGGTCCAGGCCCGGCGCCGGGTTGTGCGAGTGCACGCCCTCGGCCGAGCGCGGCGCGCCGAAGCAGTGCACGTCGACGTCGACGAGCTCGCGCAACCGGGGGACGAGGAACTCGACGTGAACACCCGCGCCCGCCGTAGACCTCGGGCGGGAATTCGCGGGTCAGCAGGCCGATACGCACCATGGTCACGGTAGCCCGCGCGCGCCGCTCGCGCGGTTAGGGTCAGCGACGTGAAGGACCAGCCGCACGTGCTCGCCATCGTGCTCGCCGGTGGTGAGGGAAAGCGGTTGTGGCCGCTGACGGCGGACCGGGCCAAGCCGGCCGTCCCGTTCGGCGGCAACTACCGGCTGATCGACTTCGTGCTGTCCAACCTGGTCAACGCCGGCTACCACCGGCTGTGCGTGCTGACCCAGTACAAGTCGCACTCGCTGGACCGGCACATCTCCACGACCTGGCGGCTCTCCAGCGTGCTCGGGCAGTACATCACCCCGGTGCCGGCCCAGCAGCGGCTCGGCCCGCGCTGGTACACCGGCAGCGCGGACGCGATCTTCCAGTCGCTGAACCTCGTCTACGACGAGCGGCCCGGACCACATCGTCGTGTTCGGCGCGGACCACGTGTACCGGATGGACCCGTCGCAGATGGTCGACCAGCACGTCGACTCCGGCGCGGGCGTCACCGTCGCCGGCATCCGGGTGCCGCGCACCGAGGCCAAGGCGTTCGGCTGCATCGACTCCGACGCGCACGGCCGGATCACCCGGTTCCTGGAGAAGCCGGCCGAGCCGCCGCACGTGCCGGACGACCCGGACGTCACGTTCGCCTCGATGGGCAACTACGTCTTCCGCACCGACGTGCTGCTCGAGGCGCTGCGCGCGGACGCGGCCAACCCCGAGTCGATGCACGACATGGGCGGCGACATCATCCCGATGCTGGTCAACAGCGGCAGCGCGATGGTCTACGACTTCGACGACAACGAGGTGCCCGGCGCGACCGAGCGCGACCGCGGCTACTGGCGCGACGTCGGGACCCTCGACGCCTACTACGACTCGCACCAGGACCTCGTGTCCGTGCACCCGGTGTTCAACCTCTACAACCACCGCTGGCCGATCCGCACGGCGACGCCGCCGCTGCCGCCGGCCAAGTTCGTCAACACCGGCTCGGCGGTCGAGTCGATGGTCGGCCCCGGGTCGATCATCTCCGGCGCGTCCGTGCGCGAGTCGGTGATCAGCTCGGACGTGCAGATCGAGACCGGCGCGACCGTCGAGGGCAGCGTGCTGCTGCCGGGCGTGCGGATCGGCAAGGGCGCGGTCGTGCGCCGGGCGATCCTGGACAAGAACGTGACGGTCGCGCGACGGCGCGCAGATCGGCGTCGACCTGGCCGCGGACCGGGAGCGGTACACGGTCAGCCCCGGCGGCGTCGTGGTGCTCGGCAAGGGCGAGCGGGTCGAGTAGTTTCCCGCTGTTCGCGGGCCGGTGCGGGCGTTTACGGTCGTCGTATGCAGCCTGCGACAGCCGACCGCTACCGCGCCACCGGACGACCCGTACCGGTCGGTGTGGCAGATGAGCCAGGTCGGCGACGGCGGCCGGCGCGCGCAAGCGGTTCGGCAGCCTCAAGCTGGGCGCCGGGATCGTCGCCGGGCTGGTCGCGTTCGTGCCGTTCGGCCTGATCGCGCCAGCGCCTTCTGGGGCTGGTGGTCGGGCGAGTCGAACATGGAACGGCGGCGGCTGGGCGATCGTCGTGCTCGGGCTCGCGGCCGGGCTCGGCGTCGGCGGGTTCGTCGCCTCGGAGAGGCTAGTGCGCCTTCGCGGCGACGCAGCAGGCCGTCGCCGAGCGGCAGCAGGACCGGGACCAGCCGGTCGTCCTCGCGGACCGCCCGGGCGACCTCGCGCAGGGCCACCGTCTCGGCGTCCCGGCGGGCCGGGTTCGCGACCCGGCCGGACCACAGCACGCTGTCGAACGCGATCACCCCGCCCGGCCGCAGCAGCCGCACGCCCTGCTCGTGGTAGGTCGGGTACTCGGGCTTCGCGGCGTCGACGTACAGCAGGTCGTAGGCCTCCTCGGTGAGCCGCGGCAGCACGTCCAGCGCCCGGCCCATGATCAGCCGGGTGCGGCCGGCGGCGATCCCGGCGTCGGCGAACGCCCGCTTGGCCGCGTTCTGGTGCTCCGGCTCGACGTCGATCGAGGTCAGCACGCCGTCGGGGGCCATGCCGCGCAGCAGGTAGAGCCCGCTGACGCCGGCGCCGGTGCCGATCTCCACGACCGCCTTCGCCCGCAGCGCGGTGGCCAGGAAGCGCAGCGCCGCGCCGCCGCCGGCGGAGATGGGCGAGCAGCCCAGCTCGACGCCCCGGGCGCGGGCCGAGGCGAGCGCGTCGTCCTCGGTGAGGTAGCCCTCGACGTACGCGTTCAGCGCGTCCGAGTCGATCGTCGGCGTATCGGATGCCACGGAGTGTGAGATTAGCGTTGTCCGAGCCGGAATCGGGTGAACCCGGCGAGAGCCGGACGCGTTCATTTCTCAGGAGGCTCTCAGGCGACTCTCACTACGTTCACATTCGGATCGTCGATTATCCATGTGGAGGGTTCGGAGACGAGGGGGTATCAGGGTGATCCGAGACGGCGGACGACGAGGGTGGGAACACGATGAGCGACGTCGACGTTGAGCAGGGTAGTGGGGCAGACAGCCCCGGGGAGGTGGCTACCCGCCCGATGCACACGCAGTCGACCGGCTCGGTCGTCGCCGAGGCGCAGCCGGTGCAGCTGGACGAGAGTCCGACTGGACGCCGCCGTCGTGGGACGAGGTCGTGCGCGAACACGCCGACCGCGTCTACCGGCTCGCCTACCGGCTGACCGGCAACGCGCACGACGCCGAGGACCTCACCCAGGAGACGTTCATCCGGGTGTTCCGCTCGCTGGCCAACTACAAGCCGGGCACCTTCGAGGGCTGGCTGCACCGCATCACCACGAACCTGTTCCTCGACATGGCGCGCCGCCGCTCGCGGCTGCGCATGGAGGGCCTGCCCGAGGACACCGACCGGCTCGCCGGCGACGACCCGAGCCCCGAGCAGGTCTACGCCGAGACGCACCTCGACCCCGACCTGCAGGCCGCGCTGGACGAGCTGCCGCCCGGAGTTCCGGGCCGCCGTCGTGCTCTGTGACGTGGAAGGCCTGTCGTACGAGGAGATCGGCGCCACCCTCGGCGTGAAGTTGGGTACTGTGCGAAGCAGGATCCACCGGGGCCGACAGGCTTTGCGCGCGTCGCTGGAGCGGCGCAGGGAACTGGTATCGGAGGGTAGGTCGTGACCGACGAGCGCGGTTGGGGTCTGTCCGAACAGCATCTGCTGCCGGACGCGGTGGTGGCGTTCGTCGACGGTGAGCTGTCGGCGACGGCGCACGACCGGGCGGCCGCGCACATGGCCAGGTGCCCGCACTGCCTGGCGGACATCGTCGCCCAGCGCCAGGCCGCGTCCGCGGTCCAGTCGGCCGACGCGCCGATCGTGCCCGCCGGGCTGCTCGCCACGCTGCGTGCCATCCCCCAGCAGGTCGACATGCCGGCGACGCCGGACGGCCTCGCGGTGACCGACGACGGCCAGCTCGTCGTCGTGCAGAAGCCGGACCAGATGCCGGCGGCGTCGGCCCCTTTCGGGTCCAGCGCGCCACTCGGCTCGTCCGCCAAGCTCGGTGAGGGAGGCGCGGTCCTCGGCCGCCGCCCCGGTCGCCGCGCCGCCCAGGGTGCCGGTGTCGTCGTGTCGGGCCTGGTGCTCGGCGCGCTCGCGCTGGTGAACACCAGCGGCTCCGACGAGCCCGAGCCGCAGACCCCGCCGGACGCCGACCGGCCCGCCGTCGCCGGCGCGGACAGCGTGCAGCAGGCCGGCTTCGTCACCTTGCGCGCCAGCCGGCCGCTGACCCCGACCGCTACGCCAACTTCACCGGTGATCGGGCAGGCTGGGCACCGATGAACGACCAGGTGACCCCCGAGCCGAACGGTGACGGCGCCGACCGTCCCCGCCTCGGGCCGCGACCGCTGGACCGCCCGCAGGTCGACGCCTCCAGCGCGGCCGCGTTCGGCCGCCCGGCCGGCGTGGACGGTGCGTTCTCGCCGCAGCCCGGCGGGCCCGCGGGCGCCCGGTCGGCGTTCGGCGAGATGAGGGCCGCGCCGCCCCCGCCCGAGTCGCTGGCCAGCGCGTTCGGCCGGCCGGCCGGCACCACCGAGGTGCTGCAGCGCCCGCCCGCCGAGGACGCGCCCGGCGGCGTCGACCCGTGGGACGACGAGGCGGCGAAGGACCCGTGGCGCGATCCGGCCGCGGGCGCGGTCATCGGCCCGCCCGCGCTGGGTGCCGAGGACGCCAAGCTGCGACGACGGCAAGAAGACCAAGAGCCGGCCCAGCCGGCCAGCTGCTCAGCCTGCCCGAGCTGATCTTCGGCCGGCGGGTGAAGGTCACCGCACTGCTCACCCTCGCCCTGGTCGCGCTGCTCATCGGCGGCGCGGGCGGGGTGGCCGGCTGGTACCTCGCCCGCAGCGGCGACTCGCTGCACAGCGACGTCACGCTGGCCCAGGTGGACCCCGGCAAGGAGCGTGCGGCCGGCTCGGTCGCCGACATCTCCAGCCGGGTGCGCCCGGCGGTCGTGTCCATCGAGGTCAAGGTCGGCGACTCCGGCGGCTCCGGCTCCGGCGCGGTGATCGACGAGCGCCGGCTACATCCTCACCAACAACCACGTGGTGACCCTCGGCGGCTCGGTGGAGCAGGGCCAGGACATCGCCGCGGTCTTCAACGACGGCACGCGCGTGAAGGCGGCGATCGTCGGCCGCGACCCGAAGACCGACCTCGCGGTGCTCAAGATCGACGTGCCGAACCCGACCGTGCTCCAGCTCGGCAGCTCCGCGCGACCTGGCCGTCGGCGACACGGTGATCGCCATCGGCTCGCCGCTCGGCTTCGCCGACACGGTCACCCAGGGCATCGTCAGCGCGCTGCACCGCGCGGTGGTCTCGCCCGGCGCGGACGGCGAACCGGCCATCTACGACGGCATCCAGACCGACGCGGCGATCAACCGCGGCAACTCCGGCGGCCCGCTGGTCGACTCCACCGGCGCGCTGGTCGGCATCAACACCAACCTCGCAGGGCGCGGACGGCGGCACCGGCAACATCGGCCTCGGCTACGCGATCTCCATCGACTACGCGCGGCCCATCATCGAGACGCTGATCCGGCACGGCCAGGTGCAGCACGCGGACCTCGGCGTCAACGCCGCGTCGGTGTCCGCCGAGACCTCCGACGGCGCCCGGGTGCAGAACGTCAAGGACGGCAGCGCGGCGGCGAAGGCCGGCATCCAGCAGGGCGACGTGATCACCAAGGTCGGCGACAAGACGATCGGCGACGTCGCCGAGCTGTTCGTCGCGGTGCGCACGCACAAGGTCGGCGACAGGGTGCCGGTGGTGCTGGCCAGGGACGGGCGGGAGCTGACGGTTCAGGTCACCCTGCAGTCCGATTGATTGGCTACGCTGGAAAGCGTCGGCGTTGGCGCGGCGGAGGTAGGCCACAGTGTTCGACAGCATCGGCTGGTCCGAGATCCTCATCATCATCGTGGCCGGCCTGTTCATCCTCGGCCCGGAACGGCTGCCCGTCGGCCGCGGCGTGGCTCGGCCGCAACGTCCGCAAGGTCCGCGAGTACGCCACCGGCGCCCGCGAGCAGCTCCGCTCGGAGATGGGCGACGACTTCGAGGAGCTCCGCAAGCCGCTGCAGGACCTGCAGCAGCTCCGCAACTTCGACCCTCGCCGCGCGGTCACGAAGCACCTGTTCGAGGACGTCGACTCCGGCAACGGCGACACCAAGCCCAACGGCCACACGCCGCCCCGCCGCGACTCCCGCCGCGGCAAGAGCGAGGACCACGCACCCAACGCCGGCGAGAAGGCCCCCTTCGACCCGGACGCCACCTGACCCACGCCGGCCACTCGAGGTCCGCTCGGTGGCCGCGGCTGCACCCGGCTCGGCAGATCGGTGGGCGGCGACCCATACCGGGCGTTGGCCAACCGGGAGGCTCAACGGCGGTCGGTGCTCGCCGTCGTTCGTTCTGATCGCGCCGCAGCGGCTCGCCCCCGATCGTCGGTCGCCTATGAACGCTGCTCAGCCGGGGCTTGGTCGGTGCCGTAGGCGTCGAGGGTGATCGCGTTCGCCGCCTGCTGGATCGGCGCCATCACCTTTGCCAGCAGGCGGTCCCGGCCCGGCAGCCTCGCCATCAGGCCCAGCATGATCATCGACAGCCGCACCTGGGCCTTCGGGTGCGCATGACCATCCGCTTGACGTTGGCCGGGCCGAGCGCCTGGTTGCGCGCCACGAACGGCCGCATCCGCTGCTCGTAGGCCGCGAAGCCGGCCTCGTGGTCCGCGGCCGCCGCCAGCTCGCCGGCCAGCACGTACGCGCCCACCAGCGCCAGGCTCGTGCCCTGGCCCGACGCCGGGGACGCCGCGTAGGCCGCATCGCCGACCAGCCCGACCCGGCCCGTCGACCAGCGGTCCATGTGGACCTGGCTCAGCGAGTCGAAGTAGAAGTCCGGCGCGTCGGCCATGCCGCCGAGCAGCCGCGGGATCTCCCAGCCCTCGCCCGCGTACGCCTCGGTCGAGCGTCGCTGCTGCCGCGTCCGGGTCGCGGTGGTCGTAGCGCGCTGCGTCCGGTGCGCGAACAGGAACATCGCCTTCGCGCCCGTGTCCCGCGCCGTGCTGTAGGTGAGCGCCGTGCGGCCCGGGCCGACGTAGGTCAGCTCCCAGCGGTCGAGGTCCAGGTGGTTCGGCACGCTGAAGATCGACACGTGGTAGCCCAGGTCGCGGACGAACCGTGCGACTCGTCGCCGAAGGCCAGCGCGCGGGTGTTCGAGTGCAGCCCGTCCGCGCCGACGACCAGGTCGAACCGGCGGCGCGGCCGCTCGCGAAGGTGACCTCCACGCCGTCGGCCGGCCTCGTCGAGCGCGGCGATCGAGTCGTCGAACAGGTACTCGACCTCGTCGCGGGTCAGGTCGTACAGCAGGCGGTTCAGGTCGCCGCGCATGATCTCGGCGTCGCCGTGTTCCCGGCCGCCGAACGTGTCGCCGTCCATGCTGGCCACCCGCCGGCCGGCGGCGTCGACCACCGAGGCGCCCCGAACGTCGGTGCGTAACCGCCGGACCTCGTCGAGCAGGCCCATGCGTTCGACGACGGTCAGCGCCGCGCCACGGATGTCGATCTTGTAGCCGCCCTCGCGGATCCCGGGCGCGCGCTCCACCACGGTCGGCGTGCAGCCGTTGCGGTGCAGCCAGTAGGCCAGCGCGGCCCCGGCGATGCCGGCGCCGGAGATCAGGACGTTCGCGTTTCTCATGTCTGCCGACGGTACACCTGTGTCAGACATATGTGCAATACGTTTGTCTCACACGGATGTGTCAGACGGTGATACGCTGGTCTCATGGGAAATCGGGAAGCTCTCCTCGACGGCGCCGAGCAGCTGCCTCGTACGACAAGGGCTACGCGCGCACGACCGCGCGCGACATCGCCACGGCGGCCGGGGTGAGCCTCGCCGCGATCGGCTACCACTTCGGCTCGAAGGAAGAGCTGCTCGAAGCAGGCGCTGCGGCAGTCGCTGGAGCGGTGGGGCGACGAGGTCGGCGCCCTGCTGCGCACGCGCGTGACTACTCGATCGACGGCAACGCCAACCGGTTCGTCGGCACCTGGGAGCGCGGTGATCGAGTCCTTCCGAGCAGTCGGCCAAATTATGGGCCGTCCAGTTCGAGCTGCTGGCGTGTCCTCGAGCGGGAGCCGCGAGCTCCGCGAGTCGTTCGCCCCGACACGCGGCAGGCCCGCTCGCGCTCGCCGAGCTGTTCGGCGCCATCACCGAGGACGACGAGGAGGCCGAGAAGATCGGCGCGTTCTACCAGGCGCTCCTGGCCGGCATGGCCGCGCAGTGGCTGGGCGACCCGGCGACCGTGCCGCCGGGCGGACCTGCTCGACGCGATGAAGCTGGTCGCCCTCGACCTGTTGCCCGAACGGAGCACTGAGGTCAGGCGGGGGAGACCGACAGCATCCGGCCGGCGAGCCCGCGGGCCCGGGTCGACAGCCGGGTCGCGATCTCGGTGAGCACCTTCGACGCCTCGGCGTCCGGCACCGACGTGACCAGCGGCGTTGCCGTTGTCGCCGGCCTCGCGCAGCCGTGGGTCGAGCGGCACCTGGCCGAGCAGCGGCACGTCCGCGCCGAGCGACTTGGACAGCGACTCGGCCACCGCCGCGCCACCGCCGGAGCCGAAGGCTCCATCCGCGACCCGTCGGGCAGCTCCAGCCACGACATGTTCTCGATCACGCCGGCCAGCCGCTGGCGGGTCTGCATGGCGATCGCGCCCGCGCGCTCGGCCACCTCGGCCGCGGCCTGCTGCGGCGTGGTGACCACGAGGATCTCCGCGTTCGGGATCAGCTGCGCCACCGAGATCGCGATGTCGCCGGTGCCCGGCGGCAGGTCGAGCAGCAGCACGTCGAGGTCGCCCCAGAACACGTCGGCCAGGAACTGCTGCAGCGCGCGGTGCAGCATCGGGCCGCGCCACACGACCGGGGTGTTGCCCTGGGTGAACATGGCGATCGAGATGACCTTCACGCCGTGCGCCTCGGGCGGCAGGATCATCTTCTCCACCCGCGTCGGGCGGCCGTCGGCGCCGAGCATGCGCGGCACCGAGTGGCCGTAGATGTCCGCGTCCACCACGCCGACCGACAGCCCGCGGGCGGCCATCGCCACCGCGAGGTTCACCGTGAGGCTCGACTTGCCGACCCCGCCCTTGCCGGACGCGACGCAGTACACCCTGGTCATCGACCCCGGCTCGGCGAACGGGATGCGCGGTTCCTCCGCGTCGCCGCGGAGCTTGCGGCGCAGGTCGGTGCGCTGCTGGTCGCTCATCACGTCCAGCTCGACCGTGACGTGGCGGACGCCGTCGACCTCGGACACCGCGGCCGTCACGTCCGGGTGATCTTGTCGCGGAGCGGACAGCCGGAGACCGTCAGGAAGATCTCGACGTGAACGGCGCCGTTCTCGCCGATGGTCACGTCCTTGACCATGCCGAGATCGGTGATCGGCTTGTGGATCTCCGGATCCTGGACGCGGGCCAGCGCCGCACGCACGGCCTCGACGTCGGGAACCTGAGTTGGCTCGCTGGTCGTCACACATTCATGCTACGGGCACCTCTCCGCTCACCGGTCCGGTGACCGCATCCGTCGTCGTGCGGTCTGTGTACGCGCATTCCGTAACATCACGCCCGTGGCGGAGCCAGCCGTGACCCGGCGGTTGACCGGGAACGAGCTCGACGCGTGGCGCTCGTTCCTGCGGGCCCACGCCCGGTTGGTGCGCGTGCTCGAGACCGAGCTCGTCGCCGAAGCATCCGCTCTCCCTCGGCGGCTACGACGTGCTGGTCCAGCTCGCGGAGGCGCCGGAGCGGCGGCTGCGGATGGCCGAGCTCGCCGACGCCGTGCTGCTGTCCCGGTCGGGCGTGACCCGGCTGGTCGACCGGCTCGAGGTGGCCGGCATGGTCACCCGCGAGCGCTTCGAGAGCGACGGCCGCGGCGTGGTGGCGGTGCTCACCACGAAGGGCGTCGACACCCTGCGGGAGGCGGCGCGCACGCACCTGGCGGGGGTCATGCAGCACTTCGTCGAGCACTTCGACCCCGAGGAGCTGGCCGAGTTCGGCGCGCTGTGCGCCCGGCTGGCGAGAGTAGTCAGCCGTCCGCCCAGCGGGCGTCCTCGCGGATCGAGTCGGCCGACGGGCGCCGCCGCGGGTTGAGGTCCTTGCGCAGCCGGTCCAGCTCGCCGCGCAGGTAGTCGCGGGTGGCCACCTCGCCGACCGCGAGCCGCAGCGCCGCCAGCTCGCGGGCCAGGTACTCGGTGTCCTCCTTGGTCTGCGCGGCGCGCGTCCGGTCCTCCTCGAGCGAGACCCGGTCCCGGTCGTCCTGCCGGTTCTGCGCGAGCAGGATCAGCGGCGCGGCGTACGCGGCCTGGGTGGAGAACGCCAGGTTGAGCAGGATGAACGGGTACGGGTCCCAGCGCAGCGACACCGCGACCAGGTTCAGCGTGATCCACATGATCACGAGCATCGTCTGCCAGAACAGGAACTTGCCGGTGCCGAGGAACCGGGCGAGCCGCTCGGAGAGCCGGCCGAACGCCTCCGGGTCGAACGAGAGCCGCAGCCGGCGCGGCGAGCGCGGCTGGTCGAGCCTGCGGCGGGCCAGCAGGTCAGGCATCGGCGGTCGCACCCTCCGTTCCGGCCGGCTCCCACGCGCCGACCTCGCGCCAGCCGTCCGGCAGCAGGTGGTCGAGCACGTCGTCGACGGTGACCGCGCCGACCAGGTGGTCGGTGTCGTCGACCACCGGCCCGCACACCAGGTCGTAGGCGGCGAAGTAGCGGGTCACGTCGGAGAGCGACGCGTCCGGTGGCAGCCGGGCGAGCTCGGTGTCCACGGCGCCGGCGACCAGCTGGGACGGCGGTTCGCGCAGCAGCCGCTGCAGGTGCACGCAGCCGATGTAGCGGCCGGTCGGCGTGGCCGACGGCGGCCGGCACACGAACACCATGCTGGCCAGCGCCGGGGTGATGTCGGGGTTGCGCACCAGGGCGAGCGCCTCGGCGATCGTGGCGTCCGGGCTGAGCACGATCGGCTCGGGCGTCATCAGGCCGCCCGCGGTGTCGGCGGAGTAGGCGAGCAGCCGGCGCACCGGGTCGGACTCCTCGGACTCCATCAGCTCGAGCAGCCGGTCCTGGTCGTGCTCGGGCAGCTCGGCCAGCAGGTCCGCGGCGTCGTCGGGGTCCATCGCCTCGAGGATGTCGGCGGCCCGCTCCTCGTCGAGGTGCGCGAGCAGGTCCTTCTGGTCGTCCTCGGGCAGCTCCTCGAAGACGTCGGCGAGCCGCTCGTCGTCCAGCCCGTCGGCCACCTCGTAGCGCCGCTTGGTCGGCAGCTCGCGCAGCGCCGCGGCCACGTCGGCGGCGCGCATGGTGTCGAAGACGGCGAGCAGCTTGTCGGTGCCCTGCGGGACGGCCGACAGGTCGGTGATGCCGCCCGGGCCGCGGATCTCCTCCCAGCGCAGCACCTGGATCGGCCCGCGCCGGCCGAGCCGGCCGGTGCGCTGCTGGATCGCGACGCGGCCGAGCACCCAGTCACGGGTGCGGGTCGGCTCCATCGCCGCGTCGACGACGACCGCGATGGCGTCGTTGGACGCGATCAGCACGCGCGCGTCGAGCAGCTGCCCGACGACCAGGACCTCGTTGGGCCGCTGGTGGAAGCGGCGCAGGTTGACCGAGCCGGTGGCGAGGGTGACCGCGTTGGCGTCGATCGAGGTCACCCGCAGCATCGGCACGAAGATGCGGCGCCGGGTCGCCAGCTCGACGACCGCGCCGAGCACCCGTGGCGGCTGGTGGTCGGTGCGCAGCGACGCCACCACGTCGCGGATCTTGCCGATGGACTCGCCGTCCGGCCCGAAGACCGGCAGGCCGACGAGCTGCGCGACGAAAACCCTGCTCACGGAGCCCACAGGGCTCAGGCTATCCGCTCGGACGCTGGATCACCCGGTGGTGAGCTCCGCGCGTAGCTTCGGGTCGACCAGTTCCGCGATCTTGTTGTAGGGCACGGCCACCGTCGGGATGCCGCACGCGTTCGCGAACCCCGGCATGGTGGGGAGCACCAGGGTGAACTCGACCGCGTCGCGGGTGTACGCGATCCGCACCCGCTCCGGGAAGTCGGCGGGCGTCAGGGCGAGGGTCCCCGGCATGCCGCAGATCCCGCCGGGCACCTGGGCATCGAGCGCGTCGGTCAGCGCGTCGGCGGTCTGCCGGGTGACCGGCCCGTCGCTGAAGATCGCGGTCGGCTCGAGCGCGCGCCCGGTGCGCAGGTCGACGGTGACGGTGGTGAAGGACTCCCAGGAGCTGTTGGTGACGAGGTCGGACGTGGGCTTGTTGTCGTAGCGGACGGAGAGGAAGTCGTCGTTGTGCAGCCGCACCGAGGCGGTGACCTGGAGGTCGAAGGGCGCGTCACGCTGCGGGTGGTCGCCGACGGTGTCGCGGACCCGGCCGATCTCGTCGTGCAGTGCGGTGACCTCGTCGTTGACGGGTGCGCGGAGGGCGTCGTTGACGGCGCGCTGGACGGTGCGGTCGGGGTGCCCGGAGACCTGCACGATGCCGGCGGTGACGTCGAGGGCCACGTCGTCGTAGCTCGCCCGGACGGTCTGCGTGCCGACGCGCAACGCCTGCTGCGTCGCGGCGGGCGGCTCCGGGGCGGAGACGGCGTTGACCGTGATGACGGCCGCTCCCGCGATGACCGCCACCGCGATCACGGCGGCCGCCACCTTGGCGGCGACGGCAGCCCCGACGCCCCCGGCGGCCGCGCTCCCCGCGGCCCCGCCGGCGATCCCGGTGCCGGTTGCCGCCACACCGGCCGCGGTCACGCCACCTGCGGCAGCGCCACCGGTGGCAGTGACGCCCGCCTGCCGCGGCACCGGCTATCCCGGCGCTACCTCCGGCTGCTGCACCACCGCCGATCGCACCCGCGGCGCCGCCTGCCCCAGCGGCACCTCCGCTCGCCGCGGCGCCTGCTGCTCCGGTGGCTGCACCAGCCGCTCCGGCGCCGCCGGCTGCTGTTGTGGCTGCGCTTCCTGCTGCGCCTGCCCCGGCCGCAGCGGCCGCGCCGCCCGCCGCGGTTCCCGCGCCGCCGGCGGCTGCGCTGCCTGCGGCGACGCCGCCTACTGCGGCGCTGGTGCCGATGGCGCCCGCCCCGCCGGCGGCTGCTGCGCTTGCGCCCAGTGCCGCGCCGGTCCCGATCGCGCCGGGTGCGGTGCTGGTCAGTAGGGCTGTGGCTGGGCCCAGTACGCCGGTGGCGGTGACCACCCAGGCCATCGGGGATGCCGCCAGCAGGGTGCCGGCCACGGTGGCCAGGCGGTGCCAGCCCGACTCCTCCCACTCCTGGCCGTAGCCCGACCGGGCCGCTGACTCCAGTTCGGCCACGAACTCGGCCGCGCCCGCCGGCCGCTCGGTCACCGACTTCGCCATGCCGCGGGTCACCAGCGGTCGCAGCGGTTCCGGTACGCGGGAGAGCGGCGGCGCACCACGCAGGTGCAGCGCGCGCAGCTCCTCCGTCGTGGGTGCGTCGTACGGCCGCGCGCCCGTGACGCACTGGAAGAACACGCACGTCGCGGCATAGACATCAGTCGCCGGGGTTGCGGGGGCGCCTTGCCACTGCTCGGGGGCCATGTACGCCGGCGTCCCACCTGTCTGTCCACTGTGGCCGGTCAGCAGCGCGATGCCGAAGTCCACCAGCTTGCTCTGCCGGTTCGGTTGCACCAGGACGTTGCCCGGCTTGTAGTCACGGTGCACCGTCCCCGCCGCGTGTGCCGCGGCCAGGCCCAGCAGTGAACCCTTCAACACCGCCAGCGCGGACTCCGGCGGCAGCGAACCCGACGACGTCAGCACCCCGCGCAGCGACACCCCCGGCACGGCCTCCATCACGATCGCCGCCCCGCCGGGCGCCTCGACGAAGTCGTACAGGCGCGCCACGTGCGGGCTCACCACCCGCCGCAGCAGCGCCGCCTCCCGGCGGAACGCATCCCGGTCACCGCCGGCGAAGAGATACTTGATCGCGACGACCTGACCGGTGCCGTCGTGGCGCGCGAGGACCACCCGGCCGAAACCGCCGGTCCCGAGCCGGGCCACCTCGGTGAACCCCGGCAGCGTCCACTCCGTCACGCGACCTCCCCCAGGTTGACGCGGGCCCGACGCTAACGGTTGCCCAGCGCGACCGCGATCCGGGCGCACTCCGGGGACGGGAACCCGCTGCCCTCGAGCCACGTGTCGACCGCCCGCAGGAACGTCCACCGCCGCGCGAGGACCGGGTCCAGGCCTGCCAGGCGCACCACCGTGTCGAGCCGCGGAATGATGTCAGCCGCGGAGAACCTGTTCCACAGCAACGGAATCAGCCCGAACTCGTGATCGCCGGCGATCGGCTTCGGGTCGATCGCGAGCCACGGTTCGCGCGTCCCGCGCAGCACGTTCGCGTAGTGCAGGTCCTCGTTCACCAGGCGATCCCCGGCCGCCGCGCCCAGCTCCGCGCAGTACCGGACGGCCCGGTCCACCAGCCGGCCGGGCACCGGTGAGCCGGCCGCGCGGTTCTCGGCGGGGATCTCCCGCGCCCACCTGGCGACCACGTCCCGCTGCGTGCGCATCCCCGGCGGCGCCGGGCGGTCCAGCCGCCGGATCAGGCCGGCGAGCACCGCGACCGCCTCGTCGAGCGGCGCGTCCGTCAGCGATCGGGACGCGTCCAGCCGCTCCAGCAGCAGTGCCCACGACGGCGGGTCGTGGGCCAGCAGCCGGACCGCACCCGCACCGTCCCAGATGGACAGCGCGAGCGCCTCGTGGGCGGCCTCCTCGTGCGGCCACGGCAACTTCAGCACCGCCGGCCCGCCGGCGGCCCGGACCGGCACGACGAGCGACGCCGCGCCGTGCATCGGCGCGCCGTCGACGGTCAGGTCCCACGCCGCGATAAGGCGCTCGGCCAGCGCGGGGAGCCCGGCCAGCCACTGCCGCGCCGGCTCGCCGGCATCGGCGACGAGCTCGGCCGCGAACCGCGGGGGAACGGAGATCACCCGCACGATGATGCCGTGGCGTCCGTCCCATGTGCGCGGCAACAACGCCGGGCGCGCCCTAGGGTTACCCGCAGGTAGCACGGGGTTGGAGGCAACGATGCGCTCACCGAAGGACTTCTTCCGGCCACTCGCGGTCGGCGCGCCGGAACCGGTGCGGCAGGTCCCGTCCCGTCCGTCGCGGATGATCCACTTCTTCGACCCGGGCAACGAGAAGATGGCCGCCAAGGTCCCGGACATGGTGGCAAAGACCGACGTCCTGCTCGGCAACCTCGAGGACGCCATCGCCGCGGACCGCAAGGACGCCGCGCGTGCCGGGCTCGTGCGAATCGCCAGGGACGTCGACTTCGGCGACACCCAGCTCTGGACCCGGGTCAACAGCCTCGACTCGCCGTGGGTGCTGGACGACCTGCTCACCCTGGTCACCGAGATCGGCGACAAGCTCGACGTGATCATGATCCCCAAGGTCGAGGGCCCCGAGGACATCCACTACGTCGACCGCCTGCTCGCCCAGCTCGAGGCCCGGGCGGGCCTGCGCGAGCCACTGCTGGTGCACGCGCTGCTCGAGACCGCGAGCGGCGTCGCGCGCGTCGAGGAGATCGCCATGGCGAGCCCGCGCATGCAGGGCATCTCGCTCGGCCCGGCCGACCTCGCCGCGAGCCGGCGGATGAAGACGACCCGGGTCGGCGGCGGCCACCCCGGCTACCTCGTGCGCAGCGACCCGGCCGGCGAGGACCTCGAGGCGGGCCGGACCACCTACCAGCAGGACCTGTGGCACTACACGGTCGCGCGCATGGTCGACGCCTGCGTGGCCGCCGGGATCCTGCCCTACTACGGCCCCTTCGGCGACATCCGCGACACCGTCGCCTGCGAGGACCAGTTCCGCAACGCCTACCTCCTCGGCTGCGTCGGCGCGTGGAGCCTGCACCCGGTGCAGATCGCCATCGCCAAGAAGGTCTTCTCGCCCGAGCCCGCCGAGGTGGCCTGGGCGCGCAAGGTCATCGCCGCGATGGGCGACGGCACCGGCGCGGTCATGATCGACGGGAAGATGCAGGACGACGCCACGGTCAAGCAGTGCCACGTGGTCGCCGAGCTCGCCGACGAGCTGGCCCGGCGCGACCCGGACCTCGCCGAGGCCTACGACCGGGCCACCAAGGAGGCGCTCGCGTGAGGCCCCGCCGCTCGGTCCTCTACATGCCCGGCGCCAACGAGCGCGCGCTGGAGAAGGCCAAGACGCTGCCCGCCGACGCGCTGATCCTCGACCTCGAGGACGCGGTCGCCCCGGACGCCAAGGTCGCCGCCCGCGACCGCGTCTGCGCCGCCGCGGCGTCCGGTGACTACGGCCGGCGCGAGGTGACGATCCGGGTCAACGGGATCGGCACCCCGTGGCACGCCGACGACCTGGCCGCCGCCGGCGAGGCCGGGCCGGCCGCCGTGGTCGTGCCGAAGGTCGGCTCGGCCGACGAGGTGCGCGCGATCGCCGCCGCGCTGCCGGAGCCGGTCGAGATCTGGGCCATGATCGAGACGCCCGCCGCGGTCCTGCGCTGCGCGGAGATCGCGGCCGCGAGCGAGCGGCTCACCGTGCTCGTGCTCGGCACCAACGACCTCGCCAAGGAGATGCTCGCCGAGCAGGTGCCGGGCCGCGGCCCGCTGCTGGGCCCGCTGTCGATGTGCGTGCTCGCCGCGCGCGCCACCGGCACGGTGATCCTCGACGGCGTCTACAACGACGTCCGCGACGCCGAGGGATTCGAGCGGGAATGCCGGCAGGGCAGGGAGTTCGGCTTCGACGGCAAGACCCTGATCCACCCGGGCCAGGTCGAGCCGTGCAACCGGATCTTCTCCCCGTCGGAGGCGGATGTCGAGCTGTCCCGGCGCATCATCGACGCGTTCGAGTCGGCGCGGCGCGAAGGCCGCGGGGTGGTCACGGTCGACGGCCGGATGATCGAGAACCTGCACGTGGACAACGCCCGCCGCATTCTCGATCTCGCCGCTGCCGTTGGGGAGTGATCTGCCGGCGTAGCATCGGATTCACGGGATCCGGGAGGCGCCTCATGGTCTTTCTCTACATCCTCATCTTGGTCCTGATCGTCGGTGGAATCTGGGCGAGCAGCACCGTCCGCGTGATCAAGCAGTACGAGCGCGGGCTCGTGTTCCGCTGGGGCCGCGTGCAGTCCGCCATCCGCGAGCCGGGGCTCGCGGTTATCGCGCCGTTCGCCGACCGCCTGCAGAAGGTCAACATGCAGGTGATCACGATGCCGGTGCCGGCGCAGGACGGCATCACCCGCGACAACGTGACGGTGCGGGTCGACGCGGTCATCTACTTCAAGGTCATCGACCCGGTGCAGGCGATCGTCAACGTCGAGGACTACCGGTTCGCGATCGGTCAGGTCGCGCAGGCCTCGCTCCGCTCGATCATCGGCAAGAGCGATCTCGACGACCTGCTGTCGAACCGGGAGAAGCTCAACCAGGGCCTCGAGCTGATGATCGACACGCCGGCGCTGGACTGGGGCATCCACATCGACCGGGTCGAGATCAAGGACGTCGCGCTGCCCGAGACGATGAAGCGCTCGATGTCGCGGCAGGCCGAGGCCGAGCGGGACCGCCGCGCGCGGATCATCTCCGCCGAGGGCGAGTTCCAGGCATCGAAGCGGCTGTCGGACGCGGCGCGGGTCATGCAGGACACGCCCGCCGCGCTGCAGCTGCGGCTGCTGGAGACCGTCGTGGCGGTCGCCGCGGAGAAGAACTCGACGCTGGTGCTGCCGTTCCCGGTCGAGCTGCTCCGCTTCCTCGAACACGCTCGTGGGACGCCTGAATCGGTGAAGTCACCGGAGGTTGACCCTCCGAAAGGTAACGGTGACGACGAGTAGTTTCCCAGTACAGCGGGACATTTCGACGTGACAGAGCGTCGAAGGTTGCGGTGATATAACGCACAGATCACGGTCAACTCTTGTCTGGCACCCACCCCAACGGGTGAGAGTGTGGCCATGGCAAAGCATCGTGTCGGCAAGGAGGGGCGGAGAGGGCTCTTCCGGAGCCGCGCCCACGACGACCTGTTCGAGCGGAGCTTCAAGTCCTGTCGCCGTTGTGGCCAGGACGTCTACGTGCTCGCCGACGACTGCCGCGGCTGCGGCACCAGCCTGGAGCTCGCCGGCCGACTGTTCTGAGTGGCCCTGCGCACCTTCCTGACGCGAACGAGCGTTAACCGCGCGATACTGACGGGTAACCCCAGTCTCGCCCGGAGGGAGCGCCCGTCATGGCCCGCCTAGCCCAGACCGCCGGACTCACCGATGTGCAGCAGGAGATCCTCTCCACGGTCCGGGACTTCGTGGACAAGGAGATCATCCCGCACGCTCAGCAACTCGAGCACGACGACGCCTACCCGCAGGACATCGTCGACGGGATGAAGGAGATGGGGCTGTTCGGCCTCACCATCCCCGAGGAGTACGGCGGGCTCGGCGAGTCGCTGCTGACCTACGCGCTCGTGGTCGAGCAGATCGCCCGCGGCTGGATGAGCGTGTCGGGCGTGATCAACACGCACTTCATCGTGGCGCACATGGTCCGCCAGCACGGCACCGCCGAGCAGAAGCAGAGCCTGCTGCCGCGGATGGCGACCGGTGAGGTGCGCGGCAGCTTCTCGATGTCCGAACCCGACCTCGGCTCGGACGTCGCGGCGATCAAGACCCGGGCGAAGCGCGACGGTGACGACTACGTCATCGACGGCGCGAAGATGTGGCTCACCAACGGCGGTAGCTCGAACCTGATCGCGCTGCTGGTGAAGACCGACGAGGGCGCGGAGAAGGCGCACCAGAACCTGACGGCGTTCCTGGTGGAGAAGCCGGAAGGCTTCGGCGAGGTGGCCCCCGGGCTCACCATTCCCGGCAAGATCGACAAGATGGGCTACAAGGGCGTCGACACGACCGAGGCCGTGTTCGACGGCTACCGGATCGGCGCCGACAAGGTTCTCGGCGACGCGCCGGGCAAGGGCTTCGCGCAGATGATGGACGGCGTCGAGGTCGGCCGGGTCAACGTGGCCGCGCGGGCGTGCGGGATCGCGATCCGGGCGTTCGAGCTGGCCGTGGACTACGCGCAGCAGCGCCAGACGTTCGGCAAGCCGATCGCCCAGCACCAGGCGATCGCGTTCAAGCTGGCCGAGATGGCCACCAAGGTCGAGGCCGCGCACCTGATGATGGTCAACGCGGCGCGCCTGAAGGACTCCGGCGAGCGCAACGACGTCGAGGCGGGCATGGCGAAGCTGCTGGCCTCGGAGTACTGCGCCGAGGTGACCCAGGAGAGCTTCCGGATCCACGGCGGCTACGGGTACTCGAAGGAGTACGAGATCGAGCGCCTGATGCGCGAGGCCCCGTTCCTGCTCATCGGCGAGGGCACGAGCGAGATCCAGAAGACGATCATCAGCCGGGGTCTGCTGCGGGAGTACAAGAGCCGCGGCTGACGGCCCGTTTGCAGTCCCAAAGAACCGGCAGGGTTAGCACCACATGCCCCTTGTTGGCAGGATGGTGGTCAACTGCTGAACGAGGTGAGCAACGGTGACCGGTTCGTTTTCCGGCTCGGGACGAGGAAACCAGGGTCTGCCCAGGGTGCCGACGCCCCCGTCGGGCTGGCCGATCGGGTCCTACGACACCTACAAGGAGGCCCATCAGGCGGTCGAGTACCTGGCCGGAAACGAGTTTCCCGTCCAGGAGGTCACGATCGTCGGGGTCGACCTGATGCTGGTGGAGCGGGTCATCGGCCGGCTCAGCTGGCCCAAGGTGCTCGGCACCGGCGCGCTGTCCGGCGCCTGGTTCGGCCTGTTCGTCGGCCTGCTGCTCGGCCTGTTCAGCTCCCAGACCATGTCCTTCGCGCCGATCCTCGTCGGGTTGTCCGCCGGCGTGGTGTTCGGCCTGGTCTTCGCGGCCGTGGGGTACGCGACCACGCGCAACAGCGGCCGTGAGATCGCCTCGGCGAGCCAGCTGGTCGCCGGGCGGTACGACGTGCTCGTCCAGCCCCGCAACGCCGAGAAGGGCCGGGACCTGCTCGCCAAGCTGGCGATGCGCCCCCGAACGGACTAACCCGCGGGCGTTACCGGCCTTGTCTGAATCGTTGCCCAACTAGCTTGCGGCTCGTGATCATGGGGCCTAGGTTCAGTGCACCAACGCATCAGTTGACGCGTTCCCGAGGCACGTCGAGGTGCTGGTACCAGTCGCGAGCTCGTAGTTCTGCCGCTGGACCTCCCGTCGCCGACGGGAGGGAAGGCAGGGTTTTCATGGGCAGTACCCGGACGGGCGGCCGGGGCGTGATCCGGTGGCGATTCATCGCCGCAACCAGCGCCGCGCTCGTCGCCGCGCCGGCCATCGCGGCCTGCGGGTCGAGCGGCGGCACCGAGATCAACGTGTACTACGCGCCAGAGCAGAACTTCCAGGCAGTCATCGACAAATGCAACCAGCAGGCGAACGGTCGCTACGAGCTGGTCTACCGGAAGCTGCCACGTGACGCCGACGGGCAGCGCGAGCAGATGGTGAGACGCCTCGCCGCCGGAGACTCCGATCTGGACATCCTCGGGCTGGACGTGACGTGGGTGCCGGAGTTCGCCGAGGCCAAGTGGCTCGAGGAGTGGAAGGGCGAGAACAAGTCCGACGCCGAGGCCGGCGTGCTCGAAGGTCCACTCTCGACGGCCAAGTGGAACGACAAGCTCTACTCGGCAACGAAGAACACGAACGTCCAGCTCCTCTGGTACGACTCGACGGTCACACCGACGCCACCGGAGACGTGGCGCGAGATGATCGACATGGCCAAGGAGCTGAAGGGCCAGGGCAAGCCGTACCAGATTCTGTTCACCGGTGCGCAGTACGAGGGCCTCGTCGTCACGTACAACACGATGGTCGCCTCGTCCGGCGGGCACATCCTGTCCGATGACGGCAAGAAGGTCGTCATGGACCAGGGCGCGGTCGACGCGCTCAAGCTCCTCAAGGAGGTCGCGAGCGACGGGGTCACCAACGCCTCGCTGACCAACTCCCAGGAGCAGCAGGTCCAGCAGGCGTTCGAGGCGCCGGACAGCACGGCCGCGTTCGAACTGAACTGGCCGTACGTCTACGCCGCGATCCAGACCGCGAACCCCGAGCGGGCCAAGAACCTCAAGTGGGCGCGCTATCCCGGCGTCGACGGCCCGAGCAAGGTGACCGTCGGCGGGTACAACCTCGCGGTGAGCTCGTACTCGACGCACAAGCCAGAGGCGTTCGAGGCGGCGCTGTGCCTGCGTAGCGCGGACAGCCAGAAGTTCTCCGCCATCAAGGACGGCGTGCCGCCGACGATCGAGTCGGTGTACACCGACGACCGGCCGCTCGACCCGGCGAAGCCGGAGGACGCGGCGAACAACCCGAGCATGGCGACCGCGTACCCGATGCGCGACACCATTCTCGAGGAGCTGAAGGACGCGGCGGTCCGGCCGTTGACCGTGGTCTACCAGAACCTGTCCACCATCACCTCCAAGGTGCTCTCCCCACCCGCGGACATCGACCCTGAGTCGACGGCGCAGGAGCTGCGGGACGGCTTGCAGAAGGCGTTGGAGTCGAAGGGAGTGCTGCCGTGAGTCAGACCGTCGATTCCGAGGCGCCGGCAGAGGCCGTCCCGGCGAAGAAGAAGAAGCCCGTGCTGTCGGAAGGCAAGCGGGCGGAGCGCCGGCTCGGTCTGCTGCTCTGCGCACCGGCCGCGATCGTGATGGTCGCGGTGACCGGCTGGCCGATCATCTACTCGGTGTGGCTGTCGTTGCAGCGCTACGACCTGCGGTTCCCGGACCAGCGGGAGTTCGTCGGCCTGTCGAACTACGTGGCCGTGCTGTCCGACGGGTACTGGTGGACGGCGTTCGGCGTCACGTCGCTGATCACCGTGGTGTCCGTGGTGATCGAGCTGGTGCTCGGCATGCTGCTGGCACTGGTGATGCACCGGACGCTCGTCGGTCGCGGTCTGGTCCGGACGGTTTCCCTGATCCCGTACGGGATCGTGACCGTCGTGGCGGCGTTCTCCTGGTTCTACGCGTGGAACGCCGACACCGGCTATCTCGCCGACATGTTCGGGGCGGAAGCGCCACTGACCCAGCAGATCCCGTCGCTGCTGATCATCACGCTCGCCGAGGTGTGGAAGACCACGCCGTTCATGGCGCTGCTGCTGATGGCCGGCCTCGCGCTGGTGCCGGAGGACCTGCTGAAGGCGGCGTCGATGGACGGCGCCACGGCCTGGCAGCGGTTCACCAAGGTGATGCTGCCGGTGATGAAGCCGGCGATCCTGGTGGCGTTGCTGTTCCGCACGCTGGACGCGTTCCGGATCTTCGACAACATCTTCGTGCTGACCAAGGGCGCGAACGACACCTCGTCGGTGTCGATGCAGACCTACAACAACCTGATCAAGGGTCTGAACCTCGGGATCGGGTCGACGATGTCGGTGCTGATCTTCATCGCGGTGGCGATCATCGCGTTCATCTTCATCAAGTTGTTCGGCGCCTCGGCGCCCGGAAACGACCCGGGAGGGAAGCGCTGATGACTGACACTGCTGTTGTCGCCACCAACACCGGTGGTGGCGGTCGGGTGAGCAAGGGCACCGGCCGCAAGCTGCGGTGGGGCTTCATCGACATCGTCGTCGTGGTGTACGCGCTGTTCCCGGTGTTGTGGACGCTGTCGCTGTCGTTCAAGACCGCGGAGTCCCAGACGGACAAGAACTTCTTCCCGTCGTCGTGGACGTTCCAGAACTACAAGGACATCTTCACCACCAACGAGTTCATCCGCGCGCTGATCAACTCGATCGGCATCGCGATCATCTCCACGCTGATCGCGGTGGTGCTCGGCACGATGGCCGCCTACGCGATCGCCCGGCTCGACTTCCCCGGCAAGCAGGCGCTGGTCGGGGTGTCGCTGCTGATCGCGATGTTCCCGCAGGTGTCGCTGGTGTCCCCGCTGTTCGAGATGGAACGCAACTTCGGACTGTTCGACACCTGGGGCGGGCTGATCCTGCCGTACATCACCTTCGCGTTGCCGCTGGCGATCTACACGCTGTCCGCGTTCTTCCGGGAGATCCCCTGGGAGCTGGAGAAGGCGGCGAAGATGGACGGTGCCACGCCCGCCCAGGCGTTCCGCCGGGTGATCGCACCGCTGGCGATGCCGGGTGTGTTCACCACCGGGATCCTGGTGTTCATCTTCTGCTGGAACGACTTCCTGTTCGCCATCTCGCTGACCTCGACCGAACGGTCGCGGACGGTGCCGGCGGCGTTGTCGTTCTTCACCGGCGCCTCCCAGTTCGAGGCACCGACCGGGACGATCTCCGCGGCCGCCGTGGTGATCACCATCCCGATCATCGTGTTCGTGTTGTTCTTCCAGCGCCGCATCGTCGCGGGGCTGACCTCCGGCGCCGTGAAGGGCTGAGATACATGGCTGAGATCGTTCTGGACAAGCTGACCAAGCGCTACCCAGACGGGGCGCTTGCGGTGTCCGAGGTGGACATCGAGATCGCCGACGGCGAGTTCATCATCCTGGTCGGCCCGTCCGGGTGTGGGAAGTCGACGATGCTGAACATGATCGCGGGGCTGGAGGACATCTCCGGCGGCGAGCTGCGCATCGACGGGAAGCGGGTGAACGAGAAGGCGCCCAAGGACCGCGACATCGCGATGGTGTTCCAGTCCTACGCGCTCTACCCGCACATGACCGTACGGGAGAACATGGCCTTCCCGCTGCGGCTGGCGAAGGTCGACGACTCGATCGTCAAGTCCAAGGTGGACGAGGCGGCGAAGATCCTCGACCTCACCCAGCACCTGGAGCGCCGGCCGGCGAACCTGTCCGGTGGGCAGCGCCAGCGCGTCGCGATGGGCCGCGCGATCGTGCGCAGCCCCAAGGCGTTCCTGATGGACGAGCCACTGTCCAACTTGGACGCGAAGCTCCGCGTGCAGATGCGCACGTCGGTGTCCAAGCTGCAGAAGCAGCTGGCCACCACGACCGTCTACGTCACCCACGACCAGACCGAGGCGATGACCCTCGGCGACCGCGTCGTGGTCCTGCGCGGCGGTGCGGTGCAGCAGATCGGGTCGCCGCAGTTCCTCTACGACAACCCCGCGAACCTGTTCGTCGCCGGGTTCATCGGCTCCCCGGCGATGAACTTCCTTCCCGGCACGCTGGAGAACGGGCAGCTGTCGACGGGGCTCGGCGCGGTGAAGCTGTCCGACCGGGTGCGGCAGCTGGCCGAGGCGGCAAAGGCGCCGCGCGAGGTCATCGCCGGCATCCGTCCCGAACACTTCGAGGACGCCCGCCTGCTCGACGCGGCGGCGAAGGCGGACGGCAGCACGTTCACCGCCACCGTCGACGTCCTCGAGTCGATGGGTTCGGACAAGTACGTCTACTTCACCGTCGAGGGCGAGGCCGCCACCTCCAGCGAGCTCGCCGAGCTGGCCGCGGACCTCGGCACCAGCGACGCCTCCGCCAGCGAGTCGGAGATCGTCACCCGGCTGTCGGCGACGTCGGCGGCGAAGGAGGGGGAGAAGGTCGACGTCTGGTTCGACGCCGACAAGGTTCAGCTCTTCGACCCGTCCACGGGCAAGAACCTGACCTACTCAGAGTAGAACCGCCAGGCCGTAGCGGGCGTAGCTGCCCGGGGTGGGGCTGTACAGCAACTGCGCGTCGACGAGCTCCTCGAGTGCTTGCGCGACAAGCGGTTGCGGCCACCCCGTCAGCTGCGCCGCTGCGGCCGGCGTGATCTCGCGGCCGTCGCGCGGCAGGCGGGCCAGCAGGTCCGCGGCCGCGCGCTCGGTCTCCTTGCCGCTGTCCGCGAGCTGCCGCACGCTGACCAGCAGGCTCGCGCGCACGTCCGACAGCTCGGCGAGCCGGCTGTCCGGGGCGGTGAGCAGCTCGACCCAGGACGCGAGCGGCCAGTGCGGCCGGGTCGTCGCCCGGGTGGCGACGATGCGCAGGGCGAGCGGGTTGTGCGCGCACAGCTCGGCGAGCCGGACCGCCGCGTCGGGCTCGGCGTCCACCCTGCGCGGGCCCGCGATCCTCGCCACCAGCGCCACCGCGTCGTCCTTGGTCAGGTTGTCGACGTGCGTGTGGACGGTCCCGTCCGGGCCGGCGATCGGCCGGCGGCTGGTGACGAGCGCGGCGCAGCCCGGCTCGTCCGGGATCGCGGGCAGCACCTGGGACGCGCTGGTCGCGTTGTCGAGCACGACGAGCATTCGCCGGTCACGCAGCCGGGCGCGGTAGGCGCGGACCGCGTCGGCACCGGTCTGCGGCACGCCCAGCTCGTCGAGCAGCGCGCCGAGGACGGCCGACGGGCTCGCGGGCGCGGCGGCCGGCCGGTTGCCGGCGAGGTCGACGTAGAGCGTGCCGTCGGGGAACCGGTCGCGCTGCTCGTGGGCGAACCGGGTGGCCAGGGTGGACTTGCCCGCGCCGGCCGGGCCGTGCACGAAGCACACCACCGGTCCGGGTGAGGCGAACCGCTCACGGAGCTCGTCGAGCTCGGCGGCGCGGCCGACGAACGTGGCGATCGGCGCCGGCAGCTCCGCGGGCGGGCGGCCCGCGCCGGGCGGTGGCTCCGCGGTGATCCGGACGAACGGCACCGACAGCGTCAGGTCCTCGCGCAGGATCCGCTCCTGCAGGCGGCGCAGCTCCACGCCCGGCTCGACGCCGAGCTCCTCGACGAGGCGCGCCCGGATCCGCTGGTAGTGGCCGAGCGCCTCGGCCGACCGGCGGCTGCGGTACAGCGCGATCATCAGCTGGCGGCACAGCCGCTCGCGCAGCGGGTACGTGCCGGTCAGCTCGGTGAGCTCGGGCACGAGCCGCGCGTGCCAGCCCAGCCGCAGCTTGACCTCGAAGCTGTCCTCCAGCGCGCCGAGGTACATCTCCTCCAGCCGGGGCGCGTGCACCAGTCGCATGGGGACGTCGCCGAGGTCGGCCAGCGGGGTGCCGCGCCACAGCGCCAGTGCGGCGTCGAACAGTTGCGCGGCGCGCACCGGGTCGGGCCCGGTGGCCTCGCGCGCCTGCTCGACGAGCCCCGCGAACCGGGTGGCGTCGACGGCCGGTGGGTCGACGGTCAGCCGGTAGCCGGGCGGCACGGTCTCGAGCACCGGCCGCGGGAGCGCGCGGCGCAGCCGCTGGACGTAGTTGCGGATGGTGACCTGTGCGGTGTGCGGTGGCTCCGGGCCCCACAGCTGGTCGACGATCGAGTCGACGGACACCGTCTCACCTGCGCGGACGAGGAGGGTGGCGAGCACCGCCCGCTGCATCGGCGCGGTCACCGGGACGGGTGCGCCCTCGTGCCACACCTCGACCGGACCGAGGATCCGGAAGTCCACCGGCGCTCCTTCTCGAGTGTCCGGCTCGCACGCTACCAATCCGCTACACGGGCGCTACGGCTCCGGTGACCGGGTGGTCGAAGGTAGTGAGCAGGAACTTCAACGGAGGGCACGGACATGGGGCGATCGGGACCCCCGGTCTCGATGATGTTCGTGGTCGACGCGTCCGGCTCGACGACCGCACGGTCACCGGACGGCCGTACAGGGGGCTCGAGGTGTGTACGGCAGGTCGACAGGAAGTTCCGCGGGGGAGAAGGCGGCCGGCTGCGGGGAAGTGCGGACCCTGCAGCCGGTCGGCCGAACCGGTCCACCGACACCGTCGGGTGAAAAAGCCGCACTATTGCCAGGTGCGCACGCCCGCCGCGGATTTCTAGAGCTCGTATTCGACGATTCAGAAATCCTGTCGGGTGTAGCGGAGAGTGGATTTTCGGATCGCGTCCCAAGTCGACCGTGATGGCAGACCGGTTGGCGCACTGGAAGTTTCGGCACGAGCTGGTCGGTGTGGACTGATCAGGTGTCGGTAGCTAACAGGCATTGTCTATTTCCAGTTTGCGCTTTCCAGAATTCCCGGGAATGTAACACCTTCTCGCGGGTTGGCGATGAGGGTTCATATTTCAACTTCATCGGGGAGGCTGGATCGTGAGGAAGCATGCCGGAAAGAGCTGAGGTCGGGCCGCGGCGAGGGAATGTGCTGTTCCCGGTGTTCCGCGTCGTTCGCCGACCGGTGCTGGCGCTGGTCGCGGTCGCGACAGTCGTCGTGGCCGGCTGCGGCGCCCCGCCGGTGGGCCGGGCCGATCAGCAGTCTGACGTCGAGACCACCGTTCCGGACGGTTCGACGGACACCTTCCCGGCCGCCACGACGACTCCGGCCCCGGCATCCTCGTCCCCGGCATCCTCGGCAGTGGCGTCCCCGATCCCCGCGCCACCACCGGCGCCCAAGCCGAAGCCAACCCCGAAGCCCAAGCCCGCGCCGCGACCGCCCGCGCCGAAGCCGGCACCCAAGCCCGCGCCGCGCGCCAACTGCGACCCGTCGTACCCGACCGTCTGCATCCCGCCGGCCCCGCCGGACCTGGACTGCGGCGACATCCCGTACGACCACTTCCAGGTCGTCGGCGCGGACCCGCACAACTTCGATGGAGACCACGACGGAGTCGGCTGCCAGAGCTGACGACGTCTTTCCCGCCGCGGCCGGCCTCGAGCGTCTGTCGGGCCGGCTGCGGCGCACTCAGTGGCGCGACGCCGTGCGAAACAGCCGCCGTTCCGCCGCGTGCGGCGTGGCCCGCGACGTCGCCTCCGGGTGGTGGCGGGCCAGCAGCACGACGCCGAACACGGCGACCAGCGCGCCGGCCACCATGCCCACCCCGGTGACGCCGCCGGCGTCGGTTGTCTCGTCCAGCAGGCCGATCGCGAGTGCCGTGGCGACCAGCGGGCCCAGCACGGTCTGGCAGCCGACCACGATGTCCGGCGGGCCGCTGACGTAGGCGAGCTGGACGTACCAGGAGCCGACCGCGAACGCGGCGACCAGTGCCGTCGCGGACAGCGGCGACACGCCCCGGAAGCCCTCGGTCTGGAACGAGTACGTCACGTCCCGGACCAGCACCGACACCAGCCCGTAGGCGGCGCCGGCGCCCGCCGCGAGCACCACGCAGCGCAGGATCCCGTCGCGCAACGCCCCGATCACGCCGCACAGCACCACCGCGGCCGCGATGATCTGGCAGGCCAGCAGTACCGACGAGGCCGGGAACACCACGGAGCTCGCGTGCCCGGACGCTAGCGCGACGAACAACGCGACGCCGAGCGTGCTCGCGACGACCGCGACGGTGGCGGTCACGTCGAGCCGCTCGCCGGACGCGCGGGCGTTGAGGACCGCGACCGCGGGCAGGGCCAGCACGACGATCGGCGCGACGATCGTGACCGGGGCGAGCGCGAGCGCCAGGATCTGCAGCACCGCGCACGCGCTCAGCACTGCGACACCGAGCAGCCACCGCCGGTTGTGCACGAGCCGGCCGATGGACCGCAGGCCGAAGTTCGTGTCCTGGTTCTGGGACGTGCTGCGGACACCCTGGGACTGCAGGTGAGCGCCGACCGCACTGCACAGCGCGCCGAGCACGGCGCACGCGATGGCGAGTGCGGTCATCCGGCAGCCTCGACTCTCGCTGGCTCCCGGCGCTCACGGACGGAGCCGACCGCCACGCGGAACAGCCGCACCGCGAGCGCCATCAACATCAGCATCTCGAGCCCGAACAGCGCGCGCTGCACGAGCCCGGAGATGCCGCGTCCGTCCAGCACACCAGGAATCGCGAGGCTGGGGAAGACGTCCGGCAGCCGGGTGGCCAGGTACGCGGCTGCCAGGCCCATCGCGGCCATCGCCATCCGCCGCACCACCCGGGCCGTGCGCGCCCACCGGTCGTCACCGTCGAGCCGTCGCGCGAGGCTCACACCCGCGAGCGGCAGGCTCACGAACAACGACGCGCCGGCCACCTGGTGGATCAGCCCGGACGTGCTCACGATCGACTTGCCGTTGTCCGTCGGGAAGATCGCGCAGAGCGTGAGGCTGGTGCACCAGATCCCGAAGAAGGTCGTCGCCGCGGCGCCGAACCGGATGCCCACCACCCACATGCCGGCGAGTACGAGCACCGTGCCGAGGGCCAGCACCGTGACCGACGTGGCGAACTCCGCGCGGCCGTCGCCGTAGAAGACGTAGTAGCTGACCGCCCGGGAGAACGGGTCGACCTCGCCGGCGAAATGGATGTTGAGGTAGGTCATCATGACCAGCGAGCGGATCAGCGCGATGATCGACAGCAGCGACAGGCAGGCGGACAGGAACAAGAACCCGCCCACCCACGGCCCCCGCCTGGCCGGCCGCGCGGCTCTGTCCGGTGAACTGGAGGAACCGTCCATAACTCTCCCCCAACAGCCGCAAAGTTCCTGGTGATCAACGCATGAAGCCCTCCATAGATTCCCGTAGGTGAACTGAGAACGCCCTCAGTTCAAGTCCCGTTCGTCTCTGCGGGTGCGGTCAGCTCGCCCAGATCTGCACCCCGCGGACCACGTACGGCGCCTCCGGGACGAACGTGCCGCCGCCGGGATAGGTGTCGAACTCGCCTTCCGTGCTGCAGTCCGGTCCCTGGTAGACGGTGACCGGCCGCCCGGAACGGTTCGCGAACGAGCGCCCGACGGCGCCCTCCGGCAGTGGCACGCATTCGCCCGGGTTGGCGTTCTCCAGTGCGACATGGACGGCGGCGCCCCCGTAGCCCTCGTCCGGCCAGATGCAGAACTCGCCCCGTTCGCAGCCCGTCGTGCCGGTGGCCGCGCCCGCGACGCCGGCCCCGGTCGTCAATGCCGCCCCCGCCGCCGCGACGACGGTGATGACACGCCCGATGATGTTCCTCATTGCT
Source organism: uncultured Actinomycetota bacterium (assembly GCA_963841395.1). Classification (GTDB taxonomy): domain Bacteria; phylum Actinomycetota; class Actinomycetes; order Mycobacteriales; family Pseudonocardiaceae; genus Actinophytocola. The sequence goes on from CAWJCX010000008.1 coordinate 158,336, forward strand.
CGCTCCCCTTCCCCTGCGCTTCGCCGCGGCGAGATGACCGCGACGAGATCGAGAATGGCCCGGAAGGAGCGAATGGCAAAACGGCTATCCACAGGCACCGAGTTATCCACAGGTGACGGTCCGCACCCCCTTTCCGTCACCCCACCCCGATAGAATGGAGCCACGGGGTGCCCCCGGAGAGGGTGGGGGCTCCGGTCGTACGGGTGCGTGCGTGCGCGGGCGCGCGAGGGCCGGATTTCCTTGTGTGGGTTGGGGTTTCGAGTGGGGTCTGGATCTTCGGTGCCGGGTGCGGGCGGCGACTTGATCCGATGTGGACAGTGGAGGTGCGGTCGGGTCGGGCGGAATTCGGTTTATCGGGGAATCGTGGGCGGGAAAGTCACGACTTGGTCGCACCGCGGCGGTTGTCGCGGACCGTTTCGATCACGTCGTCGTCCCAGCGGTGGGTGCGCATCAGCTTGTAGCGCTCGCACGCGACCCACAGGTACGCGCTCGCCTCGGTCTGGGTCTCGATCAGGCCGGCCTGGCGCAGCATCCGCACCACGGGCACGAACTCCTCGTCGTGCCAGCGCTGGGCGATCTCCGCGCGGCCGAGGAACCGGCCCTCGTCCTGCATCAGCCGGAAGCCCCACGCCTCGATGGCCTCGGCCAGCTCCGCGTACTCCCACGGGTCCTCCAGCGAGATCGCCTTGCGCGCCTCGCCGACCATCGGTACCCGGTCCAGGAACAGCCGCCGGTAGTCCTTCACCAGCAGGTCGCCGCGGTACCGGACGCCCTCGGGCGACAGCCGGGTGGTCACCTCGGTGACGTACGCGTCGATCGTCCGCAGGCTCAGCGCGTGCGCGACCGACACCCGGTGGTGGCCGTCCACCACGAAGTGCATGTCACCCACCCGGTACACCTCGATCGGCGGAATCGACTCGCCACGCCGGTGCGCGAGCGCCAGCCGCTGCCAGCGCTCCCGGACATGCCCGCTCGTCGGGCGGAACCGGCGGTCGAACTCGCGGGTCCGGTCCACCGAGCCCACGATCGAGTCCAACTGGATCACCTGCAGGCCAAGCCGCCGCTCGCCGGTGCGGCCCAGCGCGGCCACCACCTCGTCGAACGGCAGCATGATGTTCACGTCGTCCGGCGAGCGGCGCAGCCACTGGGACAGCCGCGACATCACCTGCCGCCTGCGTATCCGGATGAAGTCGTTCTCGGCGTCGGCCACCGGGAACCCGGTGTCACGATTCATCGTCACCCCTCGCCTCTGGTAGCTCCAGGATGCGGTAGCCGACCGTGTTCACGACACGGGTTTTCCCCAGCTCACGATCAGGCACCGGCTGACCGTGCGGATGAATGTGTCCATGCAGTAACAAACGCGGCCGCATTCGCTCGACCGCGGTGTGCAGACAGGCGAACCCGCGGTGCGGCGGATCCTCCCGGTCACCGCAGTCCTTGGGCGGCGAGTGGGTCAGCAGGACGTCCACCCGGCGCCCGTCCCGGCGCTGCCGGCGGGCCGCCAGCCGCGTCACCTTCGCGGCGCGGCGGGTCTGCTGCCGCTCGGTCCACTGGTTGGGACCGTCGTTGTACCGGATCGACCCACCCAGCCCGGCGATCCGCAGGCCGGCGACGTCCACGATCTGCCCGTCCGCGTTCACCCCGCCGGTCGGCCCGGGCCACTCCACCGGAAGTCCGTCGCGGATCCACAGCCCGCGGCGCTCGTGCCCGGACAGGTCCGCGTCATGGTTGCCCGGCACGTACACGCAGGGCTTGTCGAGCGCGTTGGCCAGGTACTCGAGATAGTCGAACGGCAGGTCACCGGCCCCGAGCACCAGCGCGACGTCGCCCGCCCGCGCGTGCACCCAGTCCGTCCACAGCGGCTCGACGATTTCGTCGGAGACCGACAGTACTTTCGGCACGCCCCCGAGCGTACGGAAACAGGCGTCCGGTCAGGCTAGTGCCGTCACTGCGTGCAACCCATTACCCTGAGAGACGAATGTCGGGGAAACTGCAGGGAGCTGACACGAATGGTGGACCAGCCGAGCGCGGGGACCGGTTCGAGTACCGCCTCCAGTGACTACTACGTCAACGGTGGGGTGAACTGGCCGGGCTTCACCCTTGAGGAGCTGGTCGGCATGGTCGCCGACCAGGCAAGTGTGCCGCAGCTGGAGCGTCTCGCCCTGGACTGGCGGACCGCGGGCGACGGCATCGTCGACACGTCCGACTACCTGGCCGACGCGCTCGACGACCTGATGAACTACTGGTCGGGCGCGTCCGCCGAGAAGGCCAGAAGCACCGTCGCGCTGAACGCGCAGTGGGTCTCCGACCTCGGCACGACCGCCCGGGACATGGGCGGCCCGATCGACGAGGCCGCCGGTGCGCTCAAGGCCGCCCAGGAGGCCATGCCCAAGCTGCCCTCGGTCTCACCGGTCGCGCAGCCCGGTTCCGCACCGATCAGTGCCGAGCAGGCCGCCGCGTTGACCGGCAGCCCGCTGGGTGCCGCGGTCGGCGCCACCGCCGCCGGCTCGCAGAGCGCGTTCACCGCCCAGGCCGAGCAGGCCGAGGCCAAGCGCGTCGCGGTGGAGACGATGCAGCGGTTCGAGGCCGCCGCGGTCGGCATCGACCGCGCGACGCCCCAGTTCCTCGGGCAGAACAGCGAGCTCGTGCCGCGCGACGACGGCCTCGTGTTCGACCCCAGCTCCGGCATGTGGGTCCAACAGATCACCACGACCACCGGCGTGGACATGCGCTGGAAGCTGCTCACCAACCTGCCCATCGACGCCACCTCCGCGCAGCGCGCGCTGGGCGGCCTCGACGGCAGCGGCATGGGGCTGATCAACGGGAGCTACACCGGTCTCGGTGGCATCGGCGGCGGCAACGGTTCGATGAACCTGGGGCCGATCTCCGGTGGCAGCTCCGCGCTGGGCGGGGTGGGCGGCGAAGGCGCCGGCGGCCTCGGCGGCGGGATCCCCGGCCGGGGCGGCGCGCTGCCGACCTCGCCGGCGGGTGCGGTCATCGGCGGCCCGAACTCGCCGAACGGCGTGGGCGGCGGGATGGGCGCGGCGCCGATGGGCGCCGGCATGGGCATGGGCGCCGCCGCGGCGCAGGCCCACCGCAGACGGGTTCCCTACGACGCCGACGACCCGTTCGACACCGGCCAGAAGGCTTCGCCGCCGGTCATCGGCCTCTGACCGATCCGCTCGCGCACTTAGGGGACCATCGCCATGGGAGCAGAGAACTTCTTCGCGGCGGACACCGCGTCCACGGTCGACCCGGCGCAGTTCGCCGCGGTCGACCAGAGCGGGGTGCTGAGCGGCGACCTCGCCACACCGACCCCGCCGCCCGGCATGCCCGTCGCTGCGGCGGGAGCGCTGGCCGGACCTGTGCCGGTGCCGCCGCCGGCCATGCCCGACCAGGCCGCGGCCACGCTGGCCGCGCCGGCCGACCTGCCGGCCGACGGCTGGGCGATCGACACCGACCGGCTGCGTTCGTTCGGTGACGCGGTCACCCGCGCGCGGTCCTACCTCGACGCCGTGCAGATGAAGGTCAACCGGATGCAGGGCGCGGAGCTCAGCCCACAGCTCGGCACGAGCCCGGTGGGCCAGGAGCTGGCCAAGAAGTTCGACGACCGCCTCAACTCGACCGACAACGGCCTGCGGGCGATGCTCGAAGAGGCCATGAAGCGGATGCAGAAGTTCGTCGCCAGCGCGGAAGAGGCGGCGCGGACGTACGAGGACATGGACGAGTCGGAGAAGCAGAGCTTCGACGGCATCCTGCCCGACACCGGCGGCATCCTGACCGACGTCATCGACGACATCATGACGGGCGGCGACACCGACACCGAGCAGGACGACTACCAGGGCCACTACGGCGACGACGACCACGGCTACGGCGACCACGACGGTGGCGACGACCACGGCCACGGCGACGACCACGGCGCTGATGATCACGGTGCCGACGATCAGGGTCCGGGGGACCAGGGCCCCGGCGATCAGGGCCCCGATGATCACGGCCCCGGCGACCAGGGGCCCGGCGGGCCGGACGGCCAGGACGGGTCCGACCAGGGCGGACCGGGTTCGGATCACGACGGTTCCGGTCACGACCACGGCGGTTCGGACCACGGCGAGCCCGGTGCGGGTGACGGCTCCGACCACGGCGGTTCGGATCATGGTGGGCCTGGTTCGGACACCGGTTCGGACACCGGTTCGGGCGACGACCACGGCGGCTACGACCACGGCGGCTCGGACCACGGTGGCGGCGACCACGGTGGCGGCGACCACGGTGGGCCGGGCTCCGACACGGGTTCCGGTGCCGATCACGGCGGCGGGGACCACGGTGGGCCCGGCTCTGACACGGGCTCCGGCGCTGACCACGGCGGCGGCGACCACGGTGGACCTGGTTCGGACACGGGTTCCGGTAACGACCATGGCGGTTCGGATCACGGCGGGCCGGGCTCTGACACGGGCTCCGGCGCTGATCACGGCGGCTCGGACCACGGCGGCGGGTCCGGTGCGGATCACGGTGGCAGCCAGGACCAGGGCGGTGCCGACCACGGTGGCCAGGGCACCGACCAAGGTGGATACGGGTCGGGCAACGACACCGGCGCGAGCCACAACGGCGGCGGTCACGACGGCGGCGGTCACAATGGCGAGCAGTGGCCCGGCACCGACCCCGACAGCGGTAGCGGCCACGGGACCGACCACGGCGGAGGCAACGGTGCCGGGCACGATGGCGGTCACGATGGTGGCAGTGCCGACCGGCCGAAGGCCGGTATCGGAGAAGGCCACCGAGGCTAGATGACCATCAGCGCGAGATCCGCGGTCCCGATCGGGGCCGCGGAGGTCGACCTGCTGTGCGCGGCGGCGAACGCCGCGCCGCCGTTCCCGTTGCGCATCCCCACCATCGGCACCACCATCCGCGACCGCCGCACCGTGCTGCGCCTGGCCAGCGAGCAGCTGGCTGCACGCGGTCTCGCCGACGAGCGCGGCCCGCTCGGCGTCGCGGAGGCGTTCGCGTACCTGCTGCAGGACTGCACGCTCGCGCTGGACATGGTGCTCTCCGTCGGCACCGACGTGATGGGCGCGGTTCTCCTGGCGCGCCAGGACATCGCGGTCCTCACCACGCAGGAGCTCACCGGCAACGAACCGCTCCGGATGGCCGAGCTCCGCCTCGACGACGCCGTCGACGAGCTGCTCGGCTTCGTCCCGCCGCACGAGGCCGCGATGACCTCACAGTTCAGCCTCCCCACCGGCGCCCTCGCCCGCGTCCACGACGCCCTGCTCTCGCGCCGCGAACGAGGCTCGGTCGGGCCCGGGGAGTGGGAGGAGCTGCTCGCCCAGCACGGCGTCGACGACCGGACCGCGCGCCGGCTCGTCAGCTACCTGCAGCCCGTCCTCGGCAACGGCCAGGTCGGTCTCGCGACCCGCGGCGGCTACGCGATGGAGTGGCGCCGGGTCGGCGCCGAGCTGCGCTGGCTGGACACCGAGAAGGGCCGCTTCCAGCTCGTCGCCGGCAGCGACGGCGAGTGGATGAGCGTTAACCCGATGCATGCCAACGACCTGTCCAACGCAGTGCGCCGGATGGCCGGTGAGCTGCGGGACTGAGCCAGAAAGTTGCCCACAATTCAGACGGTTGGACCTCCCCTGCGATCACCCGATCCGCTAGCGTGACGGTCGGAATCGATGATCGTGGGGAGCAGGGGCTGTGGGCGCTTTCGAGCAGATCATCCAGCAGGCACTGGATGCCAAGAACCGGGCCGTCCAAGCCGCGCAGCAGGCGGAGCACGACCGCCGCCAGCGCCGCGAGGAGAACGACCGGTACGTCACCGGCGGGGTCAACTGGGACGGCTACGGGCTCGAGCCGCTCATCAAGATGGTCGGCGAGCGGGCCAACCCGGCACAGCTCGACGCGCTCGCGGGTGAGTGGAGCCGGCACGGCCAGTCCGTGGTCCAGGCCTCCGACGACCTGAACCGCTCGGTCTCGACGCTGATGCAGTTCTGGTCGGGCACCGCGGCCGACCAGGCGCTGCAGAAGGTGACCACCAACGTCGCCTGGATCTCCGAGCTGGGCGGCACCGCGCAGCAGATGTCCGCGCCGATCCAGGACGCCAGCGGCGCGCTGCGCTCGGCCCAGGACACGATGCCGGGCATGCCGAAGAACAACTGGCTGGCCTCCGCCGGCGGTGGCGCGGCGGCCGGTTTCATGGTCGGCGGCCCGGTCGGCGCCGCGTTCGGCGCGGCGCTGGGCGGCATCGCGAGCGCGTTCGGTTTCGGCAGCAGCAAGAAGAAGCTCAAGCGCAAGGCCGTGCAGACCATGCAGCGCTACGAGGGTGCGCTGCTCGGCGTCGACGGGACCACCCCGCAGTTCGGCCTGCCCTCCGACGGAGTCAACCCCGGCACCGGCCCGGGCGCCAACCCCGACCCGGGCGTCGGCACGCCCGGCGGGTCGACGCCGCCGCCCGGCGCGAACGACCCGGGCCCGCGGCCCGGCCTGCCGCTGCCCGGCCCGGTCGGCGGCATCGACGACACGACCGACCCGGCGTTCGCCGGCAGCCCGGAAGGGCGCTGGCAGTCGATCACCGGCCTCGGTCCGGCCGCGAGCGGCGGCAGCGCTCTCCCGTCCGGCCCGGGCATCGGCGCCGGCAGCGGTGTCAGCAACATCCCCGGCGTGGTCGGCGGCGGTCGCTTTCCGGGCGGTGGCCTGGGGCCGCTCGGCGGTGGCCGCGGTGGCGCGGGGACGACCCGCGGCGGCATCGGCCGCAACGGCGTGATCGGCGGCGGGCGCGGTGCGGCCGGTGGCCGTGGTGTCGGAGCCGGCGGGGTCGGCGGCCGCGGCACGGGTGGCCGGGGCGCGAGCGTGGGCCGCAACGGCAGCGCGTACGGCCGGGCGTCCGGCGCGGCCTCGGGCCGCGGTGCGGGTGCCGGCGGCGGGTACGGCGCGGGCGGGCGCGGGGACAAGGAGTACCGCGGCCGCGGCCGGTTCAGCCGGACCGGCCAGGTGGGCAGCGGTCGCGGCAGCTACGGCACCGGTGGCGCGCCGGGCAGCCGCGCCGAGGAGGAAGAGGACGGCGAGCACCGCAGGCGGGTGCCGATCGAGGACGACCCGTTCGCGACCGACATGAAGGCGGCACCGCCCGTCATCGGGCTGTAGAGGAGAAGGCCAGATGTACGTAGAGGAGTCCGCGGCGGGCGGCTGGCAGGTCGAGCCCGAGCAGGTGCGCGAGTTCGCCGCCGCCGTCGAGCAGGTTCGCAGCGACCTGGCGAGGATCACCAGCGAGGTTTCCGACCTGGCCACCCCGAACTACGCGCCGATGCTCGGCACGAGCCCGGTGGGCCAGGAGCTGGCGGAGAAGTTCACCGACCGGATGGGCAGCCAGAACGGCCTGCACGGGCAGCTGACCACGGCGCTCGCGCGCATGGAGGAGTTCATCGCCAGCGCGGAGAAGAGCGCCGCGCAGTACCAGCAGACCGACGGCGACAACTCCACGAAGTTCAAGTTCGTCTAGGGATGGAGCTGCAGAGCAACTTCGGCGAACGGCTGCTTCCGGTCGAGGTCGACCTGCTGTGCACGTTCGCCGAGGTGGAGGCGCCGTTCCCGCTGGAGATCCCGGCCTCCGGGACGACCGGTATGGAGCAGCGCCTGCGGTTTCGCGAGGCCCGCGAGCAGCTGACCGACCGCGGGCTGGCCGACGAGAACGGCCCGCTGGGCGTCGCCGAGGACTTCGTGTTCCTGCTGCGGTCCAGCACCGGCGTGCTGGACCTGGTGCTGGCGACGGAGAAGCTCGACCTCGCGGTCGCGCTGATGACCCATCGCGACGAGTCGCTGCTGGTCACCCAGCAACTGTCCGACCCGGACGGCATGATCCGGATGAAGGCGACGACCCTCGACGACGCGGTCAACGACCTGATGAAGCTCGTGCCGCGCGTGGAGGCACCGCGGATCGCGCCGTTCAGCCTGCCCCGCCGGGCGATCGAGGACGCGTTCACCGCGATGATGTCGCGCACGTCCGGTGAGCCGGAAAACCTGACATCACAGGAGATCGACGAGCTGCTCGCCGGGCACGGCATCGACGACCGGGTGACCCGGCGGATGGTGTCGCACCTGCAGCCGGTGCTGGGCAACGGTCAGGCCGGTGTCGCCCGCCGCGACGACAGCGAGGACCAGTGGCAGCGCACGGGCGAGGAGCTGCGCTGGCTCGACACCGAGCGCGGCCGCTACCGCCTGGCCGGCGACGACTCGTGGATGAGCGTGAACCCCTTGCCACGCGAGGAGATCCGCGGGGCACTGCGCAGCCTGGCCGGCCGCACCCGCAGCCGCCGGGGCTGACCCCGGTTCGTCCACACAGGACGTATCAGATCCGGGGCGGTGGCCGCAGCGGGTCGGGCTCGCGGCGGTTGCGGCGCACCGTGTGCACGATGAACAGGGTCATCAGCAGCAGGCCCACCCCGCCGCCGGCACCGATCATCGCGACCTGCTCCGGCGCCCAGTCGCGCTGCTGCGCGGGCGGCATCCGGAACGGTGTGTCGACGGCCTCGTCGCGGGCGACGCCGTTCTCCGCGGGGATCAGCGTGGTGAGCGCGCCGATCGGGTTGATCATGCCGTAGCCGACCAGGCTGTTGTGCCCGCCGGTCGCCGCCGGGTGCGACGCGGTCTCCTTGATGCGGTTCATCACCTGCTGGGCGTCCAGGTCCGGGTACTTCTGCCGGACCAGCGCGACGAGCCCGGAGACGTACGGCGCCGCGAAGCTCGTGCCCTGGATCGGGGACGCCTGGCCCTGGTTGCTGATCGACCGGTTGGCGAGCCCGTTCTTGCTGGCCGGGTCCAGCGAGATGATCTCGGTCCCCGGTGCCGCGACGGTCACCCACGGACCCTGGATGGAGAAGTCGGCCGGGTCGCCGTTGCGGTCCATCGCGGCCACCGAGATGACGTAGTCGGAGAACCACGGCGGCGTGACGATGTACGTCGGGTGCTTGGGGTCCGCGCTGTTCTGCTCCGCGCAGTTGTTCTCGCCGCGGTTGCCGGCCGACGCCACGGCGACGACGTCCTTGACCTCGACCGCGTACCGCAGGGCGCTCTGCACCTGCTTCTCCGCCTCGGTGATGCCGCCGGCCGACACCGGCCGGCAGCTGTCCACCGACATGTTGATCACGGACACGTTGCTGTCCGCGGCCCGGCGGATCGCCTTGGCGAGCGTGCCGAGGTTGCCGGCCGAGTCGACGTTGTTCGCCTGGTTCTTCGGGTCTTCGAACTTGTAGTTCGCGCTGGACTGCCGGATGCTCAGGATCCGCGCCTCGGGCGCGATGCCGCGGAAGCCGATGTCGTCGCGCCGCGGGTTCGCCGCGATGATGCCGGCGACCTCGGTGCCGTGCCCGTCGCAGTCCTCGAGGCCGTTGTCCTGCGAGATCACGTAGTCCCCGCCGCCGGCGAGCCGCCCGGCCAGGTAGTCGTGCGGCCGCACCCCGGTGTCGATCACCGCGACGGTCTGCCCCGCGCCGTTGGCGAACCGCCGGAGATCCTCGAAGCGCAGCAGGTCCTGGCCCCACGGCTTGGTCTGGAGCTGGGACACCTGCCCGCTCGAGCCCACGCACTTGGTCTGCTGCGTGTACGCCTTGTCCGGCCGGCCGTCGTCGGTCGGCACCGGGTAGTTCGGCGGGAGCGGCGGTGGCTTCTCGAAGCTCACGTCCTCCTGGCCGGACGGCGGCGGATCGCTCGGCTGGGCGGGCTGGGCGGTGGCCACCCCCGGCATCGTCGCGAGTACGAGGGTGGCGGCGAGCACGGAGAACGCTCGCCGGGTGCGCGTCACTGGCATGGCAGACGAATCCTTCGCGGGCGTCATGCGGGACCGGCCCGGTCCCGCCGCTGGCGGCGGACGGTGTGGACGATGAACAGGGTCAGCAGCAGCAGGCCGAGACCGCCGAACGACCCGATCACCGCCACCTTCTCCGGCGCCCAGTCGCGTTGCGACGCCGGTGGCATCCGGAACGGCGTGTCGACCGCCGCGTCCGCGGAGATGCCGTCCTGGCCGGGGACCTTCGCGGTCAGCGCGCCGATCGGGTCGATCATGCCGTAGCCGACCCGGTCGTTGTGCCCGTCGGCCGAGGCCGGGTGCGACGCCGTGGCCTTGATGCGCTCCATGACCTCCCGGGCGCTCAGCCGCTTGCCGCGCTCGCCGAAGTACTGCCGGATCAGCGCGGCGAGGCCGGAGACGTACGGGGCGGCGAAGCTCGTGCCCTGGATCGGGTTGAGCTGACCGTTCGCCGTCCCGGAGGCGCTCGCGAGCCCGCCCTCGCTGCCCGGGTCGAGCGAGATGATGTCGGTGCCCGGCGCGGCGACGCCCACCCAGGGGCCGTGCATGGAGAACGTGGCCGGGTCGCCGTCGGGCTGCATCGCGGCGACCGACAGGACGTACTCGGAGAACCACGGCGGGCTGACGATGTACTTCGGGTGCTCGGGGTCGGAGTTGTTCTGCTGCTCGCACTTGCCGCTCGGGGTGTTGCCGGCGGAGGAGACGACCACCACGTCGCGGTCCTCGACCGCGTACCGCAGGGCGCGCTGGAGCAGCTTCTCGGGCCCGGAGATCTGGCCGCGGACCGCCGGGTCGGCGGCCAGCCGACAGGTGTCGACCGACATGTTGATCACGCTGACGCCCCGTTTCGCGGCGTTGACCACGGCCTTGGCGAGCGTGGTCAGGCTGCCCGCCCTGTCCTCGCCCGGGGCGTTCTGGTTGGGCGGCTTGAACTCGTACAGCTCGCTGGACTGGCGGATGCTGACGATGTTCGCGTCGTAGGCGATGCCCTGGAACCCGATCGTCTCGTCGTTCGGGAAGGCCGCGATCACGCCGGCGACCTCGGTGCCGTGCCCGTCGCAGTCGCTCATGCCGTTGCCGCCGCGCTCCACGTAGTCGCCGCCGCCGGACAGGCGGCCGCCGAGGAAGGCGTGCTGGTTCACCCCGGTGTCGATCACCGCGATCGTCTGTCCCTTGCCGGTGGCCAGCTTGTGCAGCTCCTCGAACCGCAGTACCTCCTGGCCCCACGGGATGGTGGACAGCTTGACCGAGCCCCCGTTCGAGCGGACGCAGGCCGCAGACGTGCGGGTGTAGTCGTGGTCCGGCTGGCCGTTGTCGGCCGGCACGGACCGGTCGGTCACCGGCGGCGGGGTGGCCGCGGCGATGTCCGGCTGCTCCGGCGCGCTGGACGGCTGCGCGACCGCCACCGGCGCGCCCGGGACCAGCACGGCCAGCAGCGCGGCGGCGGCGGTCGTGGTCAGGCGGCGAGTCGGGCGCGCACGCACGATCAGTTGCTGGGCAGGATGTTGGCGTGCCGGAGGACGCCGTAGAGGTTCATCACGGCCAGCGCGAGCGGTAGCAGCACGGCGATGCAGATGGCCTCGATGATCTCCACGGTGCGGCGCAGCGGCGGGGAGAACCGCTGCTCGGGGAAGATCACGCCGAGCACCAGCGCGGCCGCGGCGATCAGCACCAGCGAGCCGAACACCCACAGCAGCCGGTCGGTGGTGTTCGAGGCCAGCAGCCAGCCGACCATGATGCCGGCGGCGGACAGCATGCCCGTGGCCAGCAGCGCGATCGCCTGGCTGCCGTTGGCGTAGGTGCGGGCCCGCAGCAGCAGCACCAGCGTGGCCGCGATGGCCATGCTGATCGCCCACACGTCGCCCTTGCCGGCGGTGATGATCGCGGAGATGGCGGCGGCGACACCGCAGCCGATGATCATGCCGGTCATGTACTCGTGCGCGAGGCCGGCCCGGCGCTCGATCGAGCGGTAGTCCGGGAAGCCGGTGTCCTCCTTGAGGTCCTCGGCGCTGCCCGGCACGTTCGGCAGCGGCAGCCGCGCCAGCTGGATGGTCAGCCGCGGCAGCACGGACAGCCCGGCGAGCGAGACCGCGGCGGTGCCGGCGGCGATGCCCTCGGCCGGGTGCGCGATCAGCGTGCCGATCGCGAAGGCGACCACGCCGATCATCGCCGCGGTGCCGGCCGCGACGAACGTCGTGACGCCCGCGCCGATCAGCATGATCGAGGCCGAGGCGACGATCAGGACCAGCGCGCTCGCGAGCAGCAGGCTCGCCCGTCCGAGCTCGCCGGGGACGATGTAGAGGCCGGCCACGAACGCCATCGGCAGGCCGCCGGCCGCGGCGATCAGCACGCCCGCGGTCTCCGCCTGGTAGCCGCGCGCGATCACCGCGCCGAGCGCGACCGCGGCGACGGCGGTGGCGCCGGCCGTGACCGCGGCGCCGATCGCGGAGCCGCCGAACAGCGGGCCGGTCATCAGCACGGTGAGGGCCGCGGTGAGCAGCGCCAGCGCGCCCGCGATGTAGCCGATCCGGTGCGCGGTCTGCTTCGTCCACGGCCGGTAGCTGTCCGGGCGAGGACTCGGCGATCGCGTCGACCACGTCGTCGTACAGCGGGGGCGGCGGGTTCTCCGTGCGGCGGCGCAGCTGCAGCAGCTCACCGTCGATCACGCCGAGCGAGGCCAGCGTGCGGCTCGGGTCCAGCGGCGAGTCGCCGAGCTTGGCCAGGCACCAGCCGCCGTGGCGTGCGCCGCCGTCCGGGGTGGTCTCCTTGGCCATCTCGAGCAGCATCGGCAGGAGGTCGGCGACGGCCACTCCGGCCGGGAGCGCGACGTCGATCCGTGTTCTCGGTGCCACCACCGTCACCCGGCTGAACACCGTCGTCCCGGTTGCCACGCGCCCCTCCCGACCTGTATTCGATAACCACCCCTGGCTGTCGGTGGCGGCCCCTAGTATGGCCGTACCGGTTTCGGCGTGTCCGCGCGGTTCCGGGAAATGAAGTGGTCCGAGAGTTCGAGAGCGTACGGGGGCGTTTCTCCGGTGAGCACCGTTCAGTTCAAGCGTTCACCCCGGCTGGCCGCACCGCGCCAGCCCGGCGGCGAGGTGCACCTCGAGCCGCCACCCGAGGTCCCCCGCGTCATCCCCGGCAACATCCTGATGAAGCTGATGCCGGTCATCATGATCGTCGCGATGCTCGGCATGGTGGCGCTGATGTTCACCCTGGGCGGGGCGGCCGGGCGCAACCCCATCACCCTGCTGTTCCCGATGATGATGATGTTCTCGATGGTCGGCATGTTCGGCCAGGGACGCGGTGGCGGCCAGAAGAAGGCCGAGATGAACGAGGACCGCAAGGACTACCTGCGCTACCTCGGCCAGATGCGCGACCGCGCCCGCGAGGCGTCGCTGGACCAGCGGGCCGCGCTGGAGTGGGTGCACCCCGACCCCCAGGCGCTGTGGTCGATGGCCACCAGCCGCCGGATGTGGGAGCGCCGCCAGTCCGACCCCGACTTCTGCCACCTGCGCGCCGGCCGCGGCAGCCAGCGCCTGGCCACCCGCCTGGTGCCGCCGCAGACCGGCCCGGTCGACGAGCTCGAGCCGATCGCCACGCTGGCGCTGCGCCGGTTCGTCCGGGCCCACTCGATCGTCCCCGAGCTGCCCATCCAGATCGCCATCCGCGGGTTCGCCGCGGTCAGCCTGTCCGGCGAGAAGGAGCTCACCCGCGGCCTGGCCCGCGCGCTGATCGGCCAGCTGGTCACCTTCCACACCCCGGACGACGTGCTCGTCGCGATCGTCACCTCCGGCCGGACCAAGGAGGAGTGGGAGTGGGCCAAGTGGCTGCCGCACGCGCAGCACCCCACGATGGTCGACGGCATCGGCCAGCTGCGGATGATGGCCGGCTCGCTCGCCCAGGTCGAGGACTGGCTGGACGAGGAGCTGCGGGACCGGCAGCGGTTCACCCGCAACGCGCCGCCCCAGCCCGACCAGCCGCAGGTGCTGATCGTCATCGACGACGGCGAGGTCACCCGCGAGGAGCAGATCATCCTGGAGGAGGGGCTCGTCGGCGTCACGCTGATGGACCTGTCCGACAGCCTCGGCAACCTCACCGCCCGCCGCGGCCTGCGGCTCGTGGTCGAGCCGGACCGGCTCGGCGCGCGCAGCGCGAGCGGCGTGGAGTGGTTCGCCCGGCCCGACACGATGACCGTGGCCGAGGCGGAGGCGCTGGCCCGCAAGCTCTCGCCGTACCGGCTGGGTGCCGCGGCGGCCGACGAGGGCGGCGAGGAGCCGCTGCTGTCCAACCCGACGCTGCTGGAGCTGCTCGGCATCCCGGGCGACCCGATGACCTTCGACGTGCAGCAGGCCTGGCGGCCGCGGCCGATCCGGGACCGCTACCGGGTGCCGTTCGGCGTCGGCGAGTTCGGCCAGGCCGTCGAGCTGGACATCAAGGAAGCCGCGATGGAGGGCATGGGCCCGCACGGCCTGTGCATCGGCGCCACCGGTTCCGGTAAGTCGGAGTTCCTGCGCACGCTCGTGCTGGGCATGCTGGCCACGCACTCGTCGTCGACGCTGAACTTCGTGCTCGTCGACTTCAAGGGTGGCGCGACGTTCCTCGGCCTGGACGCCGCGCCGCACGTCGCCGCGGTCATCACCAACCTGGCCGACCAGCTGACCCTGGTCGACCGGATGAAGGACGCGCTCGCCGGCGAGATGAACCGGCGGCAGGAGGCGCTGAAGACCGGCGGCAACTTCAAGAACGTGTGGGAGTACGAGAAGGCGCGCGAGAACGGCGCCGACCTCGACCCGCTGCCCGCGCTGTTCATCGTGGTCGACGAGTTCTCCGAGCTGCTGAGCGCGAAGCCGGACTTCATCGACCTGTTCGTCGCGATCGGCCGGCTGGGCCGGTCGCTGCAGATGCACATGCTGCTCGCCTCGCAGCGCCTGGAGGAGGGCAAGCTGCGCGGTCTCGACTCGCACCTGTCCTACCGGATCGGTCTGAAGACGTTCTCCGCGGCGGAGTCCCGCGCGGCGATCGGCGTGCCGGACGCGTTCGAGCTGCCGTCGGTGCCGGGGTCGGGCTACCTGAAGTTCGACACCTCGACGATGGTGCGGTTCAAGGCGTCCTACGTGTCCGGCCCGTACCGGCCGGCCGGCATCCAGGCGGCCGGCCCGGCCGCGCCGATCACCGGCGACCGGCGCGCGAAGCTGTTCGTGCCGGACTACGTCGAGGTGCCCCAAGGAGCCGGACCTGCCCGTCGAGGCGGCGCCCAAGGAGGAGCACCGGCTGGAGCCGAGCGCGCCGACCGAGCCGAGCGAGCTCGACGTCGTCGTCGGCCGGCTGGTCGGCCAGGGCCCGCCCGCGCACGAGGTGTGGCTGCCGCCGCTGGACACGCCGAACTCGCTGGACACGCTGCTGCCGCCGCTGCAGCCGACCGAGGACCGCGGGCTGTCGCCGGTCGGGTTCTTCGGCAACGGCCGGCTGCAGCCGCCGCTCGGCCTGATCGACAAGCCGTTCGAGCAGCGCCGCGACCTGCTGTGGGCCGACTTCTCGGGTGCCGCGGGCCACGCCGCGGTCGCCGGCGGTCCGCAGTCGGGCAAGTCGATGATGCTGCGCACGCTCGTCATGTCGATGGCGCTGACGCACACGGCCGAGGAGGCGCAGTTCTACTGCGTCGACCTCGGTGGTGGCACGCTCGGCACGCTGCAGGGCCTGCCGCACGTCGGTGGCGTGGCGGGCCGGCTCGACCCGGACAAGGTGCGCCGCATGGTCGCCGAGGTCGGCACGGTGATGGCCGAGCGCGAGCAGCTGTTCCGGGACAAGGGCATCGACTCGATGACCGACTTCCGCAACCGCAAGCGGCGCGGCGAGCTCACCGAGGACAAGTTCGGCGACGTCTTCCTGATCATCGACGGCTGGCTGAACTTCCGCCAGGAGTTCGAGCTGATCGAGCCGCAGGTGCTCAACCTCGCCGCGCAGGGCCTGTCCTACGGCGTGCACCTGATCGTGTCGGCGAACCGGTGGGCGGAGATCCGGCCCGGCGCTCAAGGACCTGCTCGGCACCCGGTTCGAGCTGCGCCTCGGTGACCCGAGTGAGTCCGAAGTGGACCGTCGGGTCGCGGTGAACATCCCGGCCGGACATCCCGGCCGCGGCCTTTCCCGCGACAAGCTGCACTTCCTGGTCGGCCTGCCGCGCGTCGACGGTTCGAGCAACGACCAGGACGTGGCGGCCGGCGTGCAGGACGCGATCGCCAAGATCGGCGGCGCCTGGCGCGGCCGGCACGCGCCGAAGGTCCGGCTGCTGCCCGACACGCTGCCGTACGAGGAGCTGCTGTCGCTGGACGGTCAGACGGGCAGCCGGGCGATCCCGATCGGCGTCAACGAGGACGCGCTCGCGCCGGTGTACCTGGACTTCGACTCCGAGCCGCACTTCTTCGCGCTGATGGACGGCGAGTCCGGCAAGACGAACCTGCTGCGCACGATCGTGCAGGGCATCTTCGACCGGTACACGAAGAAGGAAGCGCTGATCCTGCTGGTCGACTACCGCCGCACGATGCTGGGCTTCGTGAAGACGGATCACCTGCTCGGCTACGCGGTGTCCAGCAACCAGCTGACGGGCATGATCAAGGAGATCACCGGCTCGATGCGCAAGCGCCTGCCGGGGCCGGACGTCACGCAGGAGCAGCTGCGCAACCGGTCGTGGTGGAAGGGCCCGGAGCTGTTCGTCATCGTCGACGACTACGACCTGGTGTGTCCGCAGGGCAACAACCCGCTGCAGCCGCTGAACGAGTTCATCCCGCAGGCCAAGGACGTGGGCATGCACATCATCACGACCCGCCGCACCGGTGGCGCCTCCCGCGCGATGTACGACCCGGTGCTGGGCAAGCTGAAGGAGATCGCCAGCCCGGGCCTGCAGGGCTCCGGCAGCAAGGAGGAGGGCCAGCTCATCGGCACGGTCCGCCCCACGGCGCTGCCCCCGGGCCGAGGCACCATCGTGAGCCGCAAGTCGGGCCAGCAACTGATGCAGGTCGCCTGGATCCCCCCGGAGATGTAGCCCCACTCGGGCGGGCGCCCGATCGCGCCCGCCCCGTTTCACGCGGACACCTACACGGGGAGCCGCGGCGGCGCACGGCCGGGAGCGGTGGTCGCCTCGGATTGCCCGCTGTGCCAACACAGTGCGGCCGGTCGGTGCCGTCGAAGCCGCTTCGCGGCTGATCGGCTGCTGCGAGGCGATCGCCTCGACTGGTCCTCGTCGCGGCGTGATTGCTCGGCATCGTGTCGGTGCCTCTTTGGGTCTTGTGCCGTGGTTCCTGCCGGCTTCGTCGGGCCTGGGTGTGAGCTGCGTTTCCGGCACGGGGCCGGTGGTGGCAGGGTGGTGGGGTCCGGCAACGTGGATATGGCCAGGGGGTGCGGATGTCGCTGCGGGTCGCTGTCGACTTCGGCACTTCCAGCACCTGCATCGCGATCTCCGTGAACGGGCGCGAGGCGCAGGTCGTCGCCGTCGACGGGAGTCCGTTGATGTCCTCGGCGGTCTACGCGGCGCCGGACGGCACGGTCTTCGTCGGGCAGGAGGCGGACCGGCAGGCGGCCGTCGACCCCTCCCGCTACGAGCCGCACCCCAAGCGGCGCATCGACGAGACCGAGCTGCTCCTCGGCGCCACCGTCGTCCGCGTTCGCGACGCCATCCGGGCCGTGCTCGACCGCGCCGTGGGCGAGGCCCGCCGCGTGGCCGGCGGCGCCGCGGTCGACCTCCTCGTGCTCACCCACCCCGCGGACTGGGGCGGCGTCCGCACCCGCGTCCTGCGCCAGGCGGGCAACGGCCTCGGCACGCGCATCGTGCTCATCCCCGAACCTGTCGCGGCCGCCGTCTTCCACGCGGCGAGCTTCCCGCCGGACGACGACACGGCTGGCACGACCTCCGGGCCCCTGGCCCGGCCCACCGGCTTCCCAGCCGGACCGCCGCCGACGTCCGGCCCGCCCGGAGCATCGCCCGGTCCGCCGGGCTGGGCAGCCGGCCCCGGCAACCAGTCACCCGGCGGCTCGTCAGCCGGACCTGCTGGCCCGTCGGCCGGGCGCGGCGGTTGGTCGACCGGTCCCGGCTACCTGCGCGGCGGACCCGGTGGTTCGTCGGCCGCGCCCAGTGGTTCGCCAGGCGGCCCCGGCAACCTGCCGGCCGGACCCGGCGGCTCGTCGGCTGGGCCTGGTGGTTGGTCGGCCGGCCCCGGTAACCGGCCGCCCGAGCCCGGTGGTTCGTCAGCGGGATTTGGTGGTTCGTCGGCTGCGCCCGGTGGTTCTCCGGGCGGCCTCGGCAACCTGCCGGCCGGACCCGGTGCCTCGTCGGCCGGGTCTGGCGGCCTGTCGGCTGGGCCTGGTGGGTTGTCGGCCGGATCCGGGGGTCTGTCGATCAGGCCCGGCGGCCTGTCGGCCGGGCAGGCGGGTCTTCCGGCCAGAACCGGCCGACCAGCCGGCGGGAACGCGCAGACAGGCCGCACCCTGGCCGTCCTCGACCTCGGCGGCGGGACCATCGACGTCAGCGTCGTGCGCGCGGTACCGGGCCGCCCGCCCTTCCAGGTCCTCGCCACCCGCGGCGACCCGACGTTCGGCGGCGCGGACGTCGACCAGCTGCTCCTCGACCACGTCGGCTCCGTCGTCGCCGGCCACCGACGAGGACGCCTGGCGCAAGCTCATCGAGGGCCGCGAGCTCCCCGACCGCCGCCGCCGCCGGGTCATCCACCAGGACGTCCGCGGCGCCAAGGAGACCCTCTCCCGCCACACCTACACCGACGTCCCCATGCCGCCGCCGTTCCCGGACGCCCACGTCACCCGGCTCGACCTCGAGCAGCTCATCACCAAGCAGCTCGACCGCGCCGCCGAGCTCACCGTCACCGCCATCCGCGAGGCCGGCCTCAAGCCCGCCGACCTGGCCGGCATCTTCCTCGTCGGCGGGTCCAGCCGGATCCCGCTGGTCTCCCGGCTGGTCCACCAGCGCACCGGCGTCGTGCCGACCTCGCTCGACCAGCCGGAGACCGTCGTGGCCCGCGGCGCCCTGCGCGCGATCGAGGCCGAGCGCACCGACGAGCCGGCCAGGCCACCCGAACCGACCCCGGCCCGCGGGCTGCCCGCGGCCCTGCCGGCTGCGCCCCTGCCGGCCGCGCCCCCACCGGCCAGGCCCGCGAACCGGACCGGCCTGCTGCTCGCCGGCGGCGCGGTCGTGGTGGTCGCCGCCGTGATCGTCCTGGTCATCGCGCTCGCCGGCGGTGACTCCGAGCCACAGGCCCGGCCGACCTCGCCCGGCCCCTCGCCGAGCCGGGTGATCGCCCAGTACGAGTACCAGTTCGCCCTCCCCGACGGCTGGCTGCAGACCGGCGGCGACCCCGACCGGCTGCGCACCGAGCTCAAGCCGGCCGGCCGGGAGGCGGGCGAGGACCGCGTGCTGGTCGAGGAGAAGCGGCTCTCCTTCGACAGCTCCACCGAGCGCTCCCGCGCGGTCGACCGGCTGCGCACCGAGTACGAGCAGGCCGGCCCGGCCCTCGCGGACTTCGACGACCAGGCCTCCTACGCCGGCCGCGACGTCATCCGCTACCGCGAGCGGCTCAGCACCGCCGCCGTCGACTGGTACGTCGTCTTCCAGGGCCGCACCCAGGTCAGCGTCGGCTGCCAGGTCGCCGACGGCGGTGGCGGGCAGGACGCCGTCGCCGCCGCATGCGAGACCGTCGTGCGCACCTTGACCGTCACCGGCTGAGTTAGGCTCCCCGCGGAGGTGCCGACATGACGGGGCAGGACGGCGGCGGTTTCCGCGCGGCGGCGGCGCGCTTCAAGTCCGAGGTCGAGGCCGCGCTCACCAGGGCCCGCCGAGCGGCCGACGAGGCGAAGGCGCAGTCGGCCGAGTTCCGCCGCGGCAACGAGGATCTCGCGAAGCAGGCCAAGACGGGCAGGCTCCGCCGGGTCCACCGAGGCGAGGTGGCTCCGACCAGCGCCGAGGCGCGGGCCGAGGCGGAGAGGTTCCGCACCGCCAACGACCTGACCGTCGAGGACCTGCCGGACGCCGGCAAGCTCATGGCCCGGCTGCCCGACGCACCTGCCGAGGAACCGGTGCCGAGGCGGGAGGACGAGGACTTCTCCCAGCACACGGTGCTGTTCGACCTCGACGGACCCGACGCGCCCGAAACCCCCGGCCTGCCCGACCGACCGGCCGGGCGGACCAGCCCGGCCAGCACGCGGTGGACCAGACCTCCGACGTCTCCGCGGACGCCAGGATCGATTCACGGGACGAGCCGCGCGCCCGGCCGAGGGACGAGGACGAGGACTTTTCGCAACAGCGAATCCTCCTCGACGCGACCGTCGAATCCTACCGTCCGGATCCCTTGCCGGATTCCGTGTTCGAGCTTGCGGGACGAGCAAAACCCCAGCTAGTACGCGGTTTTCGGGGGTTGCTCGGGCAAACGTCCTTGCGGCTGCGGGGTTCCCGTCAGGTGCTCGGTCCACACGCAACAGTCGGCGATCTTCGCTGAAGCGGCGTTCACGCTCGCAACGACCTGCGATCAGGTGGCGACAACGTGGAACCGGACATGGCAGGGTCTACGTCGCAAGAGGCGTACGAACCAAGAACCGCGTACGACCCGACCAAATGATGAAGGGGGCAGCTCCCAATGCCTGACGGTTACACAGGGACAGTTTCCGATTTCACCAACGCCCACCAGAAGGTCGTCGGTGTCAAGGAGGACGTGGAGGGCACCCTCAAGGGTGTTTGGGACACCGTCACCGGCCTGCAGAGCGCCTGGAAGGGTGCCGCGGCCACCGCGTTCACGAACATGATGACCCGCTTCGACGCGGACGCGAAGAACCTGAACCAGGCGCTCGAGGCCATCGCCGAGCAGCTCATGGCCGCTGGTAGCACCTACCAGGAGCAGGAAGACTCGAAGCAGGACGTCTTCGGCGGTCTGTCCGCCCAGCTCGACGGCTGACGTCGAACACCACCGCACTCCTGGAAAAGCCACACAGCAGCACTCTTAAGACAAGGGGAAAGAAATGCCTGACGGCATCAAGGTTACATTCGGCGGTCTCGAGGCAGCCGCCGGCAACATCAGCAGCTCAGGCGAGCAAGGTCCAGGGCTCGCTGGACGACCTGAAGTCCTACCTGCAGCCGCTGGTCGCCAGCTGGACCGGTTCCGCGTCGGAGCAGTACAACGCGCACCAGGCCAAGTGGGACCAGGCCGCCGCTGACCTGCAGCAGGTCCTCGCCGCCATCGGCACCGCCGTGCAGCGCGCCGCCGAGGACTACCGCGACGGCGAGCGCGCCAACGCCAACCGCTGGTGAACTGACGCAAGAACTGCCGTGGGGCCCGGGAAGCACTTCCCGGGCCCCACAGCTTTGTGCGGATGGCCGAATCCTGGCCAATCCATTGTGGACATCTGGATACTGGTCTGGACCGGTCTGGACCAGCGGATACCGTCAGCCCTCGGGGGCGTTGGAGTTGAAGTCCTCCCAGAACTTGTCCGCCTTGGCCGTGTCGGTGATCGCGGTCAGCTCGTCCGCCGCCGGCTGTGTCGGGGAAGTCCTCCTGGTGCGACTCGCCGAGCACCTCGTAGCCGATCTGCAGCTCCAGCGGCTCGGACTTGCCGTCGTCGACCTTGCCGCGGATCTCGAAGCCGGTGAACTTCATGTCGGCGTCCAGCTTGATCGTCACCGGCACGACCTCGTCCCGCATCTGCGCGGAGACCTCGCTCTGCTTGTCGTCGGGGATGCCGATGAACCCCTCGTCGATCATCAGCCCGAGCAGCGCGCCGGTGGTCACCTCGACGCCGTCGCCGGTCCGCTGCGCCTGTCGCGGGCTGGCGGTCCGGCGCGTCCGAGCTTCGTCTGCGCGATCGCGTTGTCCAGGTGGCACGCCAGCCACGCGGTCAGCAGGAAGCAGGTCTGGAACCCGCTCTGGTACAGCGTCGGCACCGACACCCACGGCGTCGGCGCGAGGTCGGCGTGCTCCTCGTCGAGCCGCACGTAGTCGAGCGGGTCGTCCGGCGGGTGCAGGATCGCCGACGAGTCCGTCTCGTCCTCCCGCCGCCGCTCGAGCACCGTCATCGGCGGGTCGCCGAACTTGTAGGACTCGTGCTCGGTGGTGAGCTGGGTGTCGCCGTAGTTGAGGAAGTTGTAGACCTTCGCGTGCTCGTCGCCGAGCTTCTCGAAGTGGTCCTGGAACGCCTTGATCCCGGCCTCGACCATGATCGCGTCCGAGGCCTTCTCGTTCGGCCTGGCGGTGCCCGCCGTGGCCTGCGTGCAGCCGGTCGCCGCCAGCAGTGCGACGGCGGCGAGCGATGCGACACGCCCTGGTCGTCGGATAGCCATGACACCCCTTCGGCCCCGTGATCTGCTGCCCGGTTGCACCGTAGCGCCGCCGCGCCCGGGCCGGGTGACGACCCGGAAAGGGGGGCGCTTTGACCCTGTTCGGAGGCGGCAGGTATCTTCTAGGAGTTGTTGCGCGGCGTGGGCACGTGCCCGCGCAGGCCCGCGCAGGCACCCAGACGCAAATGACGACGAGGTAGATCCGTGCGCACGTACAGCCCGAAGCCTGGTGAGGTGGCTCGCACCTGGCATGTCATCGACGCCGAGGACGTGGTGCTCGGCCGGCTTGCCTCGCATGTCGCCACGCTGCTGCGCGGCAAGCACAAGCCGACCTTCGCACCGCACATCGACACCGGCGACTTCGTCGTCATCGTCAACGCGGACAAGGTCGTGCTCACCGGCAACAAGCGCGACCAGGCGTTCGCCTACCGGCACAGCGGTTACCCGGGCGGTCTGCGCAAGCAGTCGTTCGGCGAGCTGCTGGACACCCGGCCGGACCGGCTGCTGGAAAAGGTGGTCAAGGGCATGCTGCCGAAGAACAAGCTCGGCCGCGCCCAGGGCAAGAAGCTGAAGGTCTACGCCGGACCTGACCACCCGCACGCCGCCCAGCAGCCCAAGCCGTTCGAGATCACCAAGGTCAGCCGGTAAGGCCAGCCACATCCAGCACGAAGCGAGGACCATTGACTACCCCTGAGACCAGCGCCGCCGACGAGCCGGCGGACAAGCCCGCACCCGCGACGCCGCGCGTGACCGGGGAGACCGCGCAGACCGTCGGTCGGCGCAAGGAAGCCGTCGTCCGCGTTCGGCTGGTCGCCGGCACCGGCAAGTTCCTGCTGAACGGCAAGACGCTCGAGGACTACTTCCCGAACAAGGTGCACCAGCAGCTCATCCGTGAGCCGCTGGTCATCCTCGAGAAGGGCGAGTCCTTCGACATCCGCGCGAACCTGCACGGCGGCGGCATCACCGGCCAGGCCGGTGCGCTGCGCCTCGCGATCGCCCGCGCGCTGATCGAGATCGACATCGAGGACCGTCCGGCGCTGAAGAAGGCCGGCTTCCTCACCCGTGACCCGCGGGTCAAGGAGCGCAAGAAGTACGGCCTGAAGAAGGCCCGGAAGGCGCCTCAGTACAGCAAGCGCTGACCGTTCGGAGTCGGTCACGCTTCAGTGATGCGATGAACGCCACGCCCGGTGTGAACGATGCACCGGGCGTGGCGTTCGTTGCTTCTCCGGCTTGGAGGTTCTCCCAACGATGGCGCGCCTGTTCGGTACCGACGGGGTTCGTGGACTCGCCAACGGCGACCTGGGTCCGGAGCTGGCCATGTCGGTCGCGGCGGCGGCGGCGAGAGTGCTGGCCGAGCACGACAGCTCGCACCGCCCGGTCGCGGTCGTCGGCCGGGACCCGCGGGCCAGCGGGGAGATGCTGCAGGCGGCCGTCGCGGCCGGGCTGACCTCCGCGGGGGCGGACGTCATGCAGGTCGGCGTGCTGCCGACGCCGGCCATCGCGCACCTGGTCGGCGAGCTCAACGCCGACTTCGGCGTGACGATCTCCGCCTCGCACAACCCGATGCCCGACAACGGCGTCAAGCTGTTCGCCGCGGGCGGGCACAAGCTGCCGGACGCGATCGAGGACGAGATCGAGGCCGCGGTCGGCGCCACGTTCAGCCCGGCCGACCGGCGCCGGCGTCGGGCGCATCTACGACATCAGCGACGCGCTCGACCGGTACCTCGTCCACCTGCTCAAGGCGCTGCCGAACCGGCTCGACGGCCTGCGGGTGGTCGTCGACTGCGCGAACGGCGCCGCCTGGGCCGCCGCCCCGCAGGCCTACCGCGAGGCCGGCGCCGAGGTGATCGCGATCCACGCGCTGCCCGACGGCGAGAACATCAACGACGGCTGCGGGTCGACCCACCTGGAGGGCCTGCGCGAGACGGTGCTGGCCGAGAAGGCCGACCTGGGCATCGCCCACGACGGCGACGCCGACCGCTGCCTCGCGGTCGACGCGGCGGGCGAGATCGTCGACGGCGACCAGATCATGGCCGTGCTCGCGCTCGCGATGAAGGAGTCCGGCGAGCTGGCCGAGGACACGCTGGTCGCGACCGTGATGAGCAACCTGGGCCTGCACCTGGCGATGCGCGAGCACGACGTCACGCTGCGCACCACCGCGGTCGGCGACCGCTACGTGCTGGAGGAGCTGCGCCAGGGCGGGCTGTCGCTCGGCGGCGAGCAGTCCGGCCACGTCGTCCTGCCCGCCCACGCCACCACCGGCGACGGCCTGCTGACCGCGATGCGCCTGATGGCCCGCATGGCGGCGACGTCGCGCTCGCTGGCCGACCTGGCCGGCGTGATGACCCGGCTCCCGCAGGTCCTGGTGAACGTGAAGGTGGCCGACAAGGCGGCCGTCGCCACGTCCGACTCGGTGTCCTCCGCGGTGGCCGCGGTGGAGGCCGAGCTGGGCGACTCCGGCCGCGTGCTGCTGCGCCCGTCCGGCACCGAGCAGCTGGTCCGCGTGATGGTGGAGGCGCCGTCGCACGAGATGGCCGAGGCCGCGGCGCAGCGACTGGTAGGCGTAGTCTCCTCCGTGGGCTGACCTGCGCGAACGCGTACTCCTATCGTCGGGAATTGCGTCGATTTCGACTGTGCGCGCGACAGCCCGCTCGGTATGTTGCTAACAGTGTCCGCAGGCGTACGATCCGTGCCTGCGGATCGCCTGACTCGAGCTGAGGGGGAGACGCCATGGGAGGCGGGTTGGAGTACGACCCGGAAGTCGTCGGGCAGTACGCGGCGATCATCGCGCGAAGCGGCGAGCCAGGTCGGCCAGATCCAGGAGAAGATCGGCGCCACCGAGGCGAAGGCGGCCGACTTCGGCAACGTCCTGGAAGGACGACCAGGGCGCCAAGTACGACAAGTACATGGCCGCCATCGCCGCCGATCTCGGCAACCTGTCCAAGCACCTCACCGAGGTCAGCACGCCAGCTGAACCAGGGCACGGACGTGGTCGATCGACGCCGAGTCCTCCGGGCTCGAAGAACATCAAGGAGATCGACGCGCGGCTCGGGAGCGAGAAATGACGTTCCAGCACCCGAACGCGGTCGCGCCCGATCGACAACGCGGACCTCGCCATCAGCGGCGACGACCACTCGAAGGACATCATCGGCGCCGAGGCGATCAACAAGGCCGTCGAGCAGACGATCCCGGGCTACGACGAGAAGCTCGACCTCAAGCTCGCGACCTCCGCGCTCGAGCGGCACAGCCGGCTCGGCGGCCTCGCGTTCGGCAAGATCGACGAAGGACATCGCGCGGCTGAAGGGGCTCGCCGCCGCGATCGAGAACATCGCGCTCGTGGTCCGCGACGGCAAGGCACAGCTGGCGCAGGACTGGAAGGGCGACTCGTACGACGCCTTCCGCGCGAACATCGAGAAGCTCGAGAAGACGCTCAACGACTACCGGGCGGCCGTGGAGACCACCGCCGCCGGCCTCGAGACCGCGATGTCGAACATCCGCGCCGGGTACCAGAAGTACCGCGACGACTGCCTCGACGACCACTTCGACTGGGGCGAGCTGGCTCGCCCCCGACGACGTGGTGGCGGATGTCCGCGGACAGCGGCGAGTACCTGGCCGAGCACTGCACCTCCTGGCACGACCTGTGGCGACTGCATCTACAACGACGACGACGTCGTCGCGATCATCGACGGCAAGCTGACGAACAACCCGCTGTTCAACGACACAGCTGGAGAAGTGGGACTGCACGCACAACCTGGCCGTCGCGATGAGCGCAGTACGGCTGACGTCGTCAAGTCGGCCAGGGACGAGCGCGAGGCCGATCCAGGGCAAGATCGATGGCGTACTGCGAGGAGGCCGACGGCCTGCGGGACCTGGTCGCCAACGCGTACGACGCGTCGCTCGACAACCTGCGGATCCTGGCCGAGGCCAACGTGTTCTCGCATCTGTCCGTCCCCGGCGGCACCGAGCCGGCCGGTCGGGTGACCCCGGGCCCGGCGGCGACACCGGTGGCGACACCGGCGGTCCGGGTGGCGGCGAGCCCGGCGGCGGTTACCCCGGTGGCGGAGGCGGCCCCGGACCCGGTGCCGAGGCCGCGATGCCACCACCGCAGCCCAACCCCGCGGCCGAGCCCGAGCGCCGCCGCGACCGAGCCCGCCGAGACTGCCGAACCCGCGGCGACCGGGGAGTCCGTGCAGATCAAGGACGGGGACCGGACCATCTCGGTGACCAGCCCGGACGGCGAGGGGCACGTCAAGGTCTCCGTCGCGGGCTGCGGACGGGAAGGCCAAGACGCTACGACCTCGACTTCGACGCGGCCAGCGGGATGGCGCCCCAGCAGGCCGCCGGACCGGACGGCGGACCCCGCCGATCCGAAGGCGGCGCACGTGCCGGCCGGGACGAACGGGCAGTGCGTGATCAAGGACGGCCCGCTGACGATCACCGCGGAGCGGCCGCTCTTCGACCCGGGCACGATCAAGCTCGAGGTCGACGACGGCGTCAACGAGCCGACCACGTACACGCTCGACTTCGACGAGGGCGCCGAGCAGGGCCCGCCCGGCGACGACCAGCCGGCCGGCGACGCCCCGCCCGCCGATGCAGGCAAGGCGGAGCCGCCGGCCGCGGCCAAGGCCGAACCGGCGGCTGACGCCGATCCCGGGCCGACGGACGAGAAGTCGGCCGAGAAGTCGGACGAGGATGCCCCGGCGGACGCCGCCGACGGCGAGAAGGTGCAGGTCACCACGCCGGCCGTCGCGGACGAGCCGAGCCAGCTCGTGCCCGACCAGGCCACCGGCGAGGCCGAGCTGGCCACCGCCGGCGGCGACGACCCGGGTGGCGCGGCAGGCGGTGCGGCGGGTGGCGGCGGCAGCCGATGATGGCCGGCGCGGGCGGCGCCGACCGACGGCGGCCGGGCCGGTACCGGCTGGAGCGTGCACGGCGACCTGTTCGCCGACGCCGACCCGTGTACAGCATGCACGGGGTGCTCGGCGAGGACGATTTCGAAGGACGGTGACTCGATGTCCCTCTACGAGATCGACCACGGCGCCACGCAGGCCCGCCTCGACGCCAGCGGTGCCAGCGGCCTGCGCGCGCTCGACGAGTGCGCCCGCCGCTCCGCGGAGATCGGCAAGCAGGTCAAGGAGATGCGCTGCGCGTCAGGAGCGCGAGAAGCAGGCCATCGACGAGCAGGTCAGGAACGCCACGCGGAACAAGCCCGAGCCGCCGAAGCAGCCGCCCGCCCGGCCGGCCACGCTCGCGCTGGGTGGCGAGGAGTTCCGCGAGACGAAGGCGGCCCAGCAGCCCAGACCGCTGATGCCACCCCGGCCTCCCGCGCCGGGCGGGCCGATGCCCCCGGCGGGCCCCGGCGGCCAGGGCAGGCCGGTGCCGCAGGCCAAGCCTGGCGGGCAGAGCCCGGCCCGGCCGGTACCGCAGGCCGTTCCGGGAAGGCCGGTCGTGCAGCCCCGGCCCGTCGCGCAGACCAGGTCCGGGATACACATCAGGCGTGAGTCCCAGGCCCGGCCGGTCCACAACCGGCCACCGGTCGTGGAGAACAAGCCGGCCAAGCCGCCGGCGAACGACGAGCCGCCGCCCCCCACGCGCCGCACCTTCACGCTCGGCGCCCCGGAGGACCGCGAGTCGGACGACCGCAAGCCACCCGCTGCGGACCGCAAGCAGCCGTCCGGTGAACGCAAGCCGCCGGCGGAGGACCGTAAGTCCCAGCCGCCCAAGACCCGGAAGCCGCCGGCCGAGGGCGACGACGACCTGTCCGGCCGCACCTGGTTGCGGTGAGCTACCCGCCGGTATGCGATTTGGGGAAGCAAATACCTGGCTATCCGCACGTCTCCACCTGCGGATAGGTACATTCTCTGTGCAGATGCGACGGCACCCGTCGCCGTCGGCGCGCGTCGAACTGGACGACACGTAGGTTGAGCCACAAAGGGGGACACCGGTCATGAACACGCCGCCAGCCAACCCCGGCGGAGTCGCGCCGCCAGACGGCTACACCACCGACACCGGGCCAGATGTCCGGTGCCGGCCGCAACATCGGCACACGCCGCCGAGGACGCGAGGGGCGAGGTCGAGGACACCCAGCCCACCGAGCTCACCGACGCCGAGTTCGGCACGAAGCACACCCAGTGGCAGGCGGACTACGCGGCCGGCATCGAGCAGCTCGGCCAGGGCGCCACCGCCATGTGTGACAACCTCGTCTCCTTCGCCGGCCAGATCGGTGGCGCGGGCGCGCAGTACTCCACCACCGAGTCCGGCGCCGCCAGCACGGTGACCGCGCCCCGGGAGTGGGCAGTGAGCAGGTCGTGGCAGGAAGTTCAGACGCTCCTCGATGATCCGTTCGTCGATGCGGACACCAAGGAGCACCTGCTCGCCGCGTACATCAAGGAGAACGTCCGGGGTTATCCCTTCATCGAAGAGGATGACCTGCCCGACGACGTCCGCCGGTACTACGACCAGTACCCGACCCGTAGTGGGGACTTCGACCAGGGTTCGCTGGACGACGTCTACGACGACGCGCAGGCGGAGTCGGACGAGCGCGGGTACAGCGACCGGCCTGACGCAGGACGAGATCGACCAGAACACGTCCACTTTGGATGGTTTGCAGGCGCCGGAGGAGGGGCAGTCCACCGGCGTGGAGAAGTCGGACGAGATCTTCGAGCTGGCCCGGCCGGCGTTGAAGGTGTTCGAGAAGTTCTTGCCGGTGAACGACAAGGTGCCGGGTGATTCTCTCGGCCGGTACGGGAAGATCACGATGGAGGACATCAACGGCGCGTTACGACGAGCAGATGGGGATCAGTTTCAAGAAGTTCCTCGACGACGCGAAGCGTCTGCGGACCGCGCACGAGAAGTTGTCGGAGTTGAACTCGTCCACCGAGGCCGAGTTGAACAGCCTGTACAAGTCGTGGATCGGGTCCGGCGGCGAACGCGTCGTACCAGTTCTATTCGGAGAAGATCTCGCCGAACGTCGTCGGATCTGCTGGACTATCTGTCGGAGAGTCCGGGGATGATCGACACGTTGGTGCAGAACGTTTTCGCGGAGTGCAAGTCGAAGGCCGACACCGTGATGAGCCTGTACCAGCCCACGGTCGGCAGTGCGACGCCGGACATCGCGATGAAGGTCGTGGAGCTGGCGAACGACGCCGGTGACCGGGACAAGATCATGGAGGTCGCCGCCTGGGTCGACTCCGTGTGCGGGTCGAATATCGAGAACACGATTCGTGACGACAA
This sequence comes from uncultured Actinomycetota bacterium, assembly GCA_963841395.1. GTDB lineage: Bacteria > Actinomycetota > Actinomycetes > Mycobacteriales > Pseudonocardiaceae > Actinophytocola. The sequence continues at coordinate 187,684 of CAWJCX010000008.1, forward strand.
CTGCGGGTTGAACGACGAGAACAAGGAATATGTCCAGCGCGAGTGCAAGAAGTGGATTCGCGACTCGTTCAACCAGGATCTGCACGAGTACATCTACGCGACCTTCAAGCAGACCTGTGAGGACACGCTCGAGGCCGTGGACTCGTACTACGAGGAGCTGAACAGCTACCTCGCCGAGTACGAGAACAAGTTCGAGCGACGCCTCGCGACGACCCCGCCGGGAACCACCACCCCGCCCGGGACCACGACGCCGCCGGGCACCACCACGCCACCCGGCTCCACGACCCCCCGCCGTTCGACGCCTTCCACGCCCTCGACGCCGTCGATGCCCCTCGACGCCGTCGACCCCGTCGGTGCCGTCCACACCTTCGACGCCCGTCGACGCCCGTCGGTCCCCGAAGTGCCGACTCCAGGAACGACGGCAGCTCCGGCCAGGACCCGACCGGTCAGGATCCGACTGGTCAGGACCCCACGGGCCAGGATCCGACCGGTCAGGACCCGACGGTCAGGATCCGACCGGGCAGGACCCACTGGTCAGGACCCCACGGGCCAGGACCCGACCGGCCAGGACCCGACCGGGCAGGACCCCACGGGTCAGGACCCGAGCGACCTTCCGCCCGGCACCACGCCCACCACTCCGGGCCAGGAGGAGACCGTCACCATCGACGACGGTGACCGCTCGATCTCCGTGACCAGCCCGGACGGTCAGGGCCAGGTCAAGGTCACCGTCGACGACGGCAGCGGCGAGCCGAAGACCTACACGCTCGACTTCGGCGAGGGCGGCACGCCGGGGGCGGACACGCCCGGCCAGGCGCAGACCGTTCGGCCCCGACGGCGGGCCCGGCGGCACGGCCAGCGGTCGCACAGCGGCACCGGCGGCAACCAGGCGCCGACCCTCGACGAGCCGATCCAGCCGGGCGAGGACGGCAAGTGCGTCATCCACGACGGCGACCTCACGATCACCGCCGAGCGTCCCGACGGCTCGGCGGACACGGTGACGGTCACCGTCGACGACGGCACGCGGCGAGCCGACCACCTACAACCTGGACTACTCCGGCGACGACGGCGCCAGGCCACCCCGCAGGACCAGCCGAACGGCCGGCCCTCCGAGGCCCAGGCGATGTACAGCCAGCTGGACGACCGGCTCGACGGCGTGATCAGCGACCTGGACGCCCAGCAGCAGGCCGGACAACGGCTACGCGACCAGTGCCGAGCCGGCCTACGACCAGGGCGGGCAGAACCCCCTGGACCGCGACCCGGCCGGCCAGTTCGCGACCGCGAGCGCCGAGCCGGCCGCGTTCGACCAGGGGCCCCGGCAGGCCAGCACGCCTACGCGGCCACCAGCGCGCAGGCGAGCTGCCCGCCGACGGCGGGTCGTCGTTCTTCGCCAACCCGGACGGCGGCGCCGGCGGGCCAGGCGGGCTCGTTCGGCACGCCGGACCACGGCCAGTACATGGCCACGCCCGCCGGCGGCCACGGTGAGGCCGGGCTGGCCACCGCGGGCGACGGCGGGAGCGGCGGCGACAACGGCGGCCACGCACCCGGCGGGCAGCAGGGCAGCGGCGCGATGGCCGGCATGCCGATGATGGGCGGCGGCGGCGGCGGCGCCTCCGGCGACCAGGACCGCAGCACCGGCGCCCAGTGGCGCACCACCGGCGACCTGTTCGACGAGGACGCCGACACCCAGCTGCGCGGCGCGTTCGGCGACGGCCGGTACGCAGGAACGATGGAAAGGGAACCCGATGAGTGCTCTCGACAAGGCCGCCAAGGCCCGGGCGCGGATGGACCAGGTCCGCCGGGAGATGTCCGAGCGGCGCGCGCTGCGGACCCGCAACGGCCGCGCGGCCCGGGAGAAGGCCCGCGACAGCCTGCTGAAGCAGGGCCCGGTCGCCGCCCAGGTCGCCAAGCACATGGGCGAGCTCGGCCGCCGCCGCAGGCGCGGCCGGCGGCTGGGCGACCGAGAAGACCGAGCGGGACAAGGACTACATCCTGGGCTTCGCCGGCGACGAGGAGGAGCAGCGGCGACGAGTTCGCCTTCCGCCCCGCGCCGCGCCCGCAGGCCGACCCGCCGCCCGGCGGCCTCGGCGCGATCGAGGACGAGGAGACCGCACGGCCCGCGCCGCCCACGCCGCCCGCGCCCGAGGCGCCCGCCGCCCGGCACGTCCGCCGCCCGGCGCACGCGCCGCGAGGTGCTCGACGACGAGGACGACTTCTCCAACCAGTCCTCGTGGATGCGGAACCAGTGATGCACGCCGCCGTCGCCGAGCGGGCCGCCGAGATCAAGGCCGTGGTCTGCCGGGTGCTCGAGGTCGACGAGGACCAGGTCGGCCCGACCGACCACTTCGTCGACGACCTCGGCGCCGACTCGATGAAGCTGATCGAGCTGCTGGCCAACCTGGAGATCGAGTTCGACGTCGAGGTCGACCCGGCCGAGTTCGAGAAGCTCGTCAACCTCGACGGCGTCTACGACGTGCTGAGCGCGGCGCTGGGCACCTGACTGCGGCGGGTCGCGGTCACCGGGCTCGGCGTGGTGTCGAGCATCGGCACCGGCGCCGACCGAGTTCGCCCGCGGCCTGCGCGAGGGACGCAGCGGCGCCCGCCCGATCGGCGCGTTCGACACCGAGGGCTTCGCCCACGACATCGGCTGCGAGGTCGTCGGCTTCGACCCCGCCGAGTGGCTCGGCGCGCCCGCAGCGGCTGCCGCGGGCCGGCCAGTTCGCCGTCGCCGCCGCGACGATGGCCGTCCGCGACGCGGGGCTCGACCTCGCCGACGCCCGGGCGCTGGTGTCGATCGGCACCACCGACGGCGGCTCGGACCGCGGCGAGCGGATCGCCGAGGCCGTCGTGCGCGGCACCGAGGTGACCGCTGCGGAGGCCGCGCGGGTGCCGGCCGCGCTGCTGTCCGTCGGCGTCGCCCGCGAGCTCGGACTGTCCACTGTGGAGGTCTCGACGATCGCGACCGCGTGCGCGGCGGGCAACTACGCGATCGGCGACGGGTTCGACGCGGTGGCCACCGGCGACGTGGACGTCGCGCTGTGCGGCGGCGCGGATGCCATGTGCCGCATGACGTTCACCGGTTTCTACCGGCTCGGCGCGGTCGACCCGCGCGCCTGCCGGCCGTTCGACGTGGACCGTCAGGGCATCCTCACCGGCGAGGGCGCGGGCGTGCTCGTGCTCGAGCCGCTCGACGCGGCCGTGCGGCGCGGGGCGCGGATCTACGCCGAGGTGCTCGGCTACGGGCTCAACTGCGACGCCGGCCACCCGGTCGCGCCGGACCGCGACTCGGTCGGCCGCTGCATGCGGCTCGCGCTGGACAACGCGGGCGTCACGCCCGGGGACGTCGACCTGATCTCCGCGCACGGCACCGGCACGAAGGCCAACGACGTCACCGAGTGCGGCGCCATCCACGACGTGTTCGGCGCGGAACCGCCGCGCACCGTGTCGGTGAAGTCCATGCTGGGCCACACGATGGGCGCCGCGAGCGCGCTGTCCGCGATCGCCTGCTCGCTCGCGATCGCCGAGGGGTTCATCCCGCCCACGATCAACCACACGACGACCGACCCGGAGTGCGGCATCGACTGCGTGCCCAACGAGTCCGTGCCGGCGACGCTGAACGTCGTGCAGAACAACGCGCTCGCCTTCGGGGGCAACAACTCCGTCGTCCTGTTCGGCCGGAACTGACGCCATGGCCACGCGTGATCTCCGCCTGGTCGGCCACCTCGCCGTTCGGCCACGGCCGCGCCGCGTTCGCCGACGGGGTGCGGGCCGGGCGCGCCCGCCGCGACCGTCGAGCACGACCGACGACTGGTTCGCCGAGCCGGACACCGCGCACGTCGTGCCCGACTTCGACATCGTGGACCAGTTGGGGCGCAAGGGAACCAGCTCGATGGACCGCACCACGGCGCTCGCCGTGAGCACGGTCGGCCTGCTGCGCAAGGACGACGCGGCACGGTCGTCGCCGACGAGCGCACCGGCGTGGTGCTCGGCACGACCAGCGGCAGCACGCAGACCCAGTTCGCGTTCACCGGCGACTCGCTGACCCGCCGCAAGCCGTACTTCGTCAACCCGGCCCAGATGCCGTTCGCGCTGATGAACTCCGCCGCCGCGCAGTGCGCGAGCTGGCACGGGCTGACCGGTCCGAACACGACCGATCGCCGCCGGCCGGCTGTCCGGCATCGCCACGCTGCGCTACGCGGACCGGCTGCTCCGCACCGGCCGGGCGAGCGGGGTGTTCGCGGGCGCCGCCGAGGAGTACGGCGGGGCCCGCACGCTGCTGGAACGCCGCGGCGGCGGCACCGCGCGCTCGGCGAGGGCTGCGCCATGCTGTTCCTGCAACCGCGGATAGTGGGAACCGATCGGCGCTCGCGGAGGTCGTAGCGTTGGACACCCGGCTGGCGGTGGATGGGGAGCCACGGGAAGCGCTGGTCGAGTGTCTGCGCCGGGTCCTGGCCGGTGTGGCGCCACGCGAGGTGTGGGGGGTGGCGCTGTCCGGCCCGGACCCGGCGACAAAGGCGATGGAGCGCGAAGCGGTGGCCGAGGCGTTGGGACGGGAGGTCGAGCGGGTGGTCGTACCGGCGGAGCTGATCGGCGACACCGGCGCGGCGACCGGCGCGTTCCAGCTGGCCGCGCTGCTCGCGCTCGGCGAAGGAGTGACGCGGCCGCGTGGCCGTGGCGACCGCCGTGGACCGGGACGGCATGGTCGGTTGTGTGGTGGTTCGCCTGCTCGGCGGATCGGGGATTGCGACGCAGGTTAGGGGTAGTAGCCGATGAGCAGGTCGTGGGAAGAGGTCCAGACGCTCCTGGACGATCCGTTCGTGGACGCGGACACCAAGGAGCATCTGCTTGCCGCGTACATCAAGGAGAACGTCGAGGGGTATCCCTTCATCGAAGAGGACGATCTGCCCGACGAGGTCCGCCGGTACTACGACCAGTACCCGACCCGCGACGGCGACTTCGACCAGGGCTCGCTGGACGACATCTACGACGACGCGCAGGCGGAGTCGGACGAGCGCGGCTACTCGGCCGGCCTGACGCAGGACGAGATCGACGCAGAACAGCGCCACTCTGGACGGCATGCAGGCGCCGGAAGAAGGGCAGTCCACCGGGGTCGAGAAGTCCGACGAGATCTTCGAGCTGGCGCGGCCGGCGTTGAAGGTGTTCGAGAACTTCCTGCCGGTGAACGACAAGGTGCCGGGTGACTCGCTCGGTCGCTACGGGAAGATCACGATGGAGGACATCACCGGCGCGGTACGAAGAGCAGCTGGGGATCAGTTTCAAGAAGTTCATCGACGACGCGACCGGCTGCGCACCGCGCAGCAGAAGCTCAGTGAGCTGAACACGTCCACCGAGGCCGAGCTGAACAGTCTGTACCAGTCGTGGACCGGTCCGGCGGCGAACGCGTCGTACCAGCTCTACTCGGAGAAGATCTCGCCGAACGTCGACGGATCTGCTGGACTACCTGTCGGAGAGCCCGGGGATGATCGACACGGCGGTGCAGAACGTCTTCGCCGAGTGCAAGTCGAAGGCCGACGCGGTGATCGCGTTGTACCAGCCGACGATGGGCAGTGCCACGCCGGACATCGCGATGAAGGTCGTGGAGCTGGCGAACGACGCCGGTGACCGGGACAAGATCATGGAGGTCGCGGCGTGGGTCGACTCGGTGTGCGGGTCGAACATCGAGAACACGATTCGTGACGACAACTGTGGGTTGAACGACGAGAACAAGGAGTACGTTCAGCGCGAGTGCAAGAAGTGGATTCGCGACTCGTTCAACCAGGACCTGCACGAGTACATCTACGCGACGTTCAAGCAGACGTGTGAGGACACGCTCGAGGCGGTCGACTCGTACTACGAGGAGCTGAACAGCTACCTCGCCGAGTACGAGAACAAGTTCAGCGACGCCTCGGCCACCCCGCCGCCCGGGACCACGACCCCGCCGGGCACCACGACGCCCCCGGGTGGTTCCACCACGCCGCCGCCCACGACCAACGGTGGCGGCGGCGGTGGCACGACGACCCCGTCCGGCTCCATGCCGCCGGTCAGCACCCCGCCGTCGACCGGTGGTGGCGGTAGTGGTGGTGGCGGCTCGGTGCCGATGCCGGCCCCGCCGACGCCCCCGGAGATCCCCACGCCGGGCTCGGGCACGGACCCGTCCAGCACCACGAACCCGTCGTTCGCCGGCCCCGGCCAGCTGCCCGGCACGTCCGGTCCCGGTGGCCCCGGCGATCCGAGCGTCCCGGGAACCCCGGCACGCCCGGTTTTCCGGGTGGCGTGCCGCTGCCCGGCTCGACCATCCCCGGTGGCACACCGGGTGTTCCGGGTTCGGGTGTGCCGGGTTCGGGCGTGCCCGGCAAGGAAGTGACGATCAAGGACGGCAACCGGACGATCACGATCGGACAGCCGGACGAGCAGGGCCGCAGCAAGGTCACCGTCGACGACGGCGAGGGCGAGCCGTCGGAGTACGTCGTGGACTTCACCGACGACCCGGGCGAGCAGCCCGAGGAGGGCGTGATCCGGGCGGAGAACGGCAAGGCCGTGATCCAGGACGGCGACGCCGCGATCTCGCTGGAGCAGGTGCCCGGGCCGAACGACCGGCTGAAGATGACCGTGGACGACGGCACCCCGGAGACCTACGACGTGGACTTCGGGCCCGACTCGGTGGTGCCGGGTTCGGAGCTGCCGGGCGTGCCGGACTTCCCGGAGACCCCGCACACGCTGCCGGACGTGCCGACGCCGTCGAGCTCCGGCGGTGACTTCGGCGGTGGTGGCGGAGGTGGCGGCGGCTCCTTCGGCGGCGGCGGCACCCCCGGCAGCTCCATCGGTGGCGGTCCCCAGCCCGGCACCATGGTCGGCGCCGGCTCCCCGGACACGACCGGCGCGGACCGCGCGGCGGCGGCCGCCTCGGGCGGTGCCGGCGCCGGTGGTGGCGGGAGTGCCGGCTCGGGTCAGCAGGGCGCGGTGGGCGGCATGCCGATGGGTGGCATGGGCGCCGGCGGCCAGGGCGGCGACACCACGCGGCAGAGCAAGTGGCGCACCACGGGCCAGCTGTTCGAGGACGGGGACCCGGCGGCCAACTTCAGCGGCGTCGTCGGCCGCGACCCGAGCGAGAAGACGCCGAAGCGCTAACGCACCGGCGGGCGACTGTCCACCTGGGACGGTCGCCCCCGGTGCCCCGCGCGGACGAACAGCGGGACCAGGACGAGCACCCCGCCGACGACGATCATCGCGACCGCCGTCGGCAGCACCCAGGAGCCGTGCCGCTGGCCGGCCAGGCTGAAGATCACCATGGCCAGCCCGCGGGCGAGCAGGTCCCCGCCCAGCACCCAGCAGCTCACCCGGACGAGATCGGCCTTCCGGCTGACCAGCCGAACCCCGACGACGACCAGCACGAGCCCGGCGACGTTGAGGAGCTCGGAGATCAGCCGCCCCAAGGCGGTGTTCGTCTTGTACCCCGAGAGCAGGGGCCCGAGCAGGAGATAGGCCGCGACCACGAAGAGCCCGACGGCCGCCGCGACACGCGTCGACGCCGGCATGGGCTTCCGCGGCGCGGGCGCCGGCAAGGCGGCGGCCCAGGGCGGCGGCTGCTCGCCGAAGTTCGGCAGCCGCGGCAGCCCCGCATACGGACCGCCTCCGGTCGGCGGCTGCGCGCCAAACGCCCCCGGCCGCCCACCGACCTGCGACGGCCGGGCGGCTGAGATGCCGGTTGGCGGCTGCGCGCCAAAGGCCCCCGGTGGCCCACCGACCTGCGATGGCCCGGCGGCTGAGATGCCGTTCGGCGTTCCGGTGGCCGCTGGCGGTGCGGCGAGGTTCCGGCCTGGCGGCGGCCCCGCGTGCGCGCCGGCCCCGGCCGGCGGCTGTGCGCCGAACGCCCCCGGCGACCGGGGCCCGCTGACCTGCGCCGGTCCGGCGGACGCCGCGTTCGCCACCGGACCGAGTCCGGTGGGCGTTGGCGGTTCGCCGAGGTTCGCGACTGGCGGCGCCCCGGCGTGGGCCCCGGCCGGCGCGTGCCCGGCGCCCACCACCGGACCGAGCCCGGGGTTCGGGGCCTGCGGCGGTCCCGCGTGCGGGGTGGGGGTTCGGCGTGGTGGGGTGATCGCCACCGTTCGGGTCTCGGTGGCGATGCTGCCCTCGTGCACGTGGTGGGCGCCCAGCGCGACCGCCGTCTCGGGCTGGTCCAGGTTCGTCGGCACGACACCGAGTCGCTCCGCGATCAGGGTGGCCACCAGGGGGATCCGGCTCGAGCCGCCCACCAGGTACACGCCGGCGACCTCCGTGCCCGCGTCGCGGATCGTGGTGGCCAGGAGCTCGACGCTGCGCAGCAGGCCCGGCCGGATCAGGCCTTCCAGCTCCGCGCGGGTGACCAGCGTGTCCCCGAACGGCTCCGGCATCGGCACCTCCGTCTGCGGGTGCTCGGACAGCGCCTCCTTCGCCGCTCGCACGTCCTCACGCAGCGACCGCGCCGCCCGCCGGTCGGCCGTCGACTCCGGCATCAGCAGCCGCTGCCACCCCGCCGGGTCCCGCGGCGACACCTCGCGGCCCACGTGCTCCAGCAGCGCCTGGTCGACGTCCAGCCCACCGAGGTCCGGCAGGCCCGCTTCGGCCAGCCACCGCCGCGGAGCCGCACGATGGCCACGTCGAACGTGCCCGCCCCGAGGTCGTAGACGGCCAGCGGCGCCCGCTCGCCGGTGACCGCCGCGAAGTGCGCGGCCGCCGCCACCGGCTCGGCCACCAGCTGGACGTTCGCGCCCAGCCCCGCCTGCCCCGCCGCCGCGAGCAGCGTGTCGCGCCGGGTCGCGCCCCACCTGGCCGGGTGCGTCAGGCGGATCTCGTCCGGCCGTGCGCCGCCCAGTTGGCGGACCGCCTCGGCGAGGACCTTGCCCAGCACGGCCGCGAGCGCCGCCGGCACCGGAACCACGGCCGACCCCAGCAGCAGGCTGCCGTCGTCGACGCGGCGTTTCGGGTTGGGCTCGAACCGGGCCGGCGCGAGCCGCGCCCGCCGGTCCGCCTCGCGGCCGACCACCAGCCGGCCGTCCTCCTCGGCGAACACCGCGGACGGCATCATCGACGCGCCGTCGACGTCGAGCACCCTCGGTGCCCGGCCGTGCGCGGAGAGTACCGCCACGGTGTTGGACGTCCCCAGGTCGACAGAAAGTACTTTCACCGAACCCCCCGGTTCGCGGGCGTCAGCCGACGAGCTCGTCCTCTTCGTGCTCGATGACGGCGCCCTTGATGTCCTCGTCCAGCAGCGGCCGGTACTTCGACGTGCCCGTCAGCTCGGTGAGGAAGAACGCGGTCAGCAGGATCTTCGCCAGCCGCTGCGTCGCGTGCTCGGACTTGCCCGGCAGCAACAGGTTCGACCAGTGCCGGCCCTCGGTGAAGCCGAGGTGGTTCGCCTTCGGCAGCGACCGCAGCTGCGCGTCCCCGCCCCAGTTCGACGCGATCAGCCCGGCGTGCCCGACCGCCGGGGCGACCAGGTCCTTGCCGGCCGCGAGGTGCAGCGCCGGCATCCGGCACCGGCTCGCCGCGTCCGTGGCGAACGGCTTGGTCTGGGTGGCCGCGAGCGTGGCCACCGCCCGCACCCGCGGGTCCTCGGCCGCCGCGAGGACCGCGCAGCCGCCGCCGACCGAGTGCCCGGCGAGGCCCAGCTTCGCGGCGTCGACGCTGATCTCGCCGTCGCCGAGCCGCACGCCGACGCACACGTCCAGCGCCGTGCGCAGGTCCGCGGCGAACAGCCGGTGCGACGCGAGCGGCCCGCGCTGGGTCGCCGGCGCGGCCACCACGAACCCCCAGGACGCCAGGTGGCGCAGCAGGCCGAGGTAGCGCTCCGGGGGCTGCAGCCAGCCGTGCCCGAACGCGATCGCCGGCAGCCCGAGCCCCGTCGTCGGGGTGAAGACCACGCCCGGCAGGCCCACGAGCGCCAGGTCACCGCGCAGCACCCGGTGCGGACCCTTGTGGGACAGCTCCTCGGCCAGGTGCTTCGCCTTGTTCGCCATGGTCGTTGACCCTATCGAGATCGGGGTCCGACGGCCCTACCGACGCCCGCGCGGCTTCTCGTTACGCTTTGTCGGGTGTGCGGAATCGTGGGATATGTGGGGCATCGCCCGGCGCTCGACGTCGTCCTCGACGGGCTGCGACGGCTCGAGTACCGCGGGTACGACTCGGCCGGCGTGGCCGTGCTGAGCGGCCACGGCCTCGCGGTCGAGCGCAAGGCCGGGCGGCTCGCCAACCTCGAGGACCGGCTGGCCGAGGTCGGCCGCGAGTCCTTCGGCGGCACCGCGGGCATGGGCCACACCCGGTGGGCCACCCACGGCGCGCCCGTGGACCGCAACTCCCACCCGCACCGCGACGCCGCCGACCGCGTCGCCGTGGTGCACAACGGGATCATCGAGAACTTCGCCGCGCTGCGCCACGAGCTGGAGGCCGCCGGCGTCGAGTTCGCGAGCGACACCGACACCGAGACCGTCGCGCACCTCGTCGCCCGCGCCTACGACGCCGGCGAGACCGCCGGTGACCTGCCGGCCAGCGTGCGCGCGGTCTGCCGCCGCCTGGACGGCGCGTTCACCCTGGTCATCACGCACGTCGACCAGCCGGACATGATCGTCGCCGCGCGCCGGTCCTCGCCGCTGGTGGTCGGCATCGGGGAGGGCGAGACGTTCGTCGCCTCCGACGTCGCGGCGTTCATCGAGTACACCCGCGACGCCGTCGAGCTCGGCCAGGACCAGGTCGTCACGATCACCCGGGACGGCTACCACGTGTCCGACTTCCACGGCGACGACGTGGCGACCCGCCCGTTCCACGTGGACTGGGACCTCTCGGCCGCCGAGAAGGGCGGCTACGAGTACTTCATGCTCAAGGAGATCGAGGAGCAGCCGGCCGCGCTCGCCGACACCCTGCGCGGGCACTTCGCGGACGGCCGGATCATCCTCGACGAGCAGCGCATCTCCGACCAGGACCTGCGCGACGTGGACAAGGTCTTCGTGGTGGCGTGCGGCTCGGCGTACCACTCGGGCCTGGTCGCCAAGTACGCCATCGAGCACTGGTGCCGGCTGCCCGTGGAGGTCGAGCTGGCCTCCGAGTTCCGCTACCGCGACCCGGTGCTGGACCGCGCCACGCTGGTCGTCGCCGTGTCGCAGTCCGGCGAGACGGCCGACACGCTGGAGGCCGTCCGGCACGCGCGGGAGCAGAAGGCCCGCGTGCTCGCGGTCTGCAACACCAACGGCGCGCAGATCCCGCGCGAGTCCGACGCGGTGCTCTACACCCACGCCGGCCCGGAGATCGGCGTCGCGTCGACCAAGGCGTTCCTCGCCCAGATCGCGGCCAACTACCTGGTCGGCCTGGCCCTCGCGCAGGCCCGCGGCACCAAGTACCCCGACGAGGTCGCCCGCGAGTTCGACGAGCTCGCCGCGATGCCCGACGCGGTGGCCAGGGTGCTCGGCACGGTGGAGAAGGTGCGCGCGCTCGGCCGCTCGCTCTCCGACGCGAAGGCCGTGCTGTTCCTCGGCCGCCACGTCGGCTACCCGGTGGCGCTGGAGGGCGCGCTCAAGCTCAAGGAGCTCGCCTACATGCACGCCGAGGGCTTCGCGGCGGGCGAGCTCAAGCACGGGCCGATCGCGCTGATCGAGGACGGGCTGCCGGTCGTCGTGGTGATGCCGTCGCCGAAGGGGCGGGCGGTGCTGCACGCGAAGCTGCTGTCGAACATCTCGGAGATCCAGGCCCGCGGCGCGCGCACGATCGTGATCGCCGAGGAGGGCGACGAGACGGTGCGGCCGTTCGCGGACGAGCTGATCGAGGTGCCCGCGGTGCCGACGCTGCTGCAGCCGCTGGTGTCGACGGTGCCGCTGCAGGTGCTCGCCGCGGAGATCGCCCGGTCGCGCGGCTACGACGTGGACAAACCGCGGAACCTGGCCAAGTCGGTGACGGTGGAGTAGACGCCGTGCTGGGCGTGTGGACCACGGCGCAGGTCAAGGCCGCCGAGGACGAGCTCCTCGCGCGGACCCCGGCGGGCGCGCTGATGCGCAGGGCCGCCTTCGGGGTGGCCGTGCACGCGGCGGAGCTGCTGGCGTCGCACACCGGCGGGGTCGCCGGGCGGCGGGTGGTGCTGCTGGTCGGCGCCGGCAACAACGGCGGGGACGCGTTGTGGGCCGGGCACTTCCTGCGCCGCCGGTCGGTGGGCGTCACCGCGTTGCTGTTCGCGCCGGACAAGGCGCACCCGGAGGGGCTGGCGGCGCTGCGCCGGTCCGGCGGCCGGGTCCTGGCCGTCGAGGGGCTGTCGCCGGCCGTCGCGGCCGTGCTGGGCGACGCGGACCTAGTGGTCGACGGGATCGTCGGGCTGTCCGCGCGGGGCCCGCTGCGCCCGGTCGCGGCGCAGCTCGTCGAGGCCGCCGACGCGCCGGTGCTGGCGGTCGACCTGCCCAGCGGCGTCGACCCGGACACCGGCGCGACGCACGGCCCGGCGGTGTCCGCGGACGTGACCGTCACGTTCGGCGCGCGCAAGCCGGTGCACGTGCTGGCCGAGGGCGCGGTCCGGTGCGGGACCGTGCACCTGGTGGACATCGGCCTCGGCCCGTGGCTGCCCGAGCCCGCGATGTCGGTGCTGGAGCCGGCGGAGGTGGGCGCCCGGTGGCGGGTGCCCGGGCCGGACGACGACAAGTACAGCCAGGGCGTGACCGGCGTGGCCGCGGGCTCGTCGACCTACCCCGGCGCCGCGGTGCTGTCGACCGGGGCGGCCGTGCTGGCGACGTCCGGCATGGTCCGCTACGCCGGCTGGGCGGCCGACGTCGTGCGGGCCCGCTGGCCGGAGGTGGTGGCGACCGGGTCGGTCGAGGACGCGGGCCGGGTGCAGGCGTGGGTCGTCGGGCCCGGGCTCGGCACCGGGCAGGCGGGCCGCGACGTGCTGGCCGCGGTGCTGGCCGACGGCGTGCCGACCTGCGTGGACGCCGACGGGATCACGCTGCTCGCGACCGACCCGTCGCTGTGGGACCGCCGCGAGCCGGACGCGCCGGTGGTGCTGACCCCGCACGACCGCGAGTTCGCCCGGATCGCCGAGCCGCTGGGCATCAAGCTCGGCGACGACCGGCCCGCGGCCGCGCGGGCGCTGGCCCGCCGGCTCGGCTGCGTGGTGCTGCTCAAGGGCCACACGACGGTGATCGCCGACCCGGACGGCCGCGTGCTGGTGAACGCGGCGTCGTCGGCGTGGCTCGCGACCGCGGGCTCGGGCGACGTGCTGTCCGGCCTGATCGGGGCGTGCCTGGCGGCCGAGCTGGACCCGTGGCTCGCCGCGGGCTGCGCGGCGTGGGTGCACGAGCGGGCCGCGGTGCTGGCGGCCGCGGGCGTGCCGGCACCGGCTTCGGAGATCCTGGACGCGATCCCCGACGCGGTGCGGACGGCCCGCGCGGCCTGGGCGGCCGCCGCCCGCTGACCCGGGCCCTGTGCGAGCATGGAAAGCGTCATGGCTGCTCATCCACCCCGGGCCGAGGCGATCGTCGACCTCGACGCCCTGCGCCACAACGTCACGCTGCTCGCCGGGCGCGCGGCCGCGTCCGGTGCCGCGACCATGGCCGTGGTCAAGGCCGACGGCTACGGCCACGGCGCGCTGCCCGTCGCCCGCGCGGCCCTCGACGCCGGCGCGACCTGGCTCGGCTCCTGCTCGCTCGCCGAGGCGCTCGCCCTGCGTGCGGCCGGCATCACCGCACCCATCCTGAGCTGGCTCGAGGTCGCCGGGGAGGACTTCGCCCCCGCCGTCGAGGCGGACGTCGACGTCACCGCGTCCAGCATGCGCGAGCTCGGCCACATCCTCGGCGCCGGCCAGCGCGCCGGCCGGACCCCGCGGGTGCACCTCAAGATCGACACCGGGCTGTCCCGCAACGGCTGCCCCGCCGCGGAGTGGCCCGACCTCGTCGAGGTGGCCGCGAAGGCCCAGGCGGACGGGCACGCCGAGATCGTGGCCGTCTGGTCGCACCTCGCGTGCGCCGACGAGCCCGGCCACCCGTCGGTCGACCTGCAGGCGGGACGGTTCCAGCAGGCGTACGAGGAGTGCACGGCGGCCGGGCTGAAACCGTTGCGGCACCTGGCGAACTCGGCCGCGACGCTGAACCGGCCGGACCTGCACTTCGACCTCGTCCGCGTCGGCATCGCCATGTACGGGCTGAACCCGTTGCCGTACCAGGAAGATCTCCGCCCGGTGATGACGTTCCGCTCGTCGGTGGCGCTGACCAAGCGGGTCGACGCCGGCGAGTCCGTCTCCTATGGACAGACGTGGACGGCGCCGCGGGACACCAACCTGGCGCTGGTGCCGGTCGGCTACGCGGACGGCGTGCCGCGGCTGCTGTCCGGCCGGCTGGACGTGTGGCTCGCCGGGCGCCGCCGGCCGGTCGTCGGCCGGGTCTGCATGGACCAGCTCGTCGTCGACTGCGGGGACGACCTCGTGCCGGTCGGCGAGGAGGTCGTGCTGTTCGGCGCCGGTGACGAGGGCGCGCCGACCGCCACCGAGTGGGCGAACACGCTCGGCACCATCGACTACGAGATCGTCACCGGCATGTACCGGCCGCGCGTGACCCGCACGTACCGGGGCGAGCGGTGACGGTGTCGCGGAAGGTCGGCACGGTCCTCGGCACGACGATCGGTGTCGCCGCGGCCGGCACGGCGATCGCGGTCGGCATGGCGGCCCGCCGGCGCGCCGCCCGCGTCGATCCCGACGACCCGTACTCGGACGAGCCGCTCGGCAAGCTGCGTCCCGACCGCACGTACACGGTGATCACCGACGACGGCATCGAGCTGGCCGTCGAGGAGGTCGACCCGGCGGCCGGCGGCAAGCCGGACATCACGGTCGTGTTCGTGCACGGGTTCGCGCTGTCCCGGCGCAGCTGGCACTTCCAGCGCCGCGCGCTCGCGCAGCTCACCGAGCCGCGCGTGCGGCAGGTCCTCTACGACCACCGCAGCCACGGCGACTCCGGCCGCGCGAACGAGGCGTCCAGCACGATCGACCAGCTCGGCCTCGACCTCGGTGAGGTGCTGGACAAGGCGGGGATCGAGGGCCCGACCGTCCTGGTCGGCCACTCGATGGGCGGCATGACGATCATGGCGCTGGCCGAGCAGCGGCCGGAGCTGTTCGCCGAGCAGGTGTGCGGGGTGGCGCTGATCGGCACGTCGGCCGGCGAGGTCGGCAAGTCCGGCCTGCCGCGCCCGCTGCTGTGCCGGTACAACCCGCGTGACCCGCAACATCGGCAGGCTCGCGGACTGGCAGCCGCGCATGGTCGAGCTGGTCCGCGCGGCGGGCGGCCAGCTGACCCGCCGCGCGGTGCGCTCGCTCGCGTTCGGGTCGACCGACGTGAGCCCGTCGCTGGTGAACTTCCTGCTGGAGCTGCTCGACGAGACGCCGACGCGGGTGCTCGCGGACTTCATCGACACGCTGGGCACGCACAACCGCTACGCCGCGCTCGCCGGCCTCAAGCACACGCACGTGGTGGTGCTGAGCGGCGACGCGGACCGGATGACGCCGTTCTCGCACGCCGAGCGGATCGCGCTGGAGCTGCCGGACGCGGAGCTGGTGCGTGATACCCGGCGGCGGGCACATGGTGATGTTCGAGCAGCCGCAGCTGATCAACGACCATCTGGTCCTGCTGCTGCAGCAGTGCGCGTACGGGCGGGGCGGCCGCCGGAAGTGGTGGCGAAAATGACGACCCTGGAGCTGGTCGAGGAGTCCGACACGGTGCGGTTCGGCCGCCGGCTCGGCGCCGTGCTGGAGCCCGGTGACCTGGTGCTGCTCGCCGGGCCGCTGGGGGCCGGGAAGACCGTGCTGGCGCGCGGGATCGCCGAGGGGCTCGGGGTGAGCGGGCGGGTCAGCTCGCCGACGTTCATCATCGCCCGCGAGCACCGCCCGGCGCCGTCCGGGCGCGGGATCCCGCTGGTGCACGTGGACGCGTACCGGCTCGGCGGCGACCTCGACCAGCTCGACGACCTCGACCTGGACACGTCGCTGGTGGAGGCCGCGGTGGTGATCGAGTGGGGCGAGGGGGCCGGCGAGCGCCTGTCCGACGACCACCTGCTGATCCGCCTGGAGCGCCGCGAGGACGACGCCCGCCTGGCGACCGTCGTCCCGCACGGGAGCTGGTCGGACCGCGCTATCCAGTGATCCCGTTCGCGTCCAGTACGGACAGCAGGGCGTCGGGCCGTTCGTGGCTCGGCAGGTGGTCGACGAGCGCCGTGCGGATGCCGGCCGTCTCGGCGCCGCCGTCGGCCTCCGCGCTGTCGCCGACCATCAGCGCGTCCGCGGGCGCGACGCCGATCCGCTGGCAGGCCGCCAGGAAGATCTTCGGGTCGGGCTTCATCACACCCTCCACATAGGACAGCACGAACTCGTCGACGAGGTCCTCGACGTCGTGCGCGCGGAAGACGCGCCGGATGTCCCACGGGATGTTGCTGACCACGGCCACGGGGATGCCGGCGGCGCGCAGCCGGGTCAGCGCGGCGACGGTGTCGGGGTAGGCCCGCCAGGCCGCGGGCTCGAGCATCCGGCGGTAGGTCGCCTCCGCCTGCGCCGGCGTGAGCCCCAGACCGCTGGCGGCGAGCGAGGCGAGGTAGACGCTGCGGTGCAGGTCCGGGTCGAGGTCGCGGCGCGCCCAGCCGTCGGCGAGCTCGGGCGGCAGGTGGTCCGCGGAGAGCGTGGAGGCGGTGAGCACCCGGGTGAGCTCGTCGCTCCACCCGGGATCGGGCTCGAGGCGGAACAGGGTGCCGGAGAAGTCGAACAGGACGCCGCGGATCATGCCGCCACGCTACGTCCTGCCCGGCGTTGTCCGCCCGTCCGGCGAAACGGCTCCGCGCTGGACTACCTGATCTCCCGGGCTCAGTGGAGCCGCACCCGGCCCGCGCGACGCGAGCTCGCGGAGGCGGTCAGGGCCGCCGGCCCCATCCCGATCGAGACTGACGACGGCGGTGATTTCGCCCAACGGTGCGACAAGGTCCTGCGCGGGCCCGCGGTGGTGCTCGAGCGTCTCGGTGTGATCCAGAACTGGTTCACCGACCGGCGGATCGACCAGTTCTGGCCGCCGGACGAGCCGGTGCGACGCGAGGGCCGCGAGATCGTCGCCGAGTTCGCGCGGCTGCTGGAACCGTGGGTGCGCGGCATCGCCTCCGAGGCGTCCGACATCGCCGAGATCTGGCTGCCCGAGCTCGTGGCACTGCGTACCGGCCGGCAGACGCCGCTCGGCCGGCAGCTCGCTCGCGTGCGGGCCGCGTACCGCGACCACCCGCCGATCGCGGACACCGTCGACGCGTGCGGGCAGCTGCCACCGGTCGCGCTCGACCCGACCCGGCTGAGCGACCTCACCCGAGGCTCCCCGGGAGGCAGTGCTGTTGCGTCTGTTGCGGGACGACCCGTGAGGTTGAGTTCTGTCAGGGGTCACCGGCATCGTGGTGGCATGCGAGCGGTGATCTTCGACTGGGGTGGCACGCTCACCCCCTGGCGTTCCTGTCGACTACCAGCGGCCTGGCGCAGCTACGCCGACGTCGCTGCATCCCGGCGACATCGGAGCAGGCCGCGCGGGTCGCGGCGGCCATCCTCGCGGCCGAGGAGGCGGCGTGGCGGGTCGCGCGCGACGAGCACCGGGCCTTCACCATCGCCCAGGTGCTCGCGACCGCGC
The DNA here is from genome assembly GCA_963841395.1 of uncultured Actinomycetota bacterium. Lineage (GTDB taxonomy): Bacteria > Actinomycetota > Actinomycetes > Mycobacteriales > Pseudonocardiaceae > Actinophytocola. The sequence continues at coordinate 205,320 of CAWJCX010000008.1, forward strand.
GGGCGCCCGAGCACGACGCCGCCTATCTGGCCTACCGCGCCTTCTGGGACCAGGCGACCTACACCGACCCCGAGGTCGCGCCGCTCGTGAACGCCTTACGCGACAAGGGCTTACGCGTCGGCATCCTCTCCTCGACCCCGTGGCCCGCCGCGTGGCACGAGGAGGTGCTCGAGCGCGACGGCGTGCTCGACCTGTTCCACGCCCGCGTCTGGAGCAGCGACCTCGAGTACACCAAGCCCCACGCGGCCGCCTTCCGCGCCGCGATGGCGGCCGTCGGCGTCGACGACCCGGCCGAGTGCGTCTACGTCGGCGACCGGCTCTACGACGACATCAGCGGCGCCAAGGCGCGTCGGCATGCGCGCGGTCCTCGTGCCGCACAGCGACATCCCGGCCAACCAGCAGGTGCCGGTCGACGTGCGAGCCCGACGCCGTGATCCAGCGGCTCGCCGACCTCGAGGAGGTGGTCGACCGCTGGCTCGCTGACCAGGCCGTAGGCTTGACGGCCGTGCTGGTTCTCGCAGTCGACACCGCGACACCCGCGGTCACCGCCGGGCGTCGTCGCGGTGCACCCGACGGCGACGGCGTACGCCTCGACGTGCTCGCCGAACGCGTCACAGTGGACGCCAAGGCGCACGGCGAGCTGCTGACGCCGCACGTCCTCGCGGCGCTCGACGCCGCCGGGCACACGCCTGGCCGACGTCGACGCGATCGTCTGCGGCGCCGGGCCCGGGCCGTTCACGGGGCTGCGCGCCGGCATGGCCACCGCGGCGGCGCTCGGGCACGCCCTGGACGTCCCCGTCCACCCGGTGTGCACGCTCGACGCGATCGCCGCCGCCGAGCGACGGGCCCGCTCCTGGTCGCCACCGACGCGCGCCGCAAGGAGCTCTACTGGGCCACCTACGACGAGCACGGCCCCGCACCGCGGGCCCGGCCGTCGGCAAGCCGGCAGACATCCCACAACTGGACAAGCGCGCGGGCGCGACGATCTACGCCGACGTCCTGACCATGCCGCACACCGGGCACGAGTACCCGACCCCGGCCGGCCTGGTGCGCGCCGCGGACCTCACCCGGCCACCGCGGCCGCTCACCCCGCTCTACCTGCGCCGGCCCGACGCCACCGAGCCGGGCGCGCGGAAACGGGTGACCGCCCCGTGACGCGTCCGGCTGGCACCGCTGGACTACGCGGACCTCACGCGCTGCGCCGAGCTGGAGCGGATCCTCTTCGCCGGCGACGACCCGTGGAGCGAGGGCACGCTGCGCGCCGAGCTCGACCACGGCCACCAGTACTTCGGGGCCTACGTCGAGGGCGTCGGGCTGGTCGGCTACGCGGGCATCTCCGTGCGTCGGCACGGTCCGCGACGCCGAGGCCAACGTGCACACGATCGGCGTCGACCCCGAGCTGGCAGGGCCGGGGCATCGGCAGGATGCTGCTGCGCGCGCTGCTCGCGGTGGCCGACGAGTTCGCCGCGCCGGTCTACCTCGAGGTGCGCACCGACAACGCCGCGGCCATCGCGCTCTACGAGGCGCACGGCTTCGTCCGCATCGGGGTGCGGCGCAAGTACTACCAGCCATCGGGCGCCGACGCCTACACGATGGCGCGGCCCGCGCACGCCGGCGAGAAGGCCCAGAAGGACGGGACCACGTGACGATCATCCTGGGCATCGAGAGCTCGTGCGACGAGACCGGCGTCGGCATCGTCCGGCTGCGCACGGACGGCACCATCGAGCTGCTCGCCGACGAGGTCGCGTCCAGCGTCGACCAGCACGCCCGCTTCGGCGGCGTCGTGCCCGAGGTCGCCAGCCGCGCGCACCTCGAGGCGATCGTGCCGATCATGCGCGCGCGCGGTCGAGGCCGTCCGGCGTCGAGCTGTCCGATGTGGACGCCATCGCGGTCACCTGCGGGCCGGGCCTGGCCGGCGCGCTGCTCGTCGGCGTCTCGGCCGCGAAGGCCTACGCCGCCGCGCTGAACGTGCCGCTCTACGGCGTCAACCACCTGCCCGGCCACGTCGCGGCGGACACGCTGCAGCACGGCCTGCTGCCCTCGCCGTGCCTCGCGCTGCTCGTGTCCGGCGGCCACACCCAGCTGCTGCAGGTCGACGAGCTCGCCGGCAAGATCACCGAGATCGGCTCGACCATCGACGACGCCGCGGGCGAGGCCTACGACAAGGTCGCGCGCATCATCGGCCTGCCCTACCCGGGCGGCCCGCCCATCGACAAGGCCGCCCGGCGCGGCAACCCCGACGCCATCCGCTTCCCGCGCGGGCTCACCGGCCCGCGCGACGCGAAGTTCGACTTCTCCTTCTCCGGCCTGAAGACCGCGGTCGCGCGGTGGGTGGAGAACCGCGAGAAGGACGGCCGCGCGGTCCCGGTCGACGACGTCGCCGCGTCCTTTCAGGAGGCGGTCGCCGACGTGCTGACCGACGAAGGCCGTCCGCGCCGCGAAGGAGCTGGGCATCGGCACCATGGTGATCTCCGGCGGGGTCGCCGCCAACTCCCGGCTGTCGAGCCTCGCCGCGCTGCGCTGCGAGGAGGCCGGCATCGAGCTGCGCGTGCCGCGGCCCCGGCTGTGCACGGACAACGGCGCCATGATCGCCGCGCTCGGTGCCCACCTCGTCGCGGCCGGTGTTCGTCCGTCCTCTTTGGATTTGTCGGCCGATCCGGCGCTGCCGGTGGGCACCGTGTCGGTCTGAGATAGGGATCACGTCACCCCGTACCCTCTCCCGGGTGAAGGTCGCGGTCACCGGGTACCAGCGGGCTGCTGGGCAACGCGCTCGTCGCGCACCTGCGCGCCCAGGGCCACGACGTGATCCGGCTCGTGCAGCGCCGCCCGGAGGCCGACGACGAGGTGCTCTGGTACCCCGAGCTCGACACCGCCGGGCTGGCCGGCGTGCAGGCCGTCGTGCACCTGGTCGGCGAGCGGGTCCACGGCAAGTGGACCGAGCACCACCGCGAGGCCATCCGCGAGTCCCGGGTCGGCGGCACCCAGCTGCTCGCCGCGGAGCCTCGCCGCCATGGAGGACGGTCCGCGGACGCTGCTGTGCGCGTCCGCCATCGGCTACTACGGCGACCGCGGCGAGGAGACGCTGACCGAGGTCAGCCCGCCCGGCGACGGCTTCCTCGCGTCCGTGCACCGCGAGGCCGAGCAGGCCGCGGACGTCGCCGACCGGGCCGGGCTGCGGGTCGCGCACCTGCGGTTCGGCATCGTCCAGTCGCTCGAGGGCGGCGCGCTCGCCTGGCTGCTGCCCCGGTTCCGCCGCGGGCTCGGCATCCGCGCGGGCGCCGGCGGCCAGTACGTCAGCTGGGTGTCGCTGCCGGACGTGGTCCGCGCGATCGACCACGTGCTCGACCACGCCGTCGCTCGCCGGCCCGGTCAACGTCGTCGCGCCGCATCCGGTGACCAACCGCGAGTACGCCGACATCCTCGCCCGCGTCCTCGGCCGGCCGCGGTTCCTGGCCCTGACCGCGGGGTCTGACCCGGCGGATGTTCGGCCCGGAGGTCGCGGACGAGATCGTGCTCGCGAGCGTCCGGGCGGTTCCCGACCGGCTGCTGCGCACCGGTTTCACCTTCCACCACCCCCGCCTCGAGGTGGCGTTCCGCGAGCTGCTGGATACCTATTACTTGCGGTAACATGCGGCCATGGCAGAGCACGACGAGGACGGCTACGAGGGCCCGGCCACCCTTCGCGTCGAGGACACCGAGCTGGCCGTCGAGCGTGGTCCTGGCCGGCAACTTCGAGCCGATCGACGGCAAGTACCACTGGTACGGCCGCATCCTGGCCAGCCCCGAGCTCACCGAGCTGGTCGGCGCGCGCAAGGCCGACCGGCTCGATCCGCACGCCACACGGCGAGGCGGACGGCCGGCTCACCGATCCGGACCCGTGGGGTAGGTACCGGATCAGCGGCACCGGCCGCCCGCCGTTCCCCGTGCCGACGACCCTCGAGGAGCTAGGAGCAGCACTGACGGCCGGACGTCGACGTCCGCCGCGTTGACGTACATGACCCGGTGGCCGAACTGGATCTGCACGTAGCGCGTCTTGCCGCGCACGACCGTGTGGTTCGACGCGTCGAACGTGGTCGCCCAGTAGTACTCCGAGCCGAGTGACCAGCCCGACCGAGTACTTCTGCCCGGCCGGCAGCGAGTACTGCAGCGGCGTGACCGCCTGCGGCGGGATGTTCGCCGGGTAGGCGGCCGCCTCCGGGTAGGCGCGGCCGTAGACCGGGATGCTCGCCTTGCCCTGCTTCGGCGTGGCCACGAGGCCGGCCGACCACAGCGCGGTCGGGTGGCGCTTCGGGTTGTGGAACCAGCCCTTCTGGCCCAGGTACCAGATCGCGGTCCAGTCACCCTGGCGGTCGGCGACCGCGTACTGCTGCCCGGTCTCGACGCGGCTCGAGTGGTCGGAGATGTGCATCGTGCCCGGCGTGCCGTCCGGGTGCAGGCCGACGTCGGTCAGCAGCGGGGCGTCTGTCGCGCGGCTCGGTGTGCAGGATGAGCGAGCCGGACCCGTGCGGGGCGCACGGTTCGCCGGCGGTCTCGCAGCCGGTGAACGCCGGCTTGTTGGTGTCGTAGTCGGGCTTGATCGTCACCAGGCCGGCGCCGCGGGTGTCCCGGCGCCGCGGAAGGGCGCGCCGAGCAGGTCGAAGTAGTGCGACCAGTCCCAGTAGGGGCCCGGGTCCCAGTGCATGCCGGCGACGGTCGAGGGGACCGTGCCCGGCACGTTGTCGTGGCCGAGGATGTGCGCGCGGTCCAGCGGGATGTCGTTCTTGGCGGCCAGGTAGCGGACGAGCTTGGCGGAGCTGCGGTACATCGCCTCGGTGTACCAGCTGCCGTCGGCGCCGAAGCCCTCGTGCTCGAGGCCGATCGACTTGGCGTTGACGTACCAGTTGCCGGCGTGCCAGGCGACGTCCTTGGCCTTGACGTGCTGCGCGACGTGCCCGTCGGCGGAGCGCAGCGTGTAGTTCCAGCTCACGTAGGTCGGGTCCTGCACGAGGCGGAGCGTGTTGTCGTAGGTCTCTTCGGTGTCGTGGATGACGATGTAGTCGATCTTCTGCGACTGCGGCCGGTTCGCGAGGTCGTGGTTGCCGTAGGTGTCGTCGAACTCCTCGTACGGCGCCGGGATCCACTCGCAGCCCAGGCCGCGCGGGCACTCGGTCTCGCCCTGGTTCGTCTGCCGCAGGCCGAGCTTGCCGAGCTGTCCGGTGTTCGGCGGCCAGGTTCGACTGCGGGGCCAGCGCGCACGCGCTGCCCGTCGTCGGTGACCCGGCGACGCCCTGCTCGATCGTGGCGAACACCTCGTCGGCGAAGCTCTTCGCGGTGGCCGCGTCGGTCGCGCCGCTGTAGGCGGCGACGGCGCCGTACCAGTCGGCCGGCGTCGGCGCTGTCGACGCCGAGGTCACGCTGGTGGCGGGCGAGCAGGGCGGCGCCACCGCGGATGTTCTGGGCGGGGTCGTTCGCGGAGCGTCGACTCGTCGACCCCGGTCAGCTGGGCGGCCCGCGCGGCGGTGCGCAGTCCGGGCGCGGACAGGTCGGCCGCGCCGGCCTTCGGGTGCAACGCCGGCCGCGCGGAGTCGCCACGCGGGTCCTCGGCCCCGTCGTAGTGCGTGCCCCCGGCGGTGGCGGCGACCGACGTCGGTGAGGTGCATCGGCCCGTAGCCGGCGCTGGTGCTGGGCGGGCCGGCGTTGGTGTCCCAGCGGGACTCCAGATAGGACACCCCGAGCAGGACGCTCTCGGGCACCCCGAACTCGGCGGACGCGGCGGCATAGACGTGCTGCCGGTCGGCAGGTTGGTCTTCCGCGTTAGCGGCGGTCATGCCAACAGCAAGGCTGGCCGCGATGATGCTCGCACTGACGATCGTTCTCGACGACCGGGACATCGACGCCTCCAGGGACGGGCGAGGGGCAGACCTGCGTAACTCTGATACCGCCTGGTCTCCCCGTCAATCCTTTGCCGCCGATCAGCCTACTTTGTAACTCTCTGACCGATGTTCGCCACCTGGGCGCGGTTGATCATCGAGTGGCGGCGCGACCACGAACCGGCGGTGCCGCTCCACCCGTGCGACGCGCCCCGCGAACGACAGGTGGTCAAGGGGCTCGCCGGGCAGCACGTTGCGGAGAGTCGCGACCTCGTCGGGCCCGTCGAACGCCCAGCCGAGCTCGTCGAGGCTGCACAACATCCCGTGCGAGCGCTCGCCGCGAAAACCGCGGACGCGCATCTTCTTGGGCTTCGGGACAGACAGTGGTTGCCGTTCGATGATGACCTTGGCGCCGGGCGGAGCCACCGGGACAAAGTCACCGGCGCGTATTCGATGCCCCCCGCCGAAAACGATCTGCACGGGTGCGCGATCGCTGCCGAGCAGGACACACGCAAGCCAGATTCGCTGGCCGTTTGGGTGAGCGATAACGTTCGTGACCCATCCGGCTATGGTGCCGGATACAACCAGTACTCGCGTTGAATGAAACATCGACGACTCTGCATATAGGTCAGCGCACTCGCTTGACATGCGCACAGTTACGGCTCCCGTGACCGCCTACTTTATCCCCCAATCGCGGCCTTCAATTGCGTCATACTCGAATCGCTGCGGTTGCCCACAGTGATTCGAACGTCCTGCGGGCGTGCTCGGTGAAGCCCGGGCTCATGAGCATATCCGCGTTGGACTCGGCATTAGGGCGATTAAGATAGCCGAGCCACGCCCCGTCGAACAAGTACCGGCCGAACTGAGCTAGCAATGCCGGCTCCTCCTCTGCGAGGTTGGGGATATCGAGCCGATACAACCCGGTACCGCCGATCACAGGGTGTGTGGTTCGGCGAAACGAACAGTTTTCATTTAGCTGATCGCCACCGATCTGTGCCGCGAGGAGTGTTCGAAATTGGAGCACCGTCTCCGCGAACGACGTCTCCTCGCCAGCGAGGAGGAACCTGTAGCTGCTCCCTTCGGCGAGGTTGCCCGCCACGGCCTGGAAGAACTGACCCTCCGTAACCTTGCCGTCAGCCTTGGTGACGATGTCGGCGCTTAGGTCGGTCGCGACGATGTCGGCTTGCCGACAATATCGTTCGATGCGGACGAGTTCGTCCTGCTCGATGAGGCCTTCGCGGCCAGCGGTCGGGGAAGCTGCCAGCTCGCGCGCCACGTCATCGACACGATCCGCGAGCACTCGGCCGATACGAGCGACCAGATCGGCGTGTCGCGCCGACCGGGACTGCACATCGGACCATGAGCGTTCCACGTACCGGACGAGCATGCTGCTGTGGTCTGCCGGGGGGCTCGCCGGTTCGCCGTACACGAGGTAGTCCAGGCTGACGGCGAAGAAGTCGCCCAGCGCCAGCAGGTTCTGAAAGGTCGGCCTCGTCTGGCCCCGGGTGTACTGCGACAGCGCGGCCGGGCTGATGCCGACCGATTCCCAAATTGCCCGACGATTTCGACTGTATCCTCCCTCGCTGATCAGCTTGGTGAGCATTTCTTCCAGCTTTATTTGTCGCTCCGCCACTTGACACTCCCGGGCAGGCTGCCGCTTGGCTCAGGCACTTCATCATTTCGTGACAAAGTGGTGCTTCATTGGGGCAAAGCTACGCTTCGCGCGGCCCTGGACATAGGGGTTGCGGAACCTAACACTGGACAGCGAGGGAGAAGCAAGTCACATCGTGATCGGGTGACATGCGGAGACGAGAGCTCTGCTAACGCAAGGCGGTGAGACGTATGGCGATCGTCGGATTTGGGGCTCCGGGCAGTGCTGTCGACGGGGGCGCCGATACCGGCCGGAACAGACTTCGCAGATCGAATGGACAAATACTGGACAAGATCTCCGGCCGCTCGTTCCACTACATAGTGCATGGAGGGCCGGGACATGATGCCGAGTGCTAGCGGTGCTTACGGGCAACGACAGTCCAACTCCGTCGACGAAGGGTTCATCCGGAATAGTTCGTGCCGCGTGTTCGTTTCCTATTCACATGCCGACGAGGCAGAGCGGGTGAGGCTCGACGTGCACCTCGCGCCATTGGTGCGGGAGGGGCTGATCGACCTCTGGTGCAATCGGGTCATCGCGCCGGGATCGGACTGGCAGCGGGATATCGGCGAGGAGATCGAGAACGCAGACATCATCATTCTCCTCGTGACGGCGGATTTCGTGGCATCCGCCTACTGCTTCGAGAACGAGCTGGCTGCCGCGCTGCGCCGGCAGCGGCAGCGGCAGGATGGCGTGCACATCGTGCCGGTGCTCGTCAAACCAGTGGACGCCGCACACATGCCGTTCGGCCGGTTTCAGACGTTGCCGCGGGGTCTGCGGCCGATCAGTACCTGGGACAATGCGGATGCCGCCTGGCTGGAGGTCGCGCACGGCGTTCGGGAACTGGCCGAGGACGTCTATCGATCCCGGATCGATTCTCCCGGTTCAGCGAACTGTGTCCGCTCATGAGCCGGACAAGACGAATCTGGGCCGACAACTAAACGAATACTACGGGGACAGTAGTTGTGTGATCGACGGTCCGGTTGTAGATGGTCGCGGTATCGAGTGGATTCCGCTCGACGAGGATTTCTCTCGAATGCGGTTCGACAATCTCGTGCCGATCAGTACGCGGCACCGCGATCGTTCCATTCGGTTCGGTGGCGGGAAACTGCAACGGGCGACGTTCCGGTTCGGGATCGATCTCATTGCCGAGAATGTGTTCCACAGTGCGCGGCGGCATTTCCATGCAGACGTGCCCGGGCTCGCATTCGGGTGTACGAGGCTTGGCGACGCGCTGGCGGTGCACTATCCGCATCTCTTCGAAGCGCACGACGGCGACGACTGGGCCTTTCTCGCGCAGAGCCTGTTCTACCTTCCTTATCGCATGAACTCGGCGCTGCTGGTGGCCGCGCTGGAGCGGGTACTGCGGCGGCTTGCGGCAACTGAACGTTGTCCGAACGGTGCCCGGGCGGGATTGTTGCTGGCTTTCGCGAACCTGCACCAGGACGTCGGAAACTGGGAGAAAGCCGAGCAACTATATGACGGCGTGCTCGACATGCGGGCGGTGTCCGCGCTACAGGCCGACGCGCTTCGCCGACGTGCGCTGGGGCGGTTGCTCAGCGGCAGCGAACATCGAATCGACGGACCGGGAGTTCCGGTCCATCGTCGGATATAAGACCAACGCGGACCTGTCCGTGTCGCTCGCCATCGCCCAAGGGTGGTGGCACCTGATGGAGGGCCGGCCGGAACGGTGCCTCCGGGAGTTGGAGCCGTTCGACTTCGAGGAGGAGGCGCCGGTCCCGGCGCCCATGTACAGCCCGCACAACACGATCGAGTTCAAGCTCACCCAGGCGGCGGCACTGGCGGCACTGGGGCTCAGCTGCGAGCCGCAGCTGAGGTTCGTCCGCCAGCACGAGCAGGCGCGGCTCCGGCCGGTGTTCACCGAGTTCGTCGCGCCGCGCGTGCTGCCGTGGGAGTTCGACGAGGTGGTCGAGCCGCTGCGGGATCGCCAGGCCATCGCGGTGGACCTGCTCGACGAGGCCGCCGCCGCGGTGCTCGCCGTGCGTGGCGCGAACGTGTCCGGGCGGCCGATCTGGGTGGACTGAATTCGGTGGCCGGCGGCGTCCGGTGGTGGTCATGATCGGGCGCATGACTCCGCCGGACGGTCGCGCCGGGATCGACGCCGCGCTGGTGCGGCGGCTCATCGACGCGCAGTTCCCGCAGTGGGGCGGGCTGCCGATGACGCCCGTGGAGGTCGACGGGTGGGACAACCGGACCTACCGGCTCGGGGACGACAAGACCGTGCGGCTGCCCACCGCCGACGGGTACGTGCCGGCCGTGGCCAAGGAGAACGAGTGGCTGCCGCGGCTGGCGCCCGCACTGCCGGTCGCGGTGCCGCGCGGTGCTCGGGGCAGGGCGTGCCGGGCGAGGGGTATCCGTTTCCGTGGTCCGTGCGGGGCTGGCTGGCGGGCGAGCCGGCGAACCGGTCGCGGACGTCGACCTACCGCGGTTCGCCGGGGAGGTGGGGAGTTCGTGCGCGTGCTGCAGCAGTGCGACACCGACGGCGGGCCGGTGGCCGGCGAGCACAGCTGGTACCGCGGCGCCTCGCTCGACCCACTACGACGAGGAGACGCGCCGCTGCCTCGCCGCGCTCGAGGGGCGGATCGACACGCGCGGCCGCGGCGAGGGTGTGGGACGCCGCGCTGGCCGCCGGGTGGACGCGGGCCGCCGGTCTGGTTCCACGGCGACGTCGCCGCCGGGAACCTGCTGGTGCGGGACGGGAGGCTCGCGGCGGTCATCGACTTCGGCACCTGCGGCGTCGGCGACCCGGCGTGCGACCTCGTCATCGCGTGGACGATGTTCGAGGGCGAGAGCCGCGACGGCGTTCCGGACGTACGGTCGGCCAGGACGACGGGACCTGGGCGCGCGCTCGCGGCTGGGCGCTGTGGAAGGCGCTGCTGACCCTCACCGGCTGCATCGACACCGATCCGGACCTGGCCGCGGTGAGCCGCCACGAGATAAGCGAAGTCGGTGACCGCCGACTGCTGCAGCCCGGACCCTCGTTGCAGCCTTAGCAGTCGCGTGGGTAGAGTGCCAACCGTACGGCGCCGACACCGCCCCGGCACCCGCGACGGCGGGGTGGCAGGAGCCGCAAGCAAGACAGGTAACTGCCAACGCTTTCGAAACAGACCCGTGGAGGTCACCGCGGTGAGCGTGAACATCAAGCCGCTCGAGGACAAGATTGTTGTCCAGGCGAGCGAGGCCGAGGCCACGACGGCGTCTGGCCTCGTCATCCCGGACACTGCCAAGGAGAAGCCCCAGGAGGGCAAGGTTCTGGCCGTCGGCCCGGGCCGGATCGACGACAACGGCAACCGCGTTCCGATGGACGTGGCGGTCGGCGACGTCGTCATCTACTCCAAGTACGGCGGCACCGAGGTCAAGTACAACGGTGAGGACTACCTGATCCTCTCCGCCCGCGACGTGCTGGCCGTCGTCAACTGACGCCTGGCGTAGTCAACGACAGCGCCCCGGTGGCCCCAGTGGGGCTGCCGGGGCGCTGTTGTGTTGACCCAGAAAGGTAGGACATGCCCAAGGAGATCAGCTTCGACGAGGACGCTCGTCGGGCGCTCGAGCGCGGGGTGAACAAGCTCGCCGACGCGGTCCGGGTGTCGCTCGGCCCGCGCGGCCGGCACGTCGTGCTGGCCAAGAAGTTCGGTGGCCCGACCGTCACGAACGACGGCGTCACCATCGCCCGCGAGATCGAGCTGGACGACCCGTTCGAGAACCTCGGCGCCCAGTTCGCGAAGAACGTCGCCACCAAGACCAACGACGTCGCCGGTGACGGCACCACCACGGCCACCGTGCTCGCGCAGGCCATGGTCCGCGTCGGCATGCGCAACGTCGCCGCCGGCGCCAACCCGATCGCGCTCGGCCAGGGCATCCAGCTCGCCGCCGACGCGGTCGTCGAAGCGCTCAAGGGCAAGGCCACGCCGGTCAAGGGCCGGGACAACATCGCCCAGGTCGGCACCGTCGCCTCGCGCGACGCCTCGATCGGCGCGCTGCTCGGCGAGGCCATCGAGAAGGTCGGCGAGGACGGCGTGATCACCGTGGAGGAGTCCTCCACGATGGCCACCGAGCTCGTCATCACCGAGGGCGTGCAGTTCGACAAGGGCTACATCTCCGGCCTACTTCGCCACCGACCCGGAGGCGCAGGAGGCGGTGCTGGAGGACGCCTACATCCTGCTGCACCGGGAGAAGATCTCCTCGCTGAACGACCTGCTGCCGATCCTCGAGAAGATCGCCCAGGCCGGCAAGGCCGATGCTGATCATCGCCGAGGACGTCGACGGTGAGGCGCTGTCCACCCTGGTCGTCAACTCCGTGCGCAAGACGATCCGCGCGGTCGCGGTCAAGGCGCCGTTCTTCGGCGACCGGCGCAAGGCGTTCCTCGACGACCTCGGCCATCGTCACCGGCGCCACCGTCGTGTCCGGCGAGGTCGGCATGAAGCTGTCCGAGGTCGACCTGGACGTGCTGGGCAGCGCCCGCCGCGTCGTGGTCACCAAGGACGAGACCACGATCGTCGAGGGCGGGGGCGCGAAGGCCGACGTCGCGGCGCGCGCCGAGCAGATCCGCAAGGAGATCGAGGCGACCGACTCCGACTGGGACCGCGAGAAGCTGCAGGAACGGCTGGCGAAGCTGTCCGGCGGCGTCGCGGTGATCCGGGTCGGCGCGGCGACCGAGACCGAGCTGGCCGAGCGCAAGCACCGCATCGAGGACGCGGTCGCGGCGACCAAGGCCGCGGTCGAGGAGGGCATCGTGCCCGGCGGCGGCTCGTCGCTCGTGCACGTCGGCAAGGACCTCGACGAGCTCGCCGACGTCGCTGTCCGGCGACCAGGCGACCGGTGTCCGGCTCGTGCAGACCGCGCTGGCCGCGCCGCTGTGCTGGATCGCGGCCAACGCCGGGCTCGAGGGCGCGGTCGTCGTGTCCAAGGTGCGCGACATGCAGTGGGGCCACGGCTTCAACGCCGCGACGCTGACCTACGGCGACCTGCTCGCCGACGGCGTCGTCGACCCGGTCAAGGTCACCCGCTCGGCGGTCACCAACGCGGCGTCCATCGCGCGGATGGTGCTGACGACCGAGGCGTCCGTCGTGGAGAAGAAGGAAGAGGAGCCGGAGGCCGCCGGAGGCCATGGCCACGGCCATGGGCACGGGCACGGCCCCGGGTACTGATTCCCTGGTACGCGCGAACGCCGCGCCCGGCTTCGGCCGGGCGCGGCGTTCTCCGTTCCCTATATATGGATACGCCGCGCCGGTGAGCCGGTCCGGCTACGGCCTCAGGTGGTGGCCACGGCGAGCGTGCGCTTCTCGAGCTTGATGATCGCCTCTCGTTCGCCCTCCGAGAGCCCGCCCCAGATGCCGTACGGCTCGTGCACCGCCAGGGCGTGCTCGCGGCACAGGTCCAGCACCGGGCATGCCTGGCAGATCGCCTTGGCCCTGGCTTCCCGTCGCGCCCGGGCCGGACCGCGTTCACCGTCGGGGTGGAAGAAGAACGCGCTGTCCATGCCGCGGCAGGAACCATCGAGCTGCCAGTCCCACACATCAGCGTTGGGACCGGGGAGCCTGCGAGTGTCCGCCATGGTGACCGCCTCCCTCGCCGGAAATTCGTACGAACCGGCTACTCCATTCGGTGCAGCAGAACCAACGCTAGAACCGCGCCAATGCTTGTTCAAGGGTGATCGACTTATTGATCACCCAGTTCAGCCGATCGAGAGCGCAGGTAGACGCAGCGTGTTCGTCGATCCAGTTGCCGGACGCCGCCAGATCACCCGACGATGGGAAGGTGGCGACGAAGGAGGCGTCCGTGAGCGATCATGCTTCGCTGGCGAGTGAGGTGCTTCGCCGACCGCCGAGGAGGAGCAGCCGACGCTGCCCGGTCGCCGCCGTGGCCCGGCGGCTCGGCGTCGCGCCGGCCACGCTGCGTACCTGGGACCGCCGCTACGGCATCGGCCCGCGCGGGCACACCACCGGCCGGCACCGCCGCTACGGCCCCGAGGACATCGCCCGGCTCGAGCTCATGCAGCAGGCCCTGCTGCGCGGCGCCGCGCCCGGCCGAGGCCGCGAGCTACGCGCTGCGCACGGCCGGCCCCGGCCTACGAGGACGTGACCGTGGTGGCGCCGCGCGAGCCACTGCTGCGCGAGGTCACCACCCGGTCGGCGCAGGTGCTCGGGCTCAGCCGCGCCGCGATGGCCATGGACGCCGTCGCCACCCAGCAGCTCGATCGCCGACAGCATCGCGCGGCTCGGCGTCGGTCGCCGTGTGGAACGACGTGCTGCGGCCGGTGCTCTCGGCGCTCGCCAGCCGCTGGGCGCACTCCGGCGAGTGCGTCGAGGTCGAGCACATGGTCCACGAGTGCACGCTGGCCGCCATGATCGGCGCGACGCCCGTGGTCACCGCGCCGCGCAACCCGCGGCCGGTGCTGCTCTGCGGCGCGCCCGAGGAGCGGCACGGCCTGCCTCTGTATGTACTGCGCGCCGCGCTCGCCGCGGCCGGCATCGGCACCCAGATGCTCGGCGCCGCGCTGCCGGCCGACGCGCTCGCCGCCGCGGTCCGCCGGACCGGGCCGGCCGCGGTCGTGGTCTGGGCGCAGCTGTCGCGCGCATACCGCGCGGCGGACGTGTTCGACCGGGTGCCGCGCACGCGGCAGCGGGTGCGGCTGTTCGCCTGCGGGCCCGGCTGGTTCACCACCGACCTGCCCGACCGGGTGGACCGGCTGGAGGACGTCGCCGACGCGGTGCGCCGGATCGAGTCGCTGGTCGGCGTCGTGAGCCGGGCTCGGCTCGACGCCGCGTTCGGCGACCGGCCGGACCTGGCCGTGTCCGGCGATCCCGGACGACCCGCGCGAGCGGTGGCTCGCCGCGGTCGTGCTCGGCGGACAGGGCCGGTACGCGGCGGCGGCCGCGCTTCTGCGACGATCTGATCACCCATCCGGACCCGGAGCCGGCCGCGCTCGCGTGCGCGACGCTCGCCTCGCACCGCCGCCAGCTCGGCGGGCACGCCAGCCGCCCGGGTGCTCGACGCCGCCGGGCACGCCCGCCTGGCCGGCCGGCCGGACGCTGGCCGAGGCCCGGTCGGACGTCCTGCTGGGGCTCGCCGCCGACGCCGTCGGCGCCGGCCGGCTCGGCGAGGCCCGCCGGCTGGTGGCCCGGGCGCCGCGGGCCGGCTGGCGGGCGGCGGTTCGTCGCGGTTGGGTCTCGGCGGAGATCGAGTTGAGCGCCGGTCGGAGCCGAGGCGGCCGTCGCGCACGCCGGACCGGCCGCCGGAGCTGGCCGCCGAGTCGGGCTCGGTGCGGCACCGGATCAAGTCCGGCCTGGTGCTCGGGGCGGCGCTCGGCGGCGAGCGGGCGACGGGGCAGGCGGCGGCGAAGATCGTCCGGCCCGGCACTCGACGACGCGCGACGATCTGGGACTGTTGTCGCTGGTCTGGCCGGGCGCGTTGATCATGGCCGGACTGGACGCCCGGAACGAGGCGACAGTTTTTGTCGGTGGGCGGCGGCTAGCCTTACAGAGCGTGTTGCGTCGGGCCGATCCGGTCGGTCGCCGGCTCGCCGAGCGCTCCCCGTGGGTGCCCCGGCTCGCTGGCCCAACTGGGTGACGGGGTGGGTACGGACATCTGGGCGAACTGGTCGGAAGAATTACCACCAGATCGTGTCAAGGTTCGCCCCGAAGCGTCCGATAGGGAGGAGTACGTCACTCGGCTGCAGGAAGGAGTCCCCGTGACGACGGTCTTGATTTGCGACGACCGCCGCGGCGTGCGGGAAGGCTTGACCCGTGTCATGTCCGCGGTTCCAGGGGTTAGTCGCATCGACTGCGTAGCGCACGGTGACGAGCTGCTCGCCAGGTTCTCCCGGGCGCCGGTCGATGTCGTGCTGGTCGGCACCCAGCGTGCGGTGCCGACCGGGGTCGAGGCGACCCGTCGGCTCGTGTCCGCCAACCCGCAGGCCAACGTGATCGTGTTCGGTGCTCCCGACGACGCCAGCAGCATCGCGGCCGCGATCGCCGGCGGTGCTCGTGGCTACCTCCGCTGGGACGCCTCGCGCCCCGAGCTGGTGGCCGCACTCGCGCACACGCTCGCGAGCACCTCGGTGCCCGCACCGCGCCAGCCGTCCGACCCCGGTGTCCAGCTCACCGACCGCGAGCTGCAGGTGCTCCGCGGCATGGCGATGGGCAAGAGCAACGGCCAGATCGGCCGCGAGCTCTACCTGTCGGAGGACACGGTGAAGACCCACGCCCGCCGGCTGTTCCGCAAGCTCGGCGTCCGCGACCGTGCCCAGGCCGTGGCCCACGGCTTCCGGCGCGGCCTCGTCGTCCTGAGCAGAGCTGACACACGCCACGAACAAGCGAACCGGACGACGCCACCCGCACGCCATGCGGGGAGGGCGTCGTTCAGCGCGTTCTGGACGAATACTAGGCGTGACCAGTAGGACCGCTCGTAGAGGTCCGGTCACGGAGAGACATGACGTCGTGTCGCTCACCAGCGCGTAAGGGGCACGTTTGTGTTGCGCGGTACGGTGGGTGACACCCGGGTGAGGGGCGGCATGGGCTCTCACGAGCTGTGACGCCGGACTGACCGTACCTGCACGTAACACTGAGGCTGCTCGCTGCGATGACCACATTGGGGGACGGACTGGACGCGTCAGTAGGTGCTGCCGTCGAGGGCGATCCACGTGCCATCGACCGGGTGCTCGCGTCTATCCGGCCCTTGGTCGTGCGGTACTGCCGCGCGCGAGTGGGAAGGCAGGAGCGTTCGTTCGCTTCGGCAGACGACGTCGCACAGGAGGTGTGTCTCGCGGTGCTAACGGCATTGCCCAGCTACCGCGACCAGGGGCGACCATTCCTGGCGTTCGTGTACGGCATCGCCGCGCACAAGGTCGCCGACGCTCATCGGGCCGCCGGGCGTAACCGATCGGAGCCGGTGGCCGACGTACCAGATGAACCGGAGACCGCTGCCGGTCCGGAGCAGCGCGCCATGCAGGCCGACCTGAGTCGCGTCGGATGAGCGATCTGCTGGACGTACTGCCGGACAAGCAGCGGGACATCGTGCTGCTGCGAGTCGTGGTGGGACTCTCGGCCGAGGAGACCGCGGAGGCGGTCGGCTCGACACCGGGAGCGGTCCGGGTGGCGCAGCACCGCGCGCTGGCCCGGCTGCGGAAGACGTTGTCCACGGAGGAGGTGGTCTGAATGGGTGATCGAAGAAATCACGGTGAGCCGGGTATCGGCCTGCCGCACGACGACCGGCCCACCGAGGCCGACGGCTCCGAGTTCGATCTCTCGCTCGTCCACGCCGACGACGAGTACCTCGACCTGCTCGGCGGCACGAGCCTCGACGACCCCGACGACGTGCCGGACGACCAGTTGAGCGAGCTGCTCCTGTCGTGGCGCCGCGACGTCGAGACCGAGCCCATCGGCGACCTCGTCGACGAGAAGCTCGCCACCGTGACCGTGCAGGCCGCGCGGCTGCGCCGCAAGCGCCGCCCGCGCCTGCTCGTGCCCGTCGCCGCCGCGGCCGCCGTGCTGGCGATCGCGTTCGCCGGCGTCGGCCTCGCCGCCCGCGACGCCCAGCCGGGCGACACGCTGTGGGCGCTCACCAAGGTGCTCTACTCCGACCACGCCCGTTCGGTGGAGGCCGCCGAGGCGGTCAAGGCCGACCTGCGCGAGGCGCAGGCCGCGCTGACCGACGGCGACCTCGACGAGGCGAAGTCCAAGCTCGAGGCCGCGCACGCCGCGCTGACGACCGTGTCCGGCGAGGACGGCCAGAAGGCGCTGGAGAAGCAGCACGCGCAGCTGCTCGCGCAGATCCCGGGCAACCCGTCCGGTGAGGCGCCGCAGCCGCCGCAGCCCAACCCGACCACCGCGCCCGACCCGGGCACCGGACGGCACGGACGACCCGGGCACCGAGGAGCCGACCAACCCGACGGACTCCAGCCAGAGCACGCCGCCGCCGGAGGACACCGACACGACCCCGCCGGACGACGACCACGTCCACCGCACCCTCGACCGAGGAGTCACGCAGCGAGACGCCGTCCGGTGGCGAACCGGTCGCGCCGCAGGGTGGCGAGTCGGCACCGGGTGACGGGTGACGGAACGGTCAGCGAGCCGGCCGGCTGATCCGGGCCGGTCGAGCTAGGCTTGCGCGCATGATCGCAGGTCACGTGTACAGCCAGGCGCCCCGATGCGGGGAATGTGGCGGTCGTGCGCTGCTGATCGAGGAGGCCGCGCAGGCCTTGGTGAAGGAGTCCCTGGGCCGCCTCGTCGCGCGGCCGTGCCCGCAGGAGGACGGCTGGCACGTCCACGATCCGGCGAGCGAGACCCGCTGACGGCTTCTTCTGGGGCGTCAGCGCCCGCTTGGCGGTCGCCGTGACGCCGTCGGTGAACCCGCGGCAGTACTCCCACGACACGTACGCGGACGGGTTCGGGTCGAACGCCGGCTCGTGCGGCCGCATCCGGCCGTCGTTGAGCAGCTGCTCCAGCGACGCCCGCAACAACGCCCAATCGTGGTAGTGCGGCTCCTGGCACTCGGCGCAGTCGACGACCACGCCGCGCACCGAGCGCTGCTCCAGCAGGGCCTGGTAGACGCCGAGATCCCGCAGGTCGGCGAGCAGCTCGGCCCGCTCCTGGGCGGTCACGGGCTCCTCGGTGACCTCTTCCGGGCTGTCGAGCGCCCGGGCGGGGTCGTTCGGATCGCCGGCGAACGGGTCTGGCGGCATTGCGTCTTCCCTCACGACCTCGCACGGTACCGGGCCGGGCCGTCGGATGGTCCAGATACCATGGGATATCGGTGTCCAACCTGCACAAACGGAAGGCACACATGTCCACCCCTGAGGGAGTTCCGGCCAAGTTCGCCACGCTCGGCCTGACGTTCGACGACGTGCTGCTGCAGCCGTCCGAGTCCGACGTCGTGCCGAGCGAGGTGGACACCAGCACCCGGCTGACCCGCAACGTCACGCTGCGGATCCCGCTGGTCAGCGCCGCGATGGACACCGTCACCGAGGCGCGCATGGCCATCGCCATGGCGCGGCAGGGCGGCATCGGCATCCTGCAGCGCAACCTGTCCATCGAGGAGCACGCCCGCCAGGCCGAGACGGTCAAGCGCTCCGAGGCCGGCATGGTCACCGACCCGATCACGTGCCTGCCCACGGACACGCTGGCCGAGGTCGACGCGCTCTGCGCCCGCTACCGCATCTCCGGCGTCCCGGTCACCGACGCCGAGGGCACGCTCGTCGGCATCATCACCAACCGCGACATGCGCTTCGAGGTCGACCACACCAAGCAGGTCAGCGAGGTCATGACCAAGGGCCCGCTGGTCACCGCGCAGGTCGGCGTGTCGGCGGACGTGGCGCTCGGGCTGCTGCGCCGGCACAAGGTCGAGAAGCTGCCGATCGTCGACAACGCGGGCAAGCTGCGCGGGCTGATCACCGTCAAGGACTTCGTCAAGACCGAGCAGTTCCCCTTCGCCACCAAGGACACCGACGGCCGGCTGCTGTGCGGCGCGGCGATCGGGGTCGGCGACGACGCCTACAAGCGGGCCATGACCCTGGTCGACGCGGGCGTCGACGTGCTCATGGTCGACACCGCCCACGGCCACTCCCGCGGCGTCATCGAGATGGTCGCCGGGCTGAAGAAGGAGCTCGGCGACGCCGTCGACATCGTCGGCGGCAACGTGGCCACCCGGGCCGGCGCGCAGGCGCTGGTCGAGGCCGGCGCGGACGGCGTCAAGGTCGGCGTCGGGCCCGGCTCGATCTGCACCACCCGCGTCGTGGCCGGCGTCGGCGTCCCGCAGATCACCGCCATCTACCAGGCCGACCTGGCCTGCCGCCCGGCCGGCGTGCCGGTCATCGCGGACGGCGGCATCCAGTACTCCGGCGACATCGCCAAGGCCATCGCGGCCGGCGCGTCGGCGGTCATGCTCGGCAGCCTGCTCGCCGGCACGGCCGAGGCGCCCGGCGACGTGATCCTGGTCAACGGCAAGCAGTTCAAGACCTACCGGGGCATGGGCTCGCTCGCCGCCATGCAGTCCCGGGGCGAGGGCAGGTCGTACTCGAAGGACCGCTACTTCCAGGACGACGTGCTCAGCGAGGACAAGCTCGTGCCGGAGGGCGTGGAGGGCCGGATCCCCTTCCGCGGCCCGCTGTCCCAGGTCGTCCACCAGCTGGTCGGCGGCCTGCGGTCGGGCATGGGCTACACCGGGTCGCACACGGTCGCCGAGCTGCAGAACGCGCAGCTCGTGCGGATCACCGCGGCCGGGCTCAAGGAGAGCCACCCGCACGACGTGACGATGACCGTCGAGGCGCCCAACTACACAACGCGTTGAGCAAGCGCTGACGCGACGCACGCAGGAAGGACACCCCGGTGCCGGATGTTGTCGAGATCGGCATGGGCCGGACGGCCCGCCGCGCGTTCGGGCTGGACGACGTCCAGATCGTCCCGTCGCGGCGGACCCGCTCGTCCCAGGACGTGTCCACCGCGTGGCAGATCGACGCCTACCGCTTCGACATCCCGCTGATCACCCACCCGACCGACGCGATCGTCTCGCCGGCCACCGCGGTCGCGGTCGGCGGGCTCGGCGGGCTGGGCGTGCTCAACGCCGAAGGCCTGTGGGCGCGGCACCCGGACGTCGACGCGGCGCTGGCGAAGGTCCACGACGCCGTCGGCGACGACGACTGACCGCGCTCATCCGCGTCCTGCAGGAGCTGCACGCCGCGCCGATCCGCCCGGAGCTGATCGCCGAGGCGCTCAAGCAGGTCACCGCGGCGGGCGTCACCGCGGCCGCGCGGGTCAGCCCGCAGCGGGCCGCCGAGCTGACCCCGGACCTGCTGGCCGCCGGGGTGGAGATCCTGGTCGTGCAGGGCACGATCGTGTCCGCCGAGCACGTGGCCAAGGGCGGCGAGCCGCTCAACCTGAAGAACTTCATCTCCGAGCTCGACGTGCCGGTCATCGCCGGCGGCGTGCACGACTACCGCACCGCCATGCACCTGATGCGCACCGGCGCGGCGGGCGTCATCGTCGGCTACGGCGCCGACCACGCGGTCACCACCACCAGCGACATCCTGGGCATCGACGTGCCGATGGCCACCGCGATCGTCGACGCCGCGGCCGCCCGCCGCGACTACCTCGACGAGACCGGCGGCCGGTACGTGCACGTGATCGCGGACGGGGGCGTCTACTTCAGCGGCGACATCGCCAAGTCGATCGCCTGCGGCGCCGACGCCGTGATGGTGGGTGCGCCGCTCGCGCAGGCCAAGGAGGCGCCCGGCCAGGGCCTGTACTGGACGGCCGCCGCCGCGCACCCGTCGCTGCCGCGCAGCCGGGTCTCGCCGGTGGCCGGCGCCGAGGAGCTGCTCGACCTGCGCACCGTGCTGTTCGGCCCGTCCTCCGACGCGGACGGCGTGATCAACCTGTTCGGCGCGCTGCGCCGGGCGATGGCCAAGACCGGGTACTCCGACCTGAAGGAGTTCCAGCGCGTCGGCCTGACGGTGCGCGGATGATCGAGCGCGTGGTGGTCGCCGAGTCCGGCGAGCTGGCCCTGGTCGAGCTGGCCGACGGCGACAAGGAACAGGTCGACGAGCTCGACGACGGCGCGTTCGACCCCGACGAGGACGAGCGGCCTGCGCTGTACGTGCCCGAGGTGCACCGCCTCGGCGTGGCGCGCGACGGCGAACTGGTCGGCACGGTCAGCTGGCACGCCCTCGGGTACGGGCGCGGGTTCGGCTGCTCGGCGTGGAACCTCGGGATGGGGCTCCTGCCCGCGGCGCGCGGGCGGGGCCTCGGCGTCCTCGCGCTGCGGCTGCTGGTCGAGTACCTGCTGGCCACCAGCGAGGTGGACCGGCTCGAGGCGAGCACCGACGTGGAGAACACCGCGGCGCAGCGGGTCCTCGCGCGCGGCGGGTTCCGCGTCGAGGGCGTGCTGCGCGGTGCGCAGGTCCGCGAGGGCCGGCGGCGGGACATGATGCAGTTCGGCCTGCTGCGGTCGGATCTGGTGCCGCCGCCGCAGGACGGCCGGCGGACGATCGTGGCCTCGGCCGACGGCGTCTCGCTGGCGGAGCCGGTGGTCGGCGAGCGGGAGAAGTTCTACGTCGACGCGGCCGGCGACTTCGAGGTCGACCAGGACGACCGGCCGCGGGTGGCGCAGCCGGCTCGCAGCGCGGTGCTGAGCGTGCTGGACGCGTCGACCGGCGCGCTGCTCGGCGGGGTCAGCTGGCACGCGGTGGACTACGGCGGGACGCTCGGCTGCTCGGCGTGGAACATCGGCATCGGGCTGCTGCCGTCGGCCCGCGGCCGCGGGGTCGGCTCGATCGCGCAGCGGCTGCTCGTCGAGCACCTGTTCGCCACCACGCCGCTGGACCGCATCGAGGCGGGCACCGACGTCGAGAACGTGGCCGAGCAGCGGGCCCTGCGCAAGGCAGGCTTCCGCCGCGAGGGCGTGCTGCGCGGGACGCAGCTGCGGGGCGGCGACCGCCACGACCTGGTCCACTTCGGGATCCTGCGCAGCGACCTCGAACCCGCCGGCGAGCGAGCGGTGATCGTCGAGGCGGACGGCGTGGTGCTCGCCGAGTCGTGGCCGGCCGACCGCAAGCAGGTCTACGCCGCGGGCAGCGCGTTCGATCCCGACCGCGACCCGCGGCCCGTGCCCGGCAACCCGCCGGAGACACACCACGCCGCGATCCTCGAGGCCGGATCCGGCACGCTGCTCGGGAGCCTGAACTGGCACGCGATCAGCTACGGCGACAACCGTGCGTGCGCCGCGTGGAACATCGGGATCGCGCTGCTGCCCGAGGCCCGCGGCCGCGGCGTCGGCACGACCGCGCAGCGCCTGCTCGTGGCGCACCTGTTCGCCACCACCGACCTCGACCGGGTCGAAGCGGGCACCGACGTGGACAACGTCGCCGAGCGCCGGGCGCTGGAGAAGGCCGGCTTCCGCGAGGACGGCGTGATCCGCGGCGCCCAGCTGCGGGGTGGCCGGCGGACCGACATGGTCTTCTACGGACGCTTGCGTACTGACCAGTAGCTACGGGCCCGCCGGTCCACTAGCGTCGCTCGCATGGATGTGGACTACGACGTGGTGGTTGTCGGCTCCGGGTTCGGTGGCAGCGTGGCGGCGCTGCGGCTGACGGAGAAGGGCTACCGGGTCGCGGTGGTCGAGGCCGGGCGGCGCTTCGCGGACGACGAGTTCGCCGAGACCTCGTGGGACCTGCGCAAGTACCTGTGGGCGCCCGCGCTGGGCTGCTACGGGATCCAGCGGATCCACCTGCTCAAGGACGTCATGATCCTCGCCGGAGCCGGGGTCGGCGGCGGGTCGCTGGTGTACGCGAACACGTTGTACCGGCCGTTGAAGCCGTTCTACGCCGACCGGCAGTGGGCGGACATCACCGACTGGGAGGCCGAGCTCGCGCCGCACTACGACCAGGCGTCGAAGATGTTCGGCGTGGTCACGAACCCGACGGTGACGCCGTCGGACGAGGTGATGCAGAAGGTCGCCGCGGACCTCGGCGTGCCGGAGTCCTACCACCCGACGCCCGTCGGCGTGTTCTTCGGCGCGGCCGGCGAGACCGTGCCCGACCCGTACTTCGGCGGCGCCGGGCCCGCGCGGACCGGCTGCACGGAGTGCGGCGCGTGCATGACGGGCTGCCGGGTCGGGGCCAAGAACACGCTGGTCAAGAACTACCTGTACCTGGCGGAGGAAAACGGCGCGAAGGTCCTGCCGCTGACCACCGTGACGGCCGTGCGGCCGCGGCGGGCGGGTGGCTTCGAGGTCGACCTGCGCCGCACCGGCCGCCGGGTGCGCGCCACGATCTCCGCGGCGCGGGTCGTGCTCGCGGCGGGGACGTGGGGCACGCAGCGGCTGCTGCACTCGATGCGCGACACCGGGGTGCTGCCGGAGCTGTCGCCCCGGCTGGGCGAGCTGACGCGGACGAACTCCGAGTCGATCATCGGCGCGGCGCGCCCGTCGGTCGACCCGGACCGCGACTTCAGCCGCGGGGTGGCGATCACGTCCTCGATCCACCCGGACGAGATCACCCACATCGAGCCGGTCCGCTACGGCCGCGGTTCGAACGCGATGGGGCTGCTGCAGACGATCTCCACGGACGGCGCGTCGTCGGTGCCGCGGTGGCTGCAGGCGCTGCGGTTCCTGGTCCGGCACCCGGTGAAGTCGGCGCAGCTGCTGAAGGTGCACCGCTGGAGCGAGCGGACCGTGATCCTGCTGGTGATGCAGAGCCTGGACAACTCGATCACGACGTACACCCGGCGGGGGCTCTTCGGCCGCCGCAGGTACACGTCGCGGCAGGGGCACGGCGAGCCGAACCCGTCGTTCATCCAGGCCGGCTACGACGCGAACCAGCTGGCGGCCGAGCACATCGGCGGCATGGCGGGCGGAACGTGGGGCGAGGTGTTCGACATCCCGCTGACCGCGCACTTCATCGGCGGCTGCCCGATCGGCGCCACGGCGGCGGACGGGGTCATCGACCCGTACCACCGCGTGCACGGCTACCCAGGACTGTCCGTTGTGGACGGATCGGCGATCTCCGCGAACCTCGGGGTGAACCCGTCGCTGACGATCGCCGCACAGGCCGAGCGGGCCTTCTCCTTCTGGCCCAACAAGGGCGACGCCGACCCACGCCCCGAGCCGGGCACGGCGTACGCGCGGCTGGCCCCGGTGGCCCCGGCAGATCCGGTCGTGCCAGCGGACGCCCCGGCGGCCCTGTTCATCTCACCCGCCCCGACCCGCAACGCGGAGCGCTACTCACCCTCGGACTGACCTCGCCCGGAGGTCGGCCAGACGCCGCTCGACCAGGTCGCCCAGCTCGTCCAGGCCTGGCTGTTCGGCACGATCCGTCCCGCCCTGCCCGGCTCGAACTCCCGAAGGCGCGGGGGCCCCCCGATTTCCAGCCTAGTCGGGGGGACTGACGGTTTTCGCTGGTGAGGAGCGGCCTGTGGACAACTTCGGGGTGCGAGTGGGAGCCGGTGCGAACGGGACGTGGCAGGGTGGGTGGCGTGGCTAAAGCATTCGCGTCCAGTGGGGATACCGAGGCCAAGGCGGAGACCTTCACCGAGCTGGCGGCCGGGGTCTACGCGCTCACCGCGGAGGGCGATCCCAACGTGGCGGCCATCGAGGGCGACGACTTCCTCGTCTGCTTCGAGGCGCGGGCCACGCCGGTCGCCGCGCGGCGGTGGCTCGACCGGCTCCGCGAGCGGACCGACAAGCCCGTGCGCCACCTCGTGCTCAGCCACTACCACGCGGTCCGCGTTCTCGGGGCCAGCGCGTTCGGCGCCGCGGAGATCGTCACGCACGAGCAGACGCGCCGCCTGATCGCGGAGCGCGGGCGGGCCGACTGGGACTCCGAGCTCGGGCGGATGCCCCGCCTGTTCGAGGACCCCGCCTCGATTCCCGGGCTGACCTGGCCGACCCTGACGTTCAGCGACCGGATGGTCATCCCGCTCGGCGGCGAGCGCGAGCTCGTCCTCCAGTACTGCGGCCGCGGGCACACCGCCGGGGACATCGTCGCCTGGCTGCCGCACGAGCGGATCCTCCTCGCCGGCGACCTCGTCGAGGCGCAGGCCGCCCTCTACACCGGCGACGCGTTCCACAACGACTGGGCTACGTCCACTTTGGACAACGTGGGCGCGTTCGGCGCACACGCCCTCGTCGGCGGTCGTGGCGCGGTAGTTCAGGGCCAGGACGCGGTCGCCGCCGCCATCGTGCAGAGCCGGCACTTCCTCGACGAGCTGCGGCGCACCGTCGGCGACGTGCACGCGGGCCACGGGTCGCCGGCCGACGCGTTCGCGGCGGCGCACGCCGCGCTCGTCGGCGAGTTCGGCGGCTGGCCCATCTTCGAGCACTGCCTGCCGTTCAACGTCCAGCGCTACTGGGACGAGCTCGACGGCGTCGACTGGCCACGCATCTGGACCGCCGAGCGCGATCGCGAGGTCTGGGCCGCGATGCAGGGCCAATGATGGACCCCGTCGTCATCGCCGGGGCCGGGCCGGTCGGCATGGTCACCGCGCTCCTGCTCGCCCGGCACGGCGTGCCCACCGTCGTGCTCGAGGCGCAGCCCCACCGCGCCGCCGAGGGCAGCCGGTCCATCTGCGTGCAGCGCGACGTGCTCGACATCCTCGAGCGCGTCGGCCTGGGCGCGCAGGTCGCCGACATCGGCGTCACCTGGACCCGCGGCCGCACGTACTACCGCGAGGAGCAGGTCCTCGAGATCACCTTCCCCGAGGTCGGCGACAGCGCCTTCCCGCCGTTCGTCAACACCCCGCAGACGATCGTGGAGATGTTGCTCGAGCAGCGGGTGGCCCAGGAGCCGCTCGCCGAGCTGCGGTGGGGGCACGAGGTCACCGGGGTCGAGCAGGACGCGGACGGCGTCACGGTGTCCACATCGGACGGTCAAGTGCGCGGGTCGCACCTCGTCGCCGCCGACGGGCCGCGGTCGGCGACCCGGACGCTGCTCGGCCTGCCCTTCGACGGGGAGTCCTTTCCGGACAAGTTCCTGATCGCCGACATCCGCGCCGAGCTCGGGTTCGCCGTGCCGGAGCGCCGGTTCTTCTTCGACCCCGTGTGGAACCCCGGACGGCAGGTGCTGCTGCATCCGCAGCCGGGCGGGGTGTGGCGGATCGACTGGCAGGTTTCCGAGGACTTCGACCTCGCCGCCGAGCGGGCGGGCGGTGGGCTCGACAAGCGGATCCGGGCCGTCGTGGGGGACAAGGACTACGACGTCGTCTGGCTGTCCCTCTATCGCTTCCACCAGCGGCGGGTGCCGTCGATGCGGGTGGGCCGGGTGCTGCTCGCGGGCGACGCCGCGCACGCGATGAGCCCGTTCGGCGCCCGCGGCCTCAACTCCGGGATCGCCGACGCCGACAACGCCGCCTGGAAGATCGCCCTCGACCGCACCGGGCAGGCCGGGCCGAAGCTGCTCGGGTCCTACGACGCCGAGCGCGGCGCCGCGGCCGCGGAGAACCTGCGGATCACCGGCGACACCATGCGGTTCCTCGTGCCGCGCGACGACGCCGAGCGGGCGCACCGGGTCGACGTGCTGACCCGGGCGGTGCACGATCCGGACGCGCGCGCGGAGATCGACTCCGGCAAGCTCGCCGAACCGTTCTGGTACCTCGACTCGCCGCTCACCACCCCGACCCGCCGGTTCGCGCCCTTCCCCACCGAGCCGGGTGTCGCGCGGCCGCCGGTCGCGGGCGTGCTCTGCCCGGACGGCCGGCTCGACGACGGAATGCGCCTGCGCGAGCGGGTCGGGCCGCGGTTCGTCGTGCTGACCCACTGGTGCCGGTGGCGCCCGGCCGACGAGTGGGAGCGCGAGCTGGCCGGGCGGCCCGTCGTGCTGGACCACGAGGAGGACGACCACCTCGCCACGGCGCTGCGGCTGCCGCCGCGGTCCGTCGCGATCGTCCGGCCGGACGGGCACCTCGCGGCCGTCCTCCGCGAACCGGAGTCGGCACCCATCGCGCCGCTGGTCACGGCCGCGCTGCGACGCGCCACGGGGTGGGGTCCCACGCGACATGCGGACGAGGCGGCAACCTGATCCACTGGACGCGCGTCTGCGTGGGTGGAGGTGTCGGGGCTTGGTCACCAGAAGAACGTTTCTCAGCGCGGCGGCGCTGACCGCCGTCGCGGGCGCGGCCGCCGCGTGCACGGGGGAGGTGGGTACGCCACGGCCGGTGGCGACCACGCCGTCGGCGCCGGCGTCGTCGGCACCGCCGAAGCCCGTTCCGCCGGACTGGGCGGCGCTGCGCAAGAAGCTGCCCGGTGGGCTCGTGCTGCCGGGCGAGAACGGCTTCGCCGCCGCGGCACAGGTCTACAACCCGCTGTTCGACAGTCGCAGGCCGGCCGCGGTCGCGCACTGCCGGCGGCCCGAGGACGTGCAGGCGTGCGTGGAGGTCGCCGCCGCGGCGCGGATGCCGATCGCCGCGCGGTCGGGTGGGCACAGCTATGCCGGGTACAGCAACCAGGACAAGGCGCTGATCGTCGACCTGGGCCCGATGTCCGGAGTGGACGTTCGGGGCGGCACCGCGTTGATCGGCGCGGGGACGCGGCTGATCGACGTCTACGCCGGCGCTCGACGCGAAGGGCCGGTGCCTGCCGGCCGGGTCGTGCCCGACCGTCGGGATCTCCGGGCTGACGCTCGGCGGCGGGATCGGCGTGCTGACCCGCAAGTTCGGGCTGACCTGCGACCGGCTGGACTCCGCGCAGGTGGTGAAGGCCGACGGGTCGCTGGTCACCGCGTCGGCCGACAGCGAGCCGGACCTGTTCTGGGCGCTGCGCGGTGGTGGCGGCGGGAACTTCGGGATCGTCACGTCGTTCACGTTCCGCACCGAGGCCGCGCCCGAGCTGACCGTGTTCTCGCTGCGCTTCGACGGGGGCGCGGCCGACGTCGTGGGCGCGTGGCAGTCGTGGGTCGCCGGCCTGCCGGACGAGATGTGGACGAACTGCGTGGTGTCCGGCGGGTCACCGCCGAGCGTGCGGGTGGGCGGTTGCTTCGTCGGCTCGACCGCGCAGTGCGAGCAGCAGCTGACTCGGCTGGGGCTCTCGCCGTCGTCGCGGTTCGTCACCGGGAAGTCCTATATGGACGCGATGCGGTACTTCGCCGGCTGCTCGGAGCGCTCGGTCGAGCAGTGCCACCCGGCCGCGCAGGGCGGGGCGCTGGGCCGGGAGTCGTTCGTGGCGTCGTCGCGGATCCTGGCGAAGCCGGTGAGCGACCCGGGCGCGCTGGTTTCCTTGCTGGACGGGCGAAGCGGCGTCGACCTGCTGCTGGACTCGCTCGGCGGCGCGGTGTCCGCGCTGGCGCCGGACGAGACCGCGTTCCCGCACCGGACGGCCGTGGCGAGCGCGCAGATCTACGCCGGCACCGGCCCCGGCGCCAAGGCGGCGACCCAGCAGGTGGCCGAGGTCCGCGACGGCCTGGGCACGCTCGCGGGCGGGCTCGGGTACGTCAACTACATCGACCCGGCCATGCCGGACTGGGCGAACGCCTACTACGGCGCCAACCTCCCGCGCCTGCGGGAGGTCGCGACGAAGTACGACCCGGACGGGGTGTTCGCCTTCGCCCAGGGCCTTACAGCTCGAGGCCGGTGAGCACCATGACTCGCTCTTCGGTCAGGTCGTTGATGGCGCTGCGGATGCCCTCGCGGCCGAAGCCGGAGCCCTTGACGCCGCCGTAGGGCATCTGGTCGGCGCGGAAGGACGGCACGTCGCCGATGATCACGCCGCCCACGTCCAGCTCGGCGCGGGCGCGGAAGGCGACCTGGACGTCCTTGGTGAACACGCCGGCCTGCAGGCCGTACTGCGAGTCGTTGACCTGGTCGAACGCGTCGTCGAGGCCGTCGGTCACGGACACCACGAGCACCGGGCCGAAGACCTCCTCGGACCAGACCTTCGCGTCGTGCGGGACCTCGGAGAGCACGGTCGGCGCGACCGACGCGCCGTCGCGCTTGCCGCCCGCGAGCAGCTTCGCCGCCGGCCGACACGGCCTCGTTGACCCAGGTCTCGACGCGCTCCGCGGCCGCCTCGTCGACCAGCGGGCCGACCTCGACCTCGGGGTCGTGCGGGTCGCCGGTGCGCAGCGCGTTCACCGCGTCGAGCAGCTTCGGCACGAACTCCTCGGCCACGGCCTTGTCGACCAGCACGCGCTGCACGGCGATGCAGGACTGGCCGGCCTGGTAGTTGCCGAACGTCGCGATGCGCTTGGCGGCGAAGTCGAGGTCGGACCAGTCCGCGCACACGACCGCGGCGCCGTTGCCGCCGAGCTCGAGCACGACCTGCTTGCGCGGCGCGGAGTCCATGATCGACCAGCCGACCGGGCCCGAGCCGGTGAACGACACGACCGGCAGCCGCGGGTCCTTGACCAGCTCGACGGTCTCCTCGTTGCCGACCGTGAGCACCGAGAACGCGCCGTCGGGCAGCTCGGTCTCGGCGAGCAGCTCACCCAGCAGCAGCGCGGACAGCGGCGTCCGCGGCGCGGGCTTGACGATGATCGGCGCGCCGGCGGCGATCGCCGGGGCGATCTTGTGCGCGACCAGGTTCAGCGGGAAGTTGAACGGCGCGATGCCGAGCACCGGCCCGCGCGCGACCCGGCGGACCACCGCCATCCGGCCCTCGGCCGCGGGGTCGGTGTCCAGCCGCTGCAGCTCGCCGGAGAAGCGGCGGGCCTCCTCGGCGGCGAAGCGGAACGTCGAGACGCAGCGGGTGACCTCGACGGTCGCCCACTTGAGTGGCTTGCCGTTCTCCGCGGTGATCATCTCCGCGATCTCGTCCGCTCTGGCGGCGACCGAGCGTGACACGTGGTCCAGTGCGGCGGCCCGGACGTGTGCGGGCGTCGAGCGGAACGTCCGGGTCGCGGCCTCGGCGGCGGCGACCGCGCGCTCGACCTGCTCGGCGCTGGGCACGCAGACGGTGGCGATCTCGTCCCGTCGTAGGGGTGCAGCACGCTGAGCGTGCGGTCGCTCTGCTCCGCGCGGCCGGCGACGTAGACGGGCCGGGGGGTCGGCAGGTGCGGCTCTGTCGCGTTCATGCCCTCCACCGTAGTTCCCCGGGGCCGTGACATGCTTCCCCCGTGACGGAACACCACCATCGGCCGGTACTCGTGGTCGACTTCGGCGCGCAGTACGCCCAGCTCATCGCCCGCCGGGTGCGCGAGGCGCAGGTGTACTCGGAGGTCGTGCCGCACACCCTTCCGGTGGCCGAGATGCTGGCCCGCGAGCCGCTCGCGATCGTGCTCTCGGGCGGGCCGTCGTCGGTCTACGCCGACGGCGCGCCGGCGCTCGACCCGGCGCTGTTCGAGGCCGGCGTGCCGGTGTTCGGCATCTGCTACGGCTTCCAGGCGATGGCCCAGGCGCTGGGCGGCGAGGTCGCGCACACCGGGACGCGGGAGTTCGGGCGGACCGAGCTGGGCGCGGCCGGCGGCGTGCTGCACGCCGACCTGCCCGCGCGGCACCCGGTGTGGATGTCGCACGGCGACAGCGTCACGGCCGCGCCGCCCGGGTTCACGGTGACCGCCGGGTCGGCCGGGGCGCCGGTCGCCGCGTTCGAGGACACCGCGCGGCGGCTCGCCGGCGTGCAGTACCACCCGGAGGTGGCGCACTCGCCGCACGGCCAGGAGGTGCTTCGGCGGTTCCTGCACGACATCGCGGGCCTGCGTCCTTCGTGGACGATCGCGTCCATTGTGGACGAACAGGTCGCGCGGATCCGGGCGCAGGTCGGGGAGTCCGGCCGGGCGATCTGCGGGCTGTCGGGCGGGGTCGACTCGGCCGTCGCGGCGGCGCTGGTGCAGCGGGCCATCGGGGACCGGCTGACGTGTGTGTTCGTCGACCACGGGCTGCTGCGGGCCGGCGAGCGCGGTCAGGTCGAGCGGGACTTCGTCGCGGCCACCGGGGTCAACCTGGTGACCGTGGACGCGGCCGACCGGTTCCTGTCGGCGCTGGCGGACGTGACCGACCCCGAGCAGAAGCGGAAGATCATCGGCCGGGAGTTCATCCGGGTGTTCGAGCAGGCCGAGCGCGACGTGCAGGCCGACGGCCGGCTACGAGTTCCTCGTGCAGGGGACGCTGTACCCGGACGTCGTCGAGTCGGGCGGCGGCACGGGTGCGGCGAACATCAAGAGCCACCACAACGTCGGCGGGCTGCCGGACGACCTGACCTTCGAGCTGGTCGAGCCGCTGCGCGAGCTGTTCAAGGACGAGGTGCGCCGGGTCGGCCTGGAGCTGGGCCTGCCGGAGACGATCGTGCACCGCCAGCCGTTCCCCGGCCCGGGACTGGGCATCCGGATCATCGGCGCGGTCACCGCGGACCGGCTGAAGATCCTCCGCGCGGCCGACGCGATCGCCCGCGAGGAGCTGACCGCGGCGGGACTGGACCGCGACATCTGGCAGTGCCCGGTGGTGCTGCTGGCCGACGTGCACTCGGTCGGCGTGCAGGGCGACTTCCGGACCTACGGCCACCCGGTGGTGCTGCGCCCGGTGTCGTCGGAGGACGCGATGACCGCCGACTGGACGCGCCTGCCCTACGACGTCCTGGAGCGGATCTCGACGCGGATCACCAACGAGGTTCCTGACGTAAATCGCGTGGTCCTGGACGTCACATCCAAGCCCCCGGGAACGATTGAGTGGGAGTGACCGACTTACAACGCGATAGCCTGCTGTCCTCGTTACGTGGCCGTGCCCGCGAGCACGACGCCGCCGAGGACCCCCGCGACACGACGCCCGACCAGGCCCTGGTCGCCCTGAGGCGGCGTGCGCGCCAGATCCGTTCGGTGGAGCCGGCGGCCGAGGCCGCGCCCGCCAGGCCGATCGCCACGCCGGCGGCCATGCCGGAGCCCTCGCCGCGGATCGCCCGCCCGGCGCCCGCGGTCCTCGAGACCCTGTGAGCGAAGGCGGCCTCCCGAGGGAGACCGCCTTCGTGGGACACAGAACTCGGCTAGCGCTTCCGGCGGCCACCTCGCAGTGAGGACCCCAGCAGGAGCACGCCGACGAACAGGGCAGCACCCGTGATCAGCCAGCGGGGGTCGACGGTCGGGAGCCACAGGTTCCCGTCGGTCAGGACGTAGCCCGCGGCGACGAGCGTCGCCAGGCCCATGAGCAGGGTGAACACGTCCGGCCAGCGGCGCCGGGTCTCTCGCGTCTTCTCAGCCACGGCGCACCTCCACGCTGCCGGTTCCTACCTTGACCTTCAGCTTGACGTCCAGGCCCGCGGAGCCCTGCGTGCCCTGGTCGGTGACGGTGACCTCGTTGTCGCCCGCCCCCGACCGCTCGCGGCCCAGGCACTGCACGGAGCCCAGGTCCGACTCGCACGTCACCTCGACGTTCGCGGACTCCGGCACGATCACCTCCGCGTCGCCCAGGTCGAGGTGGACCTTCGTGGTCACGTGGTCGCCGGACTCCGGCAGCCCGGTCAGGTCCAGCGTGACCGAGCCGACCGACCGGTTGTAGTCCGGCTGCACGGCCGACACCGCGGTCGGCCGCTCGGTGAGCTCGCCCATCGGGCCGTGCACGCCGTTCGGGAAGAGCGTCGTCATCGCGATGCCGACCACGGCCAGCGGCACCGCCAGGCCGATCAGGCCGCGCCCGCCGTGGCGGAACGAGCCGACGACCATGCCGAGGCCGAGAATGCCCAGCACGATGCCGATGATGTGCTGCGGGTCGATCCAGCCGCCCATCGCGGCCGACAGGATCGCGGCGGTGATCAGCGCGACGCCCACGGTCAGCAGGCCGATCCGCGACTTGTGCCGCGGCGCGGGCGGCGGCTCGTCGGGCTGTTCGTCGTGCTGCGGGGTCGGCTCCGGCAGGTCCCACGCGAACGGCGCGGCACCCAGCGGGTCCCAGGCCGGCGGCCCGGCCGGCTGCTCGGTCTGCTGCTCGGCGGCCTCGCGGCGCTCCGGGATCGGCGGCGGCTCGTTGGACACCGGGTCGACCGGCCCGGCCGGCCCGGTCTCGGGCAGCGGCACCGTGGCGCTCGGGGGCGGCGGCGTCGACATGGGTGCCGCGGTCGGCGGCGCGTAGCTCGTGTCCGGCTGACCGACCGGTGCGGCGGACGGCTGGCTCAGGTGCCCGCGGTTGCGGTGCAGCAGGAACAGCGCGCCACCGATCGCGGCCAGGCTCAGGTAGCCGGAGAAGTCGGAGAAGAACCCGCCGAACGTCCAGCTGAACGTCGGGATCAGCGCGATGCAGAGCAGCACCGTGAACGCGCTCGACGTGGTGCTGCGGCCCCGCCCGATCAGCGACTCGAACGGCGACACCTCGTCGTCCTGCTCGGGCAGGAAGAGCCAGCCCAGCAGGTACAGCACGACGCCCGCGCCACCGTAGATCGACGCCACGACGAAGCCGACCCGCACCAGCGTGGGGTCGATCCGGTAGCGGTTCGCGATCCCGGCGGCGACGCCTGCCACCTTTCGACCGCGCCGCGGCCGTCTCGGTCGCGTCGCCCAGAAGTCCTTGACTGTGTCCTCGACACCGGCCATGCCGGAAGTCTGCTGTGTCCCACTCACGTTATCGAGGATGGGTCCCCCGCCCGCGTCGCACATCAGGGAGCGACCCTGATGTTTGACCCCCGGGAATTTCCCCGATGAACCGAGCATGCTGTGCATGTGACCATGGACAGGTGACAGGACAGGTGGTGATGACCACGGACAGGGATCTCGCGCGCACCGCGCCGAGCACACCGGTCCCGGTCGACGACGTGGTCAAGATGCGGCGCCGGCGCAACGGCCGGGCCGTGGCCGGGGTCGCCGGCGGCATCGCCGACCACCTGGACCTGCGCGTGCTGTGGGTTCGGGTGGCGTTCGCGCTGCTCGCCGCGCTCGGCGGCGCCGGGGTGCTCGCCTACGGCCTGCTCTGGGTCTTCGTGCCGCAGCAGTCCCGCGAGGAGGCGTCGAAGGAGGTCTCCCGCAAGGAACGTCAGCAGGCCCGCGGCCTGCTCGCGCTGGGCATCGGCCTCGCGATCGGCGCCGGCACGCTCTCGGACACGCTCAACGGCTGGGTCGCCGGCGGCCTCGTCGTCACGCTCGTCGGCATCGCCCTGGTGTGGCGGGAGGCCGACGACTCGACCCGGCGCAAGGCCCGCTCCGGCATGCTCGGCGCGGTGCTCGGCGACGGCGGGCGCAGCGCGCTCGTCCGGGTGCTGTCCGGTGCGGCGCTGGCGGTCACCGGCATCGTCGTGTTCCTGATCCGCAGCGTGGACCTGGACCAGATG
Source organism: uncultured Actinomycetota bacterium (assembly GCA_963841395.1). Lineage (GTDB taxonomy): Bacteria > Actinomycetota > Actinomycetes > Mycobacteriales > Pseudonocardiaceae > Actinophytocola. The sequence goes on from CAWJCX010000008.1 coordinate 239,500, forward strand.
CAGTTCGCCCTGCTGTCCGTGCTCGCCACGCTGATCGGGGTCGCGGTGCTGACCGTCCCGTTCTGGCTGCGGCTGGTCCGCGACCTGGGCGAGGAGCGCCGGGCCCGCATCCGCACCGAGGAGCGCGCGGAGATCGCCGCGCACCTGCACGACTCGGTGCTGCAGACGCTCGCGTTGATCCAGAAGCAGTCCGAGGCGCCGCGCGAGGTGCTGCGGCTGGCTCGCGGTCAGGAGCGGCAGCTGCGTGGCTGGCTCTACGGACCGGCGGGCTACGGCCGCAAGTCCGACGGCACGCCGGACGGCGCCGACGCCATGACGTTCGCGGAGGCGGTCGCGCAGGCGTGCGGCGAGGTGGAGGACCAGTTCGCCATCCAGGTCCAGCAGGTCGTCGTCGGCGACTGCGCGCTCGACGAGCGGCTCACCGGTGTGGTGTTCGCGGCCCGCGAGGCGGTGGTCAACGCGGCCAAGCACGCCGAGGTCTCGGAGGTCTCCGTGTACGCCGAGGTGGAGGCGGAACAGGTGACGATCTTCGTGCGGGACCGGGGCAAGGGCTTCGACGAGCGCACGGTTCCGGCGGACCGGCATGGCCTTGCCGACTCCATCAGGGGCAGGATGGAGCGCAACGGCGGTGAGCTGCGGCTGCGCACGGCGCCCGGCGAGGGCACCGAGGTGCAGCTGCACATGCCGCGGGCAGTCGTAAACGCCTGATCCGAGGAGGGGACGTCCGTGGTGCACGAGCCGAGTGAGTCCGGGGAGGCGGGACAGTGACCAGCGAGGGCGAGAAGCGTCCGGTCCGCGTGTTCCTGGTGGACGACCACGGACTGTTCCGGGCCGGCGTGCGCGCCGAGCTCGACTCCATCACCGACGAGGTGGAGGTGGTCGGCGAGGCCGGCACGGTCGGTGAGGCCGTCGCGGGCATCGGCCACCGCAAGCCGGACGTGGTGCTGCTCGACGTGCACATGCCCGACGGTGGCGGGGCCGAGGTGCTGCGCCAGGTGCGGAAGAACAACACCGACGTCGTGTTCCTGGCGCTGTCGGTGTCCGACGCGGCCGAGGACGTGATCGCGGTGATCCGGGCGGGTGCGCGCGGCTACGTGACGAAGACGATCTCGAGCCACGAGCTCGTCCGCGCGGTGGTGCGGGTGTCCGACGGCGACGCGGTCTTCTCGCCGCGGCTGGCCGGTTTCGTGCTGGACGCGTTCGCCGACCGGCCGGGCCAGGCGCCGATCTCCGACCCCGAGCTGGACCTGCTGACCCCGCGCGAGCGGGACGTGCTGCGGCTGCTGGCGCGGGGTTACGCGTACAAGGAGATCGCGGCGGAGCTGTTCATCTCGGTGAAGACGGTCGAGACGCACGTGTCCAGCGTGCTGCGCAAGACCCAGCTGTCGAACCGGTACGAGCTGTCGCGCTGGGCCTCGGACCGAAGGCTGGTCTGATCGAGACGTTTTCCCCTGCCGTAAAGGCGTTCCACGGAAGTACAGTCAGCGGCCATGCGACGCTTCCTGGTGGCCGTCCAGGTGATCTTGGTCGTGGCCGGTCTCGGCCTCGGCGGATATGTCGGGTACCGCGCGTACACCCTCATGGGCAAGGACGACACGGGCCAGCTGCAGTCCTACCTCATCCTCGCCGTGCTGGCCCTCGTGCTGGTGGCGGCGGCCGGTGTGGTGCGACCGCGGGACGAGGCTGCTGAACCCCCGATGCCGAGCCCCGCTCCACAGCGGCGCGCGCCGGAGCAGCCGCCGTACCCGCCCGGTGGCGGGTACCGGCCGGGCGGTCCCGGAACCGGGCAGCAGCCGCCGATCGGCGGCGGCCCGCACACGGGTCCGCAGCCACCGATCGGCGGGCCGGACCGGCCCTACGGCGGTCGCACCGAGCAGTACCCGCGGCCCTAGCGGGCGGCCACCGCCGGGACGGGCTCGAGGTCGAGCAGCGGGGTCCGGCGGCGTACCCGGGTCATGGCGACCCCGGCGAGCACGACCACCATGCCGGCGATGACGCGCGGGTTCAGGTCCTCACCGAGGACGAGCGCGCCGAGCAGCACCGAGACGACCGGCAGCAGGTAGCCGACGGTGGCCGCCTGCGTCGCGCCCTCGTCGGCGATGAGGCGGTAGTTCAGGGCGAACGCGAACCCGGTGCCGAACACGCCGAGGACCACGACCGCGACCACGGCGCTGACGTGCAGGTGCACCGGCTGGAGGCCGTCAACAGGCACGGCGAGCGCGGTGATGCCGGTGGCGGTCAGGATCTGCGCGGCGGAGAGCGCGAGCGGCGCCCCGCCGCGGCCGGACAGGTGCCGGCCGATGTAGGTGTAGCTGATCGCGTAGCTGACGGCCGCCGCCAGGATCGCGAGCGCGCCCCAGCTGACGAGGTCGCCCGCCGCCCACGGCGCGAAGATCAGCAGCGTGCCGGCGAACCCGAGGCCGAGGCCGGCGACCCGGACCGGGCGCAGGTCCCGCTCGGTGCCGATGAGGATGCCGATCAGCAGCGCCCACAGCGGGGTGGTCGAGTTGATCATGCCGGCCACGCCGCTCGGCACGGTCAGCTCGCCGACCGCGAAGAGCAGGAACGGCAGCGCGTTGCCGAAGAACGCGGCGACCACGAGGTGGCCCCAGATCCGGCGGCCCCGGGGCAGGCGCTGCCCGCTCGCGTAGCAGAGCACGAGCAGCACCGCGCCGCCGAGCACGGACCGGACGAACGTGATCTGGATCGGCGACAGGCTCGTCAGGGCGAGCTTGATCCAGAGGAAGCTCGAGCCCCAGAACAGTGCGATCAGACCCATCCGGACCAGCGACGCGCGCACCACCATCACCTCCACTCGCCGTTCACGGTGCCCGCCGGGATCATCCAGCACAAGTGAAAAGAACTGCACCGATCTGTTAGCAGTTCTGTAAGGTCGGGCCATGCTCGACGTGCGCAGGATGCAGGTGCTCAGGGCCGTCGTGACCAGCGGTTCCATCACCGCGGCGGCCACCAACCTCGGCTACACGCCGTCCGCGGTGAGCCAGCAGGTCGCCGCGCTGGAGCGGCAGGCGCGCACGCCGCTGCTCGAGCGGGCCGGCCGCGGCATCCGGCCCACGGCGGCCGGCCGGCTGCTGACCGAGCACGCGGAGATCATCGGCCGGCACGTGTCCGAGGCCGAGCTCGCGCTGGCTGACCTGCGCGAGGGCCGGACCGGCCACCTGTCGATCCGATACTTCGTCACGGCCGGCCAGGCGCTGGTGCCGCCCGCGCTCGCCGAGCTGCGCCGCGAGCACCCGGGCGTGCGGGTGGATTTGAAGCTGGTCGAGCCGGGACCGATGCCGGAGGTCGCGCAGGGCGAGGCGGACGTGGCGATCTGCGTGCTGCCGCCGGACGCCGTGCCCGTGCCGGGCGTGCGGCTGGTGCACCTGCTCGACGACCCGTACCGGCTCGTGCTGGCGCGGACGCACCCGCTGGCCGGGCGGCGGGTCATCGACCTGTCCGAGCTCGCGGAGGAGTCGTTCGTGGGCAACGAGTGGCCGCCCGGGCCGTGCGTGCAGGTGGTGCTCGACGCGTGCGCGGCTGCCGGGTTCACCCCGGGGTTCGTGGTGGAGTCGGAGAGCTACGCGTGCGCGCAGGGGTTCGTGGCGGCCGGGCTCGGGGTGAGCCTGGTGCCACTGCTCGGGGTGGAGCACCGGCGGCCCGGCGTGGTGGTGCGGCGGGTGCGCCGCCCGGAGCCGGTGCGGGTGATCTACGCCGTCGTGCGCGAGTCGATCGGCGACCAGCCCGCCGTGCGCTGCCTGCTCGACGCGCTGGCCCGGGCCGCGAAGTCGGTCGCGGCCGGGTAGGTCAGCCGCCGCTGCCGACGCGGACGAAGTTCTCGATCAGCAGCTTGCCGTCCTTCTCCACGAGCGCGAAGGAGGTCGCCTCGCGCGAGGTGCGGCCGTTGCCGGTCGTGTAGAGCAGGTCCGCGGACACCCGGTTGCCCTCCACGTCGGTGTTCAGCACCTCGACCGACTCGATCGTGTTCCAGAAGCGCTTGTAGGTCCGCTCGCCCTTGGACTTCTCCTTGGCGCGGCCGGTGAGCAGCTGGAACGCCTCGTCGGTCTGGTCGGGCAGCAGGGCGTAGTAGTCCCGGATCGCCTGCTCGTACTCGTCGGGCGTCGGCTTCTTGCTGGCCGGATCGGACTGCGGCTGGGAGTTCTGCCCGCTGCCCGCACCCGCGCCGTTGTCGCGCGACTGCGACACCAGGGTCGCCACCAGGATGCCGACCAGCATGGCCGCCACGATCGCGAGCACGGTGAGCGCCACCGACCGCGCCTTGCTGCCCTGCCGCGGCGGGCGCCCGGCCGGCCGGGGCGTCGGACCCGACGGCAGGGCCTCGCGGTGCATCACGTGGCCCGGGCCGCTCGGCGTCGGCTCGGCGAACGGATGCACGTCCAGGCGCGTGTTGTCCTTCTGCGGGGCCCACGGCGGCGGCGTGTTCGCCCGCGGCGGCGTCGGCGGGCCCAGCGGCGGGTGCGGCCGCCGGTTGCCCGCGATGCGGTTGGTCGGCGCGCTCGCCGCGTCCATGACCGCCGGCGATGGCCGGCCTTCGGCCACCGCGGCGAGGTTGTCGCGCGCGATGGACAGCGGCGGGCGCTCCTTCGGGTCGACCCGCAGCAGCTGCATCAGCAGCGCGGTCAGCGGGCCGGCGTGCTGGGGCGGCGTGATGTTGCCGGCCGCCACCGCGTACAGCAGCGCCAGCGTGTTCTCGCTCAGCCCGAACGGGGAATGCCCCTCGACCGCCGTGTACAGCGTCGAGCCCAGCGAGAACACGTCCGCGGCCGGCGTCGGGTTCTCGCCCTTCGCCACCTCGGGCGCGAGGTAGGCGGGCGTGCCCGCGAGCATGCCGGTCGCGGTGACCGTGACGTCACCGGTGGCCCGGGAGATGCCGAAGTCGGTGATCTTGACCGTGCCGTCGTCGCCGAGCAGCACGTTCGCCGGCTTGATGTCGCGGTGCACGATGCCCGCCGCGTGCGCGGCGACCAGCGCCGCGGCCACCTGCGTACCGATCCGCGCGGCCTCCTGCGGCGAGAGCGTGCCCCGCTCGGACAGGACGCCGGCGAGGCTCTTCGACGGCAGGTACTCCATGACCAGCCACGGGTCGCCGTCGTGTTCGGCGACGTCGTAGACCGTGATCGCGTTGGGATGCGCGAGCCGCGCCGCGATGCGCCCCTCCCGCATACATCTTCGCCGCGACTCCTCGGCCTGCGCCTCGGACAGACCGGGCTGCAACAGCATCTGCTTGACCGCCACGGTGCGGTGCAACCGCTCGTCGTGGGCCTGCCAGACGATCCCCATCGCCCCGCTGCCGAGCCGGTCACCGAGCCGGTAACGCCCCGCGACCAGACCCCCTTCAGCCGTCACGACATACCCCTAAGCCCTCGATCCCCGCCGTGGCCCACGCTATCGCTCCACCTGTTCGGTGGTCGTTACCGGAGCTTCCGTGGTGGTGGTCGTCGTCGTGGGCGGCGGCGTCGTGGTGGTGGTGGTCGTGGTGGTGGTCGTCGTGGTCGTGGTGGTCGTCGTCGTTTCCTCGGTGGTCGTCGGCTCCGCGGACGTGGTGGTCGTCGTGGGAGGCGGCGTCGTCGTGGTGGTCTGGCTGATCACCGGCCCGTTGTTCTGCCGCGGATCGGTGTTGTCGTCCTGTCGGTGTTGTCCTTCCGGCTGGCCAGCAGGAAGGCGCCCGTCGCGACCAGCGCCGCCAGCAGGATGCCGGCGAACACCAGCGGCTTGCGCGACCGTGACGTCGGCGGCGGCGCGGCCGGCATCGGGCGCACCGAGCGCGTCCGGTCGCCCGCGCCGACCATCTGTGTCGGCTGGTCCGAGTAACCGTCGCCGTAGTCGTCGCCGTAGTCGTCCTCGTACGAGTTGACCATCCGGGTGGCCGCCTCGCTGCTGACCGGCAGCACCCGCGGCATCGACGGCACGGACGGCATCTCGCCGGCGGCCACCGCGGCCAGCAGGTCACGGGTCCGCGAGGTGGACGGCCGGTCCTCCGGGTCGGTGGCCAGCAGCCAGGTGAGCACCCCGGTGAGCGGCCCGGACTGCAGCGGCGGGTTGATCCGGCCCGCGGCGACCGCGTGCAGCAGCTGCAGCGTGTTCTCGGTGAGCCCGAACGGCGGCTCGCCCTCGACGGCCGCGTACAGCGTCGAGCCGAGCGAGAACACGTCCGACGCCGGCGTCGGCTCGTTGCCGATCGCGGCCTCGGGCGCGAGGTAGGCGGGCGTGCCGGCGATCATGCCGGTCTTGGTCACCGTGACGTCGTCGGTGGCGCGGGAGATGCCGAAGTCGGTGATCTTCACCGTGCCGTCGTCGCCGAGCAGGATGTTGCCCGGCTTGACGTCCCGGTGCACGATCCCGGCCGCGTGCGCGGCGGCGAGCGCGGCCGCCGACTGCGCGCCGATCCGGGCCACCTCGCGGGCGGGCAGCGGGCCGCGCTCGGCCATCACCATGGCGAGGCTCTTGGACGGCAGGTACTCCATGATCAGGCAGGGCGCGCCGTGCTCGTCCACGACGTCGAACACCGCGATGGCGTTCGGGTGGTGGAGCTTCGCGGCGATGCGGCCCTCGCGCATGCAGCGCTCGACGGCCTCCTGCGCCTCGTCCGGCGGCAGGCCGGGTTGCAGCAGGAGTCTCTTGACCGCGACGGTCCGGTTCAGCCGTTCGTCGTGCGCCTGCCAGACCACGCCCATCGCACCGGTGCCGATGCGGTGGACCAGCCGGTAGCGCCCGGCCACCAGGCGACCCTCATCGGTCATCGCGCTGAGTCCCTCCCTGCCTGCGGGCCATCGCTCATGCCGACTCCGGACCTGATGGGGATACCTGGACCGCAGGTCACAGAAACCTCCCGGACTGGCGGCGGGCGTGTTCATCGCCACACATAACGCGGCGGGTACCCACGTACGCCGACCCGCACCAGGCTAGGCGTTCACTCTGCGCACATGAATGCGGACCACACAGTGCGCAAGGCCTGAGAGCCTAGTCGATCAGTTGCGCTGGGCGGACAGCAGCCGAACGCCCACGATGCGGCGCGGTGAGTCCGCCACGGTGAGCAACTGCTGCAGCTGCAGGTGCCCGCCGTCGACCAGACGCATCCGGACGACCGCGAGCACGCCGTCCGCCTGTTGCTGCAGGCTCAGCACGTCGACGGAGCGGACGAGCGACCAGGACTCGAGGAACTGGCCCAGCGTGGAGTGGAGCAGGTCCGGCGAGACGAGGTCGAACGCGACCGTCGGGGTCGCTGGGCAGGTGCGCGTAGAACTCGCGGACGACGTCCGAGATCGGACCGGGGTGCCGCGACGGCCGGCGAGTCCGGCGCCGTGGTGGTGGCCGTCCGCGCGGTCCGCGGCGCGGGCGGGGCGGCGTGGTGGGTCGTCCGGGTGGCCGGGGCCGGTCTGGGCGGCGTGGCCGCGGCCGCACCGCGTGGCGTCAGCGTGCGGTCGAGCTGGCCCGGCAGCAGCGCCTGCTCGCCGTTGATCTGCTCCGCGGGGTGGTCGGTCGCCTCGGCGTCGTCCTGGCGCCGGTGGGCGATCGTGGACGCGATGCCGACGGCGCCGCACAGCACGATGGTCGCCACGCCGAGACTGGTGATCTTCGCCAGCTGCGCGCCGCGCGTGGTGGCGCGGCGGTGCGACGTCGGCCCGGCCTCGGGCTCGACGGGCACGTCGACGGTCCGGTCGATGGTCACCGTGGTCTCGGTATCGGCCTGGACCGGTGGTGGGGACTCGGGTCTCGCGGCCTGCTTCGTGATCAGCTCGGTGACGGAAACCGAGCCGGCACGCACATGGCGCCGCCCGGTCGTCAGACGATCCACTTTCTGAAGGCCCTCCGTATGTGGCATTAGGGCCAATTAGGTACCGCGCGGCCCGCCCGAGGCGCCAGCGAATCGGACCGGATCACCCGAATGGGTCGGTGGGCGGGCGGTCACGTCACTCCATCGGAGTAATTGACAGCGCAATCATTCGCTGCGGGTGACGGCGCGGTCAGCCCGCCGCGGAGTCGCCGCTGATCTTGGGATCGCCACCCCAGGTGAAGGTCAGCTGGCGCTCCTCGACCGTCGCCGTGCCGTCGTCGTGGACGACCTTCACCGTGCTCGTCGTCTTGGCCTCGTTGCGGTCGATGGTGATCCGCTGGACCTCCACGTGGTCCACGCCGGCGTACCGCTGCTCGATGCCCTCCGGGCCCTCGCGCGCCATGCCGCCGGTGCACAGTTCGTGCGCCGCCTCCGGGTCCTGGGTCACCAGCGCGAAGTACTGCTCGGTCCGGTCGCCCATCTGCTGCGGGCTGGTGGGCGTGATCGGCTCCCGGCCGATCGTCGTGCGCTGTGGCGGGGCCGGCTCGGTCGCCGTGCCCGTTTCCGTCGTCGGGTCCGTCGTCGAGTCGCCACCGCCGGGGGCGCTGTCCGACGAGCTGTCCGACGAGCCGTCCGGCGAACCGGGCGAGCCCGCGCCCGGCGAACCGGGCCGGGGCGCGTCGCCGGTGCGCCGCGCCGTGTCGGGGTGGCTGCCCGACGTGCGGGACGTCCGCCGCGTACCGCTGGTCGGCGTCGCGGTCTCGTCGGCCGGCAGGGTGCCCAGCTCCTGGGTCGGGAACGCCGGCAGCGCGTCGATCGTGTCGCTCTCCGGCGGCGTGCCGACCAGCCGGACGGCCGCGACCGCGAGCCCACAGACCACCGCCGCCGACGTGCCGACCGCGAACAACGCCGCCTTGCGCCACGAGCGCGGCGGCGTGACCGACGCCGGCACGCTGCCGAGGTCGAACTTGCGCAGGCCGTGCGGCGGGGTGTCGGGCAGGCGCGTACACGACGGCCACCTCGGGCTCGCGCTGGCGCGGGACCAGCGCCAGCGGTGAGGTGTCCTCGATCGGCCGGGAACGGCGGCGGGCTCCAGCCGAACCTGGCGTGCGACGGGAAGTGGCCCGCCTCGGTCGGGCGCACCGCCGGGGTCCAGGCCGAGTTCACGGAACCTTGCCGGTGCCTGCCATGATGCGGCCCCGCGCTGGGCCAGCCCCCGCTACTCATGGCTGTGAGACCTCTCTGCTGCCGGATCGTGACGCGGTGCGACGAACTCGTCACGCCGTCAGCTGGTGTCGACCACCTGGAAGTTCTCCGCGTACCGCCCCTCGCCCAGCCCGGCCTGCCGCGCGGCCGCGCCGAACCCGGCCCGCAGCGCCTTCTCCAGCTCGACGGCCTCGCCGACCTGGGACACGTGCGACTTCAGCGCGGCCATCTTCTTGTCGAACGTGTCGGTCACGTCCACGACGTGGTTGCGCAGCGGCGCCGGCGCGTCGTTCACCCACAGCTCGCGCACCGTCCACGGCTCGAGGCCCTCGTCGTCGAGCAGCTCGCGGTGGGCGTGCGGGTTGCGGGAGTCGGGGAAGACCGCGGCGAAGGCGGCCTCGCCCGACGGCGCGGTGGTCCGGGTGCGCGGTGGCGATCCGCTCCCAGTTGATCTCCGGGGACCAGGCCAGCACGCGGTCGGGCCGCACCTGGCGGATCACCCGGGTGATGTCGCGGCGCAGCTCCATCGACGCGGTCAGCGAACCGTCCGCGTGGTCGAGGAAGACGACGTCGTGGACGCCGACCTGCGCGGCCGCGGCCCGCTGCTCGGCCTGCCGGGTACGCGCCATCTCGGCGGCGTCGCGGTCGGCGGGACCGCTCGCCTCACCGGAGGTGCAGATGCAGTAGGTGACCTCGATGCCCGCGGCCGTCCAGACCGCGACGGTGCCCGCGGCACCGAAGTCGATGTCATCCGGATGTGCGGCGACGACCAGCGCCGACCGCACGTTCTCGCTGGGGGTCGGGGTGCTCACGCGGCCCAGAGTAAGCGGTTGCCCACAGTGTGAGAGCCGGGGTGGGCGTGTTTCCACAGCGCCACTCGACCGAGTGACGAGCGGGTCTCCGGCTACTGGCCGGTGCGGTAGCGCTCCTGGGTCGACTGCAGCGCCTTGGTCGCCACGCCGGCAGAGCCGGCGGCCAGCACGATCGCCAGCACGTCGGCGAACCCACCGCCGTTGGTGAGCGCCCAGGCGAGCAGCGCGCCCACGGTCGTCACGCCGGCGACCGGCCAGCGCGACCGCACGTACTGCACGATCGGCGCCCCGCCGGCCCGCTTGGCCGCGGCCGAGTTCAGCAGTGCGAGGTACCCCGCGTGGGCGAGCGTGGCCACCACCGCGGCGATGGCGATGATGACGGCGATCAGGTTCAGCATGACTCCAGTGTGCCCGTACCGCGGCGGGCCGGGATCGGTGAGATCCCTGATTCTGAGGTGGCTCTCAGCGACCTCAACGGCCGAGCGGTCCCCGGCCCAGGTTCAGCAGCGCCATCGCCAGCCGCCGGCCCTCCGGGCCTAGCTCGCGGTAGCGGGCCAGCACGTCGATCTCGCGGTTGTAGACGATCCGGGGCCCGCCGGCCGCCATGCGCGCCGCACCGATCGTCTTCGACACCTCGACCCGGCGCTTCACCAGGCGCAGGATCTCCGCGTCGAGCCAGTCGATCTCCTTGCGCAGCTGGGCGATCTCGTCGTCGGCGGGCAGGCCCGGCTGCTCGTTCACCTGCTCGTTCACCGTGTCGTCTCCCGCGGTCGGGGTCGTGGAAGGCATGTCGTCATCCTCGGGTCTGGCGGATTCCCGGCCCCCGAGCGGCGAAAGCCCCGGGGTCCGAGGACTCCGGGGCTTCGCTGTCGTTGTCGGGCGCTACACGACGACGGGAGCCGGAGTCCGGGTCCCGTAGAAAAACTCGAAGTCGTGGTTGCGCACGGGATCGATTCTGGCACCACGACTCGCGAACTGTCCACCCGGTCCCGGCTTGCCGCGTCCGCGTTGTCGGTGCGGGCCGGTACCGTTGGGGGCAATGAGCACTCTGTTCGAATTGCCGCCGCAAACCCCCGCCAAGCAGCCCCGCCGCCGGTCGGCCGACCTGCTCGCCGACCTCAACGACCAGCAGCGCCGGGCCGTCCAGCACGCCGGGTCACCGCTGCTCGTGGTGGCCGGCGCCGGCTCGGGCAAGACGCGGGTGCTCACCAGGCGAATCGCCTACCTGCTCGCCGAGCGCGACGTGCATCCCGGCCAGATCATGGCGATCACGTTCACCAACAAGGCCGCCGCGGAGATGCGCGAGCGGGTGGTCGAGCTCGTCGGCCGCCGGGCCAACGCGATGTGGGTGTCGACGTTCCACTCGATGTGCGTGCGGGTGCTCCGCCGCGACGCGGTCACCCTGGGCATGAAGTCGAGCTTCTCGGTGTACGACGCGGACGACACGCGCCGGCTGATCACGTTGGTGGCGCGCGATCTCGACCTCGACCCGAAGCGGTACACCGCGCGCGGGCTCGCCTCGCACATCTCGAACCTGAAGAACGAGCTGATCGGTCCGGGCCAGGCCACCGAGTCCGCGGCCAACGACTTCGAGCGCCGGGCCGCCGAGGTGTTCGTCGAGTACCAGCGCAGGCTGGGGCTGGCCAACGCGTTCGACTTCGACGACCTGATCATGCGCACGGTCGAGCTGCTGCAGACCTTCCCGGACGTCGCGGAGTACTACCGGCGGCGGTTCCGGCACGTGCTGGTCGACGAGTACCAGGACACGAACCACGCGCAGTACACGCTGGTCCGCGAGCTCGTCGGCACGGGCGAGAACGGCACGGAGCCGGGCGAGCTGTGCGTGGTCGGCGACGCGGACCAGTCGATCTACGCCTTCCGCGGCGCCACGATCCGCAACATCGTCGACTTCGAAGAGGACTACCCGCAGGCCACCACGATCATGCTGGAGCAGAACTACCGCTCCACGCAGACGATCCTGTCCGCCGCCAACTCGGTGATCTCGCGCAACCCGAACCGGCGGGACAAGCGGCTGTGGACCGCTCTGGGCGACGGCGAGAAGATCGTCGGCTACGTCGGCGACAACGACCACGACGAGGCCGCGTTCGTGGCCGGCGAGATCGACCGGCTGATGGACTCCGCCGGCGACTCGGCCGGTCTGACCTACGGCGACGTCGCGGTCTTCTACCGCACCAACAACCAGTCCCGCGTGTTCGAGGAGATCTTCGTCCGGCTGGGCCTGCCGTACCGCGTGGTCGGCGGCGTGCGGTTCTACGAGCGGCGCGAGGTCCGCGACGCGCTGGCCTACCTGCGGGTGCTCAACAACCCGGAGGACACGGTCAGCCTGCGCCGGATCCTCAACGTGCCCAAACGCGGCATCGGCGACCGGGCCGAGGCGTGCGTCTCCGCGCACGCCGACCGCGAGCGGATCTCGTTCAACGCCGCGCTGCGCGACGCCGCGGAGGACCGGGTGGCGCTGCTGAACCCGCGGTCCCGCAACGCGATCGCCGGCTTCGTCGAGCTGGTCGACGGGCTGCGCGAGCTGGTCGACGAGGGACACGAGGTGGCCGAGATCCTGGAGGCGGTGCTGGAGCGCACCGGCTACCGGGCCGAGCTCGAGGAGAGCGACGACCCGCAGGACGCCACCCGGGTGGAGAACCTCACCGAGCTGGTCACGGTCGCGCGGGAGTTCGCGCACGTGCTGGACGGCGTCGAGGACCCGCCGCCGGACCCGGAGGCCGAGACGACCTCGCTCGCGGCGTTCCTGGAACGGGTGTCGCTGGTCGCCGACGCCGACCAGATCCCCGACGCCGACGACGCCGACGGCTCGGAGTCCAGCGGTGTGGTCACGCTGATGACGCTGCACACCGCGAAGGGCCTGGAGTACCCGGTGGTGTTCTGCACCGGCTGGGAGGACGGGATCTTCCCGCACATGCGGGCGCTGGGCGACCCGGTCGAGCTGGCGGAGGAACGGCGGCTGGCGTACGTGGGCATCACGCGGGCGCAGCGGCGGCTGTACCTGTCGCGCGCGATCGTCCGGTCGGCGTGGGGCCAGCCGATGACCAACCCGCCGTCCCGGTTCCTGGACGAGATCCCGGCGGACCTCCTCGACTGGCGGCGCGTGCAGCCGGAGCGCTCGGCGCCGAGCGCGCCCTCGTCGTGGGGCGCGCGGCGCGGGGATGCCATCCGGTCCCGCTCCGGCGGCGGTTCGGGCACGGCCTTCGGCCCCGCGAAGGGGTGGAAGGACATGCCGGCGCTGTCGCTGGACGTGGGCGACCGGGTCAACCACGACAAGTACGGCCTGGGCACCGTGGTGGCCACCGACGGCGTGGGCCCGCGGGCGACGGCCACGATCGACTTCGGCACCGCCGGCACGATCCGGCTGATGCTGATCGGCAGCGTTCCCCTGGTCAAGCTGTAGTTCTGGGATCTCCTCTGGCCGGTCTCGAACTGGTGTGCGAAAATTGTCGGTGCCATCCGGTCTAATCCACACCGACGGGACGCACACGCTCCCGCCCGAGGTCAGAGGGGGTCCCTAGGTGTGGACGAGCTGTTGTACCGGGTGTTCGCCGAGAGCGTCGGCCGTTACCTGGACGGGGTCGAGCGGCGGGTCTGTGGCGAGCCCGCACTCGTGGAGGAGGCGCGGCGGCTCGTCGCCGCCTGGCGCGCGTTGCTGGAGCTGCACGAGCCCGCCGGGCGTCGCTGCCGCGCCTGCGCACGCAGGCATTCGATGTGCAGCGTGTGGCGGGTCGCCAGTGCCTACTTCGTCAAGCGACTGCCGGGCCGGTTCTGAGGGTGAAGGCGGCTCAGGGGTGGATGCCGCGCTCGGCCAGCCAGGGCAGCGGGTCGATCTTCATGCCGCTCGAGTCCCAGACCTCGAAGTGCAGGTGGGTTCCGGTCGACTCGCCCCGGTTGCCCATGCGCGCGATCTGCTCGCCGGCCTTCACCTGCTCGCCCTCGGACACGGAGAACGAGTCCATGTGGCCGTAGACGGTGATGGTGCCGTCGGCGTGCTGGACGCGGACCCAGAGACCGAAGCCGCTCGCCGGGCCTGCCTCGATCACGACGCCGTCGGCGGCCGCGACGATCGGGGTGCCCATCGCGTTGGCGATGTCGATGCCGTAGTGGGTGGTGCCCCACCGGGAGCCGAACGTGGAGGTCAGCGTGCCCTGGGCGGGCTGGACGAACTTGGGCCGGTTCCGCTCGGCGATCTCCGCGGCGACCTTCGCGGCGCGCGCGTTGACGATCTTGTCGCTGGCGAGGATCTTCTGCGCCTCGACCGGAGCGCCGTAGGTCTGCACGGTCGGCTTGGCGACAGTCAGGAACGAGGGGGCCGCGGCCGAGGCGTCGCCGCCGATGCCGATGGCGGCGGACGCGTTCTTGCTGTCCGCGAGGGGCTGCACGTCAGGCGACTGCTGGTCGCCGCCGCCCTTGAGGTTCTGTCCGGCGACCGCGGCGGCGAACGCGCCTGCGGCCACGGCGGCCACTACTACGCGGCCGCGCAGCGCCGACGAGGGAGGGGACACCCTGTGTGCGCCGCGGTTGCGGGCGGGAGCGCGCTCCGTGAGCACGTCATCGTCATCGAGAGCGATGCAATCCCACGTCTCGCCGCCGGGTGAGCGGTGTCGAGCCAAGACCTTTGCTGCCCTTCCGTCTCGGGGAACCTGTCACGAACACTTCGCTCGTGGGGACGAGCTTCGCGTGGGCGCCAGGCGGGGGATCCCAGCTGGTCGGCAATTCGGGTTGCCGACCCTGCCCATTTCGTGACCGGACTGTGACAACGGACGCCGGGACAGTAACGAAGGGGAAGCGGTTAGAGCAACTTCTGTCATCCGTGTCGGCCATTCGGGTGGCGGCCCGAAACCTACTGGCCAGCAACAATGACCGAAGGTGAAGTGAAATTTACCTTCGCGATGTGATCCAGGTTACTGAATCACAAGGTTTCATCCGCCCTCGTTACCCATCGTCCACCTCAAACCACCCCGGAGGATGAGCCTGGTCAGACCCCGCAAAGCCCCCCCAACCACCCAGCCTCGGGCCGCCCCGACGTTTTCGGCGCCACCGATCCGGTCACGCCCGCGTGCGCGCACCCGTCGCGCGGTAAGTGCGGAGTACCGGAGTTGCCAGGCGCCGGACCAGGTCCGCTTCGATCACGTCGCGTTCGCGGCCGGTCCGCGGACCATTCCGCGGCCGCCGCGTTCCTCGGCCGGTCACGGCGGCCGGGCCTCGGCCTGGAGGGCAGCCGGCCTCGCCGAGGTGCGGGCGATCGGCACGGGCGAGCTGCATCGCCGCCCAGCTCGCTGCGGCCGTGCGGATCCCGTTGTGGCGACGGAAATCAACGCGACCGGTGGCGAGCACGAACCTGACCTGGCCAGTGAGCGACCAGCCGCCGCTGCCGGGCCACGCCCCTCGCCCGCACCGACGTGAGCGACCTGGTGCGCACTGACACCGGCTGGACCAGGCCGAGCGCTGTTCCGGATCCCGGTGGTTCGAGGTGCTGCTCCAGAGCATCGCGAGGACGTGCCGAAGGCCTGAGCGGTGGACGGGCGGCCCAGCTCGCCGCCGACCGCGACTTCCGCTCCCGGCGGAGCCCGCCGGTCTGCGCCGGGCGGCTTCGGTCGGCCGGTGGCGGTCCCGGCGACCCCAACTCGGCAGCGGCGGGCGGGTGGGCGCGGGCCATTGGGGCGAAAGAGCCTGGTGTTCGGGCAGCCGGTGTGAACGTGCGGTCTTGCCCGCTGCGGCTTCCGGTCCGGGCGGCGCTCGTCGGTCAGCCGACCGAACCGACAGCGGCGCGGGCGGGGCACGGGGCCATTCGGGCGAAATCGAGCCCGGCGTTCGGGCGGCGCCGTCCATGGGTGGGTGCTCTTGCTAGCGTGCTCCGCAATGACTTCGGGGACCCGATCGCCGCGTGAGCGGGTGGACAGGCGGCAGGCCGGCACCCGTCAGTTCGACCAGACCGAACGCCTCGGCTGGGCCGACGCCCCACCTCAACTCCGCCTTGCGCTGGGACTATCCGTGCTCGGCGCGGTCCTGCTCATCGCCGGGCCGGAGGTCGGGATCGTCCAGGACGCGCCCGCCAGGGGGTTCGCCAGCACGGCTCTGCTGACCCTGCTCGCGGCCGCCCCACCACTGATCGCGATCACCCTGGTCGGGTTCGGGCGGGCGCTCACCGCGGCCGGCGTGCTCACCGGGGCCGCGCTGCTCGCGCCGGGCCGGGCGATCGTCGACCTGCAGTTCGTGCAGGACGGGTTGCTCGTGTCGCGGCCCGAGATCCTCGTGCCGACCAGCCTCGCCCAGCTCACTCCCGCCGCCGGGCTCTGGCTGCTCGTCGCCGGCCACCTCGCCACCGCCGGGGCGGGCGCGCTCGCCGCCGGCCGGGCGGGCGCGGCACCGGGCTCCGCCTACGGGCTCGAGCTCGACGACGGCCCGACCTCCGAGAAGACCCGTGGCCGCGCCATCGGCTGGGCACTCGCCTTCGCGACCATCGCCGCCGTCGGGCTCGTCATGCCGCCCTTCAAGTCCGGCAACGCGTTCCAGCTCGGCCACGACCTCATCGGCAGCCCAACCCTCGTCCGCGTCGGCCTGCTGCTGGTCGTCGCCGCCGTGGTCGCCGGGTGCGTGTTCGCCGCCGGCTCGGCACGGCCCGCGGTGGCGCGCGGCGTCGTGCTCGGTGTGCTCGCCGCGACGGCCGGCGTGGCGATGCCACCGCTCGTCGCCGGGCTGACCGTCGACCGGCTGAGCCCGGACCTCGGGCCCTACCTCGCACTCGCACCGCTGGTCCTGCTGACGCTCCTGATCTTCGTGGTGCGCGGCGCCGCCGTACCGGTCGAGGATGAGGACGACGCGGAGCTGCAGCTCGAAGAGGGCCGGGTCCACCTCGTCACCGGCGTCCTCGGCGTGCTGGCCGGCGTCGCCGCGCTCATTGGCGCCTTCGGCCCGCAGCTGGTCGTCGACGGGCTCGCGGAACCGGAAAGCTACGCAAACCGCCAGCTCATCCCCGTCGGCATCCTCGTCGCCGTCCTCGGCGCGGCCCTGCTCACCGCCCGCTGGGCCGCCGCCGTCCGGCCGGCCTTCGTCGTGAGCCTCGGCTCGGTCGTGCTCGTCGGCGCCGCCACCCTCGACGCCGCGTTCACCGGCGCCGGCATCAGCAACACCGTGCACATCGGCGCCGGCGTCTGGTTCGCCGCCGCCGCCGTCCTGATCGCCGCCGCCGCGGCGGTCAGCGCGGCCATCGCCGGCAGCGCCGAACGCGACGACGTCGACCTCACCGAGCGCTCGACGCACCTGTCAGTCGCCGCCCCGGCCGGCGCGGCGATCCTGTTCAGCATCGGCGCCTTCGGCTTCCCCATGGTCACCGCGCCGGACTTCGTCGCGCCCGGCATCTGGTCGGACTTCCGGCTCGCCTCGTGGGGGCTGGTCATCGCCGCGATCGTGGTCATCGCGGCCGGGCTGCTCGCCACCGTGGCCCGCCCGGCCCGCGCGGCCGCGCTCCTGCTCGGCGCCGCCGCGGTCGTCGGCATCCACGCGCTCGAGCTGCCCATGACCAGCGACCGCGCCCAGGACGCCGGCGCCGGCTCGGGCACCTGGCTCGCGATCGTCGCCTGCCTCGCGTTCCTCGTCGCCGCGGGCATCGCGCTCGCGGGACCGACCCCGGAACGCGACGCACCGGCGGAGGAACCACGCCCGGTGGCAAAGGCCCCCAGCCGCCCCGTCGGCAAGCGCGGCCGCCGGGCGTGAGGGACTTCACCGGACGCCGTGCGTCAGGTGTCCACGCACGTCGCTAGGGTCTTCTACCGTGCCGAACCCACCACGGCACGAAGTCGTAGATCAGGAGACCGTCGAGTGGATCTGTACGAGTACCAGGCCAAGGACCTCTTCGCGGCCCACGG
This sequence comes from uncultured Actinomycetota bacterium, assembly GCA_963841395.1. GTDB lineage: Bacteria > Actinomycetota > Actinomycetes > Mycobacteriales > Pseudonocardiaceae > Actinophytocola. The sequence goes on from CAWJCX010000008.1 coordinate 257,202, forward strand.
TGTTCCGGTGCTGCCGGGAAGGGTGGCCGACACTCCGGACGAAGCCCGCGCGGTCGCCGAGGAGCTCGGTCGCACCGTCGTCGTCAAGGCGCAGGTGAAGACCGGCGGCCGCGGCAAGGCCGGCGGCGTGAAGCTGGCCGACGACCCCGCTGACACCCAGGTCAAGGCCGAGGCCATCCTCGGTCTGGACATCAAGGGCCACGTCGTCCGCCGGGTGCTCGTCACTCCGGCGTCGGACATCGCCGAGGAGTACTACGTCTCCTTCCTCCTCGACCGCACCAACCGCACCTTCCTCGCGATGGCGTCGGCCGAGGGCGGCATGGAGATCGAGCAGCTCGCCGTCGAGCGCCCGGACGCCCTCGCGAAGGTGCCGGTGGACGCGATCGCGGGCGTGGACCTGGCCAAGGCCAAGGAGATCGTGGCCGCGGCCAAGTTCCCGGAGGCCATCGCGGACCAGGCCGCCGACGTCGTGGTCTCGCTGTGGGAGACCTTCGTGGCCGAGGACGCCACGCTGGTCGAGGTGAACCCGCTGGTGCGCGACCCCGAGGACAAGGTCGTCGCGCTGGACGGCAAGGTCACGCTCGACGACAACGCCGCGTTCCGCCACCCGGCACACGCCGACCTCGTGGACATCGCCGCGGAGGACCCGCTGGAGGCGGCCGCGAAGGCCAAGGACCTCAACTACGTCAAGCTGGACGGCCAGGTCGGGATCATCGGCAACGGTGCGGGTCTCGTGATGTCCACTTTGGACGTCGTGGCCTACGCGGGCGAGGACTTCGGCGGCGTGAAGCCGGCCAACTTCCTCGACATCGGCGGCGGCGCCTCGGCCGAGGTGATGGCCAACGGGCTGGAGATCATCCTGTCCGACCGCGACGTGCGCAGCGTCTTCGTGAACGTCTTCGGCGGCATCACCGCCTGCGACGCGGTCGCCAACGGCATCGTGCAGGCCTTCCAGCTGCTGGACAGCCGCGGCGACACGGTGAGCAAGCCGATCGTCGTGCGGCTCGACGGCAACAACGCCGACGAGGGCCGGCGGATCCTCACCGAGGCCGCGCTGCCGGGCCTGCAGCAGGTGGACACCATGGACAACGCGGCACGCCAGGCCGCCGAGCTTGCCGCACAGGGGGCGTGAGATGGCGATCTTCCTCGACGAGGACAGCAAGATCATCGTTCAGGGCATGACCGGTGCCGAGGGCACCAAGCACACCCGCCGCATGCTGGCGTCGGGCGCGAACGTGGTCGGCGGCGTGACCCCGGGCAAGGGCGGCCAGAGCGCCGACTTCTCCGACGTCAAGGACGGCCTGACGCTGCCGGTGTTCAACTCCGTCGGCGAGGCCATGGCAGGCCACCGGCGCGGACGTCACCGTCGTGTTCGTGCCGCCGAAGTTCGCCAAGGCGGCCGTGGTCGAGGCGATCGACGCGGGCATCGGCCTGGCCGTGGTGATCACCGAGGGCATCCCGGTGCACGACACCGCGAGCTTCTGGGCACACGCCTGCGCGACCGGCAACAAGACCCGGATCGTCGGCCCGAACTGCCCCGGCGTGATCAGCCCCGGCAAGTCCAACGCCGGCATCATCCCGGCCGACATCACCGGCCCGGGCACGATCGGCCTGGTCTCCAAGTCCGGCACGCTGACCTACCAGCTGATGTACGAGCTGCGGCGACATCGGCTTCTCGTCCGCGGTCGGCATCGGCGGCGACCCGGTCATCGGGACCACGCACATCGACGCGCTCGCCGCGTTCGAGGCGGACCCGCAGACCGAGGTCATCGTGATGATCGGCGAGATCGGCGGCGACGCCGAGGAGCGCGCCGCGGCCTACATCGCCGAGCACGTGACCAAGCCGGTCGTCGGTTACGTCGCGGGCTTCACCGCCCCCGAGGGCAAGACGATGGGCCACGCCGGCGCGATCGTGTCCGGCTCGTCGGGCACCGCGCAGGCGAAGAAGGAAGCACTCGAGGCGGCCGGCGTCCGGGTCGGCAAGACGCCGTCGGAGACGGCCGAGCTCGCCCGCCTGCTCGTCGCGAAGGCAGGCTGAGGACGGGGCCACGAGTCAGCCGGACGAGGGCCCGGAAGCTGGTGTAGCGTCCGGCCCAATGGTGCTCCCGACCACGGGAACCACCCGGCTGCTCCGGTCGTCGGAGGGGCGAGGAGAGTTGGCCGTAGACGCCGCTCGAAACGCAGACTGTTTGCAATCGCGTCGAAATGAGCTGAGGAGAGCAACGCGATGACCTACCCAGGCGGGGCTCCGGGTGGTTACCCGGGACAGGGCCCGCAGCAGCCGATTCAGGGACCCGGCTACGGCCGTCCGCCGGGCAGCGGCCCGAAGCTCGGTCTGCCGCAGATCATGTACCTGGTCGTCGCCGGCCTCGGCCTGATCAACTTCTTCGTCGGGTTCGCCGACGCCTACGACGGGGCGAGCGGGGGTTTCTTCTCCCAGGCCAGCGCGCTGCCGGGGCTGTTCCTGCTCGGCGGGTTGTTCGTGGTGCCGGCGATCCTGCCGGGCGGGGCCAAGGCCGGCATCTCGCCGGCCGCGTTCTCGGTGACCGGCATGCTCACCGTGCTGTTCTTCACCTTCTCCACCGACCCGGACATCGGCGTCGGCACGATCCTGATGCTGATCTTCGGCCTCCTGCAGGCTCGCCGCGGCCGTCGTGGCCTACCTGTTCGAGGCGGGCATCATGAAGCCGCCGACGCCGGGGCAGAACCAGTACGGGCACCAGCCGCCGGGGCATGTACCCGCCGTCGACGGGTTCCCGGCCCAGCAGCAGCCGGGCCAGTACCCGCCGCCGCGGTGCGCCGCGGACAGGCGACGACGTTCGCCCCGCAGCAGGGCCAGTTCGGCCAGCCGGGCCAGCACCCCGGCACCCCGCCGGGTGGCTACCCGCAGCAGTAGTACCGCCAGACCACGCCAATGGGGGTGGCACCGGAGCTTCCGGTGCCACCCCCATTGACGTGCGGTGACGTCGTTCACCTGATGCGGTGCAGGGGCGGCGTGCCTGCGTCGGGCGGCCGAAAACGCGTGCGACAGTGGCGGCATGGCGCCGTCCTCTCGACCTCGATGTCCCCGACGCCAGACCCGACGACGTCGCCGTCTCCGCGCTCGCCCGCGTGCGCGTCCTGACCCTCGCCGCACTCGGCTCGCTCGTCACCGGCTACGCCGCGGTCGCCGCGGTGCTCGCGCTCGTCACCGCCATCGCACCGCTCGCGCACTTCTCCACCACCGGCGTCGTGGTCGCCGCGCTGCCGGGCTGGCTCGCCGCGCACCAGGTGCCGCTCGCGATCGGCGGGCTCGAGCTCGGCATGCTGCCGCTGCTGGCGACGATCGGCATGATGCTGGTGGCCGCGCGGGCCGCGGCCGGCGCCGCCGAGCGGCTGGGACTGCGCGGCCCGTGGCAGGCCGGGCACGTGGTCGGCGCGATCGCCGTGGCGCACGGCAGCTGCGGGCTCGCGATCGCGCTCGCGGTCTCCGGCCACGCGGTCTCGGTCGACCCGCTCGCCGCCTTCTACTACCCCGCACTGGTCGCCGCGCTCGCCGCGACCCTCGGCGTGCTGCACCGCTGCGGGCTGTGGGCCGCACTGGTCGAGCGCGCGGATCCGGTGGCGCTGCGCGGGATCCGGGCCGGGCTGGTCGCGGTGCTGCTGTTGCTGGCGGCGGGCGGGGCGTTGCTGACGTTCGCGCTGCTGACGTCGGTCGGACCGCGCAGGGACCTGTTCGCCACGTTCGCCCCCGGCCTGGGCAACGGGCTCGGCATGCTGCTGCTGTCGATGGGTTCGTGCCCAACGCGGTGGTCGCGGCGACCGGGTTCCTCGCCGGGCCGGGGTTCTCGATGGGCATCGTCTCGGTGTCGCCGCTGGACTTCAGCGGCGGCCCGGTGCCCGGTCTGCCGCTGCTCGCCGCCCTGCCCGAGGAGCCGGCCTCGTGGTGGCCGCTGCTCTTCGTGCTGCCGCTGGGCATCGGCGTGTTCGTCGGCCGGCTGCTGCGGGACGCCGCCGAGGAGCCGCTCGCCCGGGTGCGCGCCGCCGCGGTCGCCGCGGGCGTGGTGGCGCTCGCGTTCGTGGTGCTCGCGGGCAGCGCGGGCGGGCGCGTGGGGATGGGGCCGTTCGACCCGGTGAGCCTGCGGGCGGCGGCGGTGTCGATCGCGCTCGTGGCGTGGATCGGCGTGCCGGCCGCGATCACCGCGTGGCTCGCCGGACCACGTGCGGCGTACGCGGAACCGGCTGGCCTGCTGGACGACCTCGATGACCCCGATCCGAAGACCGGAAGACCCCGACCTCGAGGAGTTCGAGGAGGAGTTCGCCGACGAGCCCGCGGCGGAGCCCGCCGAGTGCGGACGCAGAACCGGACGCCGAGCCGGAAACGGCGCCGGACACCGAAAC